>JAXLYM010000033.1:0-80909 GCA_046351455.1 Polyangiaceae bacterium
GCAACCACATCCGATTGGATGTCGCGCAGACAAGGAACGTTCGCGAAAGGCACGTTCGCAGCGCGAGCACCGGTCTCGGACCGATGGAATGCGAAAACATGGAATGGCGCGGCCCCCCCTTCCCGCGATTCGTTCCGCCCGCAAATCTTCTTCCTGTATTCAGGTCTTCTGCGGCGCCGGCTGACCGCGCACGGCGATCGTCCACGCCTCGCGCAGCGGCGTCAGGATCCGGACCACTTCCTCGATCCTCTTCGCGTCCTGATACAGATTGGCCTCCACGATCCGCCCCATGCAGAACATGTAGATCGCCTGGAGGTTGTCGCAGAGCTCCGGCGCGTGCGCCGGGTTCAGCCCCGCGACCAGCTCGGCCAGGATGTCGTGCGAGCGCCCGATGCGCTCCCCTGCGACGGCCTTGTCACCGCTCTTGATGGCGTTCGCAGCTTCCCCCAGGAACCGGAAGAGCCCGTTATACAGCATCACGAGGAGCTCGCCGGGCGAGCACGTGGTGACCTGGACCGTCTTGTACTTTGCGATGGCAGAGGCGGCGAGCATGGCACTATCCCTTAATCAGACTTGGAGTTCACGTCCTTGATCCCATTCAAGGCCGATGTCTGCGTCTTCGTCTGCGTCATGATCGTCTCGAGGTTCGCGAACTGGTTCGTGAGCTGCGTCTTGTACGCGTCGATGCGCCTCTGGAGCGCCGTCGACTCGTCATCACATTTCGTCGCGAGCGCGTTCAGAGCGTCGAGCCGAAGCTGGAGCGATGCGTATTTACCGCTCGTCAGCGAGTCGATCGTCGTCTTCATGTTGCCCATCAGCCCGGAGAGGCCGTTCTTGGCGTCCACCACGAAGAGCTTCTGAACGCTCGCGGGGTCCTGCGCGATGGCGTCGCTCAGCTTCGAAGAGTCGAGGCTGATCGTGCCGTCACGGGCGCTCGCGAGCCCCACCGACATCATGGTCGCGTACTTCCCGCTGGCCCCTGTGGCCGGCGTGCTGATGACGCGAGACAGCTTGTCGAGCATCGTTCGAATCGAGGCGTCGCCCGCCAGAACGGTGTTCGAAGCAGCGCTGTCGCCCCACCCTGCGGCCGTGTGCCCGGCCTTCACGACGTCGTTGTAAGCCGAGACGAAACTCTGAATCTTCGTCGCCAGCGCGCTCGGATCCGAGGCGACCGTGATGGTCGCGGCGCTGGTCGTCTTCTTGGTGACGGCGAACGTCACGCCGGGGATCACGCCGACGATCTGGTTCGTCGATCGCTCCACATCGATGTTGTCCACCTTCAGCTTGGCGTTCTGCGCCTTCTGGTACGTGTTGTCCGGAGACGTGGCCGAATCGAGGCCCAGAGTCGTCCCGGTCTCGGTGAGCGTCACCGCGTTGGCGCCGCCCGTGTCGAGCCCCCGCACCTGCAATCGATAGCCCCCTTTCCCGTCGTAGAGCACGGAGGCGCTCACGCGCGCGCCGGTCTTGTTGATGGCCGATGCGATGTCCGTCAGCGAGTCCGTCGCCGACACCGTGACATCGTATTTCGTCCCCGTCCCGACCTGCAGAGACAGCGTACCTGCCTGGTTCAGATCGTCCGTGGACGACGACTGCGCGTCCGAGTACGTCCTTTGCTCCTGCGCGAGCTGCGTCACCTGAACATCGTAGCTGCCGGCAGAAGGATTGCCGGACACCGAAGGAACCACCGTCGAATCCGAGGACGACGTCTTGAACGAGGCGAACTGGACCGGATCCGCGAGCGCGCTGGCCGCCGATCGCAAGGTCGCGAGCTTCGTCTCGATGCCCGATATCGTCGAGGCCGCCGCCTGAAGATTGGTCTTCTTCGTGGAGATCGCCGTCAGCGGGACGCTCTCGGCCTTGACCAGACCGTCGATGATCGCGTTGACGTCGAGACCCGAAGCCAGCCCAGAAATCGTGATGCTCATGGCGGTCTCTCCTCGTCCCGGCGAAAGTCAGGCCGCCGGGTGGCCGAGGCCGAGATCAGCCGCCGCCGAGGAGCTTGAGCGCCATCTGGGGAGCCTGGTTCGCCTGCGAGAGCACGGAGACGCCCGCTTGCGAGAGGACCTGACTGCGCGCCATCGCGGCGGTCTCTTCCGCCACGTCCACGTCACGGATACGGCTGTTCGCGGCCGAGAGGTTCGTCTTCATCGACTGCGTGTTGGCCACGGTGAGCTGCAGGCGGTTCATGACCGCGCCGAAGTCCGCGCGCTTGGCCGAGACAGAGGCGATCGCCGCGTCCACCGCGGTGATCGATGCGAGGGCGTTCGTCGCGTCCGCGCCGTCGACGCTCGACGCGTCGATGCCGAGCGACTGCGTCGTCATGTTGCCGAACGACACGGAGATCTTGTCCGCCGCCGTGTTGTTGATGCCGACCTGGAAATCGATCGCCACCGCCGGACCGGAGAGCAGGCCTTTCCCGTTGAACTGAGTCGACTCCACCATGCGGCCGATCTCGTCCTTGAGGGACGCGAACTCGGTGTTCATGTAGCCGCGGTCGGTCGCGGTGAGGTCGCCGTTGGCGCCCTGGACGGCCAGCTCGCGCATGCGCGAGAGGATGCTGCTCATCTGCCCGAGCGCGCCCTCGGCGACCTGCGCCATGCTGACGGCGTTGTTGGCGTTGCGCTCCGCCGCCCCGAAAGAGCGGACCTGCGCCTGCATGTTCTCGCTGATCGCGAGTCCGGAGGCGTCGTCCGCCGCGGTGTTGATCCGCATGCCGGAGGACAGCTTCTGGAACGTCGATGCCAGCGCGCCCTGCGATTTGCTGAGATTGCGCTGAGCTTCCAGGGACGCGATGTTCGTGTTGATGACGAGTGCCATTTGAGCTTGCTCCGTTCTTCAGGTGGCGATTCGGTCAACCTGAAAAGCAAGCCCTGGTCCATTGCAAAAACCCTCTAATCCAGGGCGGATCTCGAAGTAATGAGGTCTTCGGCGGGGTTTTCATGGCGAGGTGAGCGTCAACCGGTTGCCGCTCGTGTCAGGTCGTTGGCATTGTGCCTCTCGGAAAAGGACGAGCCGCGCACGGGCGGAGCCCTCTTTTGCCCATCTCGGGGCGGCACGCGCCGCCCCGCCCCGCCGGCGGAGCCGTCGGGGTCCCCACCCCACGCGGGTGGCTCCGCAGGCTCCGCCACAATCGGATATGGGCCTATTGAGGACTGGTTTTTGTGGGGAGGCGCGCTTTCAGCCGATGAGCTTGAGCGCCATCTGGGGGGACTGGTTCGCCTGCGCGAGCACCGAGACGCCGGCCTGCTGGAGAACCTGGTTGCGGGCCATGCTGGCCGTCTCTTCCGCCACGTCCACGTCACGAATGCGGCTGTTCGCGGCGGAGAGGTTGGTGCGAATCGACTGCGTGTTCGCGATCGTGTAGCTCAGCCGGTTCATCGCGGCGCCGTAGGAGGCGCGCTGCGTCGAGACCGTCTCGATGGCGCCGTCGATCGAATCAATCGACGCCAGGGAGTTCGTTGCGTCCGCGCCGTCCACGGTCGACGAGTCGATACCGAGGTTCGACAGGGTCACTCCGCCGAAGGACAGCGTGATCTTGTCGGCGGCGCTGTTGTTGATGCCGACCTGGAAGTCGAAGTTGGTGGCGGCGCCGGACATGAGGTCCTTGCCGTTGAACTTCGTGGAATCCGCCAGACGGCTGATCTCACCGCGGAGCGCCGTAAACTCCGTGTTGAGGTAATCGCGGTCGGTCGACCCGAGGTCGCCGTTCGAGCCCTGGACCGCCAGTTCCCGCATGCGCGAGAGGATGCCGCTCACCTGACCGAGGCCCGACTCCGCGACCTGCGCCATGGAGACCGCGTTGTTGGTGTTGCGCTCGGCGACCGCATACGAGCGAGTCTGCGCCTGCATGTTCTCGGAGATCGCCAAGCCCGCAGCGTCATCCGCCGCGCCGTTGATGCGCATACCGGAGGACAGCTTCGAGAAGTTCGAGGCGAGCGCCTGCTGCGAAGCGGCGAGGTTTTTCTGAGCCTGGAGGGACGCGACGTTGGTGTTGATGACGAGTGACATGGTGGTCTCCATCCTGGAGGTGAGCCGGTCACACCGTGTGGCCCGGCCGGGCTTATTGCCCTTCGCTCATGAGGAACGGCCCAAGGGGACGGGCCTTGAGCACCTTCCATCGATCCCGAAACGCCTTGGGATCCAGGGCGTGGCTTATCGGCGATCCAGCAAGGCGCGGATGGTGCGCTGCAGGACGTCGGCGCTGAACGGCTTGCTCACGATGTCGACCCCGAGCGTGAGCCCGTCGAGCCCCGCCCGCTCGGCGATCGCGTCGTCCGTGTAGCCCGACATGTAAAGGACCCGCAGCTCGGGCCGTAACGCTCGGAGCCTCTCGCAGAGCTCGCGCCCGTTGAGGCCGGGCATCACCACGTCCGTCAGGAGCAGCGCCACGTCCATCCGCGCGTCCGCGCACGCCTGGATCGCCTCCGCGCCGCTCGAAGCGCACACGACCCGGTAGCCGGCCGCGATCAACATCCGCTGCGTGAGCCGCCGCACCGAGTCGTCGTCCTCGACGAGCAGGATGCCCTCCGCGGCGCCCGCCTTGCCCGACGCGTCCGGCCCCCCGCGCGCGTCCTCCACGCCCTTCGACGCGCCGGCGGCGCGCGGCAGGAAGATCTCGAACGTCGCGCCCTCCCCGGGCCGGCTGCGCACCGCCACGACGCCGCCGCTCTGCGTGACGATGCCGTACACCATCGCGAGGCCGAGCCCCGTCCCCTTCCCCGCGGCCTTCGTCGTGAAGAACGGCTCGAAGATGCGGCCCAGCGTCGCCTCATCCATGCCGGTCCCGGTGTCCGTCACCTCGACCTTCACCCACGATCCCGGCCGCAGGCCGAGGTTGCGGCTCGCCTTCTCGTGATCGATCTCGGCGTTCGACGTCGTGATCTGCAAGGCCCCGCCCTTCGGCATCGCGTCGCGCGCGTTCACGGCGAGGTTCATCAAGACCTGCTCGAGCTGCCCCGCGTCCGCCTTCGTCGCGCCGAGCGACGCGCCCGGATAAAACGTGAGCTGGATGTCCTCGCCGAGCAGGCGCCGCAGCATCTTCTCCATGCCGCCGATGAGCGCGTTCAGATCGAGCACCTCCGGCCGGAGCACCTGCTTGCGGCTGAAGGCGAGGAGCTGCCGCGTGAGCCCCGTCGCCCGGAGCGCCGCCTTGCGCACCTCCTCCAGGTCGTCGCGCGCGGGCGCCTCGGCTGGCAGCGAGTCCAGCGCGAGCTCCGTGTACGAGGCGATCACCATCAAGAGGTTGTTGAAGTCGTGCGCGACGCCGCCCGCGAGCCGGCCGACCGCATCCATCTTCTGCGCGATGCGGAGCTGCGCCTCGGTCTCGTGCTGCTGCGTCATGTCGGTGATCACGCCCTGCACGCGCACGAGCCGCCCGCCCTCCGCCATCGGCCGCGCGTTCACGCGCACGTGGCGCACCTTCCCCGTCCCGTCGATGACGCGCGTGTCGCGGACGATGCGGCCGCCGTTTCGTCCCGCCATGAGCTGCCAGTCCGCGTCCGCGAGAGGCGCCTCCTCGATGTGCAAGAAGCGCTGGAATTCAAGCCCGAGCACGTCCTCGGCGGCGAACCCGTAGTGCGCGACGCTGCGGCTCATGAACGTGATCCGCCCCGCGGCGTCGAGCGCGAAGACCACGTCGTCGAGGTTCTCCACGAGGTCGCGGTACCGCTCCTCGCTCTCCGTCAGCCGGCGCTCGCGCGCGAGGTGATCCAGGCCGTACGACACGTCCTGCACCAGCCCGGCGAAGAGGCCCAGCACCTCGTCGTCGAAGTAGTTTCCCTCGTCCGCGGCGAGGCCGAGCACGCCGATCACCGCGCCGTCGCAGTGGAGCGGGAAGCACGCGGACGCCTTCGTGTCGCTCGGAGAGCCCGGGACCGGCACGTACGGATCGCGCACGATCATCCGGTTCTCCGCGAAGGCCTGCCCGACCGCGAGCCCGCGCTCGCCCGCGCTCATCTGCGCGCGCGACACCACCACGCGCGCGAGCTGGGGGCCGATGAGGCCCGCCGAGGCCACGGTCACGAGCGAGTCGCGCTCCTCCGACCAGCGCAGGATCGCCGTGCCCACGAGCCCGCCGAGGCCGAGCGCGATCTCGCAGATCCGCTGGAAGAGGGCGCCTTCGTTGGCCGAGCGCACGATGGCCTCGTTGGCGTCGGCGATCGTGCGGTGGATGCGCGTGAGCCGCTCGATGCGCCGCTCGCTCGCGACGCGCGCGGTGACGTCCACGATGCTCGCGAGGATCTCGGTCACGAGGCCGTCGTCGTTCGTGAGGGGCACCCACTGCACGCGGAACGAGCGCTTGCCCCGCCCCGCGAGCGCGAGCTCCGCGACCGACTCGTGCGGCGCGCGGCTCGACCGGACGCGCTCGAGCGGCGGCAACATGAGCCGCGACACGCTGTCCGGCCACAGCTCGTCGGGCCGGCGACCGATCACGCCGTCGTCGAGCGCGCTCGTGAGGGCCCGCAGCGCGCGGTTCATGAACACCACGCGACAGTCGCGATCGAACACGGCGACCGCCTGAGGGAGCGCGTCGAGCGATCGCCGGCACAGATCCCCGCCGCCCGTGGGGCCCACGGAGAGACCCACGACCGGATTGGCCTGGTCGCTTCGCATCGGCTTCGCTTCCGTCACAAGAGCCCCGCAGCGCGTCGTGCATGGCCTGCGCCACGCGATTTGCGCGGAGATTAACTAATCTCTGAACACCCGAGTCCGCAAGATGCGCGCGCCGGGCGAAGAGAAATAACTCGATGGATGTACCGAGACCGAATACGGCCCGTTACACGGAGTCTCGACCCCGCCTGAGACAGGGATTCGGCGAAGCCCCTTCAGGCCGGGACGCGATAGGCGTTGTCCATGAGATCGGTGCCGCACGCGAGCTTCTCGCACCAGTCGATGAATTTGCCGACCATCTCCCCGCGGAAGAAGCGGCCGTGCTGCGGCGCGATGATGGCGATATCGAGCTGCCGGACCATGTGCGCCCAGCCCTTCATCGCGCGCTGATTGCACATGTACCGCTCGTGGAAGCCCTTCATTCGCGGGATGTGCTCCTCGAAGTTCGTCGCCTCGATGTTCAACCCGTCGACGGACGCGCCGAGGTCACCCGAATAAAGGATCTTCGACACCGGGTCGTAGACCTGGAAATTGCCCGGCGAATGGAGGAAATGCGCGGGCAGGATCAAGAGATCGACGCCGCCGAGATCGAGCTTCATGCCCTCGTCCGGGATCGGCAAGAGGCGCGACTCGACGAGCTGATCGAGGCCGAAGTGCGGGACGAAGCGCGTCCACAGGGCCGAGATGTAGGCCTTCGCGTCGGTCGTCATGAGCCAGCCGTTCGTGGCCGCGATGATGTCCGGGTCCTGGTGGGAGAGGAAGATCGTGTCGAGCTTCGCGGGGCCGAGGAGCTGCAGCGTCGCGGAGAGGACGCGCGAGTAGACCTTGTGGCCGCCCGGATCGAGGATCATCGCCGATCGGTTGTGGATGACGACGTGCTGGTTCGCCTGCACGGCGAGCGCCCCCTTGTTGAAGTCCTCGAGCAGGATGTTCCGGTGCCCTGCGCTCTCGAAAAGGATCGTATGGCTCATGGGGGATTCCTCGCGCGGTGCAAACTCTCGTCCATGTGCGCTCGGATGTCGAGAGGCGCCGACGAGCGAGGATCGAGCCTCGCGGCGGAATGCAGCGCGCGCGCGAACGGGTCTCTCGTGCGGGGCGAAGCGCAGGCGGTGCGCCTCGGCTCGGAGAGAGACGACTCGGCTCGACGCGAGCTACGTCGCGTCGCCGGCCGCGGTCACCATCGCGATCAGCCGCTCGACGTCCAGCGGCTTCGTCAAGCCTGGTAAGCCCATCGCGCGCGCCTTCTGCACCGCTCCGCCGCCCGCGGAGATCACGATCACCGGAATGCCGGCGATCGCCGGATCCGCGAGCTGGTGACGACGGAACTCCGCGCCGTCCATCTCCGGCATCATCAGATCGAGGAGGATCACGCTCGGGATCGGGCCCTCGCGCAGCATCGCGAGCGCCGCTGGGCCGCCGTCCGCCGCGGCGGCGGAGAACCCGTACGCTTCGAGGAGCGCCTGGAGCGACTCGCGGATGTCCGCGTCGTCATCGATCACGAGGACCTTTTTCATACGAGAGGCAGCTCCACGGCGAACACGGATCCTCTTCCAGGCTCGCTCTCGCAGTCGATGGAGCCGCCGTGCTCTTCGACGATCCTCTTGCTGATGTAAAGGCCCAGCCCGAGGCCGCCGTAGTTCCGCTCGGATACCGCGCGCTCGAAGCGACCCCAGATCCGCGCGCGCATCCGCGGATCGATGCCGATGCCGCGATCCCGCACGAGGACGCGCGCGACGTCGCCGTCGGCGATCACCGAGATGTCGATGGGCTTGCCGGCGCCGAATTTGATCGCGTTCGAGAGGAGGTTCACGAGCACGCGATCGATGCGCGAGCGGTCCCAGCTCCCCATGACCTCGGGGCCGGGCGCGACCGTGACCGAGCACGCCGCGCGCGCCGCGAGCGGCGACAGGCGCTCCGCCACCTCCCGCGCGAGCGCCTGCAGATCGAAGCGCGTCCGCGACAGCTCACGCTTCCCGGCCTCGATGCGCGAGACGTCGAGCAGATCCGACACGAGCTTCGTGAGCCTCTCGCCCTGCCGCGCCGCGAGGCCCACGAGCCTCTGGATCGACGCCGCGTCCAGCGTCTTTTCGGGCTCCGCCGCGCGCGACAGAGAGTGGAGCGCCAGCATGAGCGACGTGACCGGCGTGTTCAGCTCGTGCGACGCGACCGTGAGGAACTCGTCGCGCGCGCGCACGGCCTCGCGGGCGGCGCGCTCCGCCTCCTCCGCGGCCTCGCGGGCGGCGCGCTCCTCCGCGAGGAGGCGGGCGTTCTGCAGCGAGATGGCCGCCTGCGTGGCGAGCAGCTCCAGCGCGACGAGGCGGTCCGGCGTGAACGCGTGCGCGAGCAGCGAGTTCTCCAGGTACAGGATGCCGAGCACCTCCCGCTGCCGCGGGATCGGCAAGCAGAGCACCGCGCGCGGGGCCGAACGAGGCCTCCCCGTCTCATTGGAATACGAAAAGTATTCATCCCCCGAGAACTGCCCCGCTGCGGCGGCGGCGTCGCCCAGGATCACGCGCTGCCTCGTCCGCGCGACGAACTGAATCAGCGAGGCTGGCGCCCTTGGATAGGCGTCGAGCGGGACGGACAGAAGCACGCTCGACACGGGGCCGCCGTCGCCGATGGAGGCCTCCGCCTCGACGGTGAGCTTGCCCTCGCGACAGAGCAGCAGAATGGCTCGCTCCGCGCCCCCTTGTTCGAGCGCGACCGAGAGGAGGATGCGGGCCAGATCGTCCTGCACGATCTCGCGCGAGATGGTCTGGGAGGCCTTCGCCATCGAGAGGAAATCGAGCTGCTCGGCGGCGGCGACGATGGTGGCCGTCGGGCCCGCGGACGGCTCGTCCGAGAGGTTCGGATACCGCTGCTCCAGGCTGCGCACCTTGGCGGCGGCCCCCCACCTTCGATACGCGCCGTGCGCCTCTCGGAGGTAGGCGGTCGCCGCGATCTCCATGCCTCGGCCGAGATAGAAGCGGCCCGCGAGCTCGGCCGAGATCGCCTCCCAGTGGGGGAAGGCGCCCTCGCGCGCCGCGAACAAGGCCTCTTCGTAGCGCTGCTCGGCGCCCAGGAGATCGCCGGTCACCCGCGCGCGCTCCGCCGCGACGAGGGCGCGCTTGGCGGCGAAGTTCGCGGGACAGCCCCTGTCCCAGCCGACGAGGAGGCGCTCGTGCTCCTCGATGGCCGCGAGGACGCCGGGGCGCTCCTCCTCGGTCGCGTCGGCGTACGCGCGGCACAGGCGGAGCGCGTCGATGAAGTGGAACGTCGTCTCGATGGGCATCGCCATCGCGGCGGACAGCGTCTTTCGGGCCTCCTCGGCGTGGCGGGCGGCGCCGCGCGCGTCGCTCATCAGGTACGCCGAGAGGAGCTTCATCGTGTGGTAGAAGACGACGCCCGGCATGAACGCGGCGCCCTCGATCACCGCGAGCGTCGCCGCCTCGTCGAACGACGGGTCCTCGAACGAGGAGGGCGCGCGCGTGCGGCCTTGCAGGCAGGCGACGAGCTGCTGCTCCATGCGGATCGTCGCGTGGACGGCGGCGTTCTTCGACTCCTGCGCGAAGGCGAGGAACCGCTGCGAGAAGGCCGCGACGTCGTCGAGCGCGTCCCCCCGCTCGAAGGCCTGCCACGGGATCTCGAAGGCGATGTAGCCGCCGTACGCGAGATCGCCTGTCTCGATGCACGAGGCGAAGCCGTCCTCCAGCACCGGGAACACCTCGGCGAAGGGGCGGCTCCAGAACAGGATGTGATCGCCGTGCAGGTGCAGCGCGCGGCCGCGGCCGGCCGCGTCTCCGAGCCGCTCGCCGAGGCGAATGGACATCTCGGAGACGGCGCGCCCGCTCTCCGGATCTCCGTAGCGCGACACGAGCAGGAAGCCGTAGCAGCTGAAGCCCATGCACGACTCGCGCGTGTGCCCCCGCTCGATCGAGATGCGCACGATGCGCAGGATGATGAGCGGGAACAGCGCGGGCCGCGGCCCGATGTACGCCGAGGGCGCCGCGTGCGCGAGCAGGCCGATGAGCGCCCGCACCTCGGGATCGGTCGTCTCCGGGAGATCGACGAGGGCGGCGGCGTCCCGGACGGACAGGCACGCTCGCACGCGCTCGGCCTCCTCCCGCGTGGCGTCTTCGAGCGCCGGTCCGTCGTCGGGGAACGTCTCGCCGAAGAGCGCGAGCGCCTCCAGGGCCAGGGCCAGGCTGCGATCGAAGTGCCCCTCCATGGGATACAGCCTGAGCCTTCGCTCGTAGACAGTGGCCTTGTCGAACCGCGTCGCCGCGCGGGACAGGCACAGCTCGAACAGGTCGCTCGCCTCCTCGAAGGCGCCGGACAGGGTCGCGCACTCCGCGTGCTCCAGGTGGATCGCGAAGGCCTCCGCGTAGCGCGACCTCCACGCGTCCTCGGCGAGCATCTCGGCCGCGATCCCGAAGAACGAGCGCGCCGAGGTGTACGCCGCCGACGCCTTCGCCTTCTTGCCCGCGCGCACGAACAGGGCGCCCACGCGCGCGCGCTCGGCCGGATCCGTGACGAGCGAGCGGCCGTTCGCGAGGTGGCCCGCCACGTCGAACAGGCGCTCGCTGAGGACGTCGGGCGGGAGGTTGGTCATCAGAATACGGCCAATCTGCAGGTGAATCGCGCGCCGGGTCGCCTCGTCGAGGAGGGCGTACGCGCCCTGCTGGATGCGGTCGTGCAGGAAGGTGCACGTGTCCTCGCGGCAGAAGATCAGGCCCTCTCGCACCGCGGGCCAGAGATCGTGCTCGATCTCCTCATCGCTCTCGCCGGCGACGAGCGCGAGCTTGTGCAAGGAGCTCTTCCCCCCGGCGCAGGCGGCTATCTTGAGCGCGCGCTGCGTCTCGGGCGGGAGCCGCACGATCTTGCGGACCATGAAGTCGACCACGTTCTCGGTGAAGCCCTTGTCGTGGATGCGGCGCGCGTCCCACGTCCACTCGCCGCGCGCGCGATCGAGCTTGATCAGGCCCTCTTCGTGCAAGGTCTGGAGGAACTGCACGGCGTAGAACGGGTTGCCGCCGGTCTTCTGGTGGACGATCCGCGCGAGCGGCGCCGCGCGCTCCTCGGTCGATCGCAGCGCGCCGGCGAGGATGCGGCCGAGATCCCGGGCGCCGAGCGGCGCCAGCGTGAGCAACCGCGCCGAGCCGCCCGCTCTCCGGAGCCCCTCCATCATGCCGAGCAGCGGGTGCGCGTCCCCCACCTCGGCGTCGCGGTAGGCCCCGAGGACGAGCAGGTGATGGCTCTCCTGGCTCTCGATGAGCTCGCGGAGCAGGCGCAGGCTCCCGGGATCGACCCACTGGAGGTCGTCAAGGAATACAACCAGTGGACGATCCGGCCCGGCCAGCGCGGAGGCGAAGTGGCGGAAGGCCAGGTGGAAGCGGTTCTGCGCCTCGATCGGGGGCAGCGGCACGACGGGCGGCTGCGGGCCGAGCAGGCGCTCCACCTCCGGGACGACGTCCGCGATCACGCGCGCGTTCTTGCCGAGCGCGCGCTGGAGGGTCACGCGGATGGCGCCGACGCGCGCCTCGCTCTCCGCGAGGATCGTGAGCACGATCTGGCCGAACGCGTCGGCGAACGTCGCGTACGGGATGTCGCGCTTGTACTGATCGAACTTGCCCGCGCCGAAGAGGCCGCGCTCGCGCACGACGACGCGGTAGAGCTCGCGGACCAGCGACGTCTTGCCGACGCCCGGCTCCCCGGAGACGAGCACGAGCTCCGATCGCCCGCCCTGCGAGGCGCGCTCGAACGCGCCGCGCAGCACCGCGAGCTCCTCCTCGCGCCCCGTCAGGCCCTGCGCGATCTCGAAGCGATCCGAGAGGTCGCCCTGCCCGAGCGGGAAGGCCTCGATCGTGCCGTCCGGCGAGAGGCCCGCGAAGGCGCGCGACAGGTCGCGGAGGAGGCCGCGCGCGGTCTGGTAGCGATCCTCGGCCATCTTCGCGAGCAGGCGCATCACGATGTCCGAGATCACGCGCGGCACCGAGGGCCGGACGTCCCCCAGGGGCCGCGGCGGGCGCGCGACGTGGCAGTGGATCCACTCCGGAGGATCGCTCGCCTCGAAGGGGAGCCGGCCCGCGAGCATCTGGTAGAACGTGACGCCGAGCGAGTAGAGGTCCGATCGGCTGTCGATCGAGCGGTTCATGCGGCCCGTCTGCTCGGGCGAAAGGTACGGCAGCGAGCCCTCGATGAGGCCCTGCGAAGGCGACGGCTCGCGCGCGAGGCGGGACGCGATGCCGAGCTCCGTGAGCTTCACCTCGCCCCTCGCCTCGTCGACGAGGATGTTCTGCGGCTTCAGATCCTTGTGCACCACGCCGCGCGCGTGCAGCTCGGCGACGGCCGACGTGATGCCGATCGCGAGCCGGAGGAACCGCTCGATCGGTAACGGCGCCCCGAGGAGCGTGTCGAGCGCGGCGCCGCCGAAGTCCTCGAGGACGAGCGCGGGCTTGCCCTCGTACGTGTCGAGCGCGAGCGGCTCCACCACCGGGCCGCCGGCGAACGGGCCGCCCAACGACAGCTCGTGCTTCAGGCGCGACAGATCCCGCGGGCGGGTGCGCTGCGGCTCCAGCACCTTGAGCAGGACGCGCCGTCCGTCCGCGACGCGGACCGCGCGCAGGAGGGATCCCCGCGCGGATCGAGAGAGCGTCTCCGTGACGGTGTATGCTGGAAGGGCGCCCATTCATGGACCGACGCGAGCTCACCCTCCGCGAGTCGGCGGCTGGATCGTGAGCCGGACCCGCGCGAACCGCAAGCGGGCGAAGGACAATGATCGTTTCGCGAAGGGGTCAGCGGCTGCAGGCGGCGAGAACCTGACGCAGATCCGTCTTGCCGGCGATCGCCTTCTCCAGGCCGTCCTGGAGCAGCGTCGTCATGCCGCCCGCCAGCGCGATCTTCCGGATCTTGTCGATCGCGTGCTTGCGCTGGATCGCCTCGCGCAGCTCGTCGTCGACCACGAGCAGCTCGTGCAGGCCGATGCGCCCCTTGTAGCCGCTGTTGCACTGGTCGCACCCGCGCGAGCGGAACGTGCGGAACCCGGGCTGAAGGCCGCGCTGCTCCAGGTAGTCGCGCCCGAGGCCCCGGACGAGGCCGTCGTACTCCGCGGTCGTCGTCTCGTGATCTTCGCGGCATTTGGCGCACAGCGAACGCGCGAGGCGCTGCGCGAGGACGCCGAGGAGAGCGTCCGCGAACGTGAACGGATCCACCCCGATGTCGACGAGGCGAGTGACCGTCTCCGCGGCGCTGTTCGTGTGCAGCGTCGAGAACACGAGGTGACCCGTGAGCGACGCCTCGACCGCGGTGGAGGCCGTCTCTTCGTCGCGCATCTCGCCGACCATGATGACGTCGGGATCCGCGCGGAGGAACGAGCGCATCGCCGCCGCGAACGTGAAGCCGATGCGCGGCTGCACCTGCACCTGGCGCAGGCCCGGCTGCGTGATCTCGACCGGGTCCTCCGCGGTCCAGATCTTCATGTCCATGCCGTTCAGCGCGCCCAGCATCGAGTGGAGCGTCGTCGTCTTGCCGGAGCCCGTCGGCCCCACGCACAGGATCAAGCCGTACGGCTGCTGGATCAGCTTGCGCACCTCGTCGAGGTTGCGGGACGACAAAAGCAGCCCCTCCACCGGCATCGGCTTCGACGCGGCGAGGATGCGCATCACCACGTCCTCGTTGCCGTTCACGGTGGGGATCGTGGCGACGCGCAGCTCGATCATGCGGTCGTGGAAGCGGAAACGGATCTTGCCGTCCTGAGGCTTGCGCCGCTCCGAGATGTCGAGCGACGCGATGATCTTCATGCGGGCCACGAGCGACGCGCGCACGCTCGAGGGCAGCTCGCGGTAGAGGTAGCACTCGCCGTCCGCGCGGAACCGCACGAGCACCGGGCGATCCTCGCCGTTCGGCTCCACGTGGATGTCGGAGGCGCCGCGCTTGTAGGCGTCGATGATGATCTGGTTGACGAGCTTGATGATCGCGCTGTCGGAGATGTCCGGGCGCGTCTCCTGCTCGCGCGTGACCTGGTGGGCCTGCTGCGCGTCGATCGCGAGCTGATCGAGGATCTTCTGCAGCTCCTCCGTCGGCTGATCGCCCTGCGCCAGGAACGCCTCCACGAACGTGCGGAGCTGCGTCGAGGTGACGAGCACCTCCTCCACGCGGCGCTGCGGCAGGTGGTAGCGGAGCACGTCGCGGAACTCGGTCGCGAGCGGATCCGAGATCGCCACCACGAGCGAGCCCGAGTCGGCGCGGACCGGGAGGATGCCGTATTTCTCCACGAGATCCCGCGGGACGATCGACGTCGCGGCCGCGTCGACCGCGTATTCTTCGAGGTCGACGAACGGGAGGTGGAACTTCTCCGCGAGCGTGAGGGCCAGATCGACCTCGGTGATCATGCCCATGTCGACGAGCACCTCCCCGAGCTTGCGGCCGCTGCGCTTCTTCTGCTCCGTGAGCGCGCGCTCCACCTGCTCGGGCGTCGCGAGGCCGGCCTCCACGAGGATCTCGCCGATGCGAAGGCGCTTGAAACGCTGGCTCTTCGCCGCCTCCTCGACGGCCTCGGGCGTGACCACCTTCTGCTCGATGAGGATGGTGCCGAGGGCGACGCTGCGGCTGGACACCTGCTCGTCGAGGCCGCGATCCAGATCCGCCGGATCGAGGAGCTGACGGCGCACGAGCATCTCCCCGAGGGGCTCCACGGTCTCCTTCGCGTGGACGCCGTGCGCGTAGAAGAAGATTTCGGAATACGGGCAATCTGGCTCCGTCGGGGCGCCGTAGAAGCCGAGCGGGTGACCGAGCGCCTCCTTCGTCACCTCCACGGTGAAGTGGCCCACGCCCGCGCAGCGCACGCGCACGAGCGGCTTGCCCGTCGCGCGCGTCGGCGCTTCCCCCGGGTTCCGGTGAAAGCCGACGTAGGCGACCTGCTCGGTCGGCAAGAGCACCGTCACCACCGTGCCCGCGGCGCCCGCGAGATCGATGCGCTGCTCCGGGTGATGCGGGGAGAACGTCGTCACGCGCCCGGCCTTCAGCTTGCCGCTGAGCAGGCCGATCGTGACGTTCGCAAAGCCCTTCTTGAACGATTTGGTAGGCAGGATCATGAGCGCTGGATCTCGGCGGAAAGAGCCGCCCGCGGAGGTGCGACCCTTGCAAGGCAAGGACCACCAAAGCACGCGCGCGAGCGGAGAGATGAGAACGGCTTCGGACGAAACGGCTGGATCGGAGCGGGCAGCGTATCCCGAGGAGGGGCCCCGCGCGACGGCCGGCAGCGCGAGCGACGAGACGATTGCGCGGGTGGCCGCAGAGGACGCGCTGCGCGCTCGAAACCACCTGTATGCGATGCTCGCGCGCACCTACCGTGCGGTGAGCCAGTGCCAGACGCTGCAGGAGCTGTTCGCGGACGTGTGCGAGATCGCCGTCGAGACAGGGCGCTTCCGCTTCGCGTGGATCGGGGTGCCGGAGGGGGACCGCATCGTCCCGGTCGCGCGCGCGGGCGTCGACGGCGGCTACATCGACGCCATCCGGGTCTCGCTGGATCCCGCGGACGAGCGCTCGCAGGGCCCGGCGGGGCGCGCCTTCGCGACAGGGCAATCGGTGGTCGTGAACGACTTCCACACCGCGTCGATGACGAGCCCGTGGCACGACGTCGCGAGGCGCGTCGGCGTCGGCGCGACGGCGACGTTCCCCATCAAGGAGCAGGGCCGCCCGATCGCGGTGCTCGCCCTCTACGCCGCGCAGCGCGACTACTTCGATCCGGACCTCCTCGCGACCCTGTCCGAGATCATGCCGAGCGTCTCCCTCGGCGTCGACAAGCTCTACCAGGAGCGCGAGCGCGCGCGCGAAGAGGCCGAGCGCCGCCGCATCGAGGAGCAGTTCCGGCAAGCGCAGAAGATGGAGGCCGTCGGCAAGCTCGCGGCCGGCGTCGCGCACGACTTCAACAACCTGCTCACGATCATCAGCGGCTACAGCGATCCGGCCTACGTCGAGCTGTTCGACGCGGACGGCATGCGCGAGGCGCTCGGCGAGATCCACCGCGCCGGCGAGCGCGCCGAGACGCTGACCCGCCAGCTCCTCACGTTCAGCCGCCGCCAGGTGATCGAGCCGAAGGTCCTGAGCCTCAACGCCGTCGTCGCGGAGACCGAGAAGATGCTCCGCCGCATGATCGGCGAGGACGTGATCCTCACGACGCGCCTGGACCCCGCGCTCGGCCTCGCGCGCGTGGATCCGGGGCAGATGTCGCAGATCCTGATCAACCTCGCGGTGAACGCGCGCGACGCGATGCCGACCGGCGGGCAGCTCCTCATCGAGACCGCGAACGTCACGCTGGACGAGGAGGCCTGCGCGGCGCTGCCGGGCCTCGCCTTGGGGCCGCACGTGATGCTGATCGTGCGCGACACCGGCCACGGCATGAACACCGCCACGCGCGCTCGCTTGTTCGAACCGTTCTTCACCACGAAGGGCCCCGGCAAGGGCACCGGCCTCGGGCTCGCGACGGTGCTCGGCATCGCGCAGCAGGCGAACGGCCAGATCTCCGTCGAGAGCGAGCCCGGCAAGGGCGCCACGTTCCGCGTGTACCTGCCGCGCGTCCCGACTCAATCCGAGGTGCCGTCCGTCAACGTGCCTTCCTCGTTGCCCACCGGCTCCGAGACGGTGCTCCTCGTCGAGGATCAGGAGGCGCTGCGCACGCTGGCCGCGCGGGTGCTCCGCGGGTGCGGCTACGCCGTGCTGGAGGCGTCGAACGGCCGCGAGGGCGTCACCGTGGCGGAGGCGCACCCCGGCCCGATCGATCTCCTCGTGTCCGACGTCGTGATGCCGCACCTCGGAGGCCGGCAGCTCGTCGAGAAGATCCAGCTCTCACGGCCCTTGATCCGCGTGCTCCTGATGTCGGGCTACACCGATGATGCCCTGATCCAGCACGGCGTCGAAGAGGCCAAGATCGCCTTTCTGCGGAAGCCGTTCACGCCCAGTCAGCTCGCGAAGAAGGTCCGAGGCGTCCTCTCCGAGCAGCGGTGAGCCGGCGCGACCTGAGACAAGCTTCTCATCAGGGTGAGACAACCCTTGCAGCCGTCGAAGGGGTGTCGGAGGGTGGAATTCAGGATCTCTCCGGCCGGGCCGTTTCTCCCAGGGCTGGCTCCTGTTCTTCATTGGACGCAACGGCAAAATGCACGCATCCGGTCCGACGACGGACATCTCCCGGGTCTTGCTGGAGACCCTGTTCACGAATGCCCCCATCGGGTTCCTCTTCGTAGACACCCAGTTTCGATTCGTGCGGGTCAATCACGCGCTGGCGCAGTTCAACAGGCTGTCTCCGGACGCGCACCGTGGCCGTCACATCCGCGAGGTCGTGCCGGAGATCTGGCCGCTGGCGGAGCCGCTGTTGCGGCGCGCGTCGCGGGGGGAGATCGTCCTCAACGAGGAGATGGTGATCAGCCCGGCGGCCGCGCAGGGAGCCGTGTTTCACCAGCTCATCAGCGTGTATCCCATTCACCACGGAGGGGATCTCATCGGCTACGGCATCGTCGTGGAGGACATCACCGAGCGCAAGCGCGCGGAGAAGGCGCTGTCCACGCGCAACGACCTCTACGCGATGCTCGCGGGCACCAACCGCGCCGTGAGCCGCTGCGCCTCGGCGGAGGAGCTGTTCCGCGAGGTGTGCCGGATCGCCGTTGAAAAAGGGCGCTTCCGCTTCGCGTGGGTCGGAGTTCCGGACGGGGATCTCGTGCGGATGGCGGCGAGCGCCGGGGACGGCGGCGACCTCGCAAGATCCGTGATCGTGTCGCTCGACGAGGCCGATCCTCGCTCGCACGGGACGACGGGGCGCGCCTTCTCGCGGGGCCGTTCGTTCGTCCGCAACGACCTGCTCGACGTCCCGCAGCCGCCCGAGTGGCGCCGGATGATCGAGCAGAGCGGCATCCACGCCTCCGCGTCGTTCCCGTTCTTCGAGCGGGGCCGGGTCGCGGCCGTTCTCACTCTGTATGCCCACGAGGTCGGCTTCTTCACCGAGGATCTGTGCGCGACGCTGGACGAGCTTTCGCCCGCGGTCTCGTTCGGCCTCGACGCCTTCCTGCACGAGCAGGCGCGCGCCCGCGACGAGGAGGAGCTGCGCCTCCGCGACCGCGCGATGCGGGCCGTCTCGCAGGGGATCGTGATCACGGACGCCACCGTGCCCGGCCGGCCGATCATCTACGTGAGCCCGGGCTTCGAGCGGCTCACCGGGTATTCCGCCGCGGAGGTGATGGGGCAGAGCTGCGCTTTCTTGCACGGCGCGGAGACGGATCCGGAGGCCATCGACGAGATCGCGACCGCGATGGAGCGGGGCCGCTCTTGCTCGGTGCACCTCATCGACTACCGCAAGGACGGCACGAAGTTCTGGAACGACCTCACGCTCGCGCCCGTGACCGACGCGCACGGCCGGGTCACCCACTTCGTCGCGGTGCAGACCGACGTGACGGAGCGCAGGCGGCTGGAGGAGCAGTTCCGGCAGGCGCAGAAGATGGAGGCGGTCGGCCGGCTCGCGGCGGGCGTCGCGCACGACTTCAACAACCTGCTCACGATCATCAACGGCTACAGCGATCCGTCGCTCACGACGATGCTGCCGGACGACCCTTTGCACGAGGTCTTGAGCGAGATCCACCGCGCCGGCGAGCGGGCGGAGACGCTCACTCGCCAGCTCCTCGCCTTCAGCCGCCAGCAGGTGCTGGAGCCGAAGGTGCTGAGCCTCAACGACGTCGTCCTCGACACGCAGAAGATGCTCCGCCGCATGATCGGCGAGGACGTGATGATGATCACGACGCTGTGCGAGGATCCGTGGCTGATCAAGGCGGATCCCGGCCAGCTCGGGCAGATCCTCATCAACATGGCCGTCAACGCGCGCGACGCGATGCCGACGGGCGGCCAGCTCTTCATCGAGACGCGCAACGTCCTGCTCGGCTGCGAAGGGTGCGCGCGGTACCCGGAGGTGCAGCCGGGCGAGCACGTGATGCTGCTCGTGCGCGACACGGGCCACGGCATGGACGAGGCGACGAAGGAGCGCGTCTTCGAGCCGTTCTTCACGACGAAGGGCGTCGGCAAGGGCACGGGCCTCGGCCTCGCGACGGTGCACGGCATCGTGCAGCAGTCGCGCGGCTGCATCCGCATCGAGAGCGAGCCGGGCAAGGGCGCCACGTTCCGCGTGTATTTGCCCCGGATCGCGGGCATGGAGGCGGCGCCGATCTCGGGGTCGCGCATGCAGTCGATGCCGCCGGGCACGGAGACGGTGCTCGTCGTGGAGGACCAGGAGGCGGTGCGCGCGCTCGCGGCCCACGTGCTGCGGAGCTGCGGCTACGCGGTGCTGGAGGCCTCGAACGGCCTCGCGGCGCTGGAGATCGCGCGGGGCCACGCGGGCCCCATCGATCTGCTCGTGTCCGACGTGGTGATGCCGCACCTCGGCGGCCGCGACCTCGCGACGAGGCTCCTCGCCGAGCGGCCGGCGTGCAAGGTGCTATTTTTGTCGGGTTACACGGACGACGCGCTGATCCACCACGGCGTGCTGGAGGCTGAATACGCCTTCTTGCAGAAGCCGTTCACGCCCTCGCTCCTGGCCCGCAAGGTGCGAAAGGTGCTGTCGGAGGGCTCATCCAAAGTGATGGGCGGAGAGGCGTAGCCCGAGCAGCGTGCCGTTGTAGGCGTTGCGCCCGCGGTCCGCTCCGGCGGCGCCCGCGGCGACCATGAGCGGGATCAGGTGCTCTTCCCGCGGGTGGACGGCGCGCGCCGAGGGGGCCTTGGACCACGCGGAGAGCCGGCTCGTCCTCTCCTCCGGATCCGCGGTGACGGCCTCGTTCAGCCACTTGTCGAACGCCTCCGACGGGGCGCGGCCGGCGGGCCCGAAGGCGCGCAGGTTGTGGTAGCTCATGCCGCTCGCGATGATGAGGACGCCTTCGTCGCGGAGAGGCGCGAGCGCGCGGCCCATCGCGATGTGCGTTGCCGGGTCGAGCCCGCGCTTGAGAGAGAGCTGTACACAAGGCACGTCCGCCTCCGGATAGGCCAGCTTCAGGGGCACGAAGGTGCCGTGATCGAAGCCGCGCTCCTTGTTCTCGGCGGTCGGAAAGCCCGCTGTTTCCAGGAGCTGACGCACGCGGGCCGCCACGACCGGCTGGCCGGGCGCGGGCCACGTGAGCTCGTACGACTCGGGCGGGAAGCCGTAATAATCGAAGAGGAGCGGCGGACGCTCCCCGCTCATCACGGTGAACACCGGCTCTTCCCAGTGGGCGGAGACGGCGAGGATCGCGCGCGGCGGACTCTTCGGCAGCCCCTTCACCGACTGGATGTAGGCCGTGAGGGCGGCGAGCTCTTCCTTGCTGCCGAACGGCGTCTCCACGAACGGCCACGGACCGCCGCCGTGCGGGAGGAACACCACCGGCATACGATCGCCCGAGGCGCCGGGGGTGGCCGGGCCTCCGTGCGAAGAGGGCTCCTGATTCGTCGCGCAACCTGCAGCACCGAGACCGGACATGGCAGCTCCCGAGACCCCCAACGTGGCAGCGGCCGCCGAGCCGGCAGCCGCAACAAGCGCCTGCCGCCGAGTCAGCGTCCGCTCGCCTGGTTTCTTCATGGCCACCGATAGTGCGACATCAAACGATTCTCCGCAAGCCCTCACCTCAAGAAGAGATTGCGGAGGCCGCCACTGGGAGGGGTGCCGCGGCGGTCAGGGGATCGCGAAGTCCAGCTTCACGTCCACGTGGGCCGTCTGCCCCTTTGTGAGCGACACCTGCGGAGCGGTCATGTTGGCGACGTCGCCCTTGCCGGGCATGAAGCCGCCGCCGATGGTGTCCATCACGCACGACACCGCATAATCGCCGGGCGTCACGTCCTCCACGTCGAACTCGGCCACGTCCGTGTCCGTCTTCAGGGCCACGTCGACGGCGTCGCGGAAATAGTAGGGCTGCGCGCCCTTCTTCGGCCCGAAGGGGCTGTAGTCCTCCGCGCGGTACAGGGCACAATAGATCGGAGCGCCCTCGTCCAGCGCGCCGATCGCGCCCTGGATCTCCGCCTTTCGCGTGAGCGTGATCTTCACCGCGGAGCCGCCGGGCCCCGTGTCGAGCGCGCCCTGCTCCTGGCACTTGCACGTGGCGTCGTCCGCGCCGCCCGTCGCGCAGAACACACCGTGATCCGCCGGCCAGAAATACCCGATCGCGTAACACATCTCGTGCGGGTACCGGAGGCGGTTCGGGCTCGTGTTCTCCCAGTCGCACTGCACGCGGAGCACGTCGTCCGTCGTGAGCGACAAGGTCTCTCCGAAGTCGGTGGTGCCGGGGTACTCCCAGTCGTGCGACTGGTAGATCTGACTCGCCTTCGCGTCGGCGCCGCGGAACACCTCCAGCGTCTTGCCCATGCGGTGCTGGTGCCCGAACATCGTGTGCACGTTCATCGGCGTCGGAGGGTGGCACTCCGCCGTCTTCGAGACCGTCTCGTTCGGCCCGATGTCGATGTTCATCGTGCCGAAGAAGTACGTCGCCGCGCGCTCCTTCACGGCGCCGGATTTGCCGTAGACGAGCCCGAATTTCGACGTGACGTCGAGCGGCGCCGCCGTGGTGTTGATGAAGTGCGTCTCCATCACGTACTGCTGGTGCGCCTTCACATGGAAGCCGACGCCCTCGGGGAAGGCGATGTCCTCTTTCTCGATCTGCGTCGCGAGCACCTGAGTCCAGCTCGGCTGTCCGCCCTGCGAGCACTTGTGCGGGGCCAGATCCACCGCGTGATCGATGGTGTACACGATGAGGTGGTGTCCGCCCTTCGACTGCTCGGTGAGGAAGGCGGTGATATCTTCTTCGGAGTCGGTGTCGGCGCGAACATAGGTGCACCACGTCTCGTCCGCTCCCGAGTCGACGGTGAACGGCCCGGCTTCGAAGGTGACGTCCGCGGCCTTTGCGCCGGGGTCCGAGGTGGTGCTGGTGTCGCCGGTGGAGGATTCGGACGGGCTGCACGCGGCGAGGCCAAGAGAAGCCATAGCGAACGCGGCAAAGACAACGTGGTTGTTCGATCGTGTCATGGGGTCGTAGCTCCGCTCATCGAAGGCGCGCTGTTCCGGGCGCGTCTTGCGTCCCGAGACACTAGGTTCGGGTGGGGAGCCTCGCACTGGCCGCGCGGGCCAATCGATTGACCGGACGGGTCACAGGGCGCGGGGGTCGTGAGGCCCGCACGGTCACGCGGCGGCGGTGCGAAACGCGAGCGGCGTCTGCCCTGTCCAGCGCTTGAACGCGCGATGGAACGCGCTCGGCTCCGAGAACCCGAGGAGGAACGACACCTCCCCGAGGGGCATGCGCGGCTCGCCGAGGTACCGCTTTGCGAGATCGCAGCGGACGGCGTCGACGATGTCCTGAAACGTGGTGTTCTCTTCCTGGAGCCGCCGCTTCAGGGTGCGCGGGCTCATCGCGAGGTGCGCGGCCGCGGTCTGCAGCGTCGGAGTGCCGCGGCGAATCTCCTCGACCACGAGCGCGCGGACGCGCCCGGACACGAGCTCGACGTCGTCGGGCTCCCGCGAGAGGAGCCGCTGGACGTGCCGATCGAAGAAGGCCGCGAGCGCCGGATCCGCTTTGGGGAGCGGCAAACGCGCGAGCTCCGCCGTGAGGGCCAGCTCGTTCCGCGGGGCCGACCACTCGACGGGACAGCCGAAGAAGGCCTCATGAAAGCTGGTGTCGCGCGGGGCCGGGTGCCGGAAGCGCACGGCGGCGGCCGCGTATTCAACGCCGGTGAGCTTGCGGCCGGCGTTCATCATCTCGGCGAGGATGTTCTCGGTGGTGACGCGGATCGCGAGCCGCATCGGATCGGGGCAGGTGAAGATCATCCGGACGGTGCGCTCGTCCCGCTCCACCGCCCATTCGCTTTGATCGGTCCACACGCGGGCGTACCGCACGACCTGGTGAATCGCCTCCCCGAGCGTGGGCTGCGTCATGCAGGCGAACCCGACCGCGTCGTAGTCGTGGGCCGTGGACGAGGCCCCTGCGCGCACGGGAAACGCCGGATCCTGGCACGCGCGCATCACGGCTTCCCACAATCGGTTCACGTCTTCGAGGGGGACGCGCGCCTCCAAGAGGTCCGCGGATGGCACGGCGAGGGGCGGCACGAGGGCTGGATCGATGCCGGAACGAAGAGCGTATTCGCGCAAGCGCACGCCGCAGACCGCCGCGATCGAGGTGGACATGGGTGGGCGATGATCTGGTCCCCGGGGCCGGCCTGGCAAGTGAAGTAGCGTTTTCTCGGCCCCGCGCGCCCGGCGCCGGCCTTTTCGCCGTCCTCCGGCGCTGCTACCACGGCCGCATGACCCACGCTGCGCTCGTGGCCTCCACGCCTCTCGCGGATCTGCACCGCCACCTGGACGGCTCGCTTCGCCCGTCGACGATCGCCGAGCTGGCCCGACGTGAGGGGAAGGCCGTGCCTGCGGATCTCACGTTCTCGGCGGGCATGGGCCTCGACGAGGCGCTCGCGCGGTTCGCGTTCACGCTGTCCTTGTTGCAGGCCCCGGCGGAGGTCGCGCGGGTGGCCGCCGAGATGTGCGAGGACGCCGCGGCGGAGGGCGTGACGACGCTGGAGATCCGCTTCGCGCCGCAGCTCCACGGCGGGGCGCCGATGGAAGCGATCGTCGATGCGGCCGTGTCCGGGGCGAACGGCCGCGCGGGCATCGTCCTGTGTGGGCTGTACGGAGAGCCGCCTTCGGTGCTGGAGAGGCTCGTGGATATCGCTGCATCGAGGGTGGGAGTCGTCGGGATCGACCTCGCGGCGGCGCCTCCGCGCGACCGGCCGGAGACGATCCGCGACTACGCACGTCCCTTCCGGCGGGCGGCGGATCTCGGCCTGGGGCGCACGGTGCACGCGGGCGAGGGTCGGCCTCCGTGGGAGATCCGGATCGCGGTGGAGGAGCTGGGCGCGCAGCGGATCGGACACGGCACCACGTTGTTGGAGGATCCGAGCGTGGTGGACCTCGTGAGCGAGAGAGGCATCGTGATCGAAGCCTGTCCGACGAGCAACGTGCACACGGGGGTGATCGCGAAGGTGGCCGATCATCCGATCGTGAAGTGGGTGGAGCGCGGGGTGAGAGTGTGTGTTTGCGCGGACAACACGCTGCTATCGGACACCACGGCTCGCGAGGAGCTGCGGCGAATCTGCGACGTACCGGGGATGACGGAGAGCGTGCTCACGCGGGTGATCGCGACAGGGCACGAGGCGGTATTTCGACGCTGATCGGCGTGAGCCGCGGAGAGAGCGTGACTTGCTCCGGCCGGCGCGGCGGACTCGTGATAGGCTCGCGCGCATGACGCGCCGTTCTTCGCACGCCATGCATTGTCCTCCCGCGGGTGGTGGGGACGCCGCTCGATTCCCCGGCCGCGACGCTCTGCCTGCGCCCGACGATCGGCTCGCGCCCCCGGAGACGCGCTTGGAGTATATCGGCGGTGTCGAGGTGTTCGCGGCGCCTGCGGATCAGCCGCACGCCCACCAGCACAGCCAGATCGACCGCGTGGTCGGCGCCCACGTCAAGAGCCCCTACGAGATCGCCGTCGACATGCTCACGCGGGCGGACGAAGCCTCCGATTTCGCGCCCGACGTCAGCGTCTACGAGCCCATCGTGGACCGCAAGACCAAGCGCACGACCGGCCGAAAGCTCGAAGAGATCGCCTTCGAGGTCATCGACAAACAGGCGCAGACCGTCCCGACGAAGAAGGCGAGGGAGCTCATCGCCCGCGGGGTTCGCAGGGTCTTTTGCGTGGTGGTGCGCGACAGGCAGCTCTCGGAGTGGTCGCGGGAGCACGGCCGCTGGGAGCCGTTCGGGCCGGACGCGGTGATCGAGGACCGATGTTTCGTCCGACCGATCCGGGCGGAGGCGCTGGTGAGCTCGCTCTTGGCGGAGGACGAGATCGCGCGCGCGCTGCTCGTGAAGCGGCCGCCTGCGATCGACGCCGCGCTCCAAGAGAGCAACGCCCGGGGGCACGCGCAAGGGCGCGAAGAGGGGCGCGAAGAGGGCCGTATCGAGCAGATCAAGCAAATGCAACGTACGGTCCTTCGCGCCTTGGAGAACCGCGGCCTCACGGTGTCCGCGCGCCAGCGAGCCCGCATCGAGGCGACGACCGACATGACGGTGCTCACTCGGTGGTTCGACGAGGCCTTCAAGGTCGAAAAGGCCGGGGACCTCAAGAGCTGAGGGGTCGACTCAAGGAGACTGCTCCCGGCCGGAAGCCCTTGCGAGGTGCCGCAAACCCCCCGCGGGGACCTTGCGAGCGGTCGCAAGAACCTGCGGCCGGTCCTTGCGAGCTCCACTGCGCAGGTTCGGGCGCGGCAGGAGCCTCGGACGCATTAACTTGCCAAAGCAAAAGTGCCAGGCAGTCCGCTGAGAGGCCATGGAGCCTTCTCGCCGGAAGAAAAGAGACTGGCAATAAGAGAAAGGCTCGAACGAATTCGAAATAGTGTTTCCCGCTCGCTGGTTGGGGAGCGTTTTCGAGCAGCGCGCGACGCTCGGCTTCAAGGCCGACTGCCTCCGCGTGCAGCTCACGCCGAGCGGCGGAGGGCATGCGTGCGTGGCATTACGTGCAGAGGGCCTCGTACAGAGCGGCCGCCTGGCTTGCGAGCGCACGCGAGGCCGGACGACAACCGCCCACGGGCCGTGGGCTCCGCGCGTCGTCGAAAAGTTGGCCCTGTGACGCGGCGCGTCCTAAGGGTCGCGGGACGGCCGATCGACGGCCCCTTTGTCCAGGAAACAAGGAGTCTCCCCGTGTCCAGCTCGAAGCGTTCCAAGGCGTCCCGCTCGAAGTCCTCGTCCTCGCAGATCGCGGCCGCTCCGGCCCCGGCGACGGATGGCTCCTGGGTGACAGCCATTCTCCGCGAGCCGGCCCCCGCGAAGCCGTTCGTGTTCGAGACACCCGCCCTCCCCCGCCCCGCCACCCCGAAGCCGGCCCTCGCGAAGACCGCTGCCCCCTCGCCCACCCCCAAAATCACCGTCCCCGAGACTGCCAGTCAGAGACAGGCGCCCTCGCCCGAAGAAATGCGACGGATGGTCGCGCAGCTCGCCTACTCCCGCGCCGAGAACATCGGATTCGGGCGCACGAACCCCGTCGAGGATTGGCTCTGGGCCGAACAAGAGGTCCGCCGCCGCTTCGACTCCCGCGCTGCCTGATCGCCTATCGCCGCATCGCCTATCGCCTGCTCGCCTATCGAGCGATCCGCACCGGCCGGTACGCCTCGAACGCCTCCCACAAAACCTCCGGCGTCGTCAGCACGGCGGTGATCGAGCCGAACTGCACCTCTGCGCCGAACGGCAACTCCACCGGAGTCTGCGGCGTCACGCGCTCTCCCTCCACCAGCGTGCCGTTTCGGCTGTTCGCGTCGAATACGAAATAGCGATCGCGCTCGTCGCACTCGAACCACGCGTGGAACTTGGAGACGTTCGGGTCGCGCAGCACGATGTCGCTGTGGCGCGTGCGGCCCACCGTCACGCGCTCCTCGTACGGGCGGCCCATGCCCGCGCGCTTCACCACCGCGACCACATGATGGAGCCCGCGCGCGAGCACCGCCTGCAGCCGCGCCGGCGTGTGCGGCGGGCGCGACGGCGGCACCGGGGATAGCCGGAAGCTCGGCGGCGAGGACGGGCGCTCCGCGATCTCCGTCTCCAGGCCGATCGTCGGCATCAGGCGGTCGCTCGACGCCGTGCCCGCCTCCGCGAGGCCCGCCAGGAGCTCCGTCGCCGTCGGCTTCACGCGCACCAGCAACAGCGGCTGGCCCTCGAACGTGGCCGCGAACGCACCCTTCGGCATCTGACGAGCCAGCTCCACCACATGGAGGGGGAGCACGTTGCGCTCACAGCGGGCAAAGCTGTTCATGATCCCTCAGCTTCGATCCCTTTGCGTTCCAGTACAAGCATCATGTTACGTTCGCTCCGGATCTTCCGGCGCGGCGATGCGCATCGTGGCCTGGGCGACGGCGTCCATCACGCGCGTGAGGGTCGTCGTCGTGAGCAGCGGGTCGCTCGCCGCGTCGTACGCCGGAGCGCTCGTGGCGGCGGCGATCGCTCGGTAATGGCCGTGGATCGCCGCGTTCGCCGCAGACTCCCTGTTCGCCGACGTCACGCCGCGGACGTGGCCCGTCGACGTGGAGTCGCCGGAGAGGCGCTTGATCGCCGACGTGTAGCTCTCCTCCGAAGCGGTGTAATAGCCGCGGCGCTTCAAGGCCCCCGCGAAGGCCGCCGGGTCGCCCGTCTTCGCCTGTTCGACGGCCTCGGGGAAGCGACTCCGCATCACGTTGAGGTAGTCGGTCGCGCCCTCTTCCAGGGTGTTGTAGGCGCGGAACGGCTGCGACATCGCGACGCGCTCGCCGTCCTTCTTGACCTCGTGGGTCATGTAACGGGCCGTGTCGCCCGCGGGGCTGTGGCCCTTGATGCCGCCGAAGTTGTAGTTGAACATCCGCGTTCCGCCCGCGGTCTCCAGCGAGACGTGGGCAGTCAGGATGTCGAGCATCTGTGTGGACGCGGGCTCGCCGGTCAGCTCCTGGTGCGCCTTCGCCAGCGCGGCGCGCACCTCGGCGGGCGAGGTGACCGTCTTCTTCGCGGCCACCTCGCGGGTCTTCTCGGCGGCCTCGGCGCGCGCCGGGGCGACCGGGACGCGGGGGCCGATCGCGGAGACCGTACTTGACATGTTCGGGAGAGTTGCAGGTTCCGGACCGTGGTCCGTTGACCCGCAGATGGGGTGTCGCGGTCAGGCCGCGTCGGTGCCGAGATTGGCAGTCTGCTGACGCGACGCCATCTCCTCGTTCGTCACCATGGTGTCGTTCATCGGCGCGGGGCGCGGGGCCGGGTTCACGCGGCACGACGCGCTGTAGCGCACCGGATCCAGCACCACCTGCGCGGCGCGGCGCTCGTTCGCGTCCACGATGATCGGCGCGAGGAGGTTCGCGAAGAGCGCGGGCGGGTTTCCGCCGGCGGCGACGACCACGAGCACGGCCGGCTCGTTCGTCTCGATGCCCGCGCCGTTCGCGAGCTCCGTGGGGGTCGGCTGCGGGTAGTCGTCGCCGAGCGTGCCTCCGTCAATCACCGGGAACGCCAGGCCAGGCGTGCGGAGAGACTGGAGGTACGAGACGGCGCGCCCAGGTTTACCCTCGAGCAGCACGAACAAAGTCTCATTCGGAAAGCCGATCATCCCCGTGGGGAAATGGATGGCCTTCGCGTCGTCGATGTCCATTGCGCCGAAGCGAGTCTTGAACGAGCGAATCATCGGATCTCCTTGAGCATGGCTCCTTCCGAGCCGGGGTCATTCTCCACCGCCACGCTGTCGCCCTCCGCGAAGGCATCCGCGGCCACCGCGTTGGCCTTCGCGACAGCGTCGTGCACCTCGCCTCGCAAGACGAGCACACCCCGCGGCGCGTTGACGCCAAGACGGACGGAACGAGCCCCGATCTCGGTGATCACGATCTCGATCCCGTTCCCGACCACGATACGTTCCCCAACACGGCGACGAACGACCAGCATCCGGCTCCACCTCGCCGTGGAGCGATTGCAACGCACGCGCCAATGAGAAGGGATCGGGTCAGGAATTCCCGACCATGGAGGAGAGAGAGAGGATCTGCTTGGTGACCGCCAGCGATTGGTCGTAGGCAGCCTTGGTCTGGGTGAGCTCCGAGAATACGCCCGCGAGATCCGCGTCCGCGCGGCGGGAACGGGCCGCCTTCAACGAGACGAGGTTCGCGTCGGCGATGTCGGAGGCGCTGCTCAATCGCTCCACCGTCATCCCAGCGTCGGCCCGCGCGTCAACGATCTGGCGCCCGCCCGCTTCGAGCGGCTCCAGCAGATTCTGCACGGCCGCAGGGTCGTTCGCGTTGAGCGCGTTCGCGAGGCTCGTGAGGTCCGCGAAGAGGTCGCGGCCGCCCGCCGCCGTGAAAGCGCGCGCGCCCGAGCTGTTCGAGGCGACCGTCACGCCGTCGGCGATCTCCACCGGCACCACCCCGTCGTTGCCGGAGAACGCACCGTTCGCGTCGAAAGGCGCAGTGTCCGTCTTCGTGCCGCCGAAGAGATAGCCCCGCGCACCCCGCGTATTCGCGAGGCCCTGGAGCGCCGCCTTGAGCGCTGTCACTTCCTTGGCGGCGCCCGCGCGGTCGGCGGCGCTCTTGTCGCCGTTCGCCATGTCGACGCCGATCTCCTTCGCTCGGGTCAAGATGCTCGTCGCCGAGGCGAGCGTGGTCTCGGCCAGATCGGCGTCACTGCGGGCCTGCTGCGCCGCGGTGAGGTGCATCTGCATGCGAGCGATCGCGGCGTCGCGCGATCCGACGGCCGCGTAGGCGACCGGATCGTCGGACGGCGCGTCGACCGCCTGGCCCGTGGAGGCCTTCTTCGTGACGGCATAGAGGTGCTCGCTCACCCGCTGCTGGTTCGCAACAGCCGCCGAGAAGCGCATGTTGTCAGAGACACGCATGATCGATCGCTCCTTTCGAAGAGATTGAGTCTAAATCTCCTTCTTCAAAGGTCCTCAAAGGTCCTTGATGACGTTGCTCAAGAGCTCGTCGACGGTCTTCACCACGCGCATGGAGGCCTCGAATGCTCGCTGATACCGCGTCAGATTCATCATCTCCTCGTCGACGGAGACGCCCGCCGAGCTCTGGAGAAGGTTGTCCGCTTGACCCAGCGTGGTCTCGCGGAACGCCACCTCGGCGTCGGCGGCGCTCTTCCGAGTGCCCACGTCCGCCGCGATGTTCACGAACGACTCGGCCGGCGGCTGCCCCGTCCCGGCCAGAGGCTGCGACGCGAGCTGCGACAGCGCGAGGGCCGCGTCGGCTCCGCCCGGCACGCCGCCGGCCGTGCTCGACGCCGCGAGCGCGCTCGGCTTGCCCGCGACCGATGCGTCCACCGCCATCGTGTACGCGGCGCCGGCCACCTGCGCGGGCGGCTTGAACAGCGGGCGCCCCGTCTGCCCGTCGAGGCCGTACGCGCCGGAATGCACCGTGTTCACCGCATTGGCCAGATCGTACGCCGTCTGGTCCAGCTTCTTCTGGAGCGCCGGGATATCGCTGTCCCGCGCTTCGCGGAGGCCGCCCAGCGTGCCGGACGTGAGGGCGTTCGTGACGTCGACGGTCTGACCGCTCGGGCGCTTGAGCGAGATGGCCAGATTGCCATCCTGCGAGAGGCCGACATCCACCTTGGACGCGGCCTTTCCGTCGACGAGCACCGAGCCCGAGGAGAGCAGCGTGACCTTCCCGGTGGCGTCCTCGATCGACTTCACATCCATGCGCTCGCCGACCTCTTTGACGAGCTGCGAGCGCTGATCGCGGAGGTCCGGCGCGGTGTCGCCGAGGGCCTGCGCGTTCGCGATCTTCTCGTTCAACGCGGCGATCTTGGTGAGGCGCTCGTTCAGCTCTCCGGCCACGCCCTGCGCCTCTTGCAGCAGATCCGAGCGCTGCTGCGAGAGGCCCGCGGCGGTGCTCGAGATCGACTGCGCGAGGTCCTGCGCCTTCGCGAGGACGTTCGCGCGCGACGTGGCGTCGCTGGGGTTCGTCGCGAGGGCGCTCCACGCGGTGAAGAAGGCGTTCGCGCGATCCGAGATGGCCATGCCCGTCCCCGGGGCGATGAGAGACTCGACGCTCGCGAGCGCGTCCGATCGTGCGTTCGCGGCGCCGTGACGCCCGTTCTCCGTGACCATTCGTTGGTGCGCGAAGGAGTCCCAGCTCCTCGTCACTCCACCGGCGAACACTCCACCTTGAGGTGCGCCCGGATCGCTCCTCGTCTGCAAGACGAGGCTGCGCTTGACGTAGCCGGGCGTCGACGCGTTGGAGACGTTCTGCCCCGCGATGTCGATGCCCTGCGCCTGCGCGAGCATCGCCGTCTGCGAGACGCCGAGGATGGAGGTGAGGCCCATGGTCTTACCCCACGACCGAGATGCGCATTCCGGGCCGAAGGGGAGAGGCCGGCTTGTTCGCCGAGAGGGGCGACATCACCTCTCCTCGCAAGGTCTCGATGGCGTCGCGCAGGCAGTCCCGCGCGTGGGCGAGCAGCACGAGGTTCTGGCGGAGCGCGGGCGCCAGATCCTTCAGTCCCTCTCGCACGGCCTGGGATTGGCCGTCCTCCGCGTGCTTCTTCAAGGACGCGAGCACGGCCTCTTTTTGCTCGGCCATCGCCAGGATCGCCGCGCTGTCGCGGGTCCGGATGACCTGGCGTTCTTGTTCGATGAGGTCCCGGAGGCGAATCAAGTCCGCCATCACGGGATGGGAAGGGGCAACTTGCGGGGAGGGCGCCTTTGCAAGAGAACGTTCAGTCGCCATTGACAATCCTTGCGGCGATGGCTCCCGCATCGACCTTGTAGGAGCCCTCGGAGATGGACTTACGGAGCTGTTCGATCTGCTCCGCCGACTTGGTCGATTGTTGTTCTGCGAGGCGACGCGCTTCCTGCGAGACGCTGACGCGGTCCACGCTGGAGTGCGCCCCGGCTGCGGCTTCCCCCACTCCCGAACGCTTGACTTGCCCTGCGCCGGAGAGAGCGTCGTTGCGCACCTGACCAGGTGCCACACGGCTGTAGGCGTCGATTCGAAAGCTCATGGTGTTCCTCTTGCAGTGAGACCGGACTGCTCAAAGGAACGAACCACGCCCGAGGACCTTTAGCGGGAGGCCGGCGGATCAAGCGCCGGTGCGCTGAAGGAAGGGCACCGCTCGAGCTTCTGCATCCAGGGAGGGTTCCCGGAAGGATGGAATGGCTGGAGCTCATTCAGCTTTCGTGCCAGCCGCGGCTTGAGACACCGAGGCAGGCGGAGCGGCAGGGTTCGTTTTCATCGCCGGAGGGGGAGTCCGGTGAGGGTTGAGCGCATCCATGATACTGCGCGTGAGGCCGAGACCGCCACCCTGCTGGATGCCGCTCGCGAGGGCGTCGACGGCCATGGAGCCGTAGCCGGATTCGTTGTTTTCTCCGCCGATTTTTGCGGCTTCGAGGAGGTGACGGACGAACACGCTCTCCATCTCGGAGGCGGCCCGTTCGAGGGCGGCGTCCTTCGTGCTCGCCTTCGCGGCGCGCGACGCCGATCGCAGATCCACCGGAGAAACAGGGGAAATGCTCATTCGACAACGACCTCCGCTTCGAGCGCGCCCGCGGTTCGAAGCGCTTCCAGCACGCTCGCGAGCTCGCGCGGCGTGAGTCCGAGGGTACCGAGGGCCGAGGCGACGTCCGCCAAGGTGGCCGCGCCCGGCATGAGCTTCACCGAGTTCTCGGGGCCCTTCTCCTTGGTGGTGACGTCGCTTTGTTGAACGACGGCCGTCTTGCCGGTCGTGAGGGGTGCCGCGGGTTGAGACACCGCCGCCTGCTCCTTCACGACGATCGTGAGCCCGCCGTGCACGACGACCGCGGGGGAGATGCGCACGTCGCCGCCGGCCACGATCGTCTGCGTGCGCTCGCTCACGACGACCTTCGCCTTGCGGACGGGCGTGACCTCCACGTCCTCGAGCAGCGCCAGCAGTTCGACGGGCTTCGTCTTGTATTTGTCGGGGACCTTCACCACCACGGAGCCGCCGTCCGGGGCGCTCGCGGTGCCCTCGCCGAGCTGCTTGTCGATCGCGGTCGTCATGCGCGAGGCGACCGTGAAGCTCGGGGTTCGGAGGGTGAGCTTGATCTGGTTGTCGGTCACGAAGGTCGTCGGGATCTCTTTCTCGACGAGCGCGCCCTCCGGGATGCGGCCCGCGGTGGTGGAGCCGGTCTTCACGGAGGAGCCGCTCGATCCCGAGGCGCTGACGCCGCCCGTGAGCACGCTGCCCTGCGCGACGGCGTACGTCTTCTGATCGGCGCCGAGGAGCTTCGTCTGGATGAGGACGCCGCTCGAGATCGACTTCGCGTTTCCGATCGAGCTGACCTGGACGTCGAGCTTGGTGCCGCTCTTCGCGAAGGCCGGGATGGTGGCGGTGACGACGACGGCGGCCACGTTCTTGAGCTGGATTTGCTTCGTGTCGACGGTCGTCCCCAGGTTCTTGAGGAGGTTCAGCACCGACTGCTGCGCGAACGGAGCGGTGACGTCGTCGCCCGTGCCCGCGAGGCCGGTGACGATCCCGTAGCCGACGAGCTGGTTGTCGCGGACGCCCGCGACCTGCGCCAGATCCCGCAGGTGATCCGCGTTCGCCGCGCGCGAGAGGAGCGCGGCCCCGAGGACCAGGGCGGCCAGGCAGATGCGGAGTTGTGCGCGGGACAGCATCGATGTCGCTCCGGGGAGAGTGTCAATCGTTCGGCGTCGGGAGGGCCAGTGTCAGAACGGGTTCACGAAGTCGATCAGGCGCAGGAGCCAGCCTTTCCGGTTCTGATCGGCGATGTCGCCGCGGCCGGTGAATTCGATCTGGGCGTCGGCCACGCGCGACGACAGGACGGTGTTGTCCTTCGCGATGTCGACGCGGCGCACGAGGCCCGAGATGTAGAGGTGGTACTCCTCGTTGTTGATCAGGACGACCTTGGTGCCCTCGACGAAGAGATCGCCGTTCGGCATGGCCTTCTTCACGCGCACGGTGAGGTCGCCGGTGAGGGTGCCTTTGCGGGCGGTGGCGCCGGAGCCGTCGAACGTGGACGCGGACGAGAGCGAGGCGATCTTCGAGGGGTCGATGCCCGCGTTCTTGAGGGCGGTGACGATGCCGAAGAAGGTGTCGACGCCCGCGGTCATCTCGCTCTTGCGGCTGAGGCTCGTGGTGGAGTCGCCCTGCGCGTCGGCCGATTCGTCGATCTTGATCGAGAGGATGTCGCCGACCTGGCCCGCGAGCGGATCCTGGAAGAAGCCTTGTTTGGCGTCGCTGAAGAGAGAGCCAGTCGCGGGGCGCGCGGAGGGCTCGTCCTCGGCGTAGCGGCCGGCCACGAAGTTGCGCTCGCGCGGCGTGAACGGGGCGATGTGCGGCGGTCCGCAGGCGGAGGCGCCGAGCGCCATCAGAGCGGCGAGGAGGAGCGCTTCACGGGACCGGGGGACCATGATCTTGGCAATTGCGAGATCCTTGCCATGGTCCGTTTGTTCTTTTTTTGGGGGTGATGCGGAGGTGGGGTGTTGGAGAGATCGGCAGTGGGCTGGCGCAGCGTCAAGCCGCTGACTGGCACTGTCGCGCCGCGGGAAATCGCGTCACGGGAAGGAGCCGCCGCTCGCGCCGAAGCCGCCGCCGGAGGCGCCCGCGCCGGTCGCGCCGGTGCCGCCGGCGCCGGAGCTCGTGGTGGTCGTGCTCGTCGTCGTGGTGGTGGTCGTCGTGCTGCCGCCCGTACCGCCGCCGCCGGTGCTCGTGGTGCCGCCGGCGCCGCCGCCGCCCGCGTCGGTGTCGCCGTCGGTGGCGTCGCTCGCGTCCGCGTCGTCCGAGGCGTCGTCGCTCGCGTCCGCGTCGTCGCCTGCGTCCGCGTCGTCGCCCGCGTCCGGGGCGGTCACACAGGCGTTCTGCACGCACACGTCGCCCGCGCCGCAGTCGGAGTTGCGGAGGCACGAGGCGTCCGTGAGGATCGTGCATCCGGGGCTGGAAAGGAGGCCCGCGGCGATCAACGTCACGCCCGAAAACGAGAGGAGCGCGGCGATCGCGACGCGCCGAAGGTGCCTGTTTTCAGAAGCCGACACGGAGACCTCCGCGCATGAGGCCCTGCCAGAGGATCGTGCCCGCGGGCAGGTCGCTGCCGATGAAATAGCCGTTCAGCGAAGGGCCCACCGTGAACCACACGTTCTTCATCAAGGGCACGTGGTACGTCGCGCCGACCGTCGCGCCGAGGAGCGAGTACGGCGCGAGATAGCCAGTCGCGCCGATCTCCACCGAGAGGCCCTTCCACACGTTGCGGAGGAGCCGGATGTCCGCGCCGACCGCGGCGTGCGGCTCGATCTCGATGAGGAGCGCGGCCGCGAAGATGTTCTGGGGCTGCTCGTCGACCGAGGCGTCGATGCCGAAGCGCAGCGTGGTGCGCAGGCGGCGCATGCCCATGCCGCGGAGGTACGTGCCGGCCTCGACGCCGGAGGCGGCGTCCGCGGTGCCCGCGAGGACCCACTGCTGTGCGTGCGCAGGCTTCGAAACAAGGGCGATCGTCGCGAGGATCGACGCGGCCGCGAGGGAGGCGAAGACGGTCTTCACGGCGCGCCTCGGGGTGGAGACGACGACGCGGAGGGCGGCGGCGTGGACGGCGAAGGCGGCGGGATCGTGACGACCGGCGCGGGCGGCGCAGGCGGCGGCACCGAAGGCGCGGGCGCGCTCGCGGCGGGCGCGCTCGCGACGGGCGCGCTCGCAGCGGGCGGAGGCGCGGACGGCGCGGAGGACGCGGTGCTCACCTCGGCTTTTCCAGGGGCGATCAGGATCGCGCGGAGCTGCTTGCCGGACGGGCGCAGGTTCACGAGGATCTCCTCGCCCACGTCGGCGTCGATCGCGGCGAGGGCGGCGGCGCTGATCTCGACGAGGCCCGACTTCACGGTCACGACGACGGCCGCGCCCTTCGCGGTGTCGGGGATCGCGGCCTCCGCGGCCAGATCGAGATCGACCGGGATCGCGAGCCTCGCCAGCACCTCGGTCCCGCGGCTGAACGTGAGCGCGCACGTGGTGGGGACGCGGCCCGTCTTGCGCGGGGGCTTCGGCATCGAGGCGGTGACCGCGGTCCAACCGTCGGCCACCTCGGAGAGCTTCGGCGCGCGAACGGCCGCGATCGTGACGCCGCGGCGCAGGCCGACGGCGAGGATCGCCTTGCGCGTCTCCTTGTCGACCTCGGCCGCGGTGAGCTTCTTCATCTTGCGCGTGACCTTCACGGTCGCGGGCAGCGACGCGATCACCTTCGCGCCGGCGCCGGCCGCGGCGGAGCGCAGCTCGTCCTGCGTGACGAAGCGCGATCCGCCCGGCGCGGGGGCGGGGCCGAGATCGGCGCTCGCGACGGCGGCCGGAACCGTGGGGACGACGTCGGCGAGGTGGACGCGCGGGCCCACGACCTGGACCTCTTTCACCGGGGCGGCGCCGCGGGCCGGGCTCGACGCGATCTCGAGCGCGACGGCGAAGAAGGTCGACAGGATCAGGCGATGCGACATGAGCTACCTCTGCTGGGTGGCGTTGCGGATCATCTCGTCCACCGCGGAGATCACCTTCGAGTTGATGTCGTAGGCGCGCTGCGCTCGGATGAGGCCGATCATCTCGGTGACGACCTGCACGTTCGACGACTCGACCGCGCCTTGCAGGATGGTGCCGCGGCCCTCGGTTCCCGGGACGCCGCTCGTGGGGTCGCCGCTCGAGGCGGTGGCCTCGAAGAGGTTGTGACCGAGCGACGAGAGGCCTTCCTGGTTCGTGAACGTGACGAGCTGGATCTGGCCGAGCTGCGTCGGCGCCTGCTGGCCTTGGCGTGTCGCGGAGACGATGCCGTCCGCGCCGATGACGACGGAGGTGGCGTCCGAGGGGATGCTGATCGGCGGCTCGATGGGGAGTCCGCCCGTGGTGACGAGCTTGCCGGTGGCGTCCGTCTTGAGGGAGCCTGTTCGCGTGTAGGCCATCTGCCCGTTGGGGCGCTGCACCGGGATGAAGCCGTTGCCTTCGATCGCGACGTCGAGCTGGTTGCCTGTCTGCTCGATCGAGCCTTGCGCGAAGCTGTGCGGCGTCGCGACGACGTGCGTGCCCGACCCGAGCTGAACGCCGCTGGGCGCGGAGCCGGCGCCGACGGGGGCCTTCACCGTCTGGTACATCAGCTCTTCGAAGTTCGCGTCCTGGCGCTTGTAGCCAGCGGTGTTCGCGTTGGCGAGGTTATTGGCGATGGTATCCAGTTGCGTCTCTTGCGCCGCCATTCCGGTGGCCGCGATCTGGAGCGAACGGAACATGCGCCGTGCAGTTGCCAGAACGGTGCCAAGGATAAGCCCCCGACCCCGTTCATCCTCGGATCGCCGATGGAGCGGCATCCCGATGACGAAGCGTCAAGCGGTTGACACTGGCCATCTGGGCAACGTCGAGGACTGCGTCCGATCCGCTCCGGACTCCGCTCCGCAACGGAGCTCCGCCTCCGCGGACCGGACTCCGTCCTCCCAGTGGCGGCCTCTAACTGGCACTCTGCGGAGAATGGCAATCTGAACAGCCCCCTCCCTGCGACTGCGAAGCAGGCGCTTTGGGAGGGGCGGGCGGCGCGCAGGCGCGAAGCGCCGAGCACCGACCGGGGGTGGGCAACGTCGAGGACGGAGTCCTCCCAGTGGCGGCCTGGGCATCCACAAATGCTTGTTTGCTAGACGGATCGGAGCATCCCGAGGACGTTCTTCGCGATCTTCTTCAGCGTGTCCATCGTGGTGCGGTCGTCGAGCGGCTCCACGATGTGGGCGGCGGCGCCGGAGGCTTGGGCCCAACCGACGGACGCGAAGGCCGGGCCGATGAAGGCGACGACCGCGTCCGGCTTGCGCGGAGCGTGCGCCAAGGCCAAGAGGCCCGGCTCGATGTGCATGTGCGCGCCCTCCTGCACGAGGACCACCGCCGCGGCGTGACGGGCGTACTCCGCGAGCACCTCGAGGCCGCCCTGCGAGTCGTCGCCCGCGTAGAAGAGGAACTGGATCTTCCAGCCGCGGATGTCGCCCATCGTGAGGACGTAGTGCTCGATCTCCGCGTCGTTCGGCGGGCCCTCGATCTCGCCGCCCGTCGCGGTGAAGATCGTGCGGGCGAAGCGCTTCGCGCCGCTGCCGGCGACGAGGATCACCGCGTTGATCTCCTTCTTCGCGTCGTCCTTCAAGACGACCTTCGCGGGCTGGATCACGCCCGGCGGCAGCGAGGACGGCGGGCCCGGCGCGCGCGCCGAGACGAGGCCCGCGGGCGGCAGCGATTGGCGCAGATCGCGCGGCAACGCGTCGAGCGTGACGGCGTCGACGACGCGCGCGTTCACGACACGGAACGCGAGCTTCGAGACGAGCGCGTGGCCCAGCGTCGGCGCGCGCTCCGTGTCGTGCTCCACCAGCGAGACGAACGTGGTGACGTCCGCCGGAGAGGCGCCCGCGCGCAGCGCATACAAGGCCACGCGGTGCGGCGCGACGACCCACATCTCGGGGCCGAGCTTGTCGTGCAGCACCTTCAAGAAGTCCTCGTCCAGGAGGCGCTCGGCCGAGAGATCGCGGCCCGCGGAGACGGCGATCGACGGGTTCACCATCGCGAAGTCGGTCTCGCGACGGCGCAGCGACGCGATGCCCGCGGAGAGGAGCTGCTTCGGATCCGCGCTCGGCGCGTCCTGCTTCGTGAGGAAGACGTAGCCGTTCGCGGTGTCCTCGGCGAAGGCGATGATCGGCGCGTCGGGCCTCTTCACGCCGGGGAACGGCATCCACACGACGAGGCTCTTGTGGGGCCAATTCGGCTCCTTCAGGACCGGGAAGAGCTCGCGGCGCGTCGGCGGCGCGTGGTCCGCCGCGATCGGATCGTGCTCGGGCATCGCGGCGATGCGCGCGCGGATCTGGGGGAGCTGCGCGCGCGGGACGCGGACCGTGAAGTGCGGGCACGGCGCTTCGTGGCGCGTGACGTACGGGCCGAGCACCGCGAGCACCGCGGACGGATCGCGCGCGAGCTGCGTCTGCTTGCCGTCCGGCCCCGTGTCGGTGATCACGAGGAGGTGCATCCCGTCCGGTAAAATGGCCGGTTCGCCGCCTCCGAAAGCCCAGCCGCCGATCACCAGGACCGCCCCGGGCGCTTGCGGCACCGTGTACGACTGCGGGCGCACGAGCAGCGCCGTCGGGCCGTGAAGGGCACGGAGCGCGACCTCGTTATCGAGGAACGCTCGCACGGAAGGGGCCACGAGCAACGTCATGGGGCGCGCACCATACCGCGCCGCCCGGCGATCCGATAGCGGATCGAAAAGGGCCTCGCGTCGCGCGGGATACGGCCTTTTCAGCGGCCTTCTCTTTCGGGCGGCGCCGAAGTCGGGCGGCCTTCCAGGAGCAGGGCATTTCCCCTAGCATCGGCCGCTCATGCGCGGGAATCTCGGATCACTGGGGCTCTTGGTCTCTCTTTTTGCCGCGCTCGCGAGCGCGTGCAGCTCCTCGTCCTCGGGGTCGAGCAGCGCGACCGCGGGCACCGCGACGTCCACGGCGGCCGCGGAAAAACCGAAGGAGGCGCTTCCGGCGCCGGAGCGGGCGGGCGGCGCGTTGATGCGCTCGGCCGACGGCGCGCGGCTCTACCTCGCGGACGAAGATCACCAGGTGCTGCGCGTGCTGCCGCTGCCGTTCGGCGAAGAGCCGCCGATGCCGAAGCCGACGGCCAGCGCCTCCGCGAGCGCGAGCGCCTCCGCAGCCCCGAGCGGCACCGCCGCGGCCGGATCCGCGTCGCCGAGCGGTTCGCCGAGCGGCACGGCGGGGCCACGCTCCGGACCGTCCGGCGCCGGGAGCTACGGCGCGCCGCCCAAACCGACGACCCCGCCGCGGCCCGCGATCACGCCCGGCGTGGTGCCGACGGCCGATCCGTACCCGCCGACCCCGCAGGCGAAGCAGATCGAGATCCCGCTGCCGGGCCGGCCCGCGCAGGTGATGGCGCTCGAAGGGTTCGTGCTCGTGACGATCCGCGATCCGGGGATGCTCCTCGTCCTCAAGGAGACCGCGGAGAGCAAGCTCGAAGAAGAGGGCCGCGTGCCGCTCGCGGCGGACGCCTGGGGCGTCGCGATCACGAAGGACGAGAAGGTGGCCGTCGTGACGTCGGCGTGGACGCACACCGTGACAGGCGTCGACTGGCGCGCTCACAAGGTGCTCTGGACAGCCGATGTCCCGCGGGAGCCGCGCGGCGTGGTCATTCACCCGAACGGCAAGACGGCCTATGTGAGCCACCTCACCTCGGGCGATCTGACGCGCATCGACGACGTGGGAGCCGCGGCCGTCAAGGTGACGAAGGTGCCTTTCCCGGCCGCGCCGGCGCGCACGCCGCAAGGGCAGAAATTGGAGGGATCGCTCGGGTACGCGCTCGTGATCGACGACGCGGGGAATCGGCTGTTCGCTGCGCGGCACGCGCTCGGGGCGCTCGGGGACTCGTCGTGGTTCGGGGAGGCGACGGTGGACGTGCTGCAGACTGCCAATGATCAGCCGCTCCTCGGGCCGCGCACGCCGGGCAAGATCATCGGCGCGGTGCCGGCGTTCACCGACGGGAAGAGGGCCGCGCTGGAGCGCAATCCGGATCCGGAAGCCTGGGAGAACAAGCGCTTCACCGGGCCGGAGATGAGCGGGCAAGGGCCTGTTCAGCCGCGCGCGATGGTGGCGTCGCACAAGCGAGGCACGCTGTGGGTCGCGTCGGAGGGGCACGACTCGGTGGAGGAGCTGTCGCAGCGCTCGGCGGCGCCCGCGGAGCGGTGGCTCCGGTCGGTGCACGTCGGGCGACACTACCGCGATCTCAAGATCATCGGCTCCGGCTCCGGGGACTCCGACGGCATCCCGACGGAGGGCGGCGCGCCGACCGGCCTCGCCATGAGCGCGGACGAGAGCATTTTGTACGTGTATTGCCGGTCCACCAACGACGTCGTGTCCGTCCGCGTGAACGAGGTGACGCCGGAGAAAGAGATGAAGACGATCGGCGAGGTCGGCGCCGTGTACGCGCGCGTCGCGGCGGACTCGATGGATGAGGCGATGACCCGCGGAAGGCGCCTGTTCCTCGGCGGGATGGATGGCTATTCGAGCGGCGGCATGGGGTGCGCCGGCTGCCACCCGGAGGGGCGCGACGACGGCCACGTCTGGCACGACGTCGTGGACGGGGAGCACTCGGCGAGCTTCATGGCCAGCCAGTTCCTCGCCGACAAGACGAAGAACGGGGCGCGCGGATATGCCCGTCAGACACCCATGCTCGCGGGGCGCGTCGGCTTTCCGGGGCCGTACGGGTGGCACGCGCAGAGCGAGAACCTGGCGGCGCGGCTCGCGGAGGGCTTCAACCTCCACCGCTGGAACGGCCGCGACGACGTGAAGCCGTCTTCCTGGATGCTGGGTGTGCGCGCGGCGGCGCTCGCGGAGTACCTGCGCAAGGGCCTCGTGACGCCGCCGGTCGCGAAGCACGAGCTGACCGCCCAGGAGAAGAAGGGCAAGGAGCTCTTCGAGAGCGACGCGACCAAGTGCAAGACGTGCCACGACCCGGAGACGGAGTATGGCAGTCGCATCGCGTTCCCGCTCAAGCGGCAGACGCCGCCGCCGGGCTTCGAGGACGAGGAGGACGAGAAATTCAAGGCCCCCTCGCTCTATTTCGTGCACGGGACGGCGCCGTATTACCACGACGGCAGCGTGTGGACCTTGAAGGATCTCATCGAGAAGAACAAGGACCGAATGGGCACCACGAGCCAGCTCTCCGCGGAGGAGAAGGCCGCCCTCGTCGCTTACCTGGAGACGCTATGAACACGGCCCCTCGCAGCAAACTGGCACGTTCGATCCCCTCGTTCGCGGCGGCGCTGGGCGTGCTCTCGGCCGCGGCGATCGCGCTCGCACAGGCCCCTTCCGGGACGGCGGCGGCGACGGGGACCGCGGCGCCTTCGGGGGCTCCGGACGCGCGCCCTCCGGCCGTCACGGCGGAGGAATACACGTGGCCGACGGAGGCCTCCGCGGAGCCGACGGACGCGGAGTTCGACGCGGCGGCGACGCTCAAGATCCGGGACAATCCGTACGAGAAGGCGTCGTTCAGCGCGCCGCGGGTGTGCTACGCGCGGGTGGTGCGCGAGTGGGTGCGGCTCCGGTGCGACGCGACGAGCGAGGACACGTCGTACGGGGTCGTCTGGGGCCTCGCGGGGGACACGTCGTCGCTCAAGGCCAGGATGCCACTGCGCGCCACGCTGGAGCCCAACAAGACCCCCGGCGACTTCTTCAGCGAGTCGAAGCGTCAGATGGGCGCCTACGTGACCCTGGCGTTCCAGGTGAAGCCGGGCGCCGCGTTCCTCGCCGATCTGGACGAGATGGGGTGGGATTTCGGCGGCTGGGGCGACGCGTTCCTGTTCGTGCGACAGGCCGCCACCGTCGAGGTCTCGTGGGCCGCCGGAGAGAAGGCGCCCGCCATCCTCCTGCACTGACACGCTCCGCTAGGGAGACTGCCACTCTCCCAGATTGACCACCATCACGTCGTCGCTCCCCTCGGACTCCACGGTTCCGTCCGGCGTCTCGACCGCGGAGACGAAGGTGCCGGCGACGAGGACCTCGTCGTTCGGGCCGATCGCGAAGACCTGCGCCGAAGGCACCTCCGGGACCGACACCGTCTTCTGGAGCGCTCCGTCCGATCCCCGGAGGCTCGCGACGAAGGTGCCGGACGGGAGCGTGTCCGTCTCGTTGTTGCGCCACGTGACGTGGAGGATGTCACCCTTCGAGTCGATGGCCGCGAGGCCGCCCTCCGTCGCGTCGCCGAGGACCGTTTGCCAGAGGACCTCTCCCGTCTTCGGGTCGCGCTTCTGCACGAACGGCTGCTCCTGCACGGGCGACCCGGGCTGCCCGGGCTTCGTGAGCTGGTGGCCGGCCACGATCAGGTTCCCCTCGGGATCCAGGCTGACCGAAGCGCCCGTGTTCGAGTGGGACACGTGCTCCTCCCCGAACGACTCGGCCCAGAGCGGCTGTCCGTCGGGGCGCACGCGCGCGAGGAATCCCTGGCTGTACACCCCGTTCGTCTCCATGCTGCCGAGCGACGCGCTGAACGTGTAATTGCCAGTCACGAACAGGTCGCCGTCGGGCCCGATCGCGAGCGCGCGCACGCCGGCGCGGGGCCACCAGCCCATCATCATCTGGCCGGCGATCACGCGCGAGTCCACCTTTCCGTCCGGCAGGAGCGTGAGGAAGAACAGGCCTTCATCGTCGATGCCCGCGACCACGAGCTCGCCGTCCGGCCGGAGCGCGATGGCCCCGCCGTACGCGTGGGTCATGAGCGGGTCCACCTGCACGGCCCACCGCGCTTTTCCCGTCGGGGCGAGGCGCGCCACGAAGACGTGCGGGATCGTCTCGTTGCCGGGCAATCCGTCGCCGAGCGCGAGGTTCTGTCCCATGTACGAGCCTGTCAGGTAGATATCGCCGGTCGCGTCGACGACGAGGCCGCCGCAGCTCACGGTGCCTCCGGCGTAGCGCTGCGCGAACACCGTGGCTCCGTCGGGCGCGAGCTTGGTGACGAAGAGATCCGTGCCGCTGCCGCCGGGCTTCGGGCCGCCGCCGAGGTCCGCGTCGCCGGTGGAGGTGCCGCACAGGATCACGTTGCCGTCCGCGTCGTAGGCGGCGGCCGTGACGGCCTGATCGAGCGTCCCGCCGAAGTGCCGGGTGAACGGCGCGGGCTCGTGGGTCTTCACCGGCGTGCCCTCGTAGACGACGTTTCCACAGCCGAGGACCAGCGTGGCGGCGAGGGGCAGCGCTCTCTCGAAAACGGGACGAAGCGAGGCAAGTCGAGGCGTCTTCATGCCCGAACGGTAGCGTCCTTGCGCCGCGCCGCCGCTTAAACGGCCCTTAATCGCGCGCGAGTTGCGGTAGAGTGGAGGCGTGAGCCCGGTGGTCGTGGAGCGCGCGGTGGCGGATGGGGTCCTCTCCGAAGGGCGGCCCCTCCGGCCCGGTGTGCTCAAGGTTTATCGCGGGGTGGACTCCGGGGGATCGTTTTCGGCTCCTTCGGGCGCGGGGGCACCGGCGGGGCCGTATCGACTCTGGCCTCGGAGCCCCTCCGGGGACGACTCCGCACCTCCCAGGATCGTCGTTCTTCGGGATGCGACAGACTGGATCGTGGAGGATCCATCGAATCGCGAACGCTTCCTGCGGCAGGCTCGCGCGCGACTCGGGCTCTCGGGGGGGCCGGCGCCGGCGCTCTTGCATACGCTCGGGCGGGAGGCGACTCTGCTCGTGACCGTGGAGGAGCACCTCGCGGGGGCCTCGCTCGCGCGGCTGCTTCTGGCGCATCAGAAGAAGCGGAACAGCCGCGTTCCGGTGCACGTGGCGCTCGCGATCGGACAGGCGCTGCTCCCGCTCTTCATCGAGGCCAATCGCATCGGCGCCGATCTGATGATGGACACGACCCGCGTGCTGGTCGGTCCGGACGGGCAGGTGCGCGCGCGGCCGCGGCTCCTCCGGACGGCGCCGGACGAGGCGGTCCCGCACATCGTGTTTGGCTGGATCGACGCTGAATACGCCGCGCCGGAGCTGGTGCTCGAAGGCCGGCCGGGCCCGCGGAGCGGCATGTTCACGCTCGGGATGATGCTCTACGAGATGCTCGCGGGCGCCTCCCCCCGCGACCTGCCGAAGCCCGTGCGACACGCCCCCATCGAGCGGGCGTCACGGCTGGAGTTTCCGCCGCTCGTGCGCCAGCGCAAAGAGGTGCACCCGGCCATCTCGGATCTGGTGCGGCGGTGCCTCGCGCGCGATCCGGAGCGGCGATTCGCGTCGTTCCGGCACCTCGCGGCGGCCTTCACGAGCGTCACGTCCCTCGTCCCGCCGGCCGGAGCGCCGGAGATCCGCGAGCACGTGTATCGGATGTTGCCGCCCGCGGAGATCGACACGATGCCCGCGGCGCAGATCCCCGCGGCGCCGTGGGATCTGCCCAACCTGAAGCTGCGCCCCATCGAGATCGATCGCGACTCGCGCGAGCCCCACGGGACGCCGGACGCGCGCGGCCCCGCGGCGATGGTGCCAGTCGGAGGCCGCCTGCTCGTCGATCCGCGGCCGGTCACGCGCGCCGAGATGCTTCGCTTCTGCGGCGTCACGGGCACGCCGCTGCCGCCGCATTTCGAGGACGTGGCGGCGGTCTCGGGCGAAGATGCCTGTACGTACGTGCCAGTCGAGCTCGCCGCCGCGTACGCCCGCTGGGCCGGAAAGAGGCTCCCGACCGAGACCGAATGGGACCAGGCCATGCTCGAAATCGGGCCCGCCGAGCTCGGCGCCGGCGCGGTGTGGGAGTGGACATCGTCGCTCCACGAGAAGCTCGGCCACGTGATCCGCGGCGGGCGCTGGCGCGATCGACCGGGGCTCGCGCCTTCGCCGAAGAACCGCTCGTTCGCCGTGGCCGCCGCGCCGGACCTGGGGTTTCGCGCGGTTCGCGACGTGACACGAGGATGACAATTCGTAGCTCGCTCGGAGGGGCGAAAACACTTGACGCGGAGCGCGGGAGTCTCTGTCCTGATCGCGCCATGAACCGAGCTTCCTCTTCTTCGGTCTTCGCGGCCCTCGCGGCCCTCCCTCTGGCCCTCTCGCTCGCCGCGTGCGCTCAAGGGAGGATCGTTGTCGAGGGCGGCTCCTCCTCCGGCGGGAGCACGGGCGGACAGACGAGCACGGGCGGCTCCACGGGCGGCACCACCATGACGACGAGCACCACGTCGACGGGCCCGTGCACGACCGAGGCGGAGTGCGCGAGCTTCGGGGACGCGTGCAACAAGGGCGCGTGCATCAACGGCGCGTGCAGCACGCTCCCCTCGGCGGACGGCGCGCCCTGTGACGACGGCAAGCAGTGCACGCAGAACGACACGTGCCTGAAGGGCGCGTGCGTGGGCGGCCCGCTGAAGACGTGCCCTTCGAGCGGCCCGTGCACGATCGGTTATTGCGACACCACGATCGACGCGTGCGTGCAGAAGCCCGGGAACGACGGCTCCTTCTGCAACCTCGGAGATCCGTGCGTCACGCTCGCGGGGTGCGTCGCGGGCGTGTGCCAGCCCTCGCAGGTGAAGGACTGCTCGTACCTCAACTCGGTCTGCGGCGTCGGTTATTGCGACCCGGTGAAGGGCTGTCAGGCGATGCCCACCAACGACGGCACGCCGTGCGACGACAATCAATTCTGCACGGTGAATGACCAGTGCGTGATGGGCCAATGCGCGGGCATGCCGAACCCGTGCGGCATCCAGGTGAACGACCCGTGCAAGACGGCCACGTGCAACGAGGCGCAGAAGACGTGCGTGGTCGTCCCGGGCAACGACGGCGCCGTCTGCGACGACGGCAACACGTGCACGAGCGGTGAGAAGTGCTCGGCGGGCACGTGCCTCGGCGGCCAGCCCGCGAACAACGGCCTCGCCTGCGACGACGCGAACGGCTGCACGGCCGGCACCTCGTGCGTCAACGGAGCCTGCGGCAACGCGCAGTCGGAGATCATGGCCTGTATCGACGGTGACAGTTGCTGCCCGGCCGGCTGCGCGAACGACAAGGACTGCCTCTATTGGGCGAGCGGCGTGCAGACCAACGTGCCAGTCGCGACTCTCACCGGCTGGACGCAGTGCTTCCAGGGCCCGTACGACGGCAGCATGCAGATGAGCACGTTGCTCCAGCAGTGCAGCGGGCAAAAGCTCTTGATGGCGTGCCGCCCGACCGGGGCGTCGGCGCTGTCGGTGCTCGCGATGGGCGCGCGGGCGGACGTGCTGTACGACTGCGGGCAGAGCGGGAATTGCTCGCACGACGGAAACGGCGTGGCCTGGTATTACAGCGACAGCTATTCGTGGGGCTTCGCGCCCGGCGGCAGCCCGGTGAACCGCAACAGCTGCGACATCGTGGACAGCCAGACGTACCCCGGCGGCGGCGCGTCGGACGGCGATCTCCGCATCTGCTGGCACTCGGGCGGCGGCTTCCTCGCGAGCGGCTGGCGCTGCGGAAAGCCGGATTTCCTGGGCAGCACGTACGAGCGGCTCGTCTTCCAGGCCAACTGACCCTCTTTGGCGGACTCGACAATTCGAGGCGACTCGGCACCAGAAGGCAACATCGCCGTTATATGGGGTTTACAAGGGGGCTCCGCCCCCTCGTATCACTCCCCCGAAGACGACCCCTCCACGCGACTGACCACCTCGGGTGGCATTCGGCACGTCCAGACCGATTGACTCCGTCCAGGGCACGGGGCACATCTGGGCGACATGCTTCCTGGCGACAGCAGCGCGCGGCGGTTCGTGGTGGCCGCGCTTCGGACCGCGGGGCTCGCGCTCGTGCTCGCGGGCGGGGACGCGGCGGCGGACGGGCGGACGGCGTCGCTCGGGTGGGTGCGCGCGCCCGGGGCCGAGGCGTGCATCGGCGCCGGGGAGCTGTCGCGGGCCGTGGAGTCGCGCCTCGGGCGGGAGTCCTTGGTGTCCGCGTCGCGCGCGGAGGTGTCGATCGAGGGGCAGATCGCGAAGCTCGCGGGGCGTCCCGGGTGGCAGGTGACGCTGACGGTGGCGGACGCGACCGGCAAGGTGCTCGGGACGCGGTCGTTCGAGCGGGAGGCGACGGAGTGCCGCGCGGTCGACGAAGACGTGGTGCTCACGGTCGCGCTGCTCGTGGACCCGGACGCGGCCCTCGCGGCGACGACGAAGACGGCCCCGGTGACCTCGGCGCCTCCAGCGAGCTCGGCACCTCCAGCAAACTCGGCGCCTCCGGCAAACTCGGCACCTCCAGCAAACTCGACACATCCGGCAAGCTCGGCACCTCCGGCAAACTCGGCACCTGTGGGAAACAAGGCCCCTCCCCCGCCTGCGGGTGACGCGGCGGGCGGGAAGAGACGCTGGAACGCCTCTTTTCTGGTGGGCGCGGTCGCGTCGATGGGGAGGTTGCCGGACGTGGGATTCGGCGCGCAGATTCGGTCGCTCATCACGCCCGTGCCGGTGTTCGCGTTTCAGATCGGCGGGTCCGTGTGGGCGCCGCAGACGGGCACCTTCGGCGGGGAAGGTGGGCAGTTCCTGCTCGCGCTCGGGGCGCTCTCCGTGTGTCCGCTCACCGGCGTGGAGCGCGGGTTTCGGTACGCGGCGTGCGCCGGGGCCGAGGCGGGGCTCCTGCGCGCGGGGGGCGTCGGCTTCCCCATCGCCGCGCAGAAGAACAACGCGGTCGTGAACGGCGTGCTGGAGGCGCGCGTCGTGCGGGCGTTCGCGGGCGCGTTCGCCGGGTCCCTGGGGATCGGGCTCGCGGTGCCCTTTCTCCCGCGGCAGTTCTATTACCTGGACGCGCAGGGGGCCGAGCGCGAAGTGTACGAGATGGCGCCCGTCGTCGGGAGCGTCGACGTGATGGTCGGCTTCGATCTGTGAGCGGGTTCCGGGCGAAAGCGGCGCGCGCAAAAGCGCCGCAGGCGAAAGCGCCGCGGGCGAAAGCGCCGCAGACGAAAGCGCCGCGGGCGAAAGCGCCGCAGACGAAAACGCCGCAGGCGACGGCGCCGGAATACATGCTGATACAAGAAACGGGGAGCCGCTTCAAAAACGGGGGGAGGCGGCGCCATTCATCGGCGCCCCGGTCCTGACCATGCTCCTCGCCCGCTCGCCCGATGAGACGCCTTCCCCTCCCTCGCAGGAGGAATTCGAGGCGATCTTCCGGGCGCACGCGCCGTACGTGTGGCGCGTGCTGCGGCGGCTCGGGGTGGCGGCGGCGGACGTGGAGGACGTGTGCCAGGAGGTGTTCCTGGTGGTGCACCGGCGGTGGGCCAGCTTTCACGGCGGCTCGGCGATGCGCACGTGGATTTACGGCATCGCGACGCGCGTGGCCTCCGAGCACCGGCGCCGCCCGTACCGTCGCAACGAGTCGGCGGCGGGCGAGGATCTGCAGGAGGTCGCGATCGAAGAGGAGCACGACGAGCGGCTGGATCGGCGCCGCGCGCTGGACCTTCTCGACGCGGCGCTGGAAAAGCTGGACGAGGACAAGCGGGCGGTGTTCGTGCTCTTCGAGGTCGAGGAGATGCCCATGAACGAGGTGGCCGCGGCGGTGGGCTGTCCGGCGCAGACGGCGTACGCGCGCCTCTATGCGGCGCGGCGGATCGTGTCGGCCGAGATGGCTCGTCTCGCGGGCCGTGACGGGGAGCGTCCCCCCGAGAAAAGGAGCGCGCGGTGAGCATCGACAAAGATCCGGAGCGCCTGCTCGACGGCAATTCGGCGGGGGACGGAGAGGCCTTGTTGCGGACGGCGCTCCGCGAGGCGCGCGCGGAGGTGTCGCCCGAGGACGCGGTGACGCGGATGCTCGCGCGGTTCCCGATCGGGCCCGGTCCCGGCGGACATGGGGGGCCCGGCGGAGACGGGGGTTCCGGCGGACACGGCACCTCCGGGGGTGGGGTTTCCAAGCTCGGTGTCGGGAAGGGGGCTGTCGCGAAAGGGGCTGTTGCGAAGGCGGCGGCGGTGGGCGGCAGCGGAGCGGCAGTGATGGGCGGCGGGGGCGCGGCGGCGGTGACCGGCGCGGCGGCGATGGGGCCTCTCCTGTCCAGCATCGGAGTCGGGGCGCTCGCGGGGGTCGTGGTGTCGTTCGGATTGTGGGCCACCGGGGCGGATCTCGCGTCTCCAGGGGGAGGGCCGACGCCCGCCGTCGTCGCGGCGCAGGCCTCGGCGAGCGCGCGCGGGCCGGGCGGACTGGCACCTTCCGACAAGGCCTCTCCGCGCGACGAGCAGGCGACCTCCGCAGAGGCCTCTCCTGCACGAAACGGCGCTCCCATGGCGGCCGGCGCGGTCCCCTCGGACGGGCGTGGCGGCTCACTCGCTGGATCCGCCGCGAACCAGGGCGCCAACGCGAACGGCGCCGGCGGGTCTGCGAACGGCCCCAATGCCGCGAACACGACGAGCGACGCGAACGGCGCCGGTGACGCGAACGGCGCTCTCGGGGCGGGGGCCGCGGAAGAGACGGAGGGCGCGCTCCTCGCGCGGGCGCAATCGCTGGTGGGCAGCGATCCGTCCGGCGCGCTCGCGCTCACGGAGCAGCACCGCGCGAAGTTCCCGAGAGGGCCTCTCGGCCAAGAGCGGGAGTTCATCGCGATCAGCGCGCTCGTGAAGATGGGCCGCACCGCCGACGCCCGCGCCCGCGCGGACGCGTTCCTCGCGGCCAATCCGAGCTCCGCGCACCGCCGGAGGCTCGCGGTGATCGTCCCCGGCCTCCCCGCCGAGCCGGACGGGCATTGAGAAAAAAAGAGAGCTCCTCTTTCAAGGTTTCAAAAGATCGGAAGCACGCTGCCATTCACGGGAGGACTCACCGAAAGGATGGCTTTCAAGATGAGCTTCTCGATCCGAGAGTGGGCGCGTCGCGCCACGGCAGGGGCAATGGTTCTGAGCATGTTTTCTCTCCCGGGCTGCATTGACAAGGTGCTTGTCGGCGGCGAGGCGGGCAACGGCGGGAGCTCCACCGGCACGTCCGCCGGGGGCGCGAGCGAAGGCGGAGCGAGCGCCTCGCAAGGCGGCGCCGAAGCGGGCGGCTCCATCGGCGCCGGCGGCGTCGCGATGGGCGGCGCCGAAGCGGGCGGCTCCGGCGGCTTCAGCGAAGGCGGCGCATCGATGGGCGGCGCGAGCGCGGGCGGCTCCAGCGCGGGCGGCTTCGGCGGCGGCGGCGGAATCGGCGGTGGCGGCGGCTTCGGCATGGGTGGAGTCGGCGGCGACGGCTCCGGCGGCTTCGCGATGGGCGGCGCCGAAGCGGGCGGCTCCGGCGGCTTCGCCGAAGGCGGCGCGTCCATGGGCGGCGCCAGCGCGGGCGGCTCCGGCGGAGTCGGCGGCTCCGGCTTCGTCGCACCTCACCCGCGGAAATAGAGCCCAATGCGGGCAGGCTGGAACATCGTTTGAAACAACGGAATGGTGCCCACCCCCGGTCGCTCAAGATTCATCACATCTTCTCGTCGCTCCTTTTGCGGCCCGATCTGAGCCGCGGGGGAGTGAAACGAGGGGGCGGCGCCCCCTTGTAAATCCGAGAAATGTGAGATGTGACGAATCCTGAGCCCCTGGTCGCGCTAAAGGTCGAAGGCCGAGCACGGACCGGGGTGGGCAACTCGTTGTATTCTAGTTCTGGTTGGGCTCGACGGGCTTCAGGTTGTCGTCGGAGCTGCGGTCGATTCGCTTGTTGTAAGGGTCGACTCCCGCGTAGCGCGGCTCCTTGTCGACGACCAGGGTGATCGTCTGGTGGCCGGATTTCAGGGGGCGGCGCTCCAAGGTGAGGACGGAGGCGACCGTGAAGTCGCGCTCGCCGGGCTCCTCGGTGAAGACGCCGACGTCGAAGGGCTCGTCCAGCGGGGCCTCCGTCTCCTGGCCTTTTCCGTCGGCGTAGAGCTTGCGGGCGTCGACCTCGATCGAAACATCGTATTTGCCGTCCGGGCGCTTCGACGAGGTCGCCTTCGTGGTCTTCACGTCCACGAGGGTGATCTTCTCGAAGAGGTCCGTGATCAACGCGTCATGCGCGGGGCCCGCCTCCTCGCGCAGGATCTTCAGGAAATCGCGGGTGTTCGGGTACGGGGACGGCTTTCCTCCGAAGCGGGCCAGCGTCTTCGATAGGGCCCTGTCCACCGTGTCCTGGCCGACGACCTCCTTCAACCAGTACATCACCAGGGCGCCTTTTTGATAGTGGATGTACGGCTGGTTCTCCACGCGGCTCAAAGGCACCTCCTCCACCACCTCGCCGCCGCGCGAGCGCAGGTATCGGTCCAGCTCGAACTTGAGGAAGCGGCGGATCTGATCCTTGCCGTACACCTTCTCCATCACGAGCATCGCCGAGTACTGCGCGAAGCTCTCGACGAGCATCGTGGCGCCCTGTTGCTCGCTCGGCAAGAGCTGGTGTCCCCACCACTGATGGCCGATCTCGTGCGCCGTCACGTACGTCACCATGTCGACCTTCTCCGGATCGCCGAGGCGCTGGAGAAAGCCGATGTTCTCGGAATACGGGATGGTGTTCGCGAACGACTGCGCGAAGTCCGCGTAGGCCGGGAACTCCAGGATGCGCGCCTGCTTGAACTGGTACGGTGAGAAGCGCTCGGTGAAGAGCGTGAGCGACGTCTTCATCGTGGAGATCATCCGATCGATGTTGTACTCGTGGCCGGGCTGGTAATAGACCGCGAGCTTCACGTCGCCCTGCTGGTCCGCGCGGACAGCGTACCTCGCCGACTGGATGCTGAAGAAGTGGTTGATCGGCGCGTCGGTGCGAAACTGCACGGTCTTGCGGCCGCCGTCCGTCGTCTCCGACACCGTCTCTCCCGGCGCGATCGGGGTCTGATCCGCGTCGGTGTGGACCGTGATGTCCGCCGTCACCCAGTCGCTGTCCGGCCTCAGGATGTTGCGCGCCCGGCCCCCCTCGTCGTCCAGGCTCGCGAGGCGCAGATCCTCGGGCAAACCGTGCTTGCGGCGCTTCGAGCGATCGCGCAGGAGCGCGTCCTCCGACATGCCGATCCGGGGGGAGATCTCGTCGTTGTCGAGGAAGGTGCCATTTTCCACGATGCGGGTGAGCGGGGACGAGTTCGGGAAGCCCTTCTCTTCCAGCGTGGTCGCGAACGAGAGCGTGAGAGAGGCGCCCGGCGTCATCGGCTGAGGCAGCTTGTAGATGCGGTAATGGAACCGCGGGAAATCCTGCTCGATCGTCGCGGCGACTGGCACCTTGCCGGCCTCGTCGGAGATCTGGATCTCGTCGATGCGGAGGCGGTCGTGCCAGCGGATGTGCAGCGTCGAGATGGGCTGTTCCGTGCGGTTCTGGAGGACGTAGGCGCCTTTCGTGACGGCGCGCGTCTCCCGCGGATAGAGGTCCACGTCGAGCTTGACGCTCTTCACGCGCGGCTGCAGAACGGCCTTGAACGGGAGCAGCGCCTTCTCCATCTCCGCGAGGCGATCGTCGTGCTGCGGCGATGTCTCGTAGTGATTGAGGATGTTCGTGTTGTAATAGACGAACGCGCCGATACCCACCCACGCGACGAACGCGCCGGCCACGATCACGAGCGCGGGGCCGCGGAGGCGCTGCCGGATCTGCCGGAGGCGCGGGCGCAAGGCCACCGTCACGCCGCGGCGCCACAAGGCGTACGACAGGGACGCGAGGATCACCGCGAAGGCCGTCCAGTAAGCGTGCAGCCACGCCTGGCCGACCCAGAAACGGCCGGCCCGGTTCATGTCGGAGAGCGGGACAGGGGGCGAGTCGGCGTAGTTGTAGAGCTTGTGCTCGAATCCCGCGCTGGAGAGGGCCACCTGCGCCACGATGTAGAGGAGCATCACGCCCCAGCCGATGTATTTCTGCGGGACGAGGACCTGCACGAACACCGAGAGGATCGCGAGCAGCACGGCGCTCACCGTCATCGGCCACACGAACCAGGTGAGGTATCCGAGGAGGTCAATCGGCGCGCCGCCCCGAATCAACTGGACGATGATCGCCGTGAGGACGCCCGCGACGGACGTGCTCGCGAGGACGAGGGAGATCGCCGCGATCTTCGGCACGAGGAAGACCCAGTCGGGGGCGCTCGTGGCGTCGATGATCTCGTGCGTCTTGCGGTCGCGGTCGCGCCACACCAGCTCGCCGGAGTAATAGACCGCGATGATCATCGGCATCAGCGTGAAGGCGCCGTTCAGCGCGTCCGACATGAGGCGCGTGACCGGGTATGCGAGGGTGCCGTAGAAGTTGCCGGCGAACCACAGCGCGCCGAGCGAGTTGAGCGCCCCGATGCCGAGGAGCACGAAGAACGCCGGGCTGCGGAACACGAAGGCCATGTCGAACCGCGCGAGCGACCAGAACCGCGAGCCGCCGGACGACTCCGACGCTGCCAGTTGGGCCTTGGCGATCGAAGCGGCCTTGTCCTCCCCCGCGGACGCCGCGGCCTTCGGCACCTTTCCGCGGGACTCGAAGCGAAACACCGCGTAGGCGACGCCGAAGAACAGCGCCGAGATCGAGCCCCAGAGGAGGCGATTGTACAGGAGGAGGCCTGTCATCTCCGGCAGGCGCGTGTTGCGCTCGGACGCCGTCCAGTATTTCGTCGCGATCGACAGCGCCGAGAGGCCGAACGGGTCCGAGAGCGCCGCCACGGTGTCGTGCCGCGGATCCCGCAAGAGGCCGCGCGTCACGACGTAGAGGACGAGCGCCGCGAGCGCGCCGACGTAGGTCCACATCATCGATCGCGTCGCCGTCGCCAGCGCGAACAGGGCCGAGGACACGATGAGGAGCGTCGGCAGGCCGAAGACGAAGATGGAATACAGATAGTGTGACAGGTGGAAGGGGCCGACCTTCTCCTGATCGAGCCACGGCATCGCGGAGCCGACGAGGATCCCGAGAGGCACCGACGCGAGCACGAGGAGCGCCGCCGCCGTCGCGCCGAGGAAGCGGCCGCCCAGATAGGCCCCCTTCGACACCGAGGTGGTCCGCAGGATGGGCGCGAACCCGGTCTCGTCGTCGCGAATGACCACGTTGGAGACCATGGCCACGATCACGAAGACCGCGAACAGGCTCATGATCGACTGCGTCTGCAGGATGGCCGCGGGAGAGTTGATGTTGGTGTTGCCGCGCGCGCCGATCTGGATCTGATCGACCGTGACGGAGCCGAACGTGAGCAGGAAGAAGAGGGCGCTGCCGACGGCGAAGACAGGGCTCTTGAGCTGATAGCGCCACTCGAAGGCGAGGACGTGTCGGAACATGCTTGTCTCCCCTCTCAGGCCGTCTTCGCGGCGGCCGCGCGACGCTGGGCGTGGAGGGTGGAGAAATAGACGTCTTCCAGGCCGGCGGGCGCCTCGGAGAAGCCTTGTTCCGGGGGGCCGTCGGAGAGCACGTGCACGACCGTCCGGCCGGCGGAGAGGCGCGTCGCGATCACGTCGAACCGCTCGCGGAGAGTCGCCAGTTCGGCCTTGTCGGCGGCGCGCGTCCACACGCGGCCGCGCAGGCGTAGGATCAGGTCCGCGGGAGCTCCGGACTCCACGATTCGACCCTCTGCCAGGATGGCCATTCGGGGGCACAGATCGGTGACGTCTTCGACGATGTGGGTCGAGAGGAGGACGACCACGTTCTCCCCGATCTCGGCGAGCAGGTTGTTGAAGCGATTGCGCTCCTCGGGGTCGAGTCCCGCGGTCGGCTCGTCCACGATGATGAGGCGCGGATTGCCGAGGAGGGCCTGCGCGATGCCGAATCGCTGGCGCATGCCGCCGGAGAAGCCCGCGATGGCCTTCTTGCGGACGTCCCAGAGGTTCACCTGGTGGAGCAGCGCCTCCACCGCTTCGCGCCGCGGGCCGCGCGCCGAGAGGCCTTTCAGGACTGCCAGGTGGTCGAGCATCTCCACCGCGGAGACGCGCGGGTACACGCCGAAGTCTTGAGGGAGATAGCCGAGGGTGGCGCGCAGCTTCGCGGGCTCGGCGAGGACGTCGATGTCACCGAAGCGGATGGCCCCGGACGTGGGAATTTGCAGCGTGGCGAGGCACCGCATGAGCGACGATTTGCCGGCGCCGTTGGGGCCGAGCAGGCCGAACATGCCTTTCGGGATATCGAGGGACACGGCGTCGAGGGCGCGAGTCCCGTTCGGGTAAACGTGGGTGAGCTGCGAGATCGACAGCATGCGAAGAGGCCTCCGTGGGGCGTTTCCCTCCGCCGGTCGTACCACGACGCGCCGAACGGCCGGAGGAAATGCGGCCCCGCACGTTCGATCGAGCCCGCCGGAAAATTTCGAGCGCGCGGCAGATCGGCAATGCTCGCCGGGCCGGAGAGGCCGAGTCCGTGATAGCTTGTCATGATGAGAAACCCTTCGTTTTCCCGCGCCGGCACGCTCTGCCGGTCCGTCCCGGTGATCCTGGCCGCTCTCCTCTTCGGAGGCCGCGCCGAAGCGCAGACGTGGACCGTGTGGGCCGGCGCTGCGCAGGGCGTCAAATCCGGCACCTACCCGCGCATCGCGATCAGCTCGGCGACGCGCGACATCTATTATTCGTACCTGCTGCCGCAGCTCGACGCGAACGGGGTCGTGTACCACGGCAAGCTGGATGATCCGTCGCACCAGCTCACGAAGATGCCCTCGTTCGCGCTGCCCGCGCCGGGGCCGGGAGCGGGGTATTTCAACGTGGTGTCCATGACGACGACGGCCGCGGGAGAGGCGGTCGTGGGGCTCGGCGCGCAGGGATCTTCGAGCAACACGGACCCGATGCTGAGGACGTGGGACGCGGCGCAGGGCCAATGGATCGCCGCGGTTTTGTCGCCGCCCGACAAGGTGTGCAATCACAACCTGTATGTGCTGGAGCGCACGGCCTCGGGGGAGATCTGGGCAGGGTGCCAGTGGAGCGGCGCCTATCACTCGACGGACGCGGGGCGCACGTTCCAGTACGTGGACGTGAGCGGACTCGTGGGGGCGTCGGCGCCTGGGTATTATCCGACGGTGGCCGTCGGGGCGGACGGGCTCGGGGCGCTCTACGGGCTCGCGATTGGCAAGGACGACACCGTGTATTTCGGGTCCGAGACGGGAGGCGTGGTGTTCTCCGCGGACGGGGGCGCGAGCTTCCACCCGCTCGACGCGGACTACTCGAACCCGATGAGCTCGATGGCGCGCGCGCAGAACATGGGGAACGTGGCCGGCGTCGGCGTGATGCTGGACGGGCGCGTGATCGCGGGCGGTCCGCCGGGGAGCGGGGCGTTTCCGCCGGCGGACGCGACGCATTTCTACCTGTTCGACCGACAGGCCAAGACGACGACGATCGCGCAGGGGATCCCGGACTACGTGCTCGGCGGACAGGGGGTGTCCAAGATTGTCACTCTGGCGAGCGGGAAGGTGCTGTTCCACTCCAACATCGATCGTGTGGATTCGAGCGGGAACATGCAGTTTGGAGGGATTCGATCTTCGATGGACGGAGTGACCTGGGTGGATGCGAACGCGGGGATCGACGAGATTTTCCACGCGAACAACATGTGGTTCGACGCGAACGGGCACGGGGCGGCGACGGCGCTCGCGGTGGACGGAGACGACGCATACACGGCCACGACCTCGGGGAAGATCTTCGTGCTTCCGGGCGCGGGCGGCGGCGGTGGAGGCGGCGGAATGGGGGGCTCCGGCGGTTCGCAAGGCGGCGGCGGATCGCAAGGTGGCAGTGGCGGATCGGCGGGCGGATCGGCGGGCGGCTCCACGGGGGGCAGCGCGACGGGCGGAGCGACGGGCGCCGGAGCGGCGGGACAAGGGGGTACGGGCGGAGCGACTGGCACCTCCACGGGAGGAGGCGACACCGGCTCTGACGGCGGCTGCGGATGTGCGGTGCCGGGGCGCAGGACGGGGAGCGGCGGGTGGATGGCCGTGGCCGCGGCGCTCGCGCTGCTGCGGCGGAAGCGAAAGGCACGTTGATCGCGAGGGGCGCGACGTCGACTGGACAGGATCCCGCCGAGAGCGTCCTTGTTCGAGGAGGGGGACGCGGAGCACGAGAGTCGACGCGAGGAGGAGGCCGGGCCCCTGAAAACAGGCCTTCTCTCGGATGAACGTGCGCAACTTCTTCCGGGCCGGTGGCACCTTGATTGCGTGCCGGTTCCGGGATGCGCACTACCACCATTCTGCTCATTGCGATGTCCGGAAGCGTGTTTGGCTGCGGGGGCGCTTCTTCCGCGTCATCGGGGGCCACGGGGGCGGGCGGAGGGATTGAAACCGGGGGAAACGGCGGAGGAAACACGGGGGATGTCGCCGCGCTCGCGCTGCCTCCCCTCCAGAACGTCAACAACGGTCGATTCGCGACCTCGCCCACCTGCAAACAGTGCCACTCCAACTCCGCGAACGCGACGGCGATGCGCGACGAGAAGAAGGAGCCAATCGGCTTCTTCGATCTCTGGCAAGCGACCATGATGGGCGGCTCTGCCCGTGATCCGCTGTGGCGCGCCGTCGTCTCCGCCGAGGTGGCGGCCGCCCCGTCGCAGAAGGACCACATCGAAGCCAAATGCATGCGGTGCCACGCCCCCATGGGGAGCGCGGACGCGCAGCTCGCGGGCGGAGACCCGATGAAGATGACCATGATCGGCGACGGGACCGACCGCGGGACGCTCGCGCTCGACGGCGTCTCCTGCGCGCTCTGCCACCAGATCCAGCCGAGCCACCTCGGCGAGGACCAGAGCTTCAGCGGGCGCTACGTCATCGACGCCGTCGGCGAGATCTACGGGCCCCACGCGGCGCCGTTCACCATGCCGATGGTGCATCACACGGGCTTCACCCCGGTGCAGGCCGCCCACGTGCGTAAATCCTCGCTCTGCGGCACGTGCCACACGCTGGAGACCGAGGCGCTCGACGCGGCGGGAGAGCCGCAGGGGATGGTCCTGCCCGAGCAGACTCCTTATCTGGAGTGGCGGAGCTCGGCGTTCAACGACGAAGGGAGCAAGCCCGGCCCGAAGGCGAAGAGCTGCCAGGGCTGCCACGTGCCCACCGACAGCGCCGCAGGCGTGCCCATCGAGACGAAGATCGCCAGGAATCCGGGCGGCTTCGATTTCCCGCCGGTGAGCCCGCGCACGCCCGTCGGGAGGCACCTGTTCGTGGGGGGAAACACCCTGGTCCCGGCGCTGTTCATCGCGTGGCCCGATGTGCTCCAGCCCCAGGCTCCCGCAGCGGCGTTCGAGCGGATCATCGCCCTGGCCCGGGAGCAGCTCAGCTCGTATTCCGTGAAGCTCACCTTGAAGGAGACCGCGCGCGACGGAGGGGAGATCGTGGTGAAGGTGCGGCTCGATAACCTGACTGGCCACAAGTTTCCGACAGCGCACCCGGCGCGGCGAGCGTGGCTCCGCCTCGTCGTCCGGGACAAGGCCGGAGGGGTCGTGTTCGCGTCGGGGGCGTTCGACGCGGACGGCCGGCTCCTCGACTCGGTCGGGACGCCGCTGCCCTCGGAGGCGGCCAATGGCCCGACGCTGCCCCACATGGATGTCGTGACCGGGGCGGAGAAGCCGTATGTGCTGGAGTCGGTGATGGCGGACGCGGGCGGTGCGCCCACGTATTCGTTGATCCGGGGCGCCAAGTACCTCAAGGACTCACGGCTCCTGCCGCAGGGGTTCGCGCCGAGCGCCGCGGACGCGCCCAGGGTCGCCGCCGTCGGGACATCGGCGGACGCGACGTTCGCGGCCGGCGGGGATGAGGTCACGTACCGCGCGGCGGCGCCGGCCGGGAAGGGGCCTTATTCGGTGACTGCCACGCTGGTGTACACGCCCCTCTCCGCCAGGTACGCCGCCGAGCTGTCGCACTGGGACACGCCGGAGGTGAAGGCCCTGTTCAAGATGCTCGCGAAGGTGAGCCGCGCCCCCGAGATCGTCGCGGAGGCGGCGGCGAGCGTCGACTGAGAGGCCGGACGCACGGCGCCCCCCTCGGCGCGCGGAGGCCCGGAGGGCCGAGCACGACGATTGGGGGGCGCGGGCGCGACGACCGAAGGGAGGAGCGCCGTGGGGGGCACCCGGAGAACGAGCTTCAGGCGGAAGGCGGGTCGAAGACTCCCTCGTAGACGCGGTCGATCTCGATGGCGCAGCCGATCGACGTCAGCTCCAGGCGGTCATGGGCGCTCAGAATACGGAGTGTCCATGAGCCGTCTCCCTGGCGCGTGAACACCTCGATCCGAGGCTCTCTCTGGGAGGCGATCACGTACTCCATGAACGAGGGGATGGTGCGGTATCCGGCGAACTTGTCGCCGCGGTCGTACGCCTCCGTGCCGGCCGACAATACCGCGATGACGACGCTCGGGTTCAGGAGCGTGTCGCGCTGTTCGTCGGTGAATTCGGGGCGGCCGCAGACGATCGTGCCGTCCGGATAGACGTAGCGCCCGGTGGCGGGGACGTGAACACGCATGTTGGACTCGAAGGCGCGACAGCCGCGTCCGGCGAGGGCGGCGCGCAGCTCGGCCAGGAGATTGAGCGTCACGGCGCTGTGCTCGGCCGTGCCGCCCGACATCGCGAAGATCTCACCGTCCGCGAATTCGTGCCGCTCGGGAGAGGCGCGCTCGAACGCCAGGTACTCCTCCGCAGAGAGGCCGGTCCGGAGGTCCGGAGGGCTGCGATTCCCATGCGAGGGACTTTCGCGCACCCGCGCCGTGGCGTCCACCCGGATCGCGACGGCGGCGGCTCACCCTTCGTTTTCCGAGGATCGCGAGCGCCAGACTGGACAGGATCGCGCCGAGAGCGTCCTTGTTCGAGGTGGGGGACGCGGAGCACGAGCCCGAGGAGGTGGTGTCTTTCGGGGTCTCCGAGGTGCTGCCCGTGGAGGTCGTCGTGTCGGTGGAGGACGAGGTCGTGGTGGTGGTGTCGCCGCCTGCGCCGCCGTCTCCCGTGCCGGGCACGATGCAGACGCCGTTGATGCAGTATCCATTGGGGCACCAGGTGCTGTCCGGTGCGGTGACGAACATGCACTCTCCGGTCGCCGCGTCGCAGCCGGCGGATACCTGGCACTCTTTGGGAGGCACGCATTGGAGGAGCGCGCCCTGGCAGGAGCCGCCGGTGCAGACGTCGTCGGTCGTGCACACGGAGCCGTCATCGCACGAAGAGCCGTTCGCGCGCGCCGAGCAGCTCCCGTCCGCCGCGGCGCCCGCGGCCTTGCTGCAAGCGAGGCAGTCGTTCGGATCGCCGTCGCCGCACGGGGAATTGCAGCACACGCCGTCGACGCAATAGCCGCTCTGGCAGTCGAATCCGCCGCACGGCTGGCCGTTCGCCCCGAGGTCCAGCGCGACGAAGCGGAGGGTGTTGTTCGACTCGTGGAGGACGGGCACCGCGGCGCGGCCCGGCAACGCCGCGTCGATGTCGCCGGGCGTCTCGTCCTCGTCGGGCACGGCGGCGATCGCGAGGTCGTCGGGCAACAAGGGCGCTCCGCCCGGGAGGAGCCAGTTGCCGTAGACGTCGGCCGCCGCACCGTCCTGGTTGCGGTAATCACGCCAGGCGACGAAGGTGTACTGTCCGTCCCACACGGCCCGCGGCGCGGCTTTCGGCGACGCGTTCGCGCCGAGGAACGGGGACGGGCCGAGCTTCTTGCCGTTCGCGTCGAGGAGGCAGATCTGGAGATCGCCGACGCTGCCCGAGATGGCGACGTAGCCTGTTCCGTTCCACGCGAGCGTGTCGCCCGTGCACTCGGGGACGCCGCTCGCGAGGAGATTGCCTTGTGGGGAGTAGTTGGCGAAGCGCTCCTCCCATGTGTTGACGCCTGTCTGATGGCGATAAAGAAGGAGGAAGTTTTCGCCGTCGCTGGCGAGGGCGCGCAGCTCGTCCGTCTCCGCCGCCGAGGGCGTGAACCACACGTCCACCGGGGCCTCCGAGCCGGTCGCGCGGACGAGGCGAACACCCTTGAAATTACCCGCGAACGGGTCGACCGGGTCCGTCGTGCCGAAGTAGTTGTAAGCGGCCATGTACGTGGACGACGTCTGCGCCGACGCGAGGCCCTCGGAGGGGCTGAAATAATAGGCCGGGAAAATCGGCAGGATGTTCTGCTCGGTCGCGGCGCCCAGGGCACCGGCATTGGATACAGGCAGTGTATGGAAGAAGGTGCTGCCGCGGGAGAGGACCTCGAACTGGCCGGCGGCGGTCGCGAGCGAGAAGTCGGAGCACTCGAAGGTCTGGATTTCGAACGGCGCCACATCGAGGAGCGAGCCGTCCGCGGCGACGCGCCGGCCCTGGAGCATCGCGCCGGCGAAGCGCCACACGACGAGGCGCATTCCGCCGATGGACCGCACGGCCGGAGGCTTGTTGTTGGCCTGACCCGGGCCGACCACGATCTCCGGAGAGACGGAGGGAGTCGCGAAGGCCGGAGAGACGAGCACGAGCGCCGCCGAGAGCAAGAGGCTTGCGGAGCCGAAGATATGGAATTGCCGCATGTTCCTCGGCTCGTTGCGCGGAGGCCCCCGAACGTTCATGCGGGTGGTCAGTCAGCGTGTCAGAGATACGGCTTGAGCTGGGAGTCGACTGCCTCTTCCGCGACGTGGATGTGGACGTCCGGGAGAGACTCCGGGCCAGGCTCCGCGACCTTCGGCGCCGGCGCGGGGGGCGCGGCCGCTGCCGACTTGTCCTGGAAGAACTGGAGCACCGGCTGGATGGAGTCGATCTGCTCCGTCGTCAGGCGCAGGCGGCGATCCTGGGCCTGCACCACGCTCTCCATGTAGGCGCGCGTCTCGCGAATGGCGCGCTCCAGATCCGCGATGCGACGCTCCCCCTCCGCGAGGCGCGCCTCTTTCTCCCCCTCTCCAGCCTGAATGAAGCCGCGGAACGCCGCGATCTCCTGCGTCGCGCCCTCCACGATCTTCTGCGTCGGGATGTCGAAGGCCGCGAACGCCGCCTCCACGATCTGACGCTTCGTCTCCGCAGGGGTGCCCGCAGGCATCGACTTGAGGAGCTGCTTCGCCTTCGTGACGCGATCCCGCACCTCGGCGTTGATGCCCGAGGACTCGAGGATCGCGACGAAATCAATGGGGGGCGGGCCCGGGGGGGCCGCAGGCTCTCCGGCCCCGTTCTCCGGCGCCGCCGCTTGGACGGGCTCCGCCTCGGCCTTCTTGCCCGTAAACCAGGTCTTGATGCTCACAACGAGTCCTCCGTGTTGGTGCCTAAAAGCACGTTACCACGAAACGGCGGCGCACGATGCGTCGTCTGGTGTGCTCCGCAAAACAGCGTCTTTTCTCGATCGCTCATGCCGCGTTGCCCTGCGCGCGCTCCTCCACGGCCGTCCCCAACCAGTGACGAAGGACGAGAGCGGCTGTCGCCGGATCCTCCTTCGCGCGGCGGAGGGCCTCTTCTCGATAGTCACGGGGCTCACTCTGCGGGCCAAGCTGCTCCGCAGTCGTCTCGGGCGAGCCGATTCCAAGCTTGCCGGCCACCGGGGTGGTCTTGAGCAAGAGCGGTTGTTTTTCTGCCGACTTCAATACCTCTTCGGCCTTCTTTCGGTTCGTGCGGCGCACCGCCATCACGAGGCCGAGCATCGCGAACAGGCCCACGCCGCCCGCGCCGAAAGGCCAGTATTTCATGACGACCGGCGGGAGCTTCGGTGTCTCGACCGGGGCCTCGATCGGCTCCGGCTCGGTCGTCGGGAGGAACGGGATCGACTCGACCGTGATCACGTCCTGCCTTTGCGGATCGACGCCGACCGCGCTGCGGACGAGGGATTCGAGCTTGTCGAGGTCCTCTCGGCTGCGGGGCTCCATCGTGCCGTCGGGCGCCGGGACGCCGTCCACCACGACGGCGACTGTCAGTCTGCGAATGGCCCCTTGCAGGTTGACGCGCTTCTCGATGATGTGGTCAATCTCGTAGTTGCGAGTGTGGCTCTCGCGGGTGATCGCGTTGTCCTTGGCGTTCGCGCTCGCGGTCGGGGCCGGGGTCTCGGGGGCCGCGCCGCTCGGGAGGTTGCTCTCCGCGCCGGGGACGCCCGCGGCCGAGTCGTCGGCGGCGTTCGCGTCGGGCGAGCGCTCGATCGTCTGCGATTCGCTGCGGATCGCGGTGCGCTGGGGGTCGTAGCGGTCCTCGGTGCGCTCCACGCGGGCGAGGTCGATCTCGGCGCTGACGCGGACGTCGGCGTGGCCGGGGCCCACGAGGCGCTCCAGGAGCGTGCGCGCGCGCTCTTCGAGCTGGCTCTCGATCATCTTCGCGCGGGACGTCTCGTCGCCGTCTCCGCCGGCCGCGGCGACGCCGTCGGGGCCGACGATGTGCGGGCGGTGCAGGACGTTGCCCTCGGTCGTGACGAGCGAGACGTGGTCCTGCTCCAGGCCGGGGACGGCCGCGGCGACCAGCGAGACGACGCCCTGCACCTCGGACTGGCCGAGGAAACGGCCGCCCTTGAGGCGCACGACGACGGACGCGGACGCGGGCTCCCGGCGCGCGGCGAAGACGCTCTTCTCGGGGAGGACCAGGTGCACGCGCGCGGACTGCACGGCGGAGATGCTGCCGATCGTGCGGGCGAGCTCGCCCTCCATCGCGCGGCGGTACATCACGCGCTGCTCGAACTCGGTCGCTCCGAGGCGCATCTTGTCGAAGCCCTCGAACCCGATGCCGCCGCCGTGCACGACGCCGGAGCCCGCGAGATCGATGCGCAGCTCGTGGACGCGCGCCTCCGGCACCTCGATGGCGCCTATCGAAGCGGAGACGCGATAAGGCACCTTGAGCTCCTTGAGCTTCGCGATGACCGCGGCGGAGTCCTGATCGTCGAGCTGCGAGAAGAGGACGGAGTACGGCTCCCACTGCGAGCGGAGGCTCCACCATCCGCCGATCGCGATCGCCGCCAAAAGCGTGGTCGCGGCGAAGACGCGCGCGGGGCGAGAGAGGCCCGCGATGAGGCCTTTGACCTTGGACCAGTACGCCTGGACCTGGCCGAGCGGAGAGGTGGTTTCGGCGTCAGACATTGGTCCGCCACAGCTCGTGGAAGGCGTCGAGCAGCTTGTTGCGCACCGAGCCCACGAGCTTCAGGGAGATGTCGGCTTCCTTGGCCGAGATCATCGTTCCGTGGATGTCGTCGTTGGTGCCGCGCGCGAGGGCGTCGGCCTGGGACGTCGCGGTGTTGCCGGCCACGACGGCGTCGCGCACCGCGCCCGCGAGGACCTCGCCGAAGCCGCCGCCGACGGGGTACGTCGTGGGGCCCGAGAGGCCGCCGATCGAAGAGGAGGGGTCGACGCTCGGCGAGAAGATCGCGGCGTCGTCGAGGAGAGAGGAGGTCGCGCCGGTCTCGCTCGCGGCGGGGCCGTCGGCGATGGTGCCGCTCGCGGACGCCATGGAACCGTACCGGCCCGCGGTGAGCGGGTAGGACGATCCGAGGGATCCGATCGCGGCGATGCTCATGATCCGATCTTCAGCGCAGAGCGTGCCATCGACTTCAGCGACTCGATCGACGTCACTCCGGCCTCATAAGCCCGCGACGCCGTCATGAGGTTGACCATCTCCGTCACGACGTTGACGTTGGGCATCTCGACGTAGCCCTGGGGGTTCGCGTCGGGGTGGCCGGGGTCGTAGATGAGCTGGCCCGGCTCCTGGTCCTGGCGCACCTCGGAGAGCTCCACCGTGTGCACGGCGCCGAGCACGGCGTCGAACGAGTCGGGCGCGAGCGGCTTCGCGGTGAACACCGGATCCAGCCTTTTGTAAGGCGTTCCGTCGGCGCTCTTCGTCGTGCGCGCGTTCGCGAGGTTCGACGCGATGATGTTCATGCGGCTGCGCTCGGCCGTGAGGCCCGAGGCCGCGACTTCCATGGCGCTCCAGACGCCCGCGACGGGTCCGGTGCCGCTCATCCGGTCTTCCCGTCGTTCGCGGCCCAGGAGACGCCTGCGAGCTGGTTCTGGATGAGGGTGGCGAGCGCGTCGTAGCGCAGGTTGTTGGAGGCGATCTTGACGGCCTCTCGATCGAGCTGGACGCCGTTGCCGTCGGCGCCGGGCTTCGCGGTGGGATCCTGGATGACTTGCCAGCCCTCTTTGGGGCCGTTCTCGTCGGCGATGTGTGCGGGGTCGGTGGCCGTCATCGCCGCGTTGAGCTCGCCGTCGAAGCTCGCCTTCTGAGCGAGATCGAGGGGCATGTATCCGGGCGTGTCGACGTGCGCGAGGTTGGCGGTGAGGAGGTTGTGCCGTGCCAGGTGGTAATCCATGCCGGCGCGGAGCCGTTCGATCGAGTCGGTGATTCCCATGGCGACGGGGAAGAGCAGCACTCGCCGTGCCAGAAGATCGATCTCGCGCGGCAATGTCTGCGGGATCGCGCGCGCCCAACAACGTCGAGGACGGAGTCCGCTCCGCTACGGACTCCGCTCCGCCAGGCGGAGCTCCGCCTCCGCGGACCGGACTCGGTCCTCCCAGTGGCGCCCGGATGGACCATCGATTGCAATCGCACCGCGTACCGCGGCCCAACTTGAGACGCCGCAGGAGGTCCCTGTGCTGAAGCTCACGCGCCTCAATCGAAGCATGGTCGCCGTCAACCCGGATCAGATCCTCTGGGTCGAAGCGTCGCCCGACACGATGGTGTGCTTCACCAACGGAGAGAAGCTCCTCGTGCGAGAGAGCGTCGACGAGGTGATGCGCGAGTTCATCGAGGTGAAGCACCGCATCCACTCCGATCCGTATTTCGATCGGCCCGGCGCGGGGCGCTTCATCTCCACGCACCCGTCGAGCTTGCCGCCGATCCCGTCGCTGCGCGCGCTGGAGACGAACGAGCTCACGGTGCTCTCGACGCTGCGCCCCGCGGCCGCGCGCGCGGCGGTCCTCGAAGGGCCGTTCGCGATCCACAACGAGGAGAGCACGTCATGAACCCCGGCCCGCTGATCGGCATCGCGGTCGCGCTCCTGTGCATCATCGTCGGCAACATGATCGAAGGCGGTCACATCGCGTCGCTCATCGGCGGCCCCGCGTTCATGATCGTGATCGGCGGGACGATCGGCGCGGGCCTCGTTCAGTACCCGATCCCGATGGTGAAGCACGGTCTGTCGCTCGCGGGCGGGCTATTCAAGCCGCCGAAGCAGGATCCGCAGAAGCTGCTCGACGAGCTCGTGGACTACGCGAACAAGGCCCGCAAGGACGGCATCCTCGGGCTCGAAAAGCTGGCTCCCGGCGCGTCGGATCCGTTCCTCTCGAAGGCGCTCATGATGGCCGTCGACGGCGCGGACTCGAACGCGATCAAGGAGACGATGGAGATCATCATCGGGCAGGAGGAGGAGCACAACGAGGAGGGCGCGAAGGTGTTCGAGGCGATGGGCGGCTACTCGCCGACGATCGGCATCATCGGCGCGGTGCTCGGGCTCATCCACGTGATGTCGAACCTGTCCGACATCGAGAAGGTCGGCGAGGGCATCGCGGGCGCGTTCGTCGCGACCATTTACGGCCTCGTGTTCGCGAACGTGCTGTGTCTGCCGCTCAGCGCGCGCATCAAGATGCAGGTGAAGGAGCAGGTGAAGCTGAAGGAGATGATGCTGTCGGGCGTGCTCGCGATCCAGCAGGGCATGAACCCGAAGCTCGTCCGCGACAGGCTCGCGAGCTTCCTGCCCGCGCACGGTCACGGCAAGGGCGAGGCCGCCGCCGGAGCGCCCGCGAAGGCCGCCGCGTGAGGCCGGGAGCCGTTCGTCATGGCCCGTAAAAAGAAGCACCCCGAGCACGTGAACCACGAGCGCTGGCTCGTGAGCTACGCCGACTTCATCACGCTATTGTTCGCGTTCTTCGTCGTCATGTTCGCCTCGTCGCAGGTGGACACGAAGAAGATGGGACAGTTCGCGGAGTCCTTCTCGCGCGCCGTCGGCGAGTCGTTCCTGATGGACGGCGGCAGGCAGCTCCTGCCCGACGGCACGCCGCCGCACCCCGAGGAGAGCCAGGGCAGCGGCGAAGGGAAGCTGCCGAAGGAGCTGATGCAGCTCGCGCGGAAGCTCCAGGACGGGCACGACGTGATGAGCGGTCTCAAGATCCTGCAGCGCCGCAACGAGCTCGTGATCCGGCTCTCGGACAGCCTTTTGTTCGACAGCGGCGAGGACACGCTGAAGGAGCCGGCGAAGCGCGTCGTGCTCTCGATCGCGGACGAGCTGCGCGAGCGCAAGGTCGACATCCGGGTGGAGGGGCACACGGACAACGTGCCGATCCACACGCTGCGGTTCCGGTCGAACTGGGACCTCTCGACGGCGCGCGCGACCGCGGTGATCGAGGAGCTGAACGGCCCCGGGCGCATCGTGGCGACGCGGCTCGCGGCGTCGGGGTACGGCGAATTCCGGCCGGTCGCGCCGAACACCACGACCGAGGGGCGCGCGCAGAACCGCCGCGTCGATCTCGTGATCGCGGCGGCGCTGGATCTGCCGGTCGAAGAGGCGAAGCCCGTCGCGTCCGCGGCGCCCTCGGGGGAGCCTTCCGGAGAGCCGTCCGCGGCGCCTTCGGGGGAGCCGACGTCGGCGGTGTACGGCCCTCCGCCGCCGCCGGTCGCCGAGGTGCTGCAGCCGTTCGAGCCTGGAAAAGAAGGCGTTCCGGAGCCTGCGGGCGAGGCGCCGTCCGCTCACGCGAGCGCCGAGCCGTCCGCCCACGCGAGCGCCGAGCCGTCCGAAAAACCGCTCGATCTGCCGGCGGATCGTCCCACCGCGGAGCCCGCGAAGGACGCCGCCGCCGCGCACGCGAAGGACGCCTCCACGGCGCGCGCGAAGGAGCCTCCGGCCGCGACGACGAGCGCGAAGGGCGCGTCGAAGCCGAGCGCGACGGCCAGCCCGAAGAGCCCCGCGCCGAAGCGCAGCGGCGAGCCCGCAGAGACCGCTCCGCCCCCGCGGCCGGAGGATCTCTGGATGCTCCGGCACTGATCCTCTCCACCTCGCCCCCACCTCCATCGCGAGCCCGCATCGCTTTCGAGATCGCGCATCGCGTTCGCGGATCGAAGCGCGACACGCGGTGAGATCCGCGACTCGTCGTCTCAAATCGCAGCACCGGATTTCCAATTGAGACGCGACGCGAAGAGGTCGGCGGCGGATCGCGCGTGCAGCGGCGGATCGTGCGGCGGCGGCGCGGGCAAGAAGATTGCACCCCGATCCGCCGGCGTGAACGAGCCCATCTCCCTCCCCAACGCAGGTCACCTCGGCGATCCGTACCTGCTCGTGCAGACCCCGAAGATGGTCTCTCAGGGCAGCAAGACCCCGAGGCGGAGCCTCCCCCGCGTCCGTACGAGCAGCGGTTTGTCCAATCGCGTCGCGTGGGCGCTCTTCGGCGCCGGGCACAGCTCGGCGTCGCCTGCGGATCGCCGCAAGGCGCAGCTCCTGTCCGCGCTGAACGTGGTGCTCGGCGTGCCGCTCCTCTTGGGCGCGCTGGAGCTCGGGATGGTGGAGGCGCGTCCGGGCGCGGCGTACTTGCCGTGGCTGCTCGGCGCGGGCGCGCTGTGCGCGGCCGTCGCGTACGGCCTCAGCCGCACGAAGCACGTGCGCCTCGCGACCGGCGTGAGCATCGCGCTCCTGTGGCTCGGCCCCGCGGCGTACGTCGTCCTCGAGGCGCAGCGCGCGCAGGCCGTGAGCGTGTGGGCTTCGGTGTGGCTCGCGGTGCCGATCGTGGTGGCGGGCGCGATCGCTCGTCCGTCCACGTCCGTCATCGTCGGCTCGGCCGCGATCATCGTCCCGCCCGCGGCGACGTACGGCGCGACCGCGGAGGCCGCCCTCGGACCGAGCGCGTTCCTCGCGTGCGTGGGCGCGATCACGTTCGTGCTCGCGTGCCACCGCGAGAGCGTCGAGGGCGATCGCACGGGCGAGCTCGTGACGAAGGGCGCCGAGCTGGCCGCCGAAGGGCGCGCGCTCAAGAAGCGCCTGGACGCGCGGACGGCGGAGGTCCGCAAGGTGCGCGACGAGCTCGACAAGCTGGAGCGCGTGCTCTCCGATCAGCGCGGCGCGCTCGTCCGGTCCGAGAGCTTCGCGACGATCACGCGGCAGACGGCCGACGTGGTGCACGAGTCCCGCGGCCCGATGCAGACCGTGCTCTCGGCGCTCGCGGAGGCCCGCGCGCTCGCGGACGAGTACGCCCGCGGCGTCGACGATCCGGACATGACCGACAGCGATCACCGCGCGCTCGCCGGCGATCTGAGTGAAGCGCTCGACGTCGCCAAGCAGGCGGCGGAGCGGTCCGCGGCGCTCGTGAGCACCGCCGACATGGAGCTTCACCTCGCCGGCAAGGTCCGGATCGAGACGCAGAGGAGGGCCTAGCCATGATGGAGCTTCCCGTGACGTCCAACAGCGTCGAGCGCGCCCGCGTCGTGGAGCCCCGCTCGAGCGCGGATCTGACCGTGCAGAACGAGCGCTACGAGGCCGCCCTCCGCGGCTCGGCCGACGGCATCTGGGACTGGATCCCGCAGAGCGGCCAGATCTACTTCTCCGACCGCGTCGCCGAGCTCTTCGGCAAGAAGCCCGCGGATCTGCCGAGGAGCTTCTCCTCGTGGATCGAGCTGTTCGCGCCCGAGGACGCGACGATCGCGCTGGAGAGCGTGTACGCGCACCTCGACGTGGGCGCGCCGTGCGACTTCGAGTTCCGGATGAAGGTCGCGGGGGAGACGCGGTGGTTCCACGCGCGCGGCAGGGTGCAGCACGACAAGAGCGGCGCGCCGACGCGGCTCGCGGGCTCGATCACCGACGTCACGAACCGCAAGCTCGCCGAGGAGGCGCTCCGGGCCCGCGAGGCGCGGATGCGCGCCATCCTCAACCACACGGCCGACGGCATCATCACGATCGACGAGGGCCGAATCGACTCGTTCAACCGCGCCGCGGAGCGCATCTTCGGCTACTCGGAGGCCGAGGTCGTCGGCAAGGACATCTGGGGCCTCGTGATGACCGCGGAGGGCGAGGACCTCGACGAGGACAGCGTCGGCGACGACGAGGCGCCGGATCGCCCGAGCGGCGTCTCGTGCGAGATGGTCGGCAAGCGCAAGGACGGCACCACGTTCCCGCTGGAGATGTCGCTGAGCGAGGTGACCGTGGGCGAGCGCCGCCTCGTCACGGCCCTGATGCGCGACATCAGCGAGCGCAAGCGCGCCGAGGCCGATCAGCGCGGCGCCGAGATCGCGCTCCGCGAGGCGAAGGAGGCCGCCGAGCGCGCGAGCCGCGCGAAGACCGAGTTCCTCGCGAACATGAGCCACGAGATCCGCACGCCGCTGAACGCGATCCTCGGCATGGCCGATCTGCTCGCCGAGGCGCGCCTCGACTCCGACGCCAAGCAGTACGTCCGCATCTTCCGCCGCGCGAGCGAGAGCCTGCTCGCGATCGTGAACGACATCCTCGACCTGTCGAAGGTGGAGGCCGAGAAGCTCGAAATCGAGTCGATCCCGTTCGATCTGCACGAGGTCGTGGCCCTCGCGACCGAGGCGACCAGCGTGCGCGCGATCGAGAAGAGCCTGGAGCTGTCGGCGCACGTGGAGCCCGAGGCGCCGCGCTACCTCGTCGGCGATCCGACCCGCGTGAAGCAGGTGCTCCTCAACCTGCTCGGCAACGCCGTGAAGTTCACCGCGCAGGGGAGCGTGAGCGTCAACGTGCGCCCCGTCGCCGCGGAGGAGTCGAGCGTGGTGCTCGAGTTCTCGATCACCGACACGGGCATGGGCATCCCCGAGGACAAGCTCGCGACGATCTTCGATCGCTTCTCGCAGGTGGACACGTCGACGACGCGCGTGCACGGCGGCACGGGGCTCGGCCTCGCGATCTGCCGCAGCCTCGTCGGGTTGATGGGCGGCAAGATCTGGGCGGAGAAGCCGAAGAACGGCCGCGGCACGACGATGCGCTTCACGGCGCGGTTCGGCATCTCGCCGATCGCCGTGGGCCCCGCGAGCACCAGCACCGTCGCGTCCGTGAAGACGGTCCAGGAGCCGCGCAAGATCCTCCTCGTCGAGGACAACCCGGACAACCGCGCGCTCGTGCTCGCGTACCTCAAGGGGACGCCGCACCACGTGCTCGTCGCCGACAACGGCGAGGCCGCGGTGGAGATGGCGCTCGCGTACCGCTTCGACCTCGTGCTGATGGACATGCAGATGCCCGTCATGGACGGCTACGAGGCGACGCGGCGGATCCGCGCGTTCGAGAAGGAGCACGTCCGCCCGCCGATGCGGATCATCGCCCTCACCGCGCACGCGATGCAGGAGGAGAGCGAGCGCACGCGCGCGGCCGGATGCGACGCGCACCTGTCGAAGCCGATCCGCAAGCAGCACCTTTTGCAGGCGATCGCCGACTACACCGCGACGTCGCCGCAGGATCCGCCGCCTCCTCCGCCGCAGCGCACGACCGAGGTCGTGGCCCCGCCGCCGGTCGTCGTGCACGTGGAGTCCGACATCCTCGACCTCGTGCCCGGCTACCTCGACAACCGCCGCGCGGACCTCGTGACCTTGCGCCAGCACCTGAATCGCCGCGCGTTCGAGCCGCTCCGCGTGATCGCGCACGGCATCGCCGGCTCCGGCGGCGCGTACGGCTTCCCCGACCTGACCCGCATCGGGCGCGTGCTGCAGCAGGCCGCGCAGGCGGGTGACATCCCCAAGATCCAGCGCCTGCTCGACGAGATGGAAGTGTACCTGGAGTCCGTCGAGGTCGCGCGAAGGTGATGGCCATGCTGACCGGACCCGAGAAGGCGGTCCTCTTCCTCCTGTCGCTCGACGAGGAGGTCGCGGCCCCGATCGTGAACGAGCTGAAAGAGGCCGATCTGCGCAAGCTGCGCGCGGTCGCCTCCACGATGCGCGAGGTGAGCGCCGACGCGATCGACGACACCTACAAGGAGTTCGTGGAGCGCTCGTCGAGCGCGGTCGCGGTGCCCCGCGGCGGCCTGCCGTACCTGCGGCGCCTCACGGTGGGCGCCCTCGGCGAGCCCCGCGCGCGCGAGGTGTTCGAGGACGGCGTCACGAGCCCGCTCGCGCGCCTCGAAGCGGCGCCTCCGGACGCGGTGGCCTCGCTGCTCGCGAACGAGCCGCCCCAGCTCGCCGGCGCGCTGCTCGCGCGGCTGGATCCGGCGCACGCGGCGCGCGTGCTCGCGGCGATGCCCGAAGAGCGCCAGGCCCACGTGCTGGAGCGCGTCGGCCTCGTGACCGAGCTGCCCGCGGGCGCGCTGGAGGACATCGCGTCGGCCCTCGTGTCGGATCTGCCGAGCGCGGACGCCGAGACGCTCATCAGCATCGACGGCGTCGCGAAGGCCGCCGAGATCCTGAACGCCGCGGGCAAGGGCGCGAGCGCCAACATCCTGCAGCTCCTCCAGGAGCAGTCGCCGGATCTGGCCGAGCGCGTGCGCCTCGCGATGTTCACGTTCGACGATCTGGCCCGCGTGGACCCGCGCAACATGCGCCTCCTCGTGCGCGAGGTCCCGAGCGAGCGCCTCACGATCGCCCTCAAGGGCGCGAGCGACGCGGTGGTCCAGGCCGTGTTCGCCGGCCTCTCGCAGCGCGCGGCCGAGCTGCTCCGCGACGATCTGGAGATCCTCGCGAACGTGCGCCGCGCGGAGATCGAGAAGGCGCGCATGGAGATCATCACGATCGCGCTCCGCATGGAGAGCGACGGCGCGCTCGACCTCGGGCGCTCGGACGACGGTTGAACATGCTGCGCCCCAAGAGCGTCCCTCCCCCTCCCGCCGCCCCCCCGTCGCGTCCGCTGCCCTCGTGGGCGGCGCCGCGGCCGATCCGCTCCGACGCCCGCCCGACGCCGTTCACGCGGCAGGGCCGGCGCCAGACGGGCTCCTTCACCACCGTGGAGCCGCAGAGCGCCGCCGCGCGCGCGGGCCGCACCGTGGTGTTCTCGTCGGACCCGCCGCCGCGGATGGACGCGCACGCGCCGACCGCCTCGATGGCGCCGGCGTCGATCGGCGCCGCGAGCGTGATGGAGGTCGCGCGCGCGACGTCGATGGCGCCGCCGTTCATGCCCGAGCCGACCGCCACCGAGCTGTCGCTCCAGGCCGAGATCGTGGAGCTGCAGGCCGCGCTCACCGCCGCCGTGGCCGAGACCGCGCGCGTCCGCCGCGAGGTGCTGCAGGCGAGCGCGCCGGAGCTCGTGCGCCTCGCCGCCGCGATCGCGGAGCAGGTGATCGGCCAGCGCATGGAGAAGGATCCGACGCTCCTCGCGGCCCTCGCGCGCGAGGGGATCGACGCCCTCCTCGAGTCGGACGAGCTCACCGTCGCCGTCGCGCCGGACCTCGCGGACAAGGTGCCGCCCGAGGCCTGGGCCCGCGCCCTCGAAGGCCGCGCCGCGGTGGTGACGGACCCGACGCTCGACGCGATGCGATGCGAGGTCCGCGGCAAATCGTCGCGCGTGTTCGTCGATCCGCGATCGCGCCTCCGCGTCGTCCTGGACGCCCTGGACGACGCCGCGCTGGAGGCGCCCGCCTCGTCGTCGCGCGGCCCGCGCTCGGCGCCGACGTCCTCGCGCGAGGGCTCGCGATGACGGCCTCCATCGATCTCAGCGCGCACATCGCCAAGGTGCGCGCGACGTCGGCGTGCGTCCCCGAGGGCCAGGTCGCGGACATCGTCGGCCTCATCGTCGAGGTCGCGGGCGTGCGCGCCGCCACCGGAGAACGCCTGCTCGTCAAGGTGTCGGACACGAGCTCGCTCGCGCTGGAGGTCCTCGGCTTCCGAGGCGGCCGTCTGCTCGCCGCACCGCTGGGCCCCACAGCCGGTATTCAACCCGGCGCCCGCGTCGTGAAGATGCTCCACGGCGCGTCCGCGGAGGTCGGCGAAGCGCTGCTCGGCCGCGTGCTCGACGCCTTCGGAAACCCGCTCGACGACAAGCCCCCTCCCGTCACCGAGAAGCGCGTCCCCCTCAACCGCGAGCCGCCGTCGCCCTTCAAGCGCCAGCCGATCCACACCGCGCTCGACACCGGCGTGCGCGTGCTCGACACGCTGCTCCCGCTGGGGCGCGGCCAGCGCGTCGGCCTCTTCGCCGGCACCGGCGTGGGCAAGAGCACGCTGCTCGGCATGATGTGTCGCCGCGCGAAAGCGGACGTCGTCGTCGTCGGCCTGATCGGCGAGCGCGGACGCGAGGTCGGCGATTTCGTTCGCGGCGCCCTCGGTCCGGGCCTCGCGCGGTCCGTCGTGATCGCGGCCACCGGCGACGCGCCGCCCCTGGTGCGCGCGCAGGGCGCCCTCCGCGCCACCGCGATCGCCGAGCATTTCCGCGATCAGGGCGCGCACGTGCTGCTCGTCATGGACTCCGTCACGCGCTTCGCGATGGCGCTGCGCGAGGCGTCGCTCGCGGCCGGGGAGCCGCCTGTCACGAAGGGCTACACGCCGTCGGTGTTCGCGGCGCTCCCTCGCCTCCTGGAGCGCGCCGGCAACTGCTCCGGCCAGGGCTCGATCACCGCCGTCTACACGGTGCTCGTGGAGGGCGACGACCTCCAGGACCCGATCTCCGACGCCGTGCGCGGCATCCTCGACGGCCACATCGTGCTGACGCGCTCGATCGCGGAGCGCGGCCTCTTCCCGGCGGTCGACGTCCTCCGCAGCGTGTCGCGCGTGATCGACGACATCACGACCCCGTCGCACCGCCGCGCCGCCTCCATCCTCCGCGACCTGCTCGGCGCGCACCGCGACGCGGCCGATCTGCTCAAAATCGGAGCGTACGTGCGCGGAAGCGACGCACGGGTGGACAGCGCCATCCTTGCGATGCCTCAGATTGACGCGCTCATCCGCCAGGGCCTCGACGAAGTCTCGCCCCGCGAACAGAGCCTGAAGACCTTGTACACGCTCGCCAAAGTGAACCCGTAGCGACGCCTGCGCGGGCCTCCGATTGGCCCGGCACGCCGCGTGGATAAGCAGGCCTCCCCTGTCGTGCGGCCGGTGTCTTGCAACTCCACGCCCGGGTTCTTCTATGAACGATCGCGTCCGAAGAACGAAACCTGTTCTCCAAGCCAAAAGTCGGCTCGTTGACGAGAAGCGCGCCGCCCTCGCCGCCGCGCTCCGCGCCGCCAACGCCGCGCGCGCGGAGCAGTTGAGCGCGGAGGATGCGTGGGAGCAGCGCGTGAACGCCCTCGCCACGGGTCGGTACGAGACGATCGCGGAGCACCTCGAGGCGCGCACGCACCTCGAGAGCTTGAAGCGCGCGGCCGTCGCCGCGGCCGAACGTGCGGCGCTCGCGATCCGCGCGGAGCACGCCGCGCGCGAGTCCCTCATCGTCGCCGAGCGTGACCTCAAGAAGATCGAGGCCTGGCGTGACGGCATCCTCGAGGCGGAGCGCGCCGCCGAAGCGCGTGTCGAACGGCTCGCGAACGACGAGCTGGCGGCACGAATGTTTCAAACGAGGAGATGATCATGCCCAAGGCGAGCGCGCTCGGCGCGGAATGGTCGGCGGGGATCGGCTTCGCAGGCGCGGCGGACGCCGGCCTCGCGGGCGGCGCACCGGCGAGCTTCGGCGCGTTCCGGCGCGTGCTCGACGCGAGCGTGGCGGCCGGAAACGGCGCGCAGAACGCCGCGACGGACGCGCCGCTCGACGCCGAGGACGGCCTCGTGAACGCGGACGGCGCGCCTTCCTCGGGCGAGCGCCCGTCGCTCCGCCCCGGCGCAGACCCCGCGAACGAAGACGCGGCGCGAGCGCGGACCGTTGACGGTGGCGTCGGCGCGTTGACGGTCTCGACGCCTCGCACGGACCGCGGCGCGGAGCCTCCCGGCGGCATCACGGTGCCGTCGCCGGCCCCCGAAGAGGACTCCGACGGCGCGCGCGCGGTCGCCTCGGCGATCGACCTCCACCCCGGCGCCGCGGATCGTCTCGCGGCCCTGCAGCGCGCGAACGACGGCGCGGCGACGCAGCCCGAAGGCGGACCGCCCGGAGCCCCGCGCGACGCCCGCGATCCGCGCGTCCCCACGTTCGATCGCGGCCCCACGCGCGGCCCCGGCGCGCGCGACCGAGCGCCCGAAAAGCCGGTGAATCAAGCCGGATCCGCTCGCGAAGCCGCCCGCGCCGAAGCCCGCACGAGCGCGAAGGCCGCACGAAAATCCGGTGAAAACGCGCGCGCCGCGGAAGGCGCAGCGCTCCTGTCGGCGGCGTGGCAGACGCCCGCGGAGCCGCGCACGGCCCCGGAGCCCCACATCGCACCGGACGACGACTCCACCGCAGGAAAAGCCACGTTCGCCTCCGCAGAGGACGCCTCTCGTTCGCCGGTTCAGGGCGCGACTCCGCACCTCGGCGCGCGCTCCGACTCGGCCCATCGCGGCGCGACGGGCGCGTTCGATCCTGGCCAATCGCGGTCGCTCACCGCGGCGCGGGCGCAGGACCACGGCGCGGGCGTCTTCGGGGAGATCCACCCGGAGGTGCAAGACCTCCCGGGGGCCGCAGACAATCCGCATCCTGATTTTCTTTTTGGGGGTGCGGCCTCGTCACTTCCCCTCCACGGCCCGCAGGGTAGCACGTCTCCTTCGACCACCGAAGGCGACTCGGCCTCTCCGGAGGCCTCCGATGGACAGGGCACCTCCCCTGCCGGACAGCCCGCGTTCCAGGCCGACTGGCTCGGCGTCGCGCACCCTGGACAGGTCGCCTTCCGCTCCCCGCGCGGCGAGGACACCGAGGCTCCTCGGGCCACCTCCCCCGGACAGGCCACCTCCCCTGGACAGGCCACCTCCCCTGGACAGGCCACTTCCTTCGGCGGCTCCGCGCGCGGTCACCTCGCGGAGGACACGTTGCGCGGCGCACGCGCGGCCCTCGGCGCGACGCCGATGGGGCGAACCGGCTCCAGCGACGCGGACACCGCACCTCGGCGGGACGGCCCGCAGATCACGTTTGCGCGCTCCTTCGCGGACGACGCGGCATCGAACGCCTCCGGCCACGACGGAGACGGTCAGCCTCACGACGCGGCATCGAAGGCCGACGCGCAAGGACAGACAGGCACCTTCGCCGCTCGGGACCACGGACCCTTCGAAGGCGTCCGCGGGGCGCCGCAGCGACAAGCCCCCGGGGCCGACCGTGGGGACGGGGTCGCGACGAACGGCGCGCCTCGGCGCATCGCGGGCCTCTCGGACGACGCCCGGCGCGACGCCGAGAAGCTGCCCGACATCGCCCTTCGCACGGGCGCACGCGGAGAAGCCGCGCGAGCGGACGCGCCGCCCAGCCTCGCGCCGCCGAGCCTCCGGAACGGCCGCGGGCGTATTCCAGGCGCCGCGCTCTACAACGCGTCCTCCTTCGGCCGCGCGAAGCCCGCGACGGACGAGCAGATCCGCGGCACGCTCGACGCCGTCGCCGGCCGCGACGTGACGGAATACAGCCTCGCCGCGCCGCCCGTTCCGGGCCGCGACAGGGCCGTTCGCAAGCCGTCCGGCACCATGACGGCCGTCAAGCTCCCGAACGGCCTGCCTCCGATTGGCACCGTCGAAGAGATCGAGAACGCCTTCGCCGAGCCGTCGGGCGCGGTCTCCGCGAACGATCCGCTTCCGGCGTCGCCGTCGCGCTGGCCGGACATCCGCATCGTGAACCAGGACGCCGGCCCCGCGTCGCTGCGGACTCCGAAGGACCGCGTGCAGGCCACGTCGGCCACGATGCGGCCGCCCGCGAGCACCAGCGCCCCCCCGTCCTTGCGCCCTCGCGCGCCGAGCGCCGGCATCTCCCCGAAGAGCCCCGCGGAGCGATTGGCCACCTCGATCGTCGGCCGCATCGCCGGTCCGGACAGCGCCGAGGTGCCTCCTGCTCGCTGGACGGCTCCGTCGACCGCGGAGCGACAGGCGGCGTTCGCGGAACAAGCCACCTGGACAGCGGCCGATCCGTCCGCGCCGAGCGACGCCGACAGCGCCTCTCGACGAATGGCCACGTCCCCGGGCAGCGGCCCGCGCTGGGCGGATCTGCATTCGCTCTGGGACGACCCGCGGAGGGCCGGATCGTCCCCGGCGAGCGCCGACGCTCAGAACGGTGACGGAGCCGCGCGGAATGGCGCTCCGGCCGTCGGCGCAGAGGACTCCGCACGTCGACAAGGCCTCTCCGCCGACGCGCCGATGTCCCGCGGCGTCCGGATCGACGAAGACCACGCCTTCGGGCCGAGCGACGCCGCCGGGCGCGACGCGTTCCCCGGCGACGACGCCTTCGAAGGCGACTTCGCGCGCGACACGTTCCCCGGCGACGCCCCGGCGCGCGATTTCGCCGCCAATACCGCTTCCCGCGACGCCGCGAACGAGCTCGCGCCGCGGAACGTGGCGGATCCGGCGCGTGGAAAGGCCGCTCCGACGAGGGGCCGAGTCGCCGAAAAGGCGCCTTCGCCTCCCGACGCCGAGGTCCTCCGGGCCGCGGTCTCTCCGAGGAACGGCGCGTTCGTTCGCGACCCGGTCGTGCGGACGCAGCCCACGCTCGAGGACCCGCCGATCTCGGCCGCCAGCGGCTGGAGCCCCGATACGCAGCGCGAGCCGCCGCGCTCCGCCGAGCCGTTCTCGGGGCAAGCTCGGGATACGGCCTCTGCCGATCGCGTCGAGGATGCCAGTCCGAAGGACCGGAGTCGCGCGCCGGCGGCCCATGAAGCGCCGTCCCCGGACATGGCCCATCGCGCCGCGTCCCCCGTGAACGGCGCGATCGCGGCCCCGCTGGCGGCCGCGGCCCCCCACGCGGAGCAGAGCCCCGAAGGCCCCGCGCCGGCCGTGACGGCCCATCTGTTATCGCACCTCGAAGAGCGGCTCGAAGGCCGCCGCAAACAAGGCGGCGTCCCGGGCCTCCGTTCCTCCACCGCGCTCCGCGAGGCCCGCGCCGAGGCTCAGATCCCGGACTTCGGTCGCGTCTCCGTCGAGGCGACGGCCCGTGGCGAGCGCGTCGATCTCAAGGTCACGGCGCACGAGGCCGAGTCCGCGCAGGCGCTCCGCGAGGCGCGCCCGGCGATGGAGTCGCACCTCCGCGACAACCAGGTTCCGCTGGGCCACCTCTCGCTCGGCGATCGCTCGGCCGCCGGCGACAGCGGCTCCGGCACGTCGCAGGATCGCTCGGCCCCGCAGCCCGATCCCTCGGCGAACGAAGCCCCGGAGGCCCCGCACGGCGCCTCCACCCCGCGCCCGAACGGCCGAGTCCGCGTGGTGCTCTGATCGCGAAGGGCGCGCACGAATGACAGGGGGTTCCCCTCCCTGCGACTGCGAAGCAGGCGCTTTGGGAGGGGCGGGCCGCGCGCAGCGAAGCGAGCACGGACCGGGGGTGGGCAACTCGTCAGTTGGCTTCTTTGCGGGGCACGTGCTCGGCGTGCGCTTCCTTCGCGTTCGCCGCGTCGAGCAGCTCCGACAAGGCGCCTTCCATCGCCTCGGCCAAGATCGGCAGATCCCGCGCTCGGTCGGAGTCGCCGACCAGGCCGACGCCCACGATGCCGTCGTAGCTGAGCAGCGCGATACCGACCGTCTGCTGCGCCGCGAGCGGCACGACCGGATAACAACCCTGGAGCCGCCGACCCAGCAAATACAGGGGGAACTGCGGGCCCGGCACGTTCGTGACCACGATGTTGAAGAAGCGCGTCACCGACTGGAGCCGCGCGGCCTGCGCCACGAGCGTCGGCGGCGTGAACTCCCCGATGCGCGTGAGCGCCAGCGCACCCACCGCCTGCCCGCTCTCCTTGAGTCCCTTCATCTCCGCGCTCACCCGCAGGAGACGCCTCACCGGATCTGCTTCGGCTACAGGCAGTGGACAGAACACCGCGGTCACCTGGTTCCCGAGCGATCCACGCGCGGCCGGCGCGCGCACGCTGACAGGCACCATCACGCGCAGATCCGGCCCCAGATGCTCTCCGCGCGAGCGCAGGAGCGTCCGGAGCGCGCCGGCCACCACCGCGAGGATGATGTCGTTCACCGTGCCGCCGAGCACCGCGCGCACCCGCTTGATGCGAGCCAGATCGAAGGTGACAGTCTCGAACCTCCGGTGCGGGCCGATGAGCTGATTCAAGGACGAAGGCGGCGCGTTCCCCATCTGCGCGAGGCCCATCAGCGGCAGGATCCCGCCGAGCAGCTCCGTCGCGGCGCGGCGCGCCTCGCTCTCGGGCTCCAGCGCCTCTTTCACGAACTTGAACGGGTTCCGCGTGAGCTGCGACTTCGCGGCTTCGAACAGCAAGTCTGCCTGGCTCGGCCCGGGGCGCGGACTCCACGGCTTCGGCGCGCCGGGGGGCTTCGCGTCGCGGTCCGCATCCATGAGCACCGTGGCGATGTCGACGCCGGAGATGCCGTCCACCATGCAATGGTGCGTCTTCGAGATGATGGCGAATTGGCCGTCGCCGAGGCCCTCCACGAACCACAGCTCCCAGAGGGGCTTGTCGCGGTCGAGCTGCTGCGACAGGAGCCTGCCAGTCAGCCGTTTCAGCTCCGCCTCTCCGCCGGGCGCCGGGAGGGCCGTGTGACGAACGTGGTACTCCAGATCGAAGTGCGCATCATCCACCCAGACGGGGCGTCCCTGCGCGAGGGGCACGAACATGAGCCTCTGTCGATACCGCGGCACCGCGTCGATCCGGGAGGCGATGAGGGCCAGAAGGTCCTTGTAGGCGGGCGGCGGCCCCTCGAACACGACCATCGCGCCCACGTGCATGTGGGCAGCGCGGTTC
>JAXLYM010000034.1:0-73341 GCA_046351455.1 Polyangiaceae bacterium
CGGTCGCGAGCGCGTTCGCCGAGTCGAAGGCGCCCTGCTCGTCGTTGGGGCAGTGGTTGTCCGGGCATCGCTTCTTCAAGTCGCCCGCGGCTCCGAGCGTGATGCCGCCGGTGATCGCGCCGACCACGAGGCCGGCCCCCGCGACGCCCAGCGTGATGAACGTGAGCGGCTTGATCTGCGGCCCCGGCGCAGGAGCGACCGTCGCCGTCCCGCTCGGCGCGACGCTCGCGGAGGCGCTGGCGCTGCTCGTGGATGCGGGGGCGCCCGGCTTTTCCAGGGTGATCGGCACGCGCACGACGCCGCCCTTCTCGGGGAGCGTCACCTTCTGCGTCACCGTCGGGAAGCCCTCGGCCTCGACGACGATCGTGTGCTCGCCCGGATCGCAGCGCACCGCCACGCCGCCCGCGAACGTCACCTTCTGCCCGTCGAGCGTCACCGTGGGGCCCGCGGCCTCCGCGCTCGTCACGACCACGAGGAGGCTCGGCACGCGCGCGAGCAGCTCCTTCATGCGCTTGCGTCCGGTCTCCTGCGCTTCCTTGAAGGCGTTCGGCGCGGCGGCGGTCAGCGGCTCCGCGGCCAGCTTCTCGAACGTCGCGAGCGCGTCCACCAGCTTGCCGAGGCCGGCCTGCGCGTTCCCCATCAAGAGCAGGTGCGTCGGCGCGTGGTAGAGGCCCTCGGCCTCCGTGACCTTGTCGAGCGCGTCCTTGTAGTCCTGCTTGTCCAGCGCATCCCAGCCGGCGCGCGCCAGATCACGGGCGGCCGCAGCGGGGTCCTTCGCCTGCGCGGCTGTGTCGATGGAAAGCACGCAAGTGGCTACGATCAGAAGCGGCCCGATCGCGCGGCCGAGCCGGCTCGCAAGAGGAGACATCCGCTCCATTTTTGAGGAAATCGCCGCCGGTGTCGAGCTTTCGAAGCACCTCGGGCGGGGCGCCGCAGCTTCTGCGCCGATGTCGAGCGATGTTCCCTGCGCTTTATTTCAGGTTCACGCTCGCCGAGATCCCCAGCGTCGCGTGCATGTCGTGGAGGGCCGGCGCCCCGAGGCCGTCCGGCAAGTACCGATATCCGACCTCCGCGAAGGCGCCGATCGGCTGGTCGTTGATGGCGATCAGCGTCCGGTCCATCCGCGCGGTCGCGTTCGCGAGGAAGGACCACTTGTTCTCGCTGGTCCAGTGCGGCGCGGCCTCTCCGAAGACGTCCAGCATCAACAAGCCATCGTCGCTCTGCCACCGGAACCGCGCGGAGCCCGAGGTGAGCGGCGCCACGCGGTGCACGAAGCGCGGCTGATTCAAGGTCGGCGCCGGATAGGCATCCACGTCGTACCGGACGCCGATCCCCAGCGCCAGCGAGCGCCCCGTCTGCCCGGATCGCCACGGATCCAGCGTGAACGAGGCCCGCACGACGCCGATGTGGAGCCACGGCTGCTTCTGCTCGAAGCCGGGCAGCGCCACCGCCAGATTCGGCACCTCGAGTCGGCCGAGCTCCACGTCCAGGCCCACGTCGAAGGGGAATCCGATCGTCACGGGCGGCGACATGGGCAGTACGATACTGGGGCTCTCGCTGTGGCGCGCCATCGTGGCCCGGTAGAGCGTCGCGTCGAAGGAGGGGATTCCGCCCGCGGGCCGCACGTCCGGCCGCACCCAGCCGCTCGTGAGCTGGTGATCGATCTGCCAGGTGACGCGCCCCGTGCCCGTGCCGAAGAGGTAGACCTTGCGGTACCCGATCCGGAAGCCGCCCTCGAACGCGGCGGCCGCGCTCCCCTCGCCGTCGTGCAGCACCGTGGCCCCGCCGGTGAGGGTCAGTCGGCTGAACGGATCGAAGTGCACGCGGTACCGGTGGCCGCTCGCGGACACGTTGTATTCCCCCGGATCCTCGGGCAACGGCTGCTCCGCGTCCGCCTTCGGCGCGGGGCGGCTCTGCGCGAGCGCGCTCGCCTGGAAGACGAGGAGCAGCAGCGTGGCCGTGAGGATCGAGAGGCAGGCGCGGATCACGGGTCCTCGAACTCCGGGAGAGGCTCGAACACGCGGGGAGGCGCCCAGAACGAGAACCGCAGCCCCATCATCGCGCGGACCTCGACGTTGCGGGTGGCCGTGAACGGATCGTCGCGCGTCGCGCCCTCGGCCGAGAAGCGGAACGAGAGCGGCTGATCGTTGATCGCGGCGAAGATGCCTTCATAGCCCATCTTCAGCGTGCCGTGATTGGCAGTCGCGCCGGCCTTCGGGCCGTCCAGATAGACCGGGTGGAAATAGCCCACGTCGACGAAGATGTTGTGAAGGCCGGAGTCCCCGAGCGACAAGCGCAGCTTGGCGTTCACGTCGAATCCGGCGTACCACGAGCCCGTGCCGAGGCCCTTCGCTGCGTCGTTCCGGTCCTCCCAGAACTTGCCGAAGTCGCCGCCGGCCTCGATGCGGATGTGGTTGTACATGTCCTCCGACTGCCACGGATTCCAGGCGATGTGCGCCTCCGCGAACTCCATGTCGAGCGTGTCCTTGAAGGCCGGCGGGCGGTCGTTCACGCGCAGGATGCGGAAGCCCCAGCCGAGCGGCGGCTGCACCTCGTAGAGCCGCGGATGCCCGAAGAACGACGTCAGCCAGAACGCCGGGCGCCGGTGCACTTGCTGGTAGTCGTACGAGAACAAGAGGCCTCGGAGCTCCAGGTCCGCGAACGTGGCCGTCCCTTCGAGGATGTGGATATCGTGCCTGGAGCGGCCCTTGTGCGACAGCACGCTCAGCTCGATGCCGAGCTCCGCCTGCCCGCGCCCGAACTGCGACGCCGGATCGAAGGCCTTCGACGTGAGCTGGAACGTCGGCACCCAGGCCGCGCCGATGTAGATCCGCCGCAGCAGATCGAACTTCACCTGGTAGGCTTTCCCGGAGGCGGCGCGCGCGTATCCCGGGGGCGTCTCGGCGGTGGCGGCGACCATCTTCGCGCCGTCCTGCGCGAGCTTGCGAAAGGCATCCACGGACTCGGGGGAGTCGCATCCTTGGGTGTGGTCGATCTCGCCGCCCATGATCGACTCGTTCGGCGCGTACAGGCAGGTGAGCTGTCCGTCCTTGGTCTCGCACTGGACGCGGACGGTCTTGCCGTCTTCGCCGGTGATGCAGCGAACCGGCTTGTCCCAGGCCATCGCGGGGAGAGGGCCAGTCCCCGGTGCCGGCAGCGGAGCGGCGGGCGGCGGAGGGGTCGGCGCCGCGTCCGCCTTCGCGGGAGGGGCCGAGTCCTTCGGGGCCTTGTCGGGGGCCGCGGGGCCCGGCGCTTCGGGGGGATCCAGCGGCGGAGGAGGCGGTCCGTCGGCCCGCGCCGCCGCGGTGAGGAGGGTGCAGAGGCCGGCGGACGCACCCGTGATGAAGAGTCTTGTTGCGTGCTTGTTCAAGGCGTCACCTCGGCGGAGAACAGGCGCAAACGAGCGTGCGCAGGGCCTTTCGATCGGTCCCGGTCGCGTCTCCACGCCTGTTCGACATCGCACCTTCCGTGCCCCGGGCCCTTGGCGCGCGGCGGCAAAAATCGGACGCGAGCGCTCCCCGCCCGGCGTCGTCTCTCTGGATCCGCCACGATTCGCCGGATTTCGTCGGAGATCGGTCCGCGCGAGCGTCCTACAAAAACAGAATTTTCGAAAAGACATCCATGGGCGCCCGGCAACCCTTTCCGGTGGTGGTGCGTAATCCAAGGGCGGCTGTCTCGTTCGCGTCGGTAAGGCGCTTCCCAAGCGGGGGGCCGGGTGTGGTGAAAGAACGACAAGGGTTGCGCTCCCGGCACATCCCTTTGGTACGTTCCCGTTCACGATGCGTCCGACCGTCCTCCTCTTCGACATCGACGGCACCCTGGTGAGCACCGGGGGCGCCGGCCGCCGCGCGATCGACCGCGCCTTCGTGCTCGCGACCGGGCGCGAGGCGGTGATCGACTTCTCGTTCGCGGGCATGACCGACCCGGCGATCGTGCGGCGCACGCTCGTGAACATGGATCTGCCGGCGGACCTCGCGGCGATCGAGGCCGTGCTGGAGGCGTACTTGACGGTGCTGGAGGAGGAGGTCTATTCGGCGCCGCGCTTCGTCATCCACGAGGGCATCCCGGAGGCGCTGGCCGCGGCGGAGGGATGGAGCCGAGTCGCGGTCGGGCTCGGGACAGGCAACATCGAGCGCGGCGCCCGCGTGAAGCTGTCGCGCGGGGACTTGCACCATCGGTTCGCGTTCGGCGGGTTCGGCAGCGACAGCGAGGATCGGGCCGAATTGCTCCGCAAGGGCGCGGAGCGGGGGGCCGCGCGTCTCGGGGCGACCATCGAGGAGTGTCGCGTCGTGATCATCGGGGATACGCCGAAGGACGTGGCGGCGGCGATCGCGATCGGCGCGGAGTCCATCGGCGTCGGGACGGGCCCGTTCACGCCGGCGGAGCTCCGGGAGTGCGGCGCCACGTGGGCGTTTTCGAGCTTGCTGGAAGATGGAGCGATGTCCGCGCTGCGCGGAGATCGCTAGTCAGGGACGCGCGCGCGGACGGCGCCGGCGAAGGCCGAACGCCGTGAGGAGGCCCGCGATCGTGAAGGCGAGGGTGCCTGTCTCGGGGGCGCTCCCGGGGACCGCGCAGCCGCAGCCGCCCTTGTCCTCGATCTGGAAGCCGCCGTCTCCGCCCTTGCCGCCGCTGCCGGCCGCGTTTCCGCCGGTGCTGGCGCCGCCCATGGACTGACCACCCATGCTGTTGCCGCCGGTGCTGTTGCCGCCGGTGCCGGTGCCTCCGGAGCCGCCCGCGCCGCCGCCCTGCACGCTGTACGTGATCGCCGTGGAGCAGCCCTCGTTGCCTTGCCGGTCCATCGCGCACGCCTGGAACGACACCATCGCTCCGTCCGCCTGCGCGGGCAGCTCGGCGCGGAAGAGATCGCCGCCCATGAACGTGGCCGGGACCTCCGCCGCGGAGGGCGACGTGACCTTGAGATACGCCTTCTTCAGGCGAGGGCCCGTGTCGGTCGTGGCGTTGTCGCTCACCGCGAAACGGAAAGGCACCTTCTGGCCGCCCGTCGCCATGGAGAGGCTCTCCGTCGCGCGGATCTTCGGCGGCAGCGCGTCGACAGGGACCTTGTCCGTGCCGAGGTAGACGCGGTTCAGCTTCGGGTTCCCTTCGCCCTGCGCGGTCGAGACATCGAGTCGGCCGTCGCCGTTCAGGTCCCCGAACTCGAACCACAGAGTCGGGTCCTGGATGGAGGTGAACGCGCCGTCGACGAAGGTGAACTTGCCGGTGCCGTCGTTGATGAGCACGCGCTCCGGCGTGCCGAGCGACATGATGGCCACGTCGAAATCGCCGTCGCCGTCCACGTCCACGCACGCGAGGCCGTTGTCGTCGGAGGCCGGATTGCCGGTCACCCGCGCGCCCGTCTCGTCCGCGAACTTGCCTGTTCCGTCGTTGATCAGCAGCATTTCCCGGCCGCCCGGGTTCACCGCGTTGTCCTGCCAGACGTCGAGATCGCCGTCGCCGTCCACGTCGCACGCCACGGGGCCGTAGCGGTAATAGCCGTTCGCCTTCTGGTTCGGGATGCCGGCGTCGTTCGTGGCGTCGGTGAACATGCCAGTCCCGTCGTTCTTCCAGACAGAGGCCTTCGCGCCGTCGTGCATGTTGATGTAGAGGTCGAGATCGAAGTCGCCGTCCATGTCGAAGAGGTCGAAATCCACCGGCTGATCGCCCTGCGCCGTGACCGGGAGGGAGAAGCCTGCCTCGGTGAATTTGCCCGTCCCGTCGTTCAGATAGAGGTGCGCGATCGTGCCGCCGTTCAGGCCGGTCCAGTGATCGCCGACGAGCAAGTCCATGTCTCCGTCGCTGTCCACGTCGCCGAAGCGGGTGGCGCCGGCGTGCGATTTCAGGCCCGGGAGCCGGGTCGCCGCCTCGTCCGTGAACTTGCCAGTCCCGTCGTTGATGTAGAGCATGTCGTCGAGGCCCCACGCGTTCGGAGCGTAGATGTCGACGAAGCCGTCTCCCGTGATGTCGGCGACGGTCACTTGCCGGAGCCAGCCCGAATAGCCACCTCCGAGATCGGCCGAAACGTCGGTGTAGGTCGAGGTGCCGCCGTTCTTGTACATCACGAACGGCTCGGCCGCGCCCTTGCTGAAGAAGCCGTTCGCGTTCGGGAAGAGGACGTCCAGGTCGCCGTCGTTGTCGATGTCGGCGAGGAGCATGTAGTTGGTCCAGCAGCCGCCGCCGTTGCACGGTTGTGCGCCGAAGGCGGCCGGCTGTTCCTTGAAGAGCTCTTGCGCCCCCGCGGACCCGGCGAGGGACACGAGCGTGAGCGTCGCGAGCAAAGAAGCCGTCGATCGTCGAAGGATTCGCATCCTACCGTTCTATCGCGAGACCGGGCGGACGCCTAGAGTTTAGACTAGCTGTCAGGCGAGGATATCGGTGAACGGGGTCGTCGACATCGGCGCTCCGGCGCCCACGGAGGTCGCGGCCGGGTTGAAGTGCTTCAGCATCGTGAGGAGGACGTCGGTCGGGTTGCCGCCGTTCGAGGCGTAGTGGATTGTCTGCGGCTTCAAATAGCCGCCGCCGCGGCCCGCGACGATCATCGGCTGACCCTGGATCGAGTGGTTCCAGCCCTCGGAGCAGTCGCTGGAGAAGAAGACGAGCGTGTTGTCGAGGAGGTTGCCGCCCGTCGGATCCGCCTTGCTCTTCAGCGTCATGAGGAAGTCGGCGAATCGGCCCATCTGGTAGACGATGCCGTCGTGCACGGCGCCGTTCTGCACCGAAGGATCGAAGTTGTGCGTGTTGAGGTGGTGGACCGACGGGGTCTCACCGTTCTGGAAGATGTCGTACAGGATGGTGTCCGCCGCGCCGCCGACGAGGAGCACGCTCGCCACGCGCGTGACGTCGCACTCGAAGGCATAGGCCACCAGATCGCTCATGATCTGATTGACCTTGATGATGGCCTCGGGGCCGTTCATCCACTCGTTCTTCTCGTCCGGGATGCCGGGGGGGACGCAGGCGGGCGGGATGGCCTCGATCTTCTTCTGCAGCTCGTTCACGCCTTCGAGGTGCGCGTCCAGCCGCTCGTTGTCCTTCGCTCCGAGGCGCTTCTTCAGAGTGGCAGTCTGCGCGCGGACCGCGTCGAGCACGCTCGTGCGCAGCTTGCCGCTCGGGTCGTTCTTCGGGACGAAGTTGCCGAACATGTTGGTCCACACGTCCTGCGGGTTGAACACCGGCGGCAGAGGCTGGCTCCCGCCGCGGTGAGAGAGGTTGTGCATCGTGGTGCCGGAGTCCATCGTCGAGAGGTGGCGCGACACGCCGAGCTGGATCGACTTGATGGTCGTGGTGACGCCGCTCGCCTCGATCGAGTCCGCGATCACCTGGTCGATCGTGGGGCCGCCGGCGACGGAATACAGGCCTCCCTGGCCCTGCTGATCGAAGGTGTATCCATTGAAGATGACCATGCCCTCGTGGTGCGTGATCTTCTTCTCCGAGCGGTTGTTGTAGCCGGTCAGGACGTTGCAATAGTCCTGCACCGCCGCGAGCGGCTGGAGCTGCTCGCTCAGCGGGTAGTTGGGGCCCGTCGCCGCGGGGACGAAGCGCGGCAACAAGAACCCGTTGCCGAAGAACCACGTCACGAACCGCTGCGGGATCGGATTGCCGTCCGCGAGCGCCGTTCCGTTGGAATTCAGCATCGACTCCAGCATGGGGAGGCCGACGGTGGTGGCGGCGCCGCCGGCGAGGATCCCGCGGAGGACGGCGCGACGAGAGAGGGTGAATCGGCTCATGGCTGCTCTCCTCGATTCCTTATTTCGGCTCGCCGACATAGGCGAAGGCGGGGCTCGCCACGATCTCGATCAAGGCGTCCTGGATCTTGTACCCGGAGTCCGCGAAGGCCTTCTGGAGGGCCAGGATCGCCGGGCGCTCGCCCTTCGTCTCCTTGTGGCCCATCGACTGGCGGAACAGGTTCTGGACGATGCAGTTCATCGTGCGCTGGTCGTCGTGCAGGAGCTGGCCCAGCGCCGTCGCGTCGGCGAAGGAGCCGAAGTCCGTGATCTCGCCGCTCGGATCGATCGGCAGCCCGTTCTCGTCCTTCGTGCGGAACTTGCCGATGCCGTCGTACGACTCCATCGCATAGCCGAACGGATCCATCAGCGCGTGGCAGGAGCTGCAGTTGTCGGAGGCCTTGTGGTGGATCTCCTCCAGATACTGCTTCTTCGTCTGAGGCTTCTGCGGGTCGAAGGGCGGAAACTGCGTATTTACGCCGGGGGGCGGCGGCGGGATCTCATTGCACACGAGGAAGTTGGAGATGAACACGCCGCGGCGGGTCGGCGAGGTGTCGCCCGCGTGCGCGTACCGGGACAGATAGGCCGCGTGGCCGAGGAAACCGGAGCGCATCTGCTCGGCCGGCAGCGTCGTCTTCTGGAAGCCGGAGGCCGGCGCGTCGACGCCGTAGAGCGACGCGAGGTGGGAGTCCACGAAGGTGTAGTTGGCCGTGAAGATGTCCCGATAATCGGCGTTCTGATTCCAGATGATGTCCTCGAAGAAGAGGAGCGACTCTTGCCGCATCGCGTTCGCGAGGTCCGTGTTCCACTCCGGGAACGCCTCGGGCAGCTTCGTCGTGGTGGGGAGATCGCGGAGCTTGAAGACGACATCGTAGAACGAGGACAGCGCCGTTCGCGCCTCGGGGCGCTGCAAGAGGTCCTGCGCGGCCGCGCGCACGTCGTCCGTGGTGGCGAGGTTGCCATTCTCGGCCTGGGCCAGGAGCTTCGAGTCGGGGGTCGTGTCGATCAGGAAGAGCGACAGGCGCGTGGCGAGCTCCGGCCCGGTGAGCGTGCGGAAATCCGGGTGATCCGCCGTGACCTCGCCCACCTCGATCGTGTAGAGGAAATAGGGGCTCTCCAGCAGCGTCATCAGCGCGTATTTGACGCCCTGATCGAAGTCGCCGTATTCTGTGGCGGCGTCCTGTGCGATCGCGACGATCGCGGCGATCTCTTCCTCTGTGAGGACGCGGCGCCAGAGCTGGTGGCCGAGGCGCTCGACGACTTGACGGTGGCAGTCGGCGTCGTCCGCTCCGAGGGGCACACAAGGCACGATCTTCGCCATGGTGCCCGTGTCGGCGATGACCGCGTCCGACACGGCGCGCGCGCTCGTCTCGTAGGCCTCGACGGCGGAGGGCGGGGCGGACAGCTCCGCGGCGGCGAGCGTCTCGAACTCGCTGAGCGTCACGTCCTCCGGCGGCGTCGCGGCTTGTGCGGCGGCGTCACCGAGGATCATTTTGATTGAATTCTTGTACTGGCGCGCGAGGAGGCGACGAATCCCGCCGGGGGCCGGTGCGAACGTGGGGTTGTCGACCGGATCGGGGGAGCCGCCGGTACCGCCGGAGCCGCCTGTCTCGAATGGGAGCTTGCCGATATCCCCCGAGCACGCGGACAGCACGCTGCCGCCCGCGAGCGCGAGGACGATGGATGCGGCCAGGAGAGAGCTTCTCAACGGGGCCTCCTCATGACTCTGTTAAAAAAGGACGTCAGTATGTTCGGCGAAGACCACCCTGAAACGAAGGAGAAAATGGCGTCAAACGTGCGCCAATTTCTACCTGGATGGCAGTATTTCGGCCGAGGAAGAATGCCTGTCCGACAAAGCGACCGTCAAACAATGACAGCGCCCGTGAATGGCCGCAACCCGGGGGCGCGATCACATAAATTCACCGCGCGCCGTCCGGCCTTCGAGAAAGGCCTGTCATGCGACTGGCACTTTAAAGTGGGATGATCGGGTCCGCAGGCAACCCGAGCAGGTGCGCGCGCACCTCACCGATCAGGTAGAGCGAGCCCGTCACCAGCACCGTGTCGCCGGGGGCCGCTTTTTCGAGGGCGATCGCGATCGCGTCCGCGGGCTCCGGCGCGATCTCCCCGGGCGCGATCGCGGTCAGCGCCTCGAAGGTCGCGGGCGCTCGGCCCTTCGGCGCCGTGTAGATGCGGCGGTGCGCGCGTGGGGCGATCCGCTGCAGCATCGACGTGAAGCTCTTGTCCGCGAGCGCGCCGAACACGAGCGTCGTGCGCGCGGGATCGACGCCGTCCTCTTCGAGCGCGCGCTCCAGCGCCGCCGCGCCCTCGTCGTTGTGCGCGCCGTCGAAGAGCACCGTCACAGAGCGTTCGGTCGCGATGCGCTCGTACCGGCCGGGCCACGTCACCTCGGCGAGGCCGCGCGCGATCGCGCCGTGAATCGAAGGCCACCGCGCCGCGAGGAGCTCCGCGACCGCGCTCGCGACCGCCGCGTTCCAGCGCTGGTGCTCGCCGCGCAACGCGGATTTCGTCGGCGAAAGAGGGCGATCCCAGCGCGGGCCGGCGTTCACCGCGCGGGCCACCTCTTCGATCGCGCGCTCCGCTTCGAGCGGCAAACGGCCCAGCACGTAGGGCACGTGCGGCTTCAGGATCCCCGCTTTTTCTCGGGCGATCGCGTCGATCGTGTCGCCGAGCACCGCGGTGTGCTCCAGCGAGATGCTGGTGATCGCGCAGGCGAGCGGCGCCGGCACCACGTTCGTCGCGTCGAGCCGCCCGCCGAGGCCGACCTCGAGCACCGCCAGATCCACGCGCGCGTCCCGGAACGCGAGCAGCGCTGCCACCGTGAGCACCTCGAAGAACGTGAGATCGCCGCCGGCCACGCGGAGCGCCTTCGTGAGCGCGTCCTCGAAGGGAGCGTCCTCGATCGGCGCGCCGCCGATGCGGATCCGCTCCGCGAAACGCGCGAGGTGCGGCGACGTGTAAAGGCCCGTTTTCAAGCCCGCAGCGCGCGCGATCGACTCGATCATCGCGGACGTGGAGCCCTTGCCGTTCGAGCCGGTGACGTGCGCCACCGCGAGGCCGAGGTGCGGATCGCCCACCTCCGCGAGCGCGGACCGCACCCGATCGAGGCCGAGCGTCATCCCGAATTTCGCGCGGGCCGAGAGCTCCGCGAGGCGAGCGTGCAGCGTCATGCGTGAAGGGGATATGCCACGTTCGTGGCGTCGGGCGTGGGGGAGAAAGTGGACGTTCGCGGCGTCAGGCGGCGCCGTTCGATCCGTTCGACGCGCCGTTCTTCGCGCCGGGCTTGCTCGGTCGCGGCTCCGGGATCGAGCGGCTGGAGCGCGGCTCCGGGATCGGTTTGCTCGGCCGCGGATCACGCGCGGCGCCGAGGTGGCGCAGCAGCGTGGCGAAGCGGGCCTTCATCTCGGGGCGCGGCACGATGAGATCCACCATGCCGTGATCCACGAGGAAATCCGGCCTCTGGAAGCCGGGCGGCAGCGTCTGGCGGATCGTCGTCTCGATCACGCGCGGGCCCGCGAAGCCGATGAGCGCGTCCGGCTCCGCGATGTTCACGTCGCCGAGGAACGCGAAGCTCGCCGCGACGCCGCCCGTCGTCGGGTTCAGGAGCACCGACAGGAACGGGAGCCGCTGCTTGCGGAACCGCTCCAGCGCCGCGACGCTCTTCGCCATCTGCATCAAGGAGAGGATGCCCTCCTGCATGCGCGCGCCGCCGGAGGCCTGCAGCAGCACGACCGGCAGCCGATCCTTCGTCGCGCGCTCGAACAGGCGCGTCACCTTCTCGCCGACGACGCTGCCCATCGAGCCGCCCATGAAGGCGAACACGAAGGCGCCGTACGCGATCGGGATGCCGTCGAGCTGCGCGCGTCCGGTCTCGATCGCCTCGCGGGCGCGCGTCTTCTTCTGCGCGATCGCGACGCGCTCGCGGTAGGGCCGTCCGTCCGAGAATTGAAGCGGATCCGCGGGCGTGAGGTGCGCGTCCCACTCGTCGAGCGCGCCGCCGTCGAGGAGGAGCCGGCGCCACCCGTCCGCGTCGAGCCGGTGGTGATGACCGCACTGAGGGCACACCTCGAACACGGCCGCGAGCTCGCCCGACGTGAGCGTGGCGCCGCAGCCGTCGCAGCGGCGGAACACGCCCGCGCCGATCGTCTTCTTCTCGCTCGCGTCGGTCGATGGAAGCGTTTTTTCAGGCCACGCCATCGCTCAGGAGACCTTGATTTCGGCCAGATCGGGGAAGACCTTCATCGTCGGCTGCGTGCGCTCCTGCACCTCGCGCGCGGAGACGCCGGGCGCCACCTCGCGCAGCACGAGGCCGTCGGACGTGACGTCGATCACGGCCAGATCGGTGATGATCCGGTGCACGACCGAGCGGCCCGTGAGCGGCAGCGCGCACTCGTTCAGGATCTTCGGCGAGCCGTTCTTCGCCGCGTGATCCATGATCACGACGACGCGCTTCGCGCGGGCCACGAGATCCATCGCGCCGCCCATCCCCTTCACCATCTTGCCGGGGATCATCCAGTTCGCGAGGTCCCCTTTCTCGGAGACCTCCATCGCGCCGAGGATCGCGAGGTCGATGTGACCGCCGCGGATCTGGCCGAAGCTGTCGGCGGAGGAGAAGATCGCGGAGCCGGGCAGCAGCGTCACCGTCTCTTTGCCGGCGTTGATGAGGTCCGCGTCTTCCGTCCCAGAGGCGGGGTAAGGACCGATGCCGAGCAGGCCGTTCTCGCTCTGGAGCACGACCTCGATCCCGGCCGGGACGTAGTTCGCGACGAGCGTCGGCATGCCGATGCCGAGGTTCACGTAGTAGCCGTCGCGCAGCTCCTGGGCGGCGCGCTTGGCGATCTGTTCGCGGGTGAGAGCCATGGTTCGCTTCCCTCGGAGTCAGCTCGCGGACGCGGGCCGCGTGGTCCTGCGCTCGATGCGTTTTTCGTACTTCTCGCCCTGGAAGATGCGGTGCACGAACACGCCCGGCGTGTGGATGTGGTTCGGGTCGAGCGCGCCGACCTCGACGATCTCCTCGACCTCGGCGACGGTGATCTTGCCGGCGGTCGCGATCATCGGGTTGAAGTTCATCGCGGTGTTCCGGTAGACGAGGTTGCCGTACCGATCGCCCTTCCAGGCTTTTACGAGGGCGAAGTCGCCGGTGATCGCGGGCTCCAGCACGTAGTCGCGGCCGTCGAAGGACCGGATCTCCTTCTTCTCGGAGTACTTCTTCACCGAGCCGTCCGCGTTGTAGAGCAGCGGCAGGCCGCCGTCGCTGATGGCCGTGTGCACGCCCGTCGGCGTGTAGAACGCGGGGATGCCGGCGCCGCCCGCGCGGAGACGCTCGGCGAGGGTGCCTTGCGGGGTGAGCTCCACCTCCAGCTCGCCGGAGAGGTACTGGCGCTCGAACTCTTTGTTCTCGCCGACGTACGACGAGATCATCTTCTTGATCTGCTTGTTTCGGAGCAGGATCCCGAGACCGAAGTCGTCGACGCCGCAGTTGTTGGAGACGACGGTGAGGCCCTTCGTGCCCAGCTCGCGCAGCGCCGCGATGCAGTTCTCGGGGATGCCGCAGAGGCCGAAGCCGCCGACCAGGATCGTCGCGCCGTCGGGGATGTCCTTCACGGCATCCACGGCGCTCTTCTGGACCTTGTTCATGGCACCGACGGACGTAATCGAAACGGCCTCAAAACTCCATACGAGAGAGGTGCGTAATCGGGGGAGCAGATCGAGCGGAGACGAGGCAGTGGCGCGCCGGGGCGCGGCAGGGGGCGTGAGAGGCTTCCCGCCGCCCTGAAAATCTGGGATCTGAGAATTTGCCTACATCGTCCCACCCGCGTTATCGGTCGCGCATGGGCTTGCTCTCCAGGAATCTCGGGTTCTGGGCTCGGTGCGCGGCGGCGACGGTCGCTCTTTCGGCGCTCGCGCCTGCGGCGATGGCCGGCAGCGCTGCGAAACCGGCGCCGCACCACGGACAAGGGGCCACCGGCAAGCGGGCCGCGCTCGGCGAAAAGAAGGTCGAGCGCGCTCGCACCGGGAAGAACCTGCCGGCCGCGTGGACCACGCCCGCGCGCGATCCGAAGATCTTCGCGACCAAGCCTGTCGCGGTCACGACGAAGGACGACAAGGCCTCTCCGAAGGACGCGAACAAGGCCTCTCCGAAGGACTCCGTCAAGCCCGGGGTCAAGGTCGTCGGGAAGGTCGGGGACAAGGCCTCTTCGAAGATCGTCGCGAAGAAAGAGCCTTCCGTGCCGGCCTCTTCGGTGGGGAGCCCCAATGAAGGGCACCTCGTCGGCGGCGTCAAACTCGACACCTCGGACGGGACGGTGCGCGTCGTGCCGGCGTACCAGCGGGGCGACACGCGGTGGGGGCTCCCGGCGCTGATCCACATGATCGAGCGGTCCGCGAAGAAGGTCGCGAAGAAGAACCCGGGCTCGGTGCTCGGCGTCGGCGACATCTCCCGGAAGAACGGCGGCGACATCTTCCTGCACCGCTCGCACGAGAGCGGGCGTGACGCGGATATCGCGTTCTACGTGGTGGACCACAAGGGCAAGAATCTGCTCCCGGACACCTTCGTTCAATTCCAGGGTTCGGTCGAGTCGACGAGCATGCCGGGCGCGCGGTTCGACGTGGCGCGGAACTGGGCGCTGGTGCAGGCGATGCTCGAAGATCCGCAGGCGCACGTGAGCCACATCTTCGTCGCGGATCCGCTGCGCCGGATGCTGCTCGCGCACGCGAAGAGCCGAGTCAGCCCCGCCCTCTACAACCGCGCGGCGCAGGTGATGATGCAGCCCTCGAACGCGCTGCCGCACGACAACCACTTCCACGTGCGGATTTCGTGTCCCGCGGAGATGCGCAAGAGCTGTGTCGAGTATCCCGTCGGGGTGTTCGCGAAGACGAAGAAGGGCAAGCCGTCGCTGATCACGCCGCACAAACACGGCGCGGACAAGGCCGTCGCGCGCGCGGACAAGGCCTCTCCGAAGGGTGCGGACAAGGCCTCTCCGAAAGCGACTCCGCAGCTCCACGCGGCGGCCGCGAAGCCCGTGTCGAAGCCGGTCGCGCAGAAGGTGGCAAAGGCCGTGACCCCGAAGGCGGCCCCGAAACCCGAGAAGGTGGCGAGCGCGGAGCCGAAGAAGAAGCCGATTTACCTGCAGGCGGCGGCCGCGAACAACGACGATCCGCTCGATACGGTGCTGTTCTCCGTGCCGGCGCTCTCCCACTTGAACGGCGCGGACCCGGACGGCGACGCCGACGGCGAGGACGTGAAGGCCTCCGTGGACGAGACTGGCACCGTCAAGATCACCGAATAACCTCCCCTCGTCGATCGCCCATCCCCCTCGGCCTTCGTTTCTCGTTGGTCGATTTCAGAATAGTCAGCCTTGACCATCTGTCCGGGGCGGCCCTAGGATGCCGGCCGCCATGGCAGAGACTCTGACGGTCGCGCGCGGGCTGGTGAAGCGGTACAAGAAGGGGTCGGAGGATATCCGGCCTGTCAACGGGCTGGATCTGGAGATCCAGGCGGGGGAGCTCATCAGCATTCGCGGGCCGTCCGGCTCCGGGAAGAGCACGCTGCTTCACCTGCTCGGCGGGCTGGACCGCGCGGACGAAGGGTCCGTGTCGATGAACGGGGTCGAGCTGACGCGGCTCGCGGAGGGCGAGCTGTGCAAGTTTCGCAATGAGAATGTCGGGTTCGTGTTTCAGGTGTTCCACCTGATTCCGGTGCTGACCGCGTTCGAGAACGTGGAGATCCCGCTGCGGCTGTTTCCGCTGCCCGCGGCGCGAAGGCGCGAGCAGGTGGAGCTGGCGCTGAAGCTCGTCGGGCTCGCGGACCGCATGAAACACCGGCCCAACGAGCTGTCCGGCGGTCAGCAGCAGCGCGTGGCCATCGCGCGCGCCATCGCGACGGACCCCAAATTGATCCTCGCGGACGAGCCGACCGGCGATCTCGACGAGCGCACCGGCGAGGAGATCATGGATCTGTTCCTCGCGCTGCACGAGCAGCAAAAGAAGACGATCGTGATGGTGACGCACGATCTCCCGAAGGCGGCGCTCGCGGAGCGACAGCTCTACTTCCACCAGGGGAAGGTCATCGACGCGAAGGACGCGCCCGTCCCGAAACCTCGGGAACGCAAGGCCCGCGGCGCAAACACCGAGTCTCCCGAGGGGGCCTCCGGGGCCGCGTCATGATCGGGCTCGTGATCCGGAACGTGCTGCGGACGCCGCGGCGATCGCTCTTGACGCTGTTCGGCGTGGCGGTGGCGATCTTCGTGTATGCGTCGCTCCAGGCCGCGGTCGACGGCATCCTGTTTCCCGTGAGACAGGCTGTCTCGACTCGGCTCCTCAACGTGCGCGAGAAAGGGCGCGCGAACGTGCTCGCGAGCAAATTGCCGGAGCGGCTGGAGACGTCGCTCGGCTCCGTGCAAGGGGTCACCGCGGCGACGGGCGTGCTCACGGACATCGCGGTCGTGGGGCCGCAGCGCGTGCACATCTTCGTCTACGGGGTCGACGACGACACGTACAAGGCCGTGAAGGGGCTCAAGGTCGACGGCGCAGACTGGCAGTCTTACAAATCGGACTCGCAAGGGGCGCTCGTCGGGCACCTGCTCGCGGAGCAGATGGGCTGGAAAAAAGGGCAAACGGTCGATCTTCCGGAGCTGTCGCTCACGTTCCACATCGCGGCTCTGTTGCCGGCGCAGGGCAGTGATCTGGAGAGGCACCTCGTCCTGCACAGGCGGTATCTGCAGACGGCCCGCAAAGGGGAGGGGAAGGTGACGTTCGTGCTCGTGCAGCCGTCGCAGGGGGCCACGGACTCCGCGGTGGCGCGGGCGATCGACGCGCATCAAGAGGGGACGGACGCGCCCACCGAGACGGCCTCGGAGGCGGCATACGCGCAGAAGATCGTGGAGCAGTTCGTGAGCTTCGTCGACTATCTCAAGGTGATGGGGGTGCTCACCATCGTGATCACGCTGCTCGGCGCGGCGAACGCGGTGTCCATGAACGTGCGCGAGCGGACCGCGGAGATTGGCATTCTGCGGACCGTGGGGTACACGCCCGGGCGCATCGTCTCCATGCTCGTCTTGGAGGCGGTGCTCGTCGCGACGCTGGGCGGGCTCGTCGGGCTGGGGCTCGCGGCGGGCGCGCTGGGCGGTCGCGGGGCCGTGCTCGCGGGGCTCCAGCTCACGCGGGATACGCTGATCGTCGGGTTCGTGGCCAGCGTCGCGATCGGGGTGATCGGCGCGATCGGGCCGGCCATCAGCGCCGTTCGAATGACCATCGTGGACGCGCTGCGCGTCATGGATTGAAGGGAGTCGAGACAGCCATGTGGGTCCCTCTCTCGTACAATATGCGGAGCCTCACCGAGCGGCGCGGGCGCACGTTCCTCACGCTGTTCGGCATCGCGGCGGTGGTGAGCGTCTTCATCGTGATGAGCTCGGTCAGCGGGCAGATGGCGACGCTGTTCCACACGACCGGCCAGGGCGACGAGGTGCTCGTGATGCAAGCCGGCTCGGTGAACCCCGAGTTTTCGGCCGTGTCGCGCAGCTCCGCCGGGTGGCTGAAGACGCAGGACGGGGTGGCGCAGATTGGCAGTCTCGGTCCTGCGGTGTCGCCGGAGCTGTCGCTCGCGAGCCGGCTCGACAAGAGCCCTCCGGCCGACGTGATGCTCCGCGGGGTGGATCCGATCGCGGTGTCGTTTTATCGGGAAATCAAGGTCGATCCCGGCGTCGCGCCCGCCCCCGGAAAGGCGGTGATCGTCGGCGCCAAGCTCGCGCGCGCACAGCACATCTCGAAGGGCGACACGCTGTCGTTCGAGGGAAGCACGTGGACGGTCGCCGGCGTCTTCGACGGGGGAGGCACGGTGTACGAACAGGAGATCTGGACGGACCTCGACGACCTCGCGGCGGCCACGCGGCGCCCCGGTCCGACGCACTTCACGGTGCGCGCCTCGTCTCCGGCGGCGGCGAAGGGCCTCGTCGATCACGTGAACAACCAGCACGCGGAGCCGCTGCAGGCGCTGACGTCGGCGGCGGCGTACGCGCGCATCGGCGGGATGAGCATGTGGATGAGCTCGCTCGGCAAGTTCATCGCGATCACGATCGCGATCGGCGCGGTGTTCGGCGGCATGAACACGATGTTCTCGGCCGTCGCGAACCGCCGCCGCGAGATTGGCATTCTGCGGACCGTGGGGTACCGGCCGTTCGCGATCCTGGTGTCGTTCCTGTTCGAGTCGCTGATCATCGGCGTCGCGGGCGGCGCGCTCGGAGCGGCGCTGTCGTTCGTGGTGGCGCGACTGCCGCTCAAGATTCCGTTCCTCATCGAGAACCAGGTGGGCATCGGCGCGTCCGCGGTCGGGTCCGGGATGGTGCTCGCGCTCGGCGTGGCGCTGGTCGGCGGCTTCCTCCCGGCGCTCCAGGCCGCGCGTATGCAAGTCGTTCAGGCGTTGCGGTGAGGCCGCGGGGACGATAACAGGCGGCACCGCGATGCAACCCCACGAGCGCGCCATTCTCCTGCTCGGCATGATCAAGTCGCAGCGGAGCCACGGCTACCTCGTGAACGACTTCATCGAGAAGAACCTCACGCGCGTCGCCGACATGAAGAAGGCGACCGCGTACGCGACGCTCGACAAGCTGGCGAAGGACGGCTTCGTGAACGTGACGACCGAGCAGGTGGGCAATCGCCCGCCGCGCAAGGTGTACGAGCTGACGCCCGCCGGGGAGGCGCACCTGTACGCGCTCATTCGAAGGAGCCTGCGCGACGCGTCGCCGCTCCGATTCGGCAGCGACGCGGCGGTGATGTTCCTCGATGAGGTGCCGCTCGCGGACGCGATCGAGGCGCTGCGCGGGCGCCTTCACGATCGCACGGGGCAGCTCGCCGCGTACCAGGCCGCGCCGAAGCACGGGATGGGGCTCGGCGTGGACATGGCGCTCGACCACGTGAAGGTGCATGTCGCCGCCGAGGTGGAGTGGCTTCAGCGCACCATCGCCGCGCTGGAAGCCGAGCTGGCCGCCCGCGAACAGAAGGGTTGACGGGGCGACTTGCCGCATCCGGAGAGGGGCTGGGGCGGGCGGCCCCAGGTGGAGCGGAATTCCGCCCTCCGAGGTGTTCTCCGAGCGTGATGGATTCCCTGGAATAAGGGGAGAGTCGCCACGAACGCGGTAGTTTGTGGTGGGGTGTCGCCCCGGCGGATCGGGGCTTTTCTTTGGCGCGATCCATCGGTGCCTGTCTGGCCCGCGCGATGCAATGACGGTCTGCCACGACAGGGACGCAACTCTCCCAGGAGATCCTCTCATGAAAAAGCTCGCTTTTGTCGTGGTGACGGGGCTCGCGTTCGGTCTCTTCGGCTCTTCGGCCTTCGCGGAGCCCACGAAATCGGCGCCGGGGGCTGCGGTGGTGGCCAGTCGGCCGGCCGCCGCGAACGCGCAGGTGAGCGTGCTCGCGCCCGTGAAAGACCCGATCCACCGGCTGCCGGTGGTGACGGCCGCCCAGCGGGAGATCCAGAAGGCGCAGCAGGACGAGAAGCGCGCCGCGCAGGACAGCATCACGGCCGGGATTGACCACAAGGCCGCGGCGAAGGAGCAGAAGATCGCGAAGCAGGACGCTCAGAACGGCAACGCGCGGGGCGCCCTCGCGGCGGAGATGGCGTCGAAGCACCTCGCGACGAAGGCGGCGAAGGACGAGCAGGCCGCGGTCGATTTGCGCCACGAGGCCCGGATGCTGCGGAAAGAGGCCATCCGGGACGGGTTCCGCGTCCCGCGGCACCAGCTCAAGCTGATCCACCGATAAGGCACTTCGCCGCTCGGCAGCGCCATGCGAGGCCTCCTGTGCGCGGTCGCGATGGGGGCGGTCCTCCTCGCGTGTCCGGCCGCGGCGCGCGCGGAGGGGAAGGGGACAGTCTCGACGGAGGTCGGCGCGGGCACGGCTCGCTGGGACGGCGCCTCTCCGGCGGACGTGTATAGTTACGAACGCCTCGGGATTTCGTGGGATCCGTGGAGGCGACTGACCTTCTCGGGCCTCGGCATGGTGCTGCGCGAGCGGCTGGCCGGGACGCGGTACGCGGACGCGACCACATGGATGTTCGGCGGCGGCGCGGAGATCCGGCCGACGGAGGCGCTCACGTTCTCCGCGACGGCCGCCTTCGCACCGGAGGGCCCGGCGCCCGGCGGAGCGAGGCGATCCCTGGCGACGGGCATGTTCTCGGCGTCGTACGAGGGGCTCACGACGGGGCCGTTCGAGACGGAGATCGTCGCGACGTGCGGTGTCGGGCATCTCGCGTTGTCGGCTCCCGGCGGGGTGTCGGCGACGGTGGATCAGTGGTCCATCGGCGGCACGGTGACGGAGACGCTCGATGATTTTACGGACGTGTCGTTGACGGTGACAGGCTATCTGTACGGCGGCGACACGTCGATCTTCCGGAGCGCCGGCGGGCGCGTGGGGTCACGGATGTCGGGGATGGCGCCGTACCAGGTGTCGGTGCGGCCGGAGATCACGCGATCGGGCGACTCGTACGTGGCGACGGGGTACTGGCAGGTGGCCAGTTTGATCGACGGGGCCGGGCACGAGACGCTCGCGGGCGCGGAGGTGCATTATCTCGCGACGCGCGCGTTTTCGCCGATGATCGGCGTCGAGGGGAGCCTGCGTACCACGGAGTCGGGGACGGCGCCTTCTGCGCTCGTGTTGGTGGGCGCCCGGCTCCGGCTCAACTGACAGTCTATCTCGGGGGTTAGATGGTCGCCCAGATCAGATCCCACACGGAGAGATGTTCGTAGTCCACATTTTCGGAGACGGGGAACCCCGTGAGCTGGACGAGCACGTCTTGGCTGCAGCGAAGCGCCGCGGTCTTCATGTCATCGACGTGGATGATGGTCAGTCCGCGCGCGGAGAGCTCCGGGCCGATCGCCGGGAAGAAGCGTTGTTCGACGATCGCCAGCGGAGCTGCCATGGATACGTACGTCGCGACCCTGTCGTCCGCGACGATGGTGGCCCAGTCTTCGCCGGCTCCTTCGTCCCAGTCGACCTTGGAGCCATGAATCAGGCCGGACAGCACGGCGAGCAGCGGCTTGTTCGCGTTCCGGGCGCCCTTCTTCGCGAGCGCTTCTTTGACCTTGCTATCGATGTCGATCGTCGCGGCGGCGCTCCTCGCGGACGCCCACTTCTCGCACGCGTAGGAATCCGGGTTTGCGGCGATGCGCTCGCGGTATTCGAGCATCGAGCCATGATTCGGCCCGCTTCCTGCGGCTGGGTCCTTGGTCCCGTCGTCCTCCCATCCGCAATAATCGCAGATGTCGAAGCCAGTCCCGTCGTCCAGGTCGAAGACCTCGGTCAGCGTCTTCCTTTGGCAGCACGGGCAAGGGAGGCGTTCTTCCGGTTTGCCGACCACCTCTATCCGGGTCGCACAGATGGCGCTCACGACCTGGGAAAGGAATCCGTTGGTGACGCCGGCATATTCCTGAAGGAGCGCTTCAAACGGGTTGGGCTCTTGCCAGTCGTCGATGACGTCCTGGAGATGCGCCGGCTCGCAGACTGCCTCCCGCGCGCGTGCGATGAGACGAACGGCGTCGGCTCTGGAGATCTTTTGTCTCATGACGATCCTGACCAAAGAGGGACTTCGTGCTTCGTCACGGCAGAGCTCGCGCGCCTTCCGTCCTACGGAATACGTGCCTTCGGAGCGCCGCTCTCCGACGAGTAGCAAGCCCGACGTGCCCGAGCGTAACCGAGGTACTCGCGGACCTCATTTCGTGCACGTCCTTCCGGCAGGGTCGTTTCAATGGACTCCAACAGAGTCGCGCTCTCCGCGGAGCAGCAGCGCTTTCGCGTGCGACAGCTTGGTTTCCGCTTCTTGGATAGTAACAACGCCCATGTCAAGATCCGGAAACATGTTATACACGAATGGCATAGATGAGAAAGCGATAGAAGCCGAACGCGATCCCCGGCGGGTCGTACAAGGGTATCTCGACCGTCTGTCCGGACGTGAGGTGAGCCGTCAAGCTCAACGTGATCGGCTTTTTCTGCGGAGGGTCGGCGCCGACAATCTCGCGAAAACGGATCTCGATCTGTCCCTCCCTTCGCAAGATAGCGATACGGGTCTCGGTCAGCACGATGGCGTCCGTCGAAGCGCCTGCCCGATTCTCGTAGACCCCGATAACAGGCTCCTCGAAAGAGACGCCTTCGGCATCCCACCAGGAAGGCCTTGCCCCGTGGCCGAACGCGAAATACCTCTTCGTGCCGAGCGTGCCGCCGTCGCTCAACGTCCTGAATCGAAAGTTACGGTTGGCATGCATCTCGACGGTAGCCATCAAAGATTCCCTTCAAAGGCGAAGTTTTGTGCGCCGTAGGTGCCTGGGGAAAGTAGAACCGCCAATTGAACCTCAGGGGCGAAAGGGTCCCAGGAGCTCGTCGACCCTACCACGAGCCGTCCGCGGTCGCGCTCGTCTTTTGAGCAGGCAATACCGCGTCAGCTACCCCTCGAACCGTCAATGGATGGTATACATCCAGCACCGCCCGCGAAACCTCCCTCTGCTCATGAAGAGATCGCGCCTTCGTTCCTCCAAGCCTCCGGCCGCCGGCGTCTCTGCCGCTGAGCCGAAACCCCAGCGGCGGCGCCCGCGGTCGTCCTCTCCGCATGACGCCTTGTTCAAGCACGTCTTCGGGCGGCCGGAGCATGCCAGTGCGTTCCTCCGCGACGTCGCGCCCGCCGATCTGGCCGCTTTCGTGGATTGGTCTTCGCTGAAACGGCGTCCCGGCAGCTTCGTGAACGAGGAGCTGCGCGAACAGCACACGGATTTGCTCTTCAGCGCCACCCTTCGAGGCGGCTCCACGTGCTTCTTCTACTTCCTCTTCGAACACCAGAGCACCGCCGATCCGTGGATGCTCCTGCGCTTGCTCGAATACATGACGCGGATCTGGCGCGACTTCCTGGCCAAGCAGCCCAAAGCGACGCGCCTGCCGGCGATCCTCCCGGTCGTGCTGCACCACAGCGACACGGGCTGGACGTGCGCAACGGAGCTCCAGGAGCTGCTCGATCTGGGCGGCGATGGGGACCGCGCGTCGAGCCCGCCCGGCGCGCGGCGAGGTGGAGCGGACGTCTCCGGCGCGGCGCGGCCCGAGGAGCGTCTCCGGGCAGCGGTGGCGCCGTACACGCCGAGCTTCCGCATCCTGCTCAACGACGTGAGCCACACGACCGACGAGGAGCTTCGAAGTCGCGCGATCTCGGCGCTGGACAAGCTCGTTCTGGCGTGTTTTCGGCACGCGCGCGACATGCGGGCGCTGCTCGTGAACCTGGCCGCCTGGAGCGCGACGTTCACGGAGGTGCGATCGGCTCCGGATGGAATGCGCGCGATCGCCTACGTTTTGCGGTATATGTTCGGGGCCGCCCGCGACATGGAGCCCGACGAGGTTCGGGTTCTGGTCGAGGGAATGGCCGATCCGGTCGTCTCGGAGGAAATCGTGTCGCTCGCCAAGAAGCTCAAGGATCAAGGTCGGCAAGAAGGTCGCGTCGAAGGCCGCGTCGAAGGCCAAGCAGAGGGCATCCTCCGTGGACGTCTGGAAGGCCGCGCCGAGACCGTCCTCAAGCAGCTGCGGCTCAAGTTCCGGCGGGTCCCGGCCAGCGTCGTCGCGCGCGTGAAATCCGGTACGGAGGCGGACCTCGATCGCTGGACCGAGCGGGTCCTGACGGCCGATTCGCTCGCCGCCGTGATCGGCGACTGATCCTCGGCCCGATCGAGCGAGGGAGTCGCTTCCGCATCTACTGCTGATTCCGCAACGATTACTGACAGCCCATCTTGCACTGCGACAGCGCCTTCAGACAGCCGCTCAAACACGACTGGTACGCGTCGTACTGCGAGCCTTGTTGAGGCTCCGCGCCGCAGTGGGACGTGCACGACGCGTGCGATCGGGTGCAGCCGGACAAGCATGAAGAGCCGCCGGTGCTGGGCTGGGCGGGCGACGGATCACTGCCTGTGCCCGGTCGCGTGGAGTTGCCGTTCTTGCCCTTTTTTCCGGCCGTCGGCTGCGGATCCACCGGATCGAGCGGGGGCTGCTGCGGCGTCGTCGGGTCCACGTCCGGCGGGTCGATTCCGCCGCCGAGCCGCGGACCGGAAGGGGCCTGTGTCGGCAACGGGCCGCACCGGCGATACGCCACCTCGAACAAGGACCTTCCGCGGAGCGAGCTCGGGTCGATCTGGCACGCTTTCGCGACGCGGAGCAGCGCTGTTCCGAGGGCGTCCGCGGCTGTCTGCGCGATCTCCACACGATCGCTCGCGGTGGTCTGTCCCGTCGTCGACCCCGACCCCGACGCTGAACCGGAGGAGGACGACGCGCGGCCCGCGAGGAACGCCACGCCGATCAGCACGAGGAGGACCCCGGCGCCGATGCCCATGAGCACGCGCGGATCCGGCGTCTTCCTCTCCGAAGCGGCCGCCTGCACGGGTCGGGTGCCTGGCCACGCCGCAGATCGCGGGGCGTCCGTCGAGGCCGGCGCCGCTCGCAGCGACGCAGGCATCGTGTCCGGCACCTTCGCGGGCGCGGGGATCGCAGGGACCTCGGCAAATGCAGGCGGAGAGGCCATCGGCTCCCCGGGGCGCGGCATCACCGCCGGCGCGAATCCGGCCGGGGCCTCGGGCGGCGTCGAGCGCTTCACGCCCGCGAGCATCGCCTCCGATACGTCCGCGATCGGCGTCGGGCGGTCCCCGGTGGCCGCATCCGGCGACTCCAGCGCCGTATCCGCGAATTCGAGCGCCTGCGGGGCCGGCACGCCGAGCACCGTGGCCCCACCCCCGACGCCCGCACGCGACGATCCCGCGTCCGCCGCGACCACCGTCGGCGCCACCCGCGGAGCCGGTGCAGCCGCAGGCAACGGGGCCGGGGCCGCAACAGGCGGCGGCGCCGGTGGAACGGGGAGCGGCAACGGCTCCGGCCACTCCACGAGCGGCTTCGATTCGCGGAGCGCCTCCACCAGGAACGCGAGCGCGCCGCTCCGCTCGAAATGCCGGACGATGTCGCGCGCCGCCTCCTGCGGGTTGTTGCTCCACGCGGGCGTCTCCGGCACCTGGAGCTTCTTCGCGAGGGCGAACATCTCCCCGATCGTGAAGCACACGAGCATCCGCCGGCGCAGATCCTGGGGATCGTAGGCGGGCAAGAGAACCTGAGGCTTCGTCCCGGCGGTCACGGCCCCGAGCTTAACCGGATCCTCGGGTCGTGGGCGCACCTCGAAATGCACTTGTGCGCGGATCCTGCACTTGTGCGTGGATCCGTGGCCGCCCGCACGATATGAGGCCCCTCTTGAGCCCCGTGGAACACGCCAAACGCCTGGGAATCGACGCGCGCGCGCCCCTCATCGGCCGCACCGAAGAGATCACCATCCTCGAAGACGCGGTTCGCGCGGTCCTCGAAAAGGGCGAGACCCGCATCGTCTCGGTCATCGGCCCGTCCGGCGTCGGCAAGACGCGCCTCCTCCAGGAAGTGCTCGGCCGCCACAAGATCGGCCCCTCCGCGATCCGCGTGTACCGCGGCAGCTCGCGCGATCTGGCCGCCGCATACGGTCAATTCGGCCGCCTCCTGCGCGCGCGCTTCGGCCTCGTCGAAGGGATGGACAACGACGCCGCGAAGGCGAAGGTCCGCGAAGAGGTCACGCGCGTCACCGGCGATCGCAAGGTCGGCGACGTCCTCTACTTCCTGGGCCAGCTCCTCGGCCTCCCGTTCGACGAGAGCCCGCTCACCCGCGCGCTGCGCGACGAGCCGCAGCAGGCCGAACTGCTCCGCCGCGCCGTGCTGAAGGCCTTCCTCGAAGCGGACGCGGCGATGAAGCCGATGTGCCTCGTGCTGGAGGATCTGCACTTCGCGCACGAGGACTCGCTCGCGCTGCTGCGGTACCTGCTGGAGTACGTGACGGGGCCGATCCTCGTGCTCGTGGCCGCGCGCGAGGAGCTGCTCGCCCGCGACGAGGACTGGTCGACCGTCGGCGAGAAGCGGCACACCGTGATCGAGCTGGGCGCGCTCTCGGAGGCGGACGCCGCCGCGATGATGGAGGCGCTCCTCGCGCCCTGCGCGCACGACGGCAACGTCATCCCGAAGGAGCTCGTCGACAGCGCGTGCACGTTCGCCGCGGGCAACCCGCTCTACCTGGAGCAGATGGTCCGCATCTTCCACGACACCGGCGTGCTTCACGAGGAGACGAGCCTCACCGAAGAGCACGTGTGGACGGTGAACCTCGACAAGCTGCACACCGCGCGTCTGCCGCTCACGATCGAGGACGCGGTGAACGCGCGGCTCGCGGCCCTCGACGCCGACGAGAAGACGCTGCTGGAGCAGGCCGCCGCGATGGGCAGCGTGTTCTGGAGCGGCGCCTTCATCGCCCTCGGCCGCGCGGGCAAAGAGGCGCCGGATCTGTGGAGCGCCACGTCGGAGGAGGACGTCGAGGAGACGCAGGCGATCCTCGACGATCTGGTGGAGCGCGACTACGTGCTGCGCCTGCCGGACTCCACGTTCGCGGGCTCGGAAGAGTACGTCTTCAAGCACAACAAGGAGCGCGAGGCGCTCGCGAAGCGCACGGCGGCGGGCGCGGCGCGCAGGCACCACCAGGTGATCGCGGAGTGGCTCGATCACCAGCGCGGCGTGCACCAGAACGAGGAGCACCTCTCGATGCTCGCGGAGCACCGGGAGAAGGGCGGCGACAACGCGGGCGCCGGCCTCGCGTACCTCGAAGCGGGCGACCTCGCGCGGCGGCGCTACGCCAACGCGCGCGCCTCCGAGTACTACGAGAAGGGCCTCACGCTGCTCGGCGAGCACGAGGCGTACCGGCGCATCGACGCGCTCCACAACCTCGGCGACGTGCTCGTGCTGATGGGCCAGGTGGACGACGCGCTCGCGGCGTTTCGCGAGATGCTGACGCTCGCGTACCGGCTGGATCTCAAGGGCAAGGGCGGCGCGGCGCACAACCGCATCGGCCGCGCGTACCGCGACATCGGCGCGCTCGACGACGCCGCGAAGCACCTGGCGACGGGCCTCGAATTGTTCAAGGCCGCGGAGGACGATCGCGGCATCGCCTCCTCGATCGACGACATCGGCAAGCTCTACTGGCTGAAGGGCGAGTACGATAAGGCGCTCGGCTTCATGCGGGACGCGCTCGCGCGGCGCCGGGCCCTCGCGGATCGCCGCTCGATCGCGCTCAGCTTCAACAACCTCGGCCTCGTGCTGCAGGACAGCGGCATGTTCAAGGAGGCGCTCGACGCCTTCGAGCAGTCGCTCCACATCCGCCGCGAGATCGGCGATCTCGTGGGCCTCGTGACGACGCTCAACAACCTCGGCACGATCGCCCAGGATCAGCGCGATTTCCCGCGCGCCGTGCAGTTCCTGCAAGAGGCCTTGGAGGTCGCGGAGCAGATCGGCAACCGCAACCGCATCGCGCTCGTGCTCACGAACCTCGGCGAGGTGTATTACCGGAGCGGCGCGCTCGACACGGCGATCAGCACGCTGCAGCGAGCGGAGGGCCTCTGCGACGAGCTCGGCGACAAGCTGGGCCTCGCGGAGGTGTTGCGCGGCCTCGGCAAGGCGCACCTGCTCCGCGGCGATCTCGTGAAGGCGCGCGACGCGATCGGCCGCGCGGTCGATCTCTTCGCGTCGGTGCGCAGCAAGGTCCACCTCGGCGCGGCGCTCCGCACGCTCGGCGAGATCACCGCGGCCGGCGGCTGGGGCACCGCGCACACGAAGAGCGCCCGCGAGTACTTCGCCCGCAGCGTCGCGATCTTCGAGCAGACCGGCAACGACATCGAGCTCGGCCGCACCTTCAAGGTGTTCGCGAAATTCCTCGTGACGGAGCCTGAATTCGCCTCGGATCCGAACGCCCGCCGCGACGCCGAGGGCATGGACGCGCGCGCCGATCAGATCTTCGCGCGCCTCCGCGTGTCGTCGTCGCGCTCCCCGAGCTTCACGTCGGAGGTGGCGGCGCAGGGCATGATGCGCGGCTCGGCCCCGTCGATCATCGCGCCGGAGTCCGCGCCGCTGCCGGTGATCCCGCCGTCGGAGAAGCCGCAGTGAGCGATCTCCTCGTGCCGCGCAGCCCGTCGGAGTCGATCGCGACGATGACGGAGGTCGTGCTCCCGGTGCACACGAACGCGCTCGGAGGCATCTTCGGCGGCCAGATCGTCGCGTGGATGGACCTCTGCGCGGCGATCTGCGCCCAGCGCCACGCGAACGCGCGCGTCGTCACCGCCGGCATCGACGAGCTCACCTTCGAGCGCACGGTGAAGGCGGGCCAGATCGTGCGCCTGACCGCGCGTCCGACCGCGGCGTTCCGCAGCTCGATGGAGATCTTCGTCGACGTGCACGGCGAGGACGCGGTCGCGGGCGAGACGTGGCCGACGGTGAGCGCGTACCTCACGTTCGTCGCGGTCGACTCGTCGATGAAGCCGATCCCGGTGCGCCCGTTGCTCTTGACGACGCCCGAGGAGCGCGAGGCCGAGGCCGCCGCGCACGAGCGCCGCACCGCCCGCCTGGGGAAGAGGCGTAAGTAGCTTCGCGATCCTCCCTGTGTTGCCCCCACTTGCTCCTAGAAGCGCAGTTGATTAAGGGAGCGAGCTTCAACGAGCCGAGCCACTCGCCGGCGCGGTTAACCGGAGAAAAGGCATGAGCGGCCATTCCAAATGGGCCACGATCAAGCGCAAGAAGGGCGCCCTCGACGCCAAGCGCGGCAAGCTCTTCACCAAGCTGATCAAGGAGATCACCGTCGCAGCGCGCATGGGCGGCGGCGACGTGGACGGTAACCCTCGGCTCCGCAAGGCGGTCAACGACGCCAAGGGCCAGGCGATGCCGAACGACACGATCAAGCGGGCCATCCAGCGTGGCACCGGCGAGATCGAGGGCGCCGCGTACGAGGAGATCATCTACGAAGGCACGGGCCCCGGCGGCACGCTCTTCCTCGTGGAGGCCCTCACCGACAACAAGAACCGCACGGTGGCCGAGATCCGCAAGGTGTTCGAGCGGAACAACGGCGTGCTCGGCGCGGGCGGCTCGGTGCAGTGGGCGTTCGATCGCAAGGGCCTGATCACGATCCCGCGCGAAGCGGCGAACGAGGATCAGCTCATGGACATCGCGGTCGGCGCGGGCGCGGAGGACTACACGGATCAGGGTGAGGAGTGGCAGATCGCCTCGCCGGTCTCCGATCTCGACGCCGTCGCGAAGGCGCTCGAGGCCGCGAAGATCACCGTGAAGAGCAACGCCCCCGGTTACATCCCGAAGAACAAGAAGCCGGTCGTCGGCCGCGACGCCGAGGTCGCGTTGCAGCTCTACGAAGCGCTGGACGACCACGACGACGTGCAGAACGTCTACTCCGACTTCGACATCTCGGACGAAGAGCTCGCCAAGCTCGAGGGCTGAAAGCCCGCCGTGAAGGGCCTGTCTTAAAGGCTCTTTCACGTGGTCGCGGATCGTCTCCGAGAGGCGTCGCGTACGAGAAAGTGAGGTCCCCGCCCAAACCGGGGACCTCTCTTTTTGTCCGCTATTTTTCCGCTTCGGCGAGGGCCACTTCGATCTGCGGGACGTACGTGCTCCGCGGGTACAGGCGGAGGAACGCGGCGGCCTGGGTGGCGGCTTCGGCGCGCTTTCCCTTGCGCGCGAGGCCCACGATCTGGCGCGCCCACGTGCCCTCGGAGCGCGTGCGGTAGGGCGCTGTCGCTCGCGACGTGCGCGGCGAGCCGTTCGGGCCGGCGCCGTCTTCGGAGGGGAGCTTCGAGCTCACGATGTCGTCTTCGAGGCTCGCGGTCGCGCGCACGGGCGGCGTCTTCTCCGAGCCGGATTTCACGGGCGCGGGCGTCCTCTCGGGCTGCGCGCGCGGAGGCTCCGGCAGCGCGGTCGGCTCCGCGGGGGCCGCGGCCGGCGGAAGGAGCGGCGCGGTCCACAGCGCGGCCACCGCGCCCACCACGAGGATCGCCTGCGAAGACAGCACCTGCCACCGCGCGAACGGCGACAGCCGCCCCACCGCCGCGGCGCCCTTCGCCGGCCGCGCCACCTTCATCGCCGCGTCGTCCGAAGCGCCCGCGAGCCCGAGCGCGATCGGCACCGCGAGGTCGTCTTTGCCGAGCCGCCGCCGCGCCAGGTACCGCTTGATCGCCTCCTGGAACCGAGCGCGCCCGAGGTGCAGCCGCGTGTAGCCCGTGTTCACGGGGATCCCGAGCTCGCGCGCCACCTCGGGCATCGGCATCTCGTCGATCTCGCAGCGGACGAACACCTCGCGGAAGATGTCGGGCAGCTCCGAGATGGCCTCGCGGACGGCGTTCGCGCGCTCGGCGGAGCGCCACAGCTCCTCCACGGTCGGGGCGGCGCGCTCGATCTCCGCGTCCTCGAAGTGGGCCTGCACGGCGATGCGCTCGTTGTCGCGCTTCGCCATCCACCGGAGCACCGTGTGCCGCGTGATGCCGAACAGCAGCGCGCGCGGCTCCAAGTGTGAGTCGGCGCTGCGGCTCGCGTGGAGCAGCACCTCCTGCACGAGGTCCTCGTACTCGTACGACGGCGACACCCCGAACTTCGACAGGAGGCCGCGCACGTAGGCCACGTGCCGCGGGCTCACCTCGTCGACGGGCGGGAGCGGCGTGTCGCGCCCCGAGCTGCGGCGCTCCTCGCGCTCCTCCGGGGCGTCGCTCGCGTTGCGGGCGTCCTCGGCGCCGGCGTGGGCGCGGACGGTCGAAGCGACCGGCTCGCCCGTCGCGCGCTCCTCGGCGGAAGCACGCTTGCCGCCGGGTCTCTTGGGACGCAACCCCATGCCGAGGAATGCGTGGGGCGTTCGGCAATCCTTTTCGAAATCGACCAGCGGCGACCGCGCGGCACCCACTTTTTCGGATTCCACGGGAATCTTGGGGGCCCTGCGGAGCGGCGCAAGCGCCGTGGTCCGCGCGGTTCACCCGGGGCGGCCCGGCAAATCGGTGACGACCGTTCGCTCGCCCGCTGGGGTCGGCGCGAACCCATTCGGGTCGTCGGCGGCTCTACCGCACGTCATGTCCACGCTCGGCACCGTGCTCGTTGTCCTCATCGGCGGCTTCCTCGCGCTCATGGTGGGGATGCAGATCCTCATCCAGTCGCGGGCGCGAGCGCTCGCGGGCAAGCCGGTCCCGCCCATTCCGGGCCCGATCGGCGCGCGCGTCTCGAAATCCGGCCGTTCGCTCCTCTACTTCTTCAGCCCGATGTGCGGGGCGTGCCGAGCGATCACGCCGCGCGTGAAGGACCTCAGCCAGAAGAACAGATCGGTGTTCGCGGTCGACGTCTCCGACGCGGGGAGCGTGGATGTCGCCCGCGCGCTGCAAATCCTGGCCACGCCGAGCACGGTGGAGATCGCCGACGGGAAGATCCAGGCTGTGTACATCGGCCCGATCCCGCAAGAAGTGCTCGCGCGGTTCTCGTGAGGGCGCTCGTCGATCCCCCCGCGCGGATTCCCTGGCTTTTACGGCCGATGATCTGGATCGCCGCGAAGATGACGGGGAAGGACCCTCTGCCAGCGCGTCTGTTGGCGCACTTCCCCAAAGGGGCAGTTGGAGCGGGGGCGATGGAGCTCTCTGCGGCCGGCGCGCCCGGAGATCTGGAGGCTCGCACGCTGGCCGTGGCGCGGATCGTGGCGAGCGCGGTGGCGGGCTGTCCGTTCTGCATCGACATGAACGCCGCGACATGGAAGCGAGCGGGCCTGTCACCGGAGGAGCTCGACTGCTTGCTCGACGTCGACGAGGGCGCGTGGGCGGGCCTCGGAGCGCGGGAGTGTGCGGCGGCCCGTTATGCGAAGGCGCTGTCGCGGACGCCGGTCTCGCTCGATGAAGCGCTGTCCGCGGAGATGCGAGAGCGGTTCTCGCCGAAGGAGATTGTCGTGCTGGCGGCGACGATCGCGCAGGTGAACTACTGGTCTCGCTTCAATCAGGGATTGGGCGTGCCGGCGGCGGGCTTCTTCGACGAGAGCGCTTGTCGCGTCCCGGGCCGGTGACTGCCTGTCAGGGAGCGGGGCAGGGGACCGCGCAGGGAGGATCGAATCGATCACGGGGGCGATCCAATCGATCGCGGTCCGACGAAGCCGGCCGGAGCGGTGGTCTGAAAAGGCTGCGGAAAGACCGATAGGATAGGGGTTTTGGTGCGGCGCGCGTGGGGTGGCCGTAGGCTTGCACCGGGGCGCTTCCATGAAGCGACGTCTCTCGGCTTGTCTGGTCATGGTGTGGAGTGGAGTTGCCCTCGGCGCGTGCGGCGGTGCTGCCGGCTCGGGGAGCGAAACGGGCGGCACCACGAGCGCGGGCGGCTCCACCGGCGAAGGCGGTTCCGTCGGCACGGGAGGCTCCACGGGAGTCGGCGGCACGACGGGGATCGGCGGCTCCACCGGCGAAGGTGGCAGTACGAGCGCGGGCGGCTCCACCGGAACGGGCGGCTCCACGAGCACGGGCGGCTCCACAGGGACGGGCGGCTCGACGAACAGCGGCGCGTCGGGGTACTTGCACACGAGCGGGTCGAAGATCCTCGACGCGTCCGGCAATGTCGTGCGGATCACCGGGATCAACTGGTTCGGGATGGAGACCTCGAACTACGCGCCTCACGGTCTCTGGACCCGCTCGATGGACGCGTTCCTCGATCAGATTTCGAACCTTGGATACAATCTGATCCGGGTCCCGTACACGAACCAGATGCTCGACGCGGGGAGCGCCCCGAACGGGATCGACTTCAGCCAGAACCCGGATCTCCAAGGCAAGACTGCGCTCGAGATCCTGGACATCCTGGTCAGCAAGGCGGGCCAGCGGGGCCTCAAGATCATGCTCGACCGACATCGGCCCACGGCAGCGGGCCAGTCCGAGCTCTGGTACACGGCGGAGGTCTCCGAGCAGAGGTGGATCGACGACTGGAAGATGCTGGCGCAGCGGTACGCGGGCAACTCGACGGTGGTGGCGGTGGATCTGCACAACGAGCCTCACGGACAGGCCGCCTGGGGCTCCGGCAATCCGAGCAACGACTGGCGCATGGCCGCGGAGAAGGCTGGAAACGCCGTACTTTCGGTGAACCCCGACGTGCTCATCGTGGTCGAGGGCGTGGAGCAGGTGAACAACGCCTGGTACTGGTGGGGAGGCAACTTGCAGGGAGCGGGCAACCAGCCTGTCGTGCTCACGAGCTCCGACAAGCTCGTCTACTCGCCGCACGACTATCCACCGTCGGTGTATGGCCAATCGTGGTTCTCGGACCCGAGCTATCCGAACAACCTCCCTTCGGTGTGGGACACGCAGTGGGGGTACCTCGTGAAGAACGACATCGCGCCTGTTCTGATCGGGGAATTCGGCACGAAATACGAGTCGAGCGCGGACAAATTGTGGCTCGGAAAGCTCGCCGAGCACATCGGTCAGAACGGCTTCAGCTTCACGTACTGGTGCCTGAACCCGGACTCCGGCGACACGGGCGGCATCTTGAAGGACGACTGGACCACCGTGAACCAGTCGAAGCAGGACGTGCTCGCGCCGGTGCTCGCGCCGAAGCTGCCTTGATCGACGCTCCGGTCGACCGGAGGGCCTCCAGCGCGCTCGCGCCGACCCCTTGCGAACGACTTCGAAGAGTGTGAGGGTCGCCCATCGATCGCTGGTATCCGCTCCGCCGGAGCCCCGCACTCCCCCTGTCGTATCCGCTGCGATTCGGCCTCTTCGTATTGCCGATCACGCTCACGGTGCTCGCCGTCACGGGGCTCTATTTCACGCTGGTGGAGCGGCCGTGCATGGATCGCGACTGGCCCTCGAAGCTCTACGCGGCGCTCCGGCGGCGCGCCCCCGCCGAGAGCGCGCCGGACTGCCCGTCGAGCGATCACTCCACCAGCTTGGCGAGCCGGTCCAGCCGCGCGTCCCACTCGGCGCTGACGCGGTCCAGATAGCGCCTCGCCTCTTCGAGCTTGCGTGGGGAGAGCTCCCACAGGCTCTCTCGGCCTTCGCGCATGCTCTTCACCAATCCAGCGCCCTCCAGCACGCGGAGGTGCTTCGTGACAGCCTGTCGCGTCAGATCGGTGCCGTCCGTGAGGCGAGCGATCGACAAGGCACCTTGGCTCGACAAACGCCACACGATCGCGAGCCGCGTCTCGTCGCCGAGCGCCGCGAAGACTGGGGCCTTCGCCGCCTCCTCACGGCGCATCGACATACCGCTCGATCCGGTCCGACTGGATGGCCCAACCCTCGGAGTTCATCTCGAACGCCTTCGCGCGCCGCGCCGCCGGGATCGCGTCGAAGCCGCTCTCCACGATGGTGAGGAGCGTCCCGCCGCCTTCGTCGAAGAGCGTGAATTCCACGAGCGTCGTCGGCTCCTTCGAATAATCGACGTTCGGATCGAGCGCGTACGGGTGCCACCGAAAGGCGAATCGACTCTCCGGCTCCAGCGCCTCCACCCACATCTGCATGGTCAAATGCTCGAAGCCCGGAGACGTGATCTGCCCGCGCACGTGCGCGCCGGGGACCATCTCCCCCTCCAGCTTGACGCGAAACCACGCGCCGAATTCCTGAGCGTCCGTCAGCGCGCGAAAGACGCGGGCCCGCGGCGCGCGAAGGAGCTTCTTCTTCTCGATGCGATCGGTCGACGACATGTGCAACCTCCTGGTTGCCCAATCTGTACGACCGGACCCTCGAACGCGCAACCAAAAAGTTGCGTATCGTGCGTCGGCTGGCGTCGAGGAAATAAACGCTTGACGAGTACGGCGGGAAATGATCTCCGTGAGATCACATCAAGGGAGCGACGATGGATCTTGGCGTCTTCGTGGAACGCTACAGGGGTAAGACTCCGCCTAACCTCTCGAGCGACGAGGGGTTCAAGCGCGCAATCGTTCCTCGTAGGATCATCGCCGCGGCCCACGCGTCGCGGCTTGTATTCAATCGCCCTTATGTGGACTCGCGCAATACGGAGTTCGCGCAACAGCATCAGTCTGCCTGGGAAGAGATCATCGTCAACCTCACGCGCTGGGAGGAGTCGGCCGTCGTTCTCTCGCTCCCTCGAGAGCAGCGCGTGCTGGTAACGGCATGGCACTTCCCCGAGGTCCCGATGATCTTCGCGGCGGTCAAGCAGGCGCGCATGCTGGCCTTGGTGTCCCAGGACGCCCCTTGGTTCTCGTCGCTCCGGGAGAGCGGATGCTCGCTCAGCGCCACATCGTCAGGTGCAGCGCAGTCCCTGACGGAGGAGATGTCGTCCGGGCGAAACGTCGTGACCATCCTGGATCACTATTGGCATCCCGACGTGCGGACCGAAGAGGTGAGGCTCCTCGGTCAGGCTGTGCATACTCCGTCCGAGGTGCTTGATCTCGCAAGTCGCTTTAACTACCTCTTGGCCTTCATCGCGCCGCGTGGCAACCGGATCGAGGTGGTCGAGCAAATGGACGCGACAGGGCGCGCTCCGCGCGATCTCGCGCAGCAATACAACTCCTGGTTGGATGTCGAGGTCAAGCGCGCGCCCGACCGATGGCTGATGTGGCAGGAGCTTCGGCCGCTCAAAGCCATGAAACACATCGACGGTGTGGAGAGACCATGAACCAGAGCTTCAACGAGATCGCCGGGGCCATCGATAAGCTGTACCCCCCGACATCCCTCCGAGATCTCGCGAAGAGGTTCCGGTACCTGCCGGGGCCCGACGGGGTCCCGATCGATCAAGGCCAGATCCCGAGCGGGTCAGTCTCTCTCCGCGCGCTCGCCACGCGGGTTGGTCCTTCCTCCCTACGGCTGGAGTCGCTCCATTACAACACGTACCTGATGAGAACCAGTATTACCCTGGCGGATTTCATCAAGTTGTTCGGCGGCTGGGGCCGTTTCTTCGAGGCCATGAATCTCGTCCCCGCTGCCATCCTCGCCGGGGTCCTCGAGCGGCTGGGAAGTCCCGAAGTTTGCGGGAAGATCTTCCCGAAATGGAGCATCTTCGGCCTTCCGACCAATCCTCTCTACCTCGGTTGTGTGGAGATCGGGGAGATAGGCAGGTTGGCTGCCTTTCTGCTCGACGAAACGGGCATGGTCGTGGATGCGATCTTCGACTTCGTCGAAACTCCGCTTCAGATCATTGTGGATGTGGTCGGGCAGAAGCTCAGCAGCGTGCTCCACCTCGAAAAATCTGTCCAAGAAAAACCCGATATCGACGCGCGGACCACTGAGATCGGGGACGAGGTCTCGTCCTACGACATTGTGTCATTGTGCGAAGTCTGGCAGAAAGAGCATCGGGACAAGCTGCTTGAACATGCTTGGCCGGGAGATCAGCCCCCGCTCGATAATTTCAATGATTTCGCCAGCCCTAGCCCCGGGGATTGGGAGCATCTCGGCAGCGGTCTCCTGGTTTTCAGTCGCACGCGGCCATTCGTGGACAAGGATTTCTACATCTTCAACAAAGACGTCGTGTGCGAGCCGGGCGCGATCCGTGAAACGGGTGTGATCCGTAATTCACCTAAAGGATTCGACTTAGGCGGCCTAGTCGACACGGACCTCTGGTCGCGGAAGGGCATCAAGTTGACGCTGGTGGACGTCGGCTTTGGGTACCTTGAGCTGTATTCGACCCACTTGTACAGTGGGGGGGCAGGGATAGATTTCTTGGGATCGCTGCTGCCGGAGCCAACCGATGACGAAAAGGCGAGGGTGCGGAAGTACCAGATTCAGGCGCTGGTCTCATTCATCCAGAGAACGCACGATGAGAAGAACGTCGCCATCGTCGTCGGAGACTTCAACGTCGAGACGGGCGAGCGCGCAAATCTGCAAAGCTGTTTGAAGACGGTCGGGCCCAGCGTGAGTTTCGACGACTGGTACGATTTGAAGCCCTTCCGGCCTCTATCTCTAGACACCGGACACACGAACCGTGGCGAGCACACGGAGACGTTCAACACGCATTGTACGCCTTACAAGCCAGCACCGGGCTCAATTGTTTTACCACAAAACGCCGCGCCCAATTCCAAGAACGGCGCCGCCGATTATTACTGCATGGACGACGAGCCGCCTCATCCGGATGGTCCCAAAATGGACGAAATCACGGGGGAGCGCATCGACTACGTCTTCGTCCAGCGGCCTGAGGCGACGCACGCATACAACCTCGACGTCTCGCGGATCCGGCGGCGAGCCTTCAAGAGAGCCGATGACCATTCTGGGACGGAGATTTTCATGTCCGATCACCTCGGGCTCGAGATGACGCTGTTCGTGAACCCCAAGACATGACGTCGGTGCGAGATGTCGTATTAGCGCTCGACGAACCGACACCCGTCTGGAGCCTCCGCGAGAGCCTCCAGAGCGGGATGTGGCCGCCGCCGCCGTCCCCACGAGGCACGGTTTCCCTCCGCGCGTTGATGGACCGCCTGAGTGAGGCTGGCCAGAGCCTTCGCAAGCTGGCCAGCGGAACGACGAGCGTGTGGCCCCATATCGACCGGGCGACGCTCGTGGCGCAGCTCCGCGATCGGCTGCGCGACCCGGGGGTCATCGTACAGAACCCTACTGGTCTGTGCGGACCGATCGCCATCCTCTTTGAGCTCGCGCGTCGTCGTCCCGCAGAGTACGTACGTGCCGCGACCGAGCTGTTCGAGACAGGACAGCTAACCGTCGGAGATGTGATCATTCGCGCCGAGGAAGAGCTGCGCAACGAGCCGATGCCTGCCGCTCCGATCGTGGAGGCAGACTGGCTTTTCGCCGCCACGATGCGCGACGACGCCAATCTGGTGGACGACGTGGACGGCACGGCGAATGGCTTCGAGACAATCACCCTCTGGATAGCGATGGCCCGCTGGACCCGCTCGCTTCTCGGTCTCCGGAGCCATTGGGAGAAGTGCTTCGAAGGGGGCGAGCTGGACGCCATCCGCAAAGCGCAAGAGGCGGTCGATGCGGGGGGAGTTGCGTTCCTCCTCATTCACAAGCACCTCATCGACGACGCGGCGAGCGAGGAGCAGGTCCCCTTGGGGTGGCGGCGGGCGAGGCATCAACGCCGAACGCCCGTCGGCACCCCCAGCGAGCGGAGGCACTGCCGAAAGAGCAGCGCCCCCCCCGATCATTGGGTCGCGCTCCTTGGAGACTTGCAACTCTCCAGCGACGACGGCCCGATCGCGCTCCACCTCTGGTCGTGGGGTAAGGAGTACTGGGTCGACGGGTCGGCCAGATGGTTCACCGAGTACCTCTACGCGATCGTCACCGGCACCTGAACTGACAATTGCGAGGACACCATGGGATCTGAGTCCGATATCAAGCTCATCGATAACAAGGTTGGCATTATGGGGGACTTGGTCGGGGTGAATACGGACAACCCAGCCCATCCGCTGCACGTGATCGGTTACGTCCACGCTGACGGTCAGAGCGCCGGGTTCTCTTTCCAGGACCGGCAGGACACGACCGCTTCTGGTACCAAACGCTGGGTGTGGTATTCGAAAGATGGGATCGCGAGTCTCTGGTCCGCAGAGACCGACACGAACGTTCTCAACGCGACGGCGGATGGCAACATCGGATTCGGCGTCAACAAGCCCGCCGGGCGCCTGCACGTCGAGGGCAACACCCTCATGAATGGAGACGTCACCGCGGCGGGCAACGTCTTGATCGGCAGCGTGACGCCCGTGCTGGGACCGAACCACCGCGTGCGCGTGAGCGGCGATGTCCACAGCCACGGTGGCGACGCAGGCTTCTCTTTCCAGGACCGCGGCGCGGGCGGTGCGAGCGTTCAGCACCGCTGGGTCTGGTATTCCCAGGATGGGATCGCTCGCCTTTGGTACCAATCCGAGGAGCGGAAGATTGAGGCGGACGTCTTCTCCATCGGAGTCGAAGGCAATGCGGTCAACCTTCGCCTGTTCAACCCCACGACTGGAGGCACGGATTCCAGGGTAGCGATGCGGCACGACGCTGGCGACTCCCTCCAAATCAACCCCGTGAGGGGAGAAAAAGGCTATGGCAACGTCATCATCTATGGGGGCTCCTCCGGCGTCGAGATCCAGGGACATGCTCTCTTCATCGAAGGTGAGGTGCGTCCGAGCGGTGACGCGAAGGCTGTCGCTATCGGCGCCCAGAGCCTGACCCTGCAGGATCCGGGACAGAAGACCAAGGAGTACAAGTACGCGCTGCACCACGGAAAGGACGACAAGCTCGTCCTCAACGCGGGCGGCAATTATCATGGCGGTATCCGCATCGAAGGGACCGTCGTGACGCCGGGTCCCATCGTCCTCGAAGGCAAGAACGGGGAGCCGACTGCCACGCTCTCCACGGTCCCCGGCTCCCACCGAACGGTCATGCTCGACTGTGATGCAATCTTGGTTCGCCGTCAGCCTCTGGGCAGCTCGGCGTCGCCGACCCCGACTCCGGCCGTTCCCCCTCATGTGGTGGCACCCGCCATTCCCGCGATCCCAGGGCCGGGCTCGCCGCCGGGCCCTATCCCTACCCCCCATTTGCCCGGCACGGCTGGACAGGGGCCCAAGATTGACCCCAATTCTCTCGGAGGAGCCTCCCCCGGCCAGGTTTCTTCCGTGTCTTCTCAACCCCTTCCAGACATTAACTCTTCTTGGATGGATCTACTGCAAGAGATCAACGACCTCCGCAAAGAGGTCGCCTCTCTCAAGGTCCAGCTCGCCAACAAGGTGGACAAGGCATCCACCGCGTCGCCGCACTGAAAGCGGCGCGCGAGCGCGAACGACGCATGGCCAAGAGCCGACGAGGTCGAAGCATGTCGAATCTCCGCTCTCGGAATCGGGTTTACCGGGCCACGATGGTCCGCATCCTCGCGCGAGCCGCTGGTCTGCGCGACCCGATCTCCACTCGGGAGCTGATTGGGCTCCTGGGTCCGACCGAGGTTGGCCCGCGTCCGTTCTATGTTGTGGGTCACAATCCGAACACGATCGAGGACGTGTTGAAAGTCCTCGGAAAGGGCGCGAACGCGATCGAGCCCGACGTGAACGTGTACGAGCACAAGACGGGAGAGCTGTGCGTCAGCCACGATAAGGGAGAGCCCAATGCGCCCTCGCTGACTGAATATCTCGGCCAGCTGCGGGAGGTGGCCGAACAGCACCCGCAGCTCGCGCTGGTAGTCTTCGACTGCAAGACGGCGGAGCCCCCGCACGGAGTCGAGCTGCTCGCAGCGGTTCGACAATATCTTTCCGGGACCGGGCTGAACGTTATCATCTCCGTTCCTGATTTCGAGAGCACCACGCTTATCCAACCCATCCTCTCTGAGCTTGGGCCTCGGGAGGGAGTGATGATCGACGAGGAGGACGATCCAAACGCCGTAGCGGCCTGGTTCACCTCGCGCGGCGTGGTGCACGGCAATTATGGAAACGGCATTTCTGTCCTCGACGAGCTCTTGGGCCCGAACGTGCGTCCATCGATGGAGGCTGCGGTGGCCGCGCGGGCGGCCCGTGGTGATCCTAAGTTCATTTACGTCTGGAGCGTCAATGATGAGGACCTGCTGCGGGAGTACGTCGCGATCGGAGTAGACGGGGTCATCACGGACGAGGTCGCCAAGCTCCGCGACATCGTGAAGGAGTCCAAATACAGCTCTTTCGTGAGGCTCGCCACCCGCTCGGACAACCCTTTTTTGCCTCCGAACGCGGCATATGCCTTGACCGTGTTGACCGGGGACACCTCACATGCCGGAACCGACGCGAACATCCGTATCACGCTCACTGGCGCCCGAGGGATTTCCAGCGTGACCTTTGCCACCTGGCGTCCTGGCCGAATGGAGGCGGGGACCAGGAGCTACGTCACCCTTCAAAGCCCCGATCTGGGCGAGCTCCAGTCGATCACGGTCGAGCACGATGATCATGGGAATGCCCCGAGCTGGTTCTTGAAAAGCATCCAAGTCGAGAGCTCCCGATACCAGATTAGTCGAGCGGTGACCTTCGAATGCTGGATTGACGTTAGTTCACCCGTGAGCCGTAACTTCCGGAGCTAATAGAGGCCGGGCACGAGACGCCACCTCGTCCTCGCGGCGTACTCCGGATATCCCGGGAGCTCCTTCCTCAACATCCTGTCTTCAAGCGCCGTCCGCGCGATCAACAACGCCGCTCCGCACGCCGCGGGCAGGAAGGCCCAGTACGCGCCGAGGACGGCCGGGAACGCGAGGCCGGAGAGGAGCATCCCCACGTAGCCGGGGTGGCGAACGTGGCTGTACAGGCCCGTGTCGCAGACGCGGTGGCCTCGCTCCGTCTGGATGCGCGCGGTGCTGGAAAAGAAGGCGTTCTGACGCTTCGCCACCGCGAAGAGCACCTGCCCGACCACCATCATCAGGGCGCCCGCGATCGTGACGGCGACTGGCACGCTGCCGGACCAGCCGAATCGGCCGGAGTCGAGGCCCGCCACCACGAACATGACCACGCTCGTGAGCGCGTGCGCGCCGAGGAGGCGCTTGTCCCAACTCTGGCCCTCCGCCGCCTTGTCGGCGCGATCGGAAGGGAGATCCGAGCCCTTCGGCACGAGCAGGTTGCTCAACGTGGCGCCGAACAGCGCGAGCGCCACGTAGAGGATCGCCTGCCAGTAGACGAGCTTGCCGGCCGCGAGGAAGAGGAAGGCAGCGAACACCAGAACACCGACGTATCCGGCCACGACGGCCTTCGTCTTGCCCATACGGCTGGTCCTCAATTCGGGAGACAGTTCTTCTTCTCGGAGAACTGGTCCGGGTAATCGCACGCGCCGCTGCAGCACTCGGAGGGGTCTCCGCAGGCGGCGCCGAGGTCCTTGCACTCGCCGCCTCCGCACACGCCGCTCGAGCACGTGGCGGAGCTCACCTCGCCCGGGAAGCACAGACAGCAGTCGTTCACGGTGATGGCCGCGGGGCCGCCGCAGCCGCCCTGGCAACAGCGGTGTCCGATCGTGCAGTTCGGCGCGCAGGTCCGCTCGGTCGGGGCGGCGCCGCCGGATCCGCCGCCGCCCGCGGCGATCGAAGGCTCCTCGATCTCCGAGCGGGCGCCGCACGCGAACGCCGTCATGGTCAGTCCGAACAACGCAGGGAGGGCTCGCCACAGGGTGCGCATGTCGTCTCCGTACCTCATCCGAGGCGCGGGCGGCGCTCTTTGCGGCGCCCGCGCCCGATGAGGCCGATTCAGCGGACCGTGACGACGAGGCGGTAATCGAACTTGCACACGTCGGTGGCGCACCCCTGCGACGCCGCCTGCACGCGGAGGTAATACGTGCCCGCCGCGAGGTTGTGCGCGGCCGTCTTCACGGGGGACGCGCCCGTCCCGTCGATGAGCGAGCAGTTGCCGCGGCCCGTCGTCGAGTCGTTGGCGAGGCTCGATCCGCCCGCGCTGTCGAGGTAGAGGCGGCTCGCGATGCCGTTCGACTCGCACGTCTCGGCGCCGGATCCTTCGATGATCTCGGCCCGGATGCTCTTCCCGGCAGGCACCGGGATCGCATAGACGTCGATGTCGCTCGTGAGCTGGTGACTGCCGAAGATGTACACGTCGGAGCCGGGGAATCCGGTCGACGTCGCAGAGGTGTTGTTGGCCTCCACCTCGCTGCCCGCCGTCGACTGGACCTTCACTTCCAGCTTGTACGCCGCGATGGCGCCGGTCGTCGTCTTCTCGACTTGCAGGTAATACGTGCCCGCGTTCATGTTGCGGACGAGCGCCGGGCAATAGCCGATGCCGAGCGTGGATGTGTCCGCCACGATGAGCGCGCCCGCCGAGTCGAGCAGGCTGAGCTTCATCGCCGCCGCGATGTTCGCCGACTTGCAGTCGCTGCCGGAGCTGTCGAACACCTCCATGCGCACCACGCCGGCCGTCGCGAGGACGAACTTGTAGATGTCCTTGTCCTGCGTCGGAGAGGAGGTGATCCCGCCGCCCACGATCGCGCTCGTTCCATTGAAGAGGACACCCGCCGTCGCCTGCGTTTCGGCCCCGGCCACGGTGTCGTTCGGCTCGATCTCCGTGAGAGAGGTCTGCGTGGCGCAGGCCGCGTCGCACGCGTCGCCGCTCAGCGTGTTTCCGTCGTCGCACGTCTCGGTCGCGGTGATCGCGCCGTCGCCGCAGACTGGCCCGCAGCGGTTCGTGTAGCCGACGCACACATAGCCTGTCTCCGTCGCGCAATTCGCGCCGCAGCCGTCGCCGCCCAGGAGATTGGCGTCGTCGCACGTCTCCCCCGCGGACACGACGCCGTTGCCACAGGCCGTGACCGTGCAGTTCGAATCGCAGCCGTCGCCGCTCACGAGGTTGCCGTCGTCGCACACCTCGCCTGTCGTGAGGAGGCCATTGCCGCACGCCGTGAGGGTGCAGTTGCCGTCGCAGCCGTCGCCGCTCACGGCGTTGCCGTCGTCGCACGCCTCGCCCGCGTCCACCGCGCCGTCGCTGCACATCCCCGGAGTGACGCACAGGACGAGTCGGAAGGCGTTGAAGGTGCCAGTGTCGCCGGTCAGATCGTCATCCACGTTGAGCGTCCACACGCCCTTCGCCGAGACGCCCGACACCGTGGTGAGGGCCGCTTCGGGGCCGTAACAGCCATTGAACGGCGCCGTCCCGGACGTGACCTTGGTCGCGCACGCGTCCGCGAACAGGGTGTTCGTGTAGTTGGCGCCCGCCGCCCCGTTGTCGCTGGTCAGGTCGACCGTCGCGCCCCAGGGCGCCGTCAGGAGCATGTCGATGTCGGCGTCGAACGTGTGCGTGACGTCGGCCTGCACGACCACGCGCCGCAGGACTCCGTAGCTCGGCACCGTGACGTGGCTCGGCACGCCGAGGATGTTGCTGTCGGGGATGGCCACCGGCAAGTCCGTGGCGGTGTATACAAGCAAGGATTCGCCCGCGCCGCACGGGGCGAGGGCCGCGTTGCAGCCCGCCGCGCAGTCGGTGTCCGCGCAGTCCGTGAGGCCGTCCGCGTCGTTGTCGACTCCGTCGTTGCAGTTGACCTCGACCGTCGACGTGCAGTAGCTCGGCGCGCCGGAGCAGCTGTATCCGGCCTCGATCTGGCACTTCGCGGAGCACCCGTCGTCGGAGATCCGGTCGCCGTCGTCGCACGGCTCGCCCGGCGAGAGGACGCCGTTTCCGCAGGAGAGCGTGCAGTCGTTGTCGCAGCCGTCTCCGTTCTGGGCGTTGCCGTCGTCGCACTCCTCGCCCGGCTGAACGGTGCCGTTCCCGCAGATGACGCAGAATCCAGCGCTGCAGACGGCGGCGACTCCCTGGTACGTGCACGCGGAGCCGTCGGGCTTGGCCGGATTCGAGCACGCGCCGCTGGCCGGATTGCAGGTCCCGGCGGTGTGGCACATGTCGCTCGCGGCGCACGTCTTCGGGGAGCTGCCGACGCAGATTCCACCGCTGCACGTGTCGACCAGCGTGCAGCCGTTCTGGTCGTCGCAGGCCGATCCGTTGGGCCTCACCGGCGTGGAGCAAACGCCGCTCGCCGGGTTGCAGACGCCGGCGTCATGGCAGGTGTCGACCGGAGTGCACGTCTTCGGATCACTACCTGTGCACACCCCCGCCACGCAGGCATCCGCCTGGGTGCACAGGTCTCCATCGTCGCAGGCGACGCCGTCGGCCTTGTTCGGACTATCGCACGCGCCGGTGGCCGGATCGCAAGTCCCTGCGTCGTGGCAGGCGTCGCTGGCAGTGCACGTCTTCGGGTCGCTGCCCGTGCACACGCCGGCCGCGCACGCGTCCGTCTGCGTGCACAGGTCTCCATCGTCGCAGCTCGCGCCGTCCGCCTTCACGGGATTCGAGCACGCGCCGGTGGCCGGGTCGCAACTGCCCGCATCGTGGCAGGCGTCGCTGGCAGTGCACGTCTTCGGGTTGCCGCCCGTGCACACGCCGGCCGCGCACGCGTCCGTTTGAGTGCAGGCGTCGCCGTCGTCGCAGGGGGCTCCGTTCGGCTTCATCGGACTGCCGCACAGGCCGGTGGCCGGGTCGCAGGCGCCGGCGTCGTGGCAGGGGTCGCTCGCGGGGCAGCTCTTGGGGTTACCGCCCGTGCACGAACCGTACTTGCAAGTGTCTGTCTGCGTGCAGGCGTTTCCGTCGTCGCAGCCGGCGCCGGTGGGCTTGGCGGGGTGGATCGGGCTGCCCTGCGCACAGGCGTCGTCGGTGCAGGCGTTTCCGTCGTCGGAGGGGACGTCGGTGTCGTCGGCCACCTGGGCGAGGACGCCCGTGCCGTTGCACACCTGCTTCAGGCAATTGCCGGCGATCTGCACCGCGACAGGCGTGTTCGCCGCGGTGAACGCGATGCCGCACACCTGGTTTTCGCACGTGCGGTGTTTGCACTCGTTGTCGGAGCCGAGGCAGTCGGTCGGGGCCACGCAGCCGATGCAGCTCCCGGCGCCGTCGCACACGAGCGTCGCGCCGCCGCCGCCGCACGGAGAGCCGGAGTCGGAGGGCGGGTTCGACGGCTCGCCCGCGGCGCAGATGTCGTCCGTGCAAGGGTTGCTGTCGTCCGGAACGTCGGAGTCCTCGACGGCGGTCACGGCGGCGCCCGCGCCGTCGCACACGACGACCTTGCAGTCACCGGCGGTCTGCGCCGGCAGCGGCGTCCCGAGGGGCGCGTCGTCGAAGCCGCACGCGCCCGCTTCGCACGTGCGGGTCCGACAGGCGGTGTCTTCACCGGGGCAGTCGGCGGGGCCGAGGCACGCCACGCACGCGCCGTTGCCGTCGCACTGCGAGCCGCCGCTCTGGCACGGAGAGCCGACGGGCTTGTCGACGTGCACAGGCAGGTTGGCCTCGCACACGTCGTCCGTGCACTCGTTTCCGTCGTCGACCGGGACGCAGGGCGCGCCGCCCGTGCCGCCCGTGCCGCCGCCCGCCGTGAGGCCGCCGGCGCCGGTCCCTCCGGTGAGGCCGCCGGTCCCGCTCCCCGCCGCGCCGCCGCCGCCGTTGGCGTCGATCTTGTCCCTGTCCACGCCCACGAGCAGCTCACAGCCAGCTCCGAGAACGAGGAGCACGGCCAGTCCGAGGGCCGCGATCCCGCGCCTCGTCTTCGCCTCAGCCATCATTGCCTCCAGTCGAGGCGACGCGCTCTGCATTCCATGGGCCAGTCCAGGGGCAGAGTCTGCGTCGTCGTCTCTCTCGTCCTCCCGCGCCGGGCGAGCGCGGAGATCCCGAGTTTGTTGCCGGGAGAGACGAAAACCGAGCCTCGCAAGCGTGGAAGTTTCCGGGCGAGGGGAGGCGCCGCGAATTGAAAACGTCAGTCAACAGGCGATTGTCGTTGCAAGGAGGCGATTCAACCGCTCGCAGCGGCCTTTTTCGAGGAGGGATGCGCGCAGAATCGAGCGCGGCCCACGCAGAAAGAGCGCGCCGGAGGTGCTCTTCTGGGGGCCTGTGCGCAAGAGGTGATCGCGCGGCGCAAAAGGCGCGGAGAGCGCGCGGGGGCGTGCGCGGTTTCGCCCACAAAAACCGGGAAATTTTGCCCCGTATAACGATTGACGTCGCAGCTCAGGACGCGCAGAACCGCGGTGTTCAATCGTTGGATACGTCCCGTCGTGACCTTGAAAGGCAGGTAATGACGATGCCACGTGCGCGCCTCTCTCTCTCGTTCTTGTTGCCGATCGTGCTTGTCCTCATCGGATGCGGGGGCACGGACACCAGCGGATCCAGCACCACGAGCGGAGGAGGCTCGACGACCACCACGACGAGCGCCGGCGGCACGGGCGGCGACTCCGGTGGTACCGGCGGCGACACCGGAGGCGTGACCGGCGGCACCGGCGGCGGCGGAACAGGCGGCGTGACCGGCGGCACGGGCGGAGTGACGGGCGGCACCGGGGGAGTGACGGGCGGCACCGGGGGAGTGACGGGCGGCACGGGCGGCGTGACGGGCGGCACCGGGGGCATGACCGGCGGAACAGGCGGTATGACAGGCGGCACCGGCGGAGGCCTCCCCGGCGATATCTGCGTGTGGTGCCACGGCGACGAGAGCAACTACGCTCCTTCGGCGCCCCCCAAGGACCTCGGCGGTCACACGGACACGTCCTTCTCGGGCGTGGGCGCGCACCAGTCCCACCTCCAGGCGTCCGACTGGCACCTCGCCGTGAAATGCACCGAGTGCCACGAAGTGCCGGCGTTCTTCGGCGATCCGGCGGCCCCGACGCACGCGAACAACGTCCGCGATCTGGTGTGGGGCCCGCTCGCGCAACAAGGCACCTTCGACGACGGGGAGACGACGTGCACCGGGACGTACTGCCACGGTGGGAAAGGCATGCTCCCGGACGCGACGGGGAGCGTCTCCAACCGGACCCCGATGTGGACCCTCGTGGACGGCAGTCAGAAGGCTTGTGGACAGGCGTGCCACACCACGCCTCCGGGCGCCGGTCACCCGGTCTCGACGGACTGCGCCAAGTGCCACAGCGCCGTGATCGCCACGTTCACCCCGGGCCCGAACCCGCAGGCCACGTGGAACAATCCGGATCTCCACATCAACGGCGTCGTGGATCTGGAGGGAGCGTTCGAGTGCGTGACCTGCCACGGGGACGCCGGGAACGTCGCGCCCGCGGCCCCGCCGAGGGACGTGGCCGGCGAGACCGACACCACGTTCGCGGCCGTCGGAGCGCACCAGAAGCACCTCGCCCCGTCCGACTGGCACAAGACCGTCGACTGCAGCGAGTGCCATGAAGTGCCTTCGGAGATCGGCGATCCGAACGTGCCGACGCACGCGAACGGGACGCGCGATCTGAGCTGGGGCCCGCTCGCCAAACAGGGCTCCTTCGATCTGGCCACCACGACGTGCTCGGGCACCTACTGCCACGGTGGAAACAACAAATTCCCCGACACCGCCGGCGTGACGGTCAATCGGACGCCGGACTGGACGCTGGTGGACGGCAGTCAGGCGACGTGCGGCGACTCCTGCCACACCACGCCTCCGGGCAACGGACACACCACGTCCACGGACTGCCAGCATTGCCATGGGGCCGTGATCGCCTCCTTCGCGCCGGGAGCGAGCCCGAGCGCCGTCTGGAACGATCCGACGCTCCACATCAACGGGGTGATCGACGTCTCGCCGCTCACGTGCGTGACCTGCCACGGCGACGCGAACAACGTATCTCCCGCGGCGCCGCCGAAGGACACCGCCGGGCACGTGTCGACGACGTTCGCCGGGGTCGGCGCGCACCAGTCGCACATGTTGCCGTCGAGCTGGCACGCGCAGGTGAGCTGCAGCGAGTGCCACAAAGTGCCCGCGACGCCGGACGATCCGTCCGTCCCGACGCACCAGAACGGCGCCCAGGACATCTCGTGGGGCGCCATCGCGCAACAGGGCACCTTCGATTCTGGCACGCTCTCGTGCTCCGGCACGTACTGCCACGGTGGAAAGGACAAGTTCCCCGACGGCGGCGGCGTGATCGCCAATCGAACGCCGGTGTGGACGACCGTGGACGGGACGCAGGCCGCGTGCGGAAAGGCCTGTCACACCACGCCTCCGGGCAGCGGCCACACGACGCTGAGCAACTGTCCCGAGTGCCACAGCGCGGTCATCGCCTCCTTCACGCCGGGGCCGAACCCGACGGCCGTGTGGGTGGACGCCTCGCTCCACATCGACGGTCAGGTGGAGGTCGTGCCGATGACGTGCACGTCCTGCCACGGTGACGTGAACAACGCCGCTCCGGCCGCGCCCCCGATGGACACGACCGAGCATATCGACACCACGTTCCCCGGAGTCGGAGCGCACCAGGCGCACCTCGCGCCGTCTAACTGGCACGGTCCGGTGGACTGCGCGCAATGCCACGCGGTGCCGGCCTCGTTCGGGGATCCGGCCGTGCCGACGCACATGAACGGCTCGGACGAGATCGTGTGGGGCTCGCTCGCGCAACAAGGCTCCTTCGACGCGGGCACGAATTCCTGCGCGGACACCTACTGTCACGGCGGTCTGTCGAAGTTCCCGGATCCGAACGGCGTGACCATTCTCCGCGAGCCCGTCTGGACGACCGTGGACGACACGCAGGACGCGTGCGGGAAATCGTGCCACGCGACGCCTCCGGGCGGCAGTCACACGGTGTCCACCAACTGCTCGCTCTGCCACGGCATGGTGATCTCCGGGTTCACCGGGGGCTCCAATCCGACGGCCACGTGGGCCGACGCGAGCCTCCATATCAACGGAGAGGTCAACGTCGCCGGGCTCGACTGCACGTCGTGCCACGGAGATCCGGCGCGCGCGGCGAACAAGGCCGCTCCGCCGTTCGGGACGCAGGGCGAGACGCTCACGACCCAGCCGGCGGTCGGCGCGCACCAGCAGCACCTCACGGTGAATTCTACCTGGCACCGCGACGCGCAGTGCATGGATTGCCACACCGTGCCGAGCTCGCCCTCCCACACGAACGGCGTCGTCGAGCTCAACTGGGGCCCCGGACAGCTCGCCAGCGCGGACGGCGCGACTCCGTCTCTCGACTTCGGCACTTCGACTTGCTCGGGCGTGTACTGCCACGGAAACACCCTGGAAGGCCCGAAGGCCGGCGGCGTCGTCAATCGAACGCCCGTGTGGACCACCGTCAACGGCACGTTCGACGCCTGCGGCACCACCTGCCACACGAACCCGCCGGGCGACGGTCACCCCGAATTCGGTGATTGCAGTGTCTGCCACGCGCAGGTCGTCGCTGGATACAATCAGAATACGATGGCCACCACCTGGAGCGATCGCACCCTGCACATCGACGGCGTCGTGGAGAACAACAAGTACCACGATCTCCTCGGCTGGACGTCGCCGAAGACCGGCCCGAGCCACCACGGCAGCCGGTACTTCCTGGAGAACCAGCAGAAGGACGAGCACGGCCGCGCCTGCACCGAGTGCCATGGTGCCAATCTGGACGGCGGCCCCGGGACCGTCGGAGTCTCGTGCAACTCGTGCCACGCCACCTGGCGAGACTGCACGTTCTGCCACGGAACGCCGCCGAACCAGGTCAATCCGCCGCTCGGCGTCGCGGGCGAGACGGCCGCGACCACGCTGGCTGTCGGCGATCACACGGCGCACCTCGTGGGGCAGGGCCTGCCTTGCACGACGTGCCACGCGGTGCCGCCGGCGAACAACATCGCACACACGCTGTCGTACGCGCCGAGCGCGTCGCTCTCCACGGCGGGGCACCACGGCGACGTGAGCTTCGCGGGCGCCTCGGGCGCGGCCGTCACCACCGTGTGGAACGTCAACGCGACGAGCGGAAACCCGGTCACGGCGCGCGGCACCTGCACCCTCGGCTGCCACTCGAACGGCAAGGGCGGCAACCCCGTCACGACCCCGTATTGGGGCGGCGGAACGTGGACGAGCGGCTGCAACAACTGCCACGGTACGGCCAGCGTCACGACCGGCCGACCGAGCACGGGCGAGCACGCCAACGGCACCAGCAAGCACAGCAATCTGCCGTGCACAGCCTGTCACCCGGCCGCGTCCGGAGCCTCGCACATGAACGGGAGCACGCAGCTCATCTCGCCGCTGAGCAACGCCGGCAAGACCATGACCTGGAGCAAGAACGGCAACTGCGGCGTGAACAACATCACGTGCAGCGGCAATTGCCACGGCAGCGAGTGCTGGTACTGACGCACACCCCGTGATCCGCGCGACGCCGAGCGGATTCGGCCGGCGCCGCCCGAGGCTCCGTCACGGCCCCCAGCTCACCCCGACACCGAACAACCCCGAGACAACAGGCGTGGGCCAGCGCTCGAACGTGGTGCCGCCCTGTCGCTCGACCCGCACGCCGAATACGGGCAGATACGGGTGCAGTCGCAGGTCCGCGAAGGCGCGCGCGGAGAAGCCGGAGCCGATCGGCACCTCGACGGCCAGGCGGGGGCCCGCGGAGAGCAAGAGATCGTTCAGCACCGTGACGGGGTGCGTCGGCACCACGAAGAAGTACGGGCCCACCTCCACGGCGAGGCACCCCGCGAGCATCGACCAGTGCGCGCACGGGACCGCCGCGATCGACGCGCTCGCCACGCTGGAGGCCACGGTCTGAGAGTGGATGAGCGCGCGCGCGGGGAACGTGCCGCGCAGCTCGACGCCGAGCGACAGGAGATCGCCGCGGACGCTCGCGCCGAGCCACGCGCCGAAGGCGAGGTCCGTCGCGAAGCCGGCCGCCATGGTGCCTCCGGCCGTGAACGAGAGGCTCGCGGCGCTCTCCGGGGGCGGGGCGATCCGGCGGACGCGCTCGGCCTCGCAGCGCGCGTCGCACGGGGGCGGCGGCAGCGGCACCGGGATGCGCACCACCTCGGTCGGCGCGGCGCGCGGGGCCTCCGCGGGGCCCGCGACGTCCTGCGGGCGACGCACGATCGCGAGCGCCATGCGGTGGCCGAGGAGCCAGACGAGCGCGTCGCAGTCCGCGTGCTCTTCGATCGACGAGGCCTGCACGGCGCCCGCTTCGTCGACGACGAGGACCTTGGCCGCGAAGATCCGACCGTCGCGCTCGATCTCCACGCGCAGGTGGCCCGAGGCTTGTTTTCCAGGCGAAACGAAGGGGTCGCGAAAATCGAAGGCGTCCGCCGCGCGCTCGCGGAGCGCCGCCTCGTCGGGGCAGCTCGCGGCGCCGGGGCCCCTTCGGTAGTCGAGCGTGACGTCGCCTTCGACGAGGCGCGGGCGTGGTGGATCCGCGCGCACGGGCGACGGTTGGAGCCACAAAAACGAGGCGAGCGCCACGGCCACCCCCGCCGCGGCGCTCGCTCTTCGGATCATGGGTCGGTCAGTTGATGTTGACGGTCTTGGAGACGGCCACGGGGCTGCCGTCGAAGGGCGGAACGTGCGCGCCGCGGAAGGCCGACGCGATGCAGCCGCCGACCGGCGTTCCGGCGAAGGGCGGGCCCTGCACGTTCGCGGACGTGACGTTGCCGCTCGGCGCGAACACGACGCGCACCGACGCGGATCCGGTCGGACCGCCGGCTTGCTTGCAACCCTTCGCCGCGTTGGCCGCCGCGGAGAGCGCCGTCGTCGCCGCGCCCTTGTTGAAGTCGCGACCGCCGCCCGCGCCCGTGTCGGTCGACGTGGGGGCCGACGTCGCCGTCGCGGCAGGCTCCGCCGAGGCCTTCGCGCTCGCCGTCGCCGCGGCGCTCGCCGAGGCCTTCGCGGAGGGCGAGGAGCCCACGGATCCGCCGCCCGTCACGGGCTTGCTGTCGCCGCCGGAGCCGACCGACGCGACGGGCGCGCCGCTCGCCGCGGGCGTGTCCGTGGCCGCGCTCGTCGTCGTGTTCGAGGGCGCGCTCGACGCCGTCGTCACGGGCGCCGCGGACGCGGTCGTCACGCCGGACGCCTCCACCTGCGCGCTGCCGGAGTCCTTGGAGCCGCCGAGCGCGAACACCGCGCCGACGCCGCCGAGCACCGCGACCGCCGCCACGATGCCGATGATGAGGCCCGTCTTGCTCTTGGGCTGCGGCGTGGGCGCCGCGATCATCGGCGACATGCCCATGCCGCCCATCGGCTGCGGGGGCACCGACGCTTGCACGGGCGCGACCGCCGGCGGGGGCGGCTCCACGACGGGCGCGAGCAGCGGAGGAGGCGCGAGCATCGGCCCGCCGATCGCGCCGCCGCCGATGTTCATGAGATCGTCGAAGCCGCCGCCACCGCCGCTGCTCTTGCCGCTGCCGAAGCCGAGGTCGATCGCCTCTTCCTTGCCGGGCTTCGCGGCCGCGCTCTCCGTCGCGGTGAGGGCCGAGAGCGAGAAGAGGACGGAGTTCTCGTTGCGCTCGCCGAGCCTGCCCGCGGGGGTGGGCGGCTTCGGTCGTTCGGGGCGCGCTTCCTTGTTTTCCTGCGCGGCGGCGAACACGTCCACGCTCGCGCCGCTGGCCCGGTTCGCGCGGCGCGCTGCGGTCGGCGGGTTCGCGTTCGCGAGCGGCGAGGCCGCGGCCGCGGGCGCAGGCGTCGAGGCCGCGGGCGCTCCGGCGGCCGGTCGCGGCGCGGCGAACGGCGACGGCGCGCCTTCCCCCATCACGATCGTGCCGGCGAGGCCGTGGTTCTCGTCCTGCACGACCGGCGCTGCCACCGGCGCGGGCGCCGCGGCCATCGGGGCGGCGTACCGGCTCAGGAGCGACGCGAGCTCCGGCACCTGCGCGACCGCGAGCCAGTCGGGCATGCCGTCGCGCCAGACGTAGGTGTCGGCGGTGACGCGCCCACGCTGCATCTCTTCGGCGAGCTGGAGCTGGCTCATCTGCCGCTCCTCCTCGCCGCTCAAGCTGACGGTCCATTCGACCGCGGTCGGCGCCGGCGGAGCGCCGTCCATCCCGGCGACGCGCGTCGCGGCGAGACCGTCATCGTCTCCTGCGGCGGGCAGCGCGCCTTGCGGATCGCTGTACGGCGCGGCTGCGGCGCCGCCCATCTGTGAAGCGCCGGTGTCGGCGTTGACCACGATGGTCGCGCCACACTTCTTGCACTTGATCTTGACCGTTCGGCCGGTGACTTTCTCGTCCGCGATCGTGTATTTCGCGTCGCACGCGTGGCACGTGATCTTCATCGGTCCTGGACGCCTTTCCGTGGAGCGGTCCAGCGACCCTGCCGCTCGTTACGGATTGTGAGACCACGAACGTGTTGTTCGCGGAGCGGTGATGCCGTCAACTTCACGAGGTCGCTACTTCCGAAGCGCTAGGATAGCTTTTTCGAGAAAAGCCGATCAAGCTAACGGCCTTTCGAGCCTTCGGGACGCGGGGTTTTGTGGGTGTCCTCGCGCGGACCGAGCGCTCGATGCGTGCGCGGCGACGTCGGCCGTTCTTCGAGTTTGACACGCAAAAACCCGGGGTGTTACCTGCGCGCAAGGTGAGGCCGGATGCGGCCCCGCCGGTGCTTGAAAGCGAGGAAGGGATGTCCGTCTCGTTTGCTTCCTTCTCCGGACGCCGCGCTCGTCGCCTCGCGTCGCTCTTCGCGGGGGCGCTCCTCGCGACGGCCTCGCTCACCGCCTCCACCGAGGCCTCCGCGCAGAACAAGATCGACCGCGTCAACCCCGGCGGCGTCGACCTGCACCTGTTCCGCCCCGCGATGGACTCGAAGGGGTTCTTCACGGTGAACGGCGCCGATCTGCTGGGTCACCTCGACTTCAGCCTCGGCCTCGTCCTCGACTACGGCTACGGGCAGATGCACCTCAACCCGGGGCACGCGACCGGCTCGGACCCGAACGCCGACGCCGTGATGCTGAAGCACGCGTTCCAGGGCACGTTCCAGTTCGATCTCGGCATCCTCAACTGGGTGGTCGTCGGCATCTCCGCGCCGGTGATCTTGAACGGCGCGGACGCGCTCAACGACATCGGCCCCACGGGCAAGACGTACAACGACGACAACCTCGACGCGCAGACGCTCGGCTTCGTCGCGGGCCACGTGAAGCTCCGCATCCTGCGGCCCGACGATAGCAACCCGCTCGGCGTCGCGATCGTCGCGCAGGCAGGTTACGACCTCGGCGGCTCGAAGAATTTCGCGTCGGAGCCAGGCTTCTTCTACTGGCCGCAGCTCGTGCTGGAGCGCCGCTTCTTCTCGAATCACCTGCGCCTCGGCCTCAACGCGGGGTACCGCGGCCACACCGGAGAGAACGGATCGTTCGGCAAAGGCGCGGACGGGAAGGCTCAGCTCAAGCAGGGCGAGTTCAAGTACTCGGATCTGATCACCGCGGGCTTCGGCGTGAGCGTGCGCGTGATCCCGCAGCTCGATCTCACGGCGGAGACGTACGCGAGCTACCAGATCGGCGACGGATCCGCGGCGGAGGAGAAGCTGTCGGCGGAGGCGATCGGCGGCCTCAAGATCTTCATCGAGCGCAACAGCTTCCTCATGCTCGCGGGCGGCGTCGGCTACATGAAGGGCTTCCAGGCCGCGGACGTGCGCGGCACCGTCGGCTTCATCTTCGAGCCTTCGATCGGCGATCGCGACGGCGACGGCATCAAGGACGACGAGGACGACTGCCCCGACGAGGCCGAGGACTACGACGGCTTCCAGGACACGAAGACCGACTCGCCGCCTGGAAAATACGGCTGCCCGGATCCGGACAACGACAACGACGGCATCCCCGACAAGATCGATCAGTGCCCGAACGATCCGGAGGACAAGGACGGCGATCACGACACCGACGGCTGCCCCGAGGGGAGCGACGGCGATCGCGACGGCGACGGCATCCTCGACTCGCGCGACAAATGTCCTGACCAGCCCGAGGATTTCGACGGCTTCGAGGACAAGGACGGCTGCCCGGATCTCGACAACGACAAGGACGGCATCCCCGACGCGGACGAGGAGTGCGACAACGATCCGGAGGACAAGGACGGCTTCGAGGACAGCGACGGCTGCCCGGATCCGGACAACGACAAGGACGGCATCCCCGACATCGCGGAGGGCTCCGACGCCGAGGGATCGTGCATGAACCGGCCCGAGACGGTGAACGGCCTCGACGACGAGGACGGCTGCCCGGATCAGGGCCGCATCATCGTGAGCGAGAACGACATCGCGATCCTCGACAAGATCCAGTTCAAGACGGGCAGCGCGCAGATCCTCCCCGAGTCGCAGAAGATCGTCGACACGGTGGCGGACGTGCTGAAGAAGGTGACGTCGGCGACGCTGATCGAGGTGCAGGGCCACGCGGACGTGCGCGGTCATGCGGGCAACCTCGCGCTCACCACGTCGCGCGCGAAGGCGGTGCGCGACGCGCTCGTGTCGAAGGGCATCGACGGCGCGCGCCTGCGCTCGATGGGCTACGGCGACTGGTGCCCGCTCGATCCTGCGAAGAACGAGGCGGCCTACGAGAAGAACCGTCGCGTCGAGTTCAAGATCGTGCGCAAGGATGGCCAGCCCACGGGCGTGACGCTCGGCTGCGACGCGGCGACGGCGCAGGGGATCGTCTCCCCGCCGCCGTGAGACCGCGGGTATCCTCGGTCCATGCAGAGGCTCACACTCCCGATCATCGCTGCTGCGATCGCGCTCACCGCGGGCGTCGGCTGCAGCAGCGGCGGCATCAACACGGACCCCACGCTCTTCGTCACCGCGACCGCGAACAACCCGACGGCGAACGTCACGAAGGTGGCGGCCGGCACGTCGGTGACGGGCGGCTTCACGATCGCGCTGCACCTCGGCGCGCGCGCGTCCGGCTCGGCGGACGTGAGCCTCAACTCGTTCCAGGTGACGACGTCGGACAAGAAGACGGTCGTGATCGACTCGCTGCCTTTGAAGGCGGTCGGCGTGACGTTGCCGATCACGCTGGAGCCTGGGGACGACGAGGATCTCAAGCTGGAGATCGACCTCGGAAGCAAGGTGTTGACGTCGGATGAGGGCACGAAGCTGTGCGCCTTCAGCTCGCCGAGCTCCGTGATCTTCACCGGCTCCCTCAACGACACGCTGCGCGGCGGCGCGCTCCCCGTCGACAGCGAGGTGATCACGGTGACGGGCTGCACGTTCTAGATCGCCTCGAAGAGGCACGGAGCGAAGCTCAGGTGCCCACCCCCGGCCTTCGCTTCGCGAAGTCCGCCCCTCCCAAATCGCTCTCTTCGTTCGCGATGGGAGGGGGACGTTCCATCACGCTCGGAGCGGCTCCAACGTCGCCGCGCAGATCCACCGGCCCGTCCAGCGGCGGCCGTTGCATGCATCCGAGAAGCGAGAAGCGGGCGCCGGGCAGGACAGATCGCGCGATCTGCGTGGCCGTTCGTGATCCTTCGATCAGGCTTATTTTCAAGTTCTTTCGTGGGGGCGCGCCTGAGCTCACGTCGCCTTCCGGAGTGGGGCCGTTGCGCGTCTCGGATGCGCCTCGCTCCGTGATCCCCGCGCCGAGCGCGGCGATCTTCGGCGCCACGCCTTCGAGCAGCCGAGCGAGGTCGCGCGGAGTCGCCGGCGCAACGTGCACCGCGCGCGCCGACGGAGGCAGCACGAGCGCGCTCGGAGATTCGTCGACGCCCACCACGAAGCCGTCGCCCTCGATCGCGACGCCGAGCGCGGTCGCGGTGTCCACGTAGCGCCGGAGCTCCGCGGCCTCGTCCGCGTGCAGCGCCCTGCGGCGCGCGGGATTGCCACGCCGCGAGATCTCGCGCGAGGGCGCGGGCGAAGGCGTGGGCCCGATCGACGTCGCCGATCACGACGGCGACGCGCGGCGAGAGGCACCCACGTTGATCGAAGGCCGCGACGTCGCGCGCGAGAAGATCCGCGGCGTCCTCGATGCGCACGTCCTCGTCGATGATCGCGACGCCGAAGCCGGTCCCGTGCGCGCGCAGGATCGCGCCCGCCGGGAGCGCCGCGCGCACGCGCGCGATCGTCTCGTCGGAGCCGTACACGTGCAGCTCGTCGCCGCTCGCGGGAGAGGCCTCGCGCACGATCGCGATCGAGCCGCCCGCCGCAGCGAAATCGGCGTCCTCGGCGAGCGCGCGCACGACGAGCTCGGCGACGACCGGATCGCGCCGCGACGGCTTCGCGAGCACGCGGGGCGCCGTCGCGCAGGCGATCGCGATCGCGCGGAGCGGCGCGGTGCACACGTTCGCCGAGAGGATCACTGGCATCGCGGCCGCGCCCGCGCGGGCGAGGAGAGCGTTCAGATCCGCAGAGGACGGGCGCGTCTCCAGGTGCTCCGTGAGCGCGATCTCGACCGACTCCGCGGAGAGCCCCGTCACCTCCGGCAGCCGCGCGCGCGCCTCCACGCCGAGCGGATCCGTCGCGTCCGCGATCCGCGCCCCGCGCGCACCACCGCGAGCACGCGCCGCAAGCGCTCTTCCACGCCATGATCGTTCGTCGCGAGCACGCGTCGCCGCCGCTCGTCCGCGCCGTGATCGTTCGTCGCGGCGTCGCGCGGAGGGGCGTCGGGCTCGGCGTCCGCCGTTCGTTCGCGCGCGTCGTTACCGCGCGGAGGCTCGTTCACCCGAGGATCTCCTCGACCGCGAGCGAGCAGCCGCGCGGCGTCGCGCCGGGCAAGCGGCCGAGCAGCTCCACGTGATCGCCGAGGACGCGCACGCGATCGGCCGTCTGCACCGCGACCGCGGAGTCCACGTTCGCGAGATCGACGATGCGCGCCACGCCCACCTCGCCCTCCGACACAGGCGCGAGCGTGATCGGATCGACCGCGACGACGCGCATCCACGGCGGCGCGACGAACACGCCGTGCGGCGCGCCCGGCTCCACGAGCGTCGCCTCGTAGAGCTGACTGGACAGCTCCGTCATCCCGTACTCACCGACGACGGCGCGATCCTCGATCGCGAACGCCGCCGATCTGCGCGCGCAGCTCCTCCGCCGGCACCTCGCGCGAGCGCCCCTTGAAGCCGCCGGTCAGCATCGCGCGGCTCCCCGCCGGCAGCCGCAGATCGAGCCCGCTCGCCGCGTCGAGCAGGTGCACGAACGCGAACGACGTCCCGAACAAGAGCGTCGCGCGCCCCTCGCGCCGAGCCTCTTCGCAGGCGCGCTCGACGCCGCGCGGATCGAGCGCGCCGCCCGCGAGGTGGTAGCTCGTCGGCCCGCGCTGCGACCGCGCGAACAGCGCGATCATGTGCACCAGCGAAGAGTCCGTCGCCTCGTCGGGCGGAGGCGTCAGCGAGATCACCGTGAAGTCGTCGCGCGGCGCGGACTGGGGCGTTTCGCCTCGCGGATCGATCAGGTACCGCGCGCCCCACGCCATCGCGGCGACGTTGTACGTGACCAGCGTCCGGAACGCGTGCGCGCCGCGCGCGCCGCTCGTGGTGCCGCTCGTACGGAAGGTCGCGACGTCCTCTTCCGTGGGGTGCGCCGCCACGCGCGCGAGGCGGAACACGTCCGTCGGCACCGCCGGGATCTGCGCCGCCTCGTGCATCGACCCGACGTCGAGCCCGCGCGCCTTCGCGAGCCGCGCCATCGCGGGACGCACGCGATCTGATGCCGCGCGACGTCGCACGCGAGCCGATCGAAAGGCTCGGTCTCGGCGGCGAGCATCGAGGCCTCGATGAACGCGCGCGCTCGCTGATGCAGGGCTTCGCTCTCGCGGAGCTCACGGAGGCGCTCTTACCACGTCGGGTGAGAGCGGGCGGCCCCGCGTTCTCGCAGGCGACGCGGGCGATCTGGAGCGAATCGGCTCGCGTTCGACACGACCGCTTGGAGGAGAGATCCTCCTCGGCTCCGCGGCGGGGAGTGAAACGAGGGGGCAGAGCCCCTTGTAAAACAAGGTCGAGGACTGCGTCCGCTCCGCTGCGGACTCCGCGGAGCCAGGTCTAGATGCCGAACTGGCGGAGCTTCTTGTGCAGGCCTTCGCGCGTGATTCCGAGGGCCTTCGCGGCGTTCGTCTTGTTGTTGCCGTGCTCGCGGAGGCTCGAGGAGGAAGTACTTCTCCACCGAGTCCATCATGTCCTTCAGCGTGCCCTTCGCGACGCCCGCGCGGCCCACGAGGCCCTCGACCTGACGGATGCGCGCGGACAGGAGCTCCGGCGTCGCGAACGCGCCCGGCTCCGGCTGGATCACGAGGCGCTGCACCTCGTTCTGGAGCTCGCGCACGTTGCCGGGCCAGTCGTAGCCCTTCATCAGCTCCATCGCCCGCTGCGCGAAGCCGCCGACGGGCTTCGCCGATCTCCGCGCCGTAGCGCTCCAGGAAATACGTCGCGAGCAGCGGGATGTCGTCGCGGCGCTCCCGCAGCGGCGGCAGGCGGATCGGGAACACCTTCAGGCGGTAATAGAGGTCCTCACGGAAGCGGCCGCGCTTCACCTCTTCTTCGAGGTTGCGGTTCGTCGCGGCCACGATGCGCACGTTGACGTGCTTCGCGGCCGTCGCGCCGACGGGGCGGATCTCGCCCTCTTGCAGCGCGCGCAGCAGCTTCGACTGCAGCGACAGCGGCGTCTCGGTGATCTCGTCGAGGAAGAGCGTGCCGCCGTCCGCGATCTCGAAGAGGCCCTTCTTCTCCTCCGTCGCGCCCGTGAACGAGCCCTTCTTGAGGCCGAACAGCTCGCTCTCCAGCAGCGTCTCGGCGAGGGCCGCGCAGTTCTGCGCCACGAACACATTTGTCGCGCCGGCGCGAGGCGGTAGTGCACCGCCGCGGCGATCAGCTCCTTGCCGGTGCCGGTCTCGCCCTCGATGAGCACCGTCACGCGCGTGTCGACCACCTTGTCGAGCTGCGTGATCACGGACTGCATCGCTGGCGACGTGCCGATGATCTGCACGCTCAGGCCGCCGCCGCGGCGCTTCTCCTCGCGGCCTTTGAGGAAGCTGTTCTCTTCTGCAGCCGCTCCTCCGCGACGAGGAGGCGCTTGATCAAGCGGGCGTTCGCGACGGCGAGCGAGGCGTTCGACGCGAGGACGAGGAGCATCTCCACGTCGCCGGCCTTCAGCATGCCGGGGGCGCTGCGGTTGTCGACCTGCAGCACGCCGAGGATCACGTCGCCCTTCCACAGCGGGACGCCGATCGTGCTGCGGATCGAGGCGCCCATCAGCGACTCGGTCTCGGCCACCTCGGTGCGGGCGTCGCCGGCGAGCACCGCGGCGCGCTCCTTCCACGACCTTGCGGTACACGCTGCGCGAGATCGGCACGTTGCCGCCCGGAGGTCCGCCGGCGCCGCTCGCGAGGCGGACGCGCGTCATCACCGGGACGAACGCCGCCGCCATCGTGTCGGGCTCCTGCTCGTCGTCGCGCAGCACCACCGTGACGTGCGTGGCCTGCGTCACCAGCGCGAGCGCGGCGTCGCACACCTCGATCAGCACCTGATCGAGATCCGTCGCGGCGCCGATGCGCTTCTGCGACGCGTACAAAGCCGAGAGGCGCCCCGGATCCTGCTCGATCTTCGCGGCGGCCGGCTCGACCTCGTCGAGGCCCTTCAACGACACGAAGACCGAGCCGCCGTCGCTCTCCTCCGACAGCGTCACGCGCAGCGCCGTCACCGCGTCGCCGGAGCCGAGCTCCACCACGTCGCCGGAGCTGAGATCGACGCTCGGCGCCTCGTTCGTGAGGGCCGTGCGCTCGCCGCCGCGCACCACGAAGGTGCCGTTCGTCGAGCGCAGATCCGTGAGCACCGTGCGCTCCGGCCCGATGACGATGCGGGCGTGCTCACCCGACACGTGCATGTCTTCGAGCACCACGTCGCTCGACGGGGAGCGGCCGACGGTGCACGTGTCGGAGCCGATCTCGAAGGACTGCCCCGTGGCGACTCCCTGCAAGACTTCGAGGACGAGCATTCGGTGGAGAGCGGGGGCGGGCGGTGTCTCAGTTCGCGCGGGCGTTGAGGCGGTAGATGACGTCCTTGAACGGAGCGTTCGCGGCCATCATCTGCGCGTCCTTCTTCGTCTCGGCCTCGTCGACGATCGCCTGGAGCTTCTTCGCGAGCTCCACGTCGCCCTTCGGCGAGAGGCGATCGATGAGCTGCACCGCGAGGAAGCGGATCGCCGCGTTCTTGAACTTCGGCATGTTGTCGAGGAGCTTCTGCTTCACCGACGCGTCCCCGAGCTCGCCGATCATGTACATCGACTTGATGCCCTGGAACTGCGTGTCCTCAGCCTGGGACGCCGGATCCGCCGCCTTGGCGATGTAGCAGTCGACGTTGTTCGTGCAGGCGGCGAGGAGGTCCTTCGCGAGCTTCCACTCCTTCGACATGCCGGAGCCGAACGTCTTCACGCCCTTCTTCTGCTCTTCGAGGGCCTTGATCTCGTTGTTCGCGGCTTCCTTCTCCTTGTCGTCCTTCGCCTTGGAGAGGCGCTCCTTCGCGGCCTTCATGTCCTCCTCGGCGTCCTCGTTCATCTTCTTGAGGGCGTCGGCGGAGGGCTTCGCGCTGTAGAGCTTGTCGACCACGTCGATCTGGTCGGCCTTCATGAGCTTGGCGGCGGTGATGAGCGTCGACTCGCGGATGGGGCCGAGGTTGTCCTCTTCGCCCTTCATGTCCTGCGCCTGCTTGATGAGCCACGGCACGAGCGACGCGTCGAAGAACATGCCGGCGGCGTCGAGGAGGGCCTCGCGCGCGCCTTGGCCCGGCGGGATCGATTGGCCGGTGCTCGTCTTCTCGAAGGCCGTCTGGAAGGCCTTCAGCACCTCGGGCGAGCCGGGCACCTTGGTGAGCTCGCGCGCGATGATCGCGCGGGACGTGTCGTCCGCCTTGTCGAGCGCGGCGAGCAGCGGGGCGACGCTCTCCTCGCGGCCGATCGTCGCGAGCACGAGCGCGGCGGTCGCGATGTAGGCCGTCTGCGCGGACTTCTTCTGCGAGTCGTTCGGCTTGTCGCCGTAGGCCTTCATCGCCTCTTCCGTCGCGTACTTCACGAGGTCGGCGTTCTGGCCCGAGAGGAGCGCGATCGCCGCGTTCGACGAGGGCTTGCCGATCTTGATGAGCGCGCGGATCGCGGTCGCCTGCGCGTCGGCCTTCGCCGGCGTGAGCATGACCTTGAGCAGGCCGGGCACGGCCTTCTCGCTCTTGAGGTGGCCGAGGCACATCGCCGCGGTGTTCGTCTGCCACTGCACCTCGTCGATCAGCGCCTCGCGCTTCTTCGGATCCGAGATGGGCTTGTCGAGGATCGCGACGAGCTGCGACTCCCAGGACGGATCGTCGAGCGCGTCCATCGCGTCGTAGACGTCGCGGTACATCGCGCCCGCCTTCGGCTTCGACGGCTTCATCTTGAGGAACACGTCGATCAGCGGGCCCGCGGCGCTCTTGAGCTTCATCGCGCTGACGGCGCGCGCGGCCCAGCGGATGTCCTCTTCCGTCGAGTCGGGCTTGTAGTCCTTGAGCGCCTTCACGAGGCAGGGCTCACCGTCCGGGTGGCGCGCGTCGCTCATGAACTTGATGAGCTTCGAGTTCGTGCGCTCGTCGAGATCGCCGCCGACGCAAACCTCGTTCATCGGCTTCACGATCTTGTCGAGCAGGGGCTTGACCGTCGGGCCTTCGCGGTTCTTGTCGTCGCGGGTCATCGCGTCCTCGAAGAACTGCACGAGGCGGTTGACGGCGCCCGGGCGCGTCGCCGGATCCTTGAGGCGATCCACGTGCGTCTGCGGATCGTTCTCGTCCGCACAGCCCACGACCGTCACGGCGCTCACGGCCGCGGCGGCGACAGGCATCAGCGGAAGAGCAGACTTGCAGGCGGTTGTCGCGACGAGCGTGAGGGCCCGGAGGCTTGGAGCGATTCCACGTGCGGTGCGGAGCATGGCGGCGACCGTATGCCGGCCGGCCGACGAGTGTCAACGCGGCAAGAGCAGCGCTACCCGTTCTTTTTTCGCAGGACCCTTCGCATCCCAAGGGAGAACAGGCGATCCGGTAGCAGGCGGCGCAACGCGACAAGCCCGCGCGCGTCATTTCCGAGCATCACGCGGAACGGCGGCGACGGATCCGACACCAGCCGAGCGATGGCGGCGCCCACGTCCGCGGCTTCGATCCCCTTGTCCACGCCGTCCATGATGAGCTGCTCCACGCGCCGGCTGATCTCCGCGTACACGCTGTCCGGGCTGATGAGCGCGCCGCGCCTCTGGTTGTCCGCGAAGATCGGCGTCTTCACCGTGCCCGGCTCCACGCTGACGACCTGGATGCCGAACGGCTCCACCTCCCAGCGCAGGCCTTCGGAGAAGCCCTCCACCGCGTGCTTCGTCGCGCCGTACACGGAGAGCAGCGGGAACGAGAGGCGACCCGAGATGCTGGACACGTTGATGATCCGCCCGCGTCCGGCCGCGCGCATGAACGGCAGCGCCGCGCGCGTCATCGCCATCAGGCCGAAGACGTTCGTCTCGAACTGATCGCGCACGTCGTCCTCGGACTGCTCTTCGAAGGCGCCGCCCACCGCGACGCCCGCGTTGTTCACGAGCGCGTACACGGGGCCGTACTTCAGGACGATCTCGCGCACCTTCGCGGCCGCCGTCTTCGACGTCACGTCGAGCTGCTCGACGTCGAGCTTCACGCCGCGCTCCTTGGCGGCTTTCTCCAGCGCGCCGCGTTTGTCGAGGTTGCGGAGCGTGGCGACGACGCGCATCCCCGCGGCCGCGCACTCGACGGCGGTCGCGAGCCCGATGCCGCTCGACGTGCCGGTGATGAGGACCAGATCCGACATGGAGCCGCGGAGTATACGGCGCTTTTCTCCGGCGAGCCCTAGCCGATGATCATCGACTCTTGCAGCAGCTTGCCTTCCTTGAAGCGCCGCAGATTCCAGCGATCGAACATCGGCAGCCGCGTGCCGCGCGCCACGTTCTCCGCGAGGAGGCGCCCCATCACCGGCGCCATCATGAAGCCGTGGCCCATGAAGCCCGAGGCCTGGAAGAAGCCGTCGACGCCGTCCACCTCGCCGACGATCGGGTTCGCGTCGGGCGTCAGATCGTAGCAGCCGGCCCACTGCCGCAGCACCTTGAGGCCGCCCAGGATCGGGCACGCGCGCGTGAGCGCCTTCGCGTAGATGCCCAGGAATTTGTGCGACGACGCCATGTCGATCCCGTGCGGCACGTCCTCGTTCGAGACGCCGCCCACGATCTCCCCGCGCATCGACTGCGAGAAATAGAGGCCGTTCGACAGATCCGCGACGAGCGGCTGCAGCCACGGCTTGAGCGGCTCCGTCGAGCAGATCTCGTGGCGGTGCGGTTTGTTCGGCAGCTCCACGCCGAGCAGCCGCGCGACCTCGGGGCTCCACGCGCCGCACGCGTTCACGACGCGGCTCGTCTTGATCTCGCCCTTGTTCGTCACGACGCTCGTGATCCTGGAGCCCTTCGTGCGGAAGCCCGACACCTCCGTGAAGGTCTCGATCGCGACGCCGAGCTTCTCGCAGCCGTGCGCGTAGCCCCACACGAACGGCCACGGAAAGACGACCCCGTCCTCCGGGTTGTAGCTCGCGGCGGTGACGCCCTCGATCGACAGCTCGGGGACGATCTTCTGCGCCTCCCGCGGGGTGAGCATGCGCGTCGCGAGGCCGCAGTCGTTCTGCACGCGGACGCTCTTCTCCAGGTTGGCGCGGCCGGCTTCGCTGCGCGTGAGGAAGAGGTAGCCGCCCTGCCGGAACCACACGTTGATCTTCATCTCGCGGGCGAAATCGCGGCAAATGCGGATGCTCTCCTGCATGAGCCGGATGTTCTCCTCGCTGGAGAACTGCGCGCGCACGCCCCCGCCGTTGCGGCCGCTGGCCCCGCCGCACAGGTAGCTCTTGTCGACGACGACGGTGTTCGTGATCCCGTGCGTCTTCGCCAGGTTGTAGGCGATCGCGAGCCCCATGATGCCCGCGCCAACGATGACGACGTCCGCCTGCTCTCGCATGCGCCGCGGAGGGTAGCCCATCCGTCGCGACGAGGGGGCCCGTCCTGACCGCGAAATGGACGGGGATCCGGGGCGCCTTCGCCGCTTGCTTGGCCGTTCGGCTCGAAAGCGAGTCGAATTCTGGCGCAGCTACCCATCCATTCGCTCCCCGTTTTTGCTCGAAGGAGGCTCGGTTCGCATGTCTCAGGCGCGTTCGATCGCGAAGAAGCACCGGCTCGCGGTGATCGGCGGCGGCATCTCGGCCATGACCGCGGTCGCGGAGATCACCGCTCAGCCAGGGTGGAACGAGGCCTACGACATCACCGTGTACCAGTACGGGTGGAGGCTCGGCGGCAAGGGCGCGAGCGGGCGCAACCGCGCGCACCACGATCGCATCGAGGAGCACGGGCTCCACATCTTCATGGGGTTCTACGAGAACGCCTTCCGCGTCATGCGCGAGGTGTACGGCGAGCTCGACAGGCCCGCGGGCGCGCCGCTCCGCGCGTGGTCGGACGCGTTCCACCCGCACGACGACATCGTCCTCTTCGAGCAAGATCAAGGCGAGTGGAAGCCGTGGTCGTTCCCGTTCCCGAAGTCGGCCGGGACGCCCGGCGACGGCTCGGAGCTGCCGCCGATCTGGAGCTACGTGCCGATGATGCTGGAGGCGATCCTGCGCACGCTCGCGGCGTTCGAGAGCGAAGGATCCAGCGTGGCGCGCGTGCTCGATCGGGCCGTGGACGCGGCGCGCGACGGGCTCGACGCGCTGCTCAGCGACGTGATGCCGGACTCGCGGCGCGGCAACGTGCTCCTGCGCGCGCTGCGGATGGCCGCGACCGTGCCGGAGAAGCGGTTCACGGATCGCGCGCCGGTGCGCATCTTCCTCGGCGTGCTCAAGGCGATGCGGCGCACCGCGGAGCAGATGGGGCTGGAGAACACGTCGGTGCTCCGCAAATGGGCCTTCGACGCGCTGCTGCCGATGCTGGACGCGATCACCCGCGAGATGTGGGACGAGATCGGATCGCGCGCGGGCTCCGACGATCACGCGCGGCGGACGTGGCTGCTCATCGATCTGATGGCCACCAACGTGAAGGGGATGATCCGGGACGAGCTCGTTTTCCCGCCGTTCCCGTTCGAGAACGTCGACCACCTCGACTACAAGGAGTGGCTCCGCCAGCACGGCGCGCACCCGAAGACCGTCGAGAGCGCGCCGGTGAACGCCATCTACGATCTGGTGTTCGCGCGGCACGCGGGCATCTGCGCGGGCGCGGCGCTGCGCGGGTCCTTGCGGATGCTGCTCGCGTACAAGGGCAGCATCTTCTGGAAGATGCAGGCCGGCATGGGGGACGTGATCTTCGCGCCGATCTACGAGGTTTTGCGGCGGCGCGGCGTGAAGTTCAAGTTCTTCCACCGGCTCGACAACATCCGCCTCTCGGGCGACAAGACGCGCGCGGCGACGCTCGAATTCGCGCGGCAGGCGACCGTGAAGGACGGCGCGGACTACCACCCGCTCTACGACGTGAACGGGCTGCCTTCGTGGCCCAGCGAGCCGCTCTGGGAGCAGCTCGTGGAGGGCGACAAGTACCGCGCCGAGCGCGTCGATCTGGAGAACTTCTTCGACCGATCGCACGACGTCGAGAAGGTCGCCCTCGAGGTCGACAAGGACTTCGACGCGGTGATCCTCGGCGTGTCGATCGGGGCCTTGCCGTACGTCGCGAGCGAGGTCGTCGCGAACAGCCCGAAGCTGAAGGCCGCCGTCGAGAACATCCGCACGACCGCGACGCAGGCGGTGCAGCTCTGGTTCAAGCCGAGCCTCGCGGAGCTCGGGTGGGAGGGCACGAGCCCCGTCGCCGGCACGTACGCGAAGCCCTTCGATACGTGGGCGGACATGACGCACCTCGTCCCGCGCGAGACCTTCCCGGCGGGCGGCGTCGGCAACGTCGCGTACCTCTGCGGCCACCTCGAAGATCCGGAGGTGCCGCGCGACGCGATCGATCCGCACCCGTTCGCGCAGGCGGACGTGCGCGCGAACACGATCGACTGGCTCACCAAGTACGCGGGCGCGCTGTGGCCGTCCGCGACGCTGCCCGGCGCGCCGAACGCGCTCGACTACCGGCACCTCGTCGACACCTCGAACAAGAGCGGCCTCGATCGCCTGGACGCGCAGTACATCCGCTGCAGCGTGAACCCCTCGGATCGGTACGTGATGAGCGTGCCGGGCAGCTCCGCGTTCCGGCCGCGCACCGAGGACACGAACCTCAAGAACCTGTTCGTCACCGGCGACTGGCTCAAGCACGGCATCAACGGCGGCTGCGCGGAGGGCGCGATCATGGCCGGCCTCCAGACGTCGCGCGCGATCTGCGGCGTGCCGGAGATCATCCACGGCGATCCGAACCAGCCGCTGCCCGCGCCGCTGCTCACGAGGCTGCCGATCGCGCCGCCGGAGCCGCCGAAGTACATCGAGCGCGGCGGCGAATTCGTCCTGCGCGGGCCGTTCTCGCAGCAGGGGACGCGGATGTACGTGTTCCTCCTCGCGGCGGATCTCGGCAAGCTCACGGAGCTCGTCGATCGGCAGCTCAACATCGGGCTCACGCGGTACCGGCCGCTCGGGCCGTTCGTCGCGCTCGGGTGCGCGGACATCTCGCAGATCCGATCGCTCTACCCGGAGGACGCGAAGAAGGGCTTCATGTCGGAGCGCGACGTCGCGTTCTGGGTGCCGGTGGTCGCGGCGGACGATCCGTACGGCGTCGCGATCCCGTCGCGCGTCGCGTGGTTCCTCCCGTACATCTTCGTGGACAGCGCGCCCCCGATGGCGACCGGCCGCGAGATCTACGGCTTCCCGAAGCTCGCGGGCCGGCTCGAATTCGCGGAGCCCGAGGGCCGCAACACGGTGGTGAGCGTCGACGCCATCGCGATCGATCGGTACTCGCCGACGTCGCGCGCGAAGGAGCACCGCATCGTGGAGGTGCGGCGCCGCGCGGACGACGATCACGGTCCGCTCTCGGCGCTGTGGAACGGCCTGGAGCGCGCGGCCTCCGGCCTCTCCGCGGGCTTCCTCGACGCGGCGCAGATCCTCTCCGACACGGGCTCCGAAGCGGTCGCGTCGGCGCTGAAGAGTGTGGCGCCGTCGCAGGTGGTGCGGATGGTGTTCCTGAAGCAGTTCCGCGCGGCCGGTGACACGACGCGCGCCTGCTACCAATCGGTCGTCGAAGCCGACGCGCGCGTGACCGCGTTCCGCTCGGGCGGCCCGCTCTCCGGACCGTTCGAGGTGCGCGTCGCGAACCTGGACAGCCACCCGATCGTGCAGGACCTCGGCCTCGGCAGCGATCGCGTGGAGCCGTTGTTCTCCGCGTGGTTCGACTTCGATTTCGATGTGGACGAGGGCAAACCTCAAATCTGAGCCGTAATCGTGCTACGGGGCGGGCTCACGTCGGCGTAAAGTAGCCGCCGTTTCCCCCGGAGCCCCTCTGTCCTTCCGCATCGGTCCCTACGAGGTGAAGGCCCGCCTTGGCCGAGGGGGCATGGGCGATGTCTACCTCGCACAGCACGCCGCCACCGGCGCGCTCGTCGCGGTGAAGCGCGCGCGCGAGGTCGACGCCGCGCAGCTCGCGAGCCTCCGCCGCGAGATCTACGCGCTGTCCCGCCTCCGGCACCCGGGGATCGTGCGGCTCGTCGATCACGGCACGAGCGGCGGACAGCCCTGGTGCGCCCTCGAATTCGTGGACGGGCAGACGCTGCAGGCGCTGCTCACGCCGCACGACTTCCGGCCCACGCGGCCCGCGCAGGCGACGACGACCACGATCTCCGCGGCGCTCAACGACACGAGCCTGCCCTCGGGCGACGGCGTGCCGATGCTGATGCCGCGCGCGCCGACGGTGTTCACGCCGCCCCCGCCCCTGGTCGTCGCGCGGTGCCTCTCGGCGATGCGATCCGTGTGCGACGCGCTCGCCTTCCTGCACGGCGAGGGCATCGTCCACTGCGATCTGAAGCCCGCGAACGTCGTGCTCCGGCCCGGGGGACACCCGGTGATCATCGACTTCGGCTTGATGGTCCACTTCAGCGGACCGCACGGCCGCGAGCGCCTCGACGAGGCGTGGGCCGCGGTCGGCACGTACGAATACATGGCGCCCGAGCGCATCCGCCGCGAGCTCGTGGACGCGCGCGCCGACCTCTACGCCGTCGGCTGCATCCTCTACGAGATCCTCACGGGGAGACCTCCGTTCCTCGGCGATCAGCGCATGATCCTGCGCCAGCACGTCGCGATGACGCCGCCTCGTCCGAGCGAGATCGCGCACGGCGTCCGGAGCGATCTGGACGATCTCGTGCTGCGGCTCCTGGAGAAGAACCCGCGCGCGCGCCTCGGGTACGCGGACGCCGTCGCCGCAGCGCTCGCCGCGGCCGGCGTGGAGCCGATCTCGACCGCGACGCCGCACGATCCGCCGAGCAGCAGCGGCTCCATCAGCTCCGGCGGCCACCTCTCGGAGGACGCCTCGCCGAGCGTCGATCTGGGGCAGGACGAGACGCTGGACGCGACCGCGCAGCCTTCGTCGAAGGGCATCTCGCCGGCCTCGCTGCCGCGCAAGAGCATCTCGCCGAGCGCGCCGAAGAGCATGCCGCCGAGCGCCCCGGAGAGCGCGCCGTCGAAGAGCGGCCCGGGCACCGGATCGTCGCCGAGCATCCCGCCCAGCATGCCGGAGAGCACGCCGTCGATGCGCCGAACGCCTGCGCCGCGCGCGTATCTGTACCGGCCTTCGTTCGCGGGTCACGGCGCGGCCATGCGGCGCATCACCGTGGAGCCGGGCGGCCTCGTGCTCATCGGCGCGGAGAGCGGCGCCGGCAAGACGCGCCTCGCGATGGAGGTGGGCCGCGTCCTCGCGGGCGAGATGCGCATCATCACGGGCGAGTGCCTCCCCGTCGGCACGGAGGGCGCCGCGGTCCTCGGCGCGCCGCTGCACCCGCTCCAGCCGATGCTCCGCGCGATCGCGGACGAGTGCCGCAGCCAGGGGCCGGGCATGGTGGAGATGCTCCTCGGCAACCGCGGCCGCGTCCTCGCGGATTACGAGCCGTCGCTGCTCGAGCTGCCCGAGGTGTCCGCGCTCTCCGCGCCGGCGCGCCTCTCGCCGGAGGCCGCGCAGCAGCGTCTTTACGCGGAGCTCGCGGAGACGATGTTCGCGTTCGCGATGCTGCAGCGCCTCGTGCTGATCATCGACGATCTCCAGTGGGCGGACGAGCTGACGCTCGGTTTTCTGCGGTCGCTGTCGCCTGGGTCACTGTCGGACCAGGGGGTGCTCGTCGTCGGCACGTACCGCAAGGACGAGGCCGGCGAGGCGCTGTGGAAGCTCGCGCGCGAGCCGCACGTGAAGCGCATCGATCTGGAGCGGCTCGATCGCACGTCGGTCGCGTCGATCGCGCGCGACATGCTGGCGCTCTCGCAGCCGCCGGAGCCGCTCGTCGACTGGCTCTACGCGTGCTCGGAGGGCAACCCGTTCTTCGTCGCGGAGTACCTTCGATCCGCGGTCGAGGAGGGCCTCCTCGCGCGCGACGCGGGCGGCAACTGGACGGCGGGCCCCACGCTCGCGGGCGCGGATCTCGGCAAGCTCCCGGTGCCGGGCTCGGTGCGCGATCTGCTGGAGATCCGGCTCGACGCGCTCGGTCCGGGCGCGCAGCTCTGGGTGTCGGCGGCGTGCGTGATCGGCCGCGAGATCGATCGCGAGGTGCTGGAGCGCGTCGCGCGCAGCGACGGATCCAAGCCCACGGACGCGGAGCCGAAGGCGGGCCGCACGCGCCTCGTGTCGCTCGAAGAGCTGCTCGCGCGTCAGATCCTGGAAGAGATCCCGCGCGGCTTCCGGTTCGTGCACGACATGCTGCGCGAGGTGGCGTACGAGCGCCTCTCGCCGACGCGCCGAAAGAGCCTGCATTTGCGGGCGGCGCGCGCGATCGAAGAGGTGCACACGGCGCGCGGACAGCTCCCCAGCGTGTACGCGTCGCTCGCGCACCACTACGGCGCGGCCGAGGTCGACGACAAGACGTTCCTGTACCTGGAGCGCGCGGCCGAGAGCGCCCTCAAGTCCGGCACGTACGTGCAAGCCTATGCGCTCCTCACGCGGCTGATGGCGCTCGACGCGGCGCGCGGCCGCCCGTCGACGCACGTGGCGCGCGCGCGCTGGAGCCGCTGGCTCGGCGAGTCGGCGTACGCGCTCGGGGACCTCTCGGGCCTCGCGACGCACACGGCGGAGGGCCTCGCGGAGCTGGGCCGCCCGCTGCCGACGACGTCGCTCGGTTGGGGAGCCGCGCTCGCGACCGGCGTGGCGAAGCAGCTCGCGACCTTCGTGACCCGCCGCGTGAAGCTCCCCACCGCGCTCTCGGAGTCGCCGATCTTCCCGCAGCCGTCGCCGCTCAGCCCCGACGTACGCTCCGAGATCGCGCAGATGGCCGCGCAGATCCAGTTCCGTTACTACTTCTCCGGCGACGCGCTGCGCCTCGTGACGACGAGCCTCTTCGCCGTGAACGAGGCGGAGAGCGCATCCGGCGGCACGCCGCAGGGCCTCGCGCGGCCGTACGCGTTCCTCGGCATGGTGATGGGCCTCGCGCGCCTGCACCCGGTGGCGCTCTCCTGTTTCCGGCGCGCGGCGTACTCCGGCCGCGAGGCGGACGATCCGGACGGCGTGGCCTTCGCGTTCACGACGGAGGCCGTGTACCGCCTCTGTTTGTGCGAGTGGGAGCCTGCGGAGCGGGCCGCGCAGGAGGCGCTCGCGATCCAGATGGCGAACGCCAACTCGCTGGAGGTGGAGCTGATCCAGACGATCCTCGGCCACATCGAGTACTTCACGGGCCGGTTCGCCGCCTCGCGCCGCCGTTTCCAGAGCCTGCACGACGCCGCCGCGCGCCGTCACCACGAGCAGCACCGCGCGTGGGGCCTCTACTCGATGGCGAGGTGCGACGTCGCGGAGGGCCGAGAAACCGAGGCGATCCCGCTCCTCGCAGAGTCCGAGCAGCTCCTCGCGACCCTCTCCGACGAGGCCTCCGAGCTCATCGTCGACGGCTTGTTCGTGAGCGCGCACCTCGGCCTCGGCGACGTCGAATCGGCTTCGATCCGCGGCGAACGCCTCGCGCACCGCATCGACCGCCTGCACGTCCCCACGGTCTTCTCGACGGTGCACGCCTATGTCGCGCTGGCCGAATTGCGCCTCTTGCAATGGGAGCGAGCCCCGAAATCGGAGCGCCGCCCGCGCGCCGCCGCGGCCTTACGAGCGATCGGCCTCTTGTCGGCCTTCGCCGCGATGTTCCCTCTCGCCTCCCCCGCGGCCCAACGTTGCGCCGCCCGCGCCCGCTACCTGGCCGGCGCCCGCAAAGAGGCATTGAAGGCCCTCGCAAAGAGCGCCGCCACTGCCCGCAAGCTGGAGATGCCGTACGAGGAAGTCCTCGCCGTGAAGGCGATCGAACGAATCGAAGCCGCCCCCAGATAGCGTCTCCCCCCAAGAGCCTTTATTTCATGCTCATCGCGACGATCCAATCCATATCGTCCGCGAGCAGGTTCGTCCTCATGCGCACTCGGTCCTTGTCGGCGTGGAACTCCACGTAATCGAAGAGGCGGAGTCGGCTGCCGGCGAAGGAGACGCTCTGGGCCTCGTCGACCTGCGTCGTCAGCACGCGGGCCTGGGCGCGGGCGGTCTCCGGGGACGTGCACACGGCTCGGAATTGAAGCGTGGAGTTGCCGGTCGCGTCGAAGGCGAACACCACCTCGGCATAACGCACGTCCTCGGACCACAAGGGGCCGCTCTGGATCGACACCGTCGGATGCCACGCGCGGAACACCATCGCTTCGTCGCCGCGCGGATCCGGTAAACCGCCCGCTTCCATGAAACGGAACGTCGCCACCGCGCGCGAAGGGGGCAATACGACGATGAGCCCCGGGTGCGGCTCCGCGATCAGGGCCGTCCCGTGGAGGTGCGCAAAGTCGTTGTTCATCGTGCGGTACGCCGCGGGGAAGGGGAAGCGCGCCAGATCCGGCAGATCCTCCGTCACGTCCTCCAGGAGACGCTCCGACGGGGGACGCGGGGGGTGCTTCGACTGCCACTCTCGCTGGATCGACGCGAGGGCCTCGGCGACGCGATCCTCCGGCGCCGTGTGCTCCAGCACCAGCGCGACATCGCCCGTGTGCGACGCGTGCGCGGCCGCGAAGGCCCGGTGAACGTCTTTGAGAGGATCCACCCCTGTCCCGGCGAGCGCGTCATTCCACCCGCCGAGCGCGATGAGCCGTTGCGAGAATCGGTATCCTTGCAGCCTGTCCACGTGGAGGAGCATCGTCACGCGCCCGTCCACGGCCTCCTGCGCCACCGCATGCGCGGTGTCCGGCACCTTCACGGCCGAGCGTGGTGGCGGCGCCGCTGGCAACGGAGCGCGGCACCCCAAGCCGCCCGCACCCGCCAACGTCAGCATGAATGGGAGAGCCGCACCGAGCACCCGAGCCGCCTGAAATCGAGAGAACATCTCTCCTCCAACACCGAAGACAAACCGCCACGTCGCCGCCACCTGCACAGCGGCTGTTCGTGGCCTCGTATTCCTCCGGGGGCTGACCCTCGGGTAAAAGGGCTCCAGGACAATGGACAGTCGGGGGTTCGATCGATTGGATGCGTCGAGGTCGAACGCCATTCAGAGAGAATGCAGGCGCGATGTTCCCCGATGGATCGGTGTCGTTTTCAACCGACGGCGCGAGAACGCCCCCCTCCCTGCGCC
>JAXLYM010000035.1:0-70035 GCA_046351455.1 Polyangiaceae bacterium
GGGGAGTGTCGCGGCCGCGTGACAGGCGTCGTCGCCGGCGGACGGACTGTCACGCTCGCGTGACGTGCCGGGCTTTCTTTTTCGAGGAATTCGCGCCGATCGCGCCGGCACGCGGGCTGCAAAAGGCTCCGGCGCGGCGCGGACGTGTCGCCGCCGAAAGACGCTCTTCATCGCGTACGACACACGCTCTTCATCGCGTACGACACACGCCCTTCTTCGCGTGCGAGGGATCCTCATGCTCTACCGTGCTCTTCTCCTTGTGGCTTGTGGTCTCGGTCTCGCTGCCTGCGCGGCGCCTGCGCCCTCGGACGAGTCCGACGCCGACGACGAAGCGGCCGTCGGCGAGGCGGCGGAGCCCATCTTCTTCGTCGACGATCTCAAGGTCACGGTCGCGTCGTACACGAGCAGCTCGGTGACGTTCCGCATCGAGAACGTGGGCGGTCTCGACGAGTACAACGTGGTGCTCGACATGGCCGCGACGAGCTACCGCGCCTCCGACGGCACGGCGCAGATCCAGAACGGCGGCGGCAGCATCGCGTACATCTGGCCCGGCGCGTACGTGAACCGCACGGTGACCTGCCCGGTCGGCAACGGCTACGTGTGCAAGTACGTGAGCCTGAAGGCCATCCTCTCGACGGACGCCACGCCCGCGAACAACACCGCGTCGAAGTCCTACTGAGGGCCGCGAGAGCGTCCTTCAAAATTCGAGGATGCCCACCCCCGGTCCGTGCTCGGCCTTCGGCCTGCGCGCGGCCCGCCCCTCCCAAAGCGCCTGATTCTCAGGCGCAGGGAGGGGTTGTGGAAGATGCCAGTGGATGGGGAGGGGGAGGGAATCAGCCGCGACGGCGGCGGGAGATCGCGTAGGCCAGCGCGAGGGCGCCGAACGCGAGGCCGCCGCTGTTTTCGCGGCCGTTCGGCGACGACGAGCAGCCGCCGCCGAAGATGGAATACGACTTGTCTTGGTTGCCAGTCGGGCCCGTCGCGGAGGCGCCGCCGCCGCCGTCACCGCCGCTCCCGCCCGTCGCGGAGGCGCCGCCTTCGCCGCTGCCGCCGCTGTTCGTGGTGGTCGTGGTCGTCGTGCCGCCGCTGCCGCCCGTGCCCGCGCCGCCCACGCCGGAGTCGGTGAGGCAGTGGCCCGCGATGCAGAGGCCGTCCTTGCCGTCCTCGGTGCACGGGGTCGTGTCGAGCACGCTCGCGCTCACGCACACGCCCGCGAAGCAGGCGTCCGCGGTGCACACGTTGTCGTCGGAGCACATCGAGCCGTCCGACCGGTTCGCGTACGCGCACGTGCCCGAGGCCGGATCGCAGACGCCCGCGAAGTGGCACGCGTCGGGCGCGGGGCACGGGGTGCTCGCGTCGCATTTCGCGTCCACGCACTTCTGCGTCACCGCATCGCACACCTGCCCCGTGAGCGCGCACTCCGAAGATTGAAGGCAAACGTCGTCGGTCGGGTCGTTCGGATCCGTCTCGCCCGGGTCGACGATGCCGTTGTGGTTCTTGTCCTCCGCGCCGTCCTTCACGCCGCCGCCGTCGCTGTCCGGGAGCAGCGTGCTCGTCTGCGTGGCGCCGCCGTCGCCGTCCGGGACGCAGTGCACCGCGCCGTTCACCAAGCATCCGAGGCCCATCTCCGTGCCGTCGTAGATGCCGTCGCCGTCGCTGTCCGGATCGTTCGCGTTCGTGAGGCCGTCGCCGTCCGTGTCGACCGAGGGGTTGATCTCGTCGCCGTCCTTCACGCCGTCGTCGTCGCTGTCGTCGTCGAAGGGATCGCTGCCGATGAAGATCTCCTCGGCGTCGCTGAGCCCGTCCTGATCCGTGTCGATCACGTTCACGTCGTCCGCGCCGTGACCGACCGTGGGATCCGTCTCGCCCGCGTCGATCGCGCCGTCGTGGTTCGCGTCCTCGGAGCCGTCGCTCTTGCCGCCGCCGTCCGTGTCCGCCTTCGTGGGGTTCGTCTTCGTCGCGCCGCCGTCCGCGTCCGCGATGCACGTGCCCTTCGAGAGATCCGTGTCGCCGAGCGCGCAGTTCTTCCCGAGCTCCGTGCCGTCGAAGAGGCCGTCGTTGTCGCTGTCCGGGTCGAGCAAGTTGATGAGCCCGTCGCCGTCCGTGTCGAGGTTCGGGTTCACCTCCAGGCCGTCGAGCACGCCGTCGTCGTCGCTGTCGCCGTCGGTCGGGTTGCTGTCGAGCTGGATCTCGACCTGGTCCGAGACACCGTCGCCGTCGGTGTCCACGATCGCGCCGTCGTCGCCGCTGCCCGCCGGATTGCTCTCGCCCGGATCGACCGCGCCGTTGTGGTTCGGGTCCTCGGAGCCGTCGAGCGCGCCGCCGCCGTCCGTGTCCGCCTTCGTGGGGTTCGTCTTCGTCGTGCCGCCGTCCGCGTCCGCGACGCAGTGGCCCGCGCCGAGATCCGTGTCCGGGTTCGAGCAGTCGAAGCCGAGCTCCGTGCCGTCGAAGAGGCCGTCGTTGTCGCTGTCCGGATCGAGCGCGTTGATCGAGCCGTCGCCGTCGCTGTCGAGGCCCGGGTTCATCTCCTGGCCGTCGAGCGCGCCGTCGTCGTCGGTGTCCGCGTCGGTGGGATCCGTGCCGAGCGCGATCTCCTGGTTGTTCGTGAGCCCGTCGCCGTCCTGATCGCACGTGCCGGCCTGGAGGTTCGGCTCGCACGGGTTCGCGTTCGTCGCGTCGTTCTGGTTCGGCGTGCCGTCGCCGTCGGAGTCGGCCACCGAAGACTCCAGCACGTCCGGAATCCCGTCGCCGTCAGAGTCGAGCGGGGACTCGATGTTGCCGCCGACTTCGATTCCATCACCCAAACCATCGCCGTCGGAGTCCTTCTTCGTCGGGTTCGATCCGAGCGCGATTTCCTCGGAATTCGTGAGGCCGTCGTTGTCTTGATCGCAGCCGCCCGCGCCCAGGTTCGGCACGCACGGGTTCGCGTCCTCGGGGTCGGTTTGATCGGGCGCGCCGTCGCCGTCCACGTCGAGGATCGCCGATTCGAGCGCGTCGATCACGCCGTCGCCGTCGCTGTCGTTCGGCGTGAGCGGGTTGCCGATCTCGATCGCGTCGTCGAGGCCGTCGCCGTCGGTGTCCGCGCTGAGCGGGTCCGTCCCGAGCTGGATCTCCACGGTGCCGGAGATGCCGTCGCCGTCCGGATCGCAATAAAGCGCGAGCGGCACGCACGGATCGAGCGCGTCGATGATGCCGTCGGCGTTCGTGTCGACCGGGTTCACGAGATCGCCGCCGACCTCCTGACCGTCCGCGATCGTGTCGCCGTCGGAGTCGGGGTTCGCCGGGTTGGTGCCGAGGATCGCTTCGCGGATGTCGGAGAGGCCGTCGCCGTCGGAGTCGGGGCCCTGGCAGGTGTTGGAGCACCCGTCCACGTTGTTGTTGTTGCCGTCGTCGCAGTCCTCGGAGCCGTTCACCACGCCGTCGCCGCAGAAGGCCACCGCGTTCGGACAGACCCCGTTGCACGCGCGCAGCGCGCCGATGAGCACGCCGCTGTCGAGCGAGTGATCGAGCGCGTCGCACACCACGATCGTGATCTCGTGCACCACGTTCGGCCCGTTCGGCAGCGTGCGCGTCGTCGTGAGGTGGGGAGTCGTGCCGTCGTATTCCGTGACGGGCTGCTGCGCCGAAGGGATGATGACCGTCGGACCGGAGAAGAAAGGCCCGTTGATCGTGACGGGGTTGTTGCCCTGATCGAGCGCGATGTTGAGCTGCGGCCCGAAGCCCGAGCCGGTGTCGGAGTGGATGAACACGCCGACCGAGTCGTTGAAGGAGCCGACGTACTCCGGGTACTCCTCCGAGCCGAACAGCCAGTCGAACGCGATGCCGTCCGCGTCCGGATCCAGCGTGAACTGGATGGTGAGCTTGCTCGCGTCGGTCGTGTTGACGCCCGCGACCTGGTGGCAGAGCGCGTCGTCACCGTACGGCGACGTGCCGGTGATGCCCGTCTGATCGTTCGGCGGCGCGGCGTTGCGCGCGGTGCCCGACGTGAGGAGGATGCCGTCCGGCAAGCCGAGCGGGCCCTCCGTGTACGTGCCAGTCGGCGGCGAAGAGCCTTGGCCGTCCGAGAAATCGACGCCCGGCGACAGCGTGACGGACAGCACGTTGATGCCCTGTCCGGTGAGCGCTTGAACGAGCGCCTGCGCGTCGTTCGTCGGGACGATGTTCATCGCGCTCGCGGAGCCCGCGGCGGCGGTGACACTCAAGGCAACGGCGAGCTGCCCCAGCCGCGCGAAGGTGGCGCGCGCGGCGCGCGTGACGGGGACGGTGGGTGGCGTGCGACGAACGGTGGAAGCGGCCGGTGCGCCGTTCTTCGAGCGGACGGTCATGGACAGACTCCGGGGAAGGATGCCCCATCCTAACCGGAAGACATGCGCCGGGTCTCGTGCACCTTTCGCAAGAGCTCCTCGGAGGTGAACGGCTTCGGCAGGAAGCTCTCGCCGTCCAGCAGGGCCTCGGCCCCGCCCCATCCCTCGTCGACGTAGCCCGAGATGTAGAGCACGGGCAGGTGCGGGCGCACCTGGCGGATCGCGCGCGCCACCTCGGATCCGCTCATGCCGGGCATCACGAGATCCGTCACGAGGAGCTGCAGATCCGGGGTCGCGCGCGCGACGCGGAGGCCCGCCTCCCCGGAGGCCGCCGTCACCACGTCGAACCCCGCGCGCACGAGCGAGCGCGCCACGAACGCGCGCAGCGGCCCGTCGTCCTCGATGACGAGCACCGTGCCCGTGCCCTGCGGGATCGTCTTCGTGGAGCTCGGCCCCGGTCGCGCGGAGTCCGTCGGCGCCGGCACGCGCGGCAGGAGCACGCGGAACGCGGTGCCGCGCCCCGGGACGCTCTCCACGTCGAGGAAGCCGCCGCTCTGCTTCACGATGCCGAACACCGTCGAGAGCCCGAGGCCCGTCCCGCGGCCGGGCGCCTTCGTCGTGAAGAACGGCTCGAAGATGTGCGAGAGCGTCTCGCGCGTCATGCCCGTGCCGGTGTCGCGCACGGAGATCTGCACGTAGCTGCCGAGAGGCCCGCCCGTGGGCGCCGTCTCCAGCGCCGTCGTCTCGATCGTGAGCACGCCGCCGTCGGGCATCGCGTCGCGCGCGTTCACGACGAGGTTCATGATCACCTGCTCGATCTGCGCCGGATCCGCGAGCACGAACGTCGCCTCCTCCGCGAGGTGGAGCCGGAGATCGATGTTCTCGCCGATGAGCCGCCGCAGCATGCGGCTGAGATCGCGCACCAGATCCGCCGGGGCGTGCACCTCGGGCTGGAGGATCTGCCGCCGGCTGAACGCGAGGAGCCGCCGCGTCAGCGTCGCCGCCCGCCGTCCGGCCGAGACGATCTCCCGCAAATCCTGGCGGAGCGCCTCGGGATCGCCCGCGTCCTCGATCGCGCACTCTGCGTATCCCATGATGACGCCGAGCAGGTTGTTGAAGTCGTGCGCGACCCCGCCCGCGAGCGATCCGATGGCGTCGAGCCGCTGGCTGCGCGAGAGCTGCTCCTCCAGGTTTCGCTGCTCGGTGATGTCCTGGATGGTGCCGCGCGCGCCGATCACGTCGCCCGAGGCGTCGCGGCGCGACACGAGGCGCAGCACCACGCGGCGCCGGCTCTGGTCCGGGTGGAAGATGTCGCCCTCGCAGGTGGCGTCCTCCGCGCCTGCGAGCACGCGATCGAGCGCGCGCCGCACCTGATCGAGGAACTCCGGCGCGCTGATCGCGGACAGCGCCGCGAGCGACTGCGGCCCCGCGGCCGCCTCTTTCCCGAGGATCGCGAACATCTCCTCCGACCAGAAGGTCGCGCACGTCTTCAGATCGAGCGACCAGCTCCCGACGCGGGCGATCCGCTGCGCGTCCCGCAGCTCGCTCGCGATGCGCTCCACCTCGTTCCGAACGAGGTCCGCGGCCTCCGCCCGGCGGCGCTCCTCCTCCGCGCGCAGGCGATCCGTGAGGTCGCGCGCGATCACGAACGTCGTCCACGAGGGGCCGCCCGCGTCCACGACCACCGACTCCAGCTCGACGGGGAAGGTGGAGCCGTCCTTGCGGCGCATCTGCAGATCGCCGCGCCAGCGGCCCTTCGCTTCGCGCTCGCGGAGGTTCGCGTCCAGCCGCTCGTCGTGCACGAGGAGCCCGCGGCGGCCGGCGGCCCGGATCTCGTCGACCGTCATGCGGTGCATTCGGCACGCGGCCTCGTTCGCCTCCAGGATCGTACCGTCGCCGCGCGTGAGATAGATCGCGTCGCCAGTATTCTCGAAGAGCAAGCGGAACGAACGGTCCTTGTCCTCGGTCGGCGCACCGGGGGGCAGGCGATCCAGACTCATGAGACCTCCTCCAAGGCCGGCGGACAGGGTCGTACGCTAACATCGCACCTTCTGTCCGAGGAAGGCATTTCACCGCATCTCGGTGCCACCGGCGAAACGCATCGCGAGTGACCGCCACGCGTCCGGCCGGTCCGAAGCCTTTGCGCGCCCTCCCGTGGATCTTCGGGAGTAAGACGGGCCGTATGCGAAACCTCCGCTCTGCCGTGCTGTCGTCGCTCGCCGTCGGCCTCTTCTCGCTGTCGCAGCTCCACTGCGGCCCCGCGCCGGAGCCGAACGTCCCCGGTCCGACGCCGCCGCCCACCGCGACGCCGACCGCGGAGCCCACGAGCGCTCCCACGGCAGCGCCGACCGCAGCGCCGACCGCGACCGCCTCGGCGGAGGCGAAGCCGGCCGCGCCGCCGCACTGGACGTACCACGGAGAAGAGGGCCCCGAGAAATGGGGAGAGCTCAGCGCGGACTACGCCACGTGCAAGTCCGGTACGAGCCAGTCGCCGATCGACATCGTCACGAAGAAGGCCGAGTCGGACAAGGCCCTGAAGCTCATCGAGCTCAACTACGGCGCTGCGATCCCGCTCCAGATCTTCAACAACGGTCACACGGTGCAGGTGCAGAGCAACGGCGCGGCGACGATGAAGGCGGCGGGCGGGGAGTGGAAGCTCGTGCAGGTGCACTTCCACGCTCCGAGCGAGCACTCCATCGACGGCAAGCTGCTCGACATGGAGGCGCACTTCGTCCACGCGAACGACAAGGGCGAGATCGCGGTCGTGGGCCTTCTGTTCAAGAAGGGCAAGGAGAACAAGGCCCTCACGCCGGTGTTCGAGCACATCCCGACGGACGTCACGAAGGAGGCCGCGCCCGTCGCCGGCGCCACGATCGATCTCGCGAAGATCCTCCCCGAAAAGCCGGCGTTCTACACGTACACAGGCTCCCTCACGACGCCGAAATGCACGGAGGGAGTGCGCTGGGTGGTGCTCAAGCCGACGGCGGAGATCTCGGACGCGCAGCTCCAGAAATTCAAGGGCGCGGTGCACGGCGAGAACAACCGGCCCGTCCAGCCGCTCGGCAATCGCAAGGTGTTCTTCGTCAGCAAATGACGCCTCGCCGCACGAGCTCGGCCACGATGCGAGATGCGCACTCCGCGGCGCTCAGCTCGTGGCTGGGCAGCGTGAGGTCCGCGTCCGCGGGCGGCTCGTACGGGAACGTCACGCCGGGCACGTCGCTCACCTTGCCGGCCTCGGCGTCCTTGTAGAGTCGGCTCCGATCGAGCGCGCGACAGGCCTCGATCGGGGCCGCGAGGTGCACGAGGAAGAAGCGATCCGCGCCGAGGAGGGCGCGGCACCGGTCGCGGGCCGTGGCCTCGGGCGCGACGAACGACGCGATCGCGACGAGGCCGGAGTCGTTCAACACCTTCGCGACCTCCATCGATCGGCGCAGGTTCTCCGAGCGATCCGCGGCCGTGAAGCCGAGGTCGCGGTTCATCCCGAGGCGCATCGCCTGGCCGTCGAGCACCACCGCCGCGCGCCCTCGATCGAAGAGCAATCGCTCCACCCGGTGCGCGATCTCCGTCTTTCCGGAGCCGGGCAGTCCCGTGAGCAGCACCGTCGTGGGCCGCTGTCCGAAGCGCGCCTGTCGCTCGTCGGCCGTCACCGCGCTCGGCGTGGCCACGAGCCGCGAAGGGGCCTTGTCGTCCCAGTGGCCGTCGGCGCTCCCCGTGATCATGCCCGCTCCGACGGTGCCGTTCGTCACGCGGTCGATCACGATGAAGGCGCCCGTCCCGCGGTTCCGCTCGTACGGGTCGAAGAGCAGGGGACGGCTCGTCTTCAGCTCCACGCGGCCGATCTCGTTCATCGCGAGGGCGGGGGCGTCGGCGCGAGCGAGGGTGTTCACGTCGACCTTGTGGAGCAGGCGCGAGAACACGGCGGGCGTCTCGTGCGTGTTGTGCTTCAAGATGTATTCACGGCCCGGCACCATCGGCCGATCATCCATCCACACGAGCATCGCCTCCGCGCGGGAGGCCACGAGCGGGCGGTCGTCGGGCCGGCAGAACAGGTCACCGCGACTGGCGTCGATCTCGTCTTCCAGGGTCAGCGTCACGCTCATCGGCGCGAAGGCCTCGGCGACGTCGCCCTCCCACGTCACGATGCGCGCGACGCGCGTGGTCCGCCCCGAAGGCAGACTGACGATCTCGTCCCCGGGCCGCACGGATCCGGACGCGATCGTCCCCGAGAACCCGCGGAAATCCGCCGTCGGCCGGCGGACGAGCTGCACCGGAAACCGGAAGCTCACGAGCGACGTGCCGCTCGTCGTGGGGAGCGTGTCGAGCAGCGTGAGCAGCGGCGGCCCGTCGTACCACGGAGTCCGCTCGCTCGCCGAGACCACGTTGTCCCCCGCGAGCGCCGACAGCGGCACGAAGAACGTCGCCCGCGCCGGCAGCGCGGATGCAAATGCCTTGTAGTCGCGGACGATCTCCTCGAATCGCTCCTTCGAGTAGTCCACGAGATCCATCTTGTTCACCGCCACGATCACCTGCTGAATCCCGAGCAGGCTGGTGATGAACGAGTGCCGCTTCGTCTGCGTCGTGACCCCTTTGCGCGCGTCGATGAGGATCACGGCCAGATCGGCGGTGCTCGCGCCGGTGGCCATGTTGCGCGTATACTGCTCGTGTCCGGGCGTATCGGCGATGATGTACTTGCGCTGCGCCGTCGAGAAATAGCGGTACGCGACGTCGATGGTGATGCCCTGTTCGCGCTCGCTCTTGAGGCCGTCCACGAGCAGCGCCAGATCGATGGCGCCGCCCGTCGTCCCGTGCACCTGACTGTCCTTCTCCACCGCCGCGAGCTGGTCCTCGTAGATCGCGTGCGTGTCGTGGAGCAGCCGGCCGATCAGCGTGGATTTCCCGTCGTCGACGTTGCCGCACGTGAGGAACCGCAGCATCTCCTTCTTCTCGTGGAGCGCGAGGTAAGCCTCGATGTCGGTGGCGATGAGATCGGACGCGTGGGTCATGGTCGGTTCCAGGAGAAGAGAGGAGGGGAGTCGAGAGGCCTGGTGTCGCGCCCTCAGAAGTACCCTTCTCGCTTCTTCTCCTCCATCGAGCCCGCCTGATCGAAGTCGATGAGGCGCCCCTGCCGTTCGCTCACCGTCGCGAGCAACATCTCCTGAATGATGGCCGGGATCGTCGCGGCCTCGCTCTCGACGGCGCCGGAGAGCGGATAGCACCCGAGCGTGCGGAAGCGCACCTTCTTGCGGACGGGCTGCTCTCCGGGCAAGAGCGGCAGTCGGTCGTCGTCCACCAAGATCCACGTGCCGCTGCGCTTCACGACGGGGCGCGGTGCGGCCAGATACAGAGGCACGATCGGCAGCCCTTCGAGGTGGATGTACTGCCACACATCCAGCTCCGTCCAGTTGGAGAGCGGGAACACACGGATGCTCTCCCCCTTGTGGATGCGGGCGTTGTAGATGTTCCAGAGCTCCGGCCGCTGATTCTTCGGGTCCCAGCGGTGGCTCGGGTCGCGGAAGCTGAAGATGCGCTCCTTCGCGCGGGACTTCTCCTCGTCGCGCCGCGCCCCGCCGAACGCCGCGTCGAATCCGTACCTGGAGAGGGCCTGTTTGAGGCCCGCCGTCTTCATGACGTCCGTGTGGACCTTGGATCCGTGCGTGATCGGGTTGATGCCGGCGGCGAGGCCCTCTTCGTTCACGTGGACGATCAGGTCGACGCCCAGCTCCTTCTTCACGTACGTGTCGCGGTACGCGTACATGTCCCGGAACTTCCACGTCGTGTCCACGTGGAGCAGCGGAAAAGGCAGCTTGCCCGGGTGGAACGCCTTGCGCGCGAGGTGGAGCAGGACCGTGGAGTCCTTGCCGATCGAATAGAGCATCACCGGCTTCTCGAAGCAGGCGACGACCTCGCGCAGGATGTGGATGCTCTCCGCTTCGAGCGCGCGGAGGTGCGTCAGCGTCCGGGACGACATGCGCCCCGGACTCTAGCGGCGACCGCTCCGTGATGCCAGAGGGGAATCCAAAAAAACGGACGGAACGGGTGGTGCTAGCGGACGGAAAGGTGGGGCCAGCGGATGGAACGGGCAACCCCTTGGATTGGCACGCTCCGGCGCCGCCGGCCCGTCCGCGGTCAGCCCGCGACGTGGAGGTGCTTCTTGTCCGACGGGCCCGCGAGGATCTCGGCGAAGAAGTCGTTGCCCTTGTCGTCCACGATGATGAACGCCGGGAAGTCCTTCACCTCGATCTTCCAGACAGCCTCCATCCCCAGCTCGGCGTACTCCAGCACGTCGACCTTGGTGATGCAGTCCTGCGCGAGGCGCGCCGCGGGGCCGCCGATCGAGCCGAGGTAGAAGCCGCCGTGCTTCTTGCAGGCCGCGGTGACGGCGGCGGACCGATTGCCCTTCGCGAGCATCACGTAGCTGCCGCCCTGCGACTGGAACAGGTCCACATAGGCATCCATGCGGCCGGCGGTCGTCGGCCCGAACGAGCCGGACGCCATCCCCTTCGGCGTCTTGGCCGGGCCCGCGTAATAGACCATGTAGTCCTTCAGGTACTGCGGCATGCCGCCGCCGGCGTCGAGGCGCTCCTTGATCTTCGCGTGCGCGATGTCGCGCGCCACCACCATCGGGCCGGTGAGCGAGAGGCGCGTCTTGATGGGGTACCGGTGGAGCTCCGCGCGGATCTCCGACATCGGCCGGTTCAGATCGATCTTCACGACCTCCCCGCCGAGGTCCTTGTCGGTCGTCTCGGGCAGGTACTTCGCCGGATCCGTCTCCAGTTGCTCCAGGAAGATGCCGTCTTTGGTGATCTTGCCGAGAGCCTGCCTGTCGGCCGAGCACGACACCGCGATGGCGACAGGGCACGACGCGCCGTGGCGGGGGAGCCGGATGACCCGCACGTCGTGGCAGAAGTACTTGCCGCCGAACTGCGCGCCGATCGCCGTGCGCTGCGCGATCTCCAGGATCTTCCCTTCCAGCTCGATGTCCCGGAAGCCGCGCCCCTTGTCGTTGCCGGTCGTGGGCAGTGTATCCAGGTAGCGGGCCGACGCGTACTTGGCAGTCTTGAGGGCGTATTCAGCCGACGTGCCGCCGACGACGACGGCGAGGTGGTACGGCGGACAGGCCGCGGTCCCGAGGGTCTTGAGCTTCGACTCGATGAACGCCAGGAAGGTGTCCGGGTTCAGGAGGGCCTTCGTCTCCTGGTAGAGGTAGCTCTTGTTCGCGCTGCCTCCGCCCTTCGCCATGAAGAGGAATTTGTAGGCGTCGCCGTCGGTCGCGTAGAGCTCGATCTGCGCAGGCAGGTTGTTCTTGGTGTTGACCTCGTCGTACATGTTGAGCGGGGCCATCTGCGAATACCGCAGGTTCGTCGTCAGGTAGGTGTCGGCCACGCCGGCCGAGATCGCGGCCTCGTCGCCGCCGCCGGTCACGACGTACTGGCCTTTCTTGCCCATCACGATGGCGGTGCCGGTGTCCTGGCAGGAGGGAAGCACGTACCCGGCCGCGATCACCGCGTTCTTCAGCAGATCCAGCGCGACGAACTTGTCATTCGCGGAGGCCTCCGGATCGTCCAGGATCTTGCGGAGCTGCGCGAGGTGGCCGGGACGGAGGAGGTGGGCGATGTCCTTCATCGCCTCGCGGGTGAGCACGCGGAGCGCCTCGGGATCGACCTTCAGGAACGTCTTCCCGTCGGCTTCGAACGTGGAGACGAAGTCCTTGGTGACGAGGCGATAGGGCGTCTCGTCTTTTCCGAGGGGCAGAATTTCTTGATAGCTCTGTTCGGTCATGGTCGGCTCTCGGGTTCGAGGGAGCGGAGGCGGCGCAGCATACTCCCGACGGGCCGTGCCAGAACCCGTGACCGCGCGAAATCATCGCGCGCCCTCGGGCTCCACTGGGCGTATCGTGGACGGATGGCGGGCCAGTCTGCGCGGGACAAGCTGAGGGAAAGCGAGCGCACCATGGTGTCGTCGCCGCCCGGAGAGAGCGTCGACGCACAGGATAGTCGCCTCTTGCAGCGCCGTCCGCCGCGTCCGCCGCCGAAGTCGAAGGAGGCGGTGCGCATCCTGCCGCCCGCGAGCGAGCCGCGCTTCACCGACGAAGGCGAGGTCGCGCGCGGAGGGATGAGCAGCATCCGCAAGGTGGTGGATCGTCGCCTCGGCCGGCGAGAGGCCATGAAGGTGCTCGACGCGAAGGTGGACCGCACGTCGCGCGCGGCGGAGCGCTTCCTGCGAGAGGCGCGGATCACGGGCGCGCTGGATCACCCCAACATCGTGCCGATCTACGATCTCGGCCTCACGGCGGAGGGCGCGCCGCAGCACATCACGATGAAGCTCGTCGAGGGAGAGAGCTTCGCCGAGATGCTGGAGCGCCAGGGGGACGCGCGGCTGGAGAGCGAGCAGCTCGAGCGGTCGATCCAGATCCTGCTCAAGGTGTGCGACGCGCTCTCGTTCGCGCACGGCCGCGGGATCTTGCACTGCGACGTGAAGCCGCACAACATCATGGTGGGCAGTCACGGACAGGTCTACTTGATGGACTGGGGCCTTTCGGTGGCGACGCCGGCGCACGCTGCCTGTTCGGTGGACGGGTGGACGCCGCGCCCGCAGCACGCCGGCACGGTGAGCGGCACCCCCGCGTACATGTCGCCGGAGCAGGCGCACGGCCGGACGGACCAGATCGACGCGAGGACGGATGTATTCTGCCTCGGAGGCACGTTGTACCGCGTGCTCACGGGCCGAGCGCCGTATTACGAGCCGACGGTGCTCGACACGCTGGAGAAGGCGCGCGCGTGTCGCCCGCAAGATCCCGAGCTGGTGGTGCAGGACCCACGATTGCCGCCGGAGCTGTGCCGCATCGCGATGAAGGCCTTGAGCGCGAGCCCGGCGAAGCGGCAGCCGTCGGTGCACGCGTTTCGCCACGATCTGGAGCGTTTCCTGCGCGGGGGCGGCTGGCTGCCGACCCGCACGTACGCGCCGGACGAGATCATCCTGAGCGAGGGAGAGCCTGCGACGGCCGCGTACCTCGTGATCGACGGCGTGGTGGAGGTGTTCAAGACGGTGAACGGAAAGCGTGTGGCGCTGCGCCTCATCGGCCCAGGAGAGGTGTTCGGGGAAGCGGCGGTGTTCTCCTCGTCCCCGCGCACCGCGAGCGTGATGGCGAAGAGCGAGGTGACGGTGAAGCTCGTGACCGCCGAGTCGATGGAGCGCGAGCTGGCCAAGAACGACGCCTTGCGGATCCTGGTGCGGACGCTGGCGAATCGATTCCGAGACCTGGACACGGAGCTTGCCCGGAAGACGCAGCCGCCGCCTCCGCCGACCAGCAAGGGGTAGGGGGGATTCAGCGACTCGACGCCTCGGCGCGGAGCTTGGCGCGCAACATCAAGGCTCCGATGAGGTCCTCTTCGAATGCGGTGCGCTTCGACCAGCCCAGAGAGAGGTAGCGCAGCAGCTCGCCGAAGGTGGGGCCAGCCACGTGTGCGGGGTGGCCGTGGCGCAGCCGAAACAACATGTCTCCGCTGGGGGGAACAGCCAGGTGGATCACGCCGGAGCCACCTCCGCCGAGGGCCGTCGGGACCAGCTTCGCGACCGGGTACAAGGGCTCGCCGGTCGGCAGATTCCACGCCGGATCCTGCTTGAAAGCCGCCATCTCCGCCTCGCGGAGGAAACGGAGATTGCCAGTCACGTGGCCGATGGACAGCTCGCGATACAGATCCTCCGGGTCGGACGGATCGTGCCAGTCGTACGCCGTCGCGAAGGCCTCCAGCTGCGCGGGCGGCGCCATGCCGGAGGCCGTCTCCGGGGGCGTGAAGGCGCCTCTGCCGGGGACGCGATTCAACACCTCGCACAGGCGCGTGGCCTCGAATCCGATCGAGGCGGCGTCCGGCTCCACGAGGCGGACGGGCACCTTCCGGTCCGCGTCGTAACTGGCACGCACCAGGAGCGACAGGACGTTCTTGCCGAGGGCGCCGGAGAGGAACGTGGTGCCGCGGTGGGGGCGCAGCGCCGCGTCGAACACGGCTTGTTCCTTCGCCTCCGTCGCGCTCTCCGGGACGTCGATGTCCAGCACGCGGACCTCGCTGTCGTCCGAGGACTCCTTGCCAGCTTCGATCCCGTCGTCCCCGTCGCGCACGAAGCGGCGCTGGTACCCGTCCGGCGCCACCCGAAAGCCATCGTCGTGGACGAAGTCCTCGGCATACACGAGGGCATAGATCGGAGAGAGGCTGTCCTCGTCCTCGTCCTCGTCTTCCTCATTGCCCCCGTCGCGGGCCTCACGCTCCAGCAGCGCCGCGTGCGCGCGCCTTCGATCCTCGGCGTTTCCCTTCTCCGCGCGGATCCACTCGGCCGCGTCGAGGACGCACGCGGGCGGGGACTGCTCGTCGTCGAAGAGGTCCGCGGCGTGCTCGGCCTCCTCGCTCTCCGGCGCGCCGCTCGAATAGAAGGCCGCGGCGAACCCCGGCAAATCCGGCAAGCTCGCGATCCGGAGCCGCGGAGAGGGGACGTCCCACCCCCCGAGCGCGACGGCGAAGCCGAGGGACAAGGCCCGATCCGAGATCTCGGAGGGGCGGAAAATCAAGGCCGCGAGGGTGAGGCTCATGAGGTCTCGTTCGTACGGCGGGGCACACCCACCGAGGAGGGGCACCCGGGAGTGGCCGGGCGCGGCGCAGGTTCTAGCATGGGTGCCCACGCGAACGAACTGCGCTCCTTCGCCCGGCCCCCGGCGCGGTCACGGCTCCTTCGCGCGCTCGAACCGCAGAGAGCGGCCGTCTCCGTGGGCCAGAATCCGGCGCATCGGGCAGTCCTCGCGGGCGGCCGGACAGACGAAGTCCGCAGGGAGAAGGCCTCTCCGGAGCGCTTCGCGGGCGGCCTTCTCGCGCGTGCACACGTGGAAGGTGCGCGTCGCGAAGTTGAACATCTCGTGGTTGACGAGGTACTCGTAGAGGTCCGTCGGAAATTCCTCGTCCGTGCGGCCCTCGCGGCCGGTCAGCCTGTCGTGCAGAGGGCGGCCCGAGGGCTGCACCCACACGCCGTTCACGCGAATCGGCACCTCCTCGTGGCCAGAATACGCATCCATCCTCTCCGCCGCGGCCTTCAACCGATCACCGCCCGGTAGAAGTCGCGCGGGTCGAGCAGCTCCGGAAACACCGAGGATCCGCCGTCGTTGAGCTCGATCACCGTGGCTCCGCCGTCGGCCAGGAGCGCCACGTCCGCGGTGAAGAACGGGGAGTCGATGAGGCGGCCGAGGTCCGCGAAGCGCTCGGGATGCGGCAGCTCGGACTCCACGTCATGGTACGGCGCGTGGGCCACCAGACGGCCCTCCCAGAAGAGGAGGCGGTGCTCGTCGGTCGCTCGGCGGCGGCCCGGCTGCCACCCCGGCAGCGTCGCCAGATCCAGGTATTTCCGGATCACGAAGCCCCGCTCGAAGCGGTCGCCGCGCGCGGAGAGGAGCTGTTCGCACACCTCCGCGAACTCCTCGTATCCAGAGCCCTCGGGCACGAAGCAGGCGCGGTGCCACAGCTCCTTCGCCGACTTCACGTGGTCCTTGACGATCCAGGGCGGCGGGCCGAGCTCGGCCGCGATCTCCCACGCTTCGCGGATGTCCTCGCCCTCCGTCCAGCGCGTGGGCGCCGTGCGGTCGCCGAGGAGCGGCACGTAGTTGGGGATGTACGCGGCCTCCGCGAAGGCCTCCGGGTCGACGAACAGCTCCTCTCCGCGGTCCTGCATCGCCTCGTACAGGGCGGTGTATTCTTCCTCGCTCAACATCCACCCTCGATAGAGCCACGTGCGGTGACGGGGCTTCGGGAGGCGGCGGAGGGCGCGCTCGGGCTCGCCGTTCACCACCGGGTCCAGGGGGATCGCGTACGACTCGATGCCCAGCTCCTCGGCGGCGAGCACCTCCATCTCGAATCGGTCCTCGGCGTCCTGGGGAACGTGCGGTCTACCAAACAGGATGGTCACGTCGCTCATCGGGCCTCCGAATGTGGGGGGCGGCGGGCGGACCTCGGCCTCGCGAGCCTCGGCGTCCGCCGTCCGTCGCTTCGAAAAACGGGCGAGCAGGGTGCGTCGCCGTTCGCGAACAACCAGTCTTGCGGAAAAAAGTTACTTGCGAGAGGATGCGATCATCGGCGCTCGGGGATGGCCGATCGACTGCGAGTCAGCGCGCGCCCCTTCGCGGGACGCCGGGCCTTCACCACGCGTACGCTTCGGGCGCGGGGCCGCCGGGGCCGGGGAAGATCTCGTCGAGCTGCTTCAGCGTCTCTTCCGAGAGCTTCACGTCGAGCGCCGCGATCGCCGAGTCGAGCTGCTCCGCCGTGCGCGGGCCGATGATCGGGGCCGTCACCACCGGATTGGCCAGCACCCACGCGAGGCCGACCTCGCCCGGCGAACGGCCGAGCTGGGCGCACAGAGCCTCGTAGCGCTCCAGCTTGTCCTTGTGCTTCTCGATGTTCTTCTGCTGAAAGTCCGCGGTACGGCGGCCCTCCGTCGCCTTCTTCAGCGCGCCGCCGAGGACGCCGCCCTTGAGCGGGCTCCACGGGATGAGGCCGAGTCCGTACGACTGGCACGCAGGAATGACCTCCAGCTCGATGGTGCGGTCGATCAGGTTGTAGAGGCTCTGTTCGGAGACGAGGCCCATGAAATGGCGGGATTTCGCGGCCTCGTTCGCCTGCGCGATGTGCCAGCCGGCGAAGTTGGAGGAGCCGACGTAGATGACCTTTCCCTGGCGAACGAGCGTCTCCATCGCTTGCCAGATCTCCTCCCACGGGGTGTTGCGGTCCACGTGGTGCATCTGGAACAGATCGATGTAATCCGTCTTCATGCGGCGGAGGGAGCCCTCGCACGCCTTGATGATGTGGAGCGCGGACAGGTGCTTTTGATTGGGCCAGTCGCCCATGATGCCGTAGCACTTCGTCGCGAGGACGACCTTCTCGCGGCGGCCGCCGCCCTTGTCGAACCAGCGGCCGAGGATCTGCTCGGTCCAGCCTTCTCCCCGCTTCCACCCGTAGACGTTCGCGGTGTCGAAGAAGTTGATTCCCTTGTCGAGCGCGTGATCCATGATCGCGTGCGACGAGTCTTCGTCCGTCTGCGGCCCGAAGTTCATGGTGCCGAGGCAGACGCGACTGACCTGGAGACCGGAGCGACCGAGCTTGGTGTAGTGCATGCGCGGAACCGTACCCAAGCCGGTGTCGTCACGCTATAGGGGGCGCGTGCGCGGCTTGCGGTTGTTCTTTCGGTTCCTTCACATCGCGTGGGTCTTCTGGGTCGCGGTGCTCGTTTATTTGGGGAAGCGGATCGCCGCGGGGCGGCTCGGTCGGGACGGCGTCGAGCAGCTGCGCGGGCGCGTGGTCGCGAAGGCGTTCGAGCGGCTCGGCGCCACGTTCATCAAGTTCGGGCAGATCTTGAGCACGCGGCCGGACGTGCTGGGGGCCGGGTACACGGGCGCGCTGGCGAGGCTGCAAGACGCCGTGCCGCCCGCTCCGTTCGAGACCGTGCGCGCCGTGCTGAAGGCCGAGCTGTCCGAGGACGCGCGCAAGCGGCTCGCGTTCATCGATCCCGTGCCCGTCGCGGCCGCGTCCGTCGCGCAGGTGCACCGCGCGCGGCTCGACACCGGAGAGGACGTCGCGCTCAAGGTGCAGCGGCCCGAGGCGGAGGCTCAGATCGAGCGCGATCTGGCGATCCTCCGCGTGGGCGCGCGGCTCGTCGATCGCGTGCCGTCGATGCACCTGATGTCGCTGCCCGGGTCCGTCGAGCGCTTCGCGGAGGCGCTCCACGGTCAGCTCGACTTTCGCAAAGAGGCCGAGAACAACCGCCGGTTCGCGAAGAATTTCGAGGCGACGAAGGACGTCGGCGTGCCGGCGCTCTTCCCGGAGCTGTGCAGTCGTCGCGTGCTCGGCATGGAGTTCGTGGAGGGCGTGAAGGCGACGGACGCGTCCGGGGCGCTCGGCGACAAGAAGAAGCTCGCGCGCATCGGCGGAGGGGCCATCTTGCAGATGGTCTTTCTGGACGGCTTCGTGCACGCGGATCTGCACCCCGGCAACATCCTCCTCACGAAGGACGAGCGCGTGGTGCTCATCGATCTGGGCATGGTGACGGAGATCCCGCCGGAGCTGCGACGCCCGTGGGTGGAGACGTTCATCGCGCTCGCGCAGAAGGACGCGAAGCAGGTCGCGCGCCTGTTCTACGAGCACGCGCCGACGGTTGGTAACAACACGTATTCCGCGTTCGAGGACGACGTGGCCGGGGAGCTCACGAACATCCTCGGAAAGAACATCGGCGACATCGAGGTGGGCAAGGCGGTGAGCGGGATGATGAACGTGCTGCGCCGCCACCGCGTGCAGGTGGACCCGTCGTTCACGGTGGTGCACATCGCGCTGCTCGTCGCGGAGGGCCTCGGAAAACAGCTGGATCCGGACCTCGACATGGTGCCGATGGCGGTGCCGTACCTGATGCAGGCGATGCAGACGGCGCCCCCGGGCCGCCCGCCGAACAGGGTGCCTCCGCCTTCACTGCCAGCGTGATCGGGGACAGTGAGGTTCCCCTCCCTTCGCGAACGACTGTGAGCGATTTGGGAGGGGCGGGCGCGCGGAACGCGCGACCGGGGGTGGGCACCAACTGGCACTCAGGAACCTGCCAGTTGGATCTCCACGTCTCGCGACAGGTAGCCCTGCGGGGCCTCGGGCGGCGGGTACGCTTGAAACGAGGCGACGATCTGCGCCATGTACTGGCGGAACGGGGTGTGCTGGAAGTCGAGCTTCTCGCGCGCCTTCGCCGGGTCCAGGAACGACATCCATCGTGAGCTGAACGGGGAGATGATCCGCGGCACGAGGCCCGCGGCTTCCACCTTTGCGGTCGGGACGTCGACGAGGCGCGGGGTGGCTCCGATGAGATCCGCGAGCGTCAGGATCACCTCGCGCACCGTCGGCGTCTCCTCCTGGCAGATGTTGAAGGCCTCTCCGTGCGTGTCGGATCGGCCCAGAATCGTGGTGATCGCGCGCACCACCTCGCCTCCGTAGACGTGGCGCGTCTCGGCGTGGCCTCCGTCCGGGACGACGATCGGGCCTCCGTCGAGGAGGCGGAACAGGTAGCGCTCCACCCGCTTCTCGTAGTCGCGCTCACCGTTCACCATCGGGATCCGCAGCGTGGTGCCGGGGAAGCGATCCTCCGTCCACGCGGCGCGCAAGGCGTCCTCGCACGCGCGCTTGCCGACGCCGTAGCTCCATTGATCGAGATCGCGCGTATCCGCGGGGCGCTCCATCACGCTGCCGGCGTAGTCGGTCTCCTGCGCGGGGCGCGGGCAACCCTCGCGCACGAGGTACACCTGGCCCGTGCTGATCAAGATGTAATGGCCGATCTTGCCGCGCAGCGCGCGCACCGTGCCCTCGACGTCTTCGGCCTCGTACGCGACGAAGTCCACCACCGCGTCGAAGTGACGATCTCGGAGCGCCTCGGCGAACTGCGGCGACCTTCGATCCGCGACGAATCCGCTGATGCGCGGCAAGAACGCGCCGAACGGATCCGGGCGCGTGCCGCGGTTCAAGATGGTGACTTTGTGCCCTCCCGCGAGCAGACGCATCACGAGGAGCGGTCCCAGGAATCGCGTGCCGCCGATGAGCAGGACGTCCATGCCGACTCCATATCACCGCGGCGCGACAGTTCCGAGTATGCTGCCCGCCCCATGCGACTGCCGGAGTACGACGATCTCGACGCCACTGCCCTCGCCGAACGAATTCGCAACAAGGACATCTCACCCGAAGAGGCGCTCGAAGCGGCGATCGAGCGGATCGAGGCCCGCAACGGCAAGCTCAACGCGGTCGTGCACACGATGTTCGAGCGCGCACGTGCCCGCGTGAAACGGCTCCCCGACGGGCCGATGCGCGGCGTGCCGATGCTCGTGAAGGACTTGAAGCTGCAGATCGCCGGCACGCCGACGTCGAACAGCACCAAGCTCTCGATGGAGAAGATCGCGGAGCAGAGCAGCGTGCTCGCCGAGCGGTACGAGGCCGCGGGGCTTCAAATCGTGGGGAAAACGAACACGCCCGAGTTCGGGATCATGGGCATCACCGAGCCACAGGTCCGCGGCGCGTGCCGCAATCCATGGAACACCGATCACACGCCGGGCGGCTCTTCCGGAGGCTCCGCGTCGGCGGTCGCGGCGCGCATGGTGCCGATCGCGCACGGCGGCGACGGCGGCGGATCGATCCGAATTCCCGCTTCCGCGTGCGGTTTGTTCGGTCTGAAGCCGACGCGCGGGCGCGTGACGATGGCGCCGTTCGCGGGCGAAGCGTGGGGCGGCTTCGTGCAAGAGCACGTGCTCGCTCGCTCGGTGCGGGACAGCGCGACGCTGCTCGACATCGCAGATCCGCCCACGCCCGGAGAGCCGTACGGCGTGCCGGCGAAGGCGCGACCGTGGATCGAAGAGGTCGGCAAGGACCCTGGAAAGCTGCGGATCGCGTTCACGCGGGACGCGCTCTACTCGGGCGAGACGCACCCGGATTGCGCGGCGGCGATCGACGACGCGATCGCGCTCCTGCGATCGCTCGGGCACGACGTCGTCGAGGCGAAGCCGGCGTTCCCGCGCGAGGAGATGGTGCGCGCGTACTTCCTCACGGTGGCCACCGGCGTGGCGCGCTTCGTCGAGACCGCGTCGGAGAGCGCCGGCAAGAGGAAGCCGCAGGCCGAGGATTTCGAGCCGGCGACATGGCTGCTCGCGCTCATCGCGTGGAAGACGACGGCGCCCCAGCTCCTCGCGGCGCAGCAGGTCATGCAGCGGGCCGGGCGCGACGTGGCGGGGTTCTTCGAGCGCTACGACCTCTTGCTCACGTCGACGCTCGCGCGGCCGCCCGCGAAGATCGGTGAGCTGGGGCTCAGCTTCGCGGAGCGCGCGCAGATGGGGCTGCTCACGCGGCTGCCGCTCGGTGCGCTGCTCGAAGTGGCGCTCGACAAGATGGGGAGCGGCAAGCTCGCGTACACGCCCAACACGCAGCTCTTCAATCAAACGGGGCAGCCCGCGATGAGCGTGCCGCTGTTCTGGAACGCGCAGGGTCTGCCTGTCGGGGCGCAATTCGCGGCGCGCTTCGGCGACGAGGCGACGCTGTTCCGCTTGGGAGCGCAACTCGAAAGCGCGCGCCCCTGGGCCGGCCGGAAGCCGCCCTCCATCTGACCCTGTCCACCGGCCGTCCGGGCCCGCGCGAACCGTGCGCGGGGCCTCGCAAGATCGCCTCACCCGAATTCGCCTGCATTTGAAGGGGGTACCACCGGAATGCCACATTCTTTGATGTGGAGTCGTCCAGGGAATGGCTCAATGCGAAGCAGTCAGTCGTGAGGCTTGTTTCGGACTGACACGCACGCAGAATGCGCGCGGAGCGGGGCAGCATTTTCGCCCCGTCTGCGCGGCCCGGGATATGCCTGAAGAGCCGCCGCACGGAGGATTCCATCCATGGCGACGACCGGTCTCGACAGGGAAACGTTGGAGGCGGCAGTCCAGTCAATTCAGGAATTCGCGGACCGACACCTGCCGGACGCGAAGCTCCTTCAGCTCGACCGAGATGACGAGTTCCCGGAGGAGATCGTGCGCCGCGCGTGCAGCGACGAGCTCGGGATTCAGCTCTTCTTCGTGCCGGAGGCCTACGGCGGGATGGGCGGCGGCTCGTTCGACATCTACCGCATCTGCGAGCGCATGGGCCGCGTCGACGTCGGCGTGGCGACAGGCGTGCTCGCGACGTTCCTCGGCTCGGAGCCGATCAGCGTCGGCGGCTCGGAGGAGCAGAAGCAACGGTGGCTCGGTCGCATCGCGGGCGAAGGCATCCTGTTCGCGTACGCCGCGACGGAGCCCGCGGCCGGCAGCGATCTGGCGGCGCTCCGCACGGTCGCCGAGCGCGTCGTGGAGAACGGGGAGATCACCGGATACCGCATCACCGGCAGCAAGCAGTGGATCTCGAACGGCGGAGTCGCCGACGCCTATACGGTGCTCGCGAACGCGCCCGACGGGCCGACGTGGTTCGTCGTCGAGAAGGGCGAAGAGGGCCTGTTCCCCGGCAAGCACGAGGACAAGCACGGCATCCGCGCGAGCAACACCGCGCCGGTGATCTTCGAGAACCTGTACGTCCCGAAGGACCGATTGATCGGCGGCGTGGAGGGGCAGGGGCTCGCTCAGGCACAGGCCGTGTTCGGGTACACCCGGCTGATGGTGGCGGCGTTCGGCCTCGGGGCCGGGTGGGCCGCGCTCGACCGGGCCATCGAGTATTCGAAGACGCGTATTCAGGCTGGCGGGCCGCTGTCGGAGAAGCAAGGGTACACGCACAAGCTGATCGTGCCGCACGCGGTTCGGCTGGAGGCCTCGCGCGCGTACATCGAGATGGTGGGCGTGCGGCTCGACGAGAGCGACGAGCGCCTCAACACCGAGGGGGCCATCGCGAAGTACCTCGCGACGGAGGCCGGGAACGCGGCGGCGGACGCGGCGATCCAGGCGCTCGGCGGGTACGGGTACACGAAGGAATACATGGTGGAGAAGATCAAGCGCGACGTGCGGATCACCACCATCTACGAGGGGACGAGCGAGATCATGGAGATGACGATCTCCCGCGATCGGTGGCAGTATCACCTGAAGACGCGGGGCGCGCACTACCACGATCAGGCGAAGAAGCTCTCGGCGCTGGCGCAGCGGTCGCCGAAGTGCGGGGCCGACATCGCGGCGCTCGGGATGCACGCGCTGGCCGAGGTGATGGAGCGGTGTCGGGTCGCGCGGCTGACTCGGCATCAGCATATCCTCTTCCGGCTCGGGGAGCTCATCGCCTTCGCGGAGGGCGCGCAGGTGATGGCCGAGAAGGCGGCGCGCGCGGCGGACGGGAACGCGGATCCGCGGTCGCCGGCGCGGTTCGACGCCGACGCGACGTGCGCCATCGCGCGGGTGTTCGCGCGGGACGCGGCGCGGAAGATCGCGTTCGAAGGGCTCGGGCACGTGGTGGGCGCGGGCGGCGGGGACGACGCCTCGGCGCTCTCTTCCGCGGCCGGACTATCGGCGATCCTGGCGGCGCAGGCCGGCGCGGTCGCGGACATGGATCGCGTCGCGGACGCGCTCTACGGGCGGACTCCGCCGGGGTGACATGAAGAGACGGGGGGAGTCTGTCTTCGAGCGGCGCCCACGCGGGGAGGGTAGGCGCTCCAGAGAGTTTGTTTCGTTTTCGAGGAGCCGAGATCATGTTTGAAGAGACTGCGGACCGGGCGATCGCGATCGTGGGAGTCGGGGCCGTGATGCCGGACGCGATGAGCGCGCCCGCCTTCTGGGAGAACCTGCGCAGCGGGCGGTATTCGATCAGCGACGTGCCGGCGGATCGGTGGGACGCCGGGGCGTTCTACGACCCCGATCCGCACGCGCTGGACAAGTCGTATTCCAAGATCGGCGGCTGGGTGAGGTCGGTCCACTGGGACCCGATCGCGTGGAAGCTGCCGATCCCGCCGAAGGTGGCGGAGGCGATGGACGGCGGGCAGCGCTGGGCGATCTCGTGCGTGCGCGAGGCGCTCGCGGACTACGGCGCGCCGGAGCGGAAGCTCGACCGGATGCGCACGGCCGTGATCTTCGGCAACGCGATGGCCGGCGAGAAGCACTATCTGACGGCGCTGCGGGTGTTCTTCCCGGATTTCGCGAAGGCCCTGCGGGAGGCTTCGAGCTTCGCGGCGCTGCCTGCCAGTGTGCGGGAGGCCATCGTGGCGGAGTCGCGCGCCCTCTTCGGAGAGGCGCTGCCGCCCATCACGGAAGACACCATGCCAGGCGAGCTGTCCAATTGCCTCGCGGGCCGCATCGCGAACGTGTTCGATCTGCACGGCCCGAACTACACGGTGGACGCGGCGTGCGCGTCGGCCGTGGCGGCGATCAGCACGGCGATGGAGGGGCTCATCGAGCGCGACTACGACGTGGCCATCTCCGGCGGCATCGATCGCAACATGGGGCCGAGCGCCTTCGTGAAGTTCTGCAAGATCGGCGCGCTGTCGGCGACGGGGACTCGACCCTACGCGGACGGGGCGGACGGGTTCGTGATGGGCGAGGGAGCGGGGGTGTTCGTCCTCAAGCGGCTCGCGGACGCGGAGAAGGACGGGGACAAGATCTACGCGGTGATCCGCGGGATCGGCGGCTCCAGCGACGGGAAAGGAAAGGGCATCACCGCGCCGAACCCGGTGGGGCAGAAGCTGGCTGTCGAGCGCGCCTGGGACAACGCTCGGCTGGATCCGGCGACGTGCTCGCTCGTGGAGGGACACGGCACCTCGACGCGCGTCGGGGACGTGGTGGAGGTGGAGGCGCTCGGCGAGGTGTTCGCGGCGCACGGCGCGAAGCCGGGGAGTGTGCCCCTCGGGTCCGTGAAGTCCAACATCGGGCATCTGAAGGCCGCGGCCGGCGCTGCGGGGCTCCTCAAGCTCACGATGGCGCTCCACCACAAGGAGCTTCCGCCGAGCCTCGGGTTCGAGCGGCCCAATCCGAACATCGATTTCGACAAATCGCCGTTCCGCGTGAATACGCAGCTCCGCGCGTGGGAAGAGCCCTCGTGCGGCGTGCGGCGCGGAGGGCTGTCGGCGTTCGGGTTCGGCGGCACGAACTTCCACGCGGTCGTCGAGGAGCACCAGCCGGGGCGCATCACGCGGCCGAAGACGACGGTGCCTGTCACCGGGGCGATCGGCTCGGCGTCGGGCGCGGCGGCGATGGCGAAGGCGCCTCTCCGTGGGGCCCTGTTGATCGGCGGCGCGTCTCCGGAAGAGGTGGCGAAGAAGCTCACGGCGATCGCGGCGGATGCGAAGGCCGGGCGCGCTCCGAAGGCCTCGCCTCCGACGGCGGAGGATCTGGGCGCCTTGGTGCGGCTCGCGATCGATTACGGGGACGCGAAGGAGCTGGCCGACAAGGCGGGCAAGACGCTGAAGGCCTTCGCGGCGAACGATCCGGCGGCGTTCCGGATGCTGCGGCAACAAGGCATCTTCGTCGGGATGGGGAAGCCTGGAAAGGTGGCTTTCCTCTACACCGGGCAAGGCTCGCAGTACGTGGGGATGCTCGGGACGCTGCGGAAGATGGAGTCGATCGTGGCCTCCGTATTCACGGAGGCGGACAAGGTCATGACGCCGCTGCTCGGGCGGCCGCTGTCGCGGTTCATCTTCGTGGACGAGGGCGACGAGGCGGCGAAGGCGCGGGCCGAAGAGGATCTGAAACAGACGGCGATCACGCAGCCCGCGATTCTCGCGACGGACATCGCGCTGACGCGGCTGCTCGGGGCGTACGGCGTGTTCCCGGACATGGTGATGGGGCACTCGCTCGGAGAATACGGGGCGCTCGTGGCGTCCGGCGCGCTGCCGTTCGCGGACGCGCTGGAGGCGGTGAGCGCGCGCGGCCGCGAGATGACGAAGGTCAGCGTGGCCGACAACGGGTGGATGGTGGCCGTCACCGCGCCCATCGAGGAGATCAAAAAGGTCGTCGCCGAGAGCTCCGGCTATGTCGTGATCGCCAATCTGAACAGCCGCTCTCAGGCGGTCATCGGCGGGGCCTCGGCGGCCGTCGAGGATGCCATGAAGGCGCTTCAGGCGAAGGGGTTCCAATGCGTGCGGCTGCCCGTGAGCCACGCGTTCCACACGAGCATCGTGGCGCCGGCCAGCGGGCCGCTCCGCAGCGTGCTGGAGAGGCTGCACGTGGCGCCTCCGAAGGTGCCTGTCGTGGCCAACGTGACCGGCGAGCTGTATCCGATGCACGAAGGGGCTCGGCCGGAGATGATTGACCTGCTCTCGAAGCAGGTGGCGGCTCCGGTGGAGTTCGTGAAGGGGCTGGAGACGCTGTATGCGCAGGGCGCGCGCGTCTTCGTCGAGGTGGGGCCGAAGAAGGCGCTCGCGGGGTTCGTCGACGACGTGCTCGGCGGGCGCGGCGACGTGGTGGCGATGGCGTCGAATCACCCGAAGGTCGGGGACGTCGTCAGCTTCAATCAGGCGCTCTGCGGGCTGTATGCGGCGGGCGTGGGCGCGCCGGTGGCCGCGAGCGGCTCGGCGAGCTTGGGCGACGTGGGGAGCCGTGACGCGTCCACGACGGCGCCGGAGGGGATGCCGAGCGTCCCCGCGGCCCCCCAGAAGAAGGATGCTGAATACGTTCACGCTCCGAGCGGGAACGGGCACGCTTCGCCGGTCGTGATCTCGGGCGCTGCGCTCGGGCTCCCGGGGACGGCGAAGGTGTTCGATGACGCCAATCTGGAGCGGATCCTCGGCGGCGAGGAATTCATCGACGTGGTGCCTTCTCGGTTCCGGCGGGCGATGCTCGACAAGCACGTGACGCGGATCGTGAAGGGCGAGGATGGGAGTGGGTCGTTCCAGACGATCGACAATCCCGATGACGTGATCCGGCTCGCGGCGCGCGCCGGGGCGTTCGATCTGGAGCGCGAATTCGGGGTCGCGGCCGAGCGGATTCCGGCGCTCGACATCGTGACGCAACTGGCGATCGGCGCCGGGCTCGATGCGCTGCGCGACGCGGGGATTCCCCTCGTGCGGCATTACAAGACGACGTCGAAGGGGACGAAGCTGCCGGATCGCTGGGGGCTTCCGGATGCGATGCGGGACGACACAGGCATCCTGTTCGCTTCGGCGTTCCCGGGGTACGACGCGTTCGCCGACGATATGGCGCGCTATTACAAGAGCGTCGCGCGGCGGGAGCAGATCGAGGCCCTCAAGGCCATTGACGAGCGCCTCGGGGACGGGGCTTCGGAGGCGGCGCGGGCCGAGATTCGATATCGGCGCGAGACGCTGGAGGCGCAGGAGGCGCGCGAGCCGTACGTGTTCGACCGGCGGTTCCTGTTCCGAATTCTCGCCATGGGGCACTCGCAGTTCGCGGAGCTCATCGGGGCGCGCGGGCCGAATACGCAGGTGAACTCGGCCTGCGCGAGCACCACGCAGGCTGTCTCGATCGCGGAGGACTGGATTCGAAGCGGGCGGGCGCGGCGCGTGATCATCATCGCGGCGGACGACGTGACGAGCGATCGGCTGCTGGAGTGGATGGGCGCCGGGTTCCTCATCACCGGCGCGGCGGCCACGGACGACGTGGTCGAGCGGGCGGCGCTGCCGTTCGACCGGCGGCGGCACGGGATGCTGCTCGGAATGGGCGCGGCCGCCCTCGTGATCGAGAGCGCCGAGGCCGCGAAGGAGCGCGGGGTCACGCCGATTTGCCAGGTGATCGGGACGATGACCGCGAACAGCGCCTTCCACGGGACGCGGCTCGACGTGAGCCACATCACCTCCGTGATGGAGTCGCTCGTGCGGCAGGCGGAGGCCCGCGGGATCTCGCGCAAGGAGCTGGCGAGCGCGCTCTTGTTCGTCTCGCACGAGACGTACACGCCGGCGCGCGGCGGATCGGCTTCGGCCGAGATTCATGCGCTGCGGACGGTGTTCGGCGAGGACGCTTCGAAGATCGTGATCGCGAACACGAAGGGGTTCACCGGGCATCCGATGGGCGTCGGGATCGAGGACGTGATCGCGGTGAAGGTGCTGGAGACCGGGATCGTGCCGCCGGTGCCGAATTTCCATGATCCGGATCCGGAGCTCGGCGATCTGCGGCTGTCGCGCGGCGGGCCGTACCCGGTGCGGTACGCGCTGCGGCTCGGCGCCGGGTTCGGGTCGCAGATCTCGATGACGCTGATGGCGTGGACGCCCGCGAAACAAGGGGCGCGGCCGGTGCCTTCGGCGCTCGGGTTCAATTACCGCATCGGCGACGGCGCGGCGTACAAGGCCTGGGTCGCGAAGGTGACGGAGAGCGCGGCGCCGGAGCTGGAGATCGTGCAGCGCACGCTGCGCGTGAAGGACGGGAGCGCGCCCGGGTCCGCGACGACGACGCCCGTGAAGGTGACGCCGGTGGCGATCGTCACCGCGAAGACGCCGGTCGGGGAGGCCGTGACGAAGCCGATGACGGGGCCCGTGGGTGGGGCGCCGACCCCGCCGCCTCCGCCGAAGCGGGAAGCGGCGCCGATCGCTGCGGTGACGGTCGTGGCGGCGCCGGTGATCGCGGCTGCGCCTGCGGCTCCCGCGGCTCCTGCGCGATCGTTCGCCGACGAGGTGAAGGAGCGAGTGCTGGAGATCGTGGCGAAGCAGACCGGGTATCCGCGCGACATGCTCGACATGGAGCTGGATCTCGAAGCGGACCTCGGGATCGACACCGTGAAGCAGGCGGAGACGTTCGCGGCGGTTCGCACGGCGTACGAGATTCCGCGCGAGGACAAGCTGAAGCTGCGGGATTTCCCGACGCTCGCGCACGTCGTGAAGTTCGTGCTCGATCGACGGCCGGATCTCGCGGCGAAGGCTCCGAGCGTGGCGGTGACGGTGATCGCTCCGGCGGCTCCGGTGGCCGCTCCGGCGGCGGTGACGGTGATCGCTCCGGTGATCGCGACGGCGCCTGCGACGGCGCCTGCGACTGCTACGAGCACGCCGGTCGTGGCGGAGGCGGCCGCGGGATCGTTCGCGGAGGAGGTGAAGGCCAAGGTGCTCGACATCGTGGCCGCGCAGACCGGGTACCCGCGCGACATGCTCGACATGGAGCTGGATCTCGAAGCGGACCTCGGGATCGACACGGTGAAGCAGGCGGAGACGTTCGCCGCCGTTCGCACGGCGTACGAGATTCCGCGCGAGGACAAGCTGAAGCTGCGGGATTTCCCGACGCTCGCGCACGTCGTGAAGTTCGTGCTCGATCGGCGGCCCGATCTCGTGGCGGCCGGCGGCGGCGCGGCTCCGCAGGTCGAGGTCGTGTCGGCGCCCGCGGCGTCGGCAGCGCCCGTGATCGAAGCGGCGCCCGCTCCGAAGGCGATGTCGTACGACGCGATCTCCAAGCTGCCGCGGCGCGTGCCGAGGCTGCGGCTGCGGCCCTCGCTGGGCGTGTGCAAGCCGACCGGCGTCACGATCGGCGAAGGGACGCGCGTCGTCGTGATGTTCGACGAAGGGGGCATCGGCGCGGCGCTCACCGAGAGGCTCACGGCGCTCGGGGCGAGCGTGCTCCCGATCGGCGGGGCGCCCTCGTCGGAGGAGCTGCTCGCGCAGATCCAGGGGTTCGCGGCGAACGGGCCGGTGCACGGCGTGTACTGGCTGCGCGCGGCGGACGTGGAGCCCGCGGAGCTCGACGCGGCCGGGTGGCGTGAACAGCTCCGCGTGCGGGTGAAGCTGCTCGCGGACGCGATGCGCGCGCTCTACGAGGCGATCGCCCCGGCGGGCACGTTCCTCGTCGCGGCGACGCGGCTCGGCGGCGCCCACGGCTACGACGAGGCCGGCGCGCACGCTCCGATGGGCGGCTCCGTCACCGGGTTCGTGAAGGCGTACAAACGCGAACGGGAGAACGCGACCGTGAAGGCCGTCGATTTCGCCGCGAGCGACGAGGCGGACGAGATCGCGGAGCGCCTGATCGACGAGACGCTCGCGGATCCGGGCGCCGTCGAGATCGGGTACCTGGGCGACGAGCGCGTGACGATCGCGCTCGAGGACATCGCGCCGGCGCTCGATGGATCGGGGCGTTCGCTCGGGAAAGACAGCGTCGTCGTGGTGTCCGGCGCGGCCGGGAGCATCGTGTCGGCGATCACGGCGGACCTCGCGGCCCGCAGCGGCGCGACGTTCTACCTGCTCGATCTGGCGCCCGCGCCCGACGAGAACGATCCGGACCTCGCGCGGTTCGCGACCGACAAGGAAGGGCTGAAGCGCGATCTGTTCGATCGCATCAAGGCCCGCGGCGAGCGCGCCACGCCCGCGCTCGTGGAGAAGGAGATCGCCGTCATCGAGCGGCGCGCGGCGGCGCTCGCGGCGGTGAACGCGATCCGCGCGGCCGGCGGGCAGGCGCACTACCGCTCCGTGAACCTCGGCGACGAGGCCGGCGTGGCTTCGGCGCTCGAAGACGCGCGGCGCGGCGGCAAGGTCGATCTGCTGCTCCACGCGGCCGGGATCGAGATCAGCCGCTTCCTACCGGACAAGACGTCGGCGGAGTGGGCGCGCGTGTTCGACGTGAAGGCGGACGGGTGGCGCAACCTGATGGCCGGGCTCGACGGCGTCGCGCTCGGGGCCGTGATGGTGTTCAGCTCGATCGCCGGGCGCTTCGGCAACGGCGGGCAGACGGACTACAGCGCGGGCAACGACCTGCTCTGCAAGCTCGTGTCCTCGCTGCGCAACAAACGCCCCGAAACGAAGGGGATCGCGATCGACTGGACGGCGTGGTCCGGGATCGGGATGGCCTCGCGCGGATCCATCCCGAAGATGATGGAGCTCGCGGGCATCGACATGCTGCCTCCGGAGGCCGGGATCCCCGCGGTGTACCGCGAGATCGAGGCGGCCGGCAGCGGCGGGGAGGTGCTCATCGGCGGCAAGCTCGGCCTGCTGTTCAAGGAGAACGACGAGACCGGCGGGCTCGACGTCGCGAAGCTCGACGGGCCGCGCGGGCCGATGATCGGGCGCGTCGTCGGGACGGGCGTGCACGCGGCGTTCGCCGCGGAGACGACGCTGGACCCGAAGGCCGAGCCGTTCCTCGACCACCACCGCATCGACGGCACGCCGGTGCTGCCGGGCGTCATGGGCATGGAGGGCTTCGCGGAGATCGCGACGGCGGCCGTGCCCGGGGCGCAGGTGCTCGCGGTGCGCGACATGCAGTTCCTCGCGCCGTTCAAGTTCTACCGGGACGAGGCGCGCGCGCTTCGGCTGACGGCGCTGCTCGCTCCGAACGGCGACGGGATCGAGGCGCGGTGCCAGCTCGTCGGGGCGCGCACGATCGCGGGCCGCGCGGAGCCGCAGATCACCGTGCACTTCGAGGGGCGCGTGGAGGTCACGCGCGGCGATCTCGACGGCGCGGATGGTCGCGTGGGCATCGCGGTTCCGGAGCGCGCGCCGGATCGCGTCGCGGCGGACATCTACCGCGACTACTTCCACGGGCCGGCCTACCAGGTGCTCGAAGCCGCGTGGGTCGAAGGGCACGTCGCCTACGGGCGCATGGCGAGCGATCTCATCCGAAACCACGCGGTCGATCACGGCGCGACCCTGATCGAGCCGCGCGCGATCGAGCTGTGCTTCCAGACCGCCGGCATCTGGGAGATGAAGCGCGACGGTCGCATGGGGCTGCCCGCGAAGGTCGCGGAGGCGCGGAGGCTGCGCGTCCCTTCGGCGGGGCCGATGGTGGCCCGCGTCGTCGCGAAGGAGGACGGCACGTTCGACGCGGAGGTCGCGGACGGCACGGGGACACCGTGGCTCGCGCTGACCGGGTATCGGACGGTCGCGCTCTCGGACACGACGTCGACCTGACCGTCCCCGATCCCGTTCTGTTTCAAATCCCCTTTCCAACAAGCCTGTTTCGTCTCCCTCACTGAGGAACCCCGCAAGGAGGACGTCATGCGACGCGACTTCGATCGAGTGGCCATCGTGAACCGGGCCGAGCCCGCGATGCGGCTCATTCATGCGGTGCGCGAGCTGAACCGCGAGCGCGGAGAGCGCCTCACCACGATCGCGCTGTTCACCGAGCCGGACCGGCGCGCGATGTTCGTGCGCGAGGCCGACGAGGCGGTGTTCCTCGGCGGCTCCACGTACGTCACCGCCGACGGGCGGCACCACACGAGCTACACCGACCTGGACTGCCTGGAGCGCGCGCTCGTGACGTCGCGCGCCGAGGCCGTGTGGGTCGGCTGGGCCTTCGTGTCGGAGCGGCCGGAGATCGCGGAGCTGTGCGAGCGCCTCGGCATCGTGTTCATCGGGCCGTCCGCCGCGGTGATGCGAAAGCTCGGCGACAAGATCACCGCGAAGCGCGTCGCGGAGGAGGCGGACGTCCCGGTCGTGGACTGGAGCCTCGGCGCGGTGCGCACCGTGGACGACGCGAAGGAGCACGCGGAGCGCCTCGGGTATCCGCTCTTGATCAAGGCCTCGGCGGGTCTCGGAGGGCGTGGGATCCATGAAGTGCACGGGCCCGCCGAGCTGGAGATGGCGCTCGCGCAGGCGCGTGCCTACGCGCGCACGGCCTTCGGCGACGACGAGGTGTTCCTGGAGCGGAAGATCACGGGCGCGCGGCACATCGAGGTGCAGATCCTCGGCGACGAGCACGGCGCGGTGTGGGCGTGCGGCGTGCGCGACTGCACCGTGCAGCGCGGTCGCCGCAAGGTGATCGAGGAGGCGCCGTCGCCCGCGCTGACGGCGGAGGAGGACGCGTTCGCGCGCGCCGCCGCGGTGCGCATCGCGAAGCGCGCGGGGTACACGAACGCGGGCACCGTCGAGTTCCTCTTCGAGACGGGGTCGCGGCGCTTCTCGTTCATGGAGGTGACGCCGCGGCTGCAGGTCGCGCACCCCGTGACCGAGATGACGACGGGGCTCGACATCGTGAAGATGCAGATCCAGATCGCGCGCGGCCTGCCGCTCGAAGGGGATCCGCCGGAGGCGCGCGGGTGCTCGATCGAGGTGCGGCTCCACGCGGAGGATCCGGAGCACAACTTCACGGCGACGCCGGGCGTCGTGGATCTTCTGCGGCTGCCGACGGGGCCGGGCATCCGCGTGGACAGCGGCATCACCGAGGGCGATCCGATCCCCGTCGACTTCAACCCGCTCGTCGCGAAGCTCGTGGCGTGGGGCCGGACGCGGCACGAGGCGCTCGCGCGGCTGTCGGGGGCGCTCGCGGAGACGGCGCTCGTGATCCGCGGCGGCACGAGCAACAAATCGTTCCTGCTCGATCTGTTGCGGCGGCCGGAGGTGGTGCGCGCGGAGGCCGACAACGAGTGGCTGGACGCGTTCACCGCGCGCGGCGAGCACATCCGGCGCGAGAACGCGGACGTCGCGCTGCTCGCGGTGGCGCTCGACGCGTACAACGAGGAGGCGGCGCTGGAGCAGGCGCGGTTCCTCACGTCGGCGTCGCGCGGCCGGCCGAAGGTGGACGACGCGGTGGGGATCGAGACGGAGCTCGGCTACCACGGCGCGCGCTACGGCTTCTCGGTGCTGCGCGCGGGGCGGAGCGCGTACAAGATCGACTCGGGGACGGGCGTGCCGCTCGACGTGCGCGAGGATCGGCTCGGCCGCAGGGAGCGGCGCATCACCGTCGGCGGGCGGGCGCACCGCGTGATCTCGATCGCGCAGGGGCTCTCGCACCTCGTCGAGGTGGACGGCGTTCCGCACCGCGTGTCGCGGGACTCGGCCGGCACGGTGCGCGCGCACTCGCCGGCGGTCGTGCTGCGGATCCCTGTGAAGAAGGGCGATCTGGTGCGCGCGAACGAGCCCGTCATCGTGCTCGAGGCGATGAAGATGGAGATGACGATCGGCGCGCCGATGGATGGGCGCGTGCGCGACGTGCTCGTCACGCCGAACGTGCACGTGGACGCCTCGGCGCCGCTGCTCGTGATCGAGCCGCTCGCGGAGCAGGCGATGGCGCAGTCGGTGCGGCACGTGGAGTTCAAGCTCGCGCCCCCGGCGATGGAAGCGGCGGGCGACGCTCGCGCGCGGTGGCAGAACGCGCGCGATCTGCTGGAGCGGCTGCTGCTCGGGTACGACGTGAGCGCGGCGGCGGCGGCGAAGATCGCGGCGACGTGGAAGGCGGCGTGCGCGGCGCTCCCGGCGGACGATCCGGCGCTCCTGCGGGCCGAGAACGAGATGCTCGGCATCTTCGCGGACGTGCAGGCCCTGTTCCGTCGACGGCCTTCGGAGGACGAGGATCCGGAGACGACCAGCACCAGCACCGAGGAGCACCTGTTCGTGTACCTGCGCGGCGTCGAGTCGCGCGGCGCGGGGCTGCCGGAGGCCTTCCTGGAGAAGCTGTCGCGCGCGCTCGTGCACTACGGCGTGACGAGCCTCGACCCGACGCCGGAGCTGCGCGAGGCCCTGGTGCGCCTCTTCAAGTCGCGATCGCGCGGCGAGGAGCAGGCCGCGGCGATCACCGCGACGCTCGATCGGCGGCGCACGGCGGTGGGGCCGCACGGCGCGACGGCCGGCGACGGGCTGCACGTGCTCCTGCACCGGCTCGTGTCGGTGGCGCGGCGGCGCTTCCCGGCCGTGCACGAGGCCGCGCTGGAGATGCGGCACGCCTTCTTCGACGAGCCGATGTTCCAGCGGGCGCGCGACGCGGTCCGCGAGCAGGCCGTGCGCGAGCTGGCGCGTCTGGAGGCGACGAGCGACGCGGACCCGAGCGGACGGGCCGCGCGCATCGAGGCGCTCGTCGACTGCCCGGAGCCGCTGCTCGGCGTGCTCGCGCCGCGGTTTCAAGCCGCGGAGCCGCGGCACCGCGCGCAGATGCTGGAGGTGCTGCTGCGGCGCTATTACCGCATCCGCGCGCTCTCGGACGTGCGCGCCGACGAGGCGGCCGGCTGCCCGTACGTCGCCGCCGAGTACCCGCACGACGGCCGCACGATCCGCGCGATCGCGGCCTGCGCGCCGCTGGATCGGCTGCCCGAGATCGTGCAGCACGTGAGGCCCGCGATCGCGGCCGGCGAGCCCGAGGGCACCGTGGTCGATTTCTACGCGTTCCGCGACGGCCCCTTGGCGTCGCCGGACGAGCTGTCCGTGCAGGTGCGCGAGGCCTTCGATCGCGGCGGTTTGCCGCGCGGGCTGCGGCGCGTGGTCGTCGTGATCGACGGCCCCGATCACGACGCGGGCCTCTGCTTCACGTTCCGCAGCGACGGGGACACGTACGCCGAGGACGTCGTCGGACGCGGCCTGCACCCGATGCTCGCGAAGCGCATGCACCTGTGGCGGCTGCGCGGCTTCGGCCTCACGCGGCTCCCGTCGCCGGCGGGCGTGTACTTGTTCCGCGGCGTGGGCAAGGACAACCCGAAGGACGAGCGCCTCTTCGCGGTCGCGGAGGTGCGCGATCTGACGCCGGTGCGCGACGACGAGGGCCGCATCCTCCAGATGCCGTACCTGGAGCGCATGCTGAGCGAGGCGTGCGCGTCCATCCGGCTCGTGCAGGCGGCGCGGCCCGCGCGTGAGAGGCTCGCGGGCAACCGCGTGCTGCTCTACATGTGGCCGCCGCTCCTGCTCAACGCGGAGGAGCTGCGTCAGGTGACCGAGCGCCTCGCGCCGGAAACAGAAGGCCTCGGCATCGATCAGGTGATTGTGCGCGCGCTCTTGCCGCAGCCGTCCGGCGAGCTGCGCGACACGGTGATGCGCATCTCGAACCCCATGGATCAAGGGCTCGTCGTGACGTTCCACGAGCCTTCGGACGAGCCGGTGCCGACGCTCAGCGAGTACGACCAGAAGGTCCTCGCGCTGAAGCGGCGCGGGCTCCTGTACCCGTACGAGATCATCCGCATGATGACGCCCGCGGACGGCGCTTCGGCGGACGTGCCGCGCGGCGAGTTCATCGAGCACGACCTGGACGCGACGGGCGCGCTCGTGCCGGTGGCGCGGCCGTACGGAAAGAACACGGCGAACATCGTCGTCGGCGTGCTGCGCAACTTCACCGAGCGGGTGCCCGAGGGGATGACGCGCGTCGTGCTGCTCGGCGACGCCGGCAAGGAGATGGGCTCGCTGTCGGAGCCCGAGTGCCGGCGCATCAACGCGGCGCTGGAGCTCGCGTCGCAGATGGGCGTGCCGCTCGAGTGGTTCGCGCTCTCCGCGGGGGCGAAGATCTCGATGCAGAGCGGCACCGAGAACATGGACTGGATCAGCGACGTGCTGAAGAACATCGTCCAGTTCACGCAGCGGGGCGGGGAGATCAACGTGATCGTGTGCGGCATCAACGTCGGCGCCCAGCCCTACTGGAACGCGGAGGCGACGATGCTGATGCACACGCGCGGCATCCTCGTGATGCTGCCGGAGTCGGCGATGGTGCTCACCGGCAAGCAGGCGCTCGACTATTCGGGCAGCGTGTCGGCGGAGGACAACCTCGGCATCGGCGGGTACGAGCGCATCATGGGGCCGAACGGGCAGGCGCAGTACTTCGTGGGCGACATCTCGCAGGCGTGCGCGCTCCTGCTCGCGCACTACGAGCACACGTACGTGGTGCCGGGCGAGCGGTTCCCGCGGCGCGCGCCGACGAGCGATCCGGCCGCGCGCGACGTGCGATCGGCGCCGCACCCGGACCCCACGCTCCCGACGATCGGCGACGTGTTCGGGCCCGCGAACCCGGATCGCAAGCGGGCGTTCGACATCCGCGCGGTGATGCGCTCGGTGATCGACGCGGATCACGCGCCGCTGGAGCGGTGGCGCGACATGCGCGACGCGGAGATCGGCGTCGTGTGGGACGCGCACCTCGGCGGCTATCCCGTGTGCTTGCTGGGCATCGAGTCGCACCCGGTGCCGCGGCAGGGCTTCATCCCCGCGGACGGGCCGGAGCAGTGGACGAGCGGCACGCTGTTCCCGCGGTCGTCGAAGAAGATCGCGCGGGCGGTCAACGGCGCGTCGAACAACCGGCCGCTGGTCGTGCTCGCGAACCTCTCGGGGTTCGACGGATCGCCGGATTCCATGCGGAATTTGCAGCTCGAATACGGCGCGGAGATCGGGCGCGCGATCGTGAACTTCGAGGGGCCGATCGTGTTCGCGGTCGTGTCGCGGTACCACGGCGGCGCGTTCGTCGTGTTCTCGAAGAAGCTCAACGGCAACATGGAGGTCGTCGCGCTCGAAGGGGCGCGCGCGTCCGTGATCGGCGGCGCGCCGGCGGCGGCGGTCGTGTTCTCGCGCGACGTCGACGCGCGCACCGCGAAGGACCCGCGCGTCGCGGAGCTGGAGGCGGCGATCGCGGCGGCGCCGGCGGCGGAGAAGCCCGGCCTGCGCGCGCGGCTCGCGGAGCTGCGTCCGGGCGTGCGGTCGGCGATGCTGGGCAAGGTGGCCGACGAGTTCGATCACATCCACAGCGTCGAGCGCGCGCTCCAGGTGGGCTCGCTCGATCGCATCCTGCCGGTGGCGGAGCTGCGGCCGTACCTCGTCGACGCGGTGGAGCGCGGCGTGGCGCGCACGCTCGCGGCGCTCGCGCCGGAGGGGGGCGTTCGCCTCGCGGCGGCGCCTGCATGATCGAGCTGCGCTACGTGATCGTCTCGTGCGACGAGGCGCCGGCCGGAGACGGCTGGCTCTCGCCGCACGAGCGCGGTCGCCTCGCGTCGATGCGCGTGCCGAAGCGCCGCGCCGATTTCCGCGGAGGCCGCTGGGCCGCGAAGAGCGCGCTCCGGGGCGTGCTCCCGGATCGGCTTGATTTTCAGGAGATCGACGTGCGCGCGGCGGAGGACGGATCGCCGCTCGTCGTGCTGCCCTCGGGCGAGTCGCCGTTCGCGATCTCGATCGCGCACGCGGGCGGCCGCGCGCTCGCGGCGGTGGCGGATCGCAGCGTCGTCTTCGGCGCGGACATCGAGGTGGTGGAGCCGCGCAGCGCCGCGTTCGTCGAGGACTACTTCATCGCCTCCGAGCGAGCGTGGCTCGACGCGCAGCCGCCCGCTCTCCGCGATGAAGGCGTGACGTTGCTCTGGAGCGCGAAGGAGTCCGCGTTGAAGGCGATCCGCGAAGGCCTCCGCGAGGACACGCGCGAGGTCGAGGTGAACCTCGCTGCGGACGCGCTCCCCGTCCCCCGTGCGCCTTCTTTCCAGCCATTCCATGCGACGGTCCGCTCGCACGGCCGCACGTTCGATGGGATCGCCGCCCGAGATGGATCGTGCGTGTTCACGATGGTCGCCGAGGCCGGTTCGATCGGGGCAATCCAGATCGACGAAGGCGCGATTCCGTATCGATGAGCTGTGCGAGGAGGGCTCGTCTCCGCCGGACGGCCGTGGTAACGACTGCCGTTGATGGGGAGAATCACTGGCAAGCCGGCGAAGAAGGCCAGGTCGGAGATGCAGCCGGCGCGGCGCCACAGGCATGCTCGGATCTACACTGCGTGGCACCCCGTGCTCGTCGCGCTGCTTGAGCAGGTGCTCCCAGGCGGATTTTATCAGTGCATCTCGGAGTTCCAGCTCTCCCGCGAGCCGCTTCGCATCGATGTGGTGATTGTGCGGCGCACCCATCCCGGCACGCCGCCTCCGCCGCATCTCCTCGCGAGCGTGGTGGCCAATCTGGCCGATCACACGCTCGTGCACTTCAAGGGGCCTACGGACGAGCTGGGGCGCGGTGACGCCCTCATGCTGTTCGCGTACGCGCTGCAGTACGTGCTCGTCGCGGACGTCGATGACGCGAGAGCCGTGGCGCTCCGAGTGGTGGCGCCGCGCCTCACTCCGAGGTTTGCGGCGGAGCTCAAGGTCCTCGGGTGCGAGCTCCATGGCGTGGCAGCCGGTGTGCACGAGGGTCGACTCGGGCCCTTCGCGTTGCGGGCGATCGAGACGGTGCCCGCCAACGCTCGCGCCGGGGAGCATCTCCTGTACACTGTGACCCCTGGGATGCTGACGGACCCCGGCGGCATCCCGGCGCTCTCCGGCGAAGAGAGCGAGGTCTTCTACGCCTTGCGCGAGCATGTCGAGCAGCTTCGGCACCCGCTCCCCGGGCACAAGAGGCGAGCGATGAAGGACGAGGACAAGGTGGCCGACAGCTTTGAGGAGGCGATGAAGCGCATCATGGCGCGGATGTCCCCCGCGCAGCGCGTGGCCGGTCTCGCGCCTGAGCAGCGCCTCGCAGGGCTCACCGAGGCGCAGGCCGTGCTCGCCCTTCCGGACGCAGTGCTTCGCGGGCTGTCGAAGGAATACGTCGCGACACTGCCTCAGGAAACGAGAGCGGCCATAGAGAAGCGCCTTGCTCGTGCGTCGGCCCCGCGGCGGGCGCCCGCGCGTCGGCGAAAAGTTGGGTGACGCTAGATCATGGCGACGCCGAGCCGTTGACGGAGAGATCGGGGAACAGGGGAGCCAGTCTGTGGACGCCTGTCGATGCTTCGAGGAGCGAGCGCCGAATGCCGTGGCCAAGCGCTCGGCGCGATGCTCGTTTCTCGTTTGACCTTGACGCGAATGGCTGTTACCGGGTGCGAAATGCGTTGTTGGCGGGTCGCTCTCTCGCTCGTCCTTTTGTTGGGCATCGAGGCTTGCTGGCCTTCGGCCAACAGCTTGGAGGGCTTCAATCGTCCAGAGTCCGGCGGTATCAAGCGAGCCGCATTCGAGCTGCAATGCCCTCAAGACCAATTGCAGGCGGTCGAGCTCGGCCTCGGGACAGTTGGAGTCGCCGGCTGCGGAAAGCGGGCAGTCTACAAATACGACGGATATCATGGCTGGGTGAACAACACCGGCGCCGCCGATGATCCGCAGAAGTCTGGGTCCCCGGCTCAAACCTCATCGCCAGCGCAAAACTGAACAGAGCGTGCCCCTCCCTGCGGCTGCGTACGGCCGCCACTGGAAGGACGGAGTCCGGTTCGCGGAGGCGGAGCGGCGCCTTGCTCGGCGGAGTCCATAGCGGAGCGGACGCAGTCCTTGACGTTTCAAGCAGGCGCTTTGGGGGCGCATCGTTCACGAGTGAACGGGCCGGTCGAGTGGCCTCCCGCGCCCAGATCAAACTGAAAGGGGCCGGTCGAGTGGCCTCCTACGACCAGATCAGGCTGAAAGGGGCCGGTCGAGTGGCCTCCTACGACCAGATCAGGCTGAAAGGGACCGGTCGAGTGGCCTCCTACGACCAGATCAGGCTGAAAGGGACCGGTCGAGTGGCCCCCCTACGACCAGATCAGGCTGAAAGGGACCGGTCGAGTGGTCCCCCGCGCCCGGATCCGCCTGAAAGGGACCGGTCGAGTGGTCCCCTTGCCTCAAAACACGAGGCTCACCGCGGATCGGGCCGAGCACTCGGCGAAGGAGGCGACGCCGACGAAGTCGATGTTCGGCATCTCGACGATGTCGTCCTCCGTCATGCCCATGAGGCCCATGCTCATCGTGCACACGCGGAAGCGCACGCCGTTCCTCGCGGCCGCCTCCACGAGCTGGTCCAGCGCGAGGATGTTCCGCTTCCGCATCAAATAAAGCAGAATACGCGTGCCGAGGCCGCCCATGTTCAGCTTGCCGAGGCGCTGCTTCGCGCCGCGCGGGATCAGCCACAGGAGCGCGCGCTGCAGCCAGCTCGGCTTCGGCCTGTTCGCGCCCTCGTGCGCGCGCGGACGCTCGCCGCGCAAGAGGTGGATGCCCCAGAACGCGAAGTAGATCTCCGTCCGCATGCCCTGCGCCGCCGAGCCGTTCGCGATCATCAGCGCCGCGAGCAGCGCCTCCAGATCGTTGTGCAGCACGAGGAACGTCGCGCGGTTCTCGCGCGGGAGCGGCGACTCCGCGAGGCCGTCCCACGAGCGCCGCGGCGTGTCCGGGATCAGCGCCGCGTGATCCGACGGCGTGCGCACCAGGCGGTGCATGTTCGTCGGCAGCGACGGCGGCATCGAGTCCACCACCGCCGGCAACGGCACGATCGGCGGCACGAAGCCCGGCCTCGGCTCCAGGACCTCGCGCGGGCCCGACGCGGGCTGCGGCGTGGGCGACGTGCGCACCGCGGGCGTGGGCGACAAACGCGGCTGCGGCGCGGTCGGCGGCATCTCCTCTTCCTGGTGCGCCTGCGCCTGCGCCTGCGCCTGCATCTGCATCTGCACCACCTCGAGCTGCTTCGGCCGGACCGAGCGCAACGTCGGCCCGCGGAACGCCGGGCGATCGCTCGCGAGGCGGAGCGCGGCGGCCCCGGCCTCGTGCGATCCGACGAGGCGCTCGCTCCACGCCTTCGATCGCGGCGTCGCGGGCGCCGTCACGGGCGGCACCGTGATCGCGTTCTCCAGCGGTCGCTCGCCGGCGCTGCGCAGGCTCGCGGGCGGCTCGGGCGGCACCACCGCGCTCCGCGAGCTCACCGCGCCGACGCGGATGAGCGCGCGGATCACGCCGTCCGGCTGGTGCGTGAGGCGCACGAGATCCGCATGGCTCGCGCGGCACCACGCCTCGACGTCCTCCGCGAATTCGGGGTCCGTCGCGAGCACCGTCAGCGTCGCCACGTTGCCTTTGTAGCGACGCAGCGTCTCGGCGATCTTCAGGATCGGCGCCGGGCAAATGAGGCCGCGACAGTCGACGAGCGGCGTGATCGGGGCGGCGGAGATCGGCTCTGGTTCCATGGTTCGCTCCCTCTGTGGTCCGTGATGGATCCGGGTTCGTGATGGCTCCGTGTGAGTGACTAATGGATCGTGATGACCATCCGCTCCGCGCGGGTCTGCGCGGGGGGCGGCGTGCCTCGCTGCGCGGCCAGGCGCAGATCGTCGTAGAGCCGCCGCGACGCGCCGGTGCGCACCACGAGCCGCTCGATCGTCTCCTTCAGCCGCGCCACCGAGGACGGCAGCACCACGTGCTGATCGATGCCGCAGAAGTTGATCGCGGCGTCGAGCAGATCCGCGTTGGCGTGCGTCGACACGAGCAGCCGCGCCACCTCGGGCGCCCGCGCGAGCGTCGAGAGCACCGGATCCTCCAGCACCACGTGCATGCCGCCGAACAGCACGAGCCACGGCGGCAGCTCCTCCTCGTCGCGCAGCTTCGTCGCGAGCAGCGTGCGCTGATCGGCGCCGATCTCCTCGATCGACATCGAGTCGCGCAGCCCCATGATCACCTCGGTCATCGGCGGCTTGCGGAGCGCCGGATCGCCCGTGAGCACCCACACGACGGGCCGCCCGGTGGAGCGCAGGCGCTGCTGACCGAGCGAGATGCGCGGCCGGCTGTCCTGCGTGCCGGAGACGGGCGCCGGATCGGCGTCGCGGATCGCGGCGAGCGACGTCTCGAATTCGTCCGCGGACTCGCAGCGCTCCGCCGGATCGACCGACACCGCGCGGCGAATGAGATCGATGAGCTCCGCGGGCGGCTCGTCCGGCGACGCCTGCGACACGGGCTGCGACGGGCGCGCCTGCGCGGGCAGCGTGCCGGGGAGGCGACCGTGCACGGCCTCGTGGAGCATGACGCCGACCGCGTACAGATCGGTCCGCTCGCTGAGCGCGCTCCCGCGCAGCACCTCGGGCGCGGTGTACGCCGGATCCGGCAGCGCGAGCAGCATCGGCCCCGTGAAATCGGCGCCGCCCTCGGCCACGCGGTAGCCGATGATCTTCACGCCTTCGCGGCGCGTGCCCGCGTTCGGGACGAGCACGTGCTCCGGCGACAGGTGCCGGTGCAGCACGCCGACCGCGTGCGCCTCCCCGAGGCCTTGCAGGATCTCGATCGCGAGATCGACCGCGCGTCGCCACGGCATCTTGCGCTTCTTGTTGAGCACCTGCCGCAGCGTCGGGCCGCGCACGCGCTCCATCACGAGGAACGGCCGTCCGTCCGCGGCCTGCGACGTCATGCCCACGTCGAGCACGCGCGCGTTCGCGTGGTGCCGAAGCATCGCGAGCGACGGCAGCTCTCGCTTGAGCCGCGCGACCTCCAGCGACTGCACGGCGCGGAAGATCTTCACCGCCACCTGCCGTCCGAGCTCGAGGTGCGTGGCCTCGTAGATCACGGCGCCCGCCGACTCCGCGAGCTTGCGCCCGGTCTGGTAGCGGCACGCCGTCGTGAGCGAGAGCGAGTCGCCCGGCTCGCACACGCGGAGGGCCTGCGCCTCCGGCAGCTCGCGCATCAGCCGCAGCGCGTCCTCCGCGCTCTGCACGCGGTCCTCCGGCTTCTTCTCCATCAGCTTCTGCACGAGCTCGGCGAGCTGCGTGGACGGCTTCGGCGATCCCGGCGGCGTCTTCAGCGGCGGCGTGGGCTCGCAGACGTGCGACGACGCGACGCGGATCGGGTTCGAGTTGCGGTACGGCGGCGCGCCCGACACGCACTCGAACAGGAGGCAGCCGAACGCGTACAGATCGGTGCGCGCGTCGACCTCGTGCGCGAGCACCTGCTCCGGGGCCATGTATTCCGGCGTGCCCATCACGGTGCCGGCGTCGGTGAGCGCCTGCTCGGCGTCGTCCTTCGTGTCCTTCGCGAGGCCGAAATCGAGGATGCGCGCGACGTCCACGCCGTCCTCGCCGGGCGTCAGCATGATGTTGTCGGGCTTCAGATCCCGGTGCACCAGGCCGCGCGAGTGGGCGGCCCGAAGCCCGCGCGCGATCTGCGTGAAGATGGGGAGCAGCTCGGTGACCGGCAGCGGCCCCCGCGTGCGTCTCATGCGGTGACCGAGTGTCTCACCGCCGAGCAGCTCCATCGCGATGTAGCAAAACGATTCGACGCCGACCTCGCCGCGCCCGTAGTCGTAGATGGTGACGACGTTGGGGTGCGCGATCTGGGCGTTGATGCTGGCCTCGCGGAGGAAGCGCTCCTCGCGCCGCTGGTCGCTCTCGTCGTCCGCGAGCGGGTTTCGCACGGTCGTGAGCTTCAGCGCGACCTGCCGTCGCAGCGCGGTGTCCTCGGCCTCGTAGACGACCCCCATCCCCCCTTTGCCCAGGATTCGGCGGATCCGATATCGGTCGCAAAGGACGTGACCCGCGGGAAGGTTGGCCAGCATACGGCTGTGCATATCCAGTTTCCGTACCAAGCCCTGGACAGCTGCACCCCCTGCGAAGGCGCTGATTGCGTGCGGATTTCCCCTCTAGATCCCGAGAACTGGGCCGTATTTGGGGGAGGATGGGTGCCCACCCCCGGTCGCGCTGCGCGCGCCCGCCCCTCCCAAATCGCTCTCTTCGTTCGCGAAGGGAGGGGACCTCTCACGCAATCGAAACCGCTCTAATTCTCGTGGATCTTGAGCCCCGGGATGCCCTGGACCGGCGTGATGTCCTTCACGAGCGAGCCTTCGATGTAGATGTGCTTGAGCGTGCGGATGCCCTTGAGCGGCGACAGATCGCTGATGCGCGTGCGCTTGATTTGAAGCAGCTCCAGCTTCTTCATGTTCGCGAGCGGCGAGATGTCGGTGACCTCGGTCTCGTCGAGCTGCAGCTCGGTGAGGTTCACGAGGCCCGCGAGCGGCGCCAGATCCTTCACGCGCGTGCGGCCGAGATCGAGGCGATCCAGCTTCGTGTGCGCGGCGAGCGGCGTGAGATCCGCCACCTGGGTGCGCGAGACGCTGAGCGACTCGAGCTGCGTCAGCGTCTTGATCGGCGACAGATCGTCGAGCTTGCCGGCGGAGAGGTAGAGGCCGCGGACGCCGGTGAATTCCGGCATGAGGCACGGATCGAGCGAGTCGGTGGCCGGGGCGCCCGCGAGGTTCAAGGTCTTCACCTTCTTGAGGTCGGCGCGCGCGATGGGGTCGCCCGGCTTCTTCTGGAGCTGCACGCGCACGACGCCTTCGAGGTACGCGTCCTCGAACGTGACGATCGCGTCCTTCTTGCAGACGACGTCCTTCTTCGGCGGAGGCGGCGTCGCAGCGGTGGCGGTGGCCGTCGCGGCGGCGGTCGCGGTGGGCGTCGGCGTCGCGGTGACGGCGGGCGCGGACGTCGTGGTGGTGGCCGCGGAGCCTCCGCCCTTCGGGTCATCGCACCCGAGCAGCGAAGCGAAGGAGAGGCACGCGAGCGCGATGGCGAGGACGTTCCGGCGCATGGGGGGCCGAGCATACCGGCGGAGGCCTCGGGGCGGCTCGATTTTCCGGCCCCGGCGCGCGCGCGACGCGGCATAGTGCGTCCTCGTTCGATGCGGTCGCTCCCCACGAAACAGGCGCTCAAGGAAGAGCTGGTCATTCACCTTCAAACGGAGCTCGACGCGGCCCTCCGCGCGCAGCACCACACGCTCGAAGGCGCGACGCACGAAGAGGCGAAGCCCGAGAACGACAAGGACACGCGGGCGCTGGAGCAGTCGTATCTGGCGCGCGGTCAGGCGGCGCGCGTGGAGGAGGTGCGCACGGGCCTCGCGGAGGTGAGCGCGCTCGCGCTGCGCGCGTGGGGCGACGGGCAGCCGATCGCGCTCGGGGCGCTGGTGCTCGCCGAAGAGGGGGAGTCGGAATTGGCCTTCTTCCTGGCGCAGGCCGGCGGGGGGACGCGCCTCGCGAACGGGGCCGTGCAGGTGGTCACGCCGAAGTCGCCGCTCGGTCGCGCGCTGCTCGGCAAGAGGGCGGGGGACGACTGCGAGGTGCCGCTCGCAGGCAAGAACCGGGAGCTGTCGCTCGTCGAGGTGCTGTGATCGCGGAGGTGCGCGGAGCGGAAGGGCGCGCCGCGATCACCCGCAGTCGGAGCCGCTGTTGCAATCGGTGATGCACTCGTTCAGGCCGAGGCTGGAGTCGCAGGTGCCGGCGCCGCTCGGGGAGGTGCACGAGGACTCCGTGATGGTCTTGTCGCCGAACTGGTCTTGTCGGGTGTCGACGAACGATTCGATGCTGCAGGCCTGGCCGGGAACGACGATGTAGACCGAATAGATGGGATCGCCTTCGATCGTCGATTGAGTGAGCGAGAGCTTGGCGGCCTTGCAGCTTGTATACGCGTCCAGAAAGCACTGGATGGGGGCGGGCGCGGTGTCGGAACAGGCCTTGTCGAGGTCGACGCTGCCGCAGTCCTCGGCGGTGAGGCTCTTGGACTTGAGGAAGTCCTGAACCGTGGATTCCAGAGAGGCTTGTTCACAGCCTGCGGCGAGGGCCGCGACCGAGAGGAGAGCAAGACAGGCAAGGACGTTCTTCATGAAAGGACGCCGGAGCACCCAGCATGCCAGTCGAGATCCTCAGGATTTTACGTTTGGCGCCACCACTCGCCCTGATCCGCGCGTCACGGAACGCTCCCCTCCCTGCGGCTGCGAAGCAGACGCTTTGGGAGGGGCGGACTTCGCGAAGCGAAGGCCGGGGGTGGGCACATTCGCTCGTCTCAGGAACGGAAGGGGCCGGCGCCGCCTCGGCCCTTCACGCTCTGCACGAGGCGCGTGAGGTCGTCGAGGTGCGGGTCCAGGTCGGACGGGTCGGGGATGGGGCGCGGGAGGAGGACGGCGATGCGGTCGGTCGTGATTTCGCAGCGGGCGTTTGCCGCGGTTTCCAGGGCTTTTCGCTGCGATTCGGCCGCGGGGGAGAGGGCCGTCGGGTCGATCGGGGTGCTCAGGTGGACGCGGATCGAGGTCGCGCGGAACGTGCCGTCGTCGGACCACTCCGTCTCGATTTCGAGGCGCTCCTGGCCGAGCAGCGCGTCGCGCACGGAGACGCTGCCGGGCTCGAAGCGGCCGCCCATGCGCTCGGCGAAGGTCATCCACGCGAGCGCGCGACCCTCGAAGGCCGGCGGCGGCGGGATGCGCTGGAAGGCCGCCCCGAAGAGGCGCGCGGACTGCATCGCGCCGGTCGCGAACGTGAGGAGCGCCTGCTCGTCCACCAGCGTGAGCGGCACCGAGAGCTCCGCGCCGTCGTCGTCCACGCGGACGTCGTCGCACGTCATCAGGAGCGCGCACAACGACGCGTCGAACAGCGCGCGCGCCTGCGCGGCGTCACGAGCCCGCACGTGGAAGCTGTCGTCGAACTCCTTGTGACCGACCTCGATCTCGCGCAGGGAGATCGCGTCCGTCCACGACGCGTGCTCGACGTGAAGGCCCATGCCGAGCGACGGCCACGAGAGGCGCGCCACCGTGACGCGCGCGCCGTCGGGGCGGCTCTCCGATGCGACGCGGAGGGCGACGCCGCCGAAGGTGCCGCGCAGCTCGCCGTGATCCGGATCGAACGCGAGGCCGAGGCGGCCGCCGACGCGGTGCAGGCTCTCGAAGCGGCGCTGATCGCCGACCGCCGGCACGCGCGTGGGCGTCGCGGTCCCCGTCGCGGACGCGCTCGGCAGGATCGCGATCGGCGCGCGCAGCAGGACCTTTCGCGTGAAGAGGCCCTCGCTCACGAGCTCGATCGACCAGTCGAGCGCGCTCATCGTGCCCGCGAACGTCGGCATCATGTCGGCCGCGAGCTGGAAGCGGAACGGGTACGGCTGGCCGTCCTCCGGCGCGCCCTTCGTGAGCGCGTACGACCAGCGGAGCGCCTCGAACGTCGCGCGGTACGAGCCGCCTTGCCAGAAGCTCGCGTTGGGGAAGACCCGCTCGTGCGCCACGAGCGAGACGCGCACGTCGGTCTCGCGGCGCGCGCTCTGGAGCGCCACCGTGCCGTTCACGATCTCGCCCGCCGCGAACGTGGTCGAGGCCAGCGACATCTCCGCGTAGAGCTCGCCCGCGAAGGCGCCTCCCTGCCGCGTGACGAAGACGCCGGGGCGCCGCTCCGTCGGGGCCGCGACGTTCGGGATCGGCACGTCGTAGCGCTCGAAGCGGTCCGGCCACCACGGGATGTCGCAGCGGACCTCCAGCGTGTACTCGATGCGCGCGACGCGGCCGCGGTACGTGGGCGGGAGGCGCGGCGGGAGCTGGAAGCGCGCGCGGTACACGTGCTCGCCGCGCGTGAGCGGACGGCCCGGCACCTCCGCCCGCAGGCGCACGAGCGGCTCCTTCCACACGGAGGCGGATTTGCCGTGCTGCACCGTCACGACCTCGTCGCCGATGAGCTCGAACGTGACGCGATCGAGCGGCGTCTCGTTCTCCGAGATGAGGTGCGCCTCGGCCTCGAAGGTCTCGCCCGGTCGCGGCTGACCGGGGCGCAAAAGGACGTTCATCTTCGGGCGGCTACGCATCATCCCTCTCCGGGTTCTTCGTCGATCGTCGGCTCTTCCAGCGGCGCCCACGGACCGACCGCGCCGAGGGCGTCGGCCATCTCCACCATCGATCCGAAGCGACAATCCTGGGGTTTGCTCATCGCGCGGGCGAGCAGCGCGCACAGCTCCGGCGGCGCGCCCGGCACCACGTCGCGGAGGCGCGGCGGCTCCGCGAGGGCGATCTTCGCGAGCACGGCTTTCGCGTCGTCGCCCGGAAACGCTCGTCGGCCGGACAGGAGCTCGAAGACCACCGAGGCGAGCGCGAACTGATCCGCGCGCGGGGTGAGGCGCTCCTCGCGGCGCGCCTGCTCGGGCGACGCGTAATACGGCGCGAGGGCCGGCTCCGGCGTCGCGGCCTGCGCCGGTCGCGCCACGCCGGGATCGAGCACCTTCACGTGGATGCGCGCGCCGCTGCCGACGAGGAAGAGGTTCGCGGGCCGCACGTCGCCGTGGACGATGCCGACGCGGTGGAGCGCCGCGAGCCCGCGCGCCGCCTGCCGCCCGACGTCGAGCGCCTCCGCCACGGTGAGCCGCCGCCGGCGCGTGCGCTGCGCGACGTCCTCGCCTTCGAGCCACTCCACCACGAGGCACAGCCGGCCCATCGAGTCGACGCCGTGGGCCACGTAGCGCACGACGTTCGGGTCGTTGATCAGCGCGAAGAGCCGCGCGTCCCGGCGGAAGCGATCGATCGGCAGCGGCGCGCCCGCGGGCGTGACGCGCGTGATCGCGACGAACGCGCCCGTCGCGCGGTCGCGCCCGCGATGGACGTCGCCCGAGACTCCGCGGCCGATCCGCTCTTCCAGCGTGAAGCGGCTCTCGATGGGGAAGTCGCCGGGCATTCCCATCGAAGGCTACACCGGTCCGCCGTCGCCTTCGCCCCACACGAGCGCGAGCCCGAGGCACCGCGCGTTGTCGGGCACCGCCGTGAGGAAGCGGGTGCGCACGGGCTCCCGCAGGCGGGCCGCGCGGTCGTGGATGCGGCGGCGGGCGACCGCGACGGCGCGCCGCGCCTCCTCGATGCGGCCGTTCGCCGCGAGGGCCTCCGCGTGCGCGACCCCGATGAGCGCCTCGAAATCCTCGATGGCGCCGAGCTGCGCGAGGAGCTCGGCCGCCTGCTCCGCGGCCGTGACCGCCTGCTCCGGCCGGCCCGCCGCGAGCAGCGCGAGCGAGAGCGCCGCGAGCGCGCCGGATTTCGCGGGCGCCGGGGACGCCGGGTGGTTGACGACACGGCGCGCCTCCGAGAGCGCGCCCTCGACGTCGCCCTTCGCGAGCAGGATGCGCGAGAGGTACACGCGGCACGCGCCCTCCAGCCGAGGATCCCCGGAGGAAGTGAACGCGTCCACGGCGCGCTGCTCCACGATGCGCGCCTCGTCGAGCTTGCCGAGCGCCGCGAGCACGCCGCCGAGGTTGTGATCCGCGAGCGCGTAGATCGTCCACAACCCCATGCGCTGGGCGCCGTCCTGCGCGCGCCGGAGCGCGTGCTCCGCGAGGACGAAATCGCCGAGCTGCGCGTGGATGAAGCCCACGTTCGACTGCGTCTGGCACGCGCCGCGGAGATCGCCCGCGCGCTCGAACGCCGCGAGCGCCGCGAGGTGGTGCGCGAGCGCGTCCTGCGTCGATCCGCCCAGATCCGACCGCAGCGCGCGGAGCTGGTGGAGGCGCGCCGTCACGCTCGGATCCAGGTTCGGCGTCGCGCGCTCCAGCTCCTCGATGCGCGCGAGCGCCCGCGCCGCCTGCTCGCCGCGGCCGGAGTAGAAGAGGTGGGCCGTCGCCGGGACGAGGCACGCGATGCGCGCGCCTTCGGCGCCTTCGGCGGGCTCGGTCGCGAGCACGTCCTCGAACAGCTCCGCCACGCGATCGAAATGACCGAGGCGCCCGGTCGCCGCGATCGTCTCGCGCATCGCATGGAGCCACGCCGTCGTCCCGCGCTCGAGGAGGCTCGCGGCCTCGGCGCCGGTCTGCGCGGCCGTCGTGAGGTCGCCCGCCCACCGGCACGCCTCGGCTTGGATGAGGCGCGCGCGCCCGCGTCGGCCGTGCGGATCCGGCGCCTCCGCGCCTTCCGGACCGGACTCGCCGAGCACGAGCGTGCGGTTCGCGTGCGCGACGGCCCCCGCGAAATCGTTGCCCGCGAGCGCTCCGAGGGCCGCGCGCAGGAAGAAGCCGGCCGCGCGATCGAGATCGCCGCCGCGCTCGTAGTGCGTGCCGAGCAGCGCCGGATCCGCCTCGCCCGCGCGCTCCAGCCACGCGCCCGCGGTGCGGTGCCCCGCGCGCCGATCGACGTCCGGGATCATCGCGTACGCGGCCTCCCGCACGAGGGCGTGACGGAAGATGTGCTCGTCCTCGCCGGGGAACGTCGGCACCGGGCGCTGCGACACGATCTCCGCCTCCACGAGCCGCGCGAGCGGTCCGCTCACCGGCGTCGCGTCCCCCACGAGCGCCGCGACGCCGCCGCGCCAGAACACCTCGCCGAACACGCTCGCCGCGCGCAGCACCTTCTTCGTCTCGGGGCCGAGCGCGTCGAGGCGCGCCTGCACCATCCCGAGCACCGTGTCGGGGAGCGCCTCGCCCGTGCCCTCCGCGGCCGCGCGGATCAGCTCCTCGACGTAGAACGCGTTGCCCTCGCCGCGAGCCACGATGCGCTGGATCGTCGCCGCGTCCGCCGCGTCCCCGAGCGCCGCCCGCGCGAGCCTCTCCGCGGCCTTCGGCGTGAGCGGACCGAGCTTGATCTCCTGCAAATTCCGGCCGGCCCAGAGCGACGGGAACCGCTCGTTCACCTCCGGCCGCGCCAGCGCCACCACGAAGAGCGGCCGGCCCTCCAGCGCGCGCAGCGCCGCGTCGATGTACATCACGCTCGCCGCGTCGCCCCAGTGCAGGTCCTCGATCACGATGACCATCGGGCGCTGCGCCGTCTCCGCCGCGAGCCAGTCGATCCACGCCGCGCGCATCCGATCGCCGCTCAGCATCGCGTCGCGCGGCCGCGCGTCCCCGTGCCGCGTGTCGATCCCCGGGACCCACGCGATCTCCGCGAGCGGATCCACCACGCCCGGCGGCGCGTGCCGTCCGAGCCGCTCCGAGAGCTTCTTGCGCTGAAGGGCAGGGGGCTCGCCGCCGCCGATCCCGGCGAACCGCCGCAGCGCCGGCGCGAGCAGGCCGAACGGCGACGACTCGGTGAGCGGGCTCCCGCGCGCGAGCAGCACCTCCGGCTCCGACTCGTGCCGCGAGATGCGCGCGAGCATCTCGTACCGCAGCCGCGATTTCCCGATGCCCGCGGGCCCCGTCACGAGCACCGCGCGCGCCACCGGCTCCGACGCGCACTCCGCGAACGTCGCGTCGAGCGTGACCAGCTCGCGATCGCGTCCGACGCACGGCGTGGGCTTGCCGACGAGCGTGCGCGGAGGCGCCGCCGCCGGCCGCACGGCCGCGAGCACGCGCCCGTCGACCGGCCCCTCGACGATGAAATGCTCCGTCAGCAAGCGCGCCGTCGCCTCGTCGATCCGGATCGGCCACGCGCCCGACGTCGGCCGGGGCTCGCGCTCGATGACGCGCACGCCGCGCTCGATGAGATCGCCGGAGAGGCCCGTCTGCCCCGAGAGCGCGCGCCCCGTCGCGATCGCGAGGTGCACCCACGGGATGCGCGAGGCCGCCGCGATGCACGCGCGCGCGGCGCGGACGGCCTCGTCCCCGGTGGTGCGCGCGCCGCCGAACACCGCGATCACGCGCCGCCCCAGCGTGCGGAACGAGCTCGCCCCGTGCTCCGCGACGAGCGCCTCGAACGCCTGCAGATCCGTGTCGTGCGGCGACGGCGCGAACCCCGCGAACACCGCGGTGATCACGCGCCGCTCCCACGTCGACGACATCGCGGCGACGCGCGTCGTCGGCTCGTCGCGCGTCTTCACGCTGATCGGCGCGAGGTCGGCCTCCGGCGTCCACGGCACGATCGTCGCGAGCGCGTCCGCGATCTCCGCCATCGAGCCGAAGCGGTGCTCCGGGTTCTTCGCCATCGCGCGCTGCACGAGCGCGGACAGCTCCGGCGGCGCGCCCGGCATCACGTCCGCGAGCCGCGGCGGCTCCGACAGGACGATCTTCGCGAGCACCGCGAACACGTCGTCCCCCGTGAACGCGCGCCGCCCGGTGAGCAGCTCGAACAGCACGGCGCCGAGCGCGAACTGATCGGCCCGGCTCGTCACGCGCTCCTCCCCGCGCGCCTGCTCCGGCGCCATGAAGAACGGCGTCCCCACCATGTTGCCGACGGTGGTGAGCGTCGCCTCGGACGTGGCCCGCGCGACCCCGAGATCGATCAGCTTCACGTGGATGGAGCTGTCGTCGCGCCCCACGAGGTAGAGGTTCGCGGGCTTCACGTCGCGGTGCACGATCCCCGCGCGGTGCAGCGCGTGCAGCCCCACGGCGGCCTGGTGCGCGACGTCGAGCGCCTCCGCGATCGTGAGCCGCCGCCGCCGTTGCCGATGCGCGAGATCCTCGCCTTCGAGCCACTCCACGACGAGGCACGGCCGACCTCGCTCGTCCACGCCGTGCGCCACGTACTCCACGACATTCGGGTGGGCGACCTGCGCGAGCAGCCGCGCCTCGCGCCAGAACCGATCCACGACGAGCGGATCCTCCGCGTTCGCCGACAGCCGCTTCACCGCCACCGTCGCGCCCGTCTCGCGATCGAGCCCGCGAAAGACCTCGCCGGATCCGCCGCGACCCACCCTGTTTTCGAGGGTGAAGCGGCTCTCGATCGGAAAGTCGTCCGCCGTCATCGGAGGGCGAGCGTACAACGGCGCGGAACCAGGCTCCGGTGGTTTCGCGGTAGGATGCGCGGATATGGACACCGGACCGGCCCCGTCCCGGCCGGACGCTCCGCGCGAGTCGCTCCCCCCATCGTTGCGCCTCGGGGAGCGCCCGCAGGCCACCGCCTCTGCCGCGGAGCCTTCGATCCCGCCGCCGCCGGAGACGGGCCTGCTCCAGCTCTTGCCGGGCCTGTGGGTCCTCAAGCACTACCGCCGCGCGTGGCTGTGGCACGACGTCCTCGCGGGCCTGGTGCTCACGTCGCTGCTCGTGCCCGCGGGCATGGGCTACGCCGAAGCGGCCGGCCTCCCGGCGATCACCGGCCTGTATGCGACGATCATCCCTCTCGTCGCATACGCCCTCGCCGGCCCGTCGCGCATCCTCGTGATCGGCCCGGATTCGGCGCTGGCGGCGCTGATCCTCGCGACGGTGGCGCCGCTCGCGGCGGGCGATCCGGCGCGCGCGGTGGCCCTCGGATCGGCGACGGCGCTCTTCGCGGGCGGCCTCTCGGTGGTCGCGGGCCTCTCGCGCTTCGGCTTCCTCACCGATCTGCTCTCGAAGCCGGTGCGCGTCGGTTACATGAACGGCATCGCGCTCAGCGTGATGGTGAGCCAGCTCCCGAAGCTGTGCGGCTTCGGCGCGCGCGGCGACGGCGTCGTGCAGGGCCTCGTCGCGTTCGTGCAGGACCTCGAAGCCGGCAAATCGAAGCCGCACGCGATCGCGATCGGCGCCGCGTGCCTCGCGTTGATCCTCCTCCTTCGCAAGGTCGCGCCGCGCTGGCCGGGCGTCCTCGTCGCGGTGGTGCTGGGCACGATCACGGTGGCGCTCCTCGATCTCGATCGCGCGCTCCCGGTCGTCGGCGCGGTGCCGCGCGGCGTGCCACTCCCTGCGATCCCGGATCTGCGCCGCTCGGATCTGGGCCCGCTGCTCGCGGGATCGGCGGGCATCGCGCTGGTGGCGTTCGCGGACATGAGCGTGCTCTCGCGCACCTTCGCGGCGCGCCTGGGCCAGCGCATCGATCCGAACCGCGAGCTGCTCGCGCTCGGCGTCGCGAACATCGCGGCGGGCTTCTTTCGCGGCTTCCCGGTGACGTCGAGCTCGTCGCGCACGCCGGTCGCGCAGACGGCGGGCGCGCGCACGCAGCTCACGGGCGTGGTCGGCGCGCTCGCGATCGTGGTGCTCCTCGTCGCGGCGCCGTCGCTCGTGAAGGATCTCCCGGTGGCGGCGCTCGCGGCGGTCGTGATGGCGGCGGCGGTGGGCCTCGTCGACGTGCGCTCCGTGCGCCTCTTCGCCCGCGTGCGTCGCGCCGATTTCCTCGTCACGATCTTCTGCTTCCTCGCGGTGGCGACGCTCGGCGTGATCCCGGGCATCGCGCTCAGCGTGGCGCTGTCGCTCCTCGATTTCATCCGTCGCGCGTGGCGTCCGCACGACGCGGTGATGGGCCGCGTCCCCGGCGTGAAGGGCTACCACGACATCACCCGTTACCCGACGGCGCAGAGGGTCCCCGGCCTCTTGCTTTACCGCTGGGACGCCCCGCTCTTCTTCGCGAACGCCGACCTCTTCCGAGCGCGCGTCCTCGACCTCGTCGAGCGCGATCCGCGCATCCGCTGGGTCGTCGTCTGCTCCGAGCCCATCACCGACGTCGACACCACCGCGGCCGAGATGATCGCGGACCTCGACACCGATCTAGGCGAGCGCAAAATCGAGCTGGCCTTCGCCGAAATGAAGGACCCGGTGAAGGACGGCCTGCACCTCTACGGCCTCAAATCGCGCATCGGCCGCGACTTCTTCTTCCCGACGGTCGGCGTCGCGGTGAAGGAGTATCTGGAGCGAAACCCGGTGGAGTGGATCGACTGGGAAGAGCGCGAAGAGAAGAAATCAGACCGCTGATTTTTTTCGAAGGAGCCTGCGCCCACGGCTGGTGACGTCCGCAACGCGAATGTGAGCGCCCGTCACCCTGAGCGCCCCGAGCATCAAAACTCGTATTTCCGCAGCGCGATCTGCTCGTACAGATCGATCCCGGAGGCGCTGAGCCGCACGTTGACGACGCGGTCCTCTTCGGTCGTCACCACGACGGCGCCGAGCTCCATCAGGTACGCGAGGTCCGGCAGGATGTTGCGCTCGCCGACCTTCGCCTGCACCCGCTTCTTCAGCTCCTCGAACGCCATCGATTTGAACGCGACCTCCTGCCAGTGCTTGAACAGCACCTCGAACATCGTGTTGCGCAGCGTCCAGTCGAAGGCCTCTTTCTTCTTCGCCTCGAACATCGGCCCCGGGATCGCGAAGATCGTCCGCCCCGCCGTCGGGTTGATGAGCGACGCGAACGCGATCCACAGCGCGATCAGCCCGAGCGCCACCGTGAAGATCGCGATCGGGATCCCCATCGTCTGCGTGTGCGTGACCCCGTTCACGACCTTCGCCAGATAGAGCAGATCGATGTCGAGCAGGAACACGAACAGGAGCTTCGAGAAGAAGCCGAACCCGTACGTGATCACGAGGAACAGCACGAGCGACACCACGTCCGTCGCGAGCAGGATGTCGTGGTCCGGCATCGTCGCGCCCGGCACCTTATCCATCACCGATGCGATCGAGGACAGCGACCACCAGTTGAGGATCCAGTTGAACGAGAACGCGGTGAGCACGGTGCCGCCGAACAGGTTCTTGTTCGCGAAGTTCATGAGCCCCGCGATCAGCTGGCACCCGCCGCCGAACAAGAGACAGAACATCGCGGCCGTCCGCAGCCCGTTCGGCGTGAGCCCGTGTCCGAACGCGATCGGCGTGAGCGCCGCGCACCCGAGCGCGAGCCCGATGAGGCCGAGGGGAGTGGGCTCGGCGAACACCTCGTGCTTCTTGCCGAGCTCGATCTTCTTGATCAGCATGATCCGCCCGCATGGCAGATCCGCCGCGGGGAAGGAAGACGTTCCGGTCAGTTCTGCTTCGCGCCCTGGCAAATCCAGTCCACGACGGCCTGAATCTGATTGTCCGGCAGGGGGCTATATCCATTGATGCCCTTCGGCATCCCGCTGCCCTTGCACAGGTTGGTGTTGGTGAGCTTGTCCACGAGATAGCTATTCTCGGGCTCTCCGGGCTTCACGCGAAGACGCCCGTCCATGCACCCGTCCGCGGGCTGGTTCACGAGCCACCCGTAGTTCACGTTCGGGTTCCCGAGCGACACCTGGTGGCATGTCTCGGCCTGACCGCACGTCACGACCGGCTGCACGACCGCAGACCAGCTCGGATCGTCCCCGGAGCACTTGAAACCGCTCGATCCCGTGGAACCGCCGCTCGCGGTGGTGCCGCCCGTGGAACCGCCGCTCGCGGTGGTGCCGCCCGTGGAACCGCCGCTCGACGTCGTGGTGGTGGAGCCGCCCGTGGAGCCGCCGGAGCCGCCCGTGGAGCCGCCGGATCCGCCGCTCCCGGCGTCCCCGCAGGCCGCGACGAAGAGGGCCAGTGCGGCCGGGGCGAAGAGAAGATGAGCGGAACGAAAGCGTGAATGACGAACCATGATCCCTCGTGTGAAGAAAGGTTGCGAGTCGACGACGGACTAGCAGTTTGCGCAAACGAGCGCCACCATGCGCGCCGCCGATCGCCCCTCGCGATCGGCGGAGGAGAAAAGACACCGATGCCCCTCAATCACTACGTGACGCTGGGCCGATCCGGCCTGCGGGTGAGCCCGTTCTGCCTCGGCGCGATGACCTTCGGACAGGAGCTCGGCTGGGGCTCCAGCGTCGAAGAGTCGGAGGCGATCCTCGACCGTTTCATCGACCTCGGCGGCAACTTCATCGACACCGCGAACGGCTACACCAAAGGCCACTCCGAGAAGATCATCGGAGACCACATCGGCCGCCACAAATCGAAGCGCGACCGCCTCGTCATCGCGACCAAATTCTTCTCCGGCATGTTCCCCGGCGACCCGAACGGCGGCGGCGCCAACAGAAAATCGATCCTCAACGCCTGCGAGCACTCGCTCCGGCGCCTGCAGACGGACTACATCGATCTCTACTGGATGCACTGCTGGGACAAATTCACCCCCATCGACGAGACGATGGCCGCGCTCGACGATCTCGTGCGCTCCGGCAAGGTCCGCTACGTCGGCTTCTCCGACACGCCCGCGTGGAAATGCGCCGAAGCGCAGACGATGGCGCGCCTCCGCGGCACGACACCGCTCATCGCGCTGCAGATCGAGTATTCGCTCCTGGAGCGCACGGTGGAGGGCGATCTCATCCCCATGGCGCGGGAGATGGGCCTCGGGGTGACCCCGTGGTCGCCCCTCAAGAGCGGAGTCTTGAGCGGCAAGTACACTCGCCACAACGCGGGCCAGATCAAGGCCGATCGCGGCCCCTGGGCCGAGAGCCACCTCACCGAGCGCGCGTACGCCATCGTGGACGAGCTCATCAAGATCGCGCAGGAGATCGGCTCGACGCCGGCGCGCGTGGCGCTCGCGTGGGTGCAGGGCCGCCCCGGCGTGACGTCGACGATCCTCGGCGCCCGCACGATCGCGCAGCTCGACGACAACCTCGCGGCCTCCTCGATCACGCTGTCCCCCGGCCACGTCGCCTCCCTCGAAGCGCTGTCCACGCCGACCTTGAATTTCCCGGCGAACTTCCTCAAGGGCGCGGGTGTATTCGGCAACGGCGGCACCACCGTCAACGGCGAGAGCGCCCCCGCCTGGCCGATGGCTCCGAAGAACGACTCCGAACGTTATTAACCCTCTCCATCGCTGTCCGCGCGGCGGTTGACATTGCCTCGCCCGTCGCGTCTCTTGCGCGCGTGACCGCCCCCGTCCCCCCGAAGAGCCCCGCGTTCGAAACCCTCACCCCCGAGCGGATCCTCGTCGCGGCGGAGGCGGCGGGCGGGCGCGCGACCGGCCGCACATGGGACCTCGGCGCCCTGGAAAACCGCGTCTCCGAAGTCGAGATGGAGGAAGGTCCGAGGAAGATCGTCAAATTCTACCGCCCCGGCCGCCACTCGACCGCCGCGATCCTCGAAGAGCACCGCCTCCTTCAGGCCCTCGCGGACGACGAGATCCCGGTGGTGCCGCCGCTCCCCCTCGCCGACGGCCGCACCCTCGTCGAGGAGCCGGACGGCCACCGTTATGCCGTGTTCCCGAAGGCCCCGGGCCGCGCCCCCGACGAGCTCAACCTCGAAGAATACGGCCGCATCGGCGAGCTTCTGGCCCGCATTCACAACGTGTCTTCCGCGCTCGACTTGCCGCATCGACCGGCGCTCTCGCCGTCCACGTACGGCGCCGCCGCCGTCGAGCGCACCCTCTCGCTCTGCAGCATGCCGCCCGGCACCCGCAGCCGGTACGAGGACGCCGCCCGCCGCCTCGTCGCGGCCGCAGAGAGCCTGTTCGCCGACATCGATGGACCGCTGTTCGTGGTCCACGCCGACTGCCACCGTGGCAATGTCCTGTCGGCCCAGGGCAGGTTCTTCTTCCTCGACTTCGACGACGCCGCGCGCGCGCCCGCCGTCCAGGACCTCTGGCTCCTCTTGCCGGGACGTCCCCGGGACTGCCGTGCCGAGGTCGACGCCTGGATCGAGGGATACGAGGTGTTCCGTCCCTTCGACGAGCGAAGCCTGGACCTCGTGGAGGCGCTCCGCGGCCTGCGCTACCTGCGGTACGCCGCCTGGATCGCCGAGCGCCACGACGACCCGGCCTTCAAGCGCGCGTTCCCCCAGTTCGGCACGGGCGGTTACTGGGAGGGCCTCGTCGGCGACCTCCACGAGCAGCTGGTGCTGGTGGAGCCCGACTGACCATATCCCAGCCACCGCCGGCCTGGTGCGCTGTCCGAGCGAAACGGGCTGGCGCGGTCCCGCAGCCAAGCTATCCTAAACTCGCTTCGACGGGGTGGACCTCGAAGCGAGATCGCATGTTGCGACTCCGTGCCTGGCGGCGCGACACCCTCGAAGGAGGACCCCGCGCCGCGCCAGAGCGGATGTCCTGCGGTCCCGTCCGGGCGAACCGGAGTCCTGATGAACCGAGCTGAGCGGCTGTCCGAGACTGTCATTCGCGGGCGAAGAATCCGCAGCTCGTGGCCGGATCCGACGAGGGAGAGTAGGCCGTTTACAGGACCACTGGGGAGAGCGGACGGCGCCGCTGGACTGCCGATCTGAACAGGCACGAACGTGTCACTGGCAAACGTATATTGGAGGGGATCATGAAGAAGACACTGGTGGTGGCGGCGGCTCTGGCGACGATGGCTCTGTCGACGAGCGCTTCTGCTCTGGACGTGGGGTTCGAGCGCGTGCTCGCGGTCGAGGCGTTCGGCGGCCAGGCGTTCGCGACGCTCGGCTCGCTCTCCTTCGTGCCGCTCGGCGCGAACGGTCAGTACTGCGACTACCTGGCGGACTGGTCGAGCCCGTTCAACCCGAACGACGTCGGCCTCTGCGTGGTGCACGAGCTCCGCACGGCCTTCGCGCCGAGCTGCATCCTGAACGAGACGGTGGACATCACGACGGCCGTGACGGCGGGTTCGGGCGTGGCCGGCGGCGGCCTGTGCCAGGGCTTCAACCTCAAGGGCGAGCTCTACGACAACGTCTCCTTGGTCCTGACCGAGGGGTACGGCGGCCTGCAGGGCATCGCGGTCATCCCGACCGGCGGCATCCCGCAGATCTACCCGATCCGCTCGAACTGAGCCTGGCAGCGGCAGCCCCCTGAGGAGCGGCCGCCATCACCGAGACCATCGCGACGCGCGCGCCGGAGCTTTCCCGGAAAGGGGAGGCTCCGGCGCGCCGTCCTCTTGCAAAGCGGAGGGCTGACGTGTATGTAGGCGCCCTCTCACTGTCCCCATCGTCTAGTCCGGCCCAGGACCCGGCCCTTTCAAGGCCGTTACGCGGGTTCGAATCCCGCTGGGGACGCCATTCCAACGCACCGAAAGAGGCCTCCGGCGACACCGTCTCCGGGGGCCTCGTCGTCTCCGAGGACCGAAGGTCCCCGCCGCACACTTTTGACGATCCCCATGTGCGCAGCGGGTTCCGGCGTGTGCACCATGGGTTCCGGCGTGTGCACCATGGGTCCCCGGCGCGTGCACCATGGGTTCCGGCGTGTGCACCACGGGTCCCCGGCGTGTGCGCCATGGTCTTGGGGCGGCGGAGCGCTCGTCTCTCACGTCGAGGGGACGTCGAGCCGCTGGATCTCTCGGCACATCTGCTGGAAGGCGGGGCGAAAGAAGTGCCCGCACACCTCGGCGATCTTGTCCGGTCGTACGCGCCGGAGCATCGCCGGCCCGTCGACGCTCTTCGAGTAGCTCGCCCCGAGCCGCTCCAGCAGCGATCGGAGCCGGTCGCTGAGCTTGTTCGCGCACGCGCCGTCCCGGAGCCCGCCGCCGTACGACTCGACCAAGGTGAGCGGCCCGCCGAGGAGCTCTTCGACGTGCGCCCGAAGGGGCTTGTCTCCGGTCGAGAGGCGCGCATGCTCACGACCGAGCCCGGCGTCCCAGTCCGCGAGGAACCACGCCTCGATCTCGGGGCTCGCGAAGAGCGCAAGGAAGGGGAGGGAGCTTTGTTGCGCGGCGGATCGGATCTCGGCGGTGCGCTGAGCCACCCAGTCACGGTGCTTCTCGGCGTCATCCTCGAAGCGGCAGTCGGCGTCGTCGATGAAGACGATCACGTCGAGGTCGAAGGGAGCGGCGCCGAGGTTCTGTCGGCGCATTCGAAGGCGGGAGAGCATGGCGCTCACGAGGGACGGCCCGGAGGTGCCCTCGATTTCGCGCCGCGGGACCGGTCGTCCGAGCTTCGGCCCCGGCTTCTGGATCGCTGGGAAACAGCGCTCCCACGCGACGCGCGAGGGCCCGATCTTCTCCAGGAACGCCTGCATCCCGCCCGCTTCGGTGTGGCCCGCGGAGCAGAAGTACCCCGCGCGGATCACCAGGGCCACCCGCCGAGCGCCGGCTCCCCGACGCGGTAGAGATCGCCGAGATCCCACCCCTCTTTGAAGAACGAGTCCAGCGCCGAAGGATCGATGTTCCGAAACCCCTTCTTCGCGTCGCAGACGATGAGCGCGACATCGCCGTTCCGGAAGCCCTCCGTGAAGGCATCGAGGAGATCCGGCGAGTGCGTGCTGAGGATCACTTGATCTGCCCCCGTCGCGCCGAAGGCCCATTTCCCGAGCACGCGGAGCCACGCCGGGTGGAGGTTCAGCTCGGGCTCGTCGATGGAGAGGAGAGAGGCTTTTTCGGGGGTGAAGAAGAGGAGCCCGAGGGCCAGCATCTTCAACGTGCCTTCCGACAATTCGTCGAGCCGGAACCACTGCCCGTCGATCTTGAGCTTGAGGGATTTGTACTGGTCGCTGACGTCGTCGATCCGCATCCTTTCCAGGCCGGAGAGCATCTCGCGGAGGCGCTCGGTGAACGGATCGAGGAAGTCGTTGTGGCGGCGTTCGAGGTTGTTGAGGACGTTCACCAGCTCGGAGCCGGTCTCGTCGAGGGAGAGGATCGAGAGGTTGCGCTTGGCGGAGGCTGCGATTTGAGAAGGGGAGAGCTGCGAGCCGGAGCGAAAAGTCTGTCTTTCGATGTCGCCCGCAAACCACTTGGGTTCCCCTAGTCTGGGGTAGCCTCCATTCGAGCTCGTATCTTGGGCTTCCGGCTCCGGGCCGAAACGGATCTGTCCGTACACGAAGTCGTCGGGTGTGAAAGGCTTCTTCTTCTGAACGACAGGACCACCTGCGGTATCTCGCTTTTGCCAGATGACTTCCTGCGGATTGGTCTCGTCCACGCGGAATTCCAGCAGCCGATCACTTGAGGGGTCCACGACTCGGAGGATGTCTCGCGAAACGAAGAAGCCGGCCGGAAAGCTCTCGGAGCGAGCAATGCGCATGGCGATATCAAACGTCGTGCGCCGATAAGGTCCGTGTTCGTACTCCCACTTCAACTCCACCGTACCCGGCGGAGTCACCGAACGGCGCAGCACATCTCCATACTTTCGCCGCTCGATCAGGGCATGAAACGCGCTCCCCTTCTCCTGCTCTCGGTGGATATCCGCATGAAACCTCAGCGCGTCGATGAGGTTGCTCTTCCCCCCGTTGTTCGGCCCCACGAGCAGCGTCACGCGCCGAAACTCCAGCCCGTCCGCCTCCACGTTTCGGTACTGCTTGGCCGAGAACCTCTTCAGCATCGCGCCGGCACGTTACCACCGCCCCCCTTCGTTTTCCCAACCAGCGGTCGTCAGATCTCGTCGACGGCCACGGAGCACACGCAGCTCACCGCGTCGCGCTTCGGGCCGGTCGCGAAGATGTGCTGCGCGAGCGCCTGGTTTCCGGTCGTCCCTTCGAGCCACCACACCTTGCCGTCCTCGAACGTGAGGCCGGAGAACTGGCCCGCGGACGCCGTCGCGAACGCCCGCCGCTCGCCCGTCGCCAGATCGATCCGCACGAGCCGATCCGGCGCGCGGTGCTCCCCGACGAAGGCCGAATTCGGCTCGATCGCGTACAGCTTGCCGCCGTGCACGAAGCGGAGATCGAGGTGCGCCGTCGAGATGTCGGGGCGCCGCGCGAGCTTGCCGTCCGGCGACATCGTCACGAGGTAGCGCTCCGGCGCCGTCCGCGCGTCCGCCGCCGTCCGCTCCACCGAGAGCAGCGCCCCGCGGCCGTTCGCCACGATCGCGACGGGGATGTCCTTCACCGCGTACGAGCCCACCGAGAACATCGCCGCCGTGAACCGATGCACCTTGAAGTCGCGCACCGAGACCTCCACGTGCGCGCCGGCGTCACGGCGGTCCTGCTGCAAGGTGAAATAGAACGCCGCGCCTCCGCCCACCGCGAACGGGATCCGCGGCGCCCGCCACGTCGCCCACCGCCCGAGCTCCTTCGCGCCCCTCGCGGCCGTCCAGTACGAATACACCCTCCAGTCGACGTCGCGGATCCGCACCTCGTGGCACCGGAACACGCCGTCGCCGAGCAGCCGCGCCGCGAGGAGACGCGGATCCTCGATCTCGTCCGGAAGGCTCAGATCCGCGGGCCGCGCGCCGCCCGTCGCGAGGTCCACGATCCGCGGCCGGGCCCCGCCGATCAAGAGCGCCCCGTCGCGCGCGTCGAGCACATCCGGCGCCGTCACGCGGTTCGCGCGGCCGAAGAAGTCTTTGACGCCGCGGTCCGCGGGCACGACCTCCTCGCGCGATCCGTCGTCGCGCAGCCACGTGAGGTTGCGATCCGTCTGCGACTGCACGAGCGGCACCCCGCGGCGCACCGTCACGAGCTCCAGGCCCTCGTCGAACCAGCGCCGCGCGCCCTTTCCGTCGTCCGTCGCCGCGCCTGGGAGTCCGCCGGGCCCGCGCTGCTTCGGCCGCATTTCTCCGAGATCGCGCGACGTGCACACGATCTGCTCGCCGTCCATGTGACCCACCGTGAGCGTGCTCGCCGAGAGGAACGCGAACCGCCCGCCGTCCGCGGAGAGCGCGCTGTCCGTCGGCCAGTCCGGCAGCCGATGGTACGCGTCCTCCGCGAGATCCGGCAGCGTGAGCACGTGGAGCGACCGCGCGTGCGGCCCCTCGTCGCTGTACGCGATCACGCGATCGCCCACGACCACGGGCGGCGGCGTGCCCCACCGCACGTCGTCCTCCGTCTCGGGCCACGCGCCCGTGAGCTCGCCGCCGTCGTCGAAGTGCCGGAGCGCGATGTGCCGGTGATTGAAGACGATCGCGACGAGCATCCCCGCGTCGGTGAGGCGCCCGGAGACGTCGTGCTCCGGCTCCGCGGGCGTGCGGATCACGAGGCCGAAATGCCTCTTCTCCAGCGACACGTGCGCCACGTGCCCGCTCTCGTTCGCGGCCACCACGAGCCCGTGCGGCGAGTCGAAGAGGCGGATGCTCCGCTTCGAGAAGCCTTCGAAATGCGGCGAATCCGAGAACCGCTCGCGCTCGAACCCCGGCGCGCGCGTCCCCTCCGCCGTGAGCGGCAGCTCGAAGAGGAGCGCCCCGCCCGGCGCCTCGAACACGCGGAGCACCGGCGGCTGCCCGGCGAGCACGACCGCGAGCTCGCCCTCCGAGAGCACCGCCGCGTCGATCAGCGCGTCGCCGAACGCCGCGAGCACCGCAGGATCCACCGAGCGCGACACGCGCACCTCGTCGTCGAGCCGCGACGCGTGATCCCGCAGCGGATCGTCCGGCGTGTGCCAACGGACGGCGCCGTCCCCGTCGACGGTGAAGTGCCCCGCGGGCGCCCAGACATGAATCGCCGCGTCATCGAATAGAACACGCATGGTGCGCGAGCATAGATCGCCGCACCGGCCCGGAGGCGTGCACAGGCGCGGTCCTCTTCCTGTGAACTTCCGGCCACAAGGAGACACCGCGGGTGCCTGTGCACGATGATTCCTCGCGGCACGCAGTGTGCTGGCTCGCCACGCACCTCGACGTGGCGGCGGCGCGAGACGCGCCGTGGGCCCATGTCTTGGACGACCAAAGCGTCGCGTTCAACTCCCTTCCAAAGGAGCCATTTGTGAGCTTGCGATTGACCTCGATTGGGCTGGCTCTCTCGTCGGTGCTCGTGGCCTCTCTGGCGGCGACGGCCGCCTCTGCGCAGGAGGCCCCCGCGGATCCTGCGCCGGCCCCCACCACGACGGCGGCCCCCGCGGGCACCTACTACGCGCCCCCCGGTGATCCCGGCGCCGCGCCCAAGCCCGAGAAGCGAGATCGCGTCCGCATGCGCGGCGGCATCGCGCTCTCCGGCGGCGGCCTCCTGGTGCCGAGCATGTTCAACCTCGGGATGGCGGGCCTCCAGGGCAGCGTCGGCGTCCAGATCAACAACCACTACGGCGTGTACTTTCTCCCGAACTTCGACATCCTCTTCGGCAACCTCGGCGGCTTCCGCGTCGGCTCCGCGGCGATCTTCGACTACACGTTCATGGACGGCCTGCTGACGGCGGGCGTCGGCCCCGAGGCCTCGGCCTTCATCGCGCTCGGCGGCAAGGCGGGCCCGGACAACGTGGAGGTCGGCGTCAGCGCCGGAGCGCTCTACGGCGCGCGCCTGCGCTTCGCGGTGAACCCGGTGATCGGCGAAGGCGAGGGCTCCCGGCGGAAGGCGCTCACGATCGGCCTGGACATCGGCCTCTACAAGGGCGCCGTGGTGCTGGAGAAGGCGAACGCGGGCACGAGCGGAGCGGGCGGCTCGATCAACGTCAGCGACTTCGTCGCGGCCCCGGCCCTCTACCTCGGGTACACGGCGTTCTGACGGGCTCCCGTCTCTGCAACTCAGAACTGGCTATTTTCAGCGCTCTTCGCGTAGCCTCTGCTCGCGGTGCTCTCGGAGCTCCACTCCCCCAACGAACGGTTCGTCCTGGAAGCCCGCGCCGGCGGCGGAGGGATGGGCGACGTGTATCGTGGGATCGACCAGGAGACCGGCCAGCCCGTCGCGGTGAAGCTCCTCCGGCCCACGTGCTCTCCGGCCGAGCGCGTGCGGTTCCAGCGCGAGATCGCGATCCTCCAGGACCTGCGCCACCCCAACATCGTGCAGTACATCGCGCACGGCACCTGGGACGACGGGCGCCTCTTCTTCGCGATGGAGTGGCTCGACGGCGAGGACCTCGCGCAGCGTCAACGGCGCGCCCCGCTCGGCATGCGCGACGCGGTCGAGGTCGTGCGCCGCAGCGCCGCGGCGATGGCCGCCGTCCACGCGCGCGGCGTCGTTCACCGCGATCTGAAGCTCTCCAACATCTTCCTCGTCCGCGGCAAGGGCACGAGCGTCAAGCTGATCGACTTCGGCGTCGTGAAGCCCGCCGTGCCGGACGAGTACCAGACCGAGCGCGGCACCATCATCGGCACCCCGCATTTCATGGCCCCCGAGCAGGCCCGCGGGGAGGGGATCGACGCGCGCGCCGACGTGTACTCGCTGGGCGCCGCGCTGTTCCGGCTCGTGACCGGGCGCAACGTGTTCGAGACGGAGCACGTGATCGCGCTGCTCGGCCGCCTCGTGCTGGAGGATCCGCCGGACCCGACGTCGATCCGGTTCGACGTGCCGGAGGCTCTGGCGCAGGTCATCTTGCGCTCGATCGCGCGCCCCAAGGACGAGCGCTTCGAGAACGGCGGCGAGCTCGCGCGGGCCCTCGCGCGCGTGGGGCAGCTCAACAACGACCCGCCCGCGACCGATCGATCGGCCTCCGCGATCCGCACCGCCGTGCCGGATTCGCGCCACGGCACGGTGACGCCGCCGGAGGGGACCCGCGCGCGCGCCGGCACCAGCGAGCGCCGCGTCGTGGCGGTGCTCCTCTACGATCTCAACGGCGCCGCGCCGGACGCGTACACCGAGCACCACGTCCGCGAGACGCTCGGCGACGACGTTCGGTTCGAGCCGCTCGTCGGCGGTCAGATGGTCGCGGTGATCGGCGTGGAGCGCTCCACCGGCGACGAGGCGCTGCGAGCGGCGCGCGCGGCGTTGATCGTGGCGCACGGCATCCCGACGGCGCGCGTCGCGGTCGCCGTCGGCCGCGCGATCCTCGGCCGCGCGAACCTCGCCGGAGAGGCCCTCGAACGCGCCGCGCGCCAGCTCGAAGCGACGCACCCCGGATCGCCGCGCATCGACGAGCACGCGGCGGCGATCCTCGAAGGCCGCTTCGTCATCCACTTCGACAGCCTGGGCGGTCAGCTCCTCCGCGAGGACGCGCAGGCGGCGGGCGCGCGGCTCTTGCTCGGCCGCCCCACGCCGACCGTCGGCCGCGAGAAAGAGATCGCGCTGCTGCAAGGGATCTACGCGGAGCTCGTGGAGGACGGGACGCCGCGCGCCGCGCTCATCACCGGGGCCGCGGGCATCGGCAAGAGCCGCGTGCGCATCGAGCTGCTCCAGCGCGTGGAGATGGCGTCGTACCGGCCGAGCGTGCTCGTGTGCCGCGGCGATCCGATGTCGCGCGGCGGCAGCCTCTCGGCCCTCGGGCGCTCGCTGCGCGGCCTCATGGGCATCCACGACGGCGAGCACATCGACGAGCAGATCCACAAGGTGAAGCACCACGTCGCGCAGCGGATGCCGCGCACGCTGCGCTTCCTGTCGGCGTTCCTGGGCGAGCTGGTCGGCGTGCCGTTCCCGGATCAGTACGACGAGCCGCTGCGGGCCGCGCGGGCGAGCGCGCAGCTCATGCAGTCGCGGCTCCAGATGGCGCTGGAGGCGTTCATCCGCGCGCAGGCGGACATCGCGCCGCAGATGCTCGTGATCGAGGACACCCACTGGGCCGACGACACGACGCTGGACCTCGTCGACTGGCTGCTCGGCTGCCAGGACCTTCGTTTTGCGGTGTTCGCGTTCGCGCGGCCGGAGCTGCTCGCGCGGCAGCCGGGCCTGTGGGATCGCCGCAACGTGACGCGCCTCACGCTGGCGCCGCTCTCGCCGGTCGCGTCCGACAGGCTCGTGTCGGCGGCGCTCCCCGGCGCCGAGTCGAGCCTCCGCGCGAGCATCGTGAGCCGCGCCGCGGGCAACGCGCTGTTCCTGGAGGAGCTGATCCGCTGCGCGGCCGAGGGGCGCGACGAGCTGCCGCTCACGGTGCAGGCCGTCGTGCAGCTCCGCCTCGATCGCATGTCGCCGGAGATGCGGCGCGCGCTGCGAGCGGCGGCGGTGTTCGGCCAGGTGTTCTGGACGGGCGGCGTGCGCGCGCTCCTCGATCGCGACGTCGAGCAGGATCTCCAGGAGCTGGAGCGCGCCGAGATCATCACGCGCCAGCCCCAGTCGCGCATCGCGGAGCAGGACGAGTGGATCTTCCGCCAGGCCCTCGTGCGGGAGGCCGCGTACGCCTCCGTGCTGGACGAGGATCGCGCCGAGATGCACCTCGCGGCCGGCGCCTGGCTCGAATCGGTGGGCGACGTCGATCTCGGCCTCATCGCGCGTCACGCGGACGCCGGCGGCGATCTCGCGCGCGCGGTCGACCTCTACGCGGCGGCGACGCGGCAGGCGTACCAGAACGGCGCGCAGCTCGAAACGGCGCTGGATCTGGCGGATCGCGGCCTCGCGTGCGGCGCGGAGGGCGTCGTGCGCGCGCAGCTCCTCATCGCGCGGGCGCAGGTGACCGCGTGGCTCGGCCGCTTGTCGGAGGCGGTGGACGCGTCGGAGCAGGCCGCGGTGATCGCCGCGCAGGGCTCGGATCTCTGGGGCGAAGCGCAGCGCCTCGCGGCGGGCGCGCTCATCGAATCGGGCCGCAGCGCCGACGGCGACTCGCGCGCGGCGTGGGCGCTCCGTCCCGAATTCGGAACGCACCTCTCGGCGCCGATCCGCGCGTCCTTGCTCGCGGTGCGCGTGCGCGGCCTCGTCGATCTCTCGATGCCCACGGAGGCCCTGCGCGTCGCGGATCAAGCGGTGGAGGCCGCCAAATCGTGCGGCGCGGCGGAGGTCCTCGTCCGCGCGATGGACGCGCGGTTGTTCGCGCTCTTGTCCGTCGGCGACATCGCGGAGGGCATCGCGACCGGCACCTCCCTCATCCCCGCGGCCGAGGCGATCGGCGACCTCACGAACGCGACGCGCGCGCGCCTCAACACGTGCTCGCTCCTCAACCACACCGGCATGTTCGAGGAGGCGCAGCAGATGGCCGATCACGCGCTGAGCGACGCGCGCGCTCGCCGCATGCGCATCCTGGAGGCGTTCGCGCTCCACAACGGCGGCATGTCGTGCGCGCGCCTCGGCCAGATCGACGAAGGCATCGAGTACCAGCGCGAGGCGGCGCGCATCGCGGACGAGTGCAAGGCCGCGCGGCTCCGCATCAACGCGCGCGTCTACGAGACGGTGTTCCTCGTGTGGCGCGGCGCCCCCGGCGATCTCGGCGCGGCGCTCCAGCTCGCGCGCTACCTGCTGGAAGAGACGCGCCAGGTGCCGTCGCTCCAGATCAACGCGAGCTTCGCGTACGCGTGCGTGCAGCTCGCGCGCCGCGATCTGAACGCCGCGATCGACGCCGCGCGCGACGCATATCGGCGCGCGTCCGCGGGCCCGGTGGAGGAGTGGGAGGAGTACATCCGCCTCACGCTGGTGCAGACGCTGCTCCTCGCGGGCGCCACGCAAGAGGCCGACATGGTGCTCGACGTCGCGTACCGCGTGCTCCTCGATCGCGCCCGCGCCATCCGCCGCGACGACTGCCAGCGCGCGTACCTCTACCGCAACGAAGAGTGCCGCCAGACGATGGAGCTCGCGCAGCTCCGGTTGAACCGCACCGGCCCGATGTCGCCCTGAAGCGGCGATCGAGCGGCGCAGAGCAGCGCACAAAAGCGATGCCCACCCCCAGCCGCCCTTCGGTCGGCTGGGGGTGGGCACCACTCCGCGATCTCAAACCAGGGGATAGAGCGCTTCGGACAAGCGGAAACGGGGCGCTCTAGAATTTGATGTTGCCTTTGACCTGCGGCGCGCGCGGCTTGACGGTCGTGGTCGGCGTCGCGGTGGGGCGGCCTTTGGCGCTCGTCGCGGGCTTCGCGGCGGTGCCGGTCGTCGCGGGCGCTTCGCTCGCCGTCGCCGTCGGCGTGTCCGTCGGTGCTCCCGAGGCGGACGCCGTCGCGGGCGCGGTCGGGTCGGAGGCCGGCGAGACCTGCGATCCTTCGAGCGCGCCGGACTGAACCACGCCGTACGCCGCGAGCGCGAGCAGCACGACCACCGGCAACAACATCCACGCGCGGCGACGCCTCGCGAACGGCGGCATCGTGTTCGACGTCGCGGGCGCGGGCGGGCTCGGCACCTCCGCGGCCAGACCGCCGAGCGGCGGCGGCTTCGGGATCGCCGGAATCGCCGCGGCGCCCGAGTCGGACGCGCCCGTGGGCTGCGAGCCCGCGACCGTGAAGAGGCGCTTGCGCGTCGGCTCCAGCCACTGCGCCGCGAGCGACGTGCCGACCAGATCCGTCTCCGCGCCGTGATCGAGGGCCCACCGCGCGAGCTCCATGCCCATCTCGCGCACGCTCTGCCAGCGACCGTCGCGCTCCTTCGAGAGGCCCTTCTCCAGGATCGACCACAGCGCGGGATCGTTCACGCCGAGCTCGGTGATCGGCGTCGGGCGCGACGCGATGATGGACGCGAGCAGCGCGTTGTAGTTCGGCCCGTCGAACGGGCGCCGCCCCACGATCGCCTCGTAGAGCAGCACCGTGAACGTCCAGATGTCCGAGCGGTGATCGATGTCCTCTTCGCCGCGCGCCTGCTCCGGTGACATGTAATCCGGGCTGCCGAGCACCTCGCCTGCGATCGTGAAGTGCCGATCCGCGTCCGCCGACACGAGCTTCGCGATGCCGAAATCGACGACCTTCGGCGTGACGACGCCGGTCTCGTCCTTCGCGAGGAGGATGTTGTCGGGCTTCAGATCGCGGTGGACGATCCCCTTCGCGTGCGCGGCCGCGAGCGCGTGCGCGACGGGCAGCAGCGTCTGCACCGCGATCGTCGGCGCCAGCTTCTTCTTGCGCTGGAGGAGCGCGCCGAGCGACTCGCCGTGGAGCAGCTCCATCACGATGAACGGATCGCCGCGCGTCGTCTCGCCGAAGTCGAACACGCGCACGATCGACGAGTGCCCGAGGCGGGCCGCGGCGCGCGCCTCCGTCGTGAAGCGCGCGGCGGCCTCCGGCGTGGCGCGATCGCGCCGCATCAGCTTGACCGCGACGTCGACGTCGAGCGCCGTGTTGTGCGCGACCCACACCGAGCCCATGCCCCCG
>JAXLYM010000036.1:0-60395 GCA_046351455.1 Polyangiaceae bacterium
CGCGTATAACATCCAGGTCTCCGACGGCGACGCGTGGCTCGATCTCGCGGAGCGTCAACGCCAGCGCCGCCTGCACGTGCAGCCGAAGCGCGGCACCATCTACGATCGCAACGGCGCGCCGCTCGCGGAGAGCGTCGAGGTGCCGAGCATTTCGGTGGACGCGGTGGAGATGCTCCGCGGCCTCGACGAGAAGTACGTGGGGCCCGCGCTGCAACGGAACTCGGAGCGCATCGCGGAGGCGCTGCACATGCCGGTGGAGGAGGTGCTCGACAAGCTGCAGCGCCGCCGCCGGTTCATGTGGCTGAAGCGCCGCGTGTCGAACGACGAGGTCCTCGCGGTGCGCGCGCTCGGCGATCGCTCGCAGCGGTATCCGGTGCGCGGGCTCACGATCGAAGGCGAGGGGCACCGCTTCTATCCGAACCGCGAGCTGCTCGGCACCGTGCTCGGCTTCGTCTCGCCGGACGGCGAAGGGCGCGAAGGGCTGGAGCTGTCGCTGGAGAACGAGCTGAAGGGGCACGCGTCGGAGCTGCGCGGGCTGCGCGATCGATCGGGGCGCCTCATCTTCTCCGAAGGCGTGGACGACGAGCAGGCGCTCGCGGGCCACAACGTGTACCTCACGATCGACAAGGCCATTCAGTTCACCGCGGAGCGCGAGCTCGAGAACGCGCTGAAGACGTACGAGGCGGTCAGCGGATCGCTCGTCGTCGTGGATCCGACGAGCGGGGAGATCCTCGCGATGGCCAGCGGCCCCGGCTACAACCCGAACGACTACGGCGCGGCGCCGCCTGAAAACAGGCGCAACCACGCGGTCGTCGATCGCTTCGAGCCCGGCTCGACGATGAAGGTGTTCACCGTCTCCGGCGCGCTCGCCAACCGCTCGCTGAACCCCACGCAGCCGATCTACTGCGAGGAGGGGAACATGGCGATCGACAACATCACCATCCACGACACGCACATCTCGAAGTGGCTCACGCCCACGCAGATCCTGACCGTGTCGTCCAACATCGGCGCCGCGAAGATCGCGCTCGGGATGGGGGAAGAGAAGCTCTACGAGACGTACCGGCGCTTCGGCTTCGGCGACGCGACCGGCATCCCGTTCCCCGGCGAGACGGTGGGCGTGCTGCGGCCCGCGAAGCGTCCGTGGGTGCAGGTCGAGACCGCGTCGGCCGCGTTCGGTCAAGGTATCGGCGTGACGGCGCTGCAGCTCGCGATGGGGATGGCGGCGGTCGCGAACAACGGGCGGCTGCTGGAGCCGATCCTCGTGAAGCGCACCACCGACGCGACGGGTCAGCCGCTCGTGGATGCGGCCCCGCGCGTGCGGCGCGATGCGGTGCCCGCGCACGTGGCGAAGCTCGTCAGCGAGATGCTCGTGTCCGTCACGGAGGGCGAAGGCACCGGCGTGGAGGCGGCGATCCCCGGCTTCAAGGTGGCCGGAAAGACGGGCACCGCGCAGAAGATCGATCCGGCGACGGGGAAGTACACCGACACGCACTACGTCGCGTCGTTCCTCGGGTTCGTGCCGGCGGAGAAGCCGCGGCTCGTGATCGCGGTCGTGCTCGACGAGCCGATGGGCGGCGCGTACGCGGGCGGTTCGGTCGCGGCGCCGGTGTTCCGTCGCGTCGGCGAGATGGCGCTGCGGTACCTCGGCGTGATGCCGAAGGGCACCGAGCCGGTGAAGCTGTCGGAGCTGTCCAACGTGGCGCGGACCGGCGGCGATCAGGCCACGAACGCGTACCAGGTGATGAACGAAGAGAAGGCCCCCGCGCAGGCGGTGGTGACGCCGTCGGCGCCGCTCAAGGGCGGTGAGGTGCGGCTGCCGGACTTCCAAGGGTTCCCCATTCGCGAGGCGATCAAGAGCGCGAAGTCGCTCGGGCTCGCGCCGCAGGTGGAGGGCACCGGCCGCGTGTCGCGGCAAGAGCCGCCCGCGGGCACCGTGCTGCCGAAGGGCGCCACCGTTCGCCTCGTGTTCGAGCCGCCGGCATGACCTCCGAGCGCGCAGCCCAGATCTTGGCGCAACGCGGAGATCCGCCGCCTTCGGGGCAGATCGGCGCGCGCCTCGCGGACGTCGTGCACGAGGTGCCCGGCGGCGTGCTCGTGAGCGGGTCGCCGGATCTCGTGGTGCGCGGCGTCCGTCAGGACTCGCGGCGCGTCGGGCAAGGGGATCTGTTCGTCGCGCGGGCCGGGGAGAAGGCGAACGGAGAGGCCTTCATTTCGGCTGCGATCCAGCGTGGCGCGGCCGCGATCCTCGTGAAGAAGGGCAGCGCCGCGGCGTTCGAAGGCGCGGCCCGCGTCGAGGCCGAAGACGTGCCGCGCGCGATCGCGTTCGCTTCGGCGGCGGTGTACGGGCACCCGACGTTCTCGCTCGAGGTGGTCGGCATCACCGGCACGAACGGGAAGACGACGACGAGCTACCTCACGGCCGCGGCGATCCAAGGGGCCGGCGGTCGGCCGGGCGTCGTCGGCACGCTCGGGTACCGCTTCGAGGACCTGTCGCAGCCGTCGACGCACACGAGCCCCGAGGCCGACGAGCTGGCGCGGATGGCGGCCACGATGCGGGATCGGGGCGCGTCGCACATCGTGATGGAGGTGTCGTCGATCGCGCTCGCAGCGGCGCGCGCGGACGCGGTGCGGTTCCGCGTCGCGGCGTTCACGAACCTCACGCACGATCACCTCGACTATCACGGCACGATGGACGCCTACGCGGCGGCGAAGGAGCGGCTGTTCCTGGATCTGTCGCCGGGCGCGTCCGCCGTGAACGTGGACGACCCGTTCGGCGTGCGGCTCGCGGAGAAGGTGGCGAAGCACAAGCTGCCGGAGGCTGCGATCCTCGCGCGGTACTCGGCTCGCACGGACGCCGCCAGCGACGTGGAGGTCGCGCCCGAGACGCTGAGCTTCGACGCGTCCGGGATCACGATGCGCGCGCGGACGCCGGGCGGCGTGGTCACGGTGCGGTCGCCTCTCATCGGCGCGCACAACGTGTCGAACCTCCTGTGCGCGCTTTCGATCGCGTACCTGCTCGATCTCGACGTGCACGACGCCGCGGCGGCGCTCTCGGAGAACGTGGTGGTCGCCGGAAGGCTGGAGCGCTGCGACGATCCGGCCGCGGACGACGTGGTCGCGCTCGTGGACTACGCGCACACGCCCGACGCGCTGGAGCGGGTGCTCCACAGCGTGCGGGCGTTCGCGCGGCGGAAGGACGGGGCGCCTTCGCGCGTGGTGTGCGTGTTCGGGTGCGGCGGCGATCGCGATCCGAAGAAGCGCCCGGTGATGGGCGAGGTGACGGGGCGGCTCGCGGACGTGGCCATCGTGACGAACGACAACCCGCGCTCCGAGGATCCGCAGGCGATCGTGGACGCGATCCTGCCGGGCGTGCGGGCGGCCGGCGCGACGCCGATCGTGGAGATGGACCGTCGCCGCGCGATCGAGCGGGCGATCCTGGAGGCGCAGCCGGGTGACGTGGTGCTCCTCGCGGGGAAGGGGCACGAGCCGTATCAGATCCTCGGATCTCGGACGATCGCGTTCGATGATCGCGACGAGGCGCGGCGGGCGCTCGCGATGCGGCGCGCTGCGCGTGACGGGGCGACGCGAAAGGACGCTCGCTGATGGCGACGGCGATCCCGAAGAACCGCGCGGCCTTCACGCTGCGCGAGATCCTCGACGCGACGGCTGGATCCGTCGCTGCGGGCGAGGCGGACCGCACGACCGAGGTGTCGACGGACACGCGGCAGGTGGGGCCGGGCGCGCTCTTCGTGGCGCTCCGCGGGGAGACGTACGACGCGCACGATCACCTCGAAAAAGCGGTGAACGCGGGCGCGAAGGTGCTCGTCGTGGAGCGCGACGTGGAGGCGATCCCCGGCGCGGCGATCGTGCGCGTGCGGTCGACGCTGGAGGCGCTGCGGGCGCTCGGTCGGGCTCACCTCCGCGCGTGGCGGGCGCTCGGCGGGACGCGGTGGACGATCGCGATCACCGGATCCGCCGGCAAGACGACGACGCGCGTGGCGACGCAGGCGCTCCTCGAACGGCTGCACCCGGGCGAGGTGCACGCGACGAAGGGCAACCTCAACAACCTGGTCGGCGCGCCGATGGTCGCGTTCGGACTCGGGCCCGAGCACCGCTACGCGATCTTCGAGATCGGCACGAACCGGCCCGGAGAGATCGAGGCGCTCGCGGGTCTCGTGGAGCCGGACGTCGGCCTGATCACGCTCGTCGCGGAGGCGCACATCGAGGAGCTCGGCTCGCTCGAGGGCGTCGCGCACGAGAAGGCCGCTCTGTTCCGCGCGCTGCGGGAGGACGGCGAGGCGATCGGCAACGGCGACAACGCGCTGGTCCGGGCGCGGATCGCGACGTCCCCCGCGAGGACGAAGACGCTCTACGGGACAGGCGAGGACGCGGCCGTACGGATCGTGTCGCGCGCTCCGGAGGGCTTGGATCGAAGCCGTTTGCAGATCCGTGTCGCCGGTCAGGCGGATGTGGAGGTGGTGACGCCGCTGCTCGGCGAGGCCGGCGCGCTCGCGTGCGCGGCTGCGATCGCCGCGGCCCGCGCGAGCGGCAGCGGTCCCCTCGACGCGGCGCTCGTGAACGAGGCCTTCGCGACGTGCGAGGTCGGCGGCGGCGCGGGTCGCCTGGTGCCGATGATCGTGGGGCGAAACGTCGCGGTGATCGACGACAGCTACAACGCGAACCCGGCGTCGATGCGCGCGTCCATCCGCGCCGCCTCGGAGATCGCGCGGGCGCAGGGCCGGAGGCTCGTGCTCGTGCTCGGGGACATGCGCGAGCTCGGGACGGCGACGGAGGACGGTCACGATCAGGTGGGCCGCGCCGCGAAGGAGAGCGCGGCCGCGCTGGTGATCGGCGTCGGCACGTTCGCGGTGCGGTATGTGCGGCCCCTCATGGAGAGCGCCACCGTCAACATGCTCACGAAGACCGCGGAGGACGCCGCTTCGCTCGCGCGCGAGCATGTCCGCCCCGGCGATCTCGTCCTCGTGAAGGGCTCGCGCGGCATCGGCACCGACGCCGTCGTGCGCGCGCTCGCGAGCCATTTCGGAAGCAACCACGACCACGCAGAAAGAGGCGAGGGGCGCGCTTGATCTACGAGCTCTTTTATCCCCTCAAGTTCCACTACTCGTGGCTCTCGTGGCTGAACGTGCTGCGGTACATCCCGTTCCGCACGATCATGTCGACGATCACGGCGATGCTGCTGTCGTTCGTGCTCGCGCCGTGGTTCATCCGCGAGCTGAAGCGAAAGCAGATCGGCCAGGTCGTCCGCACGGAGGGCCCCGCGACGCACCACGTGAAGGCCGGCACGCCGACGATGGGCGGCGCGCTCATCCTGCTGTCGCTGCTCCTGCCGACGGTGCTGTGGGCCGATCTCCGGAACCCGTTCGTCCTCTCGACGACGGCCGTCACCGCGGGCTACGGCGTCATCGGGTACCTGGACGATTACCTCAAGATCAAGCGCAAGAATACGGGCGGTCTCCCGGGTCGCTACAAGCTGATCGGGCAGACTCTGATCGGCGGCGCGGCGATCTCGTACACGTTCCTCTCGCCGAAGGGCATGCCGCCGGACTGGGCGCTCATCCGCACGCGGCTCGCGATCCCGTTCGTCGCGTTCTCGAAGTTCTCGCCGGATCTGCCGCTGTGGTTCTACGTGCCGTTCGCGGTGTTCGTGCTCGTCGCGACGTCGAACGCGGTGAACCTCACGGACGGCCTCGACGGGCTGGCGATCGGCCCGGTCATGATCAACGCGGGCACCTACCTGATCCTCGCGTACATCGCGGGCGCCGCGATCGCGGGCTTCTCGCTCGCCGCGTACCTCGACATCCCGAAGATCCAGTCCGCCGGTGAGCTCGCCGTGTACTGCGGGGCCGTCATCGGCGCGGGCATAGGGTTCCTTTGGTACAACACGTACCCAGCCCAAGTGTTCATGGGGGATCTGGGCGCGCTCGCGCTCGGCGGCGGCCTCGGGATGCTCGCGATCTTCACGAAGAACGAGCTCCTGAGCGTGCTGCTCGGCGGCATCTTCTTCATCGAAACGGCGAGCGTGATCACGCAGGTCGTGAGCTTCAAGCTCACCGGGAAGCGCATCTTCCTCATGGCGCCGATCCATCACCACTACGAGAAGAAGGGGTGGGCCGAGCCGAAGATCATCGTGCGCTTCTGGATCATCTCGATCCTGCTCGCGCTCGTGTCGCTCGCGTCCATGAAGCTCCGCTGAGAGCGAAGAGAGCGAACCATCATGCAGGTCAAGGACAAGACGGCGATCGTCATCGGGCTCGGGCGCAGCGGCGTCGCGGCGGCGAAGCTCCTCCTCCAGCGCGGCGCTCGGTGATCGCGAACGACGCGGCGCCGATCGAGAGGTGGTCGGAGGACGCGCGCGCCCTCGAGAAGCTGGGCGCGACGATCGTGCCGGGCGGTCACCACCACGCGGACTTCGCGAACGCGGACTTCGTCGTGATCTCGCCGGGCGTGCCGAGCTTCGCGGCGCTCGACGCGTTCGAGATGACCGGCCTCGGGATCGCGGGGCGCGAGGTGATCGGCGAGATGGAGCTCGCGTCGCGCTTCGTGACGGCGCCGATCGTCCTCGTCGGCGGCACGAACGGCAAGAGCACCACGACCGCGCTCACGTTCGAGATGCTGAAGCGCGCGGGCAAGAAGGCGTTCATCGGCGGCAACTTCGGGCAGCCGCTCGCGGAGGTCGTGGACGAGCCGTGGGACGTGCTCGTGCTCGAGATCTCGAGCTTCCAGGCCGAGCGCGTGCCCACGCTGCACGCGCGCGCACACGCGCTGCTCAACATCACGGACGATCACCTCGATCGGTACGCGAGCTTCGACGCGTACGCGAACGCGAAGGGCAACCCGTTCCACCGCATGACCGAGACGGACGTCGCGGTGATCCCCGCCGGCGATCCGATCGTCCTCAAGCAAGCGAAGCGCGGCTCCGCGATCGTCGTGACGTTCAGCGCGACCGATCCCGCGGCGGACGTCGCGCTCGTGGGCGATCACATCGAGGACCGCATCCACAAGGCGCGCTACCCGCTTTCGCTCCTTCAGATCGCGGGCCGCCACAACATCGAGAACGCGTGCGCCTCCATCGCGCTCGCGTCGGTGATGGGCGCGTCATCGGAGGCGATCGCGGACGCGCTCGGATCGTTCAAGGGCCTCGGCCACCGCACGATCCTCGTCGGTGAGATCAAGGGCGTGCGCTACTACGACGACTCGAAGGGCACCAACGTCGGCGCGTCGGTCGCGGCGCTGCGCGGGCTCGCGGAGGACAAGGCGGTCCTCATCGCGGGCGGTCGCGACAAGCTCGGATCGTACGGCCCGCTCGTCGACGCGCTCCGCGACAAGGGTCGAGGCCTCGTGGTGATCGGCGAGGCGGCCGATCGCATCGCCGACGCTGCGAAGGGCGCGCTCCCGATCGAGCGCGCCGCGTCCATGGATGAGGCCGTCGCGAAGGCCTCCGCGCTCGCGCAGCCGGGGGACGCGGTGCTCCTCTCGCCGGCGTGCTCCAGCTTCGACATGTTCCGCGACTACAAGGATCGCGGCGACGCCTTCACGAGGGCTGTCCAAGAGTTGGCCCAGCGGCCGCGGGTGTGTTCGTAGGAGCCAATGGCCGCACTGCCCGACAACCTGCCGAGGAACCGGCACGCCGCGCCCGAGGAGCCCAAGGCCCCCGAGGTGGAAGCGGCGAAGCCCGTCCAAAGCCTGGCCGCGCTGCTCAAGGAGAGCGTCGCCGGTCCGGTCGATCCCGTCCTCGCCGCGATCATCATCGCGCTCATCGGGTTCGGCGTCGTGATGGTCTACAGCGCGAGCGCCATCGAGGCGACCGTCCGCTACCACGACGCGCAGTTCTTCCTGAAGAAGCAGACCGTGTACGCGGCCGTCGCGCTCGTCGTGATGTGGCTCACGAGCCGCATGGATTACCGACGCCTGCGCCCGTTCACGTACCCGATCCTCTTCGGCGTCGCGGGCATGCTGCTGCTCACCGTCATCGGCTTCGGCCACAAGGCGGGCAACGCGTACCGCTGGCTCAACCTCGGCCCGGTGCACGTGCAGCCCGCGGAGGTCGCGAAGCTCGGCGTCGTCGTGTGGCTCGCGTACTCGCTCTCGAAGAAGGCGGAGCGCATCAAGAGCTTCTCCGTCGGCTTCCTCCCGCACCTGCTGGTGGTCGGCGTGCTCGGCCTTCTGTGCCTGAAGCAGCCTGATTTCGGCTCCGCGGTCGTGCTCATGTTCCTGACGTTCACGCTGATGTTCGTCGCGGGCGCGCGCGTCCCGTACATCCTCGCGTTCGTCGGTCTGATGGGCTTCGGCGCGGTCGGCCTCGTGCGCTTCTCGGCGTACCGCTACGCGCGCTACCTCGCGTGGGCCGACATGGAAGGCAACCGCAACGACCTCGCGTACCAGCCGTTCCAGTCGGTGATGAGCTTCGGATCCGGCGGGATCCACGGCCTCGGCGTGGGGCGCGGCCTCCAGGTCTTGTACCTGCCCGAGGCGCACACGGACTTCATCTCCGCGATCATCGGCGAGGAGCTCGGCTTCCTCGGCATCCTCGCTCTGTGCGCGATTTACCTCGTGATCGTGGCGCGCGGCGTGAAGATCGCCTGGAACGCGCCCGACGATTACGGCAGCTTCCTCGCGTTCGGGATCGCGACGCTGTTCGGCGTGCAGGCGCTCACGAACCTGTGCGTCGCGATGGCGATCCTGCCCACGAAGGGCCTGACGCTCCCGTTCCTCTCGTACGGCGGATCCTCGCTCGTCGTGAACGCGGCGGCCGTCGGGATCCTCCTCAACATCAGCCGGCCGCGCCTCCCGCGCGAGCTGCCCGAAAAGAAGAAGGACGCGAAGCTCCCCAGCGCGTCCGCCGTCGTCGCCACGAGCGCGGAGGAGGGAGCATGGTGACCACGATCCTCATCGCCGGCGGCGGCACCGGCGGCCACGTCTTCCCCATGGTCGCGGTCGGAGACGCCCTTATCGCGACGCGTGAAGACGTCCGCGTCGTCTACGTCGGCACCGCGCGGGGCATGGAGCAGCGCATCTGCGGCGAGCGCGGCGATCACCTGGAGCTGCTCGACGTCGCTCCCTTGCGCGGCGGCGGTTTGACCGGCTTCGCGAAGGGCGTCGGCCGCGCGTTCGCGGTGCTGCCCGAGGCGCGCGCCCTCGTGAAGAAGCTGGATCCGAAGGTGTGCCTCTCGGTCGGCGGCTACGCGGGCGGACCCATCGCGCTCGCGGCCCGCACGCTCGGCGTCCCCGTCGCGATCCTGGAGCCGAACAGCGTGCTCGGCCTCACGAACAAGCTCCTGTCGCCGATGGCGGAGCGCGCGTACACGGCCTTCCCCGAGACGGAGCGCTTCCTCCGACCGAGCGTGATCCGCCGCATGGGCGTGCCGCTGCGGCGCGCGTTCGCGGAGGCCCCGTACACGCCCACGCCCGGCAAGCTCTCGATCCTCGCGATCGGCGGCAGCCTCGGCGCGCGCTTCTTCAACGAGTCGTTGCCGCAGGCGTTCGCGCTCGCGACGAAGCGCGTCCCCGACATCGACGTGCGCGTGCTGCACCAGACCGGCAAGGACTCGATCGACGGCGTGCAGGCTCGTTACCGCGACCTCGGCGTCGCGGATCGCGTCACCGTGACGCCCTTCATCTTCGACGTGGCGAAGGCCCTCGCGGACGCGGATCTCGTGGTCGCGCGGTGCGGCGCGTCCTCGTGCGCGGAGCTGTGCGCGGTCGGTCGTCCCGGCGTCTTCATCCCGTTCCCGTTCGCGGCGGACGATCACCAGTACCGCAACGCGAAGTCGCTGGAGGACGCGGGCGCGGTGGTCGCGCTCCGTCAAGCCGACGCGTCGCCCGAGGTGGTCGCGTCGAAGATCGCGCAGCTCGCCGCGGATCCGGCCCGTCGCGCGCGCATGGCCGCGGCCGCCGCGAAGCTGGGCAAGCCGCACGCTGCGGCCAACATCGCAGAAGATCTGCTCTCGCTCGTGAAGGACGGCGCCTCCGCGCGGTCGCCCTCGGAGCAGGAGCGCACGCGGCGTGAGGGCGGCGTCCTCCGCATCGTCGAGGAGAGCGCCTGATGTTCCGTGGTCGCGTTCGTCACGTTCACTTCGTCGGCGTCGGCGGCGTCGGCATGAGCGGCCTCGCGGAGATCCTCCGCTCGCTCGAGTTCGACGTCTCCGGCTCGGATCTCAAGGAGAGCTCCACCACGCGGAGGCTGGAGAGCCTCGGCGTGCGCATCGATCTCGGCCACCGCGCGGAGAACGTCCGCGGCGCCGACGTCGTCGTGTACTCCAGCGCGATCAAGCCCACGAACCCCGAGCTGATGGAGGCGCGCGCGCTCGGCACGCCCGTCATCGGCCGCGCGGAGATGCTCGCGGAGCTGATGCGCGTGAAGTACGGCGTCGCGATCGCCGGCTCGCACGGCAAGACCACCACCACGTCGCTCGTGGCCACGGTGCTGCGCGCGGCGGGCCTCGATCCGACGGTCGTCGTCGGCGGCAAGATGGCGGCGCTCGGCTCGAACGCGCGGCTCGGCGCGGGCGATCTGCTCGTCGCAGAGGCGGACGAGAGCGACGGCTCGTTCCTCCGCCTCACGCCCACGATCGCGGTCGTCACCAACATCGATCCGGAGCACCTCGATCACTACGGCACGCTCGACAAGCTGAAGAGCGCGTTCATCGAATTCGCGGCGGGCGTCCCGTTCTACGGCCTCGCGGTGCTGTGCCTGGATCACCCGCAGGTGCAGGACATCCTCCCGCACGTCCCGCGCCGCCACGTCACGTACGGCGTGTCGCCGCAGGCCGACTACTGCGCGCGCGGCATCCACTTCCGCGGCCTGGAGACGAGCTTCAACGCGTACCGGCGCGGCGAGCCGCTCGGCGGCTTCACGGTGCGCATGCCCGGCGCCCACAACGTCCTCAACTGCCTCGCGACGATCGCGATCGCGGACGAGCTCGAGGTGCCGCTCGACGTCACGAAGCAGGCGCTCGCATCGTTCGAGGGCGTCGCGCGCCGCTTCACGATCGTGGGCCAGGTCGAGGGCGTCACGATGGTCGACGACTACGGCCACCACCCGGCCGAGATCCGCGCCACGCTCGACGCCGCGCGCCGCGCCTACGCGGGGGACGATCGCCGCATCGTCGTCGCGTTCCAGCCGCACCGCTACACGCGCACGAAGGACCTCTTCCAGGACTTCACGTCGTGCTTCAACCAGGCGGACGTGCTCATCGTCACGGACGTGTACGCCGCGGGCGAGGCGCCGATCCCGGGCGCGACGTCGGAGCGCCTCGTGCAGGCGATCCGCGAGCACGGCCACCACGACGCGCGCTACGTGCCCGACAAGAACGAGCTGCCGGACGTGCTGGAGAAGCTCGTGCGCCCCGGCGACATCGTGATCGCGCAGGGCGCCGGTGACATCAACCAGTCCGTGCGCTCGCTGAAGGCCCGCCTCGAAGCGAAGGGCGGTCAGATCCCCGCGCCGCGCCCGAGCGAAGACTCGATCGCGGACTCGACGCACCGCCCCGGGAGCGCCACGTGAAGGAGCGCGACGTGGATCCGACCGCGAAGGAGCCGCCGAAGAACCGAGCGGTGCGCGCGCGCAAGGCCGCCGTCAAGGCGCCGCAGGATCCGTTCGCCTCCGAGGACTCGCCGCCGCCGGGCCCGGTCTCGCAGTCGGTGCGCCCGCCCGCGCCGAACACGAAGAAGCCGAAGAGCCGCTTTTTCTCGACGATCCAGCTCCTCGCGGGCGTGCTCGTGGTGCTCAGCGCGTCCGTCGCCGTCGCGTGGGGCGCGCGCCGCTACGTCACGACGAGCCACCGCTTCGCCGTGCGCAGCGTCACCGTCGACGGCACGCAGCGCCGCACCGCCGAAGAGGTCGCGACGCTCGCGGGCGTCTCCATCGGCAAGAACATCTTCTCCGTCGACCCCGCGCGCGCCGAGGCCGGCATCCTCGCGGACCCCTGGATCGAGAAGGCGAAGGTCGTCCGCAGCCTCCCCGGCACCGTCGAGATCGTCGTCGCCGAGCGCGAGGCCGTGGCCCTCTGCACGATCGGCGGCGAGCTCTACCTCGTCACGCGCGACGGCGACCTCTTCAAGAAAGCGGAGGGCGACGACCCCACGGATCTCCCGGTGATCACCGGCGTGCTCCCCGAGCAGGTCGCGAAGGATCGCGCCGGCGTCGTGCTCGCGAACAAGCGCGTGCTCGACGTCGCCGAGGACCTCAACAAGGTCGGCATCGCGCGCCGCTACCCGATCCAGGAGATGCACACGAACACCGACGGCTCGCTCGTCGTGACGATCGGCAAGGAAGCGATCCTCCTGCACTTCGGCCAGCCGCCGTACCGCGACAAGATCGAGCAGGCCGCGCGCGTCCTCAACGAGGTGGCCCGCCGCAAGGCCAGCGCGTCCGTCGTCTTCCTCGACAACAACGCCCACCCCGAGCGCGTCGTCGTGAGGATGAAATGACGCCGCGCAGAGGGCCCGCGTCCCCCCACATTTCCGCGGGAAATCCCGTCTTCGATAAGAAGTTCGCAAGGATCGTGCGCCGCAAATTTGTCCATCCGCGTCGCCCTATGACAGCTTCCGGCCCGTCCTCGCGATGCGCCTCTGCGCCGCGCGGAGAAGCCTAAGAAACGACCATGAAGAGCCGCACGGATCAGACAGAGATCGTCGTCGGGTTGGACATCGGCACCACCAAAGTGCTCGCGGTGGTGGGCGAGGTCGACTCCGACGGGATCACCATCCTCGGCGTCGGCAACGTCCCGTGCCGCGGCCTCCGGAAGGGCGTCGTCTCCAACATCGAGTGGACGATGCGCTCCATCTCCGAGGCGATCGAGGCGGCGCAGACCATGGCCGGCGTCGAGATCCGCACCGTCTACGCGGGCGTCGCGGGCAGCCACATCCGCTGCATGACCTCCGACGGCGTCGCGGCGATCGCGGGCGGCGAGGTGCAGCGCGCCGACGTCGATCGCGTCCTCGAAGGAGCCCGCGCGATCCCGGTCGACGCGGACCGCCAGATCCTCCACGTGCTCCCGCGCGAGTACGTCGTCGACAACCAGGACGGCATCCGCGATCCGGTCGGCATGAGCGGCGTGCGCCTCGGCACCAAGGTGAACCTGATCACCGCGGCGACGAGCTGCGTGCAGAACGTGGTGCGCTGCGCCGAGCGCTGCGGCCTCACCGTCGCGGACGTCGTGCTGGAGCCGCTCGCGAGCGCCGAGGCCGTGCTGAGCGAGGACGAGAAAGAGATCGGCGTCGCCGTGATCGACATCGGCGGCGGCACGACCGACATGCTCCTCTACGTGGACGGCGGCATCGCGCACGCGAGCGTGATCCCCGTCGGCGGCAACAACGTCACGGCCGACATCGCGGCGGGCCTGCGCACGCCGATGGGCGAGGCCGAGCGCCTCAAGCGCAACAGCGGCTGCGCGCTCGGCCGCATGGTGAGCGACGACGAGGAGATCGAGGTCCCCGGCGTCGGCGGCCACCTCCCGCGCAAGACCGCGCGCCGCGTGCTCAGCGACATCATCGAGCCGCGCGTCGAAGAGATCTTCGCGGTGCTCCGCAAGCGCATCGAGGACACCGGCATGCTCGAGCAGCTCTCCGCGGGCGTCGTGCTCACGGGCGGCGCCGTGCTGATGGAAGGCATGACCGAGTTCGCCGAGGAGATCCTCGGGATGCCGGTTCGTCTCGGCGTGCCGATCGGCGTGAAGGGCATCACGCAGCTCGTCGCCGGTCCGCAGTACGCGACAGGCGTGGGCCTCGTGTTGTACGGAGCGAACGCGCTCGCGCAGGCACGTGAGCGATCCGCCGCGTCCGAGCCGCGCTCGGAGATCCGCAAGCCGTCGCGTGCACCCGCCGCGCGCGAGCCTGCGATCGAGATCGTGTCGCCGCCGAAGAACGGTGGCTTCTGGAATTGGCTTAGGGCGGCTTTCTAGTTGAAATTCGCCTTTGTGTTTCGCACGAGACTTTTGGCTTTGTAATTTGCGATTGACGAGAGTGGCAGTTATTGGCAGCTAGAGTTCTCCGCGCGACGACGAAGGGAAGAGGCGCCCAACGTTGTCAGGTGTCATGCGGCCGTCGGCCTAGATCGACCAGGCTGACACGAACGCGAGGAGCTCTGGGGCAAGGGCCCTGAGGGGCCAACGGGACACGGCGCGGCGGACTTACCCGCCCTCGTAGCACCCGGGAGGCTATCGATGAGTTTCTCTATTGAGTTCGCCGAGGAACACACCGGTTACGACGCGCGGATCAAGGTCATCGGCTGCGGTGGCTCCGGCGGCAATGCCGTGAACACGATGATCAACTTCGGCCTGGAAGGGGTCGAGTTCATCGTCGTCAACACCGACGCGCAGGCCTTGGGAGTGAACCAAGCTCCGGCCAAGCTGCACATCGGCGCCAACGTGACGCGCGGCCTCGGTGCCGGCGCGGATCCCGAGAAGGGCCGCAAGGCGGCGCTCGAGGACGTGACGCGCATCAAGGAGATGATCGCGGGCGCCGACATGGTGTTCGTGACGGCGGGCATGGGCGGCGGCACCGGCACCGGCGCGGCCCCCGTGATCGCGCAGCTCGCTCGCGAAGAGGGATGCCTGACGGTCGGCGTCGTGACCAAGCCCTTCTTCTTCGAGGGCAAGCAGCGCTCGCGCCGCGCCGACATCGGCCTTCAGATGCTGAGCGAGCACGTCGACACGCTCATCACGATCCCGAACCAGAAGCTCCTCACGCTGGGCGACGAGGACCTCTCGTTCGTCGAGGCGTTCCGCAAGGCGGACGAGGTGCTCTACCAGGCGATCAAGGGCATCAGCGATCTCATCACGCAGAGCGGGATCGTGAACGTCGACTTCGCCGACGTGAAGACGGTCATGAGCAACATGGGCCGCGCGCTCATGGGCACGGGCTGCGCGAAGGGCCAGGGGCGCGCGCGCCTCGCGGCCGAGCAGGCGATCTCGTCGCCGCTCCTCGACGACATCTCGGTCGACGGCGCCACCGGCGTCCTGATCAACATCGTCGGCGGCCCCGACATGCGCATGAAGGAGATCGAGGAGGCCGCGTCGCTCGTGCAGGAGCAGGCGCACGAGGACGCCAACATCATCTTCGGCGCGACGATCGACGAGAACATGGGCGAGATGATCAAGGTCACGGTCATCGCGACCGGCTTCGATCGCGCCGTGGACATGGCGTCGGCGCCCGCGCAGGCGACCCGTCCGCAGCCGCTCATCTCGCAGATCCCGGCGCCCGCGCCCGCGCGCGAGAAGTCCGCTCCGGCGACGTCGCAGCGCGGCGGTCGTTCGGAGGACCTCGCGTACTCCGCGCGTCGCCCCGCGGTCCCGGCCTCTGCGCAGGCGGCGATCGCGTCGCCCGCCGGCGCCGGTCGCGAGCGCCAGAGCTTCGTTCCGCCGCTCGACGCGGACTGGGACACGCCGGCCTTCCAGCGCCGCGGTCAGTGATCGTCTCAATTTCCTGAGACACCATCGCGCGCCGCTCGGCGCGTGACCAAAGCTCCTCAGGTGCAACGTCGAGGACTGCGTCCGTTCCGCTGCGGACTCCGCCCCGCGAGGCGGGGCTCCGCCTTCGCGGAACGGACTCCGTCCTCCCAGTGGCGGCCGCGATCGCGACGTTTGCCTTGCGTTGACAGCAAAAAACCGCGACTTATGGTCCGCAGGCTGGCACGACGCTTGCGCCCCCTATGAGCGACAGACGCTGCTACTACGAAGTCCTGGGTGTCCCGCGTGACGCTTCCGCCGACGATCTTCGGAAGGCGTACAAGCAGGCCGCGCTCAAGAACCACCCCGATCGCAACCCCGGCAACCACGAAGCGGAGACGCGCTTCAAGGAAGCGAACGAGGCCTACCAGGTCCTCTCCGACGACGAGAAGCGAGCCCGCTACGACCAGTTCGGCTTCGCCGGCGTCGACGGCGCGTCGATGCCGGACTTCAACGGGGGCGACATCTTCTCCCACTTCCAGGACGTCTTCTCGGAGTTCTTCGGGATGGGCGGCGCGGGCATGGGCGGCCGGCAAAAGCGCCGCGGCCCCGCGCGCGGTCAGGACGTCCGCGTGCAGCAGCGGCTCACGCTGCGTGAGGCCTTCCTCGGCGTGAAGCGGGAGGTCGTGCTCCACACCCCAGCGACGTGCGAGACGTGCAACGGAGAGGGCGCGAAGCCCGGCACCAAGCGAAAGCAGTGCACCGTCTGCAACGGATCGGGTCAGGTCTCCAGTCATCGCGGCTTCGTGATGTTCACGCAGACCTGTCCGGAGTGCAGCGGCGCCGGCTCCGTGGTGAAGACGCCGTGCGACACGTGCCGCGGCGCGGGCCACGTGCAGAAGAACCGCAAGGTGCTCGTGTCATTCCCGGCCGGCATCGACGGCGGCCAGCGCCTCCGCGTCCCCGGCCAAGGCATGCCCGGCACGATGGGCGGCCCCCCCGGCGACCTCTACGTCGACGTGGAGCTGCAGCCGGACGAGCGCTTCCATCGCGAAGGCCACGATCTGCTGACGCGCGCGAAGATCTCCTTCGCGGAGGCGTCGCTCGGCGGTGAGGCGACGGTGGACCTGCCGGACGACTCGCAGGTCACGGTGGAGATCCCCGCGGGCACGCAGCCGGGCGAAGTGATCCAGCTCAAGGGCAAGGGCATCCCGCGCATCGACGGTCGCGGCCGCGGCACGCTCCACGTGGAGGTGCAGGTGGCGGTCCCCACGGCGCTGTCCGCCCACGCAAAAGACCTCCTCCGCCAGCTCGAAGAAGAGCTCGCCGTCGCCGAAAAGCCGGAAAAAACAGTCAAAGCCGCGAGCGCCTGACGTTGCCCACCCCCGGCCGCGCTTCGCGCGTCCGCCCCTCCCCGGCGCGCTCGCTTCCGCTCGCGGCGGGAGGGGGCCAGAAACGAAGGCGTCTCAGCGTCTAAACCTTCGGCACGCGCGTCATCTTCTCGGGAGCGAGCACGGTGTACACGCGCGTGATCTTCCCCGCCGCGTCCACCTCGAACCCCATCACGAACCTCGGCGCTTCGGTGGCGGCGCGCGGCGTCCGCTCCGCCACGAACATCGGCGTCCCGTTGATCATCCGCACCGCGAACCGCTCCACCGCCGAGCCCTTCCGCGTGAGCCCGAGGAACATCTTCGCGACCCGCGACGGGCCCCTCACCACGACCCTCGACGCGAGGAACACGCCCCCGCCGTCCGAGAGCGACTCCACGCCCTCCGCGAACAGATTCGCCACCGTGCTCTCGTCCCCGGATCCGAGCGCGACGATGAACCGCTGGAGCGCCTCCGCGGTGCTCTTCGCGACCTCGGGCGACGGCCGCGTGGTCGCGCGCGACGCCTCGTAGGGTTCGAGCGCCTTGCGCGCGCGGTGGTGCACCACCTTCACGTTCGCCTCGCTCATCCCGAGCGTCTCCGCCGTCTCGCGCACCGATCGATCCAGCACGTCGCGCAGGATCAGCACCGCGCGCTGGCTCGGCGTCAGCACCTCCAGCGCGAGCAGGAACGCGAACGACACGCTCTCGATCAGGTCGTATCGCCCCTCCGTCCCAGGCTCGCCTCCGATCTCGAACGACGCCACCTCGTCCGCTTCGATCGGCGATGGCAGCCACGGCCCCACGTAGCTCCTCCGCTTCCGCCGCCGCAGCGCGTCCCTCCCGAGGTTCACCGCCACGCGCAGGAGCCACGGCGCGATCGGCTCGGCGAGCGACGCGGGGGGCCTCTCCATCGCGCGGACGAACGTCTCCTGCACGAGATCGTCCGCGTCCGCCGCGCTCCCCGTCATGCGGTAGCACACGCCCCAGAGCATCCGCGCGTGCTCCGCGAGCCGGCCCCCGATCGCGTCGCTCGTCGCCGGCGTCATGACATCTCCGCGCTTCGCGTGGCCTCCGTCCTCACGCGCCCGTTCGCCGCGGTCACGCCCTTCGATCCGGCCAGCATCGCCGCGCACTCCTCCGCCGCCTGCCGCGCGCTTCCGAGCGCCGCGTCGAGCAACATCCCCTTCTTACCGATCCAGTCGCCCGCGAGGAACAGCCCCGGCGCGCCCGCCACCGCCGGATCCGGCCGACCCTCGAATCCGCCGCGCGAGGCGGACACCAGATCGTTCATCGCCACCATCGCGGGCAAGAACCGCTTGTGCACCACGTGATCGCGCCAGCCGGGTTGCACCGCGTCCATCGCGTCCTCCACTTCGCGCTCGTCTTCGCGGGCGTCTCCCGTCGGCGCGTAGGTCATCGCGTGCACCACCGCGCCCCCCTCCGGCGCGAGCCGCGCGACCGCCGAGTGCACGCTCACGTACGTCGCGCGATCCGTCCCGAGCCCGAACGTGCGCCCCTTTCGCGGCAGGCTCGACAGCGCCACGTCGAGCACGGCCACCTTCACCGGCGTCGTCTGCGCCGCGAGCCGCGCGACCTCGGGCACGCTCTTCGCCACGGCCGCCGCCGCGTGAGGGCCGGTCGCGATCACCGCCGCGCGGACCTTCATCCGCTGCCCGTCGCCGAGCCGCACGCGCCACGGGTGCGCCGCGTCTCCGTCCGCTCGCTCCACCTCCGCGGCCCCGTCGCCCGTCAGGATCGTCGCCCCGCTCGCGACCGCGCGCTCCCTCAGCGCGTCCACCATCGTCTGCCACCCGCCGTCGAGGTACAGCACGTTGTACTTCAGCGCGAGCTGCATTTGCGTGATCGCGGCGCCGGCCGACAGCCTCTCCAGATCGCCCGTGTAGGTCGAGACCCTCAGGAGCCCGCCGAGCAACGCGCGCGCCTCCACGGCGCCCACCGTTCGATCGATCCACTCGCGCGCGCTCACCCCCATGAGCGCCTGCGGATCGATCTTCCCCATCGAAGCGAGCGTCCGCGACACCTCCAGCTTCCCCGAGAGCCCGAGCAGCCCGGTCGTCAGCATCGACAGGAGCCCCGTCGGCAGCGTGTGCGCGCCGTTCTTCGTGAGGGCCAGTGCGCCGGAAGCCAGCGGTATCCCTCCGGAAAGCGGCACGCCCAGCTCGCCTAACGCCGCCCACGCGCCTCCCATCCGGTACACCGCGTGCGCCCCCAGGTTGAGCGAATACCCATGCTCCACCGTGGTCCTGCCGCGTCCGCCCAGCTCGCGCGCCTTCTCGATCACGACCGCCGACAGCCCTGCTCGTCCGAGGAACGCCGCCGCGCCGAGCCCCGACAGCCCTCCACCGATCACCGCCACGTCCCACGTCTTTTCCATCGCCGCACCTGGCCATCGCGATCCGAATCGCTCCGGCTCCTTTCGCCCCTCCCACGACGCCGCCCTGCGCAAGGTTACGAGCGCGTCTCTTTTTTTCCGGCCGGCGACACCTTGCCGCCCGCGCGGAGCGGCACCTATGCATCCGCACCCATGTCCTGGAGCCTGCGTCTCGCTGGAGCTGTGTGCGTCGTCGCGCTGATGGCCTGTGCAAACGCGCCGCCGGGCGCCGAGCCGCGCGGGAGCGCGCCGGCCTCCGAGACATCGACTGCCACCTTGCAGAGCCCCCCGACCTCCACGAAGGAACCGAGCGCCATGAGCTTCCACGACTTCACGATGAACACAATTGAAGGTCAGCCCAAGCCTCTCGCGGACTACAAAGGCAAGGTCCTCCTCGTCGTCAACACCGCCTCCGAGTGCGGGTACACTCCCCAGTACGCCGGCCTCGAGCGCCTCCACGAGAAGCTGCAAAACAAGGGCTTTTCGGTGCTCGGATTCCCCTCCAACGACTTCGGCGCGCAGGAGCCGGGGAGCGATCAGGAGATCGCGAAGTTCTGCGACGCGAAGTTCCACGTCACGTTCCCCATGTTCTCGAAGAGCGTGGTGAAGGGCGCCGGCAAGACTCCCCTGTACGCCTTCCTCACCGCGGCCCCGCCCGGCGGCGAGGTGCGCTGGAACTTCGAGAAATTCCTCATCGGCAAGGACGGAAAGATCGCCGGCCGATACCCCTCCTCGGTGGACCCGGAGGACGCGAAGCTCCTCGCCGACATCGAGTCTGCGCTCGCGAAATAGCCCCTCTCCGTCCCGGTTCGAATACAGCGGTTTCGTGGCGTCTCGCGCGCGGATGTGCTCTAGCATCGCCCGATGCGCAAGATCGCCCTCGCCTCCTTTCTCGGGATCGGGCTCTGTGCCTGCACCGAGGAGCCCACCAATCCCGCCCCCTCCGAGTACCGCGTCGAGGTCCGGCGCACGAGCTATGGAGTCCCGCACGTCAAGGCGGACGACTACGCGAGCCTCGGATACGGGGTCGGGTACGCGGCCGGGCAGGACTACGGGTGTTACCTCGCGGACCAGATCGTCAAGATCAGGGCGGAGCGCGCGGCGACGCTCGGGCCGGGGGACAAGGACGCGAACGTCGACAGCGACTTCGCCTACGCCGCGCTCCATTTGATGGACACCGCCGCGGCCGAGCTGCCGAAGCAGCCGGAAGACGTGCGCGATCTCGTCACCGGGTACGCCGCCGGATACAGCCGCTGGGTCACCGACACCGGCGTGGACAACCTCCCTCAACCCTGCAAAGGCGCCGCGTGGGTGAAGCCGATCACCCCGGTCGAGCTCTTCGCCTACACGCTGGATCTGGCCCTCCGCGGCAGCGCCGTCGCGTTCCTCTCGTACCTCGGAAAGGCCGCTCCTCCCGGCGCAAATCCGCCTCCTCCGGCCCCGGCGGACAGCGTCGCGTTCGATCTGGCGCACCCCGGATTCGGCAGCAACGGGTGGGCCCTCGGGCGCGACCGCACGGAGAGCGGCAGCGGCATCGTGCTCGGCAATCCGCACTTCCCGTGGGAGGGAGAGATCCACTGGCACGAAGCGCACCTCACCATCCCCGGCAAGCTGGATGTATACGGCGTGTCGATCCTGGGCAGCCCCACGATCCAGATCGGCTTCAATCAGCACCTCGCGTGGACGCACACCGTGTCTCCGTCCCAGCACCTCACGGTGTACAAACTGGCGCTCTCCAAGAGCGATCCGACTCGGTACCTCGTGGACGGGGCAGAGCATGCCATGAAGTCCGAAGAGGCCACCATCTCCGTGAAGCAGCCGGACGGCACGACTCAAAAGCAGACACGCACCCTCTACCGGACCGACGACGGGCCTGTCGTCGCCGGGCCGGGCCTCACGTGGACGGCCACCACCGCGTACGCCCTCCGCGACGCGAACGAGGGGGACGTCCGCCTCGCCGAGCAGTGGCTGCGCATCGATCAGGCCGAGAACGTCGCGGATCTGGTGAAGGCGCACGCGGACGTGCACGCGGTTCCCTGGGTGTATACGATCGCGGCGGACGACCACGGAGACACGGTGTTGCTCGACGGATCGCGCGTGCCGAACCTCAGCGCGGAGGCGACGGCAGCCTACGAGGAGGCGCTCCAGAAAGACCAGCTCACGGGCCTGCTCGCGAAATTCGGGGCCACGCTGCTCGACGGGTCGACCTCGCGCGACGCCTGGATCGCCTCGGACGAGGCGTACGCGGACGGTCTCGTGCCGATCGCGACGGCGCCCTCGCTCGCGCGCGCCGACTTCGTGATGAACGCGAACGACGCCCCCTGGGCGACGAACCCGGCCAAGATCATCGACGGGTATTCCTTCCTCTACGGACCGATCGAGAAACCCTTGATCCCGCGCTCGCGCATGAACCTCGAAATGCTCACGGAGGAGCACGCGGACGGGGCCTCCGGCGCGGACGGCAAGTTCTCGCGCGACGAGGTGATCGCGGCGCTCTTCGCGGACCGCGAGATCGTGGCCGAGCAGCTCAAGGACGACGTCGCCGCGCGCTGCGCCGGGGCGGTTCCCGCGATCATCGACGGCGTCACCGTGGACGTGCAGGAGGCCTGTTCGATCCTCGCTGCGTGGAGCGGCCGCGCGGATCTCGACGCCCCCGGCGCGGTGCTGTGGCGCGAGTACCTCGGCCAGTTCCCCTTCGTCGAGGTGATGACGAGCGGCACCCTGTACGACACGCCCTTCGATCCGACGGATCCGGTGCACACGCCGAGCGCGCTCACGGCGAAGGCGGCGGGCGCGGACGACCCGATCGTGACGGCCCTCGCGAAGGCCATCCTGGTGCTCCAGAAGGCCGGCCTGCCGCTCGACGCGACGCTGGGAGACACACAGTATACGATGAAGGGCGACAAGCGTATCCCGGTGCCGGGCGGTGCCGAGCTGGAGGGCGCCGCGAACGTGGTCAGCTATTACGGAAAGGGCAGCATCAACACGAGCACGCTGCCCGAGCCCGTCCAGGCCGAGGTCCTCGACAAGAACACCGGCCTCACGGCGGACGGCTACCTGTGCAACAAGGGCACGAGCTTCCTGATCGTGGCCGAAATGACGCCGAACGGCCCTTCGGCGCGCGCGCTCCTCACCACGAGCGAGTCCCGCGATCCGGCGTCCCCGCATTACGCCGATCAAACCGAGATGTTCTCGAAGAAAGAGATGCGCGACGTCCTCTTCACCGACGCGCAGATCGCAGCCGATCCCGAGCTCACGACGCTCACCCTCACCGCCGAACGGTGACATCGAAGGGCCCCCCAGTGGCACCCGGAGGGGCGGGCGCGCGAAGCGCGACCGGGGGTGGGCACCTCGGATTCCTCACATTTCGTGGGATTTACAAGGGGGCTCCGCCCCCTCGTATCACTCCCCCGCAGACGAGCGGGCAGTCCGCGCTTCACCAACAGCGGCTCCATCAAACACGTAACGTTCCCCTCCCATCGCGAACGACAGTGAGCGATTTGGGAGGGGCGGACTTCGCGAAGCGAAGGCCGGGGGTGGGCACCTGAGCTTCGTTCCGTGCTTCTTGGAAGCGCTCTAGCGTCGGTCGCAAGCTGAGAATCCTTGTCGCTCGGCACGTCACCGTGAGACGCGTCGGGTTCGTTCTCTCGCTGTGCGCGGCCCGCGGAGGCTGGATCCGCACGGGATTGCAGGCGTTCGTGCGCGCTTGATCCACCCCCGGGCGGCGCGTCTCCGTGGCGCGCTTTTCGCAATGCCAACCATGGACGGCAGTTCGAACACCGCCGTTCACAGGCCGCCTCTCGGTGGAGAGTGACAGGCGATCCGCCACGGACGGCCGGAAACCCATCCGAACCCGCTCTCGATACGGGGCCTCGCCCCGCCGCGTGGTGCTGATTTATGCGAAAAGCCGCCCTCCTCCTCGCCTCGGTCCTCTTCCTACCTCCTGCGCTCACCCTCTCGGCGGAACACCCCACGACGGGCGTCGCCTCCGCCGAAGCATCGGTGTCCGTCCTCCTCAGCCTCGACGAGCTCCTCACGCCCTCCAGCTACGTGATCGTCGGGACCGCCGGCGAGAAGAAGAGCCGCTGGGAGGAGATCGGCGGCGGCCGCCGCATCGTCACGTACACCAAGATCCAGGTCGACACTGCCATCGTCGGCTCCCCGGGGTCCGCGCTGTGGGTCCGCACGCTCGGCGGCTCCGTCGGCGACATCGGTCAGACCGTGTCGGGAGAGGCCCAGATCGCGACCGGCTCGAAATCGGTGCTGTTCCTCCAGAAGCGCGGCAGCGCGATCGTCGTGACGGGCATGGCGCAGGGGCATTTCCCGGTCGTCGCGGACAGCAAGGGGGTAGTGCGACTCCGCCCCAGCCCGGACGCCGGCGTGCTGTTGCCATCCGCGGGGCCGAGCATCTCGGCGCGCTCGCGGCTCGTGGGAAAAGGCCTCCTCGCCGCGGTCTCGGTCATTCGTGACGCCGGGAGGGACAAGCCATGAGCGCCCTCCTGTCACGCGGCCGAAAGGCCCTCTTCGCGGCGCTCGCGGTGATCGCGGGCGGGACCTTCCTCGCGCCGGAGACGGCGCACGCGTACTGCCGCTCTTCGAGCTGCGCGGAGAAGGAAGAGGCAGGTCGTTTCTGCGAGCCGGCCGCGACGGACAACTGCGGAATCCCCCTCTTCTGGAACCGCCCGTGCGTCGGCTTCAATCTCCAGCGCGACGCGTCCGAGCAGGTCACTCTGGCGCAGGCGGAGTCCACCTTCAAGAAGGCCTTCGCCACGTGGATGGGCGCCGCGTGCAACGGTGGTCATCCGGCGATCCGGCTTGAATACACCGGCGCCGTCGAGTGCTCGACCGTGGAGTACAACTCCGGAGACGGGAAGAACGCCAACATCATCATGTTTCGTGATCGGGAGTGGCCGCACTCCGGCGCGGGCGTGCTGGCGCTCACGATCGTGACGTTCAGCCGCTCCAGCGGGGAGATTTACGACGCCGACATGGAGGTCAACACCGCCGACAACGAGTTCGTGATGACCGACAAGGAGCCCGCGCTGGACCTGCTCTCGGTCGCGACGCACGAGGCGGGGCATTTCCTCGGCCTGTCGCACTCTCCGGACGAGGACGCGACGATGTTCGCGACGTACGTCCCGGGCACCGTCGGGCAGCGCACGCTCTCGGACGACGACGTGCACGGCGTGTGCGACGCGTACCCGCCCGGCACGCTCGCGAGCGAGGCCTGCGACACCACGCCGAGGCACGGCTTCTCGTCCCTGTGCGGCGTCGATCAAGGCAAGGCCGGCAGCGGCGGCGACGGGGCCGGCGCGTCCTCGGGCGACGGCGGATCCGGCGCGGACGAGGAGACGCCCGAGGGCGGCGCGCCGGGCTCCGCGTCCTCGGCGAACGCCTGCAGCTCGTCCGCGGCGCCCGGCGAGGACTCGGGCAGCGTGCTCCCGGAGATTGGCATTCTCGTGCTCGGCTATCTGCTCCTCAAGCGGCGCTCGAGCGCGGACCCGAAGACCGATGTACGCTTCCGTAGACTGGCACAAAGGGGCACAGAGCTGCGGCGCTCGAGTCCGACCCTGCGGAGGCTGAGCGCGGATTTCCGGCGTCTTTCTCGCCGTCATCCGTGGTGATTGGCGGAGGGCACGTGCATTGCTCTCCGGGGGGGCATGCAAACATTCCTGAAGAGGCTCGTTCGTGCCTCCCGGTGGGGAGCGACTCTGGTGCTGGTCACGGGCTGTGCGCCCCACGTCGTCGGCGGGAGCGGCGGCGGAGGCACCGGCGGATCCACCGGCGGAGACACGGGCGGATCCACCGGCGGCACCACGACCACGTCCACTCCCACGACGGACCCGACGGACACCTCCGGCCAGGCGCTCGGGCCCACGCCGACGCCCACGTGCGTCGGCCCGGTGTATAACGACGACTTCGGTTATCACGGCCAGTGTTGCTATGAAGAGCATTGCATCCAGCCGGACGCGAACTGGCAATGCGAGGCGCCGAACGTCGCCCCGATCACGGACCTGCCGCCCGGCTCCGGGACGTGCGAGTGCGAGATGCGCCAGGGGCCGTTCCTGAACTCCGATCCGAACGATTCGCAGAAGTGCTGTTACCTGGTCGGCTCGATCGGCTGTGACGGCCGTCCGCTGATGATCGAGGGCGAGGCGCGGCTCGCGGACGTGGTGACTGGCACGCACGCGTGGAGCGCGCTCCGGGTGGGCGCGGCGCGCACCGGGGACGCGGCGCTGGACGAAATCCTCGGCCGCCGCTGGTCCGAGCGCGCGCGTTACGAGCACGCGTCGGTGGCGTCGTTCGCGCGCTTCTCGATGGCGCTGCTCGCGGTCGGCGCCCCGCCCGAGCTCGTGATGCGCTCGCAGGAGGCCGGCGCCGACGAGGTGCGCCACGCGCAACTGGCCCTCTCGCTCGCCTCGGTGTACGCCGGAAAGCCCTTGGATCTGGGCCCGCTCGACATCGATGGTGCCTTCACGGGAGCGACGACGCTGGAGGCGCTCACGCTCGCGACGGTGGTGGAGGCGTGCGTCGGAGAGACGCTGTCGGCGGTCGAGATCTCCGCGAGCGCCGCCGTCGCGAGCTCCCCGGCCGTCCGAAAGGCCTTGTCGACGATCGCCGAGGACGAGACGCGCCACGCCGAGCTGGGCTGGGCCTTCGTCCGCTGGGCCGCGAGCATGGGAGGCCCGCGCCTCCGCCTGCAGATCGCGCTGGCCTTCGAGATGGCCTTCGAAAAAGCCGCGATCGCCCCCGAAGTGCCGCCCTCGGACGACATCGAGCCCGCCGCGGATCACGGCTTCTTGCCGTCCGCGGAGGTGGCCAGTCTACGCCGCGCCGCGATCCGCGACGTCCTCCGTCCGGCCGCCGCCGAGCTGCTGCGCGATCTGGACGCGTCGAGGATGCCTGTCCGCCGCGACAATGAAATCACGGCCTCGGTTTGAAGGTCTCGCTCTGAGGCTGTGACGCCTCGCAGACGCGCGCCAGGGACGTCCCGTAAAATAGGACGTTTCCCGCGCAACGTCGAGGACTGCGCCCATTCCGCTGCGGACTCCGCGGAGCGAGGCTCCGCTCCGACTCCGCGGAACGGACTCCGTCCTCCCAATGGCTGCCAGCGCCCCCCAAAAAAACAATAACCCTTTTTCGAGAGTGACAGTCAGCGCCCGAGGCCCAGCCAGGCTCCGACGCAGGCGAGGCCGAAGGCGATCGGCGCGAAGGCGATCGCGAAGACCACCGCCACCGGCGCCGCGAGGCCGAGGAGCACCAACGTGCCCAGGATCGCCAGGATCGCGGAGATCGCCACCTCGATCACGCTCTGTGCGTGAGAGGCCTTCGCCACGAGCCATCCGGCGATCGGGAAGGCCGTCAACGCGGCGCCCCCGACGAGGACGAGAGGGCCTGTCGCGGCCGCTCCGCTGTCGCTGCGATCCACGGCTGCGAAATCCACTCCCATGCGATGGCCGATGTATACGGCCGCCACCAGACACGCGATCATCACGCCGATCGTCACCAGCGCGCCGAGCAGGATCCACGAGAGGACGACCGGACGCTCGGCGCGGCGGAGGGCCTCGCGCATGCTGCGGAGCGATGGAGGCGCCATCGCCGGGAGGATGCGGCGGCGCTTGCTCCGCGACGTCTCGCCGCGACGGATGAGATCGCGCGCGCCCAGGAGAGCGAGCACGCCGATCGTGCCGAGGATCGGGACCGCCGCCACCAGCGCCGCCGGGCGCTGCGCGAACACGATGTGATCATAGACGCCGTTGAAGATCGCCGCCGCGAGCCACGCGAGGTTGAAGCGGTTGCCCGCGATCATCTTCGCGCCCTCACGACCGAGCGCATACCCCCACGCCGCCGCGAAGAAGAGGTGCGCCGGGACCGCCATGATCGCCCGCAGCGCGTCGATCGAGAGCGGCTGATGCGTCGACAAGAACATCGCGTTCTGCGCCGACACGAAGCCGAGCGCGCCCGCCGCCGCGTACGCGATGCCGTCGATCGGAGCCTCGATCTTGCGCATGCGCACGGCCGGCCACACCGCGAGCACCTTGAGCCCCTGCGCGAGCGGCGCCGCCAACAAGAAGGCGTAAATGTACCCCGCGAACCCGCCGCCCTGACCGAACGGCGCGAGGCCCGTCCACCGCTGGATCAACGCGAGCGCGATCTGCATCGGCGCGAACGCCACGAGGCCCGCCACGAGCGTGATGAGGAGGTAGCGGCGCTTGTACCGCGCGTGATCCCAGCCCGAAACGAACACGACGAAGCCCGCCGCTGGGAGCGCGACGACAGCGGCGAGGGCGGCGATCGACGAGGCGGACAAGGGCGCTCAGCGTGTCAGAAATGCAGCCCGATCACAGCGGTCGCGCCGGCCGCGAGGCCCGCGCCGGAGCCCGCCGTCGCGAGGTCTCCGGCCGCGCTCTTGCGGATGTCGGAGATGTTCGGATCGTCCTTGATCGACTGGACCTGCGTCGCGGAGAGCGCCGGGCGCGAGAGGCCCAAAAACTCCGCCGATCCGAGCACGCCGACCGACAAGAACGGCAGCGGGAACACGTCCACGCCCGCGCTCAAACGGCCGTAGCCGCCCGCGATCGAGATCGCGTCCGACGTGCCCTTCGAGAGGCCGCCGATGTTCGCGGCCAGCGCGTAGCCGCCGCCGAGCTCGAAATGCGGCTCCACACGGCCGAGCGGGAAGTGCATCCCGATCTCGCCGCCGACCGTGACGAGCTGGTACGGGTCGAAGATGCCGACGCGGCCGCGCGCGCCGATCGTGAAGAAGAGGAGCTTCACGCCCGCCGCCGCGCCCGCCGTCGCGCCCATCGTCTGCGTGGGCACGAAGCCGGCCGTGAAGTCCTTCCCGGTGCCGCTGAAGGTGCGCATGTCGACGTACGAGAAGCCGCCCTCCGCGTTGAACCAGAACCACTCCAGACCGCGCTTCGAGTCTTCTTTTTGTGCCTTGTCGAGGTTTCCCTGCGTCGGGTTGGGCGCGCCGTTGTTCGGGGTCGTCGTCGTCGTGGAGGGCGGCGGCGTGAGGCCACCGGCCTGCAAGCTCGGCGGGAACGCAGGCGGCGGCGGCGCTTGCGTCGGCGCCACCCCGGGAGCCGTTCCCTGCGGAGGCGGCGCGTTCCACGTTGGGGGCGGCGTCTGCGCGGACGCGACGGCCGCGCACGACGCGACCAGCGCCGCGAGGAACCCGAAGGGCGCGCGACGGAGGCGCGTCATCGGTCCTCCGAGCTCGGAGGGACCATCCGATCATGGCCGTCGTTCTCGATCTCCAGCGGAGGGCCCGGGACGCGGTACGAGCCGTCGAGCCAGCGTCCGAGATCGGCGAGCTTGCATGTCGGCGAGCAGAACGGGAGCACCTCTTCGGGCGCCTTCGAGGTGGTCTTGCCGCAGATGGGGCATTTTCGGGCTGCCACGCGACGGAACCTAGCAGAGGCCGGCGGACGGCGCGCTCTGCAAAGCACGGACCTCGGCGAAACGCGCGGGTGGAGTATTGTAACGGCCATGCGTTCCTGGCTTGCCTTCGCGACGTGCGCGACCCTCCTCGCAGGGTGCGCGCGCGCCGAGCTCTCCGAGACACTGGACGCGGGCGTCGACGCCCCGACCGACGCCCCCGACGACGCGGATTCGGGCGCCGTCATCACGACGAAGGCGAGCAAGCTCGATCTCTTGTTCGTCGTCGACAACTCGCGAAACGTCGAGGTGCCGCAGGATCTGTTCGCGAAGACGATCCCGTATCTGTTCGGCCGGCTCACCTCGCCCGCGTGCGTGAACGGCCTCGGAAACGTGGTCGCCGTCACCGACAACCCGGACGATCCGTGCCCCGTCGGCGTCCGCGAATTCTCGCCGCGGCAGGACATCCACATCGGCGTCATCTCGACGAGCCTCGGCGGTCACGGCGCCGACGTGTGCAGCGAGAACAGCCCCACGTACAACCCGATCATGAACGACAGGGGCCACCTGATCTCGCGCGACAACGCCGGCGGGACGGTGGGCACCTACGCGAACGAGGGCTTCCTCGCGTGGGATCCGTCGCAGTCGATGACGCCGCCCGGAGAGACCGACGCGGACTCGGTGATCGCGAAGCTCAACACGATGGTGCACGGCGTGGGCCTCGGCGGCTGCGGCTTCGAGTCGCCGCTGGAGAGCATGTACCGCTTCCTCGTGGATCCGCTGCCGTACCAGTCGATCCCGATCCTCGGCGGGAAGGCGACGCCGCAGGGCACGGATGAGGTCGTGCTGCAGCAACGCAAGGACTTCCTGCGGCCGGACTCCGCGGTCGTCGTGATCCTCGTGACGGACGAGAACGACTGCTCGATCCGCGAAGGGGGCCAGTTCTTCCTGGCCGCGCAGGGCATCGGGAGCAACGGCAACCCGTACCACCTGCCGCGCGGACGCAGCGAGTGTCAGAAGGATCCGAACGACGTGTGCTGCGCCTCGTGCGGGCAGACGCCCGCGGCCGGGTGCCCGCCGAACGAGACGGATCCGAGCTGCGCGCTCGGCCCGAACGACAGCACCACCGATCCGATCAACCTGCGTTGCTTCGACGAGAAGCGGCGCTTCGGGATCGATTTCCTCTACCCCCCGGACCGCTACGTGCGCGGCTTCACCGACACGACGATCACGGACCGCAACGGCGACGTCACGGCGAACCCGCTCTTCGTGGGCGGGCGCTCCAGCGATCTGGTGCTGTTCACGGCGATCACGGGCGTGCCGTGGCAGGACCTCGCGCTCGACCCGAAGGATCTCTCGAAGGGCTACAAGCAGCCGCAGCAGATCGAGTGGTCCTTGATCCTGGGCGATCCCGCGACGCAGACGCCGCCGGCCGATCCGCTGATGATCGAGTCGATCGCGCCGCGCACCGGCACGAACCCGGTGACCGGAGCGCCGCTCGCGCCGCCCGAGTCGTCGCCGGGCACGAACCCGATCAACGGGCACGAGCGCACGATCCCGTTCTCGGACGATCTGCAGTACGCGTGCATCTACCCGAGGCCCACGTACAAGGCGTGCAACGCGCAGACGCCCGACTGCGAGTGCAAGGCGCCCGACAACGTGACGAACCCGATGTGCCAGTCGCCGGACGGCTCGTACACGAACATCCAGCGCTACGCGAAGGGTTTGCCGGGGCACCGTCAGCTCACGGTGGTGCGCGATCTCGGTCAGCGCGGCGTCGCCGCTTCGATCTGCGCGGCCGCGACCACGGACGAGACGCAGGCGACCTTCGCGTACCGCCCCGCGGTGGACTCGCTCCTGCGGGCGCTGCGGACGCGCGTCGCGGCGGAGGCGGACGGCCCGTGACGACGCTCGCGATCTCGACGTCGACGCCCCGCGGGAGCGTCGCGCTCGTGGAGGACGACCGCGTGCTCGCGGAGGCCTCGCACGACGATCTGCGCGGCCACGCGGAGCACCTGTTCGGGCTGATCGACGACGCCCTCGCGCGGGCCGGCCGAACGCGCGCGGATCTGCGCCTCGTGGCGTGCGACGTGGGCCCCGGCTCGTTCACCGGCGTGCGCGTCGCGGTCGCGTCCGCGAAGGGAATCGCCGTGGGCCTCGGCTTGCCGCTCGCGGGCGTCGTGTCGCTGGAGGCGATGGCCGCGCACGCGCGCTCGGAGACGACGAGCGAGGGTGAGGAGCCGCTCGTCGCGGTCGCGATCGACGCGAAGAAGGACGAGCTGTACATCGCGGTGTACGACGGCGACGTCGCGCTGCTCGCGCCCGAGCACGCGCCCGTGCGCGCCGCGTCCGAGCGCGTCCTCGCGGTCGCGGGCGATCGTCCGCTCGTCACGATCGCGGACGCGGCGGCCTTCGTCGATTTCGCGGGGCCGGGCGATCGGATCGCGCGCCGCCTGATCGCGCCTCCGTCCGCTCTGTGGGTCGCGCGCGTCGCGGGTCGTCGGCTCGCCGCGCGCGGCGCCGTGACGGAGCGGGACGCCTCGATGGATCCGGCGGAAGTCGTGCCGCTCTACGTGCGCGCGCCGGACGCGGTGCCGGCGAGCCCCAAAGCGCCCGGCGCTTTTGCTACGCTGCCTCCCCGATGACGGACCTGCCCACGCCGGCCGAAGCCGACGACGCGCTGCCCCCTGACGAACGGCTCCGAGCGCGCTTCGGCTTTCGGTTCGAGGCCGGAGACGTCCTCTTCCGCGAGGGCGATCTCGGCACGCAAGCGTACCTGCTCGAAGAGGGCCGCGTGCGCCTGATCAAGCGCGTCCGCGGCGCCGAGCGGAGCCTCATGGTGCTGAAGCCGGGCGACCTCTTCGGGGAGTCCGCGCTGATGGCCGGCGCCACGCGCTCGTCGACCGCGATCGCCGTGTCGGCCGGCCAGGCGCTCGCGCTCGACGCCGCGACGCTCTCGAACCTCCTGCACAAGAGCCCGGAGATCGCCGCGCGCATCGTGCAGCAGCTCGTGCGGCGCCTGCGCGACGCCGAGGATCAGATCGAGATCATGATGCTCACCGACACCCAGTCGAAGGTGGTGAGCGCGCTCCTCAAGCTCGCGCAGCAGGCCCGCGATCAGGGCGCCGGCGGCCCGGTGACGGCCTTCACGATCTCGCCGATGGAGCTGTCCACGCGGGTCGGCGTCGACGTGGATACAGTCAAACGCGCGGTGCAGCAGCTCCGAGACGGCCAGTATGTGCGCGTGACCGACGAACGGCTGGAGATCCCGGATCTGGAGGCGCTTCGCAGGCTGTATGCGCTCCTCGGCGTCAAGGACGAGCTCCGCGGCGACTCCGAGTGATCCGAGCTGGGACACTGTTGTCCCAAACTGATACACACACGACGTAGACAGTCGAAAGCGGATGTAGGTCAGTGCGCTACCATTCCGCCGGAAAATTGCTTCAACCCCCAGATCTGCTCTTGCAAGGGTCCGTTCTGGACCGTTAACCTGCCATCATCACCGCTGTGTCGTGAGCGTTCCCGCCACCCGAAGCCACCTGGGAGAATCGCTCATGATCCGTAATCTCACCCTGTGCGGTGTTACTGCTCTCGGTCTGTTCCTCGCAGGCTGCGTGACGCCATCGTCGGATGAAGGGCTGAATACGTCCCCCGACAAACAGGCGCTCTGCGGCGGCAAGAAGAAGGCTGGCGACAACAAGAAGATCACCATCTGTCACGTGCCGCCGGGCAACCACGCGGCCGCGCACTCGATCTCGATCGACAAGTCGGCGCTCCCCGCGCACCTCGCGCACGGCGACAACATCGGCAAGTGTCAGAACGACGACGACGATGATGACGACGGCGAGGGCAGCGGCAGCGGCGGAAGCGGCGGCGGCACCACGACGAGCACGAGCACCACGACGAGCACCACCACGGCGATCGGCGGCGGCGGCGCGGGCGGCTCCACGGGCACCGGCACCGGCACCAGCACGGGGACCGCGACGGGCGGCTCGGGCGGCGCCACGGCGACGGGCACCGGGACCGCGACGGACACCGGCACGGTGACCGCGACGGACACGGGCTCGGGCGGCGCGGGCGGCTCGACGGTCACGTGGACGGACTCCGGCACGACGACCACCTGGATCGACACGGGCACGGGCGGCGCGGGCGGCTCGACGATCACGTGGACGGACTCCGGCACGACGATCACGACGACCTCGCAGGTCTGCTCGGCGGACGGCGTGGCGTGCGGCTCCGACGCGGAGTGCTGCAACGGCATGTGCGGCGGCAGCGGGATGTGCGTCTCCGCCTGCACGTGGGGCCCCGAGGTCGGCGACGCGTTCTGCTCGCAGGACATGGACTGCTGCGGCGGCGCCGGCGCGTGCATTCAGGGCAACTGCTTCGTCGGCATGGCGTGCTGGGCCCCCGGCTCTGCCTGCGACGCCAGCGGGGACTGCTGCTTCGGCCTGCTCTGCAACAACGGTTCGTGCCAGTGACGTGAGGCCCGCGGGGAGGGAGCTCGTCTCCCTCCTCGGCGTCCGCGCCCGTCGGCTCCTCTCTCCGTCGCGCTGATCCGAACAGCGCGAGTCACCGCCCAAAAAAAGAGGCGTTCCGGCTCTCCTCCGATCGGAGTTGCTCTCTTCGAATACCTCTCCGCATGAGGATCTCTCGACGCCGAATACACGGTATCGAAGAGCCCTGTTCGTGCTGCGGAGTCGGCGGCGAGAGAGCGTGACGGTTTGGGGGTTCAGGTGTGACGACGTGGTCCGTGGGAACAAATGCCCCGGCGGGCCGAACGCGGCGCGAGGCTTCGATCCCAGAGGTGGGACACGCGCATCGAAATCGCGATCACCGCTCCCGCTCCGTGGAGGCGCGGCCCTTGCACGATGGAGAGTGCTTGTCAAGAAATCGGCATACGGCGCGGACGTTCGGGTTGACGCTCCGTGACGACTGGGGTAGCTCCCGCTCCATAGAGGCGTAAGCGCGTAACTTTTCGCGCTGCGTCAATTCGTCCGGAGGTGACGTCACCCCGGGCCGGTGCGCTCGAAAGGGCTCCACCCCAAACTCGCAGGGTTCGAGAAACGATGTCCGACGGATTCCAGAGTCGATGGAAGCGGCGGGCGCGGCGCCTCCGGGCGATCGGGCCGATTCTGCTGTCCATCGGCGCTGGGCCGATCGTGGGGTGCGGCGCGACGAACCAGAACCCTGCGCAGTCCGCGGAGGCGCGGTCCCTCGCCGAGTACGACCTCGCGAAGGAGTCGTACCGCCTCGGCAAGATGCGCGACGTCATCGATCACTCGCAGAAGGCCGTCGAGCTCGACGACACGAACGCCGACGCCGCCTTCCTCGCCGCGCGCGTCTACCTCGAGTTCTGCATGAAGGACGAGGCCTCCAGCGACTGCCGCTACGAAGAGGCCGAGAAATACGCCAAGAAGACGATCGAAGCGAACCCCGAGCTGCGCGAGGCGCAGAACATGCTCGGCGTGATCCTCGTGCACCGCGGCCGCTTCGACGAGGCCGTGACGGTGCTGAAGCCGCTCGCGAGCGACATCCGCTACAACTCTCCCGAGAACGCCTGGGGCAACCTCGGCTGGGCTTACTTGAAGCTTGGAAATTACGACGACGCGATCGACGCCCTTCGCCGATCGCTCGCGGCGCAGCCGCTCTTCTGCGTGGGCGCGTACAGGCTCGGCCTGGCGTACGAGCAGAAGAACGACTTCAAGGCCGCGAACGACGCCTTCACGAAGGCGGTGGAGACACCATCCCCCGGCTGTCAGGCCCTGCAAGATGCTTTTGACGCGCGGGCCCGTGTTGGTGCAAAGGTGGGGCTCCCGGATCAGGTCCGCGCCGACCTGAGCAAGTGCGTCTCGATCGACAAGAACAATCCCCTCGGGAAGAAGTGCGCAGAGCAGCTCAAGACGATGCAGTGAACCTCTGAAGGACGAGACCGGGCGCCGGCGCGCCCTGCCCGAGGACGCGCCGGAAATGAGGAAAATGATCCAAGGACGACAAGGCCAACGATGATCGAAGCGACCTCCAGAGAGCACGGCCAAGAGCGCGCACTCCCCGCTGCGCGCGCTCGGTGCTCCGCTGCGAATCGCTTCGCTCTCCGCCTCTCCCAGCTAGGGCTGGTGGGGACGTCGGTCGGCCTCGTCGGTGACACGAACGGGTGAACATGGATTCGGTTGGCCGCTACCTGAAGCGCACCCGCGAAGCGCGGGCGATGAGCCTGGAAGAGATCTCCCGGGCGACTCGCATCCCCGTCGTTTCGATCGAGCGGATCGAAGGTGACCACTTCGACGATCTCCCGGGTGAGGTATTTGTCCGCGGTTTCCTGCGGGCCTACGCGCGAGCCCTCCTCCTCCCTCCAGAAGACATCCTCGCTCGCTACACCGCGAGCCGCCGCGTGGCGCACGTCACGCCGCTGCCCATCTCCGCCCCCGAGAAGCGTCCGCAAGGCAAGCGATTCGGCGTCGCGATCGCGTTCGTGCTGCTGCTGATCCTGTTCACGCTGGCGCTGAGCTTCGTGCTGCGGCCGCGCGGTCACGATCTGCCGCCGGAGCTGTCGCAGGCCCCCGCGCCGGCGCAGCTCACCGCGCCCGCGAACGTCGCCTCCTGAGGGCGCTGCCACGAGCACGTCCGCCTCTCGCTCCGCCTCGTCCGCCGCGCGATCGTCGTCGCGTCCGCGGCGCTCTCCCGGCGAGCGGTTCACCACCGACGCGCTGCTGCTCCGCAAGGTCGCCTACGGCGAGGCCGACGTCGTCGCGACGTTCTTCACCGAGGCGCGCGGCGTCGTGTCCGCCATCGCGCGGGCGGCCCGCAAATCGTCGAAGCGCTTCGGCGTGCTGGAGCCGCTCCATCTGCTGCGCGTGACGCTGGAGGAGCGCACCGGGGCCGATCTGTCGCACCTCGTGGAGGCGCAGCTCCATCGGCCTCGGCTCGGGCTGCTCGCGTCGCTGGATCGCATCGAGGTCGCGAGCACCGCGCTCCAGTGGGTGCGGCGCGCGAGCCCTCCGCGCGTGCAAGAGCCGATGCTGTGGCAGGACGTGAACAGCCTGCTCGAAGATCTCGACGCGGGGCCGGATCCGACGGTCGCGCGCGCGGAGCTCGCGGCGATGGGGCTGCGGCTGCTGCAAGGCGCGGGGTGGGGCCTTCAGCTCTCGTCGTGCGTGCGGTGCGGGCGCGCGTGCGAGGCCTCCGCGACGGCCTGCATCGACGCGGCGCAAGGGGGGCTCGTGTGTCGCGCGTGCGGGGGCGCTCGGCTCGTGCTGCGGCCCGCGCGGCGGCTCGCGCTGCAGGCGGCGCTCGACGGGGAGCCCGCGTCGCTCACGGAGGACGACGTGACGTGCGCGATCGAGCTCGTGACGGAGACGCTTCGGGCGCACGCTGCGGCTTGAGGAGCCCCTCGCGAGCACGCGACCGGGGGGCAAGCTCAGCGCTCATCCCATCTCCTCGCCGAGATCCGTTTCAGCGGCTCGTCCGCCTTGCGGGGGAGTGATACGAGGGGGCGGAGCCCCCTTGTAAATCCCATGAAAAGGTGACGAACGCTCGGCGCTCGCTCGACTTTCGATGCGGATCGACGAAGGCGTTGCGCGTGAGGCCGGGGCGGTCCCGTGGTATCGGGCGAGCGTGTTTCGCAAAGTCCTGATCGCCAACCGCGGCGAGATCGCCGTTCGCATCACTCGCACGCTGCACGAGATGGGGATCGCGTCGGTCGCGGTGTTCAGCGACGTCGATCGCGCGAGCTTGCACGTGCGCGTCGCGGACGAGGCGTACCCGATCGGACCGGCGCCCGCGGCGGAGAGCTACCTGCGCATCGACAAGCTGATCGACGTCGCGAAGAAGGCGAACGTCGACGCGATCCACCCGGGGTACGGGTTCCTCTCGGAGAACCGGGAGCTGCCGCTCGCCTGCGAGGCCGCGGGGATCACGTTCATCGGGCCGCCCGCGAGCGCGATGGACGCGATGGGATCGAAGACCGCGGCGCGCGCGAAGATGGCCGCCGCCGGAGTGCCGATCACGCCCGGCGGCAGCGCGGACACGAACGACGAGGCCCGCGCCACCGCGGCGCGCATCGGCTACCCCGTGATGCTGAAGGCGGCGCACGGCGGCGGCGGCAAGGGGATGCGCCTCGTGCACAAGGAAGAGGATCTGATCCCCGCGCTGGAGAGAGCTCGATCCGAAGCGGTTCGCGCGTTCGGCAACGGCACCGTGTACATCGAGAAGGCCATCGTGCGGCCGCGCCACATCGAGATTCAGGTGCTCGGCGACAAGCACGGGAACATGGTGCATTTGTTCGAGCGCGACTGCTCGATCCAGCGGCGTCACCAGAAGGTCGTCGAGGAGTCGCCTTCGCCCGCGGTGAGCCCGGAGACCGTCGCGAAGATCGGCGAGATCGCCGTGAAAGGCGCGCTCAGCGTCGGGTACTACTCGGCGGGCACGTTCGAGTTCCTCGTCGGTGAGGACGGCAACTTCAACTTCCTGGAGATGAACACGCGCCTCCAGGTCGAGCACCCGATCACCGAGTGGACGACCGGGATCGATCTCGTTCGCGAGATGGTGCGCATCGCCGCGGGGGAGCCGCTCGGGTACGACCAGTCGAAGGTGTCGCGGCGCGGGGCCTCGATCGAATGCCGCATTTATGCCGAGGATCCGAGCGGATTTTTGCCGAGCCCGGGGAAGATGACGCAGCTCCGCACGCCGGGCGGGCCGTGGGTGCGCGACGACAACGGCTTCTACGAAGGGGCGACGGTGCCCGCGAACTACGATCCGCTCATCAGCAAGCTCAGCGTGTGGGCGCCGACGCGCGCGGCCGCGCTCGCGAAGATGAAGCGGGCGCTCAGCGAGTACGTGATCACCGGGATCAAGAGCAACTTGTCGTTCCACGAGAAGCTGATCGCGCACCCGGAATTCGCGGCCGGGCACTACCACACCGGGTTCATCCAGGAGCACTCGGCGGCGCTGCTCGGGTACCACGACGTGCCGCGCGATCAGCAGGCGGTGGCGGCGGCGGCGATCGCGATCGCGGCCGCGCGCATGGAGCAGCGCGCGGCGCAGGCGGCCGGCTCGCAGTCGGAGGCGGCGGCGGGGCTGTCTCCCTGGCTCGCGACGCACCGGCGGAAGCTGCTCGGCTGACGGACGTGGCGCTCCGTCTTCGGCGGTGAGCGTCCCGTTTTGCCACGGTGACAATGCTGCGAGGGGCGTGAACGACGCAGGGGGACGGTGCTACGAAGGGGGATGGATCGCGGCGATTTGACGCTGAGCGAACGTCTCCGTAGGGTCTCTTGCGTGCGCCGAAGCAGTGTCGCCGTCGCCTTGGTCGTGTCGATGATCTCCGCGGGCGCGCACGTGTCGATCGCGCGCGCGGACGAGCCAATCAGCGCTGCAACACCGCCGCCGGCCGCTTCGGGGACGAGCGTCGCGGCGAGCGGTTCCGCTGCGCCGAGCGGCTCCGCTGCGCCGAGCGGCTCCGCTGCACCGACTGCTTCCGCTGCGCCGACGGCCGCCGCGGCTCCGGCGCGTGCGACGGCTTCGGCCTCCGCGCGCGGGGTCATAGTGCTCGCGATGAGCGCGGAGGCGATCCCTGCGGCGCGCGCGCTCGCTCGCGAGGTGTACGCGGCGGACGCGCTGCGGCCTCGGATCGACGACGCGACGGCGCGCGTGCTCGCCGGGGAGGCGCCGCCCGAGAACGCGGGGCCCAAGCTCGTCGAGATCGCGGACGTGCGCAAAGCCGCGCAAAACGCGGGCAGCGACGCGGTGACCCGGCGCCTGTTCGCTTCGCTCGGAGAGGACCTCGGCGTGCTGTTCGTCGTGCCGGTCACCGTGCGCGATCACAAACCCGCGGCGCGGATCGTGTCCGTCGCGAAGGGCTCGTTCGAGCCGCTGGAGCTCTCGGGGACGCAGGAGACCGCGGCCGACGGGGCGTCGCGCGTCGCGTGGCCGGGCGTGGTCGCGATCCTGAATGGCCTCGTTCCGAAGCCTGCGGCGCCTCCGCCATCCGCCGCCGGCGCGTCCGTCACGCCCGCCCCGGGGCCGCTCGCGCCGAAGAAAGAGGAGCCGTCGAGCTCGTTCTGGTCGTCCCCGTGGACGTGGGTCGGCGCGGGCGTCGTGGTGGCCGCGGGCGTCGTCGTGTTCGCGGTCGCCCAGTCGCAACAAGGGGACGGCGGGCTCCGCATGCAGGGGCGGGTCTCGCCGTGAGAGTGCGCGTCCTCGCGAGCGTGCTGCTGCTCGCGGCGGCGGCGCTGTTCGTGGGGCCTGCGCGCGCCGCGGGGCCGAGCCCGAACGACGCGAAGGGCGCGACGAGGCCGCCGGACGCGCCGGGCGATGCGAAGCGCGAGTTGCCGCCCCAGCCCGAGGGCTACTCGGAGATCCCGTTCGACGGGATCCGCTTCGTGTACAACTCGTCGACGCGCGAGCGCATCCGGCCGCTGTGGGGCCGCGTCGGCGCGATCCGCTCCGCGCTGCGCGATCTCGTGGGCACGATCACGGTGCTCGAGAACGTGGACGTGCGCGTCGCGGCCTTGCAGGAAGAGATGCGGACCCTCGCGCCCGGCGACGTGCCCGAGCGCGCCACGTGCCTCGCGTTCACCGACGTCGCGCTCCCCGAGGCGCCGGGCGTCCCCGTCCTCCAGCGGCCGCTCGTCGTGATCTCCGTCGCGGATTCGTCTTCGGCGCCCGTGGACGTGGAGAGCGCGCTGACGCACGGGCTCGCGCACATCGCGCTGGATCAAGCGCTGAACGGGGCCAGCGTGCCGGCCTGGTTCCACGAGGGCTTCGCGTTCGAGGCCGCGGACGGCGACGAGGTCGCGACGAAGCGCATGCTCGTCGACGCGGCCGTGGTCGGCCGGTTCTACAAGCTCGACACGCTCAAGGAGGCGGCGCTCTCGGACGACCTCGGGGCCGCGCAGGCAGGGGATTTCGTGCGGTTTCTCGCCTCGTCGCGGGCCGCTTCGTCGTCGCGCACGGCGCTCGCGCAGGTGCTCCTGCGCCTCCGCAAGGGCGAGCCGCTCGACGCGGCCGTGACCGCCGAGATGGGCGCCGCGGATCTCGCGACCGTGGAGGCGCGATGGAGCGAGGACCGCGCGCGCCGGTATGCGTTCGTGCCCGTGCTGCTCGCGCTGCTCGCGGGGGCGGCGATCGTGGCCGCGGGGTGGGTCGCGGTCGGTCGTTCGCGGCGCACGAAGATCGCGACGCTCGCCGCGGCGTCACGCGCTCGCAAGGAGCGTCGGGAGGCCATTTCGAAGCCCGCGCGCGCTCCGGCGAAGGTGGCGGCGGCGGCGCGCGTCGTGGCCGGCAGAGGGCGCGACGCTGCGATCCACGTGCCGCGCGATCCGGACGTGCCGAAGGTGGAGCACAACGGCGAGTGGCACACGCTGCACTGAGCCGCGCAGGTTTTTCGATCGCCCCCGTCGCGCGGGGCCCGCGCGTGTTTTCGAGCGCCGCCCCCGCGGAAGCGGTACCTTGCGCGCGTCGTGACGGCCGCCGCACCGAAGAAGAAGCCCGCCGAGAGAGCCGCACAGGAAGCGCCGCGCGCGCCGCTCGCCGAGCTGGGCATCGGCGCCGCGTGGATCGTGGGCATCGGCGCCGCGTGCCAGATCGCGGCCGTGCTGCTCCACTCGAACCCGCTCGCGGTCGTGATGGTGCAGGCGGTGCTCGTCGATCTCGCCGCGGGCCGCGCGGGATTGCGCTGGGATCCGGCCGCGAACGACAACACATCGACGGAGGGCCGCGACGCTCTGCGCGGCGTCGGCGTCGGCGCGGGCGCATCGCTCGCGGTGATCGCGGTCGTGCTGCTCGCGAACGTCGCGCTCGGGGGCGTGAAGATCGACGTGCACACGCCGACGTTGTCGCTCGCGCTCGGGGCGCTGCGGGCGATCGCGATCGCCGCGCGGGACACGCAGCTCTACGCGGGGTTGCCGCTCTTCTTCGCGGCGCGCGCGGGCGTTCGACGGCCTCCGGTGGTGGTGTTCGCGGGCTTGATGGCGGGCTCGGCGATCGCGTTCATGCCGGGCGCGACGCCCGCGAACGTGGTGCTCGCGGCCTCGGTGATGGCGGCGGCGGCGGCGCTTTGGAGCCGCGACGACGCCGGTTGGAGCGCCGCGGGCCTGGTGGGCGGCTACACGTTCATCGCGGGCACGGCGCTGCGCGGAGGCCTCGCGGACGTCGCGTGGAAGAAGGGCGCGCTCTCGCCGGGCCTCGTCGCGGACGGCTTGCCCGCGTGGCTCGCGTCGGCGCTGTTCGTCGCGGTCGCCGTGTTCGCGATGCGCGGCGCGTCCGCGGGCAAAACGAAGGTGAATTCGCCGCCCGCGGACGTGGAGTGAAGCGTCACATGGTGCCGCCGGTGCCGCCGCAGGGCGCGCCGCCGGCGCCGCCTGTCATGCCGCCGGTGCCGCCGGAGCACGTGGATCCGCCGGTTCCGCCGGTGCCTCCGGTGCTCGTGCTGCCTGCGGAGCCGCCGCTGCTCGTCGTCGACGCGATGCCGTCGGCGCCGTCGCAGTTCTGATCGATGCCGTCGCCCGCGGGGTCGTCCGCGCCGGGGTGCACGTTCGGGTTCGTGTCGTCGCAGTCGGGCGACTCGATGTAACAGGACGGCACGTCCTTGAAGTACGTGTCGCCGTCGTTGTCGACCTTGTCCTTGTCGTCGCACATCGGCAGCCCGTAACAAGCCATCAGCGACACGGCCATGAGCCCGGTCGCGGCGAGCCCGAAGGCCGCGCGCAGCGGGGTGAACCGCGACGGTGTGGGCGCCTTCGTCGCGACGGCCTCGCCGCAGCACGGGCACGCGGACGCGCCGGGCGGAATGAACCCGGAGCAAGATCGACAATCGAGCAGCGTTTGCATCGGCGTAAGTCTCCTCGTGGGGGCCATCCTACGGCCTTTTCTTCGCGGTCGCACGAAGCGGCGCTACGCTCGGCGCATGGCACTCCGCCGCCTCGTGGTCGCGCGCGACGATTGGTTTCCGGCGTACGTGGTGTGGGAGCTGACGCTCGCGTGCGATCAGCCGTGCGCGCATTGCGGCTCGCGCGCGGGCCCGGCGAGGGAAGGGGAGCTCAGCACGAGAGAGGCGCTCTCCGTGGTGACGCAGCTCGCGGAGATGCGGTGTCGGGAGGTGGTGTTGATCGGCGGAGAGGCCTACTTGCACGAGGGCTTCCTGGAGATCGCCGCCGCGTTGAAGGCCGCCGGCATCCGCCCCACGATGACGACGGGCGGCCGCGGGATCACGCCGGAGCTGGCGCGTGGCATGAAGTCGGCGGGGATACACAGTGTTTCGGTCAGCATCGACGGACTACAAAAAGCGCACGATCTCATCCGCAAGGTGAAGAACGGGTATTCGAGCGCGATGGAGGCGCTCGATCACCTGCGCGAGGCGGGCCTCCGGACGGCGTCCAACATCAACGTCAATCGCGTGAACCGCGCGGACCTGGAAGGGCTCTACGAGGTGCTGCGCGACAAGGGGATCGTGGCCTGGCAAGTCCAGATCACGTCCGCGCTCGGGCGGGCGGCGGACCGGCCGGAGATGCTGCTCCAGCCGTACGATCTGCTCGACGTGCTGCCCCGGATCGCGAAGCTGAAGGAGAGGGCTTATTCCGACGGCATCACGGTGATGCCCGGCAACAACCTCGGATACTTCGGGCCGGAAGAGGCCTTGTTGCGGTCGTACGACAAGGGCGGGCGCGACCATTTCCAGAGCTGCCAGGCGGGCCGATTGGTGATGGGCATCGAGTCCGACGGCGGCGTGAAGGGGTGTCCGTCGCTCCAGAGCTACGCGTACGTCGGCGGGAATCTGCACCAGAAGAAGCTCCGCGACATCTGGGACAACGCCTCTCGAATGGCCTTCACGCGCGGGCGGGGCGTGGAGGATCTCTGGGGCTTCTGCCGGACGTGCGCGTACGCGAGCGTGTGTGTCGGCGGTTGCAGCTTCACGGCGCACGCGCTGTTCGGGAAGACTGGCAACAACCCGTACTGCCACCATCGCGCGCGGACGCTGGCTTCGCAGGGGAAACGCGAGCGCCTCGTGCCCACGAAGGCCGCGGAGGGGCGGCCGTTCGATCACGGCTACTTCGAGATCGTGGAGGAGCCGATCGGCGCCCCGGAGCCTGCCAGCGTGACGGAGCAGACTCCGGAGAAGCTCGTGCAGATCACGCGCAGGCCGAAGCGAATGACAGACCTGGACGCTGGTTGAAGGAGGGGGGCATAGCGGGGGAGCACCCCCGCAACCCCCCCACATTCGACCGACTCACGTCCTGGGGCGGCCGCCCAGCAAGTAATAGAGCTTCATCGCGAGGGCGTTGTCGAGCGTGCAGAGGACGCCGTATTCCGTGTTTGCTTCGGCGCGGCGGTTCAACGCGAGGTAGCAGGCGGCCAGCGCATAACGCACCTCGGGGTCGCGCGGGTCGATTCCGACGGCGCCCTGCAGCCATTGAAGGGCCTCCGCCGAGCGCCCCAAGGCCTGCATCGACGCGGCGATTTGACGGATTACCTGCGTGCTCCGCTGGTCGATACGATAGGCCTCTTGATAGGCACGCAGCGCCTGCTCGGGCTTCTTCGCCTGCTCGTGCAGCTTGCCGAGGTGGAGATAGGCCGGGATGTCGCGGCGGCCGGCGTCGATCACCTGTTTGTAGGCCGCGGCGGCCTCGTCGAAGTGGCCCGCGCTCTGGTAGGCCGTGGACAGGCGCTGGAGGAGGGCGCCGTCCTTCGGGCGCTCGCGGGCGACGATCGCCAGGAGAGGGGCCGCGTCGTCGAAATGGCCCAACGCTTCGTGGGAGGCGGCCAGTAGCAACGTGAGCTCCACGTCGTCCGGGGTCGCTTTTCGTGCGGTCGTGAGAGGAGGAATCGCCTCTTCGTGCTTGTTTTGCTTTGCGAGCAAGGTGCCGAGTCGCTGGCTCGCGACGGCGTCGTCCGGCTCCTGCTCCAGCAATGCGCGCCAGGCGGAGATGGCCTCATCGGGCTTGTTCGCCGTCTCCAGCGAACGGGCCAGCATGCGGAGCGCGAAGGTGTCTCCTGGGTCGATCTCCACCGCTCGACGGAGCGCGGCGGCGGCCTCCGCGGGGCGGCCCTGGACTGCCAGGCTCTTGCCCAAACGTAGCGCGATCTCGAAGGATTTCGGGTGCGCGCGGCTCGCGAACTCGAAGAGCTGACTCGCCTCCGAGTGCTTGTTGTGCTTGCTGTAGAGATCGCCGAGGAGGAGCGCCGCCTCCAGCGATTGCGGGGCCGCTACGAGCGCTCCGTGCGCCGCGACCATGGCCTCTTCCGGACGGCGCAATTCAACGAGGCTGTTCGCGAGCGCCAGTCTCGGTTTGTCGCTCTTGCCGTCCAGGGCGATCGAACGCTGGAGTCGGTCCACCGCGGCCTCGTGATGGCCCTCGGAGGCGGCGCGCTCTCCTGCCTGGTAATATTGGGCCGCGAGGCGCTCGGCGAGGCCGGCCGGCGCGTCCGGACAGGCGCGCGCGCGCTCCAGCGCGGCGGCCGCTTCATCGGTCCGTGAGACCTCCGCGAGGATATCGGCGAGGCGGATCAACCACGCGGACTCCCGCGGTGACTGGGCCGATCGGGCCTGGAGGATCTCCACCGCTTCCAGCTTCCGGCCCAGTTGAACGAGGCTGGTCGCGAGCTGCTCCAGAGCAGGCTTCGAATTCGGCTCCGCGCGGCGAACGATGGAGTACGCGCGGACCGCGTCTTCGTGGCGGCCGAGCGACGCGTAACAGGCGCCGAGTCGGGCGTTCGCGGCGAGGTTCTGCGGATCGACCGCGATCACGCGCTCCAGCGCGCTCACGGCCTCCGGAATACGGCGCTCCGCTTGGTAGGCGCCGGCCAGTGACAGGAGGACTTCGAGGTCGGCGGCGCCTCCGGATACGGCTTGTTCCAGGGCGGTGGCGGCCTTTCCTGCGTCGCCCGCGGCGGCGTGGAGCTGGCCCAGAGAGCGCTGCTCTTTCGGGGTGAGGGCGCGGGCCCGCGCGACGTTCTGCCACGCCGCGATCGCGTCTTGTGTACGGCCCTGTCCCGCGAGCAGCTCGGCGCGCGCGGCGTGCACGCGGGCGCTCTCCACCGGATCGCTCGCGCGGAGGGATGCGGCCTGCGACAAGGCCTCTTCGGCCTCCCGCGGGCGGCCGAGCTTCATGCACGCGAGGCCGAAGCCGATCTGCGCGGCGAACACGCTGCGATCGAAGCGGAGGGCCTGCGCGAAGGCGTTCGCGGCCGGCTCGTCCATGCCGAGCTCCGCGGACAGCTCGCCGAGGAGCACCCACGCCGGCACGTGATCCTGGCGCCGCTGAATCGCCCCGCGCGCGGCGTCGATCGCGTCCTTCGCGCGGCCCGCCTCCGCGTACGCCTGCGCGAGCGCGAAGACCGGCGCCGGATCCGCCGCGAGGAGCTGCGACGCGCGCTCGAGATCGCGGATCGCCTCCGCCGCGCCGCCGGACTCGAACGTCGACTTGCCGCGCTCGAAGCGCAGCTTGCCGAGAGGCTCCGCCACGCCCTGGAGCTGCGGATCGATCTGGAGCGCGCGCTCGAACGCGAGGAGGGCGCCCTCGTGATCTTGCGCCGCGAGCCTCGCTTCGCCGAGCTTTTGATGCGCGCGCGGGTCGTCCGGGGCGACCTGCACGAGCTGCTCGGCCGCCTCCACGCTCGCGCCGCCGAGGCCGAGGCGCGCGCGGACGCTCGCGATTTCATGCAGGATCGCCGCGTCGCCGGGGCGCGCCGCGAGGGCCGCCTCCAGCGACGTGCGCGCGTCTTCGAAGCGACCGAGCGACGCCGCGAGACGACCGCGCTGGAAGAGAGCGTCCGTGTCCTCCGGAGCGAGGCGCAGCACGTCTTCGAAGGCCGCGAGCGCGCCCGGTTTGTCGCCCACCGCGAGCATCGCGCCCGCGAGGAGACGGGCCACGTCGAGGCGCGACGGATCGAGCCGCGCCGCGCGCTGGAGGGGCGCGATCGCCTCGTTCACGCGGCCCATCGCGACGTAACAGCTCGCGGCGCCGAAGATCGCGTCGACCGCGTCCATGCGTGCCGCGAGCGCGCGCTCGTACAGCGACGCGGCCTCCGGATATTCGCGGCGGTTGCGGAGGAGATCGCCCACGAAGATCGCGGCGGCCGTCGGATCCGGCGCGACCCCGAGCGACGCCTTGCCCGCGTCGATCGCGCGCTCGATCCGGCCCGCAGCGGCTTCTTTCTTCGCGGATTCGAGGTGCAGCGCCGCGAGGCGAGGGGCCACGCCTTCGGCGCGCGGGTCCTGCGAGAGGGCGCGCGCAAGGGCCGGGATCGCCTCCGCTTCACGCCCCACGTCCGCGAGGCCGAGGCCCAAGAGACGCGACAACCGCGCGTCCTCGGGGAACGTGCGCGACGCGTGCTCCAGCGCCGTGAGCCGATCCTCCGTGCGTCCCAGCGAGGTGAGCGCAAGGATGCGCTGCTCGTGGAGGTCGCGGTTGCGTGGATCGTTCGCGATCGCCCGCGCGAGAGCCTCCTGCGCCTCGTCCCACCGCGCGCACTTGCCGAACGCGAAGCCGAGGAGCGCGCTCGCCGTCGGGTGGCCCGCGTGCATGCGGACCAGCTCTCGCAAGGGATCGATCGCCTCCTCGAACCGCTCGCGGCGGATCTCCGCGGAACCCAGCGCGAGGAGCAGATCGCGATCATCGGCGAACGTCGCGCGCGCGGTGGTGAGCTGCTCCGCGGCCGTCTCGAAATCGCCGAGGTTGAAGGCGATCAGGCCCCATCGACGCGCCTCTTCGGCGGTGAGCGCACGCAGCCCGGCGAGGCGACGGAGCGACGCGGACGCTTCCTGTGCGCGGCCCGCGGCCTCGTGCAGCTTCGCGAGATCGGCGTGCACGGCCTCCGCGTCGGGGCGGATCTCGGCGGCGCGCACCAGCTCGGGGACGGCCGCTTCGCTCTCGCCGAGGCGCATCTTCGCGGCCGCGAGGCCCACGCGCGCGTCGAACGATCGCGGGTCGTAGCGGACGGCGCGCGCGAACGCCTCCGCGGCCCGCGCGTCGTGGGCCAGGCGCACGCACATCTCGCCGACGAGGAGCCACGCGGACGCATCTTCCGGCGCGCGGTTCGTCGCCTCTTCGGCCGCGGCGAGCGCTTCGTGCGCCTTGTTCTGCGCGCGGCACGCCCTCGCGAGGCCGAGGCGAAGCGGCACGTTCTCGGGCGCGATCGACAGGGCCGCCGCGAAATCGGCTTCGGCGCCGGCGAAATTGCTCTCGGCCTCGCGGCGCATCGCGCGGTCGCCGCGCAGCTCGACGAGGCGGCGCCCGACGTCTCCGCGCGTCGGATCCAGATCTCGCGCCCGCCACAAAAGCGAGATCGCCATGTCGATCTTGCCCGCGTCCGCGAGCGCGAGGCCGTAGCGCGCGGCGACGCTCGGATCGTCGGGTTTCGCAGCCCGCGCGCGATCGAGGGCGCTCAGCTGATCGTCGGTGCGCCCGAGCTTCTCGTACGCCGTCGCCAGCGCGAGCAGCGCGTCCCCGTCGTTCGGCCGCAGCAGGGCGGTGCGCTCCAGCGCGGCCGCGGCCTCGCGCGCGTCCCCGAGGCTCAGCGTGAGATCGCCCAGCGTGCGCCAGGCCTCGGCGTTCTCGGGCGAGAGGCGCACCACCTCGCGGAAGCTCGCGGCGGCTTCGGCGGATCGACCGTGCGCGTGCAGCGTCGCGGCGAGCGTCGTGTGCGCGTCGAGCCGCTCCGGATCCGCCGTCACCGCGCGCCGGAGCACCGAAATGCTCTCTTCCGTGCGGCCGAGCGCGAGGTACGCGTTGCCCGCGCCCACGAGCGCCGGCACCGAATCGATGCGGAAACGCAGCGCCTGCTCGTAGGCCTCGGCGGCGCCGCGCGCGTCTCCGTCCGCCGCGAGCACGTCGCCGAGGAGCAGCGCCGCGCCCACGCTCGACGCGTCCAGCCCGAGCACCTCACGCGCCGTCGACGCCGCCTCGTGCACGTATTTCCGATCGGCATACGCGCGCGCCACGTCGAACAGAAGCGCCGCGTCGTGCGCGGTGAAGCGCCGCGCCCGCCCGAGCTCGTCGGCGCTCGCGGGGTCCTGGCCCATGTCCGCGGCGCGCGCGAGGTGAAGCTCCGCGAGCCGCTTCCGTACGTCGAGATCGCCGCCGCGCCCGAGGCTGTCCGCGCGCGTCAGCATCGCGAGCGCCTCCTCGCGACGACCGGCCGCGTCGTACGATCGGCCGAGCGCACGGTGCGCGTCCACGTCCTCCGGCGACAGCTTCACGAGCGCTTCGAGCGCGCGCCGCTGCCCCGCCTCGTCGCCGAGCGTGGTGTATTCCGCGAGCAAGGCGGTCACCACATCCACGCGCGGCGCCTCGCGCGATCGAGCCATTTCGAAGGCCGCGGCGGCCTCCGCGTGCTGACCGAGCCGCGCGTGCGCGAAGCCGAGCCGCGACGACACCGTGGGGTGGTTCGGCGCGGAATCACGCAGCCGGAGCAAGATCCGCGTCGCGTCCGCGTCGCGTCCGAGGGCCTCGAAGCTCGCCGCCAGCGGATCGAGCAGCGCCGCTTCGCCGGGCCACTTCGCGAGCGCCGCGGTGAACGCCGGGATCGCGTCCTCGTAGCGCTTCGCCGCCGCGCAGAGCAACCCGAGGCGACGGCTCTCCTCCGGCGTGAGGCCCCGCATGCCGCGCAGATCGACGAGCGCCGCGATCGCGTCGTCGCGCCTTCCTGCGGCCTCGTACAGCTCCGCGACCTTCGCCTTCGTCAGCGGCCGATCCGGCGCCATCACGAGCGCGCGCTCGAACGCCTGGATCGCCTCGCCCGCGAGATCCGCGTCCGCGCACGCGAAGCCGAGCTTCGTGATCGCCGAGAGCTGATCCGGCGGCTCCAGATCCGTCGACGCGACGGCCTTCCGGAACGCGTCCACGGCCTCGCGCCCGTACCCGGCCTCCGTGTAGAGCTGACCGAGCAAGAGCCACGATCCGCCGTGCTCCGGGTGCGTCTTCAGGTTCTGGCGGAGCGCGTCGAGCGCCTCCTGCGAGCGCCCGAGGAGCTGGAAACACCGCGCGATCGCGAGCGGACGCGCCGCATCCTTCGGCGACAATTCCCGCGCGCGCTGCAAGCTCGCGAGCGACCCCGCGTAGTCCTTCCGGCCTTCGAGCCGCTTCGCATGTTCGAGCAGCAGCTCGTCGAGCCGCGCCGCGATCTTCGGCGGCGCGTCCTGCAGCGCGAACGCCTTCTCCAGCGTCGCGATCGCCTCCGCGTGCCGGTTGAGCGCGACCTCCGCCTGCGCCAGCTCCCACCGCGCGTCGACGCTCTTCGGCGCGAGCTTCACCAGCTCCGTCGCGGCGTCCGCGGCCTCCTGCGCGCGCCCCTTCGCGGAGAGCGCCCGCGCGTACGCGAGCAGCAGCTCCTGATCGTCCGGCCGCGATCGCAGCACCGGCCGCGCGCACCGGATCGTCTCGTCGTGCCTCTCCAGCCGAGCGTACGTGAGCGCCAGCGCCCGCCGCGCGTCGAGCCGCTCCGGCTCCAATCCGAGCAGCCGTTCGTACGAAGCGACGCTGTCTTCGAGCCGCCCCAGCACACCCTGGCACCGCCCGATCGCCTCCAGCACGTCGAGATCGTCCGGCACGATCCGCGCGAGCGTCGTCAGCGCGTCGAGCTCCCCTTCGTGCTCCGCGAGCGTGCGCCGGATCGCCGCGAGCCTCCGCAACGGCTCGTGATCCAGCGGCCGCACCTTCACGAGCCGCAGCAGCGTGTCGCGCGTGTCCGGGAGCTTCTTCTCGGCCTCCTGCGCGAGGCTGAGCTGCGCGAGCGCATGCGCGTCCTCGAACGAGAGCTTCACCGCCTTCGCGAGCGGCTCCAGCGCCTCCGCCGTCTTGCCGAGCCGCAGCCACGCGGATCCGAGCCCGAGCTGCGCGGTGAACCGATCCGGCTGCGCGCGCACGACCTTCTCGAACGCGGCGCGCGCGGCGTCGTGCTCTCCGGTCTTTTCGCAGAGCTCGCCGAGCAAATGGAAATGCTCGATCTTGTCCGGGGCGATCTCCGTCGCGCGCCGCGCCGCCTCCACGGCCTCCGCGTCCCGCCCCAGCGCGCGCAGCGCCGTCGCGTGCTCCACGCAGAGCTCCGCGTCCTTCCGCTGGTACAGCCGCGCCTTCGCGAGGTGCCCCGCGGCCTCCGCGTGCTCGCTGTCCGCGAGGGCCCTTCGGCCGGCCGCGCGCAGCATCTCGCCGAGCGGCGGCTCCAGCTCCGTCATCGAGGGATCGATCGAAATCGCCTTCGAAAGCCGGGCGATCGCGTCTACCTCTTCCCCGTTCTTGCGCTGCGCGAGCCCGAGCCGCTTCAACAGCGACGCGTCCTCCGGGCTCTTCGCGACGGCGGCGATCAGCGCATGCGCGGCCTTCTTCGGCTCGTCCGCGCGCTCGTGGCACGCCGCGATCAACGACCACAGCGCCGGATCGTCCGGCTCTTCTTTCGTCGCGGCTTCGAGCGGCTCCAGCGCTTCGTCGTGCCGGTCCAGCCGCGCGAGCATCTCGCCGAGGCGCCGCGACGCGAGCGCGCGCTTCGGATCGATCGCCATGCCCGCGTGCTGCGAGGGCACCGCCTCCGAGTCGCGCCCCGCCGACGCGAGCGCCTCCGCGAGCCCGAAATGCGCGTCCGCGTCGTTCGATCGCGCGCGCAGCCGCTGCTTGAAGGCCCGCACGGCCTCGTCGATCTCGCCGCGCGCGCGCAGCACTTTTGCGAGCTCGCCCCACGCGTCCGCCGGATCCGTCGCGGTGCGCGTCGCTTGCTCCAGGTGCCGCCCGGCCTCCGCCAGCTCGCCTTCCTTCGCGAGCAGCACGCCGAGCTGGAAATGCGCCTCCGCGAGCCCTCCATCGAGATCGAGCGCGGCCTCCAGATCTCTCCGGGCCTCCACGCCGCGCCCGAGCGCGAGCAGCGCCTTCGCGTGAAAGAGGTGCGTCTCCGCCGTCTTCGGCCCGATGGTGAGCGCCTTTTCGAGCGTCCGCTGCGCCTCGCGTGGCGAGTCGAATTCGAGGTACGCCACCCCGAGCGCGCGCAGCGTCGTGACGTTGCCGCCCTTCAGGTGATCGGCCCGCTCCAGCGCCTCGACGGCCTCTTCGTGCTTGCCGAGCTGCAGGAACAATTTGCCCTGCGCCTCGCGGTATTTCGCCTCCTTCGGCGACAGCGTGGCGGCCCGCGCGAACGCCTGCTCGGCTTCGGTGAGCTTGCCCAGGATCTGCCGGCACGTGCCGAGCTTGAACAGCGTCTCCGGCGCCTCCGCCGAGGTGGGCGCGATCTCCAGCGCTTCCTCGAAGGCCTCGATCGCGTCCGAGTGCCGGTTCTGCTCCGCGAGCAGCGTCCCGTGCAGCGCCGCGGCGATCGCGTCATCCGGCCTTCTTCGCAGCGCTTGCCGCACATCGGACAGCGCGTCGTCGAGGAGCCCCAGCTTGTACCGGCACTCCGCGAGCCAAAGAAAAGCCTCGCCGTCCTTCGAATCGAGCCGAGTCGCCGCGAGCAGCGCCTCCGCGGCGCCCGCGTGATCCCCCATCTTCCGCAGCGTCGCGCCGAGCCCGCGGTGCACGTCCGCGCGCCCCGCGTCCGCCTCGATCGCGGCCCGGTATTCGCGCACGGCGTCCTTCGTCTGATCGAGCTCGCCGGCGCAGAACGCGGCCCCGACGTGCGCCTCCACGAACCCCGCGCGCCGCGAAGAGGCCTCTCGATACGCCGCGAGCGCCTGCGGGATCTGCCCGAGCGATCGCAGGTGCGACGCCAGCTCGAAATGCAGCCCCGCGTCCTCCGGCTTCACCGCGATCGCGCGCCGCAAGGCCCCTGTCGCGTCGGTCGGCCGCTCCATGCGTTTGTACGCGTCGGCCAGCAAAAGAAGCCCTTCCGTGTCGCTCCCGTCGAGCCGCACGGCCTGTTCGAGCGACTCCGCGGCCCCCTGCAGATTCCCGCAGCCGAGCCGCGCGCGCCCCAGGGACGCATGGAACCGCGCCGTGGTCGGAGCGATCCGCGTGGCCTTCGTGAAGGCCTCCGCCGCGTCCGCGAACCGCTTCAGCGCGACGAGGCTCGCCCCGAGCGAAGCGTGCACCTCCGCGTTCGTCGCGAGCAGCTTTGCCGCCTTTTCAAGCGCCGGAGCGGCCTTCTCGTGATCGCCGACCGCCGCGAGCGCGCGCCCGCCCGCGAGCTGAAGCTCCCCGTCCTCCGGCCGCAGCGTGACGACCTGCTCGTACGCCGCCGCCGCCCCGTCCTTGTCGCCGACCTCGGTGCAGGCGCGCGCGAGGACGACCCACGCCTCTTGATTCAGCGGCTTCTTCGGCGTCCCCTTGACCTTGCGGACGTAGTCTTGGAGCGCGTCGCGCGCCTCCGCGAACCGCCGCAGCTCCGCGGTCGTGAGCCCCAGCGACAGCAGGAGATCCCCGTCATCGGGCGTCTGCGCGCGCGCGAGCGTGAGGAAGTGCGCCGCCTCTTCCAGCCGCCGCGATTTCAGCGCGACGTCCGCGGCCCCGCGCAGGAGCGCCGTCATGTCCGGCTTCAGCTGGAGCGCCGTCGCGTACGCCTCCGAGGCCTTCCCGTTCTCGTTCCGCTTCGCGTATTCCTGCGCCAGCGTCACGTAGGGAGCCGCCAGATCCGGCTTCAGTTGTGTCGCCTGAACGAGGAGCTGTTCGGCCTCCCCCCACTGCCCGAGGTCGGCGAGGCAAGCGCCGAGCGCGGCGTAGGCGGGCGCATAATCCGGCTGATCTTTGATGGCGCGCCGGAACGCGGTGATGGCCTCCCCGTTCTTCCCCAGCTTGCGGAGCACATCGCCGAGCCGCGTGCGTTGCTCCGCATCCTTTGGACGCAGGAGCAGGCTGTCCTGCAGCACATCTGCAATCCGTTCGAGGTGGGGGTCGCTCATGCGCGGTTCGTCAGCAGGTGAGAACCCCGCCGGACGTTCCGACGGGGCCCCGAGACTACCGCGAAGGCACCCAACCGGGCCTAGAACCTTGAGCCACCCCCCGGACAAACACCGTGATCGAAGCCGAAACGTGGCCGAAAGCAGCCCGAAGTGAGGGTGCCCACCCCCGGTCCGTGCTCGGCGCTGCGCACCTCCGCGCGGCCCGCCCCTCCCAAAGCGCCTGCTCCGCAGCCGCAGGGAGGGGAACCGTCACGTTGATCCGCGGCGCCCCGGCCAAGACGTCAGAGTGCCAGTCTGATTCGGCCGGTACCTCCGAGGAGAGGCTCATTCACCGTCGACGATCCTGGAGGACCACGGAAGTTGCTGTTGGACCGAGGAGGTATTCTCCCATGGCCCTCCAGGACCGTCGACGCGTGCGTGGAAAATGCCAGTTCGGTTCGACCGACGGCACCCAAATGCCGTATCGGAGACGCGTGCCAGGTGCGTGACAAATCGACGTCACCTCTTTCGCGCCCCCAAAATAAAGACTTTGAACGACGTCGATGACCCCGGAGGACCACGGAAGCTGCTGCTGGCCCGAGGAGGTTTTTCTCCCGTGGCCCTCCGGGATCGCCGACGTTTTGCTTGTCTCTGACTGGGAACCGGCGAGCTGTCTCTTTCTTCCTGGTAAGTGTCGTCGCGACCCACTATCGGGTCAATCGATCCAGCGTAGCAGCGAAAGATGATCGCGCACGTGCCGCGGAACGCAGGATTGGCCCCGCTTCGCCCCACCGACGGGACATCCCACCGAGGGGACGTCCGTTTTGCGACGGAGCAGTGCTTTCTCGTGACGGAAACGTGTCAGAGCACGAAGCGGAGCGTGATCATGTCGGTGCCAGTCTTCTGGGTCGTCGCCCAGCCGCCGATCAAGAGGCCTCCCTGGCCGTCGAGGATCGCGCTCGTCGCGTGGCTCTTCATCGGGAGCGTGAACAGGCCGTCTTCGAAGAAGGCGGTGTCCGGCGTGCCGTCCGCGTGGAGACGCCACAGCGCGAGGTGATCGAAATCGCCCTTGCGGACCGCGCCGCCCACCATCGCGCCGCCGTCCGGCAGCTCCGCGAGCGCGATCCAGCCGTCGAAATAGCTGACGCCCGTGATCTGCACGACTCCGCCGCTCCCGAACGTGGGGTCGAGCGCGCCGTTCGCCGTCGTCGCGACGACATCGATGGTCGAATTCTGGAAGCTGCCGAGCGTCAGGCCCGCCACGAGATATCCGCCCGATTTGCGCGCCACCACGCGGGCGGTCGCGGGCGCCACCGGGAAATCGAGCCGGCCCCCGGAGCCGAACGTCGGATCCAGACTGCCATTGTCGTCGAGCCTCGCGACATACGAGAAGTCGACGGAGTACCGACCGGAGAGCGCGATCTTGCCGTCCGGACCGAGCGCGAAGAAGGCCTCCGCGCCCTCGCTCTGCGGCAGCGGCTTCGCGACTCCACCGCCGCCGAAGGTCCCGTCGAGGGTGCCATTGGCCGTGAACCGCGCGACGAACGGCGGCGCACCGACCACCGGATTGCCGCTCACCACGACTCGGCCCATCGCGTCGACCGCCACGCCCAGCGCGTCCGAGTTGTCGTTCGTCGGGATCGTGAAGAGGCCTTGAGGACCGAACGTGGTGTCCAACGTGCCATTCGCCAGATACCGCTCCACGCTGTGCGTCGAGTGCGTGAGGTACACCCGGCTCATCGCGTCCACCGCGATGCCGTTCGCGCCCCCCTGATAGCTGAGCGCGCCGCCGCTCGTGCCGAATCCGGAGTCCAGCGTGCCTGTGTTGAAGCGCTCGATCGCGCTGAAAAACCCGGCCAGCCCGGCGCCGAGGACCGAGCCGTCGGGGCGAACCGCGAGCTGATTGAGCAGCTCGGGCTCCGCGTTGGATCCCGCGATCACGACGCCGGAGGAGCCGAATCCAGCCGAGGCGGCGCCGCTCTCGTGCACGGAGACGATCATCGCCTCGCTGAGCGACATCGAGGGGTCCGGCGAATGTCCGGCCACGACGAAGAGATCGCCGTTCTTCTGGAGGAGGGGGCCAACGTACGATTGGAACAGCCCGCCGTCGAGCGTCGCGGTGTCGAAGGCGACGGGCTTTCCGGTCGCGTCGAGCCGAGTCGCCCCCTTGTAGTCCTGGTAGGCGCCCGAGGGCCCCAGGATGGCACGCAGCGCCAGGAGATCCCCGTTTTGCAGCCACTTCACGAACGAGGGAGAGCCCGCGCCGGAGAGGTGCGCGATGCCGTCGTTGTTGCCGCCGAACGCCGCGACGGGCTTCCCGGTCACGTCCAGTCGAACCACCTGCGGATCGAGGGTGCCGCCGGTGATCGCGATGTCGCCCCCGGAGCTCACGGTCATGTCGAACGGCGCGAAGGCCATGTCGTAGGAGCCGCTGTTTCCGAAGGCCGCGTCCGGCAACCCGTTCACGCCGACGTGGTGGAGCGACCCCGCCGCGGAGGTGGCCGTCAGCGCAAGCAAGGAGTCGTCCGGCCGCAAACGGAGCCGCCGCGCAGCGCCGCCCGAGACTGTCACTTTGCCCTGCTGGCCGAACGTCATGTCGAGCGTGCCGTCCGAGTGGAAGCGGTAAATCGTGGACTCCGAGCTCCCAGAGGCGGCGACGAGCGCCACGATGTCGCCCGTGGACGTGCGGGCGAAGGAGCCGTACGGGAGGAAGTCGAACAGGTTGTTGAAATGCACCCATCCGCCGGCGCCGAACGTGGTGTCGAGGGCGCCGTTCGCGTCGACCCGCGCGAGGAAATAATCGGACGTGTACACCTCCAACACGCTGCCGAACACCAGCACATGCCCGTCCGCGAGCGGCTCGATCCCGAGGATTCGCGTGCCGTTCTCGAGCACGAGCAGCGCATGCCCGCCGTCTCCATAGCTGGTGTCGAGCTGGCCGGTCGGCGTGAATTTCGTGAGGAGGCCCTCGTACTCGCGTCCCGTGAAGGCCGTCGAGCCCGCCCAGAGGAGGCTCCCGTCCGGTAAGAACGCCCCATCCAGGGGCATATCGATGCTGCGCTGGAGGCGCCCGAACGCGATGCCGCTCTCTCCATAGCTGCTGTCCAGCGGCAAGTCCGTGGGCACGAGCGTGGTCGTCTGTCCGCCCGTGCCGCCGCCCCCGGGGGTGCCTCCGGTGTTGTTGCCGCCGGTGGATCCGCCCGTGTTGCCGCCGCCCGTGTTGCCGCCGCCCGTGGCGCCGCCGGTGCTCGTTCCGCCCGTATTCGAACCGCCCGTGCTGGTGGAGCCGCCGCCGCCCGAGCTGCTGGAGTTGGCGCTGCCCCCACACGCCGCGATCAAGAGGAGCGCCGATGTTCCGACAGGACAAAGAAGTCTTCGCATTCAATCATGTTCGTTGAAGGAGACTCCGCCCCGCGCGGGGAGAGCACGGTTCGAGCGCTTGTATTCGTTTCGTCTGGACGGGAGTCGCAGTGCGTCAGAGATCCATCCGGAGGAGCCGTCCCTCCGGCGTGGACGCGTCCAGCACGGGCTGGAGGAGCCACGGCGCGTCCCGCATGCTCGCGGGCGGCGGCGTCGTGGTCGTCACGATGTACTGGAATCCGATCGATCCGGCGCTCGGAAAGGCCTCTTCGAGCGTGCGCGCGTAGAGGAAGATGCGGTCGTAGATGGCCTGATCCATGTCGGCCTCGCGCGGGCCGTCGTGCAGGAGGAAGCCGGGGAATTTACCGTATCCCTCGAAGCCGAGCGACAAAGCCGCGAGATCGAAGGCGATCACGCCCACCGTGTCCATCGCCGCGCTCTCGCGGTCGCCGCGCTCCTTCACGATGGGCTCGATGCCGTCGCGGGTGATCTGGACCTCTCCGCCCATCTGATCGCCGAGGAGCGATTTGAGGATGGACTCGAACCTTCGCGACAGGCGATCTCGCGTCTCCTGGTGCGCTTTCCGGAGGGCCGCGCGCTGCTCGTTCACCGTGTCCATGCGGGACGTGCGGAGGGCGGCGTCGCGGGCGATGGACTGCGCCTCTCGCTCCGTCGCGCGGATCTCGTCCACGAGGCGCTCGATGTCGCGCAGACTGGCCTGCTCCTCTTGCACCTTGCCCCGGGCCTCGGCGAGGGTCACGGCCCACGTGCGGGCCTCTTCGGCGGCCTCCGCGGCGGCGCGCTCGGCCTCGGCGTGGGCGGCGGCGATCGCGCCGAAATCGAGGTCGGTGAGCGGGTCGTGCGCGGGCTCCTCCGCGGGGTGCTCGGCGAGCGGACAGCCCCTGTCGCGGGCGATCGCGAGAGGCACGTTGCAGCGGCCCTGCGACGGCGGCCCCATCACGTTGAGCGTGCGGCGCTGCGCGAGGCGCTTCAAGGCCGTCAACTGGCCCGCCAGCTCGTCCCGCTCGCGGGCGGACGCCTCCTTGGCGCGCTCCGCCTCCGCGGCCTGCGGCTCCACCTCTTGCAGGTGCGCGAACGCGCGCGCAGCGGCCTTCTTGTGCTCCTCGATGCGGGCGACCGCGGGGTCGAACAGGCCCTCTCCGAGCGACTCGGCCTCTTCCCCGACGCGGGCCACGCTCTTCTTCGGGAGGCCCAGCTTGTTCGCGAGCCTCTCGCGGCGGTCACGGGTGATCGCGTCGGTGCCAGTCGCGCGCCGGTCCAGCTCGTCCTTGCTGCGATCCAGGTCCGACCAACGCTTCTGGAGCGCCGCCTCCTCGTCGCTGAAGAGGCCGAGGACCGCGCGCAACACCGCTCCTCGGTCCGCGGCCGGCGGGTTGGGGCTCGTGGACTCGCTCCTGGCCGAGCGCCAATCTTCCACCGCCGCGAAGCGCGCCTCCTGATCGCGGGTGAGCCACGAGAGGAGAAGGGGCCAGTCGATGGGAGCGCCGGAGGTGGGCAGTCGCGCCACCGGCAAGTGGTCTGTCGTCGCCGCGGCGAGCGCCTTCAAGTACTCCTGATAAGGCCCTTGAAGCGAGATGGCCTCTTCCACCGACACGCCCTCGGACGCGAACGGGTGAATGTGCAGCGCGAACGGCCGGCCGACGACCCACGGCTGGCCCCCCACGACGACCTCCGCGACCACCCATCCGTCCCGAAGATCGCCTGTGCGCACCCGCTCCTGCACGCGCGGCGCGGCGAAGCGCTCCTCCCCGAGGACGTAGCGAATCAGCCTGCAAAACGTGGTCTTTCCGGCGGTGTGACCCGAGAGTCTCCCCTCGTTCAAGCGGGCCTCTCCAGGTCCTCCGGGCCGCGCCCACAGGATGTTGAGGCCGCGGCGAAGCGCGATGTCGCGGATCACCGCGTCGAGCTTCAGCTCCTTCAAAAGGAGGAGCCGCCGCACCCACACCGCGGGCTCGTGGTGCACCGGCGAAAAGCCCGTGCGGCGGGGTTCGTCGAAGGGGAGTCCTAGCTGATCCATCCCGCCGTCAGGCGCCTTCGCCGGCGAGGAGCGCCTCCGCGATCTGCACCGCGTTGAGCGCCGCGCCCTTGCGGAGGTTGTCCGCGACGATCCACAGATTGATGGCGCCCCGCACCGCGAGATCGTTGCGCACGCGGCCCACGAACACCGGATCCGTCCCCGCGATGTCGTGCGGCTGCGGGTGTTTTCCAGGGGCGTACGGCTCATCCATCAGCACGATGCCGGGCGCGTTCTTCAGGAGACGCTTGGCCTCCTCCGCGAACATCGGCCGCTCGAACTGCACGTGCACCGACTCGCTGTGGCCGATCATCACGGGGACGCGCACGGTCGTCGGGGAGACTCCGATGTTGGGATCACCCAGGATCTTGCGCGTCTCGTGCACCATCTTCAGCTCTTCTTCGCTGTAGTCGTCGGCGCCGGGCTTCCAGTCCATGAGGAGGTTGCCGACGATGCGCGCCGGGAAGACCTTCACCGTCGGGTCCTTGCCGGAGCCGACCTCGTGCGTCTGCGCGATCAGCTCCTCCATCGCCGCGTGGCCCTTGCCGCTCGTCGCCTGGTACGTGGAGACGACGATGTGCTTGATCCGGGCCGCGTCGTGCAGCGGCTTCAGCGCGACGACCATCTGGATCGTGGAGCAGTTCGGGTTCGCGATGATGCCCTTCGGCCGGTGCGCCGCCGCCGGCATGTTCACCTCCGGCACGATGAGCGGCACCTCGGGATCCATGCGCCAGGCGCTGGAGTTGTCGATCACGATCGCGCCCTTCGACGCGGCGATCGGCGCGATCTCCTTGGAGGCGGACGCGCCCGCGCTGAACAGGGCGAAGCGCACGCCCTCGAACGACTCCGGCGTGACCGGCGAGACCTCGATTTCGCCGCCGCGGAAAGGGATCTTCCGGCCGGCCGAGCGCAGCGACGCGAGCGCGCGCACGTGCTCGGCGGGGAAGTTCCTCTGCTCCAGGGTTCGAAGCATCTCGCGACCGACGACCCCGGTGGCGCCCACGACAGCAACGGTCAGGCTCATGTTCTTCGTTTAGCCCGAGCACACGCGGCGGCGCAAGAACCGGGGGACCGCTTCGGACCTTCTCCGGCCCCCGCGGCGGAGAGGGTGCTACGCTCGCACGGTCTCGTGATTTCCTCTTCGCTCGATCCGCACGTTTCGCCGCGATCCTTGCTCCGGGTCGTCCCCTTCGTCGCGCTCTCGGCCCTCGCGATCGGCTGCGGCGGCGCCCCCCCAGCCGCGGAGACGCCCTCGCCCGTCACGGCCGCGTCCCCCGCGACGTCGGGCACCGCGAAGGCCAACGCGAAAGCCCCGAAGACCATGGATCCGCCGGGTCTCCGCGCGATGGTCTCGGGGTCGTACTTGCTGCCCGAGCTCAACCCCGAGCGCGGCGTCTTCGCTCGCGAAGAAGGCCACCGGAAGATCTACGTGGCCCGCATGCGCCTCGTCCTGCACGAGGACGGCTCGGAGGAGCGCGCGACGGAGCTGCTCCCGAATGCGTACGCGTCGGCGATCGCGCTGCCGTCGCGGCTCGGCGGCGGGTACCTGTTCCACTCGTCGGGCGGCGGAGCGACCCAGATCTGGCGCGCGTCCTCGTGGCTCGGCAAGCTCACGCCGCTCACGGCGCTCAGCTCGATCGCGGAGGAGATCATCCCCGGCTTCGACCGCCTGTACGTGCGGCTCCAGGGCTCGAATCGGCTCGTCGCGGTGGATCCGGAGGACGGCGATCTGATGCCGCTCGGCCCGCTGCCGGCCGCGGTCTCGTACGGGCAGCTCGCGTTCGCGGACGGGTGGCGCGCCGTCATCGACACGGATCTGCGCGGCCCGCTCGTCACGTTCGACGCCGGCACCTCCTGGCGCCCGCTGCGCCTGCCGGAGCGGCCCAGCACGATCACCACCGTCACCGGGGATCCGATGATCTTCGTGCCCGGCGGCTCCTACGTGCTCGACGCCGCGGGGACGCTGACGTTCCGGCCCGACGTGCGCCGCAGCGAAGAGGACCGCAAGGACGACGACGTGAAGCTCACGCGCCCGCCCGGTCCGCTCGGGAAGAAGCCGCTCCGCGCGGCGATCGAGGACGGCTTCCCGGGCGCGGATCGCACGGCGATCGTGGCCCGCGGCGGAGCGCTCGCGCGCGTCTCGCTCACGGACGGCTCCGTGATCAAGCTTCAGCAGGACGCGTACAGGGAGCGCGAGGCCTCGTGCCACGCGATCCGCGTCGGCAACGGCTGGGGCTTCGTGTGCGGCGAGCACGAAGGCGCGACGGTGGTGTACGCGTTCGTGGAACCCTTTGCGATGAAGGAGATCTGGCGCTTCGCGAAGCCGCGCTTCGTCGCGTCGAGCGGCAACGGCGCGCTCGTGGTGCGCGGCCCGTGCGAAGGCGAGGCGAAGGGCGTCGAGGTGGGCGGCCGCACGTACTGCATCCGCGCGGCCGACGGCGCGACGCGACAGATCCGCGTGACCGGCGATCTCGGCGTGGAGCGCGTGATCGCCCTCGCGGACGGCCGCGTGGTGGTGCTCGTGCCGCCGCGCCGCGAAGCGGGCCAGCTCACCGTGCTGCGCGGCGCTGCGGTGGAGTCGAGCGTCGCGCTGAAATTCCCGGCGCGCCCCGGGGACGCGGTCCGCACGGCGAAGCGCGGCCTCTGGCTCGACGGCTTCGAAG
>JAXLYM010000037.1:0-57853 GCA_046351455.1 Polyangiaceae bacterium
GGCAGCCCGCGCTCCTGTACAAGGCGATCGTCCACCCGCACCCCTCGAAGAAGCCGATCTACGCGGCGATCGTCGCCATCGATCTCACCCGCACCGAGGTCCAGCTCGTCGCCGGCACCGAAGAGCCCGAGACGAAGACCGTCGCCGAGAGCAAGCGGACTGGCCTCGTCCCCGCGGACGTGCAGGACGATCTGCTCGTCGTCATGAACGGCGGATTCATGGCGAAGCACGGCAAATACGGCATGATGCTCGACGGCGAAGAGTTCCTGTCGCCCCGGGAGGATGCCTGTGCGGTCGCCAAGCGAAAGGACGGATCCTTCTGGATCGCGCCCTGGATCGAGATGAAAGGCAAGAATGACAGCCTCGCCTTTTACCGGCAGACGCCGCAGTGCCTCGTGGACAAAGGCATTTTGCACCCGGACCTCGACAGCGAAGAGAAGCGCCGCAAATGGGGCGGACAGAACAACGGCCAGAAGGACACGCGGCGCTCGGCGATGGGCGTGGACGCGAGCGGGAAGATCCTCTTTTACGGCCTCGGAGAGTGGGTGTTTCCGAAGGACATCGCCGTCGCGATGAAGGCCGCGGGCGCCGTCAGCGCGGCCGAGCTGGACATCAACTGGTCCTACACGCGCTTTCTCTTGATGGGTCGGCCCACTCCCTCCGATCCGGTGCAGGTCGTGTCCACGCTCGTGCCGAAGATCGAGCACTCGAAGCGCGGGTATGTGGAGAAGGCCGCGACGCGCGACTTCTTCTACGTGACGCGAAAGAAGCCGGCGAAGGTCACGAAGCCGTAGGCCGACGCGTTTTTAGCAGTTGAAGCGCCGGGCGGGCCGCTGCTAGGACAAGGGCCATGTCGCACCTCAAGCACGCCACGGTGAGCGCCTGGCAGCGGGACCACGACGGCGCCTACGCTGCGGAGATCAACGGCTACAGCCTCAAGGTGACCTGGCAGCCCGAGAGCCCCGGCGTCACGCGCGGCTTCCGCTGGGAAGGCACCTCGCCCGACGGCAAGACGATCGGCAACAAGGAGCTTCACGAAGAGATCGAGCTCGCGATGTCCGAGGCCGAAGCCGCCACCGAGCAGCACGACGCGCCCGCCGAAGAAGCCAACTGACGGCAGAAGAGGCGCGAGCCGCGTCCACAGGGCTTCGAACGCCGATGCCGCGAAGCGCGGAGGCCGGGCGGGGGCATCGTGCCGTCGCTTCCGGTGGGGAGCGAATACGGGTAAATTACCGCCGCCATGGCCAAGCTCCCCCCGCCCCGGACCCTTGAAGTCGCCACCGAAACAGGGCTTTTCGTGCTCGTCGAGCCGTCTCGAGCGCGCGAAGTGCACGACGCGTATCTCCGCGACGCCGACGCGGTAGGGAAGATCGTGCAGAAGGCCGGAGGGGCCCTGATCGAGTCCGGCGGCGACGGGCCGGCGCTCTTCGACGTGCACGTCCTCGACAAGGCGCCGACGGCGCGCGGTCGCTTCGGATGGGCCGCGAAGGGGCGTCCGATCGAGGTCCGCGGCGGGAAGCTCCAGATTCGCGCGCCCGAGTCGGAGGAGGGAGAGACCATCGAGCTCGGCGCGGGGACGTGGGCCGTCGCCTTCCGCGAGGGGGACTACGTGCCTCCGCCGCCCTGGGGAATACAGTCTGTCTCCGCCCACGGGAAGGTCGGGCTCGCGCTCGACGCGACGGGGCTCCTCCACGTGGTGGACCTGCCGTCGCTGGCCGTGAGCCGGACTCTTCCGACGGGCGCGATCGGGCCGCAGATGAGCGTTCTGGCGCTCACGCCGGGTCGGGCGCTGGTCACGGGGCTGGACGGGCGCGTCCTCGATCTCGCGACCGGCAAGAGCAAGCGCGTCGCCAAGGATCAGGAGATCTACACCCCGATCGGCGAGACGCTCTGGGCCACCTGGAACAACCGCGTGGCGGGCGTGCGCCTCCAGGATCACGGGGGCGCCGACAAGGGCGCTCTCAAGGGCCTCAAGACCGTCGCGCAGAGCGTCCGGACCCTCTCCCCATCGCGCGTCGCGGTCCTGGACTCCGCCGGGGGCGTGCACCTGTTCGACGTCACGACGAGGGAGCGCGTCACGGAAGCCAGGCTCCCCGAGGGGAAGCCGACGCACCTCGCGGCCACGGCGGAGAGCGTGCTGCTGCTCGCCGGGTCGGTCGTGCACGAGCTCGACGCGGCGACGCTCGCTCCGCGGAGGACGCTGGACGCCGGGAGCGGCGCGCTGGCCGTGCTCTCCGCGGGGGCGGGGATCGCCGTGATCGAAGGCGAGGGACGTCGTGTCCGATGGCTCGACGGCGGCGCGTCCGTGGAGCTGCCCGAGCCTGCCGTGGCGACGGCCACCACCCCCGAGGGCATCCTCGCGGGCCTCGCGGGCGGGGTCGCGTGGATCCCGACCGGCGCCGGCTCCGCGACGACGGCGCGCCTCCTGGGCGACCCGCCCGAGACGGCTCCTTCCGAGGGAGATTACGTGCTGGCGGCCTGGCGTCTCGACGAGGCGGGCGCCTGACGACGTCGTGCGCGGAGCGCGCTCGGCTCAGGAGCGCGCGTGACGGGAGCGTTCGTGACGGGAGGGCGCCGAGCGAGCCTTCTCCAGCTTCCGTTGCCGCGCTTCGAGCGCCTCCTGTCCTTTCGGGGAATCGAGCGCCGCCAGCGTCCACCGGTCGCACACCTCGCAGGACCGGACATTGTCGAAGAAGGGCGTCGGAAAGAGCATCTGGAGCACGGCATTCAGGAAGAGGTCGGCGGCGAGCCGGAGGTAATGAACTCGCCCCGGACCGACGTGGAGGCAGCTCGTGCAGATGAATTCGCGCTCTTTCGCCTTCGCCATCTCGACCGCCTATCGCGGCGCGTGGGAGGGGGCGCGTCGCGGCGAGAGCCAGCGTGGTGCTCCGTGCGCGCCTGTCAACGAGGCGAGCTTGCTGGGCGGCCCTCGACGAGCCGCTGCCGGCCCCGCGCGAGGGCGATCGCCCGGCGACGATGACAGGCTGTGCGGCGAGGTCATTGCACCTTGCCGACCCAGAACTTCTCCCACTGGCCGATCGCGTCGCGGTTGGCGATGAGCGCGCTCTTGCCGGCGTTCTCGGCGCAGACGTACTTGCCGTTGACCTTGGCCTTGAGCGAGATGCTGCCGTCACCGTTCTTGACGGGATAGAACTTCTCCCAGTCGCCGATGACGGCGCGATTGGCGATGAGCGGGCTCTTGCCCGAGCTCTCGGCCGTGACGTAGCGGCTATTGACGACCGCGCGCAGCGAGATGCTGCCGTCACCGTTCTGGGTCACGTCGAACTGCTCCCAGGCCTGGGCGGAGTCGCGGTTGGGGATGAGCGCGTCGGCGCCCCAGTTGTCGGCGCAGACGTACTGGTTGTCGACCGCCGCGCGGAGCGTGATGCGGCCGCTGAAGTCGCCGCCGGCGCCGCCGTCGTTGGTGCCTTCCAGGATCTTCGCCTTGGCGAACTTGCCCGAATCGGTGAGCGACGAGTCCGGCCAGCCGCCGGTGGTGCTGGAGCCGGGGTAGAGCGCGGAGGCCGTCTCCTGCTTGTCGAACAGGGACCAGTTGGCGTGGCTGATGCCATTCTGGTTCAGGAAGGTGATCCAGGTCTGGGATTCATTGAGATCGAGCCCGCCGTTGCCGGAGGCGTCGCAGGTGCCCCATTCGGTGACGAACAGCGCGAGGCCCTTCGACTTGGCGTAGGAGGCCTTGTCGCGCAGCCATTGCTTGTGCGTCCCGGCATAGAAATGAAGGGTGTAGGCGACGTTGGAGTAGCCGGTGATCGGGTCGTTGGCGGCGGCGTCCACGTCCTGCGACCAGTTGGGAGTGCCGACGATGACGACGTTGTTGGCGCCGGCGCCGCGGATGGCCCCGATGACCTCCTGAGCATACGACTTGATCTGCGGCCACTGGACGTTGACTGGCTCGTTGTAGATCTCGAAGATCACGTTGGGCGTGTTGCCGTAGAGCTGCGCCATCTCGGTGAAGAACTGCTTGGACTGCGCGGTGTGCTGCGTGGCATTGTGATCGTGCCAGTCGATGATGACGTAGATGCCCTTGGCCACCGCCGCGTTGACGATGGCCTGAACGTGGCTCTTCTCGGTGCCGGGGTTCTCCAGGTAACCACCGCTCTCGACGCCCATCGCGGCGCGGACGACGCTCGCGTGCCAGTCGTCGGCCAGGGTGCTCACGACGCCGGGGTTGTAGAACTGGCCAGCCCACTGGCTCCAGAACAGGCTCATGCCCTTGAGCTGCACCGCACCGCCGGCCTGATCCTGGAGCTGACTGCCCGTGATGTGCAGCGCGCCGTGCTGCGCCACCGACGACAGCGCGGACTCGGATTCAACGATGTCTCCGGCCTCGGTCGAGTCGTCGGGCGCGCCGACGCAGCCCACGCCGGCGCTCAACGCCATCACGGCGATGAAGGACAGTTGGAGAGCGGAGCGCGTGTCGAGAGAGTTGCTCGTTTTCATGGGACCTCGGGCAATGGGGCGCCGGCCGCGCGGAACCGCGGAGATGCGGGCCAATCCGGAGGGATTTCCGGGTGCCGGACGCGATGGGCTCATTGCACGCGGCGGACCAGCGCCAACGCGATCGCATTTGTTCGAAATACCGCGGCCATTTCGGGGATTGCCCCCGGCGGCTCGCGCGCGGGGTGATCGGCTCGATCGCGATGACGATCGGCCGGATCGCTTCCGCCGGCTTTCGCACGGGAGGGGCGCAGGGAGTTTCGCGAGACGAACGCCGGGCCCGGCGGCTCGCGTGAAATCAGATCTTCGCGCCGAGGCTCCGGGCGAATTCCTTCACGAGGATGCGGGCGCAGTGCGCTCGGTACTCGCGCGTCGACCGCACGTCGTCGATCGGCGCGATGTCGGACAGCACCGCCGCCTCCAGATCCGCCGCCGTCACCTCCGCGATCGGCGCCGCCATCAGCACCTCGCGCGTCCGCGGCATCCGCGCCGTCACCGGGGCCACCGACGCCATCCCGAGGCCGACGCGCGTCACGCGGCCCGCGTCGACCACCGCCACGCCCGCGAGCGCCACCTTCGAGATCGCCTGCGCCCGGCGCGTCCCCACCTTGCGCCAGTACCACGCGTACCGCTTCGGCACGTCGATCTCGAAGGCCACGATCACCTCGTCCGGGGCCTTCGTAGACTGCTTGTATCCTAGCTGGTACTCCGCCATCGGCACGCGGCGCTCCCCGCGGGCGCTCGCGAGCACCACCGTCGCGTCGAAGGCCGCGAGCACCGTCACGCCGTCCGCCGCGGGCGATCCGGTCGCGAGGTTGCCGCCGAGCGTGCCGCGCGCCTGGATCTGAAGCGCGCCGAGGTCCGCCGCCATGCGCGCCAGAAGCTCCGCGCGCCGCGATCCCTGGCCGATGTGCTCGCTCCGGCGCATCTCCAGGTACGTCGTCGCCGCGCCGATCCGCAGGAGGTCGCCCTCCAGCGAGATGCCGCGCAGCTCCGGCAGACGCGACACGTCCGCGACGAGGGGCAACGGGGCGTCCGGAGCGCTCGCCTTCGCGATCTCCTGCTCGACGACCCAGTCCGTGCCGCCCGCGAGGAGCACCGTCTTCTGCCCCGCCGCGTGCCGCTCACTCAGCCGCTCGATGAGCGCCGCGAGCGAAGGTGGACGCCACATCTCGTGGCGCTCGAGGTCCGCGATCGCCATCTCAACCGACCATCCCGAAGGAGCGACTCCGCCCTTCTTCTTCGCCGCGTTCAATCGAGTCCTCGATTCGCTGGTAGCCCGTGCACCGGCACAGGTTCCCGGCGATCGACTCGCGCAGCGTCACGAGGCCGCGGTTCTTCTTCACGTAGGCCTCCGACGACATCAGCATGCCCGGCGTGCAGATGCCGCACTGCGCGCCTCCGTGATCGATGAACGCGCGCTGGAGCGGCGTCAGGCTGTCCTTCGCGCCGAGGCCCTCCACCGTGGTGATCTCGCGCCCTTCGCACTGCCCGGCGAGCACCAGACAGGCGTTGACGGGGTCACCGTCGAGGAGCACCGTGCACGCGCCGCACTCCCCTTCTCCGCACCCTTCCTTGGAGCCCGTGAGCCCCAGCGGACCGCGCAGCACATCGAGGAGCCGGGCCGTGGGAGAGGCCGTGACCTCGCGCGCGGTCCCGTTGACCGAGAGTGTCAGTTTCATACGCTGCTGCCTTTCTGGCTCGCGAGAAAGAGGCGCTCCGGCGTGAGCGGGAGATGGTCCATCGCGATCCCGAGCGCGTGCTCCACGGCCGCCGCCACCGCGGGCGCGCCGCCATCCATGGGCAGTTCGCCGATGCCCTTCGCGCCGCCGCCCGGTCCGTATTCAAAGGGCGCCTCGACCAGGATCGTGTGGAACGGCGGGGCGTCCAGCGCCGTCGGGATGATGTAGTTGGTCATTCGAGGGTTCTTGATGAGGCCCTTGTCCCAGACGAGCTCCTCCGACAGGCACCATCCGATCGCCTGCAGCGCGCCGCCTTCGAGCTGGCCCTTGCAGAACGTGGGGTGAATGGCCTTGCCGACGTCGACCGCCGACCAGAAATCGAGCACCGTGACCTCGAACGTGTCGAGATCCACCTCCACCTCCGCGATGTCGCACGCCCAGCCGAAGCACGGATAGGCGTCGCCCTTGTATCTCGCGTCGTCCCATTGAATGAACGATGGGGGCGAATACTGTAGGAGGCTCGTCACTTCGCCTTCCTTCGCGAGCAATCGGTCCGCCGCCGCTTTGAAGTCGCCCCCGCCGGACTCCATCTCTCGACGCACGCGACTGGCCACTTCCTTGGCGGCGTTCTCCACGATCGAGCCCACCACCATGACCGTGCGCGAGGCGACCGTCGGCCCCGAGTCCGGCACCACCGTGGTCGACGGCGTCGCGAAATCGACGTCGGCCATCCCGACGCCGGCCGCGTCCGCGACAATCTGCCTGAATACGGTTTCGGTGCCTTGTCCGATGTCGGTGGAGGCCGTCCGGATCCGGAAGCGCCCGCCGGCCAGCAGATCCACCGCGACCTTCCCCTTGAGGTAGCGCTCGCCGGACCCGGTGAACCCGGCGCCGTGCATGAACACCGACGCGCCGATGCCGCGCGCCTTGCGGCCGTTCGTCTGGCCGTTCGAGCGGCGCTTGCGGTCGTACTCGCTGGCCGAGCGCGCCTTCTCGATGCACTCGAGGCCCGCGACGCTCGTGTGGAGAACCTGCCCCGTGGCCGTCACGCCGTGGAGCCGGAGCACGTTCTTCTCCTTCAATTCCAGGGGATCCATGCCGAGCGTGCGCGCGACCTTGTCGAGGTGCCGCTCGATGGCCCAGATCGTCTGCGGCGCGCCGAACCCGCGGAAGGCCCCGTTCGGCGGCGTGTTCGTGGCGACGGCGATCGACTCGATGCGCACGTCGTTCCACTGGTACGCGCCGGAGGCGTGCAGCGTCCCGCGCGACAGCACGACGGGCGTCAGCGTGAGGTACGCGCCCCCATCCATGATCACGCGCGCGGAGAGGGCGCGGAGGTTGCCGTCGCGATCGCAGCCGCTCTCGATCTCGACGATGCACGGGTGCCGCTTCGTCGTGGCCTCGATGTCCTCCTTGCGGTCGTAGATCATGCGCACGGGCCGGCCGGCCTTCTTCGCGAGGAGCGCCGCGTGGAGCGCGATGATCGACGGGTACTCCTCCTTGCCGCCGAAGCCGCCGCCGGTGACGGCCTGCGTGATGTGGATGCGGCCCGGATCCTCTCCGAACACCTTCAAGAAAGCCTTGTGGACGTAGAACGGGCACTGGAGCGATCCGATCGCGTGCGCGCCCGACTCGTCCCACCAGGCGATGACGCCTTGCGGTTCGATGTAGAGCTGCTCCTGGTGGTGCGTCGTGTAGCGGCCGGTGACGCGCACCTCGCAGGCGGCGAGCGCGCGCTCGATGCCGGCGGCGCTGTCGTCGTTTTCGGCGGCGCCCTTCGTGATGAGGTACCGCTTCTGCACGTTGTCGGTGCCCCAGATCGTGGCGGCGTTGCGGAGGGCCTCTTCCGGGTCGAGGACGACGGGCAGCGGTTCGATGTCGAGGGTCACCGCGTCCTTCGCGCGCAGGAGCTTTTGTTTGTCGGCGCACGCGAGGAGGAGGACGGGCTCGTACGCGTGGTTGATGTGGCGCGCGGCGAGGACGGGTTGGTCTTCGGCGATGAGGGCGACCACGTTGACGGGCACGTCGTCGGCGCGGACGATCGTGACGTCGCTCCAGTCGAAGCTCGGGTCGAACCGCACGCCTTTGAGCACGCCGCGCGGGACGGTGCTGCGCACGGTGGCGCCGTGAATTTCGCCGGGCAAATGCGGCAAATCGTCCACGTACTTCGCGTCACCGAGCACCTTCGCGGCTCCATCCGATCGGGGCACGGAGCGCCCGACGAGGCCCTTCGGCGTTCTTTGTTCGAGGGACATCGTTCCTCCAGGGGCGAACGATGTCGCGAGAGGCCGATCGCCGTCAACGAAGCTCGAAACCCGAAGCGAGGATTCCTCCGGAGCGCGCCGCGCGGGCCGAAAAAGCCCCTCGAACCGAGAGCGGCGGGTCACGAGCCCGCGACGTCGCGGGGACCGCAGCAAGGGTCACACGGACCGCACGGGACCGGGGTCACGAAGACCGCATGCGAGGCGGAAGCGCCGCGTGGAAGGCTCTCTTTTTTATCGTGGTCGCCGCACGTCTCCCCGAGGCCGCACGTCCGCGAACGAAAGGTCACGGAAAAAACCGAGGCGTCGCGCGGCCCGTGAAGCGGAGGAGCGTCCCGGTCTGGTGCGCGAAATCGAGGTCCTCCAAGATCCACGGATCGTCCACGTCGAGCGCGATCGCGCGATCGCCCAGCGCGCGGAGATGATCGCGCAGCGGAGGAGGCGCCCCGTCGCGGTACCGAGCGAGCGCCGCGGCACCGAGCACGACAGGATGCCCCCGCCGCCCCGCAAACCGAGGCACCACCGCGAGCACGTCGTGATGCAATTCGTGAAGACGCGACGGCGCTCCGGGGGGCGCTTCCATAAGTGCATCGCGAAGACGCGACGGCACCGCGGGGGGCGCTTCCATAAGTGCATCGTGAAGACGCGACGGCGCTCTGGGGGGCGCTTCCATAAATGCATCGTGAAGGGGTGACGGGGTTTCGATAGGGGTTTCGATAGGGGTTTCGTGAAGGCGTGAGCGCGGGGCGGGAGGCGCTTCCATAAGTGGTTCGCGAACCGGCGCGGGGACGAAGGCGGTCACGAGGGCGCGGACGGTTTCGGGGCGGACGCGCACGTCGACCGGCGTCACGATCGCGGCGCGGAACGCGGTGTCCCCGAGGTGCGCTGCGGCGGCTGCGATCGAGCCGGCGGGTCCGTCCTCGTCCGGGGCGCGCGAGACGACGACCTCCGCTCCGAGCGCTGCGATCGCCGGGCCGACGAGATCCGCCACGCGCTCGCGCACGACGGCGATCGCGCGAACGCTCTCGTTTTCGAGGCGATCGCGACACTGCGCGACGACGAGCGGCTCGTCGTGGGGCGCCGCGACGAGCAGCGCCTTCGGGCCGCCGATGCGCACGCCCGCGCCGGACGCGAGGAGGAGCGCGATGGTTCCGTGGATCGCTCTCGCTGAGCTCAGCACGCTCGCGATCCTAGATCGGGGCTTCGAAGGACGTGACGTTTCCCCTCCCTGCGGCTGCGAAGCAGGCGCTTTGGGAGGGGCGGGCCGCGCGCAGGCCGCAGGCCGAGCACGGACCGGGGGTGGGCACCTTCGAGCTTGTCTTGTCGATCTTCGAATGGCTTCGTTTGGCTGCGAACGATGCAGGTACAAAAAGGCGACGCCCCACCTCGCGGCAGGGCGTCTTTCTCGCTTCGACAGGATCACGCTGCCTCGGGGGGCCGCGTGACCTGTGGGGTCACTTGATCGTGAAGCAGGAGCCCATCGACGGGGAGGTCGCGGGCGGGTCGCAGGCGGGCTTCGTCGCGTCCGCCATGTCGACGCAGATGCCGACCACGCCGCCGGTGTTCGTGCTGTCGCACTTGCCGGTGCCGCAGTCGCCGTCGTCGCAGCAGTACTTCGCGCAGGTGCCCGCGCACGTCATGCCGCCCTTGCAGTAGCCGTCCGACGAGCCGCACGCCGTGCAGATGTCGTTGTCGTTCGGCGCCGGGTAGCAGACGAAACTGCCCCACTGGCCGAAGTCGCACGCCTCACCGGCGGCCGCGTCGCAACCCTCGTTCGTGACGGGGTTGCAGGTCGAGGACGGCTGGCAATCCGCCGCGCACGCCGCGTCGAGGCACGCGTAGAGGGCGTCCGCCTCGTCCGTCGTGGCGAGATCCGCGCAGCCGTTGCCCGTGTACGCGCAGTCGATACAGCCGGTGACCGCGTTGCACGCCGCGAGCTCCGCGCAGCACGACGTCTCGCTGCAGGTCGGGCAGGCGCCCGCGGGGCCATCGGGCGCGAGGCCCTTGCAGTCCGTCGACGTCATCGACGAGGTCGTCATGGTCGGCGTCGTCGTGGACGTGGTGGGCGTCGTGGTGGTGGTGGTCGTCGCGCCACCGCCGCCGGTGCTGCCGCCCGCGCCGCCGCCGCCCGAAGAGGAGCCGCCACCGCCGCCACAGCCGATGGAAGCGACACCGAGAGCAGCGAAGACCAGCGCGAACGAGAAGAACTTTTGCATCGGAGACTCCTTGCTACGAAGCGCGCCGGGGCACGCTGCAAACTCCCGCGGGCAGCGGCGCCGACCGAGGGCAAAAAAGGACAAACAGTCTTCTGCCAAGGGGCGAGAAGGGTCAATAGGGCAGCCGCTTTTGTCCGCGTTTGACGCGGCCGAGCGCGGCCGACAATTTCGCGCTTCCTTCGCTGCGAGCGCCCGGTCGCGCCAGAGAGAGCGCGCTCACGAGCGGCGGCGTCTTCACGCGACGTTCAGCGCAGACGGCGGCGCCCTCACGCGAGGGTCAGCGGCGTGGGCTGGGTCTTCCCGACGGAGGGCGCGAGGCGATGGACCGCGCAGCGCGGGCCGAGGGCGTCCTCCGCGATCGCGACCAGGCGCTCGTGATGCGTGAAGAAGAGGACCTGCGCGCGCGGCAACAGATCCGACAAGGCCAGGAGCGCGGCGCGGGCGCGGGCGTCGTCGAAGTGGACGAAGGCGTCGTCGAGGACGAGCGGCATCGGCTCCGCGTGCGCCGCGAACCGCTCGATCGTCGCGAGGCGGAGCGCCAGATAGAGCTGATCGCGCGTGCCGTCGCTGAGGCCCTCGACGTCGACCTCGCGGCCTCCCTCGCGCACGCACCGGAGCGTCGCCTCGTCGCCGCTGCCCCAGCCCGTCGCGAGGCCCGAGAACGATCCGAGCGTGAGCGCGCGGAACAGCTCGGCGGCGCGCGCCACGATCGGGCCCTGGTGCTCGCGTTTGTAGGCCTCGATCTCGCGCTCCAGCACGAGGGAGGCCGCGCGGGCGCGGGCGTACGTGGTGGCGAGCGCGCGCACCTCCGCGGCCGCGGCGCCGAGATCGAGCGCGGCGTCCGCGGCGCGATCGCCCTCGCGGAGCTTCTCCAGGCCCTCGGTGCGCGCGCCGATCGTGCGGTCGATCTGGCTTCGCTCGCGGGCGTTGTCGGCGATGCGCTCCTCCAGCTCGTCGATGCGCGCCGTGAGCGCGAGGCCGTCGCCGCCGAAGGCCTCGGCCTCGCGGAGGAGCTCCGCCTCGTCGGCGCCGTCGGTGACGTCGCGGATCTGGCCTTCCAGAAGCTCGATTTGACGCTCCAGGCGCTTCGCGTCGGCGGAGGCGCGCTCGGCCCGCGCGAGGGCCTCCAACGTGGCGACGCCCGCCGCGACGAGGAGCGCGTCGAGGCGTGAAGAGGCGCGCTCGGCGCGGGCGCGCTGCTCCGCGAGGGCTTCGTTCGCCGCGAGGATCTCCTTCGCGAGCACGTCGAGCTTCTCGAGATCCGCGTGCGCCTGGTGGAAGCGGCGGCCGATCTCGACGGCGACGGCGTCGGGCGGGCGGCCGAGGAGCTCCGGCGCGTGCTCGCGGGCGAGGGCCTCGGCGCGCGCGGTGAATTCGCGGGCGTCGCGCTCCATGCCCTCGACGCGGCGGAGCGTGCGGCGCGCCTCGTCGAGCTTCGCGAACAGGCGGGCCAGCGTGTCGAGCACGCGCAGCACCTCGGGCGGCGACGCGCCGGGGCGCGCGGGGAGGCCTCGGGTCGCTTCGATCCACGCGCGGTCCCAGGCGGCGCTCTCCTCGGCGTGGCGCGCGCGCTTGCGCTCGGCCTCGAGGATCGTGGCCTCCGCGGCGGCGAGGGCGCGCTCTTCGCGCTGCGCTTCCTCCGCGAGGGAGAGGGCGCGCTCGGCGGCGTCGAGGAGCTCCGCGAGGCGCTCGGGGGAGGCGTCCGATTTGTCCTGGGTGGCGACCTCCATGTCCTGGAGGGCTCGGTTTTCGTCCTGAGGGGCGCTCGCAGGTTTCGGCGAAGAAGCGTCGGGGCGCAGCGACGCGTCGAGATCGCGGAGGTGGTCGCGGACGCGGGAGAGGAGCTCGGCGCGCTCGGATTCGGCGGCGGCGAGCTGGGCGGCGGTCGCTGTCAGGTGCTCGTGCCGGCGCAGGAAACCGCGCATTTCGTCGGGGGAACGGGGGGTGATGCCGGCGCTCGACCACGCGGCGCTCCAGCGGGACGCGAGATCGATTCTGCGCGAGGCGAAGGCCGCGACGTCCCGCTCGATCGCGCGCACCGTCTCCGCGCGCACGTCCACCTCGCGCGCGAGGCGAGCTCGCTCCGCGACGCGGCCGGCCTCCGCGCGGAGCCCGTCCGCGATGCGATCCGCCGCTTCGTTGCGGCGTGACAGATCGACGCGGGCGGCGTCGATCGCTTCGATGCGGCGTGACGGCTCGCCGCGCGAAGCGTCGATGGGGCGCGTGCCGTCTTCGGAGAAAGAGAGGAGCGAACGCACGGCCTCATCGCGATCGGCTCGCGCGGCGCGGAGATCCGCGTCGGTCGGGAGATCGTCGCCGGCCACCTCGGCGAGCGCGATCCGGGCGCGATCGAGCGTCGCGCGGGCCTCCGTCAGGCGATCCGCGAGCGCGCGCTCGTCCGCGAGGAGGGCGCGCTCCTCCGAGGCGTGCCGATCCACCGTCTCGTGGAGGGGCACCGGGAGACGCGCGATCGCCTCGAAACGAAGGTGCGACAGCGCGAGGGACGCGCGCTCCGCCTCCGCCTTCGCGGTGAGCTCGACGACCGTGCGGCCCGTCTTCGCGACGAGCGCCGTCACGTTCCCGAGCGATCGCGCCCGCGCCGCCGCCCGCCGGAGCCGCGGCAGATCCACGCGAGGCTGCGACGCACTCGGGTCCGCGATCGAGGTATTTTTCAGGCCGATTTCGTTCGGCCCGGCGATCGACACGTGACCCGCGCCGCCCTCGCTCGCGCCGGCGATCGAGGCGATCTTCGCGCGGAGCACCGCCGCCTCCGAGCGCGCATGCCCGAGCTCCTGCTCCGCGAGGCGCGCGCGGTCGGAGAGCACCGCGGCGTCGCGCGCGAGGGAGCGGATGCGCTCGTCGCGCGACACGTCGACGCGGAGCGGCTCCACCTCGGCGCGGAGGCGCGCGATCCCCTGCCCCGCCGCGTCCACCGAGAGGCCGAGCGCGCGCAGGATCTCGGTCGCCTCCTCCTCCGCCGTGCGCAGCTCCGCCCGGACGCGCGGCAGATCCACCGCGGCCTTGCGATGGCTGCCGAGCCGCGTGGCCACGTCGTCGACGGCGTCCGCCTGGCTCACGAGGGCGTGCGGGATCGCGAGCGCGTCGCGCTGCTCCACGAGGCGCTCGCGGGCCTCTTCCGCGCGGCGGATCTGCGCGGTCGCGTCGGCCAGCTCGGACTCGGCGAGGGTGCGCGCGGAGGTCGCGTCGTCGGGTAACAGGCGCACGTCGCCGATCTCCGCGCGCGCCGATTTCACCGCGCGGAGCTGCGCGAACAGGCGCACGAGCTGGCGCGCCCGGCTGAGGCGGCGCTCCTCGGACCGGAGGCGCGCGCCCTCCTCGTCGATGCGCGTGCGCTCCTCGTGCGCCTCGCGGATCGACTGCTCCTGCGTGAGCCACACGCTCGCGGGCATCGCGGCTGTCTGCGCGCGCTTGCGGGCCTCCACGAGCGCTCGGATCGCCGCGTTGAGCCGCTTCGTCCGCGCGAGCGGGGAGTACAGCTCGTCGGCCTCGCGCCGCAGCGCCTCCAGCACCGAGACGACGCCGGTGCCGCCGAGGCCCGCGCCGAACAGGCTCTCGCCGAGGTGGCCGCGGCCTTCGAGGAGCGCCTGCGCGCCGATGCGGAGCGTCTCGTGATCGAGGCCGAACGCCGCGCGGAACACGTCCTCCCCGACGCCGCCGAGGAACGGGATCAGCGCCGTCTCGGGGAGCGGCGCGCCGGCCTCGTCGAGCAGCGTGCGCACGCGGCCCTTGCGCCGCACGAACGTCAGCGCCGCGCCCGAGGAGCTCTCGACGCGACCGCCGATGCGCAGGTCCTCCGCGCGGTGCGTGTGCGCGTCCGAGGAGATGTGCGGGATCCCGTAGAAGAGGCCGGTGATCGCGCGGAGCGCCGTGCTCTTGCCGGCCTCGTTCGGGCCGTACACGACGTGGATCGCGTCCTTCTCCGCGAGGTCGAGCGTCACGTCCCGGAAGGGCCCGAACGCCCGCAGCGAGAGCGCCGCGAGCCTCACGATCCCTCCGGCACGATCCGCGAGAGCACCGCCGGCTCCACGTCGGCGAGCAGCGCGCGCAGCGTCGCGTCGTCGTCGAGGCGCAGGCCGTCCTCGCCCTCGCGCACCTCCGGCGGGAGGCGGTTCGTGAGATCCGCGAGCGCCTCGCGCAGCGCCGCGATCGTCTCGGGATCCTCCGCGGCGCCCCGCATCGCGCGGACCAGCGCGCCGAGCGCGTCTTCACGATCCGCGAGCGCCGAAGCGTCGTGCGCCGGGCGCGTCGCGAGCACCACGCGCTCGATCCACACGCCGTCACCGCCCAGATCGGAGGCCGCCGCGCGCACCTCGTTCACCCACTTCTGCGGGTCGCGGTGCAGCGCCGCGTGCGCCCGCGTCGGCCCCGCGAGCGTGACGCGCGCGCACACGGCGCGGCCCTCCGCCTCCGCGAGCGCGCGTCCGAGCTCCCGTCGCGCCACGTCGATCGCCGAGAGCGCGTCCTCGGCGTCGCGGAGATCCGCCGTCACGTCGGCCCACCGCACGACGTCGAGCGCGCGGTGCTCGATGCGCGCCACGCGGCCGTCCGCGACCTCGATCACCGTCGCGCCCTTCGGCCCGGTCTCGCGCACGTGCCGTCCCTGGAGGTTGCCGGGGTACACGAGCCACGGATCCGCGCGCAGGACCTCGCGCGCGTGCACGTGCCCGAGCGCCCAGTAATCGTAGCCTTTTCGCGACAGGATGGTCGGCGTCGTCGGCGCGTAGCTCTCGTGCCCCGGGCGCCCGTCGCACGCGGTGTGCAGCACGCCGATGTTGAGCGCGCCGCGCACCGGCGACGGGTACTTCGCGCCGAGATCGACGGTGATCGCGCGCGACGCGAACGACTGGCCGTGCACCGCGATCCCGAGGTCGTCGAGCGCGAGCGTCCCCGGCGCGGCCGATCCGAACACGTGCACGTTCTCGGGGAGGCGCAGCGCCCGCGTGATCTGGCTCTGCGCGTCGTGGTTGCCGAGCGCGAGCGCCACGCGCACCGACGCCTCGCGGAGGCGACTCATCTGCGCGGCGAAGAAGAGGCCGGTGCCGTAGTCGCGCCAGTCGCCGTCGTAGACGTCGCCCGCGATCACGAGGAGGCGCGCCTGCTCCTCGATGCACAGCTCCACCAAGTTCTCGAGCGCGCGCCGCGTGGCCCCGCGGATCTTCGCGACCGGCGCCCCCTCGTACCGATCCAGCCCGGTGAGCGGGCTGTCGACGTGGAGATCGGCGGCGTGGACCAGCTTCACGGCGCGGCACTATGCACGACGCCGCGCGGAGGCGCCCCCGTCACGATCACTTCTTCGGCGGATTGTTCGGCGTCGGCGCCTCGGGCGGCGTCGGCTCTTCCTGCAACAGCTCGCGCATCTTGTCGCGCACGGCGTCGCGCGTCGCGGTGGTGCCGCCGTCGAGCGAGCGGAGGTCGCTCTCGGACAGGTTCATCTTCAGCGCGAACACGTCCTTGTGGAACGCCTCCGCAGCGCGCTCCGGGGCCTCCGCGACCGGCTCCGGCTCCTTCGTTTCGGCCGGCTTCGGGCTCGTGCCGTCAGGCTTCGCGGCGGGCGGCGACGCAGGGGCCGCGGGCTTCGGAGGTTCGATCGGCACGCGCGAGCACGACAGCTCGGCGTCGAGCGGCGTCCGCAGGCACACGGCCATCTCGCGGCCGTCGTCCGTGACCGTCACGACGAACCCCTGGTCCTCCTCGCGAAAACGAGGCGATTTGCGCAGGAGACGCGCCGTCTCGTCCGCGCGCTCGCCGCCGGCCACGCGGAAGCGCACCGGCAGCTTGAAGCCCATGCGCCGGATCGCGCCCGGATCCGCGAGCATCGCTTTCTCGAAGAGGCCGAGCGCCGCCTGCAGATCGCCGTCGCGCCGCGCGGCCTCCGCTCCGATCGCGGCGGTCCGCGCCTTCAGGAGCACCTCGGCCTTCGGCAGCTCGTCCATCGCCTTCTTCGCGAGGCGCAGCGCCGTCTCCTCGTCGCCCTGCGCGAGCCGCGCCTCCGCCTCGAACGCGTCGTAGAAGGCCGCGTACCCGGGCACTTCCTTCTCGCGGGCGCGCGCCTCGTCGAGCGCCGCGAGGAAGACGCCCGGGCCGAGCACCTCCACGAGGTCGCCGATCATCCACGTCGGCACGTACTCGATGCCGCCGTCGATGTAGACGCGCAGCGTGTTCACGAGGCGCTCTTCGTCGAGCAGCGTGCCCACGACGCGCTGCGAATCCGGCCACGCCGACGCCGCGAGGCGAGCCGCGTCCGCGAGGAGCTTCGGCTTGTCCGACGCGCCGACGAACGACGCGCGCTCCGCCGCGAGCTCCGAGCCGAGCCGCAAGATCGAGCGCCGCAGGAGCGCGTTCGCGCCGGCCGTCTGCTCGGGGTGCGTCGACGTCATCGCGCGCCGATCCGGCCGGGCGAGGATGCGATCCGCGAGCTTGAGCGCCGCCCTCGCCTCCCCGCCGACGAGCAGCAGGAGCGCCACCGTGCCCTCGTCCTCCGAGCTGAACTGCTCGCGCGTCGCGGGCGGCTGGCGGACGCGCCACCCTTCCAGGTTCTTCGTCGCGCTGAGCGCCTCCGCGGCGCGCCCCTGATCGATGTAGATGCGCGCGAGCCGGAGCCACGGGTTCGACGACGTCTCCTCGCGGCTCTTCGTCCCTTCGATCGCGAGCTGCTCGGCCTCGTCGTACTTGAGCACCGCGAGCGCGCCGAGGTGCGCGTTGTTCGCGTACACGACGATCGCAGGCATCCGCGTGGGATCCGTCTCCTTCGTCTCCGCGAGCCGCTGCTTCGCGTACTTGTACACCGCGAGGCACGCGTCGTAGTTCGCCTGCCGGTGCTGCTGCTCGCCCTCGACGGCGCAGAGGCCGTTCATCGCGCGCATCTTCTGGTAAGGCGAGCCGGTGTCCATCGCGCGCTGCGCCCAGGCCCGCGCGTCGTCGTAGCGGCCGAGCTTCATGAGCGGCCACACGCGCTGCGCGTTGAGCTTCGGCTGGAAGCGCTTGTCGTAGTCGTCCATCGCACGCAGCGCGTCCTCGTAGTTCTCCATGAGCTCGCTGGTGTTCATGATGCCGAAGATGGTGTCGGCGTAGACGCGCCAGGGCCGGTCGTCGGACTCGTCGTCCTCGCCCCAGCGGCGCTCGTAGATCTCGCGGGCGCGCTTCAGGTGCGCGAGCGATCGCGCCAGCGCGCCCTCGGCCTCGCGGAGCACGCTGCCCATCACGTAGTGGCCCACGAACGAGTCGGGGTCCTTCGCGAGCAGCTCCTCGGCCTTCGTGCGCGCCGAGAGGTATTTGTCCTGCTGCAGGAGCTCGATCGCCTCGCGCTCGTCGTTGGAGATCGCGCCGTACAGGTTCTTCGGCGGCGTCGTCTGCGCGGCCATGTCGCCCATGCCGGCCACCGTCGCGAACGCGACGAGACCGACCGCGAGGCCGCGCTGGATCCAGCGGGAGATCGCGCCGCGCCTCATCGCCGCATCGTCCCCCGCGCGAGCCGCTCCATCGGCCCTTGCAGGCACGCGCGCACGAGCCCGACGACGTCCTCCACGCCCGGCGCCGTCTCCAACCGATGCGCGAACGCGTACGGCGCGAGCGCCTCGATGTCCTCCGCGATCACGTGCTCGCGGCGCCGAGCGAGCGCGCGCGCCTGGAGCGCCGGCATCAGGAGCACGAGCGCGCGCGTCGAGAGCCCCTGCAGGATGTGCTCGGTGGAGCGCGTCGCGCCCGCCACGTCGACGAGGCACTCCTGGATTTCGGGCGCGAGGAAGATGCCGGACTCGATCGCCGCGCGCGCACGCAGGATCTCGGTCCGGCTCACGCGCGGCAGCGAGTCGCCGACGCCCTGCTTGATCGCGCGCAGGTTGGCGAGCACGTTGAGCTCCGACGCGCGGTCGATGTGCCGCATCTTCACCTTGAAGAGGAAGCGATCGAGCTGCGCGGCCGGCAGCGGGAACGTGCCGACGAGGTCGAGCGGGTTCTGCGTCGCGACCACGAAGAACAGGTCGTCGAGCCGCCGCGTCTTGTTGTCGACCGTGACCTGCTTCTCGCCCATCGCCTCCAGCATGGCGCTCTGCACCTTCGGCGACGTGCGGTTGATCTCGTCCGCGAGCACCACGTGCGCGAAGATCGGCCCCGGCCGGAACGAGAACTGCGCGGTGTTCGGATCGAACACGAGCGACCCGGTCACGTCCGACGGCAGCATGTCCGGCGTGAACTGGATGCGCCGGAACGCCACGATGTCGTCGTCCGGTCGGTCGTCGATGATCGAGTCGCCGAGCGCCTTCGCGAGCGTCGTCTTGCCGGAGCCCGGGTAGTCCTCGAGCAGCACGTGCCCGTCCGAAAGGAGCGCGATCAGGAGCACGTCGATCACGTCGTCGCGCCCGCGCACCGCCGCCGCGAGCCTTCGGTAGAGCCGCTCGTACACGCCGTAGGCGCCCTGCAAATCGAGCGGGCTCGCCGCAGCGCTGATCACCACACCACCATGGCCGTTCACGTCCATCGCCATCTGTCGCCTACCTCGATCGGAAGAAGCTCACGGGGTTGATGAAGCCGAGCATGCGGCGCCACGTCGGCACCTTCTCGAGATCGGACCGCAGCTTCCCGAGCGCGGCCCTCCACGCGTCGTGACGGCGCTCGTCGAGCGGCTCCGCGAAGAGCAGCTCCACGTCCGCGTCGCCCGGCTCGTCGCGCCCCTTGCCGAGGGCCGCCGCGAGGTGCATCGCGGTGATCCGCTCGAACGACGGCACCTTCTCGCGGATGCGCTCCGCGAAGGCCTCGCGGCTCTCGCCACGATCGCGCGCGAAGCCGGCCTCGGAGAGCAGATCCAGCGACGTGCGGTACCCGACGCGCGCGAGCGATCGCGGCCGCGCGAACAGCGGAGCCGCCCGGCGCCACACCTTCGCGAGGTACGCCATCAGCACGAGCGCCGAGAGCACCGCGCCGAGCGACATCCCGACCACGCGCCCGATCTTCTTCCAGTCCGGCTTCACGGGCGGCTTCAGATCCGTGCTCTTCGGATCCGGCGGCATCTCGCGCGCCATCTCGCCGAGCAGCCGCTGCAGATCGTCGTCGACCGGAGGCGGCGACTCGTCGAGCGACTCGTGCGGCGTGATGTCGAGCACCACCCAGCCGGCGCCCTCCAGGTAAATCTCCGGCCAGGCGTGCGCGTCCGCGGGCCGGATCAGCATCGCGGAGCCGCCTTGCCGGTTCTTCTCCTCGACCGCGTACCCGGTGCCGACGCGCGACGGGATCCCGAGCGTGCGCCACAGCAGCACCGCCGCGTGCGCGAAATGCACGCAGTAGCCGATGTGATCGCCGAACAAGAAATCCGCGGTCGGGTTCTCGACGCCCGCGTGCTGCGATTTGCGCGAGTACTTGTAGTTCTCGTCGAGGTAGAGCTTGATGCGCACCGCGACCACGAACGGATCCGCCTGCTCCTTCGGCCCGAGCGTGTCCTTGATGCCCTTCGCGAGCGACGCGAACCGCGGATCGTCCGTCGTCTGCAGGTAGTACTTCCGCACGTCCTCGGACCACGCGGGGTTGCCCGCCTTGCGCCCGCGAAGCTTTTTGTAGGGGATTTGCTGCGCGAGCGACTCGAAGCCGTACGCCCGCACGAACCGCGACGGGTTCGGGTTGCCGAGCGGCTTGAACGAGATCGGCGACTCCAGCCCGAACGGCCGCGTGTGCTCGACGAGCAGCGCCACGCGCGCCGACACCTTCTCGCGCCCGGCCGCGTCCACCGGATCGCGCACGCCCGTGGGCTCGCTCGGGAACGCCTCCAGCCCGTCCAGATCCACGTCCGCGCGCGACGTGCGCACGAGCTTGGTCCCGTTCCACTGGCTCCACGCCTCTTGCCGGAAATAGTAGGTCTCCGAAGGCGGCGAGTAGTCGTTCTCGAAGATCACGACGGCCATCGGCGCGGGCGACTCGTCGGGCTCCGAGCTCTCGTTCGGCAGCGACTCGCTGGCGGGCGCGGGCGGAGGCTTTCCACCGTCGCCGCCGTCGTTCTTGTCGCCGCCGTCGGCCCCCGCGTCCATCGGATCGCTGCCGCCGCCGTCGTGCTGCTGCGGCTCGGCGGATCCTCCGTCCGGCCCTTGATCTTGCGGCTTCGCGGAGCCCCCGTCCGGATCCTGATCCTTCGGCTTCGCGGAGCCGCCGTCGGGATCGTTGTCCGGCTTCGCGGGCCCGCCGTCCGGATCCTGATCCTTCGGCTTCGCGCCTCCACCGTCGGCGTCGCCTGCGTCCGGCTGCGCCGAAGAAGGCGGCGTGGGCGGCGGTGGCAACGAAGGCGCCGCGGACGCGCTCGCGCTCCCGGACGGGCTCGTCGTCAGGTTCAGCCGATCGTCCGGCTCCGCCTTCGGGGGCCCGATCGCGATGATGAGCACCACGCCGAGCACCGCGAACAGCGCGAGCACCGCGGCCGCGGATCCCTTTCGTTCCTCGGCCTCCGCGACGAGCAGGAGCCCCAGCACGACGACAGCCACGCCGCCGAGCACGAGGAACACGTTCACGGGATCGATCCCGTTCTCCCAGGCCCAATCGGACAGCCACAGCGGCCGCGAAATGATGCCCTCGCGGTGCGCCGCGAACACGTACGCGATCGATCCGGCGATGGCCCCGAGCTCCAGCACGAGCGCGGAAGGCCGCCGCGTCGCCACCGCGCGCAGCGCTCCGAACGCCGCGAGCGCGACGGCCCCGAACTTCAGCACCAGCGCCACACGCAGCGCGCCGGACGTCCCGATCGCGCGCGGGATCGCCTCGTGATTCACCGCGAGCCCCGCGATCCAGAACGACGCCCCGCCGAACGCGATCGCGAACAGCACGATCGCCGGCAGCCGGAGCCGCGTCCGCCCGAGCGCCTGCCCGATCCCCACGCCGAGCAGCGATCCGATCACGGCCGACGTGATCGCGGAGGAAGGCGCGACGCCCCAAGCGATGCACATCGCGGCCACCGCGACGGCGATCGCCCGCAGGATCAAGGACCCGATCCGCAGCTTCGGCTTCAAGCGGCCACCGCCTTCGGCTTCGTCTCCGGGGCGCTCGCGACCCTACGGAACGCGTTCTGGTACACCTTGCCGGACGCGCGCTCCACGAGCGACACCGGCACGTGCGCGCCCCCGAGCGCCTCCGTCACCTTCGCGAGCTCCCGCTGCGCCGCGCGCGCCGCGTCGAACGGAGGCGGCGCGGTGAAGAGCCGCGACCAGAACGATCGCGGCGCCTCGTTCACGACGCCGTCCGTGCACACCAGGATCTCCAGCCCCGCGGGCGATCCTGGCAGCGACTTCTGCGCGCGCGCCGCCGCCACCACGCGCGTGAGCCACGGCCCCGGCCGCGCCGGCACGAACAGCACCGCGCGCGACATCGTGCCGCGCCCGTTGTCCGCCTGCGCGCGCGCCAGGAACTCCGTCAGCCCGTCGCCGCCGAGCGTCGGATCGATGTTGCCGGACCGCGCGAACAGCTCCTCCGCCGCGTCGCTCGACGTCGCGTCCGCGGTGCACCCGTCCGCGCCGAGCCGCCACGTTTGCCCGAGCGCGCCGTTCATCACCGCGGCGCGCGCGGCCCCTGCGGCGGGCTCGTCCCCGGGCCCCGACACCACGTACGCGACCGTCTTGTGCGTGGGGCTGCGCGCCTTCTCGGGCGTCCGCACCATGAGCGCGCGCGACTTCGCGTACACCTTCCACAGGATGAGCCGCACCGGATCGCCGGGCCCGTACGCGCGCATGTCGGCGCGGTCCCCCTGCGGCGCGCCGAGCGGATCGTAAAAATCGTCGCCCCCCGACATCGCGCGCACGACCGGCACGTTTCGCAGCCCGCCGACGGACGGCACCACGCGCACGCTCCGCGGCTCCGAGATGCGGAACGTCACGCTCGCGAGCCCCCACGCGTCGCGCACCCGAAACCGCCGCACCACGTGATCGAGCAGCGCGCGCCGCCGAGGAGCGATCCACTCACGCCGCCGCCCGGCCTCCACGTCGGTGCGCACCTCCGCGTCCGGCGACTCCCACGTCCAGTCCACGGTCACGAGCGGCACGAACCACAGGTTCCGCAGCGTGAACCCGGTGCGCGTGGGCATCCCGGTCGTGAGCGTGAGCGGCATCCCTTCCTTCGGCCGCCGCAGCGACAGGAACAGCGCGAGCGCCACCGGCCCCACGATCACGAGCGCGAGCGCCGCGATCGCGACGCCGACGCCTCCGACCACCAGCAGCAGCAGATCGATCTTCTCGATCCCGTACGTGAGCAGCGCCAGAGCGGAGCCGCCCGCGAGCAGCGCGCCCTTCAGCGTGATGGGGAACACGTCACGGACGGCGCGCAGGGCCCGGCCGACAGTGGCGACAGCTCGGCGGAGGTTCGGCGGAACGCGCATGCGGGGACAGGACCCCCGCTATAGCTTTTTTGTTTCCGGCCTGCTCGCCGGACGGACCGAACCCGATGGACCGTGTCGAGCGCAGGCCCCTTGACGAACACCGTTCGTTACGTATGATGTTCGCCGTGAGCGAGCGAGACCCCTTCACCCGCCGAGAGATCACGAGCCGGCGCGGCGGCCCCGTCAAACAGCCGTTGAGCCGCGATCTCATCGTATCGACCGCGCTCGATCTGCTGGCGAAAGAGGGCCTCTCGGGCATGAGCCTCCGCAAGGTCGCCGCCGCCCTCGATACAGGCCCGGCCTCTCTTTATGTGTACGTGGAGGATCTGGACGAGCTGCGCACGCTGGTCCTGGATCGCGCGCTCGCCGACGTGAAGACCGCGGGAGAGCCCGGCCGCGACGGACGACAGCGCTTGTCGGATCTGCTGATGTCCTATGTGCAGGTGCTGTCTCGCAGCCCCGGCCTCGCGCACGTCGCGATGAGCACGATCGCGGCCGGCCCGAACGCCCTCCGCATCCTGGAGACGTTGCTCGCCCTCCTGGAAGAAGCGGGCGCGGACCCGGCGACGGCCGCGTGGGCGGCGGACCTGATCACCCTGTATGCGACCGCGATCGCGAGCGAGCTGAGCCAGCGCACGGAAGACGCGCTCAAGCCAGTGACGCGGGCGATCGGCGGCGTATCGGAGGAGCGCCACCCCAGGATATTCGCGGCGCGGGAGCACCTGCTCTCCGGCGACGGACTGGAGCGCTTCCGGTGGGCGCAGGAGGTCCTGCTCGCGGGCATCCTGAGCACGCCCCGCGCGGCCCCGACAGGCTCGAAGGCGCGCCCGCGAGCCCGCCCGAAGCGCTGACCCGACACCGGATCACCGCCGGACGCCGCGGCGCTCGGCCCCTTGATTTCCAGCCTTTTCAATGACCCGACATGGCCCTTCGGGACCGTGGCGGCATCTTCACGACCCGAAACGAACACCGTTCGTCACAAACATCGTACGTCACCAACACCCTCTCATCCACCTCTCCAGCCCAAGGAACACGCTCATGCAAAGCTCCCTCGACATCCGCCCCGACACCGAGTCTGCCCAGGATGGATTCACTCAGATCTACGGAAAAGGCGCGCCCCCGTGGGACACCGGACGCCCGCAGCCGCCGTACGTCGCGGTCGCCGATCGCGTGCTCGGTCCCGTGTTGGATGCGGGCTGTGGCACCGGCAGCACGTCGTTGTTCTTCGCGGGGCGCGGCCTCTCGGTGACGGGCATCGACTTCGTGGAGCAGGCCATTGTCCGCGGTCGCGCGCGGGCGGTCGAACGGGGCCTCTCCGTCGACTTCCTCGTGAAGGACGCGATGACCCTCGTCGACTGGGATCGCCGTTTCCGCAGCGTGATCGACAGCGGCCTCTTCCACATCTACCACGGCGCGGATCAGGCGCGGTACGTGGCGGGCCTCACGCACGTGACGGAGCCCGGCGGCCGCCTCTTCCTCTTCAGCTTCAGCTCCGAGGAGCCGGGCCCCGAAGGTGGCTTTTCGGAGGACGACGTGCGGACCGCGTTCGCCGGCGGCTGGGACCTCGAGTCGGCGGAGATCACGCGCGGCGAGCTGAACCCCGCGTTCGTCGCGGATCACCCCGCGCATTACCCGGCGCCGGGCCCGAAGATGCTGTTCGCGATCCTGCGTCGTCGTGGCTGAAAAGAAGGCCGAGCCGACGGGGAGGCCGGAGCGTCACGCCTGGAACTTGGTCCACAGCCCGTGTGGCCAGATATCCTACACGCGATGATCTCGACCGTGCACACGACCGTCGCGCCGCGCCCGCGCAAGTCTCGATCGCCGCGCTTCTCAATCCGTATTCCGTGCCAGCTCGTGCGGGTGCGTGATTTCCGCCTCGTGGGCCGCACGATCGCGGATCTCTCGGAGGAGGGCGCGTTGATCGAGGCGCTGGACCGTGTGCTCACGGGCGAGCAGCTCCTCGTCTCGTTTCGCGCCCCGTTCTCCAGCCGCTGGATTGACGCGGACGCGGTGGTGGCGCGCGTGGTCCACGGCCGTCGGACAGGCGATCTCCGGAGGAGCCTCGGAGTCACCTTCACGAACCTCCCCCCCGAGGCGCGCCGCCTGCTGAACGAGGGATTGTGGGGCCTGCCGCACACGCGCTCTCCGCGCCGGTGAGGGCGCGGGTTGGCGAACGCGCTTGCCTCGTCTCAATTCGCGACACGGCGCGTATTCCGTAATTGCTCTGTCAGCGGGTGTCGAAAGGGGGCGCGCCCGTGGTGTAGAGTGCCGGCGTGGCGAAACGGGCCTCTGGTTTCGATCTCGCGGCGAAGATCGCGGACAGCGGCTTCACGCCCGGCGCGCGGGACGTGCCGGCCCTGCTGGATTTACTGGCGTCCGCACCGGAAGAAGTCCGCGATCATGCGGAGCGGGCGCTCCGACGCGTCGGCGCTCCCGCCGTGGGGCCCGCGATGGAACGGGCGCGCGACGCGACACCGGCCGCTCGTGGTCGGTTCGTCGCGCTCGCCGGGCGCATCGCCGGAGCCGCTCCCTCGCCGGAGCTGACGGCGTTCTTCGTCGACGCCCTGCACGACGGTGACGCGGGCGTGCGACGGCGCGCCGCCGCGAGCCTCGGACGCGCATTCTCGCCCGCCGCCGCGACCGAAGAGGCGCTGGCCTCGGCCGCTCGGCAAGAGAAGGACGCCGCCGCGCGCGCTGCGATGGTGGACGCCCTCGGGAAGCTCGGCGGTGACGCCGCGCGCGCCGTCCTCGGCGAGATCGAACAGGCGCACGCCGGCGACACGAAGACGGCCTCGGCGCTGCGGAAGGCCCGCGTGCGCGCCGCTCGGCCCGCCGCTCGCGAAGAGGCCGCGCGCGAAGAGGCCGCGGGGGTCGACGTGGGGCGCGCGCTCGACGCGGGCGTGACGGTGTGGCTCGACACGCGCCGGGGGATGTTGCCCGTGCTCCAGCGCGAGGCCGCGGGGCTGCACCCGCACATGGCGCATCGGCTCGACGGGACGGCGGTGGTGGCGGTCGATCTGCGCGCGCCGCTGTCCGCGCTGTTCGACGTGCGCACGTGGATCGGCGCGACGATCCCGGGCGGCGACGAGCGCGTCGCGGCCCACGGACCGCCGAACGCCCTGGTGACCGCGGTCGCGAAGGCCATCGTGTTCGGCCGGGGGCGCGCGGCGGTCGCGGCGCTCACGCGGGGGCCCGTGCGCTACCGGATCGCCTTCGCCGGAGGCGGAAAACGCCGCGCCACGGTGTTCGCGATCGCGGAGGCGGTGACGGCGCTCGACCCGACGCTGGTGAACGATCCGAAGGCCGCGACGTGGCAGATCGACGTGCGCGAGCGGGCCGATCGCGTGTCGGTGGAGTGGGCGCCTTCGCTGGAGGACCCGCGCTTCGCGTACCGGAGCGGCGACGTCCCGGCGGCGTCGCACCCGGCGATCGCGGCGGCGCTCGCGTACCTGGCCGGCACGCGGAGCGACGAGGTTTGCTGGGATCCGTTCGTCGGCTCCGGCCTGGAGCTGTGCGAGCGCAGCAAGCGCGGGCCGTACGCGCGCCTCGTCGGCACCGATCTCGATCCGGCGGCGCTCGAGATCGCGCGGAAGAACCTGACGGCGGCGGGCGCGGATCGCTTCGAGCTGCTGGTGCACGACGCCGAGCGAGGCGCCCCGCGCGGCGTGCGCCCGACGCTGGTGATCACGAACCCGCCGATGGGCCGGCGCGTGCATCGGAGCGCGGATCTGCGGACGTTCCTCGCGAGCTTCGTGACGGCGACGGCGCGCAGCCTGGCCCCGCGAGGCCGCCTCGTGTGGGTGAGCCCCTTCGCCGCCGACACGCGCGCCGCCGCCCTCGGCGCGGGCCTCCGCTTCGAGCGAGGCCACGTCGTCGACATGGGCGGCTTCGACGCCGAGCTCCAGGTCTGGACCAAATCGAGCTAGGGGCGGGGGTCGCTCGCTTCGGGGACGGTCGTAGTGAGATCTACGTGGGGGATGCGGCCCGCCGCGCGCCGCAACAGCTCGCGATCGGATTCGAAAATACGTGTGGATGGGGTCCCACCGCGCGCTGTGACAGCGTCACGTCGGACACGAAAATACGTGTGGATGGGGGGTCCCGCCGCAGGCGGTGACAGCGTCACGCCTGGGCACGAAAATACGTGTGGATGGGGGGTCCCGCCGCAGGCGGGGGGAAGGGGCAAGCCCCTTCCCACGCGACTCAGAACGCGTAAACCGGCCCAATGCTGGGCTGGAACACGACGCCGAACGTGGGGAGCATGAAGAGGAACCGCAGCTCCGCCTTCACGCCGAACGAGTCCGTGATGCCGAACGTCGTGCCGAGGCCGATCGGGACGTAGTCGAGGCCGGTGATCTGGTACGCGTCGAGGTTCGCCTGGCGCGAGACGTAACCCGTGCCCGTCGGGCAACCCTTCGTGCCGCCGGTCTTCAGGTCGAGGCCCTTCGTGTCCTTGCGATCGCAGACCGTCACGCCGACGCCCGCGTTCACCTGGCCGAAGCCGAAGCCGAGGTAGCCGTACGGCTTGAACTGCATCTTCTCCACCCAGCCGCCGAACAGGTTGTATCCGACGCGCCCTTCGGCCCAGAACGGCATGAACCCGTTCGCCTGCGAGTGCCCGAAGCCCACCTGCGTCTTGTTCGGGCCCGTCTCCGACGTGGGGAAGTCGCTGAACGCGAACCCGAGGTGCGCGCCCAACGTGAGGTTGAGCTTCTGCGAGATCTGACGATCGAAGCCCGCGCCGACGCGTCCGCCCGCCACGCCGAAGCCGCCCGTCACGCCGTTCGTCGCGGCGGTCGCGACCGGCACGCCGTAGAACTGGCCGGACGTCGGCGTCGTGCCCGTGTTCGCGCCGTTGTAGAAGCACACGAACGAGCCGTCCGAGCGGTTCGCGTCCGTGGCCTTCATGCTGCCGTCCGTCGTGCCCGAGCACACGTTGTCGCGGCTGTTGATGAGCAGGAGGTCCAGCGAGGCCTCCACGCTGATCATGTTGAGCTTCTTCTTCCCGCCCTTGTCGCCGCCGCCGCCGCCGGGGCCCTTCTCGCCTTCCTGGCATGAGCCTTCGACGCACGTGAGGCCCTCTCCGCACTCCCCCGACTCGCTGCAGGAAGAGCCCCACGGCTTGCCCTCGCTGCTCTTGCGCTTGCAGGTGCCGTCGCTCTCGCCCTCTTTCTTCGAGCAGTAGAGGTTCGTCTTGCAGTCGCTGTCGCTGCCGCACTGCGAGTCCACGCAGCCGGGGAAGCCGGGCGGGCAGTCCGTCGACGAGCTGCACGCCTTCGGCGGCTTCTTGCCGGGGAGCGAAGGCGAATCGCCCTCGATCTCGTTCTTGATGGCGATCTTGTACGGCTCGCTGCGGGAGCCCGCGGTGGCCACGGTGCCCGCGTCGTCGTCGGCCGTGATGTAGTACTTGAGGTCGCCCGTCGTGGTGACCTCCGTGCACGGCACCTCGACGCCCCAGCCGTCGCCGACCTTCGCCATGTCGAGCGGCTTCCAGTTTGTCGCGCCGAACGGCTTGTAACGCAGCGTGACCTTCTTCACGCCGAGGTCCTCCGGCACCTCGATGTAGATCGGGACCGGCGTGTTGATCTGCTGCTCCGCGGGCGGCGTGTGCTTGAGATCGCCGGCGGGCTTCGCGGGCGTCGCGCTGCCGCCGGTGTCGCCGCCCTTGCCGCCGGTGCCGGAGTCACCGCCCTTGCCGCCGGTGCCCGAGCTGCCCGCGCTCTTCTTCGCCTCGTCGAACAGCTTGTCGATGTCGGCGCCCTTGAACGTGGCGTCGAGCGTCGCGCTCGCGTCGACCTTGAGGCCGTTCACGAACGCGGCCTTCGCGTCGTCCGGCTTGTTGTTGGCGAAGTGGATCACGCCGAGGCCGAGGTACACCTTCGCGAGCACCTTCGGCGTGCAGCCGTCGGTGCCGCACTTCTTGATCGCGTCGTTGAGCTTCTTCTCCGCCTTGCCGAGCTCGACGTTGAGGTAGTCGTCGTTCATCGCGGCGTCGTAGAGCTTGTTCGCCTCCGCATCCTTCTCGCCCGCGGCGAGCGCGTCGGCGGTCGCGAACAGCCCGAGGAGCGCGAGCCCCGCGGCGGCGACCTGCTTCCCCAGCTTCGGGAAATCGGTGGAGGACGAACGCGTGGAGGCGCTACGGGAAGTGCGGGCGGTACGACGGATCACGTGGTGGTTCTCCTCAGGGCTGCCGAGCGGCGCCCTCAAGTAACACGGCCGAGCGATGGGAAGAAAGTTTCGGCGCAGAAGGTACGCCGAATCGAGCCTCTATGGCCGCTCCTTGCGCGATCGATCAACAAACTTCGTCCCGTCGACGCGACCGAACCTGCGCTGCGGACGGGGGGAAAACCGACAAAGGCTCCACCCCCGATCCCAACGAAGCGAGCCGCCCTCACACCGAGACGTGGATCGTCGGATGGGGGGTCCCGCCGCAAGGCGGGGGGAAGGGGCGAGCCCCCTTCCCACGTCAAGGCGGCGTGCCGACGCCTCCGCCCTCGGTGCGGACGAACTGCACGCGGCGGTTCAAGGCGCGGTTCTGGTCCGTCGTGTTCGGCACGATCGGGACCTCCATGCCGTAGCCGTGCGAGGTGAGCCGGTTCGCCGCGATGCCGTGCGCGGTGAGGTACTTCTTCACCGCGGCCGCGCGCCGATCCGAGAGGCCCTTGTTGTACGCGGGCGAGCCCTTGTTGTCGGTGTGGCCCTGGACCTCGATCTTGATCTTGGGGTTCTTCACGAGGACGTCCACGACCGCGTCGAGGATCGGGAAGCTCTCTTTGCGGATGATGTCCTTGTCGAACTCGAAGTGGATCTGCTGAGTGATCTTGATCTCGGTCGCGGTGACGATGACGAGGCTCGGCTTCTTCGGGCAGCCGGGTTTGTCGCCGTCGGCGGGGCCCGCTTCGTTCGGGCACTGATCCTGGAGGTCCGCGACCTTGTCGCCGTCGTTGTCCGGCTCGGGGCAGCCGTCTTCGTCCTCGAAGCCGTCGGGGTCTTCCGGATCGTTCGCGCAGGTCTTCCCGGCCGCGTCGTGATCGTTCGCGTCGAGGATGCCGTCGTCGTCGTTGTCGATCTCGGGGCAGCCGTCCTCGTCGAGGTAGCCGTCCTTGTCTTCGGGCAGGAGGCGGCACGCGTCGACTGAGTCCTTGAGGCCGTCGCCGTCCGTGTCCGGATCGTCGGGGCAGCCGTCTTCGTCTTCGAAGCCGTTGTAGTTCTCGGCGTCGCACGGGCACTTCGTGTCGACGTCGTCGAGCAGACCGTCGCCGTCGCAGTCGCCGATCTGCGGCTTCGGCGGAGGCGGCGCTTCGACGAAGCCGCGCTCGGCGCATTTCGCGGGGGGCGACAGGTCGTATGCGGCCTGCGCGTTCGCGCGGGCGACCTGGAGGTGCGCGTCGCTCTGGAAGATCTCGCCTTGATCGAGATCCGCGGTGGCGAAGCGGAGGTTGGCCTTCGCGAGCGCGAGCTCACGCGGCGCGCAGCGCATGGCGCCGTTGCGCTCGGCTTGATCGGCGAGCTTCGTGAGGCCTTCGAGATCGCCGCGCATGCGCGACGTCTGCGAGCACGACAGGAGGAGGATGGCGCCGGAGGCGAGCGTGACGCGCCCGGCGAGACGGAGGGAGCTTCTCTTCATCGACCTGCGCCCTCGTGCGCTTGCTTCGCGAGCGTGGCGGCCTTGGCGGCGTACTCGTCGGCGGTGTCGGCGTAGTCGATCGCGTCGCTGTAGTGAGCGCCCGCGGCTTCTTGTTTGGCCTTCGCGAGGTGTGCTTTCGCGTACCAGTACTCGTACGGGGCGTAGCGCTCCGCGCCGAGGGCCTCCGCCGCTTCGAGCTTCGACTCGGCGCCGAAGATCGAGACGCTGTAGAGCACGCCGCCGCAGCCGGAGAGGCCAGGCAGGAGGCCCAGCAAAGCGGCCGCGCCCAGAGCGAAGTGGAGCTTGTTTTTCCGCACGTTCGAGTCCTTTCGGATCCGCAGGCGAGACGACGCTATCAAGCGCCGCGAGCACACGTCAACCGGCCGCCACTGGAAGGACGGAGTCCGTTCCGCGGAGGCGTAGCGGAGCCTGGCTCCGCGGAGACCGGAGCGGAACGGACGCAGTCCTCGACGTTTTGGGCCGCCACTGGAAGGACGGAGTCCGTTCCGCGGAGGCGGAGGTCCGCGATCTCTTGTGCCCACCCCCGGTCGCGCTGCGCGCGCCCGCCCCTCCCAAATCGCTCACTGTCGTTCGCAAAGGGAGGGGAGCCCATCCTTCGAGCCAGCGCGACAAAACGACGGCGCCCCCCTCGCCGCGCGGAGGGCCGGAGGCCTGAGCACGACGATTGGGGGCGCGGGGGCGAGGAGCGAAGCGACGAGCCCCGTGGGGGCACCCTCGCTTGCGCTGGAAAGGCTTCAAAACCAGGCAAAACGAAGCGTCCCGCCCTCACACAGCTACGTCGTCGTTGGATGGGGGGTCCCGCCGCTGGCGGGGGGAAGGCAAAGCCTTCCCACGTGAGGACGCAACGAAGCGTCCCGCCCTTGCACAGCTACGTCGTGGTTGGATGGGGGGTCCCGCCGCTGGCGGGGGGAAGGGCGCTGCGCCCTTCCAACGTCGAGCAAAAAGGTCCCGCCGCTGGCGGGGGGAAGGGGCAAGCCCCTTCCCACGGAAACTCAAAGCTTGCGGTAGACGCCGACGACGATGCCCAGGAGCATCGTGGGCTTGAAGTCCTGCGAACGGACCAGGATCGGCGCCATCTGGGCGTTGGCGGGCTGCAGGCGGATGTACTCTTTTTCCGGGTAGAAGTACTTCACCGTCGCCTCGTCCCCGATGAGGGCGCAGACGATGTCTCCGCGGTTCGCCGTGGGCTGCTTGCGGACGAAGATGTAGTCGCCGGAGAGAATGCCGGCCTCGATCATCGAGTCGCCCTGCACGCGCAGGCCGAACACGTCGCGACCGCCGCGCACCATGCCCCGCTCGATGCGCACCGTGTCGAAGATGTTCTCCGTCGCGAGGAGCGGCTGGCCCGCGGCGATCCGACCGAGGACCGGGATCTCGACCATCTCGGTCTCGCCCTGATCGTTGGCCGGCTTCGCGGCGAGCGCGGCGCCCTCTCCCCCGGGCAAATCGTCCACGTCGCGGGGACGGAGCGCGCGGCTCTTCATGTCCTCCCGCGTGAGGTAACCCTTGCGCTCGAGCGCCCGCAGGTGGTCGTTGACGCCGTTGGTCGAGCGGATGCCCATGTGCGCGCCGATCTCGCGGAGGGTGGGCGGGTACCCGCGATCGGTGATCGACTGGCGGATGTAGTGCAGAACCTGCTGCTGACGGTCGGTGAGGCCTTGCATCGCACCGCCGAACCTACTGAACAGTTGGGAGGATGTCAAAATAGACGCTTGAGTGAATTCCCAGTCCTGTCGATTTTCTCTCGATCCGGGCAATTTCCGCGGGCGTCAAGTCCATCCTTCGCGAAGGCCGGACATTCTTGAACCGAGCGCTCTACGCGCTCCAAGGCCCCGGGGCCCCGATGTTCAGGGGCGCCGAGGTTCGCGGCGGACGAGGAGAGGGTTTCACTTTGAGACGGTTACCCACGGTCCGGGGTCACGCGAGGGTCGGCGTTCAGGTCTCGTGACACGGCGCGTTCAGGTCTCGCGCGGGGACGCCGCTCCCTGAACCGACGCGCCCGCTCACCGCGCGGTCACTGGCGAGGCGGGACGGCCGGACCGGGGCGACGGCCCTCGACGATCATGCGCAGCTCTTCGGCGTCACCCGAGTGCGCGTACGCGTCCTCCATCGAGATCATGCGGCGCTGCAGGAGGCTCGCGAGCGACTGGTTGAGCGTCTGCATCCCGCTGCCGCCCTGCCCCACCTGCATCTGCGAATAGATCTGGTGGATCTTGTCCTCGCGCATGAGGTTCCTGATCGCGGGGTTCGGGATCATCACCTCGATCGCGAGCACGCGGCCCTGACCGCCCGCGCGCGGCACGAGCACCTGCGACATCACCGCGACGAGGTTCAGCGAGAGCTGCGCGCGCACCTGGGTCTGCTGGTGCGGCGGGAACACGTCGATGATGCGGTTGATCGCGCTCACCGCGGAGTTCGTGTGCAGCGTCGCGAACACGAGGTGGCCCGTCTCCGCGATCGTGAGCGCCGCCTCGATCGTCTCGTGGTCGCGCATCTCGCCGATGAGCACGACGTCCGGATCCTGGCGCAGGATGTACTTGAGCGCGTCCTTGAACGAGCGCGTGTCGCTGCCGATCTCGCGCTGGTTCACGATGCTGAGCTTGTGCGGGTGCAGGTACTCGATCGGGTCCTCGATCGTGACGATGTGCAGGCGCTGCTCGGAGTTGATCTTGTCGATGATGGAGGCGAGCGTCGTCGTCTTGCCGGAGCCCGTCGCGCCCGTCACGAGCACGAGGCCGCGCGGGCGGTTCGTGATGTCGGCCACGATCGGCGGGAGGCCCAGCTCCTCGAACGAGAGGATCTTGAACGGGATCTGGCGGAAGGCCCCGGCGACCGCGCCGCGCTGCGAGAAGATGTTGGCGCGGAAGCGCGCGAGGCCCTTCATCCCGAACGAGAGATCCAGCTCGCAGTCGCGCTCGAACGTGGCCTTCTGCTCGTCCGTGAGGGCCGCGTAGCAGAGGGCGCGCGCGTCCGGCGCGGAGAGCGGCGGCAGCTTGAGCGGCACCACCGATCCGTCGATGCGCAGGAGCGGAGGCGAGCCGGTCGTGATGTGGAGATCGCTCGCGCCCTTCTCCACCATCGCGCGGAGGAGGTGCGGGAGCGTGTATTTCAGGCCCTCGCCTTGCTGCGGGAGCGCCGCTTCTTCCGTCATTCGCTCAGTCCCCCATCGTGACGCGGCCGACCTCTTCGGTCGTGGTGAGGCCCTGCAGGACCTTCTCGATGCCTGCGGCGCGCAAGGTCAACATGCCCTGGCGGATCGCGGCGGCCTTCAGCTCGGCGGTGGACGCGCCCTGCTGCACCATCTCCTTCAGCTGCTCGCCGAAGCGCATGACCTCGTAGAGCGCGACGCGGCCCTTGTAGCCGGTGCCGTTGCAGGTCTTGCAGCCCTGGCCCTTCATGATCTGGGCGCGCGCGATCTGCTCTTCGGTGAAGCCGAACTCGGAGAGCGTCTGGCGGTCCACCTTGATGACGGCCTTGCAGTCCTGGCAGACCTTGCGCGCGAGGCGCTGCGCGAGCACGAGGTTCACGCTGGCCGTGATGAGGAACGGCTCCACGCCCATGTTGAGCATGCGGGAGATCGTGGACGGCGCGTCGTTCGTGTGGAGCGTCGAGAGCACGAGGTGGCCCGTGAGCGCCGCCTTCACCGCGATCTCGGCGGTCTCGAAGTCGCGGATCTCGCCGACCATGATGATGTCCGGGTCCTGCCGGAGGAACGAGCGCAGGCCCATCGCGAAGTTGAGGCCGATCTCGTCGTGCATCTGCACCTGGTTGATGCCGGGCAGGTTGTACTCGACCGGATCCTCCGCGGTGGAGATGTTGACGCCGATCTTGTTGAGGTCGCTGAGCGCCGAGTAGAGCGTCGTCGTCTTGCCGGAGCCGGTGGGGCCCGTGACGAGCACCATGCCCCACGGCTGGTTGATGGCCCACTGGAAGTCTTCGAGCGGCCTCTGATCGAAGCCGAGCTTCGTCATGTCGAGCTGGAGGTTCGACTTGTCGAGGAGGCGGAGGACGATCTTCTCGCCCCACATCGTCGGCAGGACGGAGACGCGGAAGTCCATCTCCTTGCCCTTGCCGATCTTGAGCTTGATGCGGCCGTCCTGCGGGAGGCGGCGCTCGGCGATGTCGAGCTGGCTCATGATCTTGAGGCGGCTCGCGATCGCCGCCTTCATCTTGAGCGGGGGCTGCATCTCCTCCATCAGCACGCCGTCGATGCGGTAGCGGATGCGGAGCTTCTTCTCGTAGGGCTCGACGTGGATGTCGCTCGCGCCCTTCTTGATGGCGTTGAGGAGGATCGCGTTCACGAGGCGCACGACCGGCGCGCCCTCGGCCTGCTTCTCCAGCTCGAGGACGTTCACGTCCTCCGTGTCGACGGTGTAGTCGATGTCCTCGCCCGCGAACTCCGCGAGCACCTCGTCGTACTGCGGGCCGTCCGAGTATCCGCGATCGATCGCGGCGACGATGCCCGTCTCCGAGGCGACGACCGGCTCCACGTTGAGGCCCGTCAGGAACTTGATGTCGTCGATCGCGTGGAGGTTCGTCGGGTCCGCCATCGCGACGATGAGCGACGTGCCGGCGCGCGAGATCGGGATGATCTTGTGCTTCTCGCACACCTCCTTCGAGACGAGCTTGATGACCTCGGGATCGATCTCGTACTCGTCGAGGTTGACGGCCGGGACGCGGTACTGCGCGGAGAGGAAGCTCGTGATCTCCCCGTCGGAGATGTAGCCGAGCTTCGCGAGCGCGTAGTTGAGGTTGGAGCCGCTCTTCCGCTGCTCCTCCTGCGCCTGGCGGAGCTGTTGGAGGCTGATGAGCTTCTCGCGGACGAGGAGCTCGCCGAGGCGGTTCGTCGTGGACATGCGCGCCCACTATACCCGGGCGTGCGCCGCTTCGGTGTATCAAGCCGCGACGGGGCTCCGTCGGGCGACGGACCCCACACGAGCCGGCCCGACAGGCCTCACGCCGACGGCGGGTCGTGCGCTAGCATGCCGCCCCGTGGGTCTCTTCGACCTGTTCTCGCGCGGGAAGCAGACCGCGCAAAAGAAGGCCGCGCGCGCGAAGGAGCTGGCCGGTGATCTCGAGGGCGCCGTGGAGGCGTACATCGAGGCCGAGCTGCTCGATGACGCGGCGCGCGTGCTCCTGCTCCGCGCCGACGCCGAGCGATCCGCGGAGAAGCGGCTCGCGTTCTGCGCGTCCGCCGTCGAGCTCGCGACGTCGCCGGAGCTGCAGCAGAAGGCGCGCGCTCGCAAGGCGCTGCTCGGGTTCGATCTGCTCAAGGGCAAAGGCGGGAGCCTGCTCACGAGCGAGGTGCTCACCGTCGCGCACGAGCTGGAGGAGTCCGGAGAGCTGGAGCGCGCCGCGGACGCCTACGCGATGGCCGGCGACGGCGACGGCGAGGTGCGCGCGCTCACCGCCGCCGGCGCGATCGAGCGGCTGGAGGAGCGGCTGCGCGCCACCGAGACGGTCGCGAAGAGCGAGAACGAGCGCGTGGGGCTGCTCCGGAAGGTGACGGATCTCGATCGGACCGCGGAGCGACGCGCGGCGCTCGCGCTGTGCGACGAGTGGCTCGCGAAGCACCACGACGAGAAGATCGCGGCCTCGGCGATGGCGATCCGCGCGCGGCTCCTGCGCGGGCCGATCGTGGATCTCGTGGTCGACGGCGAGCGGATGCGGTTCGCGCTCGGGGACGAGATCACCATCGGGCGCGACGGGACGATCCCCGTGGGCGCGCGCGCGGTGAGCCGGCAGCACGTGCGGATCTACCGCGGGCCGACGGGGCCGATGGTGGAGGATCTCGGGACGCGCAACGGCACGACGCTCGCGGGCGCGCGGCTCGCGGCGGCGGTGGCGATCGGGGAAGGCGTCACGATCAAGCTCGGCGGCGAGGTGCCGTGCTCGCTCGCGCAGGTGGCCGCGAACGAGGCGCACGGGCCGCTGGTCTCCGTGAGCATCGCGGGGGAGACGACGTTCGTCGCGCTGGGGCCGCTGCCGCTCTTCGGCTGGCACGTGGCGGAGCGTCACGACGGGACGGCGGCGTACGTGGTGCTGCGCACGCCCGGCAACGGGGCGCCTCCGATCCTCGGCGAATACCAGCTCGCGCGCGAGGTGGAGCTGTGCACCGGGGACGCGCTCTCCGTCACGCGGGGCGCCGCGCCTCGCCTGCAGGCGCCGGGCGATCAGCCGCGAGCGGAGTCGGGCGCGTGAGCTTCTGGGACCGGCTCCGGGAGCGCTTCACGGGCGCGCGCGATCCGAAGATCGCCGACGAGGATGCGCCCGCGTCCGAGCCGCGCGACGGCGACGCCGACGGGGCCGCGAAGGAGAGCGACGCGCGCGCGACGGAGGATCACGGCCCGGTCGAGGGGCAGTCGGAGATCGAGAAGCTCGGGCGCGTCGGGACGAAGGGCGGCCCCTCCACCGACGAGGCGATCGCGCTCCTGCGGCGCGTGCGCGGCACGGTCGACGAGCACGCGGCGGCGACGAAGATCCTCCAGGCCATCAGCGAGCGCGCGGTGCCCGAGCCGGTGCTCGTGAGCTGCGCCGACATCCTGGCCGCGCGCGGCGACGAGAGCGGCGCGCTGCGCGTGCTGGAGGGCGCGCGGAGCACGCCAGCGCTGATCCTCGCGGCCGATCTGTTCGCGGCCACGGGGCAGCTCGCGCGCGCGGTCGGCACGATCGAGCGCGTTCTCGCGCGGGCCATCGACGCCCCGGGCGCGCGCGAGAGGCAGCGGCGATGGAGCGCGGCCCTCGGCGTCGCGAAGACGGAGACGCGGCGTCGCGACGAGGCGACCGTCGTCACCGCCACGCCGACCGGCGCGCCGTTCCGTCTCCTGCGCGAGGTGGCCCGCGGCGGCGCCGGCTCCGTGTACGAGGCCGAGGACGAGGTGCTCGGGCGACGCGTCGCCTTCAAGGTCTACCACGGGCGATCCGCGGACCGGCCGCAGCTGGAGCGCGAGGCGCGCCTCTCTTGCCTGCTCGCGGGGCCGGGCGTGCTGCGCGTGTTCGACGCCGATCCGAACGAGGGGTGGATCTCGCTGGAGTGGGTGCCGCGCGGCTCCGTCCGCGATCTGCTGCGCAGCGGTCAGACGGTCGCGCTCGCTCCGATCGCGCGGTGGGCCGTGCCGCTCGCGCGGGCGATCGCGCGCGTCCACGAGCAAGGCTACGTGCACGCCGACGTGAAGCCCGCGAACGTGATGCTGCGGAGCCCGGAGGAGGCGGTGCTCGGTGACTTCGGGATCGCGCAGGTGATCGGCGGCCCCGGGACGCCCGGCAGCGCGGGCTACGTGTCGCCGGAGCGCATCGCGGGGCGAGGCTCGGATCCGCGCGACGATGTGTATGGATACGGCCGCATCCTCGAGGACGTGCTCCACCGCTTCGAAGAGGAGGGCGCCGCGCACCCCGAGCTCGTGAAGGACGCGGACGATCTCGCCGCGTGGCGGAAGATCGCGCTGCTCTGCATCGGCCCGGACGAGACGCGCCCGGCGGACGGGCGCTCGCTGCTCGGCGTCGTCGCGAGCGTCGGCCGCGAGTGAAGGCGCACCAGACGAAGCGACCGCGGACGTCGCCGCGATCGCTCCGCTCCAGGCGAGGCCGAAGCCCCGCCGGCGCTCACTTGTTCGCGTTACAGACGTTGATGCAGTCGTTGTAGGGCTTCTGATCCACGGCGCAGTTGCTCCCGTCCGGGGTCTTCCAGCACGCGCAGTTCACCTGCGTGAGGCAGGCGTCCTGGCACTCGGCGAGCGTCGCGTCGTCCTCGGTGCAGGTCGTGTCGGTCGCGCCCGAGTTCGTGGTCGTCTGCACGGTGATGCCGCACTCCTCGTACTTGGCCGAGAGGTCATCCTGGTACGTCGTGCACTTGTCTCCGCCACAGCCAGCGCCGATCGCGCCGGCGGCGCCGAGGATGCCGAGAGCCAAAGCCATCACAATCTTCTTCATGGGACGATCTCCTTGGTATTCGAAACGAAGAAGCGACGACGCGGGGCTCTTGCACCCTGTCCACAAAGACGCGAAGCGCTCGTGGGACTTGCTCGGGGGACGATCGCTCACACGCGTCAAGGCGAAGGGTTCGCTCAGCAACAAGCGGGCCCAGTGCGCGGCTGGTAGTTATGCACACTCAGCCCGTCAACATCCAGGGACGGCGGACTTCTGCGCAGGAAAGGACGTCCACGTTCCGCGGTCGTGTGTGCCATACGTGGTTCGCGTCGCAACCTGAGTCGCTCGGTCGCTTTGCGCTGCCGGGCGCACGAGGTGCGGCGGCGCTCGCTCAACGGCAGTCGGCGTTGCAAGCGCTGAAGTCGGCGGCCCCGAGCTCGTCCTCGACGCGGATCGCCTCGCACGACGCGGAGTCGGCGCAGTTCGCGAGGCACTCCAGGCGCTCTCCGTCCGCCGAGCCGCACACCACCTCCGCCGAAGGGCTCGACGCGAGGCCGCTCGTGCTGACGTCGATGTCACACTCCTTGTAGCGCGCCGCGAGCCTGTCCGTGGCGCTCTCGCACGCGTCCTTGCAGCCGCCGACGAGGAGCCCGGCGCCCATCACCGAGAACAGGCCGATCCAACCTAGTTTCATTGTCCAGATCTCCGGGGCGACGAGGCCTCACGCCGGTGATCCGGGCGCGCAGCCACGCCGAGCGACGGCGCGCGGTCGCCTCGCCGCGTCACCGTTCGCGGGTATCACGCCGCATCGGGGCCGACAACCGAGCCGCTCGCGCCCACGTTGCATCCCGAAAACACGGCGGGCCCTGATAGAGTCACGCGCCCCATGCGCTTCGGCTTGATCGTCGCTCCGACCACGCTGCCCGACCTGCGCCCCGCCCCGGGGACGCTCGATAGCGATCTCGTGCGCGCCCGTCTCCCGCAACCGGACGTCGCCATCGATGTCGTCGAGATCGATCCGTCGGTGGACGTCGCGGAGCAGATCGACGCCTTCTTCGACGCCCACGCGGAGCCCGCGGAGGCCATCCTGTTCTACGCGTCGACCTTCGTCGCGCTGGCCCCGGACGGCGAGGTGTTCCTCTGCCTCGACCCGACGAACCCGGACGTCGGCGACGCGCTCCGCGACGTGGCGGGCGCGCTGCGCGACAAGCACGCGGGGCCGCTGCTCTTCGTGCTCGACTGTCGCCACGCGCCCGACGAAGAGGACGCGTTCTACAGCGCGACGGTGGTGGCGGCGATCCGCGCCGCGCTGGACCCGGCGAAGACGGGCATCGAGCTCCTCGTGGCCGCGCAGCAAGCGCCGGCCGTCGCGGAGGACGCGGCCTCTCCGTTCACGCGCTCGTTCCTCTCCGAGCTCGACGAGACGGATCCTTCGCGCAAGCTCGTCGCGGAGGATCTGTACCGGCGCATCCACGGATCGGAGCGGCTGCTCGGCGTGGTGCCGTGCTTCGCGCACGCGCGCGGCCGTGAGCCGTTCGTGCTCGTGGCGGGCGACGGGACGAACCGCCCCGCATCGATGATCGACTCGGGGGAGCTCGCCGACTCCATCCGCGGCGGCGAGCCCCGCCGCGGCCTCGACTCGATCCCCGGCGTGCCCTCGTCGCCGAGCATCGATCTCGGCGGCGCGACGATCCCGGCCCCGGCTCCGCCGATCGACGAGAGCGCGCCCGAGCCCGAGGTCGTCTCGTCGATCCCGAGCAGCCCGGGGAGCGCGCCCGCCGCCGTCACGCTGCGCGAGTACGGGGAAGCGCTCCACGCGCCGCTCCCTCCGCGAGAGACCGCGCCCGCGAGCGACGTGATCACGATCCCGCGATCGCCCGACGTCGCCGACATCCTGGCCGCGCGCCGCGACGAGGAGCCGCACGCGCCCACCGCGGAGGAGATCGCCGCGGCGCGCGCGCGCGACACCCAGGTGGACGAGGACGCGCGGCCGCGCGCCGCGACCGCGACGACGGAGGCCTCCGCGGAGCTGCGCGCGCCGATGCCGAGCGAGGTCTCCGTCGAGATCACCGACGAGGACGCAGGAGAGCCGATCGCGCCCACGACCACGGTGGTCACGATCCCGGCGCGCCCGTCGGATCGCCCGCCGCCCGCGGAGCCGTCCGCGTTGCCGCGCGTCGTCATCTCGGATCGTCCGCCGCCCCGCGCAGACGCGGAAGAAGCCGTCGCGAAGGCCGCGACCTCCGTCCCTCCGCCCGCGCCCGAGAAGGCCCCCGAGCCCGAGAAGGAGCCGGAGCCCGAGAAGGAGCCGGAGCCGCCCACGTACGCCGATCACGTGCGGCAAGGCGACGCGCTCGCCGCGCGCGACGCGGAGGCGGCGCTCGCGGAGTACAAGAAGGCGCTCTTGCTCGTCACGCCGGCCCAGAAAGAAGAGCGCGCCGACGTGTACGTGCGCGTCGGCCGCGTGAAGCTCTTGCAGGACAAGCGGCGCGAGGCGATCTCGAATTTCGAGAAGGCGACGCAGCTCTCGCCGAGCCACCGCGGCGCCCTCGAAGAGATCGCGAAGCTCTCGGTCGAAGAGCGCGACTGGCGCGGCGTCGCGCAGACGGAGGAGAAGATCCTGTCCGTCCTCACGAAGCCGGAGGACCGCTTCACGCGCCTCATGGAATTCGGCGATCGGTGGGCCAGCGTCGCGTTCGACAGCGAGCGCGCGAAGAGCGCGTACAGCCGCGCACGCGAGATCCGCCCGGACGACCTCGACGTCCTCTCCAAGCTCCTGCACATCCACGAGGCGAGCGACGCGCGCGAGGAGGCCTTCGCGCTGCGCGTCGAGATCGCCGACAAGACCCCCGACGGCCCGGAGCGCGCGGAGCGGTACGCCTCGCTCGCGGACACGTGCCTCCACGATCGCAAGGACGAGGACGCGGCGCTCGCGTTCTTCGAGAAGGCGCTCGACGCCGAGCCGAAGATGCTGGCCCCCCTCGCGAAGGCGGCGGAGCTCCTCGCCGAGCGCCAGGAGTGGAGCGAGCTCGAGGCGACGTACCGCCGCATGCAGAAGCGCGTGGATCGCGTCGGCGAGCCCGAGATCCGCAGCCGCGTCCGCTACGAGCTGAACCTCCGCCTCGCGCTCCTCTTCCGCGATCACCTCGAGGATCCGGAGGCCGCGCTGCGCGCGCTGGAGAAGGCGATCGCCGATCAGCCGAACGACGTCGGCACGCGTCAGACCGCGGTGGCGCTCGCGCGGGAGCTCGGCCGCTGGGACACCGCGCGCATCCACCTCCAGCGCTGCGCGCGCATCGATCCGATGGTGGTGCAGACGTACCACGATCTGTTCGACGTCTTTCAGAAGCAGAAGCGCCCGGATCAGGCGTGGCTCGCCGCGAGCGTCACGTCCCAGCTCGGCCACGCCGACGAGCGCGAGCGCTTCATCTACCAAGAGAACAAGCTCGACGGACCGCCCGCGCCGACGCGCGCGCTCGGCCGCGACGGCTGGGATCTGCTGCGCGACACGGATCGCGACCCCGCGGTCGAGGACGTGCTGGAGGCGATCGCGAAGGCCGCGATCGAGTCGAAGATCGCGGACCTGCGCGCGCAGGGACGCCTCCCGTCGATCGACACGTCGCTCAAGCAGGACCCGAAGAAGAGCACCGTCTCGATCGTGCGATCGTTCGCGTGGGCGAGCCATTTGCTCGGCGTGTCGATGCCGGCCGTGTACCTCCGGGAGGACGCGCAGGTCGGCCTCGCGGCGGTGATCGCGGAGGAGCCCTCCGTCATCGCGGGCGCGGGCGTGCTGCGCGGCCGTTCGCTCACGGAGCTCGCGTTCGCGGCGGGCCGGCACCTCGGCTACCACTTCGGCTCGCACCGTTTGCTCCTTTATTTCCCGCTGATCGACGATCTCGCGGCGTGCTTCCTCTCCGCGATCCGCATCATCGTGCCGGACGCGTCGGTGCCCGCGAAGATGGAGAAGGCCACGTCGGCGATGCAGTCGCGCATCGAGCCGCTGCTCGACGCGAAGGCGCGCGCGGCGTTGGAGCGGGCCGTCCTCGCGTTCGACGCCGCCGGCTCGCGGGCCGATCTCAACGGCTGGGTCGCGTCCGTCGAGCGGTGCTCCACGCGCGCGGGCTACCTGCTAGCGAGCGATCTCCGCACGGCCGCGACGAGCCTCTCCGCCGAGGGCTCCGGCGTCCTCACCGTCGAGCAAAAGATGGTCGACCTCCTCTGGTTCACGGTCTCGGAGGAGTTCCACGAGCTGCGCGACGCCCTGGGGATCGCGATCGAGCCCTGACCTCCGAAGCCCTCGGAGAGGCCTTCCAAGCGCACAAAACGAAGCGGCCCCCCGATCGCTCGGGAGGCCGCGGTTCGTCGCTTGAGGCGGCTCGTTACGGCGCGAGGTTCACGCGGGGCCCGACGACGGCGCCCGTCTTCTTGCCCTTCGCGTCCTTCGCCTTGTCCTTGGCGGCCTTGTCCTTCTCCGCGTCGGCCTTCGCCACGATCTGACCCGTGACGAGGGGCGACGTCGCCTCCTCACCCGCGGGCGGGAACGCGCTGTCCGGCTTCAGGCTGAAGAGGAAGTCGCGCACCAGCTCGGCCTGCTCCTCGCCCGTCACCGTGCGGAACGGCACCTTGTTCCAGTCCGGCGCCTTCGAGATGAAGGGATCGCCCTCACCCGGCCAGTACGTCGAGTCCTTCGGACGGTCCGTCGAGGCCCAGAACGCGGTCATCTTCGTGTACGGCAGGAAGTTCGCCGGACGGAGCAGCCACTCCTTCACCCAGTCGGGGCGCAGGCGGCGGTGCACGTTGTCGAGGTTCGGCGCCATCTTCCCGAGCTCCGACTGACCGCGCGCCACCGGGAACTCACCCGCGAAGTGGCAGGAGAGGCAGTTGGCCGCGTCGGGCGAGTTCATGTGCGTGAGGGTGTAGAGCTTCTCCTCCTGCGTCAGCTCGCGCGACTTGGCGACCTGGTACGGGTACTCCTGACCATCCCAGCTCGCGAAGTAGCGGACGATCGCCGTCACCTCTTCGTTGGAGAAGTTGAACGTCGGCATGCGGAGCGCCATCTTCTGATCGGGCACCTCTTCGCCGTACGCCCACTCCGGGTGCAGCCACGGACGGATGCCGTTCGCGCCCGGCTCGCGGATGAACGTGAAGAGCCACTCGGGCTGGACGCGCTGTCCTTCAGCCGTGAGGAACGGAGCGCGCGCCTGCGCGTCCGCGGAGAGCTGCGCCTGGCGGAACCCGTCGATGTCACCGCCGCGATCCTCGATCACGTGGCAGCCGCGGCAGTTGTAGCTCTCGACGAGCTGACGGCCGACCAGCGCCGCGTTGTACGAGTCGTGCTTGAGCGGGTTGTACTCCTCCTTGGGCTTCGCCGGGACGAGGCCCTTGAGGAACGTCACGAGCGCGCGGATCTCCCGCGGGCTGAGATCGAAGTCGCCCATCTTCAGCTCGATGCGGTCGCGGCGGTAGATGCGCGGCGAGTCGAGCTTCAGCGTGGCGAACGTCTCCGTCGTCTGGAGGTGGTGGTCCGCGATCGCGTAACCGAAGTCGAGCGTCGTGATGTCCTTCTTCGCGAAGCCGCCGAGCTCGGGGGCGATCGGAGCGGACTTCTCGAAGCCGGAGATCTGGTGGCAGCCGAAGCAGCCGTAGTTGCCGATGAGCTTCTCACCGCACTCGACGCGGGTCATGAGGCGACCGCCGGCCGCCGTGCACGGCACGCGCTCGTTGCGCTTCGCCGAGTCGGACACGAGATCCACGTCGGACTTGTCGACCTTCGCGGGGTTCGGCGGGTCGCTCTTGAGCGACGAGAGGTACTTGCCGATGCTCGCCGCGTCCTTCCGCGAGAGGCGGAGGTTCGGCATCTTCGTCCCGTGCCAGTAACGCGCCGGGTTCTCGACCCAGTACGCGATCCAGTCCGCGGTGGTCTTGTTCGCGAGGTTGGACAGCGTCGGGGCGTGATCGCGCTCGCGGCTGCGCCACGGCTCCGGGAGCTTCTCGTCCGCGGTGTCGTGATCGGCGCGCGCGTGGCAGCCCTGGCAGCCGTACGACTCGAACACCTGCTTGCCGCGCTCGGCCGTCGCGTCGGCGACGTCCGCGTAGCCCTTGACCGAGTCCTTCAGCGCCTTCTCGCCGGGCGACGAGCCGGGGCGCGTCGACGGGTTTTCGCTGCGCTCGAAGAGGTACGACGCGATCGCGACGGTCTCTTCACGCATCTGCGCTTGCCACCGATCGTACTCGGGCGAGCCGGCCGGCACGGGGCGCTTCGACGCGGGGTCGAGCGGCCACGGCCAGAGGTTCGGCATGCGGGTCTTCGCGCGCCAGCCACGCGGGTTGCGGATCCACGTGAGCGCCCACTCCGGCGACACCTTCGCGGACACGTTGTCGAGCGAGGGGCCCGCGTTACGGTCCCAAGCGTAATTGTCGAGGATGTGGCAGCCCGTGCAGTTGAGCTGACGGAACAGGTTCCGGCCCTCCGCGAACGTCGGCGCCATGTCCTCGAACGTCGCCGGATCCGGCAGGACCGCGGGCAGATCTTCGGAGCCGTCGTGCGTCTTGCGGTACGCCTCCGGATCCTTCTTCTTCTCGGCCTCGGCCTTCTGGAACGCGAGCTTCGCCTGGATGTACTTCGCCTTCGAGCCGCGCGCCCGAAGGTCCACGTCCGCCTGGTGGCAGCGGAAGCATCCGGACTCCACCTCGGGGATGGAGGAGATGAAGCGGTTGCGCTGATCGTCGGGCACCTGCAGGCCCACGTCGCCGCGCGGCGCGGTGTACTTCGCGTCCTTGGCGAACGACTCCGGCGCCTCGCTGCGGATCGGCGCGGAGCCCGGGAGCGGCGCGACCTGGATCGGCGCCTTCACGGTCGTCTCCGCCACGCCCTTCCAGCCGAGCATCTCGGCGGTGCCGGGCTTCTCGAACTTGAGCTGGACGACGGGCATGTCCTTCGCAGCGACGTGCGCGCTCGCGTCGTTCTGCTCGACGCCGATCTGGACGCGGTTGTCGATCTTGCGAACGACGGCGTGCCACGCGTCCTTGATGTCGCTCTTCTCGACGACGGCCGTGAGCTTCTCCTGCACCTGGCCGAGCAGCTCCGACTCCGTCTTGTACTCGGCCGGCGACGGCTCCTCCTCGCGGGTGCCGTTCTTGTAGGCCTCTTCTTCCTTCACGCGGAGCTCGGGCGAGCGGTGATCGAGCTTGACGGTCTCCCACTTGCCCTTGCCGATCTTGACGGCGAGCTCGTCGTTCTGCTCGTCGACGACGACGCGCGTGAGCTTGCCGATCGGGAGGAGCGGATCCTCCCAGTAGTGATCACCGGCGAAGTGCCAGCGCTCTTCGTCGTGGTGCGTCTCGAGGACCCAGCCCGAGTGCGCGAGCTTGTCGGTCGCGCGGCCCTGCCCCTGGTGGCACGTCGTGCAGCCGAACTTGTCGATCGGGTGCGCGGCGAGGAGCTGGCTGCGCTTCGGGTGCGTGCGGAACTCGCGCGGGAGCGACGCGTCGGTGTACGCGTTGCTGTCGGCGCCCATGTGGCAGGTGCCGCAGCGATCGACCGACTCGATGTCGACGTCGCGCTCGTAGTCCATCCAGTGCGTGACGACCTGCTGGATCTGGAACGGGCCGACCAGCGTGCCGATCATGTCGGCCGGGTTGAACTTCGGGTTCGCGCGGCTGTCGGCCTTCTGGAAGCGGAGATCCGCGTCGACGAGGGTGCGCTTGCGCTTCGCGATCTCGATGTCGATCGCCTTCATCTCGGCGTCGACGGGCTCGATCTTCTGCCACCTGATGCAGCTGCGCGTCTCCGCCTTGTCCTTGCAGGCCTCTTCGCGGAGCCGCTTGCGCTCGGCGTCGAGCTTGACCGGGTCCTTCTCGGTCACGATCGGATCGCTCGGTCCGTCGATGTCGGCCATCGCCTTCTCGGCGATCTCGACGCGCTTCTGGTGCTTGACCTCGACCTCGAGGCGCTCGATGACCTCTTGCTCCAGCTTCTTCGAGTCGGCGAGGGGCTTGCGAGCGCCGGCGGGCGCGTCCGAGAGCGCCTTGTTGATCTGCTCGACGTGCGCCTTCATGCGCGCGATCTCGGTCTCGAGGTGGTGCATCTTCGGCGAGCTCTCGCCGGCCGCGCCGAGCGGCGGGTCGGCGTAGATCGCGTCGACGATCGGGTCCGCCTTCTTCGGGTCCTCCGCGGCGAACGCCTCGCGGTACGCCTCGCGCACGGCCGTCGCGGCCTTGTCGCGCTCGTACTCGGAGATCTGGCGGTGGTAGTACGCCTCGTCGAGATCGCTCGCGCCGAAGGTCTTGCCGAGCTCCGCCGCGTCGAACTTCGTGTTGAGCTCGGCGAGCTTCGCGGTGGCCTGGGCGTACTCGCCCGACTTCATGCTCTGCTCGAGCTCCTCCTTGCGGTCGAGCTTCGCCTTGAGCGCGGGAGCGATCTCCTTCTCCCACTCCTCGTTGGCGCGGGCGAGCGCGCTCTTCGACTGCTGGAGCTCCATGTCGAAGAACGCCTTCTGGTCCTTCTGCCAGGGCACTCGTGTGACGAACTCAGCGTAGGTCGCCCACGCGGCGGACGTGAAGAAGACGCCGCCGATCACCATCCAGGTGAAGGGGTAAGTTCGTTTTTCGTCTCGGATGAAACGCGCCACTTTAGGTCGCTCCTTGCGGAGAATCTGTCACTCGTCGCTTCGGCGATTTGCGCCTGAAACTGCGGACCGGGACGATTCCCGGGCCTGGGTCTCCCGGGCGGTCGCGCTCGCGCGTGGCCGCTCGGGAGCGCCCGTCAGATGTTGAAGTTGTAGGGCCCCATCCAGATGTATTTGATGCTGAGCGCGAGGCGGAGGACGACCTTCACCACCGTGCCCATCATCGTCATGAACAGGAAGGCCGTGATCCAGTAGCGGATCGCGCCGAGCTTGATCAGCGTCTCGCTCGTCTTGCCCTTGAGCTGCCAGTAGATGGCGGGGATGCCGATCAGCCAGAACACGACGCTGCCGATGCCGAGCGCGTGCTGCGCGAAGCTCGAGCGGAGGCCGAAGAACTCGTTCCAGTTGACGTTCGTGATCGCGACCGTCTTGTGCACGTCCCAGAACTGGCCGGGGAGGAACAGGTACCAGCCCGGGCCGCGGATGAACGTGCCCATGATGATGAGCACGATCCACATGACGAGGAACCCGAACAGGAAGGTCGAGATCGCGAACGCGCGATCCTTGAAGCAGTAGTACCCGTTCCCCTTCGGGTTGATGTCGATGTACGGGATCACCATCAGCCCGACGATGATCAGCGCGGGCAGCACGACGCCCGCGAACCACGGGTCGAAGTAGACGAGGATCTCCTGCAGACCGAGGAAGTACCAAGGCGCCTTCGACGGGTTCGGCGTCTTGGTGGGGTTGGCCGGCTCCTCGAGGGGGGCGTCGACGAGGATCGCCCAGATCGTCATGAACGCCATGATGGCGGTGCCGACGAGCATCTCGAGGCGCACGAGGTACGGCCACGTGTGGACCTTGTCGGGCACGAGCTTCGTGAGGCGCTCCGCCTCGACGACACGCTCCTTCACCGCGACGTTCGAGCCCGCGACGTTCTCAGGGACGGTGGTTGCCATTCTTCAGACCAGCCTTCATCGACACGAAAGAGCCACAGTCACTCACTCAACGATCCCATCTGATCTCTCGCAGAGACGCCGGATGGGGGGTCCCGCCGCAGGCGGGGGGAAGGCAAAGCCTTCCCACGGGAGGGCCCGCTGTTCACAGCGGGCCAGAGATGCCGCCGTCCTTACGGACACGCCAGAAGTGCACGATCATCAGGACCGCGGCGACGAGCGGCATGAAGATGCAGTGGAACACGTAGAAGCGCAGCAGCGTGGCCGGGCTGATGAGGCGGCCGGCGGTGAGGAGCGCGCGTGCGTCGTAGCGAGCGTTCACGCCGACGAGCTCGGCGAACGGACCTTCGTGTCCGAGCACGGGTGTCGCGCGGCCCATGTTCGTGCCGACGGTGACGGCCCAGATCGACAGCTGATCCCACGGCAACAGGTAGCCGGTGAAGGATAGGAGCAGCGTGAAGACCAGCAGGTTGACGCCGATGATCCAGTTGAATTCCCGCGGCGGCTTGTACGAGCCGGTCATGAAGACGCGGAACATGTGGAGCCAGACCGCGATGACCATCGCGTGAGCGCCCCAGCGATGCATGTTCCGCATGATCATGCCGAACGGGACATCGAACTGGAGGTACTTCATGTCGTGGTACGCGTACTCACCCGTCGGCCGGTAATAGAACATCAGGATGATGCCGGTGACGGTGAGGATCAGGAACAGCAGGAACGTGATCCCGCCCATGCACCACGTGAACCGAAGCCGCAGCGCGTGGCGCCGGATCTTCGTGGGGTGGAGGTGCAGGAAGACGTTCGAAGAGACCTGCAGGACGCGGTTGCGATAGGTGTCCTGGTACTCGTGCCGGAAGATCGACTTCCACACGTACGAGCTCTTGACGACGTCGAACCAACCTTTTTTCTGCTCGGCCACGAAAGCCTCCGAATCACGCCATCATCGAGGGCCGCGGCCCTCGTCGAAACTTCACGCGCAGCGTCCTTCTTGCTGCGTTCGGCCGAGGCTTCTGACCTCGACCGCGGTCACTCGTATCGTCGGAGATCGGCCCGCGTCGCGTTGCGCTCGCCGGCTCGATCGCTCCGTCATGCGAAGGGCAAGTAGGCGCCGGGCTTGTCGGCCTCGCCCTTCTCGATGCGGAAGGTGGTCGCCTTGTCGACGATGATCTCGCCGTTGTCCGCGAGGGACAGCTTGAAGCGCTCCATCGGGCGCGGCGCCGGGCCTTCGAAGTTCGTCGCGTTCACGCGCCAACCGCTCGCGAAGCCGCGATAGCCCGAGCCGTGGCAAGGGCACTTGTACTTGTCCTCGGTGTTGAGGTAGCGCGGCGTGCAGCCGAGGTGCGTGCAGATCGCGCTCACGGAGATGAAGCGATCGTCGTAGCGCACGACCCAGAGACGCAGCGCCTTGATCCACTTCTCGCTCGTCGAGTTCGGCGAGTACTCCGCGGGGCGGCCGAGCTTGAACTGCGACGGCGGCTCGAACAGCACGCGGGGGTACATGAAGCGAACGAAGGCGAGCGAGCCGATGCCGATCGAGCTGAGAACGGCGCCCCAACCGAGGAAGCCCAGCAGATCGCGACGCGTGGGAGCGATTCGCCAGATATGTCCTTCGGGGTTCGTGCCGTCTTCCGCTTTACCTGCCACGGAAACCTCATTTCATCGGCCAGCTGACGAGCGCACAGGGCCTCGTCTTTGGTTAATTCACGTCGCCGGCGGGAACGTTCGCCTAAACAGGCGGTCCGGATCTAACAAATTGGCCTCTTGCGCGTCAACGCAGCCTCCCAGCAACCCTGGCGAAACTTTTGCGGTAAGCGCACGAGGAAAGGCTCATTTGGCCGCATTTTCGTAGGGAGACGCGCGACTTCCGACAAGCGGCGCCGCGGGGTTCCGGGCCGCTGACCGACGCCGCGCGCAGGGGGCTCATCCGCCGGCGCGGGGGCGGAGCGATCGCGGGTGTTCGGCGTCGAGCCGCTCGTGGATCCGGCGGATGCCCTCGGCGATGTCCGCCTCCGAGCACGCGTAGGAGAAGCGGATGTACCCGGGGGCGCCGAAGGGCGTGCCCGGCACCGTGGCGACGTGGACCTCTTCGAGCAGCCAGCTCGCCACGTCGATGTCGGAGACGATCATCCGATCGCCGATGTGACGATCGAGGAGGCCGTGCACGTCGGCGAAGGCGTAGAACGCGCCCTCGGGCATGCGGCAGCGGAAGCCGGGGATCGCGTTGAGGCCGTTCACCATGAGCTTGCGGCGGCGCGAGAAGGCCTCCCGCATCGCGTCGAGCTCGTCGCGCGGACCGGTGAGCGCCGCGACGGAGGCCGCCTGCGAGACGGCCGCCGCGTTCGTCGTGCTCTGGCTCTGCACGACGTCGATCGCCTTCGTGAGCGCGGGGCTCGCGATCGTCCATCCGATGCGCCAGCCCGTCATCGCGTACGTCTTGCTCACGCCGTCCACGACGATGGTGCGGTCGCGGAGATCGGGCGCGAGCGCGGGGATCGACGTGTGCGTGAAGCCGTCGTACACGAGGTCCGCGTAGATCTCGTCGACGATGATGTAGCAGTCGCTGCGGCGCAGCACCTCGAGCAGCGGGAGCAGGTGCTCCTTCGCGTAGGCGGCGCCCGTGGGGTTCGACGGGGTGCACAGGATCACCGCCTTGGTGTGCGGCGTGAGCGCCGCTTCGAGCACCTCGGGTCGAACGCGAAAGCCCTCTTTTTCCCGCGTGGGGACGATCACCGGCGACGCGCCGACCATGCGCACTTGCTCCGGGTAGCTGACCCAGAACGGCGACGGGATGATGACCTCGTCGCCGGGCTGGTAGAGCGCGAGCGCGAGGTTGAAGAGCGCGTGCTTCGCTCCGCTGGACACGACGATCTGCGAGGGCTCCGGGCGGTATCCGCGGTGCGCCTCCGTCGCGGCGCAGATGGCGGCCTTCAGCTCCGGCGTGCCGGTGACGGCCGTGTAGTGCGTCGCGCCTCTGTCGAGCGCGGTCTTCGCGGCGGATCGGATGTGCTCGGGCGTCTCGAAATCAGGCTCACCTACGCTGAACGGGTAGACCTTGTGGCCTTCGGCGCGGAGCTTTGCTGCCTTGGCGGCCATGGCGAGGGTCGCGCTCGGGGCGATGGCCGAGAGGCGTTCCGCGAATTCCCGTGACATGTGTCACGCATATTCGCCCCGGTACGCGGCGGCAAGGTTGCAACCGGCGCGATCGCTCGCGGCGGTCGTCGCGCCCCGCGATCGCGCGCGAAGAAGGGCCGAACGGGCCGGACGAAAATCCTCCGACGCTCGGCGAAAAGCGGACGAAACGTCCTCGAAACAAGGACGTGCCGAAGGGGCGATCGAGCGGTCAAGACGCGCGTGCGCGCGGAGGTTGTGTGATCGCGATCGAGTTCGTCGCGCTCGCGATCAGGGCGCGCCGACGGTCGGCGGCTTCTTCTGCTCGTCTTCCTTGATCGAGTAGCGCACGAGCGCGCGCAGCACGTCGTTGCGCTGCACGTTGCCGAGCACGCCCTTCAGATCTTCGTACACGCTGGGGTCGACGAGGAGCGCGCCGACGGTGCCCTTGCCCTTGCGCATGTCGGCGACGATCGCGCGCAGATCGCCGGTCATCGCCGTCACGTTCGCGAGCGCCTCCGCGCCGTTCCCTTTGCCGCCGTACATCGCGTCGTGGACGAAGCTGTCGCTCTCGCGGATGCCCTTGAGCGTGCTCGCGACCTCCTGCGCCGCGGCGCCGAACTGCGAGATCTCCTTCGTCGGACCGGCGCCGTAGATCACGTCGTGCGCGAAGCCGGGGCCGCTCTCGACGCGGCCCAGGATCCCGTTGAGCGCGCGCAGCGTCGACGTCATCTCCGCGCTCGTGCGATCGAGGTTCGCGACGAGGTGAGAGATGCGCTCCGACTCGTTCTTGTCGACGAGCAGGCGCTTCGCGTAGCCGTCGCCGTCGTTGACGCCCTTCAAGAGCGTGTTCGCGCTCGCGACCGTCTGGCGGAGATCGCGGTGCAGATCCTCGTTCGCGAGCTCCGACGAGAGGCGCTCGATGTTCGTCATCGTGACGTCGGCCTTGCCCGCGAGGCCGCCGACCTTGCCGAACATGTCGCCCGGCTCCTCGCCGACGATCTCACCGCCCGCGGGGATCGACTCGGGCGCCTGGCCCTTCGTGATCTCGATCATCTTGTCGCCGAGCAGGCCCTTCGTGGCGATCTTCACGACGGAGTCGCGCTTGATGCGCCCGGCCTCGCCGCGCACGATGCTCAGCGTGACGTAGATCGTCGTGTCGCCTGGGTCCTTCCCGTAGCCGACCTCGTCGACGTGGCCGATGTCGATGCCGCCCATGCGGATGGGCGCGCCCTCCTTCAGGCCCTGCACGTCCGAGAACTTCGTGTGGAACATCACGGCGGAGCTGAAGAGCCGGCGCTCGTCGCCGATGAGGAAGATCACGAGGCCGGTCATGACGATCCCGACGAAGACGAAGATCCCCACCTTGACGTCGGACGTGCGCTTCATCGCGGCGGCAGCATAGCTCAGCGCGGCCTTCCGCGGCTCGGACGTTCAGCGCGGTCGCGGTCGAAATACGGCTCGGAGCGGCGCGTCACGATCATGTCACGCGTCGAGCAGCGTGGCGACGTCCTCGTTCACCGGGGCCTTGCCTTCGATGAAGTCGGCCACGTGCGGATCGCGCGACGCGCGGATCTCGTCGGGCGTGCCCACCGCGATGATCTCGCCTTTGTAGACCATCGCGATGCGATCCGAGATCGAGAAGGCGCTGCGCATGTCGTGCGTCACGACGATGCTCGTCACGCCGAGGCGCGCCTTGAGCCCGCGGATGAGGTGGTTGATGCGCTCCGTGTTGATCGGATCGAGGCCCGTCGTCGGCTCGTCGTAGAGCAGCACGTCGGGCTGCACCGCGATCGCGCGCGCGAGGCCGACGCGCTTCTTCATGCCGCCGGAGAGATCCGCGGGCCGCATCTCCTCGATGCCCGGGAGGCCGACGAGCGAGAGCGCCCAGTTGACGCGCTCGACGATCTCCTTCTCGCTCATCTTGTGGCGGTAGTGCTCGTGCAGGCCGTACGCGACGTTCTCTCCGACGCTCATCGAGTCGAAGAGCGCGGCGCCCTGAAACAGCATCGCGATCCGCTGTCGCACGACGCCGATCTTCGCCTCGGAGAGCGTCGCGATCTCCTGGTTACGGAAGGTGATCGAGCCGTCGTCGTAGTCGAGCAGGCGGATCAGCATCTTGAGCATGACGCTCTTTCCGACGCCGGATCCGCCCATGATCGTGATCGTCTCTCCCGACGTGATGTCGAGGTTCAGATCGCGATAGATGACCTTCTCGCCGAAGGCCTTCTTGACGTTGCGGAAGCGGATGAGGGGCTCAGGCGCGGCGGGCATGGGAGGGGACTCCGCGCCTCAGGGTACGTGATCGGAGTACGTGATCGGAGTACGTGATCGGAGCGCGTGATCAGACGACCGCGTCGGCCTTCTTGGCGGCGCGCGTGCGGGTGAGCTTCTTGCGCTCGCCGGCCTTCGCGCCGAAGAAGCGGCGGTCGACCCACTCCGTGAACGGAGCGGCGATGTAGATCGACGAGTACGTGCCGACGATGAAGCCGACGAGGAGCGCGAACGCGAAGTCCTTGAGGACGCCGGTGCCCCAGATGAGGAACATCACCATCGACAGCGCGGTCACGCCGCTCGTGATGATCGTGCGGCCGAGCATCTCGGAGATGGAGAGGTTGATGATGTGCGAGAAGCTCATGTCGCGGTGCTTCGACAGGTTCTCGCGGATGCGGTCGTACACGACGACCGTGTCCGTGATCGAGTAGCCGACGATCGTGAGCATCGCGGCGACCGTGGAGAGCGTGATCTCGCGCTGCGTGATGACCATCGCGCCGAGCGCGATGCCGACGTCGTGGATGAGGGCGACGATGCCGCCCGGCGCGAACCGCACGTCGAACCGGATCGCGATGTAGGCCATGATGAAGAAGATCGCGATGACGACGCTCTTGATCGCGGCGTCGCGGAGCTGGGCGCCGGCCTTGGGGCCGACCCACTCGACGCGGAGCGCGCGATCCGGAACCACCTCGTCGCCGAGCTGCGCGCGGAGGCCGTCCATGAGCTGATCGCCCTTGGACTTGAGGTAGATCTCCACCTTGTGGTCACGCTCGTTGGCCACGAAGATGCTGCTGTCGCCGGGCCGGATCTCCACGCCCTCGACGCCCTCGAGCTGCTTGCGGATGCCGGCGAGGTCGGGGGCCGTCTCGTAGCGGGTGCTGATGCGATCGCCGCCGGGGCTGAACTTCACCTCGGTCGCGCGCAGGTTCGCGGGGCACTTGTCGGCGGGCGGCTCCTGCCCTTCCGGCACGAGGCAGAGGCGCTCGCGCACGGCCGCCTTGCGGGGCTCCGACAGCGAGCTGACCTCCTGCACGCGGATCATGAAGCGGTTCTGCGCGCCGGTCTCGTTCACCTGGACGACGTCGGGCGCCTCGAAGCCTGCCTTCTGCGCGGCCGCGCGGATCGCGCCGCCGTCGATTGGCTTCTTGAAGTCGACCTCGATCTCGGTGCCGCCCTTGAAGTCGGTGCCGAGCTTGGGGCCGGGCTTGTAGAAAGAGAAGGCCGACAGGACGAGGAGGATCAGGGAGAAGCCGATGAAGTACCACCGCTTCCCCATGAAATCGAACTGTCTGCCGGGCTTGATGAACTCCATGGCTGCTTACGTTCCTCGGGCTTTCAGCCGATGTAGAGCTTCTTGGCCCGGCGACCTTGCACGGCCCAATCGAACATGAGGCGCGTGCAAACGACGCCCGTGAAGAGGCTCGCCGCGATGCCGACGATGAGCGTGACGGCGAAGCCCTTGATGGGGCCCGTGCCGTACTGCGCGAGGATCAGGCCGGAGATCAGCGTCGTGACGTGGCCGTCCAGGATGGCGCTGAAGGCCTTGTCGTATCCGATCGAGACCGCCTGTCTCGGGCTCTTGCCTTGGCGCAGCTCCTCGCGGATGCGCTCGTTGATCAGGACGTTCGCGTCGACCGCGATGCCGATCGTGAGCACGAGGCCCGCGATGCCGGGCAGCGTCATCGAGGCGCCGAACATCGCGAGGATCGCGATCTGCAGCACCAGGTTGAAGAGCACGGCGACGTTCGCGATCATTCCCGCGCGGCTGTAGTAGACCGCCATGAAGATCAGCACGAGGAGCGTGCCGGCGGCGCCGCCCTTCAGGCCCTGGACGATCGCGTCCTGACCGAGCGACGGGCCGATGCGCTGCTCGTTGGAGGGGGAGATCGGGGCCGGGAGCGCGCCGGAGCGGAGCACGAGCTCCAGCTTCTTCGCGTTCGTCGCCTGCTCGTCGAGGCTGCCCGCGCCCATCGTGATGACGCCGTGGCCGCCGCCGATCTTCGTCTGGATGACGGGCGCGCTCTCCACCTTGCCGTCGAGCACGATCGCGAAGCGGCGCTTGATGTTCTTGCCGGTCACGTCCTCGAAGCGCTCGGCGCCGACGGGCGTGAACTCGAGCGCGACGAGCCAGCCGCCGAGGCTGCGCTCGCTCTGATCCGGCCGGGCCTGCGCCTCGCGGATCATGTCGCCGGTGACCTCCGCCTTCGCGTGCAGGAAGAAGGTGCGCCAGCCCTCGTCCTCCCAGACGTTCTTCTCGGCGTCGAAGCGGACGACCTTCTCGAAGCTGACCTCGTTGTCGGTCGGGACGGGGAGCTTGTCGGTCCAGGCCTTGAGGCGCGCGAGCGTCTCGCGCATGTCCTCGTGCTCGGCGCGGGGCATGAACGCGTAGTAGACGGGCTTCGTCTTGCCGGAGCCGAGCGGCGCGTTCTCGCGCTCAAAGCGGAGGCCGGTGGGCACGTCCGTCGAGCTCGCGAACTGCTCGAAGAAGTCGTGGTCGTCGTCGACCATCTTGAACTCGAGGCGCGCGGTCTGGCTGACGATGTCGCGGATCTCCGCGAACTGCGCCTCGTTCTCGCCGGGGATCTCGAGGATGATGTCCTCGTCGCGCGACGCGATGCCGACCTCCTTCACGCCGAAGCCGTCGACGCGGCGCTGCACGGTCTCCTTCGCGAGAGCCACCGCGCGGTCGCGGATCTCCGACTCCTTCTCGCTCTTGAGGCGGAAGGTGATCGTCTTCTTGTCCGCGGCGCGGAGCACGTTCAGCTCGACGAGGAACTTCTTCACGAAGGCGTCGTCGACCTTGGCCGCGTCCGCCGCGTCCTTGAACGTGAGGACGATCGCGTCGACCTGATCGCGCGACTTGTCGATCTTCACCTTCTCGGAGAGCTTCGCCATCTCGGCGACGGTGGGCGCGGTCTTGTCGCCCTCGTGGTAGCCGAACGTCGTCGTGAGCTGCGCGCGGATCTGATCGTAGTAGTAGTCGCGCTTGTCCTTGATCGCCTCCTCGACGTCGACCGTGTAGACGAGCCGGAGGCCGCCCTTCAGATCGAGGCCGCGGACGAGGCGGAAGTCGATGTTGGAGAGCAGGTAGCGCTTGAAGCCGAGCTCTCCGCGCTGCGCCTTCTCCTCCAGCGCGGCGCGCTCTTCGCTCGTGCCCGGATCCACGATCCGGCCGTACCGCTCGTCGTGGTACGTCGGGAAGATCACCAGCGCCGCGGACAGCGCGAGGAACAACACGAAGCCGACCTTCGCGCGCCACGCGAGATCGAGCAGCGGCAGGGCGCAGAACACGAACCACGGCACGCACATGCCGAAGAGCGCGAGCGCCCAGAAGACGTAGTAGTACGCCGCGATCGACGCGCTCGCCGCCGAGAGGGCGGACAGGGCGAACACGGTGCGCTTGGAGCGGTTGATCCACGCGCCGAGGGCGCACAGGACCGCGATGCCCGCGAAGCCGAAAACGAAGACGTTGTGGAGCATGGCTTTGGGGAAGAGCGCCGCGGCGCGGCGTTACTTCTTCTCCTTGGCGGCTTCTTTGTCCTTGGAGGCGTCCTTCTTGTCCTTGTCCGTCGCGGGCTTCGCGTCGGGGACGGCCTCGGGGCCCTGAATGGCCGTCTTCAACATCTGGACGTTCACGCCGGGCGCGATCTCGATCTTCGCGGTGCGCTCGCCGATGTCCGTGATCTTGCCGATGAGGCCGGCCTGGGTGACGACGCGGTCGCCGACCTTCAGGCTCGCCTCCAGCTCCTTCTGCTTCTTCGACTGGTTCCTCGTCATGAAGACGAGCAGGAGCAGCGGGAGCGCCATCATGAGCAGCATGCTCATGTTCCCGAACGGCGACTGCGGCGCCGCTTCGGGGCCGGCCGGCGTTTGCGGCGTGGGCTGAGCGGTCGTGGCGTTGCCGGACTCACGACCAGGTGCAGGAGACGGTTGGGCGAATGCGTACAAGGGGCGTGCCCTCCAAAGAGCGGCCCTCTTTAGCGGGAAACCCAGGTACGCGCAAGGCAGACGCGGCGCCTCGCCCCAGGAGCGGCGGCCGGCTCTCCGCCTTACGTGAGCGCCGTGACCACCAAGGCCGAGCTCTGCGCCGGATCCAGGTCGAGCGCGACGCGGAATCCGATGCCCGGCATCCGCGAACGGAGCGCCGTCGGGTACCGCATGTGCTGGAGCGACGAAGCCCCGAAGTTGCCGCCCCGGTAGAAGGCCTGGCGCTCGTCGGCGGCCTGCGTGCCCTCGGCGGAGAGATCCGGCAGCGGCTGTCCGTCCACGGCGGTCGACGTCCAGTCCCCTACCCCGCCGGCCAGATCACGCACGCCGTACGGTGATTCGTCGTGGATGAAGACGCCGACCGGCTCCGGCTGGGTCGCTTCGGGGCGGGACTCGCGGATCTTCGCGAACGACG
>JAXLYM010000038.1:0-57302 GCA_046351455.1 Polyangiaceae bacterium
CACCGGGCGATCACCGCGTCCAGCGCCTCGGGCACGTCCGGCCGCCGCGCCCGCGCGCTCGGGGGGCCGGCCATGATTCGATCGTAGACTGCCACCATCGTCTCCCCCTGAAAGGGCGATTCGCCGACGAGGAGGCCGTACAGCGTCGCGCCGAGCGCATAGACGTCCGACGCGGGAGAGGCGTCGCGGGCCGCGCGCATCTGCTCGGGCGCCATGTAGTGGGGGGTCCCGACGGCCGACTCGCTCGCGGTCAGGTGGGCCGGGGCGGTGGCGTCCTCGGCGATGGGGAGGAGTCGCGAGACGCCGAAATCGAGGATCTTCACGATCCGCGACCCGTCCGGTCGCTCGGCGAGGAACAGGTTGGCGGGCTTGAGATCGCGGTGGATGACGCCGATCGAGTGCGCCTCCGCGACGCCCTCGCAGGCCTGCGCGAGATAGGCAGTCGCGACCTCCACCGGGAGAGGCCCTCTCTCGGCGATCTCGGTCCGGAGATCGTGCCCGCGGAGCAGCTCGAGCACGAGGTAGAGCGCGCCGGAGGGGAGCGAGCCGGCGTCGTGCACGCGGGCGATGTGCTCGCTCTTCAGGCGAGCTGCGGCGCGGCCCTCCCGCTCGAAGCGCACGCGCGCGTCCGGGCGCGAGGCGATCTGCGGGAGCAGGAGCTTGACCGCCACGCGCTCGCCGAGACGAAGGTGCCTCGCGGCGTAGACGAGCCCCATTCCCCCGCGGCCGATCACGCCCTCGATTCGGTACTTACCGTCGAGGACATCCCCTGGCTGCGGGCTTCGGGCTCGTTCGGAAGAGGTGGTTTCCGCGCTCAGAACGACGGCATCGTAACAGACGACGGTAGGGATCCGACTATCTCGGCGCGCCGCGATCGTGTTATTTCAATCACGAAGTGACCTCCTCCGCCGCGGATCGACGCGCCTCCGGGCGAGCGCTCGCATGCTTTATCGCTGTCGGATTGGCGATCGGGGTGAGCACGTCCGGCGAGGGGCACGCGGAGCCGAAGGAGCCGACGCCGGAGGATCTGGCCGCCGCGGACCTGAAGTTCCACGAAGGCAAGGCGCTGCTCGATCAGGGGATGGTGCCGGAGGCGTGCGAGAAGCTCGCGCAGAGCCTCGCGCTGGCTCGACAGGGCGGCACCCTCCTGAACCTCGCGGTGTGCCGGAGCCGGCAGGGCCGCCACGCGACGGCGCTCCGCCTGTTCCAGGAGGCGCTCACCGTCGCGCGGTCGGAGAGCCGGGCCGACCGCGCGCAGATCGCCGAGCGAGGCGTCCTGGAGACGCGGGGAAAGCTGTGCTGGCTCGTGATCTCGATCGACCCCGCGGAGAGCGCGGCGGACCTCCGCGTGACCCTGGACGGCGCGCCGGTCGACGCCGCGGACCTCGGGACGCCGATCGCCGTCGACCCGGGAAGGCACGAGATCCTCGCGACCGCGGGGGGCCGGGCTCCTTATCGAACATCGGTGGAGAGCGGAGGAGAAGGCGACCGACGATCGGTGTCCATCCCGGCCCTCGCGCCGGCGCCGAAGGCGACGTCCTCGGCGGAGGCGGAGAGTCCGGGAGTCGGCCATTCGGGGGGTGGGCAGACAGGCATGCTCCTCGCCGGCGTGGGGCTCATCGGCGCGGGCGCGACCGTCATGATCATCGGCGGCGTGTTCGGGGGCCTCGCGATCTCCGACGCTTCACGCTCGCGCGCCCTGTGCCCGGAGGAGCCTTGTTCGGACGCCGAAGGCCGCAAGAAGGCGGCGAGCGCGCACACCGAAGCGACCGCGGCGAACGTGCTGATCCCCGTGGGGTTGGCGTTCGCGGCGGCCGGCGGAGCGCTGCTCGTGATCCGGAGCCTGCGTCCCGCCGACAAGCCCTCTCAGGCGGTCGCGGCTCCGTGGCTGTCCGCGGACGGCGCGGGGCTCGTGGTGCGCGGATCCTTCTGACCGAGGGCGCCTGTCACGCGGCCGGCGCGACAGGCCCCCTCCACGAGGTCACTTGAGGCCGCTCGTCGCCCCCGCGAACACCGCGGCTCCGGTGAAGGTCTTCTTGAGCTGACACACGTTCTGCATGCCGCCCAGGTTGGGATAGTGGTTGAAGGCGACGCACGAGGCCGTGTGATCGCAGATGTACGCGCACGCCGTCTGCGTCCGCCCGGTGTAGGTCGCCTGATCCTGGCCGTTCAGGATGTACCCGGTCGCGAAGATCTGGCCGGAGAACTCGTAGCCCATCGCGTTCACGATGAAGTTCAGGTGGAAAGGCACGCTGGTGTACCGGTTCTGCGTCCCGACGGAGCCGTAGAGCGTGCCGATCGTGCGGCTCGCCACGTAGAAGGGACCTCCGGAGTCGCCCGGGGTGGTCTGATCCACGAGCGTGTAATAGCCGCCGTCGCCGTCGGAGCCCGAGGCGGTCATGTCGTTCGTCATGCGGAGAAACCCGCGATCATTGATGAGCGCGCTGGTGCGGGCGCCGCCGACCTTCGTGCCCCAGGTCGACGATCCTGGATACACCCAGTTCATATCGCCCACGACCGACGTCGCGGGGACGTCCGCGGTGAGGCGAATGACCGCCACGTCGGCGAATTTGCCGTTCGAGTCGATGAAATCGCTGTTGCTCGGGGAGACGCCCGCCGGGATCGTGACGCTCTGAACGAAGCGCGCCGTCGCGGGATCCGGCGGGGGCGCGTTCCCGACATCCGTGCTCGTGTAGAACCGGATCTCGTCGTTCGGAACGATCTCGCAGTGCGAGGCGGCGAGGATGGTGCGCGGACCGATGATCGTGCCCGTGCAACCCGCGCGCATGAAGAAGCCGGCGCGCTGCCGAGAGAACATGTCGGCGGGGGATCCGTCGGTGATGGGCTGGGCGGCCTCGTCCACGGTCTCGTCCTCGGATCCCGCCGGATCGACGGGCTCGTTCGCGACGCAGGCGGGCGCGAGCAGAGAGAGTCCGGCGATCGAGAGAGCGAGACCGAGGTTCGAGAGCGTGGGACGGGTGAGACGAGAGTTCATGATCAGCTCCTTTTGAATGGGCCGTCCCGCGATGGCGGCGGGGCGGCGGACTCCCGCCTTCGCAACCGCCATACCGTCCGGAGCTCCGCTGTTCTCCCGCGCTCCGGCCCCCGAGGAGCGCGCCCGCTGGACACGGTGTCCAGCGCTCCTGTCCAGCGCTCCTGTCCAGCGCGGGCTCCCCCACCCGGGAGCGCTCTACCGGACAGACTTCTTGTGCAGGATCACGCCGCCGGAGCCGACGATGAAGACCTCGCCTCCGGACGTCCACACGCCGCGCGGCACGCCCGCTCCGAGGTCGTCTCTGCCTCCCGGGAGCGGCTCCTCCAACCACTTCGTGCCCGTCCATCGGCGCGCGCCGATCGGGGCGCCCCCGCCTCCGTAGATGCCAATCGCCTCACGCTCTCCCAGCGGCGCGATCGCCCAGTAACCGCCGGCCGCCCCGTGACCCGCTTGCGCGACGCGCACCCAGGAGCCTTGTTCCATGCGGTACGTGGCGTCGAAGGTCGAGGCGATCAGGTCGCCGCTGCCGTCGGGGCCGATCGCGGAGAAGCCGTCGTTCGGGACGAGCATCATCTTCCACGCGTCACCGCTGCGCCGGAGCGCCACCTTGTCGGAGCCCGTCGCCACGAGATCCTGCGCGCTCGTGCCGTGGATCTCCCAGAGGTCCTTCTTCGTGCTGCTCTCCATCGGCGCGCAGCCGGCCGCGTCGCAGCGGAGGATCAACCCGGCGTCCCCACAAGCGAAGGTCTGGTCTCCGTCCGTCCACACGCCGTGAAGATCCGCGGAAGTGCCAGTCTTGACCTCGCTCCAGACTCCCCCTTTGCGGACGAGCATCACGCCCCGGCGGCCGACCGTCACGAGCGCGCCCTTCGCTCCGTGGATCGCGTCCAGATCGTAGTCCTTTCCGGCCGGATCCGGCGTCCACGCGCGGCCGTCGTAATGGAGCATCGCGCCGGAGACGCCCACCGCCACGACGTCGTTCGCCGAGGTCCCCCACACCGCGTTGAGGTTGCGGCCGAGCACCGGATTGCCCGTCATGAGCGAGAGGGCTTGTTCGCCGGCGCGCGCCGGGGCACCCGATGGAACGGTCCCCACGATTCCCCACCAGCCGGCCACGAGCAAGGTGTCTTTCCCGACGGACGTGAAGCCCCACCCCGGCTGGCCGAGCGGCGACGAGACGATGACGAGATCGCGGCCCGTCCAGCCTTTTTCGCTCGGCTCGTAGGCGCGCACCTGACCCCTCAGATAAGTGACCATGTTCGACGGAGAGACGTCCTCGTACACGAGGAGCGCCGGTCTCCCGGAGGCGCCGGAGAACCCCAGGATCTGGCCCTTTCCGCCCACATTGGTGGACGTCCAGTCGTCCTTCGATTTGTCGAGCGTCCACACGGTGGGCCGGTCTTTCGCGTCGACCCCGGCGACCCAGACATGGCCTTTGCCGTCGCCCCACACGCCTTCGAGGGACGCGCCGAACGCCGCGCGCTTCTTCCAGTCGCGGCCGTCGTACAAAAGCACCTCGCCGCCGACCCCGTTCACGGTGCCGACCGCGTACACCTCTTTCGGCCCGTTGCCCCACACCGCGGTGAGGCGCGCTTCGCTGCTCGTCGTCTGGCCGCTCCACGATTTGCCGTCGTGATGGAACACGAGGCCTCTATCGCCGACCGCGAACACGTCGTTCGGCCCCGTGCCCCACACGGCCTCGAAGTTGTTGGTCGACTCGACGTCTTCGCTCTGCCACTTGCCGCCGGTGCGATGTCGGATCATGCCGTCGGCCCCGACCGCAAACACGCTATCTGGGCCGCTGCCCCAGAGATCGTCAATCCACCCTTCGCCTTCGTTCTCGATGGTCCATTTCGTCCCGTCGAAATGGAGGATCCGCTCGCTGGCGCCCGCGACGTAGATGTCGTTCGGGCCCGCGGCCCACGCGGCGCCGAGGAGCGTGGGCTGCGGCACGGGGCTCTCCCAGCAATACCCCGCTTCGCTGCATTTCCCGATCATCGCGGGGGCGCCGGACGCGGGCGACGCGCTCGATGGGTCCTTCGGCGGCGAAGATGTGCACGCGGTCGCGAGGAGGGCCAGCGACCCCACCGCGGGCAGCGCCGAGGTCATGAATCCAATGAGCGAGCGGACCGACATGAGCGCGCATCCTAACGGATTGGCACGCTCCAGGGGGAGGAGAATGCCCACCCCCCGCCTTCGCTCCGCGAAGTCGGCCCCTCCCAAATCGCGGTGCTGCGCTCCGCGAAGGGAGGGGAGCCTTTTACGTGGCCTTTCGTCTTCGGAGGCGGTCGATGCTCATCGCGACGATGATGATCGCGCCGGTCAGGATCTCTTGCACCCAGTTCGGCAGCCCCGCGTGCAGACAGCCAGTCCGGATCACGGTCATCAACAAGGCGCCCAGGAGACTGCCGAGCACCGATCCCTGGCCGCCGGACAGGCTCGCTCCGCCGATCACCACCGCTGCGATCGCCGAGAGCTCCAGGCCCACGGAGTCCGTCGGGTCGCCGACCGTCAAGTTGGAGAGCTGGAACGTGCCGGCGATGCCCGCGATCACGCCCGCGATCGCGTACGTCGCGATCTTCACGCGCGTCACGTGCACGCCCGCGAGGCGCGCGGTGCGCTCGCTGGAGCCGACCGCCGTCATGTGACGACCCAGGATCGTGAATCGCAATAAAAAGGCCGCGATCGCCGCCAGGATCAGGAGCAACCACACGCCCGGCGGCACGATCATCCACGCTCTTTCGGGGCGGAGCGACATCAAGTCTTCGAGGCCGCGCGTCGGACAGTCGATCTTCTGCTCGTGCGCGATGCCCTTCGCGGCGCCTCGCAGGATGCTCATCGTGCCGAGCGTCACGAGGAAGGGCGCGACGTCGAGGCCCGCGATCAACGCGCCGTTCAACGCGCCGACCGCGCCCGCCACGACGAGGCCGATCAGCACCGCCGTCACCGGGCCCGCGCCGGATTTGAGGGCGCTCGCGCCGACGACCGTGGTCAGCGCGACGAGCGAGCCGATCGAGAGATCGATGCCGCCGAGCAAGATCACGAGCGTCATGCCGACCGCCGCGGTGCCGACGATCACGGTCTGGCGCGCCATCGTGATCAACGTGAGCGGGCGAGCGAACGTGTCGGGCGTCCACGCGAGGAACGCGAGGTACACGACGACGAGCGCGATCAGCGGGCCGAACCAAGGCTTTTTCAAGAGCGCGCGCGCCTTCACCTTCGTGCTCCCGAGCGCGGCCGCACAGGACAGGCCGCGGTCTTCGTACGCCAACGAACCACAGAGAAGGTCATGCGCCGGTCGCTTCCTTGAGCAGCTCTTCCTCCGTGCGCTCGTTCGCGGGGCGCGCGGGGCCGAGGACGCCGCGCGACATCACCGCGATGCGATCGCTCACGCCGAACAGCTCGGGCAGGTAGCTCGACACGAGGAGCACCGCCTTCCCCGCCGCCGCGAGATCGAAGAGGAGCCTGTAAATCTGGGCCTTGCTCGTCACGTCGATGCCGCGCGTCGGCTCGTCGAGCAGGAGCACGTCGACGTCGCGGAACAACAGGCGGCCGAGCGCGACCTTCTGCTGGTTGCCGCCGGAGAGCGATCCGACGGGCGCGTCCGGGCCCGCGCACTTCACGGTGAGGCGATCGATCCAGCGCGACGCTTCCGCGCGAAGACGCGACGGAGAGAAGAGGCCCCACGTGCCGAGCTTCCTGTCAGCGCTCATCCCGAGGTTGTCGGCGACGGTCAGTGTCAATGCGACACCTTCGGCCGCGCGGTCCTCGCTGAGCAGACCGATGCCTTGATCGAGGCGCGCGGAGGGCGACGCGGGGCCTGAAAACGAGCCGATTTTGATCCTACCGCTCTTCACCGGATCCAGCCCGAACACCGCGCGCAACAGCTCGGTGCGGCCGCTGCCGACGAGGCCGAACACGCCGAGGATCTCGCCGCGGTGGAGCGTGAGGCTCGCGTCGCGCGGGCGCTCGATCCCCGCGACCTTGTCTAGCACGAGCGCCACGTCCTCGGAGGGTGCGTGCGCGCGCGCCGGGAACACGTCGGCGCCTTTGCGGCCGGCCATCTTCTCCACGAGCGTATCGATCGTGACGCCGCGCACCTCGCCGGAGGCCACCGTCTCGCCGTCGCGAAGCACCGTGTACCGATCCGCGATCGCGAGCACTTCTTCGAGGAAATGCGAGATGTAGAGCACCGTGAGGCCGCCCTTCGTGAGCTTGCGGAGGACCTCGAACAGGCGCTCCGTGTCGCGCGCGGTGAGGCTCGACGTCGGCTCGTCCAGCACGAGGACGCGGCACGCCGGGTGCGCGAGGGCCCGCGCGATCTCGACGAGCTGACGCGCGGCCGCGGGGAGATCGCCGACGATCGCGCCCGCGTGGATGCCCGTCCGCGAGGCCTCTGTGGCGTCCGGCACGACGAGCGCGAGGGCCTTCTCGGCGCGCTGTTTCAAGCTCTTTCGATCGACGAGACCGAAGCGCGCGGGCTCCATGCCGAGCAGGATGTTCTCCGCGACCGTGAGGTGCGGGCACAAGCTCAGCTCCTGGTGCACCATCGCGATCCCCGCGTCGCGCGCGGCGAGCGGGCCGTCCGGCGCGTGCGGCGATCCGTCGAGCAGGATGGTCCCCGCGTCCGGCGCGAAGGCGCCCGCGAGGATGTTCATCAGCGTGCTCTTGCCCGCGCCGTTCTCACCGAGGAGCGCGTGCACCTCGCCCGCGCGCGCCTCGAACGAGACACCGGAGAGCGCGCGTGTGGCGCCGAACGTCTTGGTGACGCCCTCGAACGTGAGGCGCGGCGACGTCATCGGATCATTCGCCGAGCCACTTCTTGAGGTCCGGCTTGAGCAGCTCCTTCACCTCCGGCTGGCTCATCCCGGCCTTGTCGACGACGCGCGCGCCGGTGTCGATGCGGCGCTCCACCTTCTCGCCGCGCAGGTGCTTCACGATCGTCGTGAGCGCGAGCTCCCCCATGCGGAACGGGTTCTGCACAACGAGGCCGTCGATCTTCCCGGCCTCGAGCGCGGTCACGAGCTTGTCGGACGCGTCGAACCCGATGAACTTGATCTTGCCGGCGAGCGAAGCCTTTTCGAGCGCGAGCAGCATGCCGAACGTCGTCGACTCGTTGGGGCAGAACACGCCCGTGACGCCGCCCTCCGCGGCCTTCAGCGAGACGAGCAGGTTCTCCGACGCGGCGGACGCGCTCTCCGTCGTGGCGCCGCCGTGCTGGTTGTCGCTCACCACCTGAATGTCGGGGTACGCCTTGATCGCGTCGAGGAAGCCCTGTTCGCGCAGCGTCGTGCTCGCGGACCCCTCCTGGTACCGCAGCACGACGACCTTGCCCTTCTTGTCGAGCAGCGTCGCGAGGCGCTCCGCCGCGAGCTTTCCGGCCGCCTGATTGTCGGTCGCGACGAAGCTCGTGAACGCATCGCCTTGCAAATCCGAGTCGAAGATGACGACCGGGATCTTCGAGGCGACCGCGTCGCGCACCGCCGGCACGAGGCCCTTGTCGTTGAGCGGCGCGAGCACGATGCCCGACACGCCCTGCGCGACGAAGCTCTGCACGACCTCGATCTGCTGCTGCAGATCGTCCTCTTTGAGCGGGCCTTTCCAGACGATCTCGACGCCGAGCTCCTTCGACGCCTTCACCGCGCCGGCGTGCACGCTCTTCCAGAACTCGTGCGTCGTGCCCTTCGGGATGACGGCGATCTTGAGCGATTTGCCGGAGCCGGACGGGGCCGAGCCTCCGCTGGATCCTTCCGTCTTGCAGGCCGCGAGCAGCGCGGCGGAGGCGACCAGCGTGACGAAGGTTCTGCGGGTGGGGTGCGCAAAAGGTCGGTTGGACATCGCTCGTCTCTCGGGTCGTGATTCGCCGTTCACGTGCGGGGGTGTTGCGGATCCGCCCCAGCGAGCAGGGCTTTTCGCACAAGGCTCCCCGGGGACCGCCGAAGGTCCGCGCGTCGGCTCCGGCGCGCCGTAGATACCGCGACAAGGCCCCGGTGGGCGACAATTCCAACGAGGTTTTTCGGTGCGTGACGAGGATGCACCCGAGCGGGCCTGTCTCGTGCATCATGGAGCGTGATGCTGAAGGATCGAGGCTTTCTCTTTCCGCTCCTGTTGCCAGGCATCGCGGTGCTGGCGACGGGGTGCGGCGGGTACACGTCGTCGTACGTCCCTCCGGCCGACGGGCGGCCGCGCGTCGTGTGGAGCGACGACAAGCCGGTCGTGATGATGGCGAACGAGGTGCCCGCGCAGTGCCAGGCGTCCGTCGACAACCTCGCGGGCGGCGGCAACGAGAGCGTGGGGCGTCGCGTCGCCACCGGCACCGTGAGCGGCGGATACTACGTGCCGCACCACGTGATCATCGTGCACGGCGGCCCCGCGTACGTGCCGCCCGTCCCGCACCCGATCGGCCACGTCGGCGGCGGTCACGGCGGCGGCGGCGGTCACGGCGGAGGCGGCTTCCTCGGCGGAGGCGGCGGTCACAGCGGCGGCGGCGGCAACGGCGATCTCGGCAAGGGCGCGATCGTCCTCGTCGTGCTCGCGATCGCGTCGCTCCCGTTCATCGCGCTCGGCCTCGCGGCGGGCCGTCCGGAGCCGGAGGCGGAGAGCGCCGCGGCGATCGATCAGGCGAACGCGCACACGGATCTGGCGCGCACCCAAGGCTCTCCGTGCGACGAGGTCGTGGTGGCCGGGCAGGTGAGCCAATGAAGCGCTTCGCGATGCTCCTCGGCGCCGCGTCCCTCGGCCTCCTCGCGGGCTGCGGCCACGGCGTCACCACCTACAATCCGCAGCTCCGCGCCTGGGGCGAGCTGACGATGCGCTACGACGACGGCTTCTCGATGACGGCCGAAGGCAAGGAGATCGCCTCCGGCAACACGTGGTCGGGCCTCACGGAATACGTTCAGTGCGTTCCGAAGGCGCGGGAGCACGCGGAGGCCGCGGAGTCGCACGGAACGGCGGCGGTCGCGCTCTCCTGGATCGGCGCGGGCGTCGGCCTGGCGAGCCTCGGGAGCCTCGCGGCGGTGCCCGACTACGACAAGCACCAGGAGCTGAGCAACGTGGCCCTGGCGCTCGGCTTGACGGGCGCGATCACGGGCGTGGTGCTCGCGGCGATCGGTCGCGGACAGAAGCCCGTCGCGAACGGCCACGCGGTCGACGCGATGAACTACTACAACGACGCGGTCGGGAGCCGCGGCGGCACGTGCAAGAAGCCCGCGGCCGATCTGCCGGAGCGAGAGGTCGTGCCCGTGCAGGATTCGCCGGAGAAGAAGGTGGATCCGAAGCTCGACGAGGATCGCGGCCCCTCCCCGAAGCCTGCGGACAAGCCTGCTCCGGGGACGGATATCTGACGTTCAGGGCAGCTTCTGCGGCTTCGGCAGCTCCACGCCTTTGCGGACGCTGTCGAGGATCGCCTGGTTCAGGGCCTTGTCGGCCTTCTCGCACTTGTCGCTGACGTCGCCCATCGCGGCGCCCTTGCACTCGTGCATTCGGTCCTTCGCGAGCTTCGCGAATTTGTCGTCCTTCGTGAGCGCGTCCTTGGTGCCGTCTTCGAGCGAGCGCCACGGGATGGGGGGATTCTTGGGCTTCGGCGGCTTCTGAAAGCTCATCTCCTCGGCCGTGAGGGAGGCGCACGTGCCGTCCCAGCGGAGGAAATCGTAGCTCGCGCCGGCGCCGCTCACCGTCATGCCTTTGAGATCCGGCTTCTGCTGCGAGACGATGATGACCTCTTCATCGTACGTGAGCTTCGCGTCGGACGCCGGGCCTTGCCGGGAATTCCACGCGTCGGTGTCTTTCTTGAGGTTCACGTACGCCCGGGTCCACGGGGAGTTGGGCGAGAACATGTAGAGCGCGAGGTCCGGATAGAAGCCGTTGCACAGCTTCTTCGCGAAGGCCTCGGGCATCGTGCACACCTTCTCTCCGGGGTTGGCGCAGCCCGTCGGGAGCGAGACCGCTTCTTCTTTCGGAGGGGCGTTGTTCGCCTCGGCGGTGGGCGCCGACGTCGCCTTTCCATCGGGCTCGGTGGTCGTCTCGCCGCCCTCCGACGTGGGAGCGCTCGCGGACGGAGTGGAGGAGCCGCAGCCCAGCGCGAGCGCGGCGAACAGGAGCAACGAAGTGCGCATGCCCGCAAAGTAGCCCGCAACACCCCGCGAACGGAAGAGCATCGCCGCGCCGTCCCGGGGAAAAAAGCCCCGACGCCCGCGGAGATCAACGAGGGCTGTTCTTTTTCACCCTGGGAGGATGCCAGTCCCCGTCGCGTCACGACGCCGTAAAGCGAGGCGACACGCGATTGCGACGAACGCCGCGTTCGGCTTGTTTTCGAGGCGATTTTCCTCACGACGAAGGTGCTACCCCAGAGACGTATTGCGCTTGACGCCCCGCGGCGATGAGGGGATTCTCGATCTCAGCCTTATGCGCACTTCCATCAAGTGGGGACCGGGGTCGTGGGTGATGTGCTGTGCGATCGCCGTGGGCGCGTCGTTCGCGATCGGGGCGGGCTGCGGCGGCGGGAGCCAGACGTCGAGCGGGGTGGGCGGCGCGAGCGGAGGCGGCGATCCGTACATCACCGGCGTCGGCGGCGGCCCGACGCACACGACCTCGTCGACGGGCGGCGATCCGGGCACGGGCGGCGACACGACGACGACCACGACCGACGATCCGAAGGCGGGCCCGCCGTATCCGATCGTGCTGTGCCACGGCTTCTTCGGCTTCGACAACCTCGCCGGGATACCGGGTCTGCCGTACTTCTATCATGTGAAGGAGCGGCTCGCGGACGACGGCGAGACATCGGTTTACACACCCGCGGTGGACCCGTTCAACAGCTCCGATTTCCGGTCGAACCAGCTCATCGAGCACATCGATCAGATCCTGAAGGACACCGGGAAGAAGAAGGTGATCCTGATCGGCCACTCGCAGGGAGGCCTCGACGCGCGCGCCGTCGCGGTGAAGGTGCCCGACAAGGTGGCCGCGGTGATGACGGTGGCGACTCCGCACAACGGCTCGGCGATCGCGGACATCGCGCTGGGCCTCACGGAGAACCCGAACGCGTCGGCGATCATCGACAAGCTGATTCAGCTCCTGGGCGGCCCGCTCTACGATCAGATCGGCAACGAGACGAGCATCGCGAAGGCCCTCTATCTGTTCTCGCAGCCGGGCATCGCGGAGTTCAACGCGGCGAACCCGGATCAACCAGGGATCTTCTACGCCTCGATCACGGGCAGATCCTCCTTGTCCTTGGGCGGGCAGGACTGCGCGGCGGACGTGACGCTCCCATGGGTGTTCCAGTGGAACGGAGAGAAGGACCCGATCGACCCGTTGTTCTCGCTGGCGGGGCTGATTTTGGCCGGCAACGACGGCATCCCGAACGACGGATTGGTCCGCGCGAAGGACGCGCGAAGGGGCCAGTTCTGGGGCTGTGTCCCGGCGGACCACATGGATGAAGTGGGCCAGCTCGTGGGGGACGGCCCGGGCCTCGGCAACTCCTACGATCACAAGGAGATGTACTCGCAGATCGTGAAGGAGCTGCGGAGCCGCGGCTACTGACCGTCTCGCGCGAGGGGGCTACTTCAGCCGCACGAAGGGGTTCCCACGGCGCTCTTCTCCGATGGTGGTGGAGGGGCCGTGTCCCGTGATCACCTTCGTCGCCTCGTCCAGGCTGTAGAGCTTGTTCTTGATCGAGCGCAAGATCAGGTCGGAGTCGCCGCCCCAGAGATCCGTGCGGCCGATGCTGCGGCGAAACAGCGTGTCTCCGGCGAAGGCCACCTGCGCGTTGCCGAGCTTCGCGACGAACGTGCAGCTCCCCGGCGTGTGGCCCGGCGTGTGGAGCACCTGCATCGCGACGGCGCCCGCGTGGATCACCCGGTCGTCCACCAGCGAGCCTTCCAGCTCGCACGTCTCGGGCTGGTCGATCCCGATCATCGCCGCCTGCACGGGCAGCATGTCGTAAAGGAAGCGGTCCGCCTCGTGGATCTGCGCGGGCGCGGACGTCCACGCCTGGAGCGGGGCAGTCGCGCCGACGTGATCGATGTGCGTGTGCGTGTGCACGATCGCGACCACCTTCGCCTCGGCCTTCTGCAAGCGCCGCTGGATCTCGTCGAAATCGCCGCCGGGGTCGACCACGATGGCCTGCTTCGACTGCGGATCGACGACGAGCGAGCAGTTGCAACCGAGCGGGCCAGTGGGGAACGTTTCGATGTGCACGGGACCCCCCTCTTAGCACAGCCGCGCAACGTCGAGGACTGCGTCCGTTCCACTACGGACTCCGCTCCGCAGCGGAGCTACGCGTGCAGCGTCGAGGCCTGCGTCCACTCAGCTACGGACTCCGCGGAGCCAAGCTCCGCTCCGCCTCCGCTGAGCGGGCTCCGGCCTCCCAGCGGTGGCCAATCCGCGGAACGAACTCCGTCCTCCCAATGGCTCCCTCAAAAATTCCCGCCGCCGCCAGGCATGCAGTTCGCGCACTCCGGAGGCGGATTCGGGTCGTTGCAGGAGAGGGGGCAGTACGTGACGTGCTGGAAGACCTTCTCGACCTTCTCGCACTCGTCGCTCTCCCCGACCACGCTCATCTCCCCGTAGCCGCCCGTGTTGATGAACTGCTGCACGCACGCGTCCTGCGCCGGCGTGGAGAGCCAGGAGGGCAGATCCGGGAACGGCACCACCGTGTTCGCAGGAGCGTAGTGCGCCTCCGTGCAGACCTTCGTGATCTCGCAGTCCGCAGGCTGCGGGTTCTTCGGGTCGCCGGCCTTGATCGAATAACAGAGCTTGAAATAACCCGTGCAGTCCGTCTTGAGCTGGTTCGTGCTCCAGGGCTCCGCGGGCGCGGCGTCCACGTTGTCCGGACAGGCCGGCGTCGCGCCGACGAGGTGCGTCGACACCGCGGTCGTCACGCCGTTCACCGTGAAGAAGCAGGGTGACAGGTTGTCGATGTTCCAGTGGCCGCCGGAGAAGCAGCCGCACGCCGCCTTGCCCGTGGCGCCCGTCGGGAGCTGCGCGCCCACGCACGGGCCCCACTTGAGGTCGCTCTCGCCGTTCAGGATACAGGTTGTGGTGCCGTCGTGGCAGATACCGTGGTTGCGGTTCTTGCGGAGGCCCGGCCAGCACGCGGAGACCTTGCCCTGCTCGGGACAGGGGCAGTTCTCCAGGTTCTTGTCGTCGGGGCACTCGGGGGTTCCGCCGGGGGGATCCGGGGGCTGGCCGCCGCCGTCGCACATCATCGGCGGCGGGTCGTCCTGGAAGAAGTCCTCCGACGAATAGTCCTGCGCGCCGGCCTCCAGATCGTCGAGCGTGCCGCCCGCGCCGGTGCCCGTGGCCGAAGAGGTGGTGTTGCCGCCCGTCGAGCTCGCGCCGGTGCCGTTGCCGGCCGTGCCGCTGCCGCCGCTGCCGTTCGTGCTCGAGGTGCCGCCGCAATGAATCGTCGACGCGACGGCCACGACCGAGCACAGCGCGCCGAGCACCAGGTGCAAAGGCCGGTACCGATTGCCACTCGCGCGCTTCCTGGACGACCTCTTCATGACGGCTCCTCACTTCAACTCAATGCAAGCGACCTATCACAAACTCATTACCTGGCCCTGCCAGGTGAAGGAGACGCCCTTCGATGGGCCGCCCGCCTGCGGCCAGAGCACCACGCCGCCGGGGAGGTGGTCGTAGCCGTAGAAATGGCCCGTGATCGTCTGCGGGCCCTGCGGCGTCTCCACCTCGATGTCGATCGGCTCGTTCTGAGGGGGGATGTCGATCGTGACCGGCTCCATCCAATGGAGCTGGCCGTCCGCGTCGATGCGGGCGCGGTCGTAGGTGAGGTTCATGAGCTCCGGCGGGACCACGATCTTGGCGCCGTTCACGGCCTTGATGCGCTCGAACAGGGCGTTCCACGTGTAATCGGAGGCCCAGATAGGCAGGCAATACCCCATCACGTCGGTGGTCTTGTCGGGGTTGAAGAGCTGCTGCGTGAGCTGGTTATAGCCCCATTTGCCGAGCTTGGCCCCCTGATACGGGAACTGCGGGTCCACGCCGGCCGCGCCGCCGCAGGGGGCGTGCTGCCGTCCGTGGGTGTGGCCGATCTCGTGCACCGCGGTCTCCCACGCCGTCGCGCCGCCGTCGTCGCTCATGCCGAGGCCGATCGCCGCGCGCGAATACGCGTCTCCGACGCCCGCGATGTTGCCGAGGCCCGCCACGCAGCCGCCGCCGCAATAGATATTGAGGTTCGCCGCGGGGGAGAAGATGCCGTAATAATAGACGTCGAACCCGGCCTGATCCTGCGAGCGCAGGGTGCCGAGATATCCGAGGAGCTGGTCCCAGCCGCTGCCGTTCGCGCTCACCGTCTTGTTGTATTGCACCGGGTCGTGCAGCGTGAGCTCGACGTCCGGCGTCGGGTACATCGCGCGGAACTCGTCCCGATACCCGTCCAGCATCTTCTGCGACGTGTCCGGCAGTCGATTGGAGCCGTCCGCGCCGTACTTGAACGGAACGAGCACGATCTTCAGGCTCTTGCCCACGTCCGCGGTGTTGGTCGGCGCGAACTGGTCCTCGGCTGGGTAGACCGAGCCTGGGTTATTGGGGAGCATCACGTCGGTGCCCTGCAGGAGCTCGATGCGGTAGGAGAAGCCCGGGAGCATCGACGCGGCGGGGATATTGAAGTTGATCGTGGACGGAATGGCCTCTTCGCTCGGCGTCGGGTTGGGCGTCACGAGCTGCTCGATCGGGTCCTTCACGCCGTTGATCGTGAGGCGCGCCATCATCTCTTTGCCGTCGTACTTCGCCGGATCGATGGCCACGAACACGCGCATCAACGTGTCGCGATTGGCCACGATGGAGACGGTGTTCGCCGCGTCGGCGCCGTTCTCCATCAGCGTCGCCTTCACGCCCTGGTACACGGCGACCTGGGTGATGGTGACGCCCTGCGCGTCCTGAATGACGATGCCGGGCATGGAGAGCGTGCCGGTGTAGCTGTTCTCCGTCCCGGTGCCGCTGCCGCTCCCGCTCCCTGTCTGTCCTTCGAAGACGAGGTCCTCCGCGCCGGTGACGGCGTTGCAGGAACAAAGGAAGGCCGCAGTCGCGATCGTCGAGAGAAGAAAGCCGGGTGTCCGCATCGTGTCCTCGTTCGCCGCGGGGACCGCTCGGAGGAGCGCCGGGCGAGCGTCGAATCTATCGCAATGGAGGCGCGCGGACCCTCGATTTCTAGGGTTTTTCGAGAGGGCGAAAAGAACAGCCAGGCTGTCCGCGCGGCCTCAGCGAGGCGAAGACGTTGCGCCGGCGGACGCGGTCGCCGTCGCGTTTGCGCTCGGTGACGAGGACGCGCTCGACGTCGGCGCGACGGACGCGGACGGCGCGGCGGTGGTCGCGGGGCCTTTGCCGGACTCGCGCGCCTTGAAGGCCTCGTACGCGTCCATCAGCGCGAGGTAGATCCAGTTGCCGATGATCTCCGCGCCGGCGCCGGTGGGGTGCGAGAGATCCGACTGACCGAGGCCGCGCTGCACCCAGATGCCCATCGATCCGGAGCCGCCCATCGCGCTGAACGTGTCCCAGTAGGCGCACCCGACGTCGTGCGCGATCTTGCGCTGCGCCGCGGCGAGCTTCGGCACGAACGGGCTCGCGCCGTAGCCGTCGCTGTTCTTCGTCGCGCGATCGAGCGGGCCAATCACGAGGCACCCCGCGTCGGGCAGCGCCGCGCGCACCTGCGCCAGCACCGGGCGCGCCGTCTCGATGTACTGCGGGATCGGGTACGCCTCGCCGTCCGCGACCTCGTTGATGCCGTACGCGAACATCACGAGCGAGGGGTCGCGCTTCTTGAGCTGCTCGGCCCAGTGCGCGTCGTCGCTCGCGTCGAGCTGGCGGATGTGACCGCCCTGGATGCCGACCGCGTCGAGCACCACACCCGGGCCGTCGTTCTCCATCCACACGCCGAAGGCCCGCACGTTCGCTTCGAGCGGGCGCGCCTTCAGCTCGTGCGCGCCGGTCGGCACTTCGTACGTCTTCCACACGCTGCGCGGCGCGTCGGCCTTCGTGTCGATCGTCTCCTTCACCTCGCCGTCGATCGAGATCTCGAGGCGGCCGCCGTCGGGCTGTTCGAGGTACGCGACCACGAAGCGCGACACCGTGAGGCCGTAGTGACCGTCCTTCGCGGTGCCGAACGTGGAGAAGAGGCCGGGCCCCTCGTTGCGGAACGACGTGCCGCCGAGGCCGTAGAGGCCGTCTTTCGTGTACGGGCCGACGACGCGGCTCACTGTCCATCCCGGCGCGGCGTAGCGGCTGACGTCGTTGTGGAAGTAGCCGGGCCACGGGTTCGCCATCGGCATGAAGCCGTGGCCCGCGTCGCCGAAGCGCTTCTGCAACCGGCGCCGCAGCGTGCCGGTGACGTAGTCGGTCGCGACGATCGAGTCGCCGTAATACATCGCGCGCGCGATCGCTCTCGGGTCCTTGCGCTCCGCGGCCATCAGCTTGCGGAAGAACGGATCCAGCGCTTTTCCCGAGGGATCTTCGATCTCGCGCGGCGGCTTCTGCTCGGCGTTCGGCGGCGGGACGATCTCGCGCGCGGCGGCGGGGAGCTGCACGTCTTCGGGCTGGCGCAGCTCCGCGTCGTCCTTCGTCTCCATCTTCAGCTCCGCGGCGCCGACCGTGGCGGCGGGCTGCGCGGGCGCGGGGCCGGCGAAGAGGCTCGCCGTCTCGGGCAGCGGCGTGAGCAGGCGGAAGCGCGTGAGCCCCGGCACGAGGTACGGCAGGCCCACGAGCGCGGCCACCGTCACCATCGCGATCATCGGCCGCGACGTGAGCACGGAGGGGCCGCTCCACGCGGGGCCTCCGGACGATTTCTTCTCCGCGCTCTCCACGGCGGGTGCTCTACCACAGCCCGCGCGGGCCTACTTCTTCTGCTCGTCCATCTTCTGCTTGAGCATCGCGGCGGCGCGATCGCGGCACGCGCGGTCGCCCATGTGCGAGCAGATCGCCTTCAGCATGCGGATCTCGTCGAGCGTCGCCTTGCCGCTCCAGACCTTGCCTTCGAGGCCCTTGCGGATCGCCGCTTCGTCGATGCCGCTCGGGTTCGAGTTGGCGGGCGCGGCGGTCGTCGTCGGGGCCGCGGTCTTCGTCGACGTCGTGGTCGGCGGAGGCTCCACCGTGCTGTTCGCGGGCTGCGCGCCGGTGCCGACGGGCGCGGGGCCGCCGCCCATCTGCGGCGTCGACGCGGGCTCCGGCGGGAGCGTGCCGATGAGGCTGATCGCCTTCTCGCGCCGCTCGCGATCGACGTACGTGTCCGGCGGGATCTGCTTCAGCAGCGCGCGCTTGTCCTCGTTCGTCTTCGCCTCGTCGGCCTTCTTGAAGATGTGGTCGGCCCACGCGTTCTCGAGGTCGCGCACCGCGGTGCCTTCGAGCGCGGCGGAGCCCTCGGGGATGTCGGCGATCTTCTTGTGCGCGCCCTCGATGTCGCCCGCGTCGAACATCTTCTTCGCCTCGGCGAAGAGCGCCGGTCCGTTGTCGTCGGCGCCGCCCGCGACGACGACGCGACCGCTGCCCGAGCCGCTGCCGGTCGCCGGCTTCGACGAGTGCACGATCGCGAACACGATCACGATGATGAGGGCGAGCGCCGCGAGGAGGATCGCGATGAGCTTGCCGTTCGAGAGGCCGCCCGCGGGCGCGTCGTTCGCGCCGGCCGCGATCGCCGGGAGCTGCTGGCTCTGATCCGCGCCGGAGCGGAACACCTTGCCCGCGCCGACGAAACGGAGCCGCACGTCGCCGAGCTCGAGCGCGTCGCCCGCTTCGAGGATGCCGCGCTTCAGCTCGACGCCGTTCACGCGGATGCCGTTCGCGGAGCCCTTGTCGATGATCTCGAACCGGCCGCCGCCGAGCGTGTGCAGCTCCGCGTGGATGCGGCTCACGGAGCTGTGGTTGATCGAGATCGTCGCCTCTTCCGAGCGGCCGATCGTGAAGTGATCCTTGTCGAGCGGGAACTCCGTCCCGGGCGCGGGGCCGACGACGATCACGAGCCGGTTCGGCCGGTATTGCACCGGGAGGACCGGGCCCGGGCCCTTCGACGGATCGGTCCCGGCGAGCGCCGTCTTGTCCGTGAGGATGAGGCGGTAGTCGCCCAGCATCATCACGTCGCCGCTGCCGACCGTGCGATCGCCCACGACGCGCTCGTTGTTGACGAACGTGCCGTTGTAGCTCTGGAGATCGGTCAGGACCCAGCCGCTGTCGGTCTTCTTCAGGACCGAGTGTTTGCGGGAGACGTTCCGGTCCGTCAGGCGGATCGCGTTCGTCTCGCCACGACCGAGCGAATACTCGTCATGGACGAGCGGGAGGGAGGTCGGTTTTCCCTCGTCATCCTCGATCGTGAGCTTCCACATGGGTCGACAACCGCGAGGCAAACCTCGTCGGAGGGCGACACTTTAGCGAGGAAACTTCGCGAAACGCAACGGCCGGAAGAACGTGCCGCCCCTTTGCCTGGATGCAAAGCGTTTGCGGCGCGCGCAAAAGCCTGGAAAATGAGGCATGTCCTCCGTCCTCACCGAAGCCGAAGCCGAATTGTCAGCCGCCGAAGGGGAGCTCCTCCGCCTTCGAGCCGAAAACCAGGCCATCGCCGACGACTTCCGAAGGGACCCGAGCGACGACGCGAAAGAGGTCTTGCGGCGCGGCGCGGCCTCGCTCGCTGCGGCGAAGGATCGCGTCGACGCGGCGCGTGCGCGCGTGACGCTCGCGAAGCGCACGGGCTCGCCGTACGGCGTGCTCGCGGAGAAGGGCCACGTCTTCGGCGCGATCGCGGTCGCGCTGACGCCGGGCGTGAGCCGCGCGGATCGCGAGAAGGCGATCGACGCGGCGCTCGCGGACAAGCTCGCGGACGCAGCGAAGGAGCTGGGCCTCATCGTCTCGGCGGCGCCGTCGCGTTACGTGCGCGAGCGCCCCGGCCGCGACGCCGACGGCAACACGGTGCTCGACGTCGTGGGCCGCGCGGAGGGAGATTTGCTGGTGCCGGGAAACATCCGAAACAGCCGCGCGAACTAGGTGATCGCGCAGCGGAGAGAGACGGCGCCGCAGAGGGATGCGGCGCGGTGAGAGCGCTCAGTTGATCGGAGTCGTGGGGTCGGACTTCTTGTCCTTGCCCATCTGGTGCGTGGACGGGTCGTACTTCGAGGAGCACTTCGCCATCACGAGCGTCGCCTCGAAGTAGCCTTCCTTCGTGAGCGAGCCTTCGATCGTCACCTGCACGCCGCCGCCGGGCATGTCGCGGAACGTATCGGGCACGACGCACTGGCCGTAGCGCACGGGCACCTTCACGGTGTTGCTGTCGTACGCGGCGCCCATCGTCTGCACGTCGAAGCGGTACTCGCACGGCTGGTCGCGCTTCTTCAGCGTGCCGGGCGTCAGCTCGCCTTCGACGCGGACCTTGCGGCCGACGTACTTCGCCTGGTTGCTCGTCAGCTCGGCGACGGGCAGCGAGTAGATCGCCGCGTCTTTGAAGCCGAACATGAACACGAGCACGATCATGCCGACGATGCCCACGAGCGCCGCGAGGAGCCCGAAGTTGCGCGTCGACGACGAAGGTGCGCGCTCGGGCGCAAGAGGCGGCGGTGCCTCCGGCGCCTTCGCGGGTGCAAGGTTCGGCTCTTCGGAGATCGCTCTGGCCAGCTCGTCGTCCAGCTTGCTCATGGTGTCGCGCAGCCTACCGCAAACATCGGGCCGCCGCATGGATCCGCGCAAACTCCGTGACGTGCCACGATCGATGCCGCGGATCCCCCGCGTTTCTTGCACCCGCATGCAGAACCTTCGCCGGGCCCCGCGGGGAGACCCCCGTGCCGGAGCGCCCGACGATCGGTGAGGCGTCGCACGTGACGCTGCCGGAGCCGTGACGCCGAAGGCGCGCGCCGCGGTGGTATGGTCGCGCCGGTGCGTGCTTTTTCGTTCGATTTGCGCGGCGACGCTCCTCGAAGGAGCCGGCTCGCGTGCGGGCTCGTCGGCGCTGCGATCCTCGGCGGCGTGACGGCGTGCTCGGCGCCGGCGGACCGACCGCACACCGCGGGCGCGCCCTCCACGACGAAGCCGAACGCGACCGCGACCGCGACGACCGTGGCCTCGGCGACGGAGCCTCCGGACCCGTACCGAAGGCCGCTCGGATCCGCGGCGGAGGAGGCGCTCCCGGTGGAGCTCGCGCCGATGGCGGGCGGCGCGCGCGTGCTCGCGATCGCCGACGAGGGTGAGCGCGGAGCGTGGGCGCGCACGATCGACGCGGACGGCGCGCTCACGAAGCTGCGATGGTTCGAGGGCGCGCACGTCGTCACGGCGATGGAGACGAGCGACGGCCGCGTCACGTACGTCACGTCCGACGGCGACCGCCTGTGCGTCTCCACGTTCGCGAAGGACGCCGACGCCCCGTCGTCTCAGAAATGTGAGACCGCGCGCCCCGAGGCGGTGGTGCCCATCGGCGATCGCCTGGCGCTCCTCTACGTCGACGTGAGCGAGGTGAAGGCCACGAAGGTCCGCCTCTCGAACGGAGGGAGCGGCGCGAAGAAGCCGAAGGCGAGCGCGCCGCAGAAGCCGAGCGGATCGAAGAAGGAAGAGAAGAAGGGGGGCGCGAAGGGATCCTCGTCGAAGACCGCGGGCGCACCGCGCGCCGGGAAGCCCCCCGTTCCGTCCGCCGCCTCCTCCGGCAAGCCCTCACGCCCCGCGGCCCACACGTCGAAGAAGCCGACCGCGAAGAAGAAGAGCCGCGCGGCGGAGGCGATCGCGCAGGCCGCGGCGAAGGCGAAGGTGGACGTGCGCCTCGCGTGGGTGACGCGCGACGGATCGTTCGACGCGACCGCGAAGCCGGTGGGCGTCACGTTCGAGCGCCCGCTCGCGGGCATGATGCTGGCGGACGCCGCGTCGCGTGGTCCTGTCGCGGATCTCCTCTTTTACGAGGCCGTCGCGAAGCCGAAGGTGCGCTCGAAGACGCCGCTCGGGAGCGCGCGCCTCGGCATCGCGAGCGTGAACGCGGACGGCGATCTGGTGGAGGGATCGCGCGGCACGCTCGCGGAGGCCGATCTCGAGTACGGCTACCTCACGGGACAGAACGGCCCGCGTCTCGTGGCGAACGCGGCGGGCACGGCGGTGCTCACCTTCGCGGGCCGCTCGGGAGCGTGCCAGGCGACGCGCATCTACCCCACGTTCGGCCCCTCGGTCGCGCCGAGGTCGGCGTGCCTCGTGGACCCGCTCGGCGCGTTGACTGCGGGCGCGCCGTCGCCTTTGATCGAAGCCATTTTCGCGATGGATCCGCGCCGCGCGCCGGGCCAGGTGAAGAACGACGCCCCGCTCGTCGCGTGGGCAGGCGACCGCGCCTTCTTCACCTCCGCCGCAGGCTTCGCGACCACCACGCGCGCGAGCACCGCCCCCACCGCAGCGCCGAACAACGCGAACAACGCGCCGAGCAGCACGGCGACGAGCGTGCCTGTCGCTTCGGCGACGAGCAGCGCGACCACCGCGCCGAGCAATGCGGCGACGAGCGTGCCTGTCGCTTCGGCGACCAGCAGCGCGACGAACAACGGCGCGACGAACAGCGCACCGAACAACAGCGTACCGATGCTCAGCGCGGCGCCGTTCTTGGCGAAGCGATCGCAGATCGCGTGGAGCGCGTTCGCGCCGGACGGCGATGGGATCGCGTTCGCGAACGGATCGTTGTGGCGCATCGATGTGGGCGGCGCGCTCTCGGAGATCGCGGGGGCGGCGGCGCTCGATGCGCTGGGGCCTCGCGCTTCGGGGATCGCTCGGCGCGCGGAGGGGCGCGGCGACGACACGCGGCGCGCCGCGAAGATCGGGGACGCCTTCTTTTTCGCGCGCGGGGACGTGTCGCGGTTGTGGCCGTCGCCCGCGAAGGTGGACGCGCTCGCGGGGCGCGCGGTGGCCGATGCGAGCGCGCTCGTGGGCGGCTCCACGCGCGGGCTCTTCGTCGAGATCGGCTCCGGCGTGATGCGCGTCACGTACGTCGCGAAGGACGGCTCGCTCACCGAGGGGCCCCGCGTCGCCGCGCAGGTTCGCGCAGGGTTCGACGCGGCCGAGCGCGCGCGCGGCGGAGCGATCGTGGCCGGCGTGAGCGCGACGGATCCGACAAAAGTGGTGGCCTTCACGATCGACGAAAACGGCTCGGTGAGCGCGCCGCGGGCGACGTCGCTCACGGTGGCGCCGGGCGCGTTCGGCGTGCGCGTGACGGCGCTCCCCGCGGGCGGCGCGTGGCTGATGGACCGCGCGAGGCGCCGCGTGGTGTGGCTCGACGACGACGCGAACGAGCGCGGATCCGCGGCGATCCCCGCCGATCACGCCCGCGCGAGCTGCACGTTCGGACGCGCCGCGCCCACGTCGATCCCTTCGGTGGAGCCGGGCAAGCTGCTCGCCGCTCCGGAGCTCGCGCGCCCCGGCACGTGCATCACCGGCGACGTCGCGTGGACATCGAAGGGCGGCCTCCGCTGGTTCGGCGCCACCGTGCGCGGCCTCGACGCGATCGCCGAAGTGGCTGCGATCGAAGCCGTTCCGGGCGCACCGACATCCGCCGCAAGCGCCACCTCCGCTGCGAGCGCTGCATTCCTTGCGAGCGACGCGACGTCCGCGAGCGCCACATCCACCGCGAGCGGGACATCCTCCGCGAGCGCCACCTCCGCTGCGAGCGCGACATCCTCCGCGAGCGCATCCCCTGCGAGCGGCGCTCCTTCCACGAGCGGCTCTGGGCCCGTGGCAGCGCTTCAAGGGGACGGGGGCTCACGTTCCTCGAACGTGGGGGCTCAGCTTGGTGGGGCGGCGACCGCGAACCCCAAAAATGGCGCTTCGACGAAGGTCGCTTGTCCCGGGGAGATGGTGTCGATCGCTGGGAGGTTCTGCGTCGATCGGTTCGAGGCGACGCTCGTCGATCAGAAGACGTGGCGCGTGCTGTCGCCGGATTTTCCGGCCACTCCGAATCTGCTGGAGATCGTGCTCGGCGACTGGGCCACCGAACGGGCGCACTGGGGGGACGTGCACGCGCGCGCATTTCCGCTGCCGGACGTGCCCTCCTGGCAACGCGGCGCGAAGAACGAGCCCGTCGCCGTGCCGCTCTTCGGCGCGCGACCGAACGGGTACGTGACCGGGCTCGTCGCGGAGAGCGCGTGCGCCGCCGCCGGGAAGAGGCTGTGCACGCTCGACGAATTCACGACGGCTTGCCGCGGCGAGGACGACCGCGATTTTCCGTACGGCGACGAGTACCAGGACGGCGTGTGCAACGTGTACCGCGAGGATCACCCCGCGGGGCTGCTCCATCACAACGCGTCGTACGGACACCTGGATCCGCGGCTGAACCGCGTGCGCGCGAAGGGGCGGCCGCTGTTCGAGACGACCGGCGCGCGGGCCGCTTGCCGCAGCACGTGGGGCGACGACGCCGTGTACGATCTGGTCGGGAACCTCGACGAGTGGGTCGACGAAGGGAGCGGCGCGTTCGCGGGAGGCTTCTATTCTCGGTCGACGCGCTCGGGGTGCGACTCCGTGATCACCGCGCACCCGAAGGTGTACGCCGACTACTCGACCGGCGTGCGCTGCTGCAAAGACGCCGATCGCTGATCGCCGCGCGCCCCTGAACGAGGGGGCCACCCCTCGAAACATGGGCTGCACCCCCCAAAACATGGGCTGCACCCCCCAAAACATGGGCTGCACCCACCCAAACATGGACGACGAGGGCCTTCAGGCCCGCGACGTGGACCTTCGGGCCCGCGACGTGGACCTTCGGGCCCGTGACGTGGACCTTCAGGCCCGTGACGACGACCTTCAGGCCCGTGACGTGGGTCTCGAGGTGGGTGAGGTGGGTCTTGAGATGGGCGACGTACCTCTCAGGCGCGGCCTTGCACCTTACTTGAGGTGCTTCTCGAGGAGGCGGCCGAGGCGCGGGACCGCCTCTTCCACGTTCTTCTTCGCGGAGCCGCGGAGCTTCTCGTACGTGCTCTTGACCATGCCCTTGTCGCTCTTCTTGGCGCGCGCGTCGGTCACGGCGAGCAGGGCGTCGGCCACGCGGCTCTTGTTGTCGAGCAGGTGCCTCGCGTACGTGCCCTTGCTCACAGCCTCACTCCAGAGCGGGTCGAGCTGGGCCGCGAACTCGGGGAGGAGGTGCTCGATGGTGTGCTTGATGAAGCCCGGCTTGATGCCCTTCACCGCCGCGTAGCCCGCCTTGACCGCGATGCCGGAGAGGCCGCCCTTGTCGGAGACCTCCTCGTCGACGAGGGTGCAGCAATCGGCGACGATCGCCGCCTTCTTGGTATCGTCCTTCAGCGCGTCGGCAAGACCCATGGGAGACTCCTTCTCTGAACCGGACGCTCTTACCACAGGTCCCGCACCGCTGAGCAAGCGCGCGAAACAAACCGCAGGCGCGTCCGGACCTTTAATGTCACTTGGTCACTCAACGCGGCACTCAACGCCGGCGCCTCCGCGTCGCGAGGCCCGCGAGGCCCAGAATGCCAATCAGCGCGGCCGCGGAGAACGGGCTGTCTTCGTTGGTGCCGAGTCGGCAGCCGCAGCCTGCGTCCTTGTCGCCGCCGCTGCCTCCGCCGATGAAGCCGCCTCCGAACGAGCCGCCGACCGAGGATGTCGTGGTCGCGCCGCCACTGCCACCTTGCGAGCCGCCCGTCCCGGAGCCGCCCGCGCCGGATCCGCCCGTTCCACCGCTGCCGCCGACGCCCGACTCCGGGTAATAAGCGTCGCACGCGGCGTCCACCAGTTTGCCGTCCCGCGCGTACCACGCGAGCGCGAACACGCCGCTCCCGAAGCCGATCATCGGGGCGTTGAATTTATAGGTTCCGGCGTTCTCGTCGTACGTCTCACTGACGGCCAGGAAGTTCGCGAGGGATTGATCTCGCACCCAGTGAACGAGCCTGTCCGACCGCTCGGCGTCGCCCGCGAGGTGCGTCGCGATCGCGCCGCGCAGGTCCGTCACCACCCACTCGGCGCTGTCGTATTCACTGCCCCAGGGGCTCACGTCCGTGCCACCCGAGTGATCCGTGCGGTCGTCGTTGCGGGACCAGCCGGCGCCCGCGGCGGCGATCAGGTGATCGTCGAGGCCCTTCAACGTGCCTTTCGCGATAGGGCCCTTCGGATGGAACAGGCCCATCGCGATCGCGTCGAGGACGGCCGCGTCGTAGTAGTCGGCGCCGCTCCCGAGCTCCTCGGCGTTGGAGGCGATCATGCCACTCGCGTCCACGAGCTTCTTCGCGATGGCGTCCCGGATCGACATCGCCGCGTCTCGGTACTTCGTGGCGAGCGCGTCGTCCCCTTTTCGCTTGGCGATCGCGGAGGCGTCGCACAGGCCGCGCGCCGCCGTGATGCTGGTGTACGCCCACGAGCGCTCGCGGCCCTTCCAGTGCGTCTCCCAGATGGAGGAGTCCTTTCGGATCAACCCCGTGTCCGGATCCACCAGCGACACCAGCGCGTCGGCCACCTTGCCGGAGACGGTGGGCCAGTTGTCGTCCGCCACCGACGTGTCGCCCGTCAGCACCTCGTAGTTGCGGAGCGCCCACAAAAACAAGCCGAATCCGTCGAATTCGAGGTTGGGGCCGAAGTCGTTGAAGTCCGTCTCCTCCACCCCGAATCCGTGGTACCGCACGAGGCTAATCTGGTACGGTGGCATGCTGTACGGCTGGAGCTCACTCCAGCTCTGGAACCGGCCGGCCTCCGCGTTCAGATAGAACTCGAGCGCGTCCTTCGCCTCGTTTTTCAGGCCCATCGCCGCCATCGCCGTGGCCGCGTACGAGCCGTCCCGGATCCACGCGACCGTCCACTCGCCGGGCGGCAAACAGGCCAGCACCGCGCCCTTCCCCCGATGCGCGATCGTCCCGGGGAGCGTGGCCGGCGGCGCGCCGAGGGTGGCGCCGAATCGGGTCTTGCGAGGCTCGTTGTCCGTGGTCAGCCACTCTCGCAGATAGGCGTGGTCGTCCGTCACCTGCGCCATCTTCAACATCACCGCGGAGTGGCGGAGCAACGTCTCACTGCCAGCGTCGATGTTCGCGGGCACGGAGAGGCCTTGCTGGATCGTCTTCCAGGCGTTGATCTCCGCGTCCACCAGCGCCGACACGTTCTTTCCGGCGACGTAGGAGTCGAGCCATCCCTGCGCCTCGGCCGCGCCGAACGGATCGCCGTGGTGCGCCGCGAGGATGCCCACCCACGCGCTCTCTCCGGGGCCGAGATCGCCCAGATTCTCCTGGAACGCCGACACCCAACCGTTGGCCGTCGCGCTCTGTCCGTTCAAGTCGGGGAGATCGCCGGTCCCGCCCGAATTGACGATGTTGTAGACGTTCTGCCCCGCGGGCGTGCCGGAATTCGAAGCGCCGTGGTGCGCGACCGGGGCGAGCGCGCGCGTCACCACGGTGCCGGCAAAGGCGCGCTCGATGAAGTCCGAATGGCCGTTGCTCCCGTCGTAAATGACAGTTTCGTTGTCCTCTCCGATGTCCGCCATCACCCCGGGACGGCCCGTGCCAAGGTGGTAGTTGTGGATCGAGAACGCGGAGACGCCCGTCACCTTCGTCGCGCCGGTGTTCTTCACCTGCATCGCCATCACGAAGGCCGGGTGCGACAGGCCCTGCGGCGCGAAGAAGTACTGCGTCGCCGTCAGACTGCCGACCTGCTGCACCATCTTGATCACGCCGGTGCCGCCGTTCTTTCCGGCCGTCCACCCCGCGTATCCGCTCTGCGTGAGGTCCGCCGGGATGCCGGGGAGCCAGCGCTGATCGCCGCCCGCGCGCAGGCCGAAATAGACGTCGTACGCCAGATCGCGCGATTTGACCATCTGCGGCTGATTGCCGTTCCACACCTCGTTTCCGGCCGCGTCGAGCAGCGGCTCCTCCGCGGCGAACAGGTGCTCTCGGAAATGGGTGAGCTTGCCGGCCTTCAAATCCACCAGAATGGCGGTGTGGCCGTTCGACGAAGGGAGGGTGAAGAACGTCTGCTGGACCGGCACCTCCGCACGGGCAACACCGGAGGCGGAGACGACCCCGGCGAGGATCGCGGACGCGAGGAGAGAACGATTTCGGCGCGGGCGCATGGGATCCATCCTACTCGAACGAGGGTCCTTTTTGATCTCCGGAACGCTGCGACACGGAGCGGCCGAAGAGGCGGCATCTCGGGGCCTTATCCAAAACCTCGGCCAAAAACTCGGCCCCGCGAAACGAGGCGTAGTACCCGGCAGACATGCGAAAAGTCACCTTGTCGCTCGTCCTCGTGGCCTCCGCGGCGCTGCTCCCGGCCTGCGAAGAGGGCCCGAAACCCCCGCTGAAGACGGCCGCCGACGCTCCCTCGGGCGCGGCCGACGGGGCCGCGAAGGGCGCAAATTCGCAGTGGATGAACATGCAGGGTCGCAGTAGCGGCGCGGACATCGCCACGCCGACGGCCGGCTCCATCCAGATCGATCAGCGCATCTTGAAGGCGTGCGGCGATCTGCCGACCGCGCATTTCGCCTTCGATTCGGCCGCGATCGCAGGGGACGCCGCGAGCACGCTCGGCGCGCTGGCGCGGTGCTTCGTGAGCGGGCCGCTCGCGGGCGCCAAGATGAACCTCGTCGGGCACGCGGATCCGCGCGGCGGCGTCGCGTACAACATCGCGCTGGGACAGCAGCGGGCCGGCTCCGTTGCGACCTTCCTGTCGCAGAAGGGCGTCGCGGAGCAGCGGATGGGCACCGTGTCGAAGGGCGCCTTCGAGGCGACTGGCATGGACGAGAACGGCTGGGCCCTCGATCGCAAGGTCGAAGTCTTCCTCGCGGACTGACAGGATCCAACCATGAGCCTCCCCTCGGAAACCGCCACGGCGCTCGCGCAGAAGGCCCCGGACCTGGATCCGATCGGCCTCTTCGTGCACGCGTCGGGTCCGGTGTTGTTCGTGAACTGGGGACTCGCCGTCCTCGCCGGCTCCGTCTGGCTCGTGGCGGTCCTGAAGGCGCTTCAAATCCAGCGGATCGCCGCCTCGGAGCGCGCCTTCGAGGCCGAGGCCGAACAGGCCCTCTCCGCCGATCAGCTGTTCGCGACCGCCCGCAATTATCCGGACGCGCCCGGCGCCCGCATCGTGCTGGAGCTCGGCAAGCGCGACGGCGATCGCGAAGTGGCCGAGGCCCTCGCGAAGCGCGCGCTGGTGCGGGAAGAGCAGCGGCTCGGCTCGCTGTTCGGCGTCCTGTCCACCGTCGGCTCGGCCGGTCCGTTCATCGGTCTGTTCGGCACGGTGTGGGGGATTCTGGACGCCTTTTTGCGCATCGGTCGCGAGAAGAGCGCCTCTCTGCCCGTCGTCGCGCCCGCCATCGGAGAGGCCTTGATCTCCACGGCCGTGGGCCTGTTCGCGGCGATCCCGGCCGTCATCCTGTACAACGCCCTGTCGAAGCGCGCGGACGACATGCTCGCTCGGCTCGGGGCCGCGTCGGAGACGTGGATCCTGGTCGCGACCGGACACTCGGTGCCTCGGCCCGCGCCGGAGCGCCGTCGGGAGCGCGCGTCCACGCGGACGCCGGCCCCGGCGCTCGCGTCCTGACTGGCACTCTTTCGTATCGCCAACTCCGCATCATCACCGAGGAGTCGACATCATGGCAATGACCGCCGGAGCGAGGGGGAGAGGGCGGCGGGGGTTCGCGGACATCAACGTGACGCCGCTCGTCGACGTCATGCTGGTGCTCCTCGTCGTCTTCATGGTGACGGCGCCCCTCCTCACGACAGGCCTCAACGTGGAGCTGCCCAATGTGGAAGCCACGAACACGCCCGTGAAGGACGCGAAGCTCATCGTCACCGTCACCAGGGAAGAGAAGATCCTCTTCGGCGAGGACGACGTCACCTCGAAGGTGGAGTCCATTCTGGCGCAGAACCCCCGCGTTCAGAAGGAGAAGGAGCTCTACATCCGCGCCGACAAGAACGCTCGGTACGAGGTGGTCGCCCGCGTGGTGGCCGCGGCGCGGTCGGCGGGCGTGACAGGCCTCAACCTGCTCGTCACGCCGGAGGACTGACATGCTCCCCGCCCGGAAAAAGACGGGCCCCTCGGCGCCCCGCGAGCCGGGGTTCCTCGCCGAATACCCCCCTTCGGATATCCTGATCGCTCTCGGATCGGCGTCCTTGTTCCTGCTGGCGACGGCGATCGGTCTCAAGGCCTCCGCGGCCGAGCGACCCGAGAGTGTCAGTCTGCCGGAGAAGACGACCGAAGCGCCGGTGAAGGTGATCCCGGTGATCGATCTGGAGGCGCCGCTGCTCAAGCTGGGCGGTAAGCCCGATCCGACGCGCCTGCCGGATCGGTGGGTGAAGAAGAGCGCGAAGGCCCGCGTCGAGCAGAAAGCGCAGGTGTCCACCGCCGCCGACAAGAGCATCGAGTCGATCCCGACTCCGGATCTGCCGGTCGCCGAGAAGCCTCTCCCGCCGGCCCCGCCGGACGCGGAGGTGACGAAGCAAGTGGACGCACCGGTGGTGCCGACGAGCGCGCCTTCCCCGCCCTCCAACGTGCCTGTCGAAGGCCACCAGGACGGCGTCGCGGAGGGCACCGAGACGGACCCCTTGAAGGCCCGCGCCGTGGATCTCTATCGCGCGCGCATCGTGGGGTGGTTCGCGGGCCGGTTCCGCGTGAGCAACTCCGGCCTCTCCGCCGAGGATCTCCTCAAGTACAAGGTGGGCGCCACCGTGGAGATCTCTGCGGACCGCACCGTCGGAGGATACACCTTGTCACCGAGCGGCAACGCCGCCTTCGACGCGGCCGCGAAGGCCGCCCTCGACGGCGCGAAGGGGCAGAGCCTGCCGCCGCCCCCCGACAACTACCCGGACATCGTGCAGAGCCGGATCCGCCTCACCTTCGTCTGCAAGGAGCACCGATGCGACTGACCCTCTCGACTCCCGCGGTCGCGCTCGCGATCGTCACCCTCGCCGTGGGGCTCCCGGCGCTCGCCGATCCCAACGCGAACGTGCCCTCCCCCGCGGCGGATCCCGCGCCGAAGGCCGCCGAACCGAAGGATCTGCTCGGCAACATGGTGGTCGTGGCCGCGGCGACTCGGTCCTTGCCGAAGATCGGAGTCGTGCCCTCGCTGTCCGCGGACATGGAGGACGTCACGCTCCGCAGCGTGGTGCGGCGCGACCTGGATCTGTGCGGCGAATTCGATCTCCTCGGCGACGACGCGGCGCCGGACGGGCTCTATCTGGACGACAGCCCGGTCGATACGAAGGCGTGGGGAAAGAAGGGCGCCGAGGCCGTGATCCGCGTCTCCGCCCACAAGACCTCTGGCTCGCCCGACAAGGTGCAGTTGATCGGACAGGCCTTCCTCGTGAAGAGCGGGGAGACTCCGGTGTTCGAGAAGAAGGCGACGGTCACCGCCTCTTCGCTGCGCGCCTCTTCCCACCGCATGGCCGACGCGCTGATCGGCGCGCTCACAGGCCAGAACGGCGGCTTCGCGAGCCGGCTCACGTTCGCGTCCGGGGCCGGGAAATCGCGGCGCGCGTACGTGATCGACGCCGACGGGAACCGCGCAAAGGGCGTGTCCAGCGAGGCCGAGACCGCCGTCGGGCCCGCGTTCGGCAAGGGCGAAGAGCTCTACTGGGCGGCCAGCAAGGACAACGCGCCTTACCGCATCAAGAGCGAGAGCGGAAAGGACATCGCGCTCGGCGTCACCGGCTCCGTGTACGGGATCGCCTTCTCCAAGGACCGGAGCAAAGTGGCAGTCTCGGTCGGCCAGGGCGCCGGGATTCGCCTCTTCCTCGGGCCGGATTTCGAGCACCTCACGCAAGGCTCCACCGCGCCGTTCGCGATGGAGCCGGCCTTCACGCCGACTGGCAAGGTCGCGTTCGTCGGCCTCGGGGCCACGGGGCAGAGCCAGCGAGTCTACGTGGACGACAAGCCGGTCACGCCCGACGGCGTCTTCGCGATGAGCCCCACGTTCTGCAACCACCCCGACGGCGTGAAGCTCGTGTTCGCGGCCGGAGCGGGGGCCGAGTCCGATCTCTTCGCGACGGGAGAACAAGGGGGCAGCATGATCCGCCTGACACAGGATCAGGGGAAAAATGCCTCCCCCGCGTGCAGCCCGGACGGACGTCTGGTCGCGTTCTTCTCGACGCGGACGACGGGGGATGGACCGGGCCTGTACGTGATGCGCACCGATGGCCTGCGCGCGAAGCGGATTTCGCCTCTCGTCGGTGACTCGCTGCGGTGGGAGCCGCTGCCTCCGGAGACGGCTCCGTGATCTTTTCGGGGTCGGGGAGGTTCTCAAACTGAGATCGACCTCGCCGGCGGCGCGGGGTGCGCAGGTACCTTGTGACAGCAAGAAAGTCCTGGTATCGCTTGACTCGATGTTGCCGGCGCACCGCTGTCGAGCAGCCGAGAGACCCTCCACGGCAAACCAGGGGCCATGAAGACGTGCCCCCGCTGCCTCACGCCTTACGGCGACGGTCGTGACCGCTGCGAGCAGGACGGAGAGAAGCTCGTCTCCGCAGCCTCGCTCGCCCCTGTCGACACGGGCCTCCGGCCGGGCACGGTGGTCGGAGAGTACGTCGTCGAGGAGCGCCTCGGCGAAGGCGGGTTCGGCAGCGTGTACCGCGCGGAGCACCCGCTCATCGGCAAGCGCGTCGCGATCAAGGTGCTGCACCTTCAGTACTCGCAGCACCCGCAGATGATCGCGCGCTTCGTCGCCGAGGCGCGCGCCGTGAACCAGATCCGGCACCCGAACATCGTCGACATCTTCGCGTTCGGAAACCTGCCGGACGGGCGGCGCTACTACGTGATGGAGCTGCTCGAAGGGCTCCCGCTGGACCGCTTCCTGAAGATGGCCGGCCCCGTCCCGCCGGAGCTCGCGCTGCCTCTGCTCGGCGGCATCGCGCAGGCGCTGGACGCGGCGCACGCGGTCGGCATCGTGCACCGCGACCTCAAGCCCGAGAACGTCTTCATCGCGTTCCGCGAGGGCTCGCGCGCGTCGGCCAAGCTGCTCGATTTCGGCATCGCGAAGCTCCTCGGGGAGCCGCACTCGGGCAGCCGCGACAACGACACGACCAACACCGGCGCTCCGGTGGGAACGCCCCATTACATGTCTCCGGAGCAGTGCCGCGGCCGCCCGGTGGACCACCGCACGGACGTCTACTCGCTCGGCATCCTGCTGCACCGCGTCCTCACGGACAAGCTGCCGTTCCAGGCGCACGACACGGTGGAGCTGCTCAATCAGCAGGTCAGCGCGACGCCTCCTCGCCTGTCGAAGGTGAACCGATCGCTGCCCGCGGCCATGGATGAGCCGGTGCTGCGCATGCTCGCGAAGGACCCGGCGAAGCGGCCGGACTCGATCGCCGTCGCGATGGAGGCGGTGATCCGCGCGGCCGCGGGCGCCGGCGTGAAGGTGGCCGTCGACGTGCTCGACGTGGACACTCGGCTCCTCGTCGACTCCTCCGGCAACTACTCCGACGTCGTCGCCTCCCACGTGCCGAAGCCGCGCCCTTCGCGCCAGCCAGCCTTCTCGATGCCAGCGGATCCGGCCGCGGACACGCTCCCGGGCGCGCCGCCGCTCCCCACGATCGAAGTGCCCGAGTCGCGACTGGCCAGCAGGCCGCCGCCGGAGGAGCCGAAGGTCAAGACGACGACCTCGGAGGTGACGTGGCAGGGGCCGGCCACGAGCCCCCCTCCCCCGGGCCGGAAAAAGCCCTGGATCGCGGCGGTCGCGGCGATGACCGGCATCGCTCTAGTCCTCGCGGTGGTGCTCGGCCTCCGCGCGGCGACGGATCGGAGCAGCGGAGTCGCCACCGCGAGCGCGGCCTCCGTCGGGCCCTCCGTGACCGCCGCGCAGACAGCCATTCAGACTGCCGCTCCGACTGCCGTGCAGACAGCCGCCGAGACGCGCCCGACCGCGACGCAGGAGGCGCCTCCGGCCGAGATCAGCGTCACGATCAACGACGTTCCGACTGGCACCAAGGTGTACAAGGGCGGCACCCTCCTCGGGACGGCGCCGGGGAGCGTGCGGCTCCCGCGCGGGGCGCAGACTGTCAGTCTGAAGATCGCCACGGCGGACGGGCGGACTGCCCAGCTCGACGTCGTGCCGGATCAGGACCGCTCGGTGGCGGTGACGCTCCCCCCGCGGACGAAGGGCGCGCCGCCCTCCGGCACGACGACGCGACCCCGGGATCTGGAGCCGTTCTGATGCGGGCCGCGGCCGTCCTCGTGGCCTTCGCGGCGATCCTCCCGAGCGCGGCGTCCGGCTGCGCGAAGCTCGCCCCGATCCGAGACGACGCCTGCGGCAACTACGTCATCGACCCGGACGAGGACTGCGACAGCCACGCTCCCCCGGGCGCGACGTGCGCTCTCCCCGGCACGGAGCACGAGTGTCGCTTCATCTGCGCGAGCTCGATCGTCTGCCCCACGGGCTACGGCTGCGGCCTCGACGGCGTGTGTCGGCGCGCGTCCCCGCCGGATCAAGAGAGCCTGGCCCCGTATGGAGCGCCGATCCCGTTCCCCCTCCTGCAGCAGGTGGAGGCCGCGGATCTCGACGGCGACGGCGCATCCGAGCTGGCCATCTTCGAGAGCGCCGACGCGCTCGGCCGGCGGAGCGTGCGCCTCTATTCGCCGCGCGGAAAGCCGCCGTTCCCCGTGCCGCTCCCGGTGCCGATGACGGCCGCCGCGCTCGCTCGCCTCGCGAACGACTCCACCGATGACATCGCGTTCGCGGACATCGGCGGCGTGCTGCTGCTCCGCGGCTCCAGCGATCTGCGCGGGGAGCTGGTGGCCTATCCGTCGATCGTCCCGGCCGAGGGCACGAACCTCCGCACGATCCCCCTCGAAGTCCTGCCGGAGAAGCCTGGAGACGAGCTGCTCACGTTCGTGCAGCCGCCCGGAAACACCACCATCCTCTCCCACCCGGCGACAGGCGCGGACCAGGAAGAGGTGCTCGCGATCCTCCCCGAAAGCGAGGAGTCGATCGTCGGCGACGTGGGCCGCGCGCGCTTCGACGAGAGCCTTCCGTGCACGGCCATCGCGTTCGGCTTCAAGGGATCGGACCGCGCGTTCTACTTCACTCCATGCCGCGACTCGGGCAAGGGTGGAGTCGAGTGGCGCACCGGAACGGGCCTGTCGTACGTCACGCTGCCGGCGGGCCGCACCGTCACGGAGGGCGTCCTGCCCGCGGACGTCGACCTCGACGGCCACACGGATCTCCTGATCGGCGGCGATCACGCGGGCCTCCTCATCGCGTGGGGCCAGGGCGACGGCACCTTCACCTCGACCGAAGGCGTGCCCGGCGAGGCGAGCCCCTTCGAGCCCGCCGCCACCGCGGGCCTGACTCCGGCCCTCCCGCTCGCCGTGGCCGATCTGGACAAGGACGGTCAACTGGACTACGTGCTGTCTACAGGGGTATTCCTCGGCGACGGCGAGAAGGTGAAGACCGCTTATCTGAACGCGGGCGCGCCCTGGACGGTGGCGGTCGTCGCCGACATGAACGACAACGAGCTGGTCGACATCGCGGCCGGCTCGCGCCAGAGCCTCAACATCGATTTCCTCAACAACGCGGGCGGCGGCGTGTGGAACCCCTTCGTCCTCGACACCGACGGCGGCGTCACGCACCTCGCGATCGGGGATTTCGACGGCGATCTGGTCACCGATCTGGCCATGTCGGAGACGGTGCAGATCGACGGCGTCCCCGAGAGCCACGTGGAGGTCGGCTTCGGCAACCTCGCTGGCCCGCCGGGCGCCTTCATCCAGATGGCCAAGCTCGTCCGCGTGAGCGAGATGTACTCCGCGGAGCTGTCGCCGCCGAACGCCGCGTACAACGTGGCCGGGACGGACAAGGTGGCAGATCTGGTGGTCACTTCCAAGACGCCGACCACAGGCACCGATCGCGCCTTCGAGCTGCGCGGCAACGGGGCGCGCGCGCTCACCGCCTCCCTCTCGCTCCAGACGAAGGACGGGACCGCGGTGCGCCCGATCGCGCTCACGACTGGCTACTTCGGCGATCCGGTCGTCGACATCGCGGCGCTCGGGGCCAACGTGAAGACAGGCGAGCTGCACCTCTACCGCATCGAGTCGGCGTACGACGTGAAGCTCGATCAGACGCTGGCGAGCGAGCCTCTGCCGGGCGATCTCCACGCGCTCGGCAACGGCCCTGTCGCGGCCCTCCACTACGGCGCGGTCCTCGCCGGCGGGGACATCAACGGCGACGGCAACGCGGAGCTCGTGGTGGTGGCGCCGGCGGGAGATCAGGACGACGGCGCCGCGCTGGTGATCGCGGACTACGACGAGGCGGACTATCGCTTCCAGCCGCGGCCGGCGGTCCCGCTGTCGCTCCGCCTCGGCTCGGACAGCCGGCTCTCGCTGCACGATCTGGACGGCGACGGCGCGCTCGACGCGGTGATCGTGGGCGGAGATCACGACTCCCCGACGGAGCTGGTCATTCTGTGGAACGACAAGAATGGCGGCTTCGACACGGCCCATCCCGTGCGGCTCGCGCCCGAGAGCCAGGGCGGCGTCACCGGCGCCACGTGCGTCCCGTCGCGCGACGGCTTCGGGTGCGTGCTCTACATGACGACGCGGACTTCGGTGTACCGGGTGCTCCCGTCGGGCCTTCGGGAGCTCTCCCCCGTGAAGCTGAAAGACGTGGACGGCGGGCTCGACATCACGTCCGGCGACTTCGACGGAGACGGCGTCCCGGATCTGGCGATCGGCCAGACTGCCACGTTGATCCTCTACACCCGCGCGCCGGAGCTCCAGTGAGGCGACGTCGCGCGCGCCCACGGCTCCAGGCCTTCGCGGCGGCGGCCCTCGCCTTCTTCGCGACATCCCGTATTCAAGCCGCCGAGCCGGCCGAGTCGACCACCGCGAAGACGTACTACGACGCCGGCGTGCAGGCGTATTCGGCGGGCCGGTACGCGGTCGCGGTGGAGGCGTTCACCGCGGCGTACGATCTCGCGAACAAGCCGACGTTGTTGTTCTCGCTCGCGCAGGCGGAGCGGCGACAGTACACGGTGAGCCGCGACGCGAAGACGCTCCGCTCGGCGATCGCGCACTTTCGCAAATACCTGGACGAGGTGAAGGAGGGCGGCCGTCGCGCCGACGCGGTGGAGGCCCTCGGGGAGCTGTCGGCGGTCGCGGCGCGCGTCGATCCGGCCACCGCGCCCGAGAACGGCGACAAGCCCCCTCCGACGTCGCGGATCCTGATCACGACGGAGGCCAAGGGAGCGACGGTGTACCTCGACGGCGCGGCGCACGCGGAGTCGCCGGTGGTCGAGCAGGTGGCGCCCGGCGCGCACACGGTCCGCGTCACGGCGCCCGGATGCGTCGACGAGGTGCGCCAGGTGGTCACGGTGGAGGGGACGATCCTCCCGCTGGAGATCACGCTCCGCGAGCGCCCATCGTTCGTGGCGGTGATGGCGCCGGTCGGCTCGAAGGTGATGCTCGACGGCCGCGCAGCCGGGGAGTCGCCGCTCGATCAGGACATCCAGGTGACGTCCGGCGCGCACGTGGTCGCGGTGACGAAGCCCGGCCGCACCCCGTATCAGGAGCGCCTGTTCGTGACCGCGGGAGAGACGTTGCCAGTCCGCGTGACGTTGAAGCTGACGCCCCAGCGGATCAGCTCGTATGCCATCTTCGCGAGCGCCGGCGTGTCGATCCTCGCGGGCGGAGCGCTGGGCCTCGTCGCGTTCGACGCGGAGTCCACGGCGAAGCAGATCCTCTCGACCGCGTCGCAGCGCAGCCTCTCCCAGCCCGAGCTCGACACGTACAACGGCGCGCTGGAGCGGCGGGACGACTCGCGGGTCGCCTCTCTCTCCCTCCTGGGGGCCGGCGCGGCGCTGGGCCTCACGGCGGCCGCCCTCTACCTCTTCGACAACGCGGAGCCCCCCCCGTTGCGAGAGCCTGCGGTGCGCGACGCGACGGACCCGCCGCGGGTGTCCTTCACGTTCGGAGTCACCCCCACCGCCGCCAGCTTCGGATTGACCGGCAGCTTCTGAATACACAAACCCACCCAGCCGCCAAGCTCCAATCCACGATGCCCACCCCCGGCCGCGCTACGCGCGTCCGCCCCTCCCAAAGCGCCTGCTTCGCAGCCGCAGGGAGGGGAGCCCGCGTCCGAGGCGTCGCAAAAAGAATACGGATAGTTACTTCGGCGGGGTCGTCGCGGTCGGGGCCGGGGTGAGGCCCGGAATCTGGGGCAGCGTCGTCGGGAATCCCGGCGGGAGCGCGGTCGGGAGCCCGGTCGGCAGCGACGTCGGGAACGTGAACGGCGTCGTCGCGGTGGTCGTCGTGGTCGCCGTCGCGGTCGGCTGAGGCTGCTGCGGATACTGCTGCTGCGGATACTGCTGCTGCTGCGGATACTGCTGCTGCTGCGGATATTGCTGCTGCTGCGGATACTGCTGCTGCTGGCCGTACTGGCCGGTTCCTTGTGCGCCGGGTCCCGTGTATTGCCCGGGGGAGACTTGCCCCGCCGGATACTGTTGCTGGGACTTCTCGCAGGCGACGCCCGCGATACCGAGCGCCGCGCACGCCGCGGCGAGGATCACGATGTCTCTTCTTCGCATGGCGCGCATGCTACGCCCGGAGCCCGCGCTTTCCTATGGTGCAAATAAGGGCACACGCGCCCTTCATGGAGAGCGGCGCTCTCACTTGGTCGCGGCGGCGATCAGCGACTGGAACTCGGGGTCGTCCTTGAGGCTCGCGAAGGCCGTCTCGGAGGGGATGCGCGCCGGGTCCGGGACCTTGCGGTCGAGCGCCTCCTTCAGCTTCGCGAGGGCCTTCGGCTTGTCGCCCTTCTTCGCGGCCACCATCGCGACGCCGTACGGGCACGAGGCCGCGGACGGGACGACATCGCAGATGTGCTGGAACGTCTTGTCGGCGTCGTCGAGCTTGTCGGCCGCGAGGTACACCGTGCCCAGCGTGTAGAGCGTCGCCTCCTCGTTGCCCGCGAGGTGGCCCGCCGTCTCCGCGTGCGAGATCGCGCACTCCATGTCCTTGAGCGCGATGCAGGCGCGCGCGAGGTTCAAGTGCGAGGTGGCGCTCTTGCCTTGATCGGCCTTCACCACCGCTTCGAAATGCGTGCGCGCGAGCTGCCAGTCGCCCTTGCGCGATCCGATCATCGCGACGCCGACGTGCGCCTCGATCATGCCGCGCGGATCCGAGTCGCCCGCGACCTCGAGCGCGCGCAGATAGGCGGCCTTCGAGGCGTCGAGATCGTCCAGCTCGAAGAGGCTCTTGCCCTTCAAGATGAGGAGCGCCGGATCGTCCTTCTTGATCGCGAGGCCCTCGTCGCACTCGGCGACGGCCGCCTTCGCGTCGCCCCCTCGAAGGAAGGCGTTCGCGCGGATGCGGTGCTCGCTCGATTTGTCGAGACAGCCCGCCTGCGCGAGCGCAACGAGAAGCGGAACGAGAGCGAGGAGCCGCGGCAGACGAACCATCACGGCCCCGCGCTTAGCACGACTTCGTTGAAAACGCAGTCGGGCTTGCGGCGCGATCAGCGCCGCGGGGTCCGGGGCCCGTCCCCGGGGTAAGAAAAACTAGCCCGACTGTGCCGCGAAGCGGCGCGCGTAGCGCGGCAAAACGAAGTTTTGACACAGTGGGGCCAGGCCTCAGGTTGGGCCGGTCAACCTCGCTTCGCGCCGCGCACGCTCGAAGGAGCGAACACGGAGCGACGATGACGCCTCCGCGCGAGCGCCGACACGGCGAGGCCCGCGGCGACGAGAGAGAGCGACGCGCTCGAATCCCCGGCGAACGAAGGCGAAACCGCGCAGCTCGATTTGATCTCGGGCTGCGGCTCGGCCTTGCCGGCGCCGGTGCTGAAGGGGGCGCCGCCCGACGACGACGCGCCCGCGCCCGATCCGCCGGAGGACGACGCGCCCGCGCCCGTGGTGGTGCCGCCGCCCGCTCCGCCGCCGCCCATGCCCGGATCCGGGGCCACGATCTTCACCGCGGCGCACGAGTAGTAATAGGGGCTCGACGCGCCGGCCATGTACTGGCGGAGCTGGATCGTGCAGAGATCGCAGGGCTCGCTCGGCACCGTCACCATCTGCGAGAGCGTCGCGCCCGCGGTGGCGTTCGTGTCGTCGATCTCCACGAGCACGCCCGCGTCCATGTCCGCCTTCGTCGCGGACTCCGGCGTCTTCGACGTGATCGCGAACCTGAATTTGCCGGAGTGGTTGATCGTCTCCTTCCACTGGATCTTGAGCGGCGCGCCCGCGGTGAGCGTCGTCACCTGGTAGTCCTGCGGGCACGGCGCAGGGCTCGCGTCGTCCGCCGGATCTTGCGGCCCGTCACCGAAGTAGCAGCCGCATGGGCCGGACTTCGCGCCGTCGTCCTGACCGATCGGCGGCGGCGTCACGAGGATGGAGTGCGCGGAAGCCGGGATCGAGACGAGCGCGATCGACGCGGCGGCGAAGGAAGCAAGCGCGGTGGCCTTCATGCAGAAGTCGCAGGCTAGCGCAAAAGGCGCGTCGACGGACCGCTCCTTCGATCCGCGGCGCTCCTCCAAGGGCTCGCGAGCGAGCCCGCCTCCAGGGGTGAATCGACCGGGCTCCGCCTGGGCGAGAGGGGACGCGAGGCGTCCCCTACTTGGGCAAACTGGGGCGGCGTTCCGTGAAACGGAACGGCGCTCCAGGAGGTCACGCCCCTCGACGTTCGCCTTCGGATCGAGTACCGCTGCGCCAGTCGAGGCGTCGGCCTCGGCGAGCCGGGACCGCGGTCTCCCTTCGGATCCAGCCTCGAACGCGCACGATGCGCGCGCGAGATCGGTCCGGGGATTCTCGCGTTCCCTCGCGATCCAAAGATTATCTTCGGGCTTTGGATCTTGGGCGCTTGACAAGGTGCCCCTCGGCTTGTATCCATGCGCCCCCTCGTCCTCCGGGAAGTTGCCAGATGAACCCCCAAACCAAGTCGTTCTCCGCGAAACCTGCCGAAGCGCTTGCCGAGCGCAAGTGGTGGGTCATCGACGCTGAGGGCAAGCCGCTCGGTCGCCTCGCCACGCGCGTCGCCACCGTCCTCCGCGGCAAGCACAAGGCCTCGTTCACGCCTCACGTCGACACCGGCGACTTCGTCATCGTCGTCAACGCCGACAAGGTCCTTCTGACGGGCCGCAAGCTCGAGCAGAAGAACTACTACCACCACAGCGGCGAGCCCGGCGGCTTCACCGTGGTGCCTTACGAGAAGCTCTTCGAGAAGAAGCCCACGCTCCCCGTCACCAAGGCCGTCAAGGGGATGCTCCCCAAGAACATCCTCGGGCGTGAGCTCCTGACGAAGCTGAAGGTCTACGCCGGCCCCGATCACCCCCACGCCGCGCAGAAGCCGCAACCGCTGAGCTACTGATACCGCCATGACCGAGACCAAGTTCTACGCCACGGGCAAGCGCAAGACGGCAGTCGCGCGCGTTTGGATCACGCCGGGTGCCGGCAAGATCACGGTGAATGCTCGCCCCGCCGACGAGTACTTCGTCCGCGAGACCAACCAGATGGTCATGCGGCAGTCGCTGGAGCTCCTGGAGCTCCTCGATCAGTACGACGTCCGCGCGACGGTCGCAGGCGGCGGTCACTCCGCCCAGGCCGAGGCCGTTCGTCACGGCGTCGCGCGCGCGCTCTGCGCCGCCGACTCCGAGCGCCGCTCGCCGCTGAAGCGCGCCGGCTTCCTCACGCGCGACGCGCGGAAGAAGGAGCGCAAGAAGTACGGCCAGCCGGGCGCCCGCAAGCGCTTCCAGTACTCCAAGCGCTGATCTCAGCACTCCCACGCACGTCGAGCCGGCTCTCCCGAGGAGTCGGCTTTTCGTGTTTCGTCCTTTTCGAACTGCCACTCTGATCTCCCGACCTCGCCTCTTCTCCCTTGGAGTCGGGGGCACGCTTTGCGCGCGGGGAGGCTGGAAAGTCGCGGCCGGACCCTCGTCTGAGACAGGCGCGCTCGGCGCGTGTGCTGTTCCTTTTTTTCTTTCGAGAGTGACAGATGCGAGACGCAGGTTCGGTCCGCCCGCGGAGGGCGGAGGCGTGGTGGTGTGTCGTTTCGATGGGGCTCGCGGTGGGGCTCGCGGGGTGCGGCGACGGCGCGGCGTCGTCGAGCGGCGGCGGCTCCACGAGCACGAGCACCGGCGGTGACGGCGGCACCACGACGACGGGCGGCAGCACCACCGGCGGATCCGGCGGCACCACCACCACGGACACCGGCGGATCCGGCGGCACGACGAGCTCCACGACGATGTGCGAGCCGGTCGACGACGGCAATCCGTGCACCGATGACGTGTGCGAGAACGGCTCCCCCGCGAACCCCCCGAAGCCGAACGGCACCGCGTGCGACGACAACGACCCGTGCACGGTGCCGGACGCGTGCTCGGCGGGCGAATGCAAGGGCGCGGCGCTCTGCGCGGACGGCGCGAGCTGCGTGGCCGGCGCGTGCGTGGCCGCGGCGTGCAGCGGGCGCGCCGGCTTTCCGAGCCCGCCCGCCGTCGACGCGTGGGAGAAGCCCGAGGACGGCGCGCTCGCGGATCTGAACGGCGACGGCAAGCTCGATCTCGCGTACGTGGGCTATTCCGGCGGGCTCTCGGAGCTCGACGTGCGAATGGGCCTCGGCGGCGGCTTCTTCGGCGACCCGACCGCGTACACCGCGGTGGCGTACGCCTCCGCCGTCCTCGCGACGGACGTGAACGGAGACGGCAAGACGGATCTCGTGGTGGTCAGTCAGGGGATCATCGCCCCCGCCGCCGTGAGCGTGTTCCTCAATCAAGGCGACGGCACCTTCGCGCCGAAGGTGGATTATACGGCCGGGTCCACGCCGATCAGCGGCGCCGTGGCCGACGTGAACGGCGACGGCAAGCCGGATCTGCTCGTGGTCAACGCGGGGAGCGCGACCGTCAGCGTGCTGGTCAATCAGGGCAACGGCACCTTCGCGCCCAAGGTCGATTACGCCACGAGCCCGAGCCCGTTCCGGCTCGTCACCGCGGATTTCAACGGCGACGGGAAGCCGGATCTGGCCGTGATCCACGCGGAGAATACAGGCACGATGGCCGTGCGGATGAACCTCGGCAATGGCACGTTCGGCGCGCCGGTGAGCTATCCGACGGGCACCTTTCCGCGCGGGATCGCGGCGGCCGATCTGAACGGCGACGGCAAGACCGACGTCGCGGTCGCGAGCGACGCGAACCCCGGCAAGACGAGCCTGTTCTTCAACCAGGGCAATGGCACGTTCGGCGCGCCGGTCGACATGGCCGCTTGCATCTACGGGAAGGCCATCGCCCTCCGGGATCTGGACGGCGACGGCAACGTGGATCTCGTGATCGGCTGTTCGAGCGACGTCGCCTTGGCGATCGAGATGGGCGCCGGCAATGGCACGTTCGCGCCGGCCGTATACTACCCGACACCGTGGGCGGCGGTGACCATCGCGGCGGGCGACGTGGACGGCGACGGGAAGCTCGATCTCGCGAGCGTGGCGCCCGACGGATACCAGATCGGCGTCCTCCTCAACCGCGGAGACGGCACGATGGCGGCGCGGAGCCGATACCCGCTCGGCGGCATCCTCATCGCCGAGCTGCTCGACGTCGCGGACATGGATCGTGATGGCAAGGCGGATGTCGTCGTCATCGATGATGAGTCTCAGGTGCACGTGATGCGGAATCAGGGCGGAGGCGTGTTGAGCGCTCCCGTGGCGTACGCGGTCGGCTCGGCGCCGGACGGCGTGGTCGCGGGCGATCTGAACGGCGACGGCTGGCCGGACGTGGTCGTCACCAACTACGCGTCGAACAACGCGAGCGTGCTGATCAACAAGGGAGACGGCACGCTGAAGGCGGCGGTCGACTACCCGACCGGATCGAAGCCTCAAAACCCCGCGATCGGCGACGTCGACGGCGACGGGAAAGCCGATCTCGTGGTGGCCGACGAGGCCCACGTGGCGGTGCGGTTGAACCTCGGCAATGGCACGCTCGGAGCGCCCCTCTCGTCCCCTGTCGGGCCGAACCCGCGCGGGCTCTTGCTTCGCGATCTGAGCGGCGACGGGAAGCTCGATCTCGCGACGGCGAGCTACACCGATCAGACGCTGAGCGTGATCCTCAATAGCGGAGACGGCACCTTCGCGCCGAAGGTGGACTCCCCTTCTCCCGGCAACGCCACCAGCATGACGGCCCTCGACACGGACGACGACGGGCTGATCGACATCGCGGTGAGCTCGTTCGATCACATCAACATCCACAAGGGCCTCGGCGGCGGCGCGTTCGGCCCCGCGACCAAGATCGACGCGCTGAACCCGATCATGATCCAGGCCGGCGACGTGGACGGGGACGGCCTCGTCGATCTGGTGGGCGCCACGCCGGCCGGTGGAGAATACGAGGTGTGGGTGATGCTGCACCAGGCGGGCGGCGGCCTCGGTGGACCGCAGTCGTACGGCGTCGCGGCCTCTCCGGTGGACGTCGCGATCGCCGACATGAACAACGACGGTCGACCCGATCTCGTGGCCCCGAGCGGCGGCTCCGTCGCCGTCGCCTTGAACGCGTGCCTGCCGTGAAACGTGGGCTCTCGTGGGGGGAGTGATACGAGGGGGCTGGCCCCCTTGTAAAATCACTCCCCTCCTCTTCTCACTCCCCGGAACGTAGCCAGTCGTCGATCAGCGCCCGCGCGATGCTGAACGGCGGCGGGAGCTGCGGCATCGCCTCTCGCGTGAACCAGGCGGCCTCTTCCAATTCCGTTTTGTCGACCACGATGTCGCCGGACTCGTACTCGGCCGTGAATCCCACCATCACCTGGTGCGGGAACGGCCACGGCTGGCTGCCGAAATAGCGGACATCGCGCACGACGAGGCCCGTCTCCTCACGGATCTCGCGGGCCACACACTGCTCCAGCGTCTCCCCCGGCTCCAGGAAGCCCGCCACCAGACCGTACATCTTCGACGGGAAATGCGGGGCGCGCGTCATCAAGAGGGCGTCTCCGCGCCGCACGCGCACGATCACCGCCGGCACGACTGGCGGGTAGAAGTCGCGGGCGCACGGCTCGCAGCGCTTCGCGCGCTCCGCCTTCTTCATCGCGATCGGGGCGCCGCAGCCTGGGCAGAAGCGATGGTGGCTGTCCCAATATTGAATCTGAAAGCCGGTCATCGCAGCTTCGAGCTCGCTCTTCGGGAGCCAGCCATAGGCCTGTCGCAATCCACCGTACCGACAACCCTCCACGTCGGGCGCGTCGTCGGGGAGCGCGGCCGCGATGCACGGGACGCCCTCCAGAGTGCCCACGTGGTGCACGTGCGTCACCGCGAGGCCGAGCGCCTTCACATCGTCCGTACGCAGGAGCCGCGCGCGCTTGTCCGCGAGCGATTTCACGAGCAGCTCGCTCTTGCGGAAAGGCGCCCAGAAGGCGTCCCCGGTGGTGGGTTCGGGCAGGTGGCCGGGCACGAATCGGGGAGCATCCATCGGGCGCATCCCTACCACATCGCGCGGGCGTCGCGCGCTCGGCGCCGATCCTTGCTATGCTGCCCGCGTCCGATGCCCCGACCGGGTCACAAGAGCACCGTCCTCGTCACGGGTTTCCCTTCGTTCCTCGCGAGGAAGCTGACCACGCACCTCGTCGCGAACGAGCCGGAGACGCGCGTCCTCGCCCTCGTGCGGGGCGCGGATCTCGTGGAGGCGCGCCGCGCGATCGACGCCCTCGACGAGCAAGAGCGCGCGCGGATCTTGCTGCTGGAAGGCGATCCGAGCGGCATCGATCTCGGCCTCTCCGGCGTGGAGCTGCGGCAGATCGCGGGCGAGGTGGACCGGATTCACCACTGCGTCCACGTGAGCTTCCTCGGCACCGACAAGAAGAGCGCGGAAGAGGCCAACGTCACCTCCGCAGGCGAGATCGTGGAGGTCGCGAAGCTGATGACGAACCTCCAGTGCTTCGTGCTGCACTCGACGGCCTTCGTCTCGGGCGATCGCAAAGGCACCGTGTTCGAGGACGACACGTCGGAGGGCGTCGGCTACCGCAACGTCGTCGAGGAGACGCGCGCCCACGCCGAGCGCATCGTGCGCCGCGCTTCGAGGTCGATCCCGGTCGCGATCGTCCGGCCCACGCTCGTCGTCGGAGATTCCGGTACGGGGGAGATCGGGCGGCTCAACCTGCCTTATCTGTTCACGCTGCTCCTCCTCGCGGCGCCGGAGGGGATGGCGATCCCGCTGCCCGCGAAGGGGGATGTTCCGCTGCCGTTCGTGCCGATCGACTTCGTGGTTCGCGCCGCGTGCGCGATCGGGGCGGACCCGCGATCCATCGGGCGGACGTTCCACCTGGTGGACCCTGCGCCCTTGTCGGTGAAGGCCTATCTGGAGCTCGTGCACCAGATTCGGGAGCGGCGCGGCTCGCGCATGCTGTTCTCGACGTTCGCGCGGTCGATGCTGCGGACCCCGGGGATCGAAGGGTATTTGCGCAACCCGAAGGCGCTCGTGGACCAGCTCCTCACGAACGTACGGTACGACACGCGCAACGCGGACATGGTGCTTCGGCCGGCCGACGTCGTGTGTCCGCCGCTGTCGTCCTACGCCGAGAAGATCGTGGCCGCCGTCGAAGAGAGGCTGATGGGCCGCCCGGCCGCCGGGTCGGAGAAGCCGGAAGCGCCGGCCGAAACCGCAGATCGAGAAGCGAAGAGCCCCGAAGCAGATGCGATGGATTGAGAAGCCAAGTCGCGCCGTGACGGCCGTCCTCATGACGGTCGCGGCGACCTCCGGGGGCTGCGGCACGGCGCACGAACAGGGCGCGGAGGGCCGCAACGCCTCCACGGCGTCCGCCGGAACGGGCGCTCTCACAGGCACCCCGCCGGCCTCGAACGTGGCAGTCACGGACGGGGGCCCACCGCCGCCCGACCTCGACGGAGGCGCCCCCGACAACGACGCTGGACTGGCCACCTCCGCGGATCCGCCGCCGCCCACGAAGAAGCGAAAGGGCGAGCTCGCGCACTTCCTGACTGCCCTCGACGGGCTGGACAGCCGCACGCGCAAGGAGCACGTGCGTATTCTGTGGCTCGGTGACTCCCACGGACAGGCGGACTTCTGGAGCGGTCGCGTCCGGTCGATCCTGCAGAAGCGGTTCGGCAGCGGCGGGCCCGGGTTCGTGCACGTCGCGTATCGCGGATCTCGGCACGACGGGGTGGAGGTGGGCCAGAGCGATAAATGGCGCAACACCCCGAAGAACCCGGCCACGAGCCAGCCGACCGCGGACGGCGTGTTCGGGCTCGCGGGCGTGCTCACCACGTCGAAGTCGGTCGGCAACGAGGCGCACATCGAGGTGATGGATGCCAGTCTGCCGAAGAAGCTCACGTGGGACGTGTGCTATCGGTTCGACAAGGCGGGAGAGGCCTTCACGGCGACGCTCGCGGGCGGGACGCCGGTGACGCTCTCGCCGAAGGCCGGGGCCACGTTCGGGGAGAAGGCGCCGCTCCTGCACAGCACCTTCGTGAGCGACGTGCCGGTGGTGGTCGCGACGCCGAAGAACAAGGGCGTACGACTGACCCTCTCCCCGACGGCCGGATACCCGTCCTTCTGCGGCGCCGTGATCGAGACGGACCCGCTCACGAACCCGGGAGTCGTGCTCGACAACCTGGGCATCAACGGCGCTCGTTACACGACGATGCTCGCGTGGGACGAGGACGCGTGGCTCACGGAGTACCTGCGGAGGTCGCCGTCGCTGGTGATCTTCGAATACGGCACCAACGAGTCGGGGGACGTCGGCATCAAGATCGAGACGTACGCCGAGAAGGTGACGCGCGCGGTGTCGCGCATCCGCAAGAAGAAGCCGGACGTGGACTGCATCGTGCTCGCGCCGACGGACCGGGCCGACCAGGAAGAGCGCAGCGCGCGCGTGCGAGACGCCCTCCGCGAGGCCGCGAAGGCCAACGTGTGCTGGTTCTGGGACACGATCGACCAGATGGGCGGAAAAGGCTCCATGCGCACGTGGCGCGACGACAACCCGCCGCGCGGCGCGAAGGACGGGATCCACCTCACGGTGAAGGGCTATCTGGAGCTGGGGGACGCGCTCGGCAACGACATCGTGAAGAAGTTCTGAAGCCGGCCTCCCACAAAAATCGTCTCGAATGACGATTTTGAAATGGATGTCGTAACTTCGGTACTTTCCAGATGTTACGTGCCGAGCGAGGGGGCGGCGGGGGGTCGGATCAGGCGGCTTTGTAGACGAGGACCGGGTCCAGGCGGCGGAGGACGCGCGTCAGGGGGCGCTGCGCGCGCAGGACGGCGGCGATGTCCTTGTAGGCGGAGGGGGCCTCTTCTCGGAGCTGGGCGGACAGGCGATGATCGTAGTAGACGCCCTCCACCTCGCGGTGGAAGGTGCGGACCGAGACTCGCTGTCTCGCCTCCGAGCGGGACAGGCACCTTCCCGCGCCGTGCGCCGAGGACGACAGCGCCTCTTCGGCGCCGCGACCCTCGATGTGGTACGTGGGTGTTCCCATCGAGCCCGGGAGGATCCCGACGGCGCCCTCGGGGAGGTGCATGGCGCCCTTGCGGTGGACCCACAGGAGCTCTCCCATGTGCTCTTCCCGGCGCACGTGGTCGTGGTCGCACTCGATGAGAGAGTGCCAGTCCGGCGTCGCGCCGATCGCCTCTTCGATCACCGCCGCTGCGCATTCGAGGAGGAGCCTTCGATTGAAATGCGCGAAGCGGCACGCCCACGCGGCGTCCGTCAAATAGGCCTTCCCCTCGTCGGAGTCGGCCTCCAGGTAGGCGAGGCCCGCGGGGTCCTTCGGGGCCGACGCGACGTGGCGATCGCGCAGGTACGGGCCCACCACGCGGGAGCCCGTGTGCACGGTGAGCCAGAGATCGCCGGCCTCGTCACGCTCGATTTCGAGGAAGTGATTGCCGCGGCCCAAGGTGCCGTAAGCGCAGCGGGCGTCCCTCGATTTGAGCTTGTCGAAGGCCGGTGTCGAGAGCGGCATTTCCAGGAGCTCGTCCGGCAGCGGCGGGGCGTCCGCCGGGGAACGGAGGAGCTTCGGGATCGAGCGCTCGAAGCCGGCCAGGATCTGGGCGGCGCGGTCGCGGTCTCGCAGCGTCTCGGCCGGGACGCCGAGCGGGACCGCCGCCACACCACAGCCGATGTCGCCGCCCACCGCCGCGGGGAAGAGGCGCGTCACGCTGGCGGTGACCGTGCCGACACAGACCTCCTCCGCGACGTGCGCGTCCGGCATCACCGCGATGATCCGGACATCCTCGGTGCGAGCGAGGCGGTGGAGAGCGGCCGATAACAGGGGATCCGGGCGCTCGGGGAGCCAACTGCGGATCTCGGCCGTCATCGGTCCTCCAAAGGTCGCGCGGACGCGACGTCGGGCGGGAGGACCTCGAAGTGGAGAGTCGGCGCGCGCTTTCGGGTGATCGCTTGCGCCACCTCCGTGCGGAGGAGTCCGGCCATGCGGGCGAGGCTCTCCTCGATTTTGGGGGGCTCGGCGTCGGGCGGACATCGCACGATCACCGCGAGGCGCGACGCGTCCGGCGCCGGCTCCACCGCCTCGATCCAAACGTCCCACAAGAGGGGCTCTCGCGATGTCGAGAGGGCCTCTCCCAAGGCTTCTTGCACCTGGCGGCAGAGCTGGCGTTCCTTTCGCTCCGCGCGCCGGTCACCATTTACCGGGTCACCGAAAAATACACTGGCATCTACGACGGTCGGAGTCTCTTCCCGACCGCGACGAGGCTTCTTGCTCATTGCGCACACTGCTCCACGCAGAGCCCGGTCTCAGCCGGGTCCGCGGATCCAGACAACCTGGTTTGCGAGCAGAGCCCCGCCGATCGCGCTTGTTCAGCGCGGGGTGCGGGCGGGGCTCGATGTGGCAGAGGGACGCATGTCGGACCTCGTGCTCCGGAAAAGAACACGTTTCGCGGTCGATTTCAAGGGCGACCGCGTTCGTCTGCGGGGGAGTGGTACGAGGGGGCGGAGCCCCCTTGTAGAAATGTCGAGGACTGCGCCCCCCATGGGAATGCGACGAATGCCGGGGTTGGCATCCTTCCGCGATCTTCGGAGCGTGTCAGTTGAGGGCGCGACTGCCCTGCATCATGCCGCGCTCTCCGCCGGCTGCGTCGAGGTCGCGTTTCACCTCGTCGGTCGGAGAGAGGATGTAGAGGCGCTCCAGCACCTCTTTCTCTTTGGCTCGCTCGCCGCGCGACGTGTAGACACCGCGGAGGTTGTTGAGCATGCGCACCAGGATTTGACGGACCGTCGCGGGCTCCAGCATGCGGGCGTCGGGGTCGCGGGCGCCGCCTGGGGTGCGCGCGAGGAGGTTGCGGAGGTCCGCTTGCGTGAGGAGGCGGCCCTCGAACGGGTCCGCGATGAAGAGGCCGTTCGGCGCGGGGCTGCGCACCAGGAAGTGGCCGGGGAACGCGACGCCCTGCGCCTCCACGCCCGCGCGCTTGCACACCTCCAAGATCACCACCGCGAGCGTGATCGGGATGCCGGTGCGACGGTCCAGCACCTCGTTGAGGAAGCTGTTCTTCGGGTCGTAGTAGTCGTCCGCGTTGCCACGGAAACGCTGGTCCTCGTAGAGGAAGCGGAGGACGCGCTCGATCGCGGGGCGATCGGAGGGCTGCTTCGCGATCTCGAGCGCGCGCTTCCCGAGCTCGTCGAGCGCGGCGATGTAGTGGGCGACGTCGAGGCCGGGGTAGTCCGGCTCCGCGATCAAGAGGGCCGCCTCGGCGAGGTCCAGCTCGGCTTCAGGCCGCGCGGCGACATGGGCGAACAAGGTCAGGCTGGCGGAAGGCACGGTGGGTCGGATTGTAGTCGCGCGCTCACCTGTGTGAGACAACCTTCGTGCGGCTTCGACACGAAGACATTTGTGCGCGCGAAATCGCGTGCGATGGTACCGCCCGTGAGCGCAATCGCTGCGGTCTTTTCCTCGCCACGTGCGGGTGAACGCAAGGAGAGGGCGCTCGCGCACCTCCGCGAACGACGGCGCGCGTCCGAAGGGCTCGCCATCGGCACGTCGCTCGACGCGCTCACGGATCTGTACGCGACGCTCGCTCGGGAAGGGCGCGCGGTGTTCGGGGAGCATCGGGTGACCTTGGCGCGCGCGGCTGCGCAGATCGCGGCGCCTCGACTGGCCGCGATGGGGCGCGCGACGGCCGGGCCGCTGCCGCTCGAAGCGCTCACCGCCCGCGTGGTGGCGGCGCTCGGATCGGCCGGCAAATTGGGGCGATTTGCGAACGTCGCGGGGCGGCCGGGGCTGCCTCGGGCGATCGCGCGGACGCTCCGGGAGACGCGCACGGCGGGGCTCACGACGGAGGCGCTCGCGGAGGTCGCGCCGGACCTCGCGCGGATCCACGAGGAGTACGAGAAGGAGCTTTCGATTCACGGGCTCGCGGATCGCGCGGTCGTGTTTCGGGTGGCCGCGGAGCGCGCGCGCGATGGGGACACGCCGCTCGCCGGGCTGCCGCTCTTGCTGTTCGATGTGACGATTTCGCCGGGGATCGAAGCCGATTTCGTCGCGGCGCTCGCGCGGCGATCGACGATGGTGCTCGCGACGGTGCCGGCCGGGGACAACGTGACGGAGGAGGCGCTCGCGCGGGCCCTCGGCGCTCGCGTGGCGCGCGGGGAGAGCCCCGAAGACGGGTCGTCGCTGGAGAGGTTGCAGGCCTTCTTGTTCGAGGAGCGGTCGCTTCCTCGCGCGGAGCTGGGGGACGACGTGCACGTGCTCTCGGCGCCCGGAGAGAGCCGCGAGTGCGTGGAGATCGCGCGCGCGCTCCGCGACGAGGCCGAGCTGGGGACGCGGTTCGACGAGATGGCGGTGCTGCTGCGCGCGCCGGGATCGTACCGGGCGCACCTCGCGGAGGCGCTGCGGAGGGCCGGGATCCCTGCGGTGTTCGCGTTCGGGACGCGCACGCCGGATCCCGCGGGGCGCGCGCTCTTGTCGTTGCTCGCGTGCGCCGCGGAGGAGATGTCGGCGTCGCGGTTCGCGGAGTATCTGTCGCTCGGAGAGGTGCCGGACGCGACGGAGCTCGGGGAGCCGCCGCCCGCGCCGCCGGAGGCGGAGCGATGGGCCGTGCCGGACGAGGAGATGGTGCCGCTCGCGATGGCGCGCACCGCTCCGAGCGATGAAGACGCGGAGCGCGAGAGCATCCGGGTGTTCGCGGAGACGGCGCCGGTGGCCGCGGGATCGCTGCGCGCGCCGCGGCGGTGGGAGCATTTCCTCACGCAGGCGGCGGTCATCGGCGGGGAGCCTCGGTACGACGAGCGGCTCGATCTGCTGAGCCGGCAGATCAAGACGGCGCTGCAGGAGCTGCCGGATCCGGACAGCCTCGAAGCCGTGCGCATGACGCGCGATCTCGAGGATCTGGATCGGCTGCGCGCGTTCGCGGTGCCGCTCGTGAAGGAGCTCTCGTCGCTGCCGGAGCGCGCGCTGTGGAGCGAGTGGATCGACAAATTGAGCGAGCTGACGACGCGCGCCGTGCGGCATCCGGACCGCGTTTTGTCGGTGCTCGCGGAGCTGTGGCCGATGCGCGACGTCGGGCCCGTGGAGCTTTCGGAGGTGCGGCTCGTGCTCGGGCGGCGGCTCGCGGATCTCGTCGTGAACAAGACCGAGAAGCGCTACGGGCACGTGCTCGTGGGGCCGATCGACGACGCGCGCGGGCTCTCGTTCGAGGTGGTGGTGGTGCCGGGGCTCGCGGAGCGGCTGTTCCCGCAGAAGGTGAGCGAGGATCCGATCCTGCCGGACAAGGATCGCGCGACGCTGCGGCAGAGGTATCCGGATCGATCGCTGCCGACCAATGACGATCGGATCGAGAAGGAGCGCCTCGCGCTGAAGATCGCGGTCGGCGCGGCGAAGAAGCGGGCGATCCTGTCGTACCCGCGCGTCGACATGGATCAGTCGCGGCCGCGCGTGCCTTCGTTCTACGGGCTGGAGGTGCTGCGCGCGGCGGAGGGGCGGCTGCCCGGCTTCGACGAGATGGCGCGGCGCGCGGAGCAAGGCGGGGCCGCGCGCATCGGCTGGCCCGCGCCCGAGAAGAGCCACGACGCGATCGACGACGCCGAGCACGATCTGGCGCTTCTGGAAGAGCTTTTCAGGCTTCCGGACGGGCAGACGGACGGGACGGCGCGGTACCTCTTGAACGCGAACGCGCACCTCGCGCGGGCGCTCCGGTTCCGCGCGCAGCGGTGGGAGGTGAGCAAATTCACCGGCGCGGACGGCCTCGTGATGCGCGAGGAGAAGCGCAACAACGTGGTGGTGAAGAAGCCGCTGCAGGCCGCGATCGACGCGCTCGCGCGGCACGGGCTCACGCAGCGGAGCTTCTCGCCGACCGCGCTGCAGACGTTCGCGAGCTGCCCGTACAAGTTCGTCCTGTACACGATCCACAAGCTCGCGCCGCGCGACGCGCCGTTCCGCATCGAGGAGCTCGACGCGCTGAGCCGCGGATCGCTCGTGCACGAGACGCAGTACGAGCTGCTCTCCAGCCTGCGGCGGAAGGGTTTGTTGCCGATCCGGCGCGCCACGATGGAGGCCGCGCGGGAGGAGCTCTCGGTCGTCTTGAATCGGGTGGCCGAGAAATACAGGGAGGATCTTCTGCCCTCGATCGAGCGCGTGTGGGACGACACGGTCGGCGGCATCCTCGCGGATCTGATCGAGTGGCTCCGCATGGTGCAGCGCGACGCCGAAGAGCGAGGCTGGGAGCCTGCGTATTTCGAGCTTTCGTTCGGCCTCCCGGATCGAAAAGAGAGCGACGAGAACAGCCGCGCCGAGCCGGTTCCGCTGGACTGCGGGCTGTCGCTGCGCGGGTCGATCGATCTCGTGGAGCGGCGGCGCGACGGCTCGCTCCGCGCGACGGATCACAAGACCGGCAAGGCGCGCGCGGAGACCGGCGAGCGCATCGCGGGCGGCGAGCGGCTGCAGCCGGTGCTGTACGCGCTCGCGCTGGAGAAGCTGTTTCCGCGCACGAACGTGGACGGCGGGCGGCTCTTCTACTGCACGTCGGCGGGCGGCTTCGAGGACGTGAACGTGCCGCTGGATCACGAGGCGCGCGAGAAGGCCGACATCGTGGCGCAGACGATCGGCGGCGCGATCGACGCGGCGTTCCTGCCGGCGGCGCCGGCGCCCGGGGCGTGCCGGTACTGCGATTTCCGCGCGGTTTGTGGGCCGTACGAAGAGGAGCGCGTCCGCAAGAAGAGGCCGGAAGAGCTCGTGCAGCTGCGACGACTGAGGGAGCAAACATGACCGCGCGGTTTCCATCCTCGCCGCCGCTCACGACGCGGCCGCTCGCGGACGGCGAGGCGCGCCGGCGGATCCGGGAGGATCTCGACGCGACGTTCGTGGTGGAGGCCGCGGCCGGCACCGGGAAGACGACCGAGCTCGTCGCGCGGATCGTGGCGCTGCTCGCGTCCGGGCGCGCGCAGCTCGATCGCATCGTCGCCGTCACGTTCACCGAGAAGGCCGCCGGCGAGATGAAGCTGCGGCTACGCGCCGGCATCGAGCGCGAGCGCACGTCGGAGGAGGCGCTGGACGAGGAGCGCGCCAACCTGGACCGCGCGCTCGCGATGCTGGAGGCCGCGCGCATCGGGACGATCCACTCCTTGTGCTCCGATCTCTTGCACGAGCACCCGCTGGAGGCGGAGGTCGATCCGATGTTCGAGGTCGGCGCCGAAGAAGAGGCGGAGCGGCTGTTCGATCAGGCCTTCGATCGCTGGTTCCAGCGCGCGCTGTCGAGCCCTCCGGAGGGCGTGCGGCGCATGCTCCGGCGGAGGCCGCGCGGGCGCGACAAGCAGACGCCGCGCGAGGTGATGCGCGACGCCGCGTACCGGCTCGTGGACCGGCGCGACTTCGACGGCGCGTGGCGGCGCGATCCGTGGGACCGCACGGAGGCGCTGTCGGCGACCTTGGACGCGCTGCGCGCGGCGGCCTCCGTCGCGGCCGCGAAGACGCCCGCGGAGAAGGACTTCATCGGCCGCAATCTCCACAAACTGAAGCACTTCCTCGAAGAGCTGGACCGCCGCGAGGCCGTGCGCGGGCGCGACGAGGACGGCCTGGAGGCGGAGCTGCGCGACGTGCAGCGCTGGAGCGAGTGGCGGTGGCGCGGGGGTGGCTTCAACTGCCTCGTCTCGCGCAACGAGGCGATCGCGCTCCGCGACGACGCGAAGCGGATGGTCGACACCTTCCTCGATCAGGCGAGCGCGGATCTCGCGGCGTGCCTCTTCGCCGAATTCCAGCCGCTGATGGAGGAGTTCAAGCAGCTCAAGAAGCGCGCCGGGAGGCTGGATTTCCTGGATCTGTTGCTCTCGACGCGCGAGCTGCTCCGCAAGAACGCGGGCGTGCGGCGGCAGCTCAACGAGCGGTTCTCGCACCTCTTCATCGACGAATTCCAGGACACGGATCCTCTGCAGGCGGAGATCTTGTTGCTGCTCGCGGCGGACGATCCGGACGTGTCGCGGCGCGAGGACGTGCGGCCTCGGCCGGGGAAGCTGTTCGTCGTCGGGGATCCGAAGCAGTCGATCTATCGCTTCCGCCGCGCGGACGTCGCGTTCTACAGCGAGGTGAAGCGGCAGCTCGTCGACGCGGGCGCGGAGGTGTTGCACCTGTCCACGAGCTTCCGCTCGGCGCCCTCGATCCAGGAGGCCGTGAACGCGGCGTTCGGGCCGCTGATGCGCGGCGACTCGAACAGCCAGGCGCGCTACGTGCCGCTCCAGCCGTACCGCGAGGATCCGAAAGATCGGCCCACGGTCGTCGCGCTGCCGGTGCCGCGGCCGTACTCCGACTACGGCAAGATCGTGAGCTTCCGCATCGACGAGAGCGCGCCCGACGCGGTGGCGGCGTTCGTCGAATTCCTCATCACCAAGTCGGGGTGGACGGTCTCGGAGCGCGAGCGGCCCGAGGAGCACGTGCCGGTGGCGGCGCGTCACGTTTGCCTTCTTTTCAAGCGGTTTCAGAGCGCGGGTGAGGACGTGACGCGGCCGTACGTGCGCGCGCTGGAGGCTCGGCGCATCCCGCACGTGCTCGTGGGCGGGCGGTCGTTCCACGAGCGTGAAGAGGTCATCGCGCTCCGCAGCGCGCTCGCGGCGATCGAGTGGCCGGACGACGAGCTGAACGTGTTCGCGGCGCTGCGCGGGCCGTTCTTCGCGGTCGGGGACGATCTCTTGATCGCGTACCGCGCGGCCCATCGAGCGCTGCACCCGCTCTACGCGCTGGCCCTGCTCGATCCCGACAAACGGCGCGATCTGCCGGAGCTGCCGCCGCACGAGCGCGAGGTGGCGGAGGCGCTCGCGGTGCTCGGGAAGCTGCACGTGGGGCGCAACCGGAGGCCCGTCGCGGACACGATCGGGCAGCTCCTCGCGAGCACGCGGGCGCACGCGGGGCTCGCGATCTGGCCGACCGGCGAGCAGGCGCTCGCGAACGTGCTCCGCGTGATGGATCTGGCGCGGCGCTTCGAATCCCGGGGCGCGACGAGCTTCCGCGCGTTCGTGGAGCGCATCCAGGACGACGCGCAGCAAGGCGAGGCCGCGGAGGCGCCGGTCGTCGAGGAGGGCACCGACGGCGTGCGGCTCATGACCGTGCACCGCGCGAAAGGGCTGGAATTCCCGGTCGTCGTGCTCGCGGACCCGACGGCGCCCCACACGCACACGGCCCCGACACGCCACGTCGATACGGCCACGCGGAGCTGGTACGAGCCGCTCGCAGGCAACATGCCGGTGGAGCTGTTCGAGCGACGCGAAGAGGTGCGCGCGCGCGATCTGGAGGAGGCGCACCGCCTCGCGTACGTGGCCGCGACGCGCGCCCGCGACCTGCTCATCGTGCCGGTCGTCGGCGACGCGCTCGTGGGCGACGACGCGGTGAAAGGGTGGGTCGACGTGCTGCACCCGGTGCTGTATCCGCCGCGCGTCGAGCGCCGCGATCCGCGCGCCACGGTCGGCTGCCCGCCGTTCCTCGGGGACGACACGGTGCTCGATCGGAGCCGCGTCGATCACGGATGCGAGGCCTCCGTCGCGCCGGGGCTGCACCATCCGGAGGTCGGCGATCACGCGGTCGTGTGGTGGGATCCGAAGGCGCTCCCCGCCGGCACCGAGCGCAGCGCGGGCCTTCGCCAGCAGCGGATCCTGCGCGCGGACGAGCGCGGCACGCAGAGCGACGGCGGCGAGCTTCGTCACGCGGCGTGGCGCGAGCGGCGGCGGCGATCGATCGCGCGCGGCAGCGAGCCGTCGCAGCGCGTTCGGACCGCGACGGAGATCGCCTCGGAGATCGGCGAGGCCGCGTACCAGGCTCGGCTCGAAGAGCTGCGGATGCGCGCGCTGCAGGCGGAGGACGCGCCGCCCGTCGAGATCGGCGCGAAGAAGGATCCGCGCGCTCGCAAGGGCCTCGTGGAGCTGTTCCACACCGACGTGGAGCGCGCGGGGCGGCCGCGCGGAAAGCGCTTCGGCATCCTCGTGCACGCGGTGCTCGCGGAGGTGAGCCTCACGGCGAGCGAGACGGACGTCGGCGCGATGGCCGCGGTGCAGGGCCGCCTCGTGGG
>JAXLYM010000039.1:0-50049 GCA_046351455.1 Polyangiaceae bacterium
GCCGGCCGCGCGGAGGCGCATAGCGCCGAGCACGGACGGGGGTGGGCAACGTGAACCTCATAGCAAGGTCGATTCGAATTCAATACTACCGCCGTCCCCGCGGGGGATCGATCGCGCAGGAGACGGGTCGAGGTCGGCGTTTTCGGCGCGGAAGCGTACTCATGTACGCTGAGCACCGAAAACGTCGAGATCGGCCCGTCCCCGAAGCGAGCGAACCCCGCCTAATGCTCGCCGACGTCGCTCGGATCGCGCTCTTCGCTGTCTTCCTTCGGGAACAGCTTCTCCAGGTCCTGGCCGGGCCAGGCTTCCCAGCGGGTCTTGCCTTTCAGGAACCAGACGTTGCCGCCCAAGGTGAGGTGGAGCTCCTCGCGCATCGGCTCCGGTAACTGGGTGTATCCTTCGCGCGTCACCCAGCCTTGCTTCGCGCCCTGGTCGCGGCTCTTTCGGTCGACGTCGGGGGGCGCCTCTCCCACGCTGGGGCCGCGAACGACGTCCGTGCTGCCGTCGGGCCTCCGGAAGGCGCGGAGAACCGTGGGGCCGTCGAACTGGGTCTCGTGCGTCTCCAGGTACACCTGGTCGATGCGGCCCGCGTCGATGCGGCGCTGCAAGAGCGTGAGGAGCGCCGTCTTCATCGGGTTGTCGAGGTGCGTCTCCGGATACTCGATGACCAGGATCGCCGCCTTCGCCAAAAACGAGAAGGCCGCGAGCGTGAGGGCCTGTTGCTCGCTCGCCGACAGCTCCGAGAAGCGCAGAACGGTGCGGCCGCGGTCCTCGATCAAGAGCTCGGGACGGCCGTCCTCCGTGCGCTCCACGGAGATGTCCTTGCTCTCGAATTGAGGGAGGCCGCGAATGGCCACGATGAATCGATGCCAGAGGTCGCGCGCGGCCGGATCCAGCGAGGTGCGGATTCGATAGAGGTCCTCCGCGAAGGACGGGAGTGGAAACGGGCCCTCCGGCAGTCCGTGCCAGTAGCCGGACACGCCCTCTCGCGCGCGGAGATGCGCGATCGGCCGCGAGCCCGGACCGAACGGCTCCCTGAGCCAGGTCGCGAGCCACGCGCGCAGCTCCTCGTTGAGCGGGCGCATCCGCGAGTCCGGGAAGGCGTGGCCGGGCGCCGGCGCGTCCCCCGGGGGCAGGTACATCAAGGTGTAGCGGAGATCCTGGCCGTGCGGCTCCACCGTGAGGCGCAGGTGCACGAGGCGCGGATCCGCGAAGCGCACGTCGATCTGCGTCGCCCCGTCGATGCGAAACCGATCTCGCCAGGTGATGGGGCCGCTCAGATCGCCGCGGCCCGCGAGCGGGAGATCGAACACGCCGTTCGAGCTCGTGAGGCACCGATCCGCCGCGCGGAAGAAGGCCCCGAGCGCCGCGAACACCGTGGTTTTGCCGGCGCTGCTCTCCCCGTGGATCGGCACGATCGTCTCCGCGGGCTTGCGGCCGGCGCGGCAGGGCACCATCACCCGCTCGCGGATGGTGCGGAATCCCTGAACCGAGTATTCCTCGATCCGGAGCGTGGGCGTGGGTCGCACGGAGGCGGGCATGTTCACGCGCGGAGGCTACCCGTCCTGCCCTGGTTGCGAAAGCGGATTACATGAACAGTGTCCCGAGAATGTCCGGGGGAGATTACGAATCTTCCGTCGGCTGCCGGAGGCCCTCCGGGTCGGGCTGCACGCTGCCGTTCCGGAGCCAGTGGAGGCCTCCGTGGACGCCGCGCGGGTCGGTCCACAACATCAAGAAGGGGCGGCCGTCGAGGACGGGTTTCGTGCACTCGGCGTCGTGGAAGGCCGGGCACCAGGAGCCGCTGTTGCCGTTGAAGCGGTGGTATCCCGACAAGGCCAGCATGCGCGCGCGCCGCGGATCCGTGGGGCCGCCGAGCGTCACCGCGTCGATGCCCTCCTCCCAATGACTGAAGGGGCGGTGCGTGTGGCCCATGCAAATCGCCACCGCGTCGTGGATGTGCCACAGATTCCGCACCTCGCGAGGCGCCGAGTCGTACGTGCGGAGATCCGGCTTCGGAGTGACGACCTCGTAGATCGTGAACAGAGAGGCGAGCACGCCCGCGCCGATCAACGCCGCCGTGGGGCCGCCCGCCAGATACGACACGCCCGCCACGAGCGCCGTCACCATCGCGAGGCCCACGCGATCCAGCCACGCCTCGCGGAGCAGCGGGATCATCGTGTGCTCTCCCATCCTCGCCGTGAGCGCGTGCGTCGCCAGAATGGCCTCCTCCGAGGCGCTCGTCTCGGCCTGCGCCAGGCGGATCATGTCCGTCGTCCAGTCCTCCGAGTGGCGGTGTCGCAGGATCTCCGCGGCCGTGCGGATCATGCCGAAGAACCACGTGCGGATGATGTGGCGGTGGCTCCCGGCGTAATGGGTCGCGAAATGGCGGAGATAGCCTATCGCGCCCATGTAAAAGGTCTCTTCGTAATACGGGTTGAAGTAACCCATGCGCGAGCCGGTGCGCTTGAACGCCTGCTTTCCGAACACCGGGTGGATGCGGCTGCGATCCTTCGTGTACGGCAACATCGCGTAACGGACGCCGTTCAGGTGGTCGTATTGACTGCCATGCTCGATGTAGATGCCGTCCTCGGTGACGTGGAACCAGGTGCGGAATCGAATCCGCTCCTCGATGTCCTTCGGGGGAGTCAGGCCCTCCGTCGTACCGGCCTTTTCGTGCGCGGCGTATTGCGTATTCCACCGGCGCTTGAGATCCTCGCGGATCACCTTGCGGGCGGCCGGCCAGCAGAGCTCGAGATCGTGGTTGCCGCACATGAACAGCACGCGGTGGCCGTGGAGGAGGAGCTTCGCCGTCGCGTCGAACCAGATCGGGTGATCGGCGAGGAGGCGCGCGGTGTGCTCGGCGCAACCTCGCTCGGTGAGGGGGAATTCGTCGAAGGAGCTGTCTCCGTCCTTCACCCACGGCGCGTCGAAATCGAGGACGTCGCCGTTGAACACGAGCTCGATCGCGTCCCCGCCGTATTCCGCGAGCAGGCGATCCACGAGCGTCGCGAAATCCGGATCCGGCTGGAATTCGCGGCGGCGGTAGCGCATCCACATCGCGTCGCCGTCGGAGGCGGGGTGCGTCTGGCTGAGGTGCACATCCGAGAGGACCACGACGCGGCGCTCGCGCTCCGCTTCGATTGGAGGGGACGGCGCGCCTTCGTCCGAGGCGCTGCGGGGTGCGGGCGCGCCTTCCTCGGCGGCTTCGGTGAGCGGGTCGGTGGGCGGGGTGTCCATCGTGCTTGCGGCGCGGTGTCGCGCGGGCAGAGTCGCAGATCGGTTTGCCCGCGCAGCGCTAGTCGCCGAGGCGAACCTCTACCACGGCGCCGTCCTCCGCGAGGGTGATGACTTCTCGCGGACGCGCCCCGTCCACACCGGTCAGCGCGCGAGGCGTCTCCCGGCACGCGATGGCGATCAGGTTCGCGGCGCCGATCTCGACGGGGACGCGCGTCCACGTGCCGGCGCGGCGCGCGAGGAGCCTCCCCTGTCCGCCCACGGCCCACGCGACGCCCTGCGGATCCACCGCCACGCCGAGGAGATCGCGGGTCGTCTGCACCGCCTCCAGCGTCGCGGGCGGCGCGACGTGCGGCGTCTTCGGAGGCGACGCGATCGCGAGCGCGTGACCGCCGCTGCCGACCGCGAACGCGCCCCCTTCCGGCGACGAAGCCGCCGCGTAGAGGTGGCCCGTTCGGCCCCACGCGACGGAGCGCACGTCGTCGCCGTCGATCACGAGCAGCGCGCCGTGCGTGCCGCACACGAGCACCTGCCCCGCGCCGAGCCGCGCCGCCGCATGGATGCGCGACGTGCCCTCGAGATCGCGGGCCTTCGGAGGCGCGCCGTCCGTGAGGATCGCGACCACGCCGACGGGGCGCGAGCGGCGCTCGCCGACCAGGCACACGCCGCGATCGTCCGCGAGCGCGCCGAGCCACGTGACGTCCGCGTCGCCCGGGTCCACGCGCGTGGAGGCGCCGTCCTTCGCCGCGAGCACCGCGCACCCGTCGCCGTACAGGAGCAGCTCGCCGGAGGGCACGCGCACCACGCCGCGGAGCGCGCGCGCGTCCACGCCGCGGGGCGCGCGGAGGGCCGACCACACGCCGCTCGCGAAGCGGTACATGCCGTACGCGCCGATCGCGACGAGGCTGGATCCGTCGGACGCGAACGCGCCGCTGCGGAGGCGCTCGCCCGTCATCGGCTTGCCGACCACGCGCGCGCTCGGGCCGTCGGGGAGGGAAGGGCGCTTGTCTCCGCGGGACGTCGGCTGCACCGCGGAGCGCGGCGGCACCTCGCGTCCGAGGCGCTCCGCGACGTTCGGCGTGAGGGGCGGCGGATCCGACGGCTTGCCCGCGGAGGACGGAGAGCTCGCGGCGCGGAGCAGAGGCGCCACTGTGTTCCACAGCTCGTCGATCGAGGCGTGACGGCGCGACGGATCGCCGTCGGTGGCGCGCGCGATCTCCCGGTCGAGCGCGATCGTCAGCTCGCCCCGATCGCGCAGCTCGCGCGGGATCGTCGCGCTCACCCGCGCGAGGGCCGGCCGGTCGCCGCCGAGCATGCGGGCCACGATCTGGAGCGCGGTCTCCCCCGGCGTCACCGGGAACGCCTCGCACCCCGAGAGAACCTCGTACAGGATCGCCGCGAACGCGAAGACGTCGGTCGCGGGCCCGACGCGGCGGTTGCCCACCTCGTACTGCTCCGGCGGCGCGTAGCCGGCGCTCGCGCCCGCCATCGTGACGGTCTGGTGGACCGACGCGTCGAGCACCTTCACGAGGCCGAAGTCGGTGACCTTCGCGACCTCCGCGCCGTCCTGCTGCGCGAGCAGGATGTTCGACGGCTTCAGATCGCGGTGCACGATGCCCTGCGCGTGCATGTCGCCGAGCGCGCGCGCGACGCCGCGGAGGATGCGACGCACGCGCGCCACCGGGAGGCCGAAGCCGCCGTGCGCATGGAGCACGCGCCGCAGCGGAGGCCCTTCGATGAGCTCCAGCACGAGGTAGCTGATGTCGACGGGGCCCGTCTCCGCCGCGACCTTCGCGCGGCCGTGATCGAGGAAGCGGACGATGTTCGGGTGCGGCGCGGGGCCGGACGACAGCGCGCGGAGGACCGACACCTCCCGATCGAACCGCGGCAGCACGTCGGCCTTCGCGATGTCGGGGCGGAGGATCTTCACGACGACCGCGGGCTCGCCGGCGTCGTCGGTGGTGGCCTTGAAGACCCAGCCCTGACCGCCTTCGCCGAGCAGCTCGCGCACCTGGTACCGCGCGCCGCCCGATCCGATCAGGACGGCGGACGACAGCCGGTCCCGAAGATCGGAAGGCACGCGCACGAAGCGGATTTTGGGGGGGAAGGCCCGGGGAGGTCAACCGGGCGGCAGGAAGGTCAGCCGATCCCGAGCAAGGAGATCAGCTTGTCGCGGTTGGTGAGGCCGACGTGCTGGCCGGATTTCTGGCCGCCTTTGAACACGATCACCGTGGGGACGCTGCGGACGCCGTACTTGGCGGTGATGTCCGGGTTCTCGTCGATGTCGAGCTTGCCGACCTTCACCTTGCCGGGGAATTCGTCCGCGATCTTCTCGACGATCGGGGCGAGGGCCTTGCAGGGGCCGCACCACGTCGCGGTGAAGTCGACCAGCACGGGGACATCGCTGCCCAGGACGTCGCTCGCGAAGTTCTGCTCGTTGAAGGTGAGTACATTCTTGCCGGCCATTGCTCGCTCCGTTGAAGACCAGCGCCGCGCCTTGATTTTGCGGCGAAGGTCGAGGGGAGAGGCAAGCTAATCCCGCCGCCCGGACCCGGCAAGGGTACCTCCCGCTTCGCACCGCGCGGCCTTTCTGGTAAAGGCCGAGCTTCGCATGGCGGACGACATCACCAAAGGGCACTTGGCGCGGGCACGGATCCGCGGAGCTCCGTCGACCATCCCCGGGTCGGCAGGCTTCGTCGGAGCGTACGACGCCGAGGAGACTTGGCGTCAGACCGGGCGCGCTCTCGTGCTCCCTCTCGACCGGAACTTCACTGCCAAGACGCTGCGGGAGACGTTCGCTCGCCTCCGCGCCGCCGCCGAGGCGCAGGGCCTCACGATCACGGAGGAGCCGCTGTTCGCCCTGAAGGGCGACCCGGAGGCGGACCCGCCGCACAAGTGGGAATACGAGGCGCTCCTCCCGGTGCGCGGCAACGCGAAGGCGGACGGCGACATCCTCGTCACGCGCGTGCAGGGCGGCATGCACATCGCGACCGTGACGTCGCGCGGCCTGCCGGATCTGCAGCACGTGTACGTCTTCTTCTTCGGCAAGTTCATGCCATCGAAGAAGCAGCAGCTCATGCGTCCGTACATCCTGCACCGCGTGATCTCCGGCCTGGAAGAGGGCCACGACGATCGGCTCAGCATCACCGTGTTCATGCCGGCGGTGCTCTCGATCAAGCCCGTGCCCGTCGCAGGAGAAGGCGCCGAGGCGTGACCGCGGACCGCGGCGAGCCGTCCTCGGGCGGCCCGCTTCGAGAGCGGAATTCCTCGCTCGCTCGCGGTCGCGGCGTCCTGATCATCACGCCGACGTACAACGAGCACGACAACCTGCGCGCGTTCGTGGGCAGCGTCTTCGCGGCGCTGCCCGAGGCGCACGTGCTCGTGGTCGACGACGCCTCGCCCGACGGCACCGGCGATCTCGCGGATCACCTCGCGATCGAGGACCGGCGCGTGCACGTGATCCACCGGCGCGCGAAGCTCGGCCTCGGCACGGCGTACCTCGAAGGGTTCCGCTACGCGCTCGCGGAGCGGTACGACGTCGCGTTCGAGATGGACGCGGACCTGTCGCACGATCCAGGTCATTTCCCGGCGTTTCTGCGCGCGCTCGGGGACGGGGCCGACGTCGTGTCGGGGTCGCGGAACATCCCCGGGGGCGGCGTGCTCGGGTGGGGCCTCGCGCGGCACGCGCTGTCGAAGGGCGGCTCGCTGTACGCGCGGCTCATCCTCGGCGCGCCCGTGCGCGACCTCACGACCGGGTTCAAGGCGTACACGCGGCGCGCGCTGATCGCGCTGGATCTCGGGTCGATCCGGTCGAACGGGTACGCCTTCCAGATCGAGACGACGTACCGCGCGCTGCGGAAGGGGCTGCGCGTCGTCGAGGTGCCGATCGTGTTCGTGGATCGGCGCGCGGGCCACTCGAAGATGAGCCGGCGCATCTTCGCGGAGGCCGTCGTCGAGGTGTGGCGCCTGCGGCTGGACGCGGCGCGCGGGCGGCTGTGATCGCCGGGGCCGCGCGGCGCCCGTTCACTTCACGATCGGTCGCAGCGCGGTCTTGCCGTCCTTCGTGACGACCTCGAAATCGACCGAGCGCGACGGGTGCGCTGCGTGGAGCTTCTCGGCCTGCGCGCGGAGGCTGTTCGCGAGCTTGTCGTACGTGAGGCCCGCGGTGGACTCGTTCGCGGCGCGCTTGGCTCCGACGTACTTCGCGTAGATCTCCCGCATCTTCTGCTCGGACAGCGAGCCGGACGCGGCGGGCGGCGCTTGCCCGGCGGACACCGCGGTCTTCGGCGCGGCGGTGGGGGGCGCTCCGATCGACACGGCGCCGCGCGACATCGAGGGCGCGCCGCCCGGGATCGACGTCGCGGACGCGGGCCGCGGGAACGGCGACGTCGCGACGCGCGGCTCCGCGGAGTGCTGCGTCGGCGGCAGCGACGGGATCGGGATCGGCGTCTTGTCGGCCTTCGGCTTCGCGGGGGCCATCCCCTCGGGCAGCGTCGTCGGATCCGGCGTGGGCGGCGGTGCGCTCGTGATCGCGGGCTTCGCGGGCGGCGGCGCGCTCTCGGCCTTCGCGGGCGCGGCCGGCACGATCGGCTTCGGCGAGACCGACGGGACGACCGGCTTCATCGGGATCGACGGCACCACCGGCTTCTGCGGGATCGAAGGGACGATCGGCTTCTGCGGGATCGACGGCGCTGCCGGCTTGTCCGTGGAGCTGTCGAGGAGGCCGTCCAGCTCGAGGGGATCGGCCTTCGGCTTCGCGGCTTCCTTCTTCGCGCGCATCTGCGCGGCCAGCTCGGCGACGCGGCTCTTCGACGCGGCGGACGTCACGCCCGGCGACGAGCCGCGCGGCGGCGGGATCGCCCCGCTCTTCACGGGCTCCGGCGGCGACGCGGAGATCGGGATCTCCCCGAAGCCCGGCTCCGCGATCGAGATCGGGATGTCACCGAAGCCGGTCGGCGGCAGCGCGGGCACGTCCGGCGGCGGCGCGCTCACCATCTTCGGCGAGGGCATCGTCGCGGCGATCGTGGGCTTGGCGCTCTTCACCTCGATCGCGGGCGCGGGCTTTCCGGCGCGCCGGGACCACTCCTTCACGCCGACCGTCGCGAGCTGGAGCAGCGTCTCCATGTCCGGCTCGTGGTGCGCGTGCTTCGACTCGTGCGCGTGGAGCGGGGCCTCCGACGTCGCCGCGGGCGCGCGCGGCTTGTGCGCGGGCACGTCGACGGTCGGCGGCGGGAGGCGGTGCGCGTCCACGTCCTTCGGGACCGTGCTCGCCTCGTCGTCCGTGTCGTCGATGAGCTCGATGTCCTCGTGCTCGTCCTCGACCAGCTCGATCTCGTGCTCGCCGAGCTCGATCGCGTCGTCGTGCGCCTTCGCCTCGGCGCCGTCTTGATCCGCGGCCTTCCCCCTGCGGCGGGCGCGGCGATCCTCCTGGTTCTTCGCGAGGCGCTTGTACTGCTCCGCGCGCTTCTTCCCGACGATCGTGAGCATGTCCTTCTCGCCGAAGCGCTGCGCCACCTTGATGACGTCGCGGCGGAAGGTGCCGTTTTCGATCTCGCGCACCACGCGGGTCCAGTACTGCTGGTACGTGTTGTACCGCTGGATCAGCATCTGGAACTTGAAGCGCAGGCCGGTGTTGCGGATCTGCTCGCGCCGCATCACCCAGAGCTTGCGGTCGACCTCTTTGCGGAGCACCAGCGGCTCCAGCTTCTCCAGCCCGAGGAAGTACTGCTCGTAGAGCGCGCGCAGGCGCTCCATCCGCGACTCGAGATCCTCCAGCTCCTGCTCGATCTGCGCGTTGTCCATCAGCGGTGCGTCAGAGCGGCGTGACCTTCAGGTTGTCGAAGCACACGGGCGCTTCCCAGTCGTTGAAGCCGAAGTGCTCGTGGCCGGGGCCCGAGAGCGGATCTTCGTCCCACATCTCGAAGTAGAGGACGTCGTTCACCGAGAAGCGCACGCTCTTGCCGTTCGCTCGCTCGATCTTGAAGTGGTACGGCTGCCCCGGCGCGACGGGGCGCTGCCGCTCGTCGTCGCTGCCTTGCTCCACGTCGAGCTCCTGGCGATCGTCGCCGTGCTCGTTGAGGCGCGCGAGCACGTGCTTCGTGTTCTTCCATCCGCCGAGGATCGCGAGGTAGCTCGTCGCGTTCGTGTAGCTCGCGCCGGTCGCGCCCGTCGCGCCGTCGCCCCACGCCTCGACCTTGATGTCGCCGTCCGCGGCCTCGGCTTGCGCGTCGAACTCGATGCGCGCGTTCATCGGGAGCGCGCGGAGGAGCCAGAGCCCCTTGTTCTTCGCGCCGCGCACGCACAGCTTGTTCGCGACGATCTTCCACGCGGGCGACAGCACGTTGTAGTCGGGCCCGATCTCCGCGCGATCGAAGCTGTCCTCGAACGGCTCCGTGATCGGCGGGCGCGCCGGGAGCGCCACGGTCTTGATCGGGGCGGTCTTCGCGCCGGCGGGCGTGCCGGTTCGCACGGGGCCTGTCTGGTCCGGCGTCGGGGGGCCTTCTGGGACACACCCCGCGAAACACCCCACGAGCGGTGCGGAGAGCGCGCCGAGGAGCGCGCACATCCATGGCATTCGGGTCGCCGGACGAGGCACGGGACCGAGGGTACCACCAAACGGCCGCGGCTCGCCCGAAGGTGGCAGACGAGCGCTGCGCTTGCTCGAAAAGCCGCCCAAGCGTAAAGACGCCCGGCCCGTATGCACCCGATCCTCTTTCACATCCCACTGCCGAAGACGCAGATCGCGGCGCTCTACTTCTACCTCGCGGTGGCGGCCCTCGGCCTGATCTACGCGGCGGCGCAGTGGTTCGTCTGGAAGAGCAAGAGCAACGCCCTCTTCGGCGTGGTGATCGCGGCGCTCGCGATCGCGGCCAAGTTCGCCGGCGTGCTGGAGCGGTTCCTCGTCGACAAGGACGCGACGCCCGACATGCCCGCGGGGATGATCCCGCTCGCGCCGATCCCCATCTACAGCTACGGCGTGATGCTCGGCCTCTCGCTCGTCGTGGGCTGGTACCTCACGCTCACGCTCGCGGAGCGCGACGGCCTGCCGAAGGAGACGATGGCGAACAACTACGTGGTCACGGCCATCGCCGCGATCGCGGGCTCGCGCATCCTCTACGTGCTCACGAACCTGAACGAGTTCGACTCGATCATGGACATCTTCGCGCTGCGGCGCGGCGGCCTCGTGGCGTACGGCGGCTTCCTCGGCGGCTTCCTCGGATCGCTGTTCTACCTGCGGCGCTACCGGATCCCGCTGCTCCCGTGGGCCGACGTCGCGGTGCCGAGCCTCGCGTCGGGCCTCATGATCACGCGCATCGGCTGCTACATGTTCGGCTGCGATTTCGGCGCGGTCCTCGCCGAGAACGACCCGCCGTGGCTGAAGAAGCTCGGCACGTTCCCGAAGTGGGCGCCCGGCCTCCTGCACGAGGGCAACCCGTCGGAGGGCTCGCCCGCGTGGGCCCAGCACGTGAAGCAGAAGCTCATCGACTCGTCCGCGCCGACCTCGCTCCCGGTGCACCCGACGCAGATCTACGAGTCGCTCGTGGGCCTCGGCCTCCTGGTGCTGCTCCTCACGGCGCGCCGCAAGCAGAAGTTCCGCGGCGAGATCTTCCTCCTCTTCACGTTCGCGTACGGCGTGTGCCGCTACCTCCTGGAGATCCTGCGCGACGACGCGGAGCGCGGCAGCCTCCCGTTCTCCTCCGGCAAGCACATCATGATCCCGCTCGGCCTCGCGATCTTCGCGGCCGGGTTCGCGATCGGCTTCTCCAACGTCATCAAGAACACCGTGACGCTGCGCCTCGCGCAGGTGCTCTCGTTCGTGCCGGCGGTGGTGGCGTACTTCGCGATGGCGCCGGCCTCGTTCGGATCGTCGGATCCGTACCAGTGGTCGACGTCGCAGTTCGTCGCGCTGACGACGGGCTTCGCGGCGTGCGTCGCGTTCAGCGTGCTCTACAAGGCCGCGCTCGCGCACCCCGAGCAGGCGATGCGCATCGTGCTCCCGCTGTTCGACAAGGAGGGCCGTGAGATCGGCTCGGCCGACGCGGACGAGGACGACGACGCCGACGCGGACGAGGAAGACGAGCCGAAGAAGCCCGTGAAGAAGGCGGCCCCCGCGAAGAAGCCGGCCGCCGAAGACAAACCCGCGACCTCCGCGAAGAAGCCCGTCGCGAAGAAGAAGCCGGCCGCGAAGAAGCCCGAGCCGAAGCAGGCCGACGCGGACGACGAAGAAGAGCCCGCGAAGGACGCGAAGAAGGCCGACGCGGACGACGACGAGAAGCCGGCGAAGAAGGCCGACGCGGACGACGACAAGAGCGACGCCGAGGCCGCGGACAAGCCGAAGGACGACGAGGACACCTGACCGCGCCGAACCTGTGATGGAATGGGGGGCATGCGGCGCTTTCTTCGTCACGGCGCGTGGATCTCGCTCGGCTGCGCGGTCCTCGCGTGCTCCCCCAGCTCCAGCATCCCCTCGGGATCGAACGGCGGCAGCGCAGGCTCCACCGGCGGCGCGAGCTCCACGGGCGGCGGCCTCTTCGGCGGAAACGGCGGAGGCACCGCGAACGACTGCGCGGACGACAGCGACGCCGACAAGGACACGATCGGCGACGCGCTCGAAGGCGCCGCGACCGACGACGCCGACAGCGACGGCACCCCGAACGTCAACGACACCGACAGCGACGGCGACGGCTGGCTCGACGAGGACGAGGCGACGAACCCGCTCCTGGATCCGAGCCAACCCGGATACGCGCGCGACAAGCCGTGCGACCCGATCGCGGACACCGACGCCGACGGCGTGCCCGACGCGTACGACAAGGACAGCGACAACGACGGCCTCTCCGACAAGCAGGAGAAGGCCTTCGATCCCGACGGATCCAAGCACTGCCGCGTGCTCTCGGACTGCGACGGCGACGGCGTGATCGACCTCATCGAGGCCGCCGCCGGATCCGATCCGACGAGCGCCGCGTCGCAGCCCGAAGATCCGGCCCTCTTCTTCGTGCTGCCGTACAAGGAGGGCGAGAAGACGCAGGACTTCGATTTCTCCACCGGCGTCTCGAAGGCGGACGTCTACTTCCTCGTCGACACGACCGCGTCGATGCAGCCCGCGATCGACTCGCTGAAGGCCTCGATCAGCACGAAGGTGATCCCGAGCGTGCTCAACGGCGACGCGATGGCGAACCCTCCGATCCCGCCGATCGGCGACTCGTACATCGGCATGGGCACGGTGCGCGACGTCCCGTGGGACGGCTACGGCCAGCCCGGCGACGACGTGTACCGCCACCGCTTCGACGTCGCGGGCCAGACGATCATCGGCAACGTGACGCCGCCGAGCCTGCAGAACGGCGCGTACGTCGCGCCCGACAACGTCACCAAGATCCTCGGATCGCTCACGGCGGCGGGCGGCGGCGACGGCCCGGAGGCGACGACGCAGGCGCTCTGGATGGCCTCCACGAACGGCCTCTACACGAACACGATCGACGGCCTGTGGAGCCCCGCGAACCCGTACCCCGCGCCGTGCCCGGACGTCGACGCGATCGGCGCGCCGTGCTTCCGCAAGGACGCGATCCCGATCTTCGTCATCGTGTCGGACGCGCCGTTCCACAACGGCCCGCTCGCGGTGAACAACTACAGCGCGGCGAAGGTCGGCGGCACGAAGACGTACGCGGAGACCGTCGACGCGATCAACGCGATCCACGGCAAGGTCGTCGGCGTCCCGGTCAACACCGGCACGGCGGGCGCGGCGCGCGCGGACCTCACGGATCTCGCGAACAAGACGGGCAGCCAGTACCACGACCCGTCCTTCGGCGGCACGGATCGCGCGCTCGTCTCGCAGGTCGACGTCACGTCGGGCGAGGTGTCCGACGAGGTGGTGCGCCTGCTCGGACTGCTCTCCGGCGCGGGCCTCCACGACGTCACGACGGATCGCCAGAACTACTCGTGCGCGGGCGGCGTCGACTGCACCGGCGACGGCAAGCCCGACCTCGCGTACGCGAACCCGTCCACGTCCCCCGGCGGCCAGCCGTTCGACGCATCGAAGCTGATCACCGCGGTGGTCCCGATCGCGAGCAACGCCACGCCGAAGCCGTACGCCTCGCTGGATGCGACCACGTTCCTCGGCGTGCGCGGCGCGGCGGACCTCTCGTTCCGCGTGCACGCGAAGAACGACATCTGGGCGCCGGACTCGCTCGTCGTGCTCCGCGCGAAGATCCTCGTGGAGACGCCGTCCGGGCAGCTCCTCGGCGGTGCGAAGGGCGTGAAGCTCGTGTACTTCGTCATCCCCGAATATCTCCCTGTGGCGAAGTAGCGCCCGCGCTCCACGCGCCCGCCACGCGCCTTCTGTCTCCGCCGCCCATGATGTCGCGCGCCCTCCGAATCACGGCCACCACGATCGCCCTCGCGATCGCCTGCGCGGCCACGATCGCGCGCGCCGACGAGCCCGCGCCGAAGGACGCGCCGTCGAAGCCGGAAGAGGCGCCGCCGAAGCAGGAGGCCCCTCCGTCGTCGCCGGAGCGCGCGACCGCGACGACGCAAGATCCGCCGGCCGTCCCGGATCCCACGGGCGGAAAGATCCGCTACACGCTGGAGGGCATCGAGCTGCGCGGCAACACGCGGACGGCGGCGCGCGTGCTGCTCCGGTACGTGAAGTTCCGCGCGGGCGACGTGCTCGACGTCGAGGACCCCGAGATCGAGCTCGTGCGGTACCGCCTGCTCGGCACCGGCTTCTTCAAGGCCGTGACGCTCTCGCTGCGCAAGGGCGCGGTGCGCGGCGGCGCGGTGCTCGTGATCGACGTCATCGAGCGCAACACGTTCATCCTGCAGAACCTGTGGCTCGGCGTCGCGGCGGACGAGGACACCGCGGGCAACTCCAAGCCGCAGTCGGCCTTCCTCGGCGCGCAGGTCGCGGAGACGAACCTCCTCGGCACCGGCGTGACGGTCGGCGTCGGCGCGGGCCTCGCGGCGGATCAGTACGCGCTGCGCGCCCGCTTCTTCGATCCGAACTTCCTCGGCACGCGCTGGTCCGCGCTCGTGAACGTGCTCTACAGCGACGCGCGCGACTACTTCGGCAACCGCGACGTGCTCGTGGAGGGCAACCCCGCGCGCGACGTCACCGACGCCGCGGTCGTCACGTACCGCCGCGCCGGAGGCCTGCTCGGGACGGCCGCGGATCTAGGCGTCTCGTCGCAGCTCCAGCTCGACTACCGCTTCGAGCACATCGACGCGGACGTCCCCACGAGCGCGTCGCACGTGCGCGGCCTCACGCGCGAGCCGATCGATTTCTCGATCCTGCCCGGCGCGAGCGCGCTCTCGGCGCTGCGCGCGACGCTGGTGTACGACTCGCGCGATCTGCCTTTCCTGACGACGCGCGGCACGTACACGGCGGCGTCGGTGACGGCGGGCGTGCCCCCGTTCGGCAGCTCGTACGGCTTCGTGCGGGTGGAGCTCTCGTACCAGAAGTGGTGGACGCTCCCGTGGCGCCACGTGCTGCGCTTCGACGCGTTCGCGGGCGGCCTCTTCGGCGACGCGCCGTTCTTCGAGAAGTTCTACGTCGGCGACTTCACGGATCTGCTCCCGGATCGGGTGCTGGATCTCGCGCCGGATCGGCGGCGGCCGCCGAGCTACCTCGGCACCGACATCCGCGAGGTGCGCTACGGCGACTTCGCCGCGCGGATCGAGGCCGAGTACCGCGTCCCGATCTACACCGGCCACGGCTCGATCTTCGGCGTCGACGTCTTCGCGCGGGGCGGCCTGTACAGCGTCGCGACGCGCCGACAATTCGTGGATCCGCCGACCGGTTACGTCGGAGCGCAGCGCGTCCCGCTCGACCTCACGTACAACGTCGGCCTGCGCGTCGACACGCAGATCGGCGGCCTGACGCTCGCGTTCTCGAACCTGCTCGGCCTGATCCCGACGCACGCGGGGACGTCGCCGTGAGGTCGCGATCGCGTCGATCCTCCGGCCTGCTCTCGGCGGCGCGCGCGCTCGCGATCGGCGCGCTCGTGACGATGACGTCGCTCGCCGGATCCGCGCGCGCGGAGGACGCGCTGAAGACGCCGTCGCAGCTCACCGCGCGGACGGCGACGTTCGCGGTCGAGAAGAAGATGGTGGTGATGACCGTCGCGTACCGGGACGCCGTGGACGACGCGATCCAGAAGAAGCTCCAGAGCGGCTTGCCGACGACCATCGCGATGCGCGGCTACGTCTTCAAGGACACGGGCGGCGATCCGGTCGCGCTCGCCGCGAGGAGCTGCAAGATCGTCTACGACCTGTGGGACGAGGTGTTTCGCATCACGATCACGGCGGCGGGCGGCCAGACGTCGACGGTGGCGGTCAACGTGGAGGGCGTGCTGCGCAACTGCGCGGAGGCGAAGAAGCTCCCGATCATGGAGCGCGCGAGCATGAAGGACACGCAGAAGTACTTCGTCGCGATGCTCGTCGAGGTGAACCCGGTGAGCGCCGACATGCTGGATCGCATCAAGCGCTGGGTGACGCGCCCGAACGGCAGCACGAGCCTCTCGTCGAGCGACTCGCTGTTCGGCTCGTTCGTGGGCCTCTTCGTGACGCGCGTCGCGAGCGCCGACAAGCGCCTCCAGTTCCGTTCGCAGGCCTTCTTGCCGCCGACCGCGACCCCCGCGCCCGCCGGAACCAGCGCGCCGTGACGAGCGAAGAGAAGCGGAATACGCGGCGCGAAGAAGGAGATGTGGGTAGCGAAGGGGCGCTGCCCCTTCGTAGCATCCCCGGGCGATCCACCTTGCGGTGACGGCGAGGCCGCATCAACGTGCGCGCGCCTTGTTCCTCCCCGTGATGCTCGATCTGCGCGGTCGCGACGCGCTCGTGGTGGGCTCGGATGAAGACGCCGTGCGGCGCGTGGAGCGGCTCGTGCGAGCGGGCGCTCGCGTGCGCGTGATCGCGACGTCGATCCCGGAGGCGCTGCGCGCGCTCGCGGGCGATCACGACGTGCGCGTCGAGGAGCGCGCGGCGCGCGACGACGACATGGAGGGCGCCGCGATCACGTTCGTCGCGACCTCGGAGGAGGCGCAGGCCCCGCCGCTCCACGCGCGCGCTCTCCGCACCGGGCAGCCGATGTGCACGATCGATCGGCCCGAGCTGTCGACGTTCATCAACCCCGCGATGGTGGAGGCGGGCGCGCTCCTCGTCGCGATCTCGACCGGCGGCGCCAGCCCGGCCCTCGCGCGCCGCATCCGCGAGGACCTCGAGGCGATCTTCGCGCGCCCCGATTTCGTCGCCTGGCTCGACGAGCTGCGCGCGCTCCGCGACGCCGCCCCGCGCGGTCAGCGCGCCGCGATCGGTGCCGCTGCCGTGGAAGGGTTCGCCCTCGAAGGCGCGCTCCGGCTGCCGCGCGCTCGAAGGTGATTCGGAACACGCGGGCGTCGGATATGCTCGCGGCCGTGCAATCCCCGCTGCTCGGCAAGGTGATCGCGCAGCGCTATCGGCTGATCTCGCAGCTCGGCGCGGGCGCGATGTCGACCGTGTTCCTCGCTCGGCACGTCGTCATCGAGCGGCTGTGCGCCATCAAGGTGCTGCGGCCCGACGGCGGATCCGCGCCCGCGATGCGCGAGCGCTTCCTCCGCGAGGCGCGCGCCGTCAACCGCATCCACCACCCGAACATCGTCGAGATCACCGACTTCGGCGAGGCCGACGATCTCGTGTACCTCGTCATGGAGTACGTGCCCGGCGAGCCGCTGTCCCGCGCGCTCGCGAAGGGGCCGCTCCCATGGCGAGCCGCCGCGCGCGTCGGCGTGCAGATCGCGTCGGCGCTCGAACGCGCGCACGAGATGGGCGTGATCCACCGCGATCTGAAGCCGTCGAACGTGCTCGTCCTGCCGAAGAAGGACGGCTCGCTCGTCGTGAAGCTCACCGACTTCGGCGTCGCGAAGATCGCCGACGAGCCGCGCCTCACCGAGACGTCGGGCCTCGTCGGCACGCCCGGCTACATGGCGCCGGAGTACCAGCTGTTCGGGCGCATGGGGCCGCGCGCGGATCTGTACTCGCTCGGCGTGATGCTGTTCGAGGCCACGACCGGCCGGCTCCCGATCCCGCCCTCGCCCGCGGGCGGCGACGCGTCGGCGCGGCTGCTCGCGCCGCCGCCTTCGATCCGCGATCTGTCGCCGGACGTGGAGCCGTTCTTCGACGACGTCACGCGCACGCTGCTCGCGCCGGATCCGGACGATCGACCGCGCGACGCGTTCGAGGCGTGCGACCTCCTGGAGCGCGCCCTCGCGACCACGCCGCGCTCCACGTCGCTCGTCCCCGCGAGCCGCCCGGCGCCCGTCTCCGCGCGATCGGAGCGTCCCTCCGAGCTCGCGGATCCGCCCACCGAGATCACGACGCGCCGGCCGGGCCCGCGCCTCACCACCGCGCCCGCGCACCGCCTGCTGCCGATCTGTCTCACCGCGCTGTCGCGGATCGAAGCGGCCGCGGGACCGTCGCCGCGCCCCGAGATCGCCGCGCTCGTCGCGCGCGCAGAGAAGCAGGTCGGCATCGTCGGCCGCATCGCGCGCCTCGTGGAGAGCGACACGCAGGACGAGAACGCGCTCCGAGCCGAGGCGCGATCGATCCACGCGGATCTCGGCAAGAGGCTCGACGACGCGGGCCGCGAGCGCTCGAAGACGCTCGGCTGGGCCGGCACCGCCGCCGAGCGCGGCTACGAGGTGCAGGAGCGCTTGAGCCTCGGCGAAGACCCGATCCCCGCGATGGATGCCATGGTGTGGGAGCGCGCCGCGCTGGCCGCCGCCGAGGCCGAAGCGCACGCCCGCGCCGAAGAGCTCGCGGCGGAGATGACGCGCATCCAGGCCGATCTGGACCGCGCCACCGAGCGCATCGAAGCCGAGATCGCCACCGTCACCGCGCGCCTCTGGGGCCGCGTCGGCGCCCTCCGCGCGAGCGCGCTGGAGGCGTGGATGGACCTCGAGTCCGCCGCGCAGGCCGCCTCCGTCCCGATCGATTCGCTCTGCGATTAGCGCGACGGCGAGATCCGCGGGGGAGGAAGCAAGACGCACGAGCCGCGCGCGGCGGCTCAAAAAAGGCAAAATGCGCCGGATGTGCGGCGACGGACGCGTCGCGCCGACGAAAAATTCCATGACGACGCGCGGAACAGTGGAGCCGTGCAAACCAATAGGTGTAACTTGGCCCCGCTCGTTACCCGCGTTGTGCGATGCACTTGTGCGCTGGACGTCAGCCGGGTTATCTGAGCGCACCTCTCAAAGCGCTGGAGGGCGTTTGGTTATGCGATCTGGACTTTTCAGGCTGGCTTCTTCCTCGGCGATCGTGATCTCGGGTCTCGTTGCTCTCGTGAGCATCACGCCGGCGCACGCCCAGTCGAAGGGTGGAGCGAAGCCCGCGGCGGCTGCACCCGCGAAGGGCGCAGGCGGCGGTGCAAAGGGCGGCGCCAAGCCCGCGGCGAAGCCCGACGCGAAGCCCGCGGCAAAACCCGATGCGAAGGCTGCGGCGAAGCCCGACGCGAAGGGCAAGCCCGACGCGAAGACCGCGGCGAAGCCCGACAAGGACGCGTGCGCCACCGAGCCGAAGCCGAAGCTCGCCGACGCGAAGAAGAAGGACGAGGCCAAGAAGGCCTACAAGTCCGGCGAGACGAAGTTCGACAAGGGCGAGTTCGAGGCCGCGCTCGTCTGCTACAAGCTGGCCGAGTCGTACATCCCGGGCGCGAACCCGAAGTACAAGATCGCGGCGTCGCTCGACAAGCTCGGCAAGATCACCGAGGCCGTCGCGGGCTACGAGGCCTTCCTCGGCGCGATGGCGAACCCGCCCGAGGACAAATACAAGGAGAAGATCGCGGACGCGAAGACGCGCGTCGACGCGCTCAAGGCGACGCCCTCCAAGGTGAAGCTCGCGATCGGGCCCGATCAGCTCCAGAACATGAAGGTCACGCTCGACGGCATGCCGCAGACCGGCACCGAGCTGACGGTCCCGCCCGGCAAGCACACCATCATGGTGTCGGCGGACGGCTACGACACGCTCACGCAGCCGATCGAGGTCTCGTACGCCGAGACGAAGGACATGCCGCTCACGCTCAACAAGACGCCTGAGCCGGTGGCGACGGCCGTCCCGACGGCGACCGCGACCGCGACGGCCGTGGCCGTGGCGACGCAGACGGCGACCGCGACGGCGACCGCGCCCGTGCAGCCCCCGTCGGAGCCGCGCTCCCCGGTGCCCGCGTACGTGACGCTCGGCCTCGCCGGCGCCGGCGCGATCGTCGGCGGCATCTTCGGCGGCATGGCCCTCAGCTCGAAGGGCGACTTCGACAAGATGGCGGCCGACGGCAAGTCCACCGCGAAGCAGCTCACGGACAAGGCCGACGAGACGGATCGCAACGCGCTCATCTCGGACATGTCCTTCGCCGTGGCGCTGACGTTCGGCGTGACCGGCGCGGTGCTCCTGCTCAGCGACTCCTCTCCCGCGTCCGCGCCCCCCGCCAAGACCGGCGCCGCGCCCCAGAAGACCAAGAAGGCCGCCAATATTCTCCAGCGCGGCTTCATCGCCCCGTACGCCACGCCCACCGGCGCCGGCGCGGCGGCGCGCTTCACGTTCTGATCCTCTCCCAAAAAGCTTCTCTCAGATCGCTTGGAGGTTCCTTCCATGAAGAGCAAAGCCAGCTTGATGGCGATGCTCGCGATCGCGGCCGGTACGCTGCTCGGTGCAGCGTCCGGTTGCGAGCTAATCGCGAACGTCGACCGCAGTAAGATTGAAGGTGGTGGGGCCGGTGGCACGACGGCGACCGGCGGCGGCGGCACGACCGCGACGGGCGCGGGCGGCACCGGAGCCGGCGGCACCACGACCACGGGCTGTATGTCCGACGCGGACTGCACGCCCGCGGTGGACGAGTGCAAGGTCGCGAAGTGCGACACGTCGACCGGCATGTGCAGCGACCAGAACGTCGCGGACGGCACCGACGCCACGACGCAGACGGACAAGGACTGCAAGAAGAACGTCTGCATGGGCGGCGCGGTCACGGCCGTGGCCGACGCGACGGACGTCCTCGACGACGGCAACGCCTGCACCGACGACAGCTGCGACGCGAACAACGAGCCGGTCAGCGCTCCCTCCGCGGCGGGCAGCCCCTGCAGCGCGGGCGGCACGCTCTGCGACGGCGCGGGCGCGTGCGTCGAGTGTCTGATGGACAGCGACTGCATGGACGCGGCGAAGCCCGTCTGCCAGCAGAACGCCTGCGTCCCCGCGACCTGCATGGACGGCAAGAAGAACGGCGACGAGACGGCCCCCGACTGCGGCGGCTCGTGCGGACCGTGCGACGACGGCCTCGCCTGCGGCGTCGACGGCGACTGCAAGAGCGACGTCTGCACCGGCATGGTCTGTCAGGTGCCGACCTGCGGCGACGGCAAGAAGAACGGCAGCGAGACCGACATCGACTGCGGCGCGACCTGCGGCGCGAACAAGCTGTGCGGCGCGAACAAGGGCTGCGACGCGGACGCCGATTGCAAGGGCAACCAGTGCACCGGCGCGGCCGGCACCTGCGTGCCGAACTGCGCTGACAGCGAGAAGAACAACGTCGAGACCGACGTCGACTGCGGCGGCGGCACCTGCGGCGGCTGCGCGGTCGGCCTGCAGTGCGGCAACTCCGACAACAACTGCGTGGGCACCGCGTACTGCGATGCGGGCACCTGCGCGGCGAAGAAGAACAACGGCACGGGCTGCATGGGCGCGAACGAGTGCTCGAGCGGCGCGTGCGCGGACGCGGTGTGCTGCAACAGCGCGTGCGGCGCGAGCTGCTTCGCCTGCGTCGGCGCGAAGACCGGCCAGCCGACCGGCACCTGCGCGGCGATCACCGTCAACACGGATCCGGACAATGAGTGCGCGGGCACCAACGTCTGCGACGGCAGCGGCAACTGCGGCAAGCCGCAAGGCACTTCGTGCGCAGCCAACGGCGAGTGCATATCGGGCAACTGCGTCGACGGGTTCTGCTGCAACACGGCGTGTGGCACTGCCTGCAAGGCGTGCTCGGCGGCGAAGACGGGCGGCACGAACGGCACCTGCGGGAACGTGACGAACAACACGGACCCGGACAACGAGTGCGTTGGCGCGACCTCCTGCGACGGCGCGGGCGCGTGCAACACGCTCGCGCAGGGTACGGCGTGCACGCAGGACGTTGAGTGTGGGACTGGCCATTGCGTGGACGGCTTCTGCTGCAACACAATCTGCGGCGGGACTTGCCAGGCGTGCTCGGCGGCGAAGACGGGCGGCACGAACGGCACCTGCTCGTCGGTTACTGTCCACACGGATCCGGAGAATGAGTGCGCGGGCACGCTCGACTGCGACGGCGGCGGCGCGTGCTTCAAGGCGCAGGGCGTGGCGTGCGGCGGAAACGCGGAGTGCCAGACCGGCTTCTGCGTCGACGGCGTGTGCTGCGGCAGCGTCTGCAACGGCACCTGCCAGACCTGCAACGCGGCTGGCAGCGTCGGCACCTGCTCGGCCATCCCGGCCGGGTCGGACCCGGCGAACGAGTGCAACGGCGCGGCTCCGGCCGACCTGTGCAACGGCGGGAGCGGCTGCGGCCTCGGCGCCTCCGGCGCGACGTGCGTGCCCAACGCGGTCGGCGTGTGCGCCGGCCCGGTGGACTGCCCGGCCGGCGGCATCTGCCCCTGACCCCCTGACGGGAGGCCGACGACAGGCCGTCGCTCCCGCCCCCACGCAGCCTGACGATCGAAGGGCTCGGCCGAAACGCCGGGCCCTTCGGCGTTTTGTGGTCTTCGGTAATGCTCAGGGACGCTTCTGCGGGCGGTTGCTCGCTGAGGGGGAATGTCGGTAGGTGCCGTATTCCTCAGGTTCGTGGCTCGTGCGAAGCTGGAGGTTGGAGCGCGGGGTTTCGTGTCCTGAGTCCAACCCTTCTTCGTTGGAAGGCGGATCGTCCTCGTGCCGGCGCGAGCGGCTCCAAGCCGCAGCCATTCAAGCAAGACGGGAGACAGAGCGATGCGCTGGAGCGTGGGAGCGATGGTGGTCTCCGGAGTCATGGCGCTGGCGGGGTGCGAGCTGATCGCATCGGTCCCTCCGCCGGATGAACCGATCGGAGGTGGCACGGCGACGGGTGGCGGTGGCACCTCCGGTGCGGGCGGCACCACGGCGGGCGGCTCGGGCGCGAGTGGCACGACGACGGACGGCTGCATGTCCGACGCGGACTGCCCGCCCGCGGCGGACGAGTGCAAGGTCGCGAAGTGCGACACGTCGACCGGCATGTGCAGCGACCAGAACGTCGCGGACGGCACCGACGCCACGACGCAGACGGACAAGGACTGCAAGAAGAACGTCTGTATGGGCGGCGCGGTCACGGCCGTGGCCGACGCGACGGACGTCCTCGACGACGGCAACGCCTGCACCGACGACAGCTGCGACGCGAACAACGAGCCGGTCAGCGCTCCCTCCGCGGCGGGCACCGCCTGCAGCGCGGGCGGCACGCTCTGCGACGGCGCGGGCGCGTGCGTCGAGTGCCTCATGGACACCGACTGCACCGACATGGCGAAGCCCGTCTGCCAGCAGAACGCCTGCGTCCCCGCGACCTGCATGGACGGCAAGAAGAACGGCGACGAGACGGCCCCCGACTGCGGCGGCTCGTGCGGCCCGTGCGACGATCTGCTCGCGTGCAAGGTCGACGGCGACTGCAAGAGCGACGTCTGCACCGGCATGGTCTGTCAGGTGCCGACCTGCGGCGACGGCAAGAAGAACGGCAGCGAGACCGACATCGACTGCGGCGCGACCTGCGGCGCGAACAAGCTGTGCGGCGCGAACAAGGGCTGCGACGCGGACGCCGATTGCAAGGGCAACCAGTGCACCGGCGCGTCCGGCACCTGCGTGCCGACATGTAGTGACGGTGAGAAAAACAACGTCGAGACCGACGTTGACTGCGGTGGCGGCACCTGCGGCGCCTGCCCCGTGGGCAAGCAGTGCGGCGCCTCCGACAACAACTGCGTGGGCACCGCGTACTGCGACGCGGGCACCTGCGCGGCGAAGAAGAACAACGGCACCGGCTGCGTCGGCGCGAACGAGTGCTCGAGCGGCTCGTGCGCGGACTCGGTGTGCTGCAACAGCGCGTGCGGCCCGACCTGCTTCGCCTGCGTCGGCGCGAAGACCGGCCAGCCGACGGGCACCTGTGCGGCGATCACCGTCAACACGGACCCCGACAACGAGTGCGCGGGCACCAACGTCTGCGACGGCAGCGGAGCCTGCGGCAAGGCGCAGGGCGCTGCGTGCGCGGCCGGCTCGGAGTGCGTGTCGGGCAACTGCGTCGACGGCTTCTGCTGCAACAACGCGTGCAGCGGCACCTGCAAGGCGTGCTCGGCCGCGAAGACCGGCGGTGCGAACGGCGCGTGCGCCAACGTCACCAACAACACCGATCCAGACAGCGAGTGCCCCGGCGCTGTGACCTGCAATGGCAGCGGCGCGTGCGCCAGCCTCCTCGCGGATGGTTCGGCGTGCACGGTCAACGGCGAGTGCGCGAACAACCACTGCACGGACAGCTTCTGCTGCAACACGACTTGCACCGGGCTTTGCCAGGCCTGCACCGCGGCGAAAAAGGGCTCTGGCTCGAACGGCACCTGCGGTCCGATTGCAAGCCACACCGACCCGGACAACGAATGCGCGGGTACGCTCACGTGCGACGGTGGCGGCGGATGCCTCAAGGCCCAAGGCGTGGCGTGCGGCGGAAACGCGGAGTGCCAGACCGGCTTCTGCGTCGACGGCGTGTGCTGCGGCAACGTCTGCAACGGCACCTGCCAGACCTGCAACGCGGCTGGCAGCGTCGGCACGTGCTCGGCCATCCCGGCTGGGTCGGATCCGGCGAACGAATGCAACGGCGCGGCCCCGGCCGACCTGTGCAACGGTGGGAGCGGCTGCGGCCTCGGCGCCTCTGGCGCGGCGTGCGTGCCCAACGCGGTCGGTGTGTGCGCCGGCCCGGTGGACTGCCCGGCCGGCGGCATCTGCCCCTGATCTGCAGCGGGAGGTACCGCGAAGAAGCTTCAATCCCCCAAAACGTCACCACACGCCGTAGCAAGCTCGCCGGCGCCTTCTCGCTTCGCCGCGTCCCGCAACACCTCCAGCAGCCGCTCCACCGGCGGCCGCGTGCACTCTCCGATGCCCCGCCACGTCATCGGCACCGGTCCGGAAGGACCCGGTCGTGTGCTCGTCGCCCAGAAGCGCGCTCCGCACGCGTAGCTCCAGAAACTGGACGGCCCCTTCACGGTCGCGGCTCCGCAGCTCGGGCACACCTCCGGCGCGCGCTCCGCAGCCACTTCGCCGGGCAAGAGGCCGAGCGGTGAGCGATCCGCCAGCATGTACGGCGGCGCTTCGATCGCGACGCTCGCCAAGATCGTCTTCCCCTCGTGCGCCGCACGCTCCCGGATCCACGCCGCGGCCACCATGAGCGGGACGCGCTTGCACGGCGCGCACGGCTCCCACGGACCGGGCTCGTCCTCCGGCCGGAGGTAGCTCGCGTCGCACGCATACAGATGCTGCTCCGGCGGCGGCACCCCGTCGTCCGACTCTGGAGGCACCTGCGCGGCCCCGCACACCGGGCAGCACGGCGGAGGTTGGGCGTCCCCGATCTCGGGGAGGATGGCGCAGAACAAGAAGCGGATCTCAGAGGTCATGTTCGCTGTCTCCGCGATCACGGCGGGTCGCTCGTGGTGGTGATGCCGCCGGTCGTGATGCCGCAGTTCTTACACCGCTCCTTCGCCTGACCATGCTTCTTGCCGCCGACGAAGACGGTATGCTGTTCGAGGTTCTCGGGCTTCGCGCCGTCCTTCAGCGCCGCATCGACCGCCTTCGGCTCCCCGCAGTTGCCCGGCGGCTTGCCGTGATTCGCGATGCCCCCTGGGGGCAGGTTGGCGTTCGCCGCGTTGTCTTTGATGAACGGGGAAGCCTCGTTCATGTTGAGGTTCGGCTCACCGGGCGTGCCGTAGTAGACCTTGCCCGTCGACTTGTCGACGACCGCGGTCACGCAGTTCGGCTTCTGGCTGTTGGGGAGCTGGTTGAGCTCGTCGGCCTTCGCCTTCGCCGCCTCTTCGGCCGTGATCAGACCGAGCGGATCCACCTCCCGCACTGGGTTCTTCACGTACTGATAAGCGTTGAAGCCGCCCGCGATGCCGAGCGGATCCGGGCTGATGTAACGCCCCGTTTCGGGGTCGTAGTAGCGGTAGCGGTTGTAGTGCAGCCCGGTCTCGGGGTCGGCGTACTGACCTTGAAAACGGAGCGGCGTCGGCGCGTCGCCGATCGCGCGGCCCCACACCTCGTGCTCGATGCGCTGCACGTCTCGGCCGCTGTCATCCAGCAGCGCAGCGGGCGTGCCCGCGGTGTCGTTAACGTACGCCCGCCACGATCCGGTCGCCGCGTCGCCGTCGCGCTGCGCGATCGGGAAGAACCGACCCTCTTCGAAGGCGAACGTGCATTGTCCGAGAGGTTCTCCCTTTGGTCCTTCGTGCAGCGCGTGCACGAGCACATCGCCGTCCCATACGTAGCGCGTGCGGTCCTCGATCTCGATCGCTCCGTCGATCCCGGCCCTCCCGACCTGCTTCTCGACGCGGCGCCCGAGCGGGTCGTAGCGGTACGAGACCGCCGCGCCGCCCGGCCCACGAGCCGACTCGAGGAGCCCCTTCGCGTTCCACGTGTAGCGCCAAGCGCTCTCCGGATCGCCGCGCCGAACCTTCTCGATGAGGCACCCCGCCGCGTCGTACCGATAGTCGACGTCGCCGAACGAGCGCAGCTGGTTGTCGGGGGCGTACGTCCGCGGCCTCTTGCCGAGCCCCGCCTCGGTCACGTTGCCGGCCGGATCGTAGGAAAACTCGGCGACCGCGCGTCCCCCACGAATCACCGCGTCGAGGTGCCCGCCGGGGCCGTAGCGGTACTCGGTCGCGCCGGCCTGCGCGTCGAGCACCCCCGAAAGCTCGCCCCCGATCGCGTACTGGTAGCGCTGCGCGAAGGCGTCCGCGACAGGGACAGGTCCGCCCACCAGCGCGGGTTCGAGCGCGTCCTTCACCGCCGGCGTGGACCGCGCGAAGGCTCGCCGCCCCACGAGCTTGCCGGCCGTGTCGTAGACGCTCTCGATGCCTGCGCCTCCGCCTAGCTCGCGCACCAGCGGCAGGCCTTCCACGTTCGGCGTCTCGCGCACCTCCCAGCGGCCGTCATAGAGCCGCGATCGAACGTGGCCCATCACGTCGCGCGTGATCCGCTCCGAGAACCCGGCAGAGCTCGTCACCTCTCCGCGCCGAAGCAGCGAGTCATACTTCACATCGATCGCATGCTCGACGCCGTCCACGATCTGCGTCTCCCGCACGACATGGCGGAGCGCGTCGCGGAGGTACTTCACGGTCGACACGCCGTCGGTGATCTCGACAACGTCGCCGCGCTCGTCGAGCGTGGTCGTCTCCACCGTGCCGTCGTCGAAGCGGCGCTCCACGATCTCCCCGGCCGTGTCGTAGATCATCTCGGTGATGCGGCCGGCGCCGTCGTCCATCTTCACCACGTTGCCTGCGAGGTCGCGCTCGAATCGTAGGTGACGCCCGTCTGGCAACCGCTCTCCGATGAGGCGTCCCCCGGCGTCCCGTTCGAACACGTGCTCACCGCCAACCTCGTTCCGCACGCGTCGCAGCCGGCCCTCGCGATCGAACCAGAAGCGAACGGACGATCCATCCGGCTTGTCGTACCGGCACAGCGCGCGGTACCCGCCCCACGTGAGCTTGTAGAGCGCGCCGTTCGGGGCCACCGCCTCCACGAGATCGCCGAGGCCGTCGTAGGTGTGGCGCGTCACCCCTCCGTCGTAGTCGCGCATCGCCTGGAGCTTGCCGCTGTTCGTGTAGCTGTACGTCGCGGTCGCGCCGAGCGGCGTCGTCTGCGAGACCAGCCGCCCGAGGTAGTCGTACGCGTAGCGATGCGTGGAGCCGTTCGGGTAGCGGATCTCGACGCAGTTCCCGTGCGCGTCGTACGTGTGCTCCGTGCGGGCGCCGTTCGGAGCGATCGCCGCTGTCACGAGGCCTCGCGCGTCGTACTCGAAGCAGCTCGTCACCCCGAGGGGCAGCATCACCGTGCGCAGGTTGCCGCGCGCGTCGCGCACGTAGCGCGTCGTGTGGCCCGCCTGGTCGACGAGCTCGATCATCCGCCCCTCCGCGTCGCGCCGGATCTCCGTCCGATACCCGCGCCGGTTCACGATCGCGAGGACGCGGCCGCGCTCGTCACGCTCCCACTGCGTCGTCGCACCGAGCGGATCCGTCAGGCTGATCTCGTGGCCGTGCTCGTCGTAGGTGCGCGTGTAGACCCCGCCTGCGCCGCCCACGGATTTGTCGAGCTTGCCGAACGGGTTCACGAAGAACCGCTGCACGCTGTCGGCGTCGACGACCTCGGTGAAGTCGTCGTCGAAGGTGAGCTTAACGTGGAACACGCCGCGCGCCTTCGTTTCCCCATCGGCCAGCGTCGCGGGCAGCTCGGGATCGAGGCTCGGATCCGGACCTTCCTCGCGCTCGCCCCACGTCTCCACGCAGCGCCCGCGGTCGTCGTAACAGAACTGGATCACGAGCCCGGTGGGGTATCGGAGCGATCGCAGCAAGTGCTCTTCGTCGTACGTGTACGTCGTCTCGTTCCCGTCCGCGTCCACGGCGGAGACGAGGTGGCCAGCGTCGTCGTAGGAGTAGCGAGCGAAGCGCAGGAGACGCCCTTGGTGCTCCGCGTTCTTGACGAGCAGCTCCTCGATGCGGCCCTCCGCGCTCGTGACGACTCGAACGTGACGGCCCACGGCGTCGACGATCTCGACGAGCTTCCCTTGCTCGTAGCGCAGCGAGATGGTGTTGCCGTTCGCGTCGCGAACCTCGGTCAACCGGTAGACGTGACCGTCTTCTTGCGGCTCGCGGAAGGTGCGAATCAGCTCGTCTCCGGCGTCGACGACGAATCCATCCGCCTCACGGCGCAGCAGAAAGCCCTCCTGCCCGATCTTCTCGGCGCCCGGCGCGAGCTGGTCGAACGTGACGGCGATCCCGTTGCCGTTCCAGACGTCGATGGTGCGCCGCCGCACGGTGATGCTCCAGCCGAGCGAGAAGGCCCACCCGAACCCGAGCCCGACGTCGAGGTAGCGCGCGCCGGAGGTGTATCGCCGGGTGAAATCGAGCGTGAGCGGCCCGGGCAAGGTGAGGTCCGTCGCAGGCACCGTGTAGACCCGACCCGTGGCCACATCGACGGGATCGCCCTTCGACACGGAGCTTGAGCCGTGCCCGGCGGAGCAGCCGCTGGAGCTGCCAGGGCCGCACGCACCGGCGCCTTTGCCGCCTCCGTTGGCGTCCTTGCCGCCGTTCTTGCCGTCGGCGCCCTGGCCCTTTCCTTTCCCCTTCCCACCGCCCTCCCCGGAGCCGCCGCCGTCACCGCCGCCGCCAAGGACGAAGATGCCGGGGTTCATGCCGGGGATCGCGGGGATGTTCGGTACGGGTGCCGTGCGAGCCATGCATGGAGGCTATCGCGTGCCGAAATGAGCCCGAAGACTACAGCCTGATCTCGCCGTCCGATGGGAGCCGACTTCGGTTTGACGATGCGTTGGAGCCTTCCAAGGTAAGGCATGCCGTGCGACGCTGTATTCACACGCGTTCGGGGGACCCGGCGCGCTTGGAGCTGACCATGAACCTTCGCCGGATCACCGTCGCGACGCTGGCGCTCTTTCTTGCGGCGGGCACCGCGCTGGCCCAGCCGAAGAAGGCCGAGCTGGAGGCCGCCAAGAAAGAGGCGATCGCGATCGCCGATAAGGGTGTCGAGGCGTACCGCGGCGAAAAATACCAGGACGCGATCGACGCTTTCCAGAAGGCCGATCAGAAGTTCCACGTCCCGAAGTTCTTGCTCTACGTCGCGCGCGCGCAGGCCAAGCTCGGCAAGCTGCTGCAGGCGAAAGCGACGTACCAAAGCATCGTCGACGAGAAGCTCGCGCAGTATGCGCCGGACGAGTTTTTCACAGCGCAGAACGACGCGAAGAAGGAGTTGGCCGAGCTGGAGAAGCGCATCCCTGCGGCGCGAATCGAGCTGAATGGCGTTCCGACGGGTGAGACCCCCTCCGTGACGCTTGACGGCGCCGCCGTTGCTGCGACGGATCTAGGCAAATCGATCGGCCTGGATCCTGGTCGTCACGTGGTCACGGTCACGCTCGCGGGGCGCGCGCCGATCAAGCGCGACGTCGACATCACGGAGGGGCGCTCGCAGTCGATCGTCCTGGAAGTGAGCATCCCTCCGCCGCCGGCTTCGGGCGAGAGCGGGACCGCCGACGCGACATCGGCGAGCGACGCCTCCGAGCTCGCGGGCCTGAAGCAACGCGGAGGGGTCCCTGGCCTCGCCATTGCGATGTACAGCATTGGTGGAGCGGGCTTGCTCGCAGGCGCTGTTTTCGGCGGTCTCACGCTCGGCAAGTACAACGACTACAACGCGCACCCGACGAAGGGCGCGCTGGACGACGGCCGCGCGTTCGGCTTGGTCACCGACATCGGCCTCGGGGTCACGTTGGTGGGCGCGGCGCTCGGCACGGTCTTCCTCCTCACGTCGCGCCCTGCAGACCCCTCAAAGGCAGGCGCGTTCATCATGCCCGTGGTGAGCCCGACTAGCGGCGGCATGATGGTGCGGACTCCCTTTTAGTCGTGGTCGCGTGGGCGGCTCAAAGCGCGGTTCGTGCCAACGCGCGGGGGCTCCGAGTGCTGACGCGGTGCTTTTCGTTGGAGGTCGTGACGATGTCTCGAAGCGTGTGGTGGCCCGTGGGGATGAGCGCCGCGTTGCTCCTGGCAGCGGCGAGTGGCTGCGAGCTGATCCTCCCATTCGACGAGGGCAAGCTCACCGGCGGCACGGGCGGCGCCGCCACCACCGCGGGCGGTGTGGGCGGTCAAGCCACGATGACATGCGACGGCTGCTGTACGGCGGCCGATTGCCCTGCGCCGTCGGATCCGTGCACGGTCGCGACGTGCGAAGCGAACGTCTGCGGATCGAAAACGGCGGAGGACGGCACTGCGGCCGCGACGCAGACTCCCGGCGACTGCAAGAAGTCCATTTGTATGGGCGGACAGGCCATGAACGAGCTCGACACGACGGACGCGCTCGACGATGGCAACGTGTGCACGGTCGACTGGTGTGCGGAGGACGGCAGTCCGCAGGCGATCCCAGGGGCCGCGGGCTCGAACTGCAGCTTTGGCGGCGGCAGCGTGTGCGACGGTGCGGGCAACTGTGTCGAGTGCCTTGTGGCCGGCGACTGCAAAGACCCGGCGAAGCCTTTGTGCGATTCCGCCACGCACTCGTGTATCTCGGCCCAGTGCGGTGACGGGATGCAGAATGGTACCGAGACCGACATCGACTGCGGCGGCGCCAACTGCCCCAAGTGCGGCGTCGGGAAAGAGTGCGCGGGACTTGGCTCGAACTGCATGAGCAACTTCTGCGACGCGAACAGCAAATGCGCCGCGACGGATCCGAACGGCACGCCGTGCATGTCGGGGGCGGCGTGCGTGTCGGGCTACTGCGCGGACATGGTGTGTTGCGCGTCGCCGTGTCAGGGCATGTGCAGGGCGTGCAACCTCGCCGGCTCGATGGGCACGTGCACGAACATCCCCGCCGGGCAAGACCCCGCGAACGAGTGCGCCGGCGCCGGCTTGTGCGACGGCAGCGGTATGTGTGGCTTGCCGAATGGGACCGGCTGCACGGCCGCCAGCGACTGCATCTCGGCTATCTGCGCTGACGGCGTGTGCTGCAACAGCTCCTGCGCCGGTTCATGCAAGGCGTGCAACCTCGTCGGATCGATGGGCACGTGCGCGAACATCCCGTTAGGTCAGGACCCTGCGAACGAGTGCGCGAGCTCGTCGTGCAACGGCAACGGCGCGTGCAACAAGCCCCTCGGACAAAACTGCGGCAACGCGGGTGAGTGCGACTCTGGCTTCTGCACGGATGGTGTGTGCTGCGCGGACGATTGCCAGGGCCTCTGCAAAGCGTGCAACGTGGCCGGCTCGCTCGGCAGTTGCACTTTCGTCCCCAACGGCACCGATCCTGCGAGCGAGTGCAACGGCGCCAATAACAACTGCAACGGCGCCGGCGCTTGCACGATGTGAGTTCACGTTGGCTTGGTGAGATCTCCGACGCCTTCGTAGCGTCGCTCACAACGTGGGGCTGGACGAGCATCCTGGTCCCCCAGTGAACCCCCAGCGCCGCACCCCCAAACCGTGCGAACTTCAGGGCCAACCTCCAGCGAAGAGGGTCCAAGAGGTCGTGATTTGAGGGTCAACCCCCAGCGGAGGAGGTCCAAGGGGTCGTGATTTGAGGGTCAACCCCCAGCGCCGCACCCCCAAGAGGTCGTGCGCTGAGGGTCGAGGGGCAGGAAGGCTCAGCCGTTCTTGGCGGGCGCCGCTTTGGGAGTGGCGACGGAGCCGGTCGTTTCGTCCGCGGGGACGTCGCTGGGCTCACCGGTCTCGGGGTTCACGTCCGTGACTACCGCGCGCGTCTTCATCGTGACGGCGATCGCAGCGTTCTGCTTGAGGATGGGCTCCAGCAACTCCGCGCGGGCCGTCGTGTCCTTCGGCGAACTGGACGGGTGCTTGCCCAAGATCATCGCGACGGCCTCCAGCATCCGCTCCTCACCGCTCACGCGCGCCTTCCGCACCTCGTCGAACAGCATCGCGGGCGGCTCTTCCGGCACGTGGAGGGCCGCGCGATACTGCTTCGTCAGCCCGGCGAGGCGCTCGAACAACGTGCCCAAGTGAAGCTCGTCAATCACCTTCGCCACCTCGGGCTTCGAGGTCTTGTCGAGGATGTCCTCGACGGCGATCAGCTCCTCCACGAAGGGCAAGGCCGTCACGTCGCCGACGCCGGTCGGGAAGATCTCGCCAAGGAAGCTGGTCACGGTCGCGTGGATCGGGTCGTCGTCTTCCGCGCCGGCCCGCTGGCTTTCGGCGTTGTCGCGGATCGCGGTCAGCGTGCGATCCACAAGCCCGTCGAGCTTGCGGACGCGCTCGCTAGGACGCGGCTGGATGCTCGCCACCTTCCGCTTCGCAGCGGCGGTGACGCCGGCCCACTTGCGCTCCAGCGCAAGGCACTTTCGATCCTCAGCGACGGCTGCGTTGCAGTGCTTCGTGAGATCCGAGTGCCCCGATGCCTTCGCCTTCGCGGCGACCTGACCGAGCGCGAACACGCGGCGGCCGGTGGGGAAGACGTAGAAGTTGAATAACGACGACAAGGCGGAGAACGAGGTGTCCATGACGATGAGATCCTTTCCGAACGAGCATGAAGACGAAGGAAGGAGTCGGTAAGGCGATCCGCAGATGGAGCGCCGGGGATGCCCCGTGTGTCGCGCGCACCTCTCCCATTCGCGCCCGAAGATGCTGGACGCCATTCAGCGGATCGAGTCGATCGATCCGAACGGGAGCGCGACTGCTCAGAGATGCTGTGGCGCGATCGCGCAACCACCCACGGCAGGCTCTGACGGCACCACACGAACAGCATTCAACGTGCGCGAAAAAATTCTGCCGGGTCGGCTCGGCTGCGTGGGAACGGCGGGTGTCGCCGTATTCCTTTTGCGCATCGCTCGTGCGAGACTGACCGGAATGGAGTGTCGGGGCTCCAGTGACTGAATCCGTCTTTGATCGCCGGGAGGCCCATGCGAATGAGATCGCTTTTCTGCACCGTGTTGCTCGTGCTCGGCACCTTCGCGCCGCCGTTGTCCGCGCAGCCCACGCCGACCGAGATCGAGAATGCCAAGAAGGTCGCCGCCGAAGCTGCCAACAACGCGTTCGAGGATTTCAACGCGGGCAAGTACGACGAAGCGATCGCCGGCTTCCAGAAGGCCGACAAATGGTTTCACGCCCCGAAGTTCGGCCTCTACATCGGCCGCGCGCAAGCGAAGCAGGGCAAGTTGCTCGCGGCGAAGGCGACCTTCGAAGCGCTGATCGCCGAGCAGCTCGCGGCGTACGCGCCGAAGGAGTTTTTTTCTGCGCAGGCGGACGCGAAGAAGGATCTGGCCGACCTCACGAAGCGGATCCCCACGCTCACGATCCAGGTGAAGGGCGTCGTCACGGGGGTCACGCTCGATGGGCAGCCGGCCAAGATCGGTGAGGCGGTGCAGCTCGATCCGGGGGCGCACGTGATCGCGGGCGTCGGGCCGGACCAAGGGCGTATGACCACCAAGCTGACGCTCGCGGAGGGCGACGCGAAGACGGAGACGCTGGAGCCGATCGCGTCCGCGCCCCCCACCGGGACACCGACGGCGACTGCTTTTGTTGTGCCGACGACCACCGCTGCGGTCCCGACCGCGCAGCCGACGGCGCAACTCACTCCGACGGCGACGGCGCAGCCCACGGTCACGGCGTCACACACGTCGGAGCCCGTCTTGCCATCGCCTCCATCGAGCGGGAGCCATGTGGTGAGCTACGTCGCTTTCAGCGCGGCGGGCATCGCGCTGATCGCGGGCGGCGTGCTGGGTGGCCTCACCCTGGCGAAACAGTCGGACTACTTGCACGGTACGAGGACCACCGAACGGATGAACGAGGTAAACACCTTCGCAACGGCGGCGGACACCTTGCTCAGCCTCGCGGCGATCGGGGCGATCGCGGGCATCGTCGCGTGGGTGCAACCGCCGATTGAGGACGCGCCGAACAAGAAGAGCGCGCGTCGCATCCTCTTCGTACCTACGCCGGGCGGAGCGCTCATTTACGGCAACTTCTGAGGCGAACGGAGGCAGAGCTATGCGGTGGATCATCGAAACATTGGTGATCGCAGGCACCGTCACGATCGCGGGGTGCGAGCTACTCGCGGAGGTTCCTCCGCCGGACGACTCTGGCACTTTCGGCGGCGCTGGCGGAGATAAGACAAGCAGCGGCGCGGTGTGCGGCGATGGCATCTTGGAGGCCCCCGAGACCTGCGACGACACCGGAACAACCTCGGGCGACGGTTGCTCGGAAGACTGCCAAGAGGAGCCGGGATGGCGTTGCTTCGGCGCGGGACTCAGCTCGTGCTCGGAGATCGACGAGTGCGAGACGATGGAGGACAACTGCGCAGCGGACGCGACGTGTTTCAACACTTTTGGCGCCTTCTACTGCGTCTGCAATGCGGGCTTCAGCGGTGATGGCACCACGTGCACGCCGGGCTGCGGCGACGGCGTGAAGAGCGCGACCGAGAACTGCGATGACAACAACTTCCTGGCAGGCGATGGCTGTAGCCCAAGCTGCACCATCGAGCCTGGCTGGATCTGCATGGGTGAAGGTCCCGCTTCGTGCGTGGACATCGACGAGTGCGCGAAGGGCGCCTACGACTGCCCTGCCAATAACGTCTGCGTGAACACAAAAGGCTCGTACAGATGCGCCTGTAAGCCGGGCTTCAGCGGCGATGGCGTGACATGTATAGCGGGATGCGGCGACGGCGTGAAGAACGTCGCGATCGAGGCGTGCGACGACGGCAACACGTTGTGGGACGACGGCTGCGACCCAAACTGCAACATCGAGCCCGGCTGGCAGTGCATGGGTGTCGGTCCCTTCTCGTGCATCGACATCGACGAGTGTACGAATGGCACGGCAATGTGTGGGGTGAACGAGACTTGCCACAACATGTCCCCCGGATTCATGTGCTCGTGCGACACACCGCAGTTCGCTTGCGCGGGGGTTTGCACAAAGGTGCTGTGGGACCCTAACCATTGCGGTACCTGTGACAAAGTCTGCGATCCCGGTCACCTTTGCGACCAGGGGGCTTGCAAGTAGCAATTTGCCCGCCGCCTCTTGTGCCTGTAACCTCTTCCCGAGGTCTGTATGCAGCCCGCCCCGGGTGCCATCATCGGTGGGAAGTACCGTATCGAGCGACCGCTCGCGCGTGGGGGAATGGGCAGCGTCTGGGTCGCCCGGCACGTGCAGCTCGGCTCCGAGGTGGCGCTCAAGTTTCTCGATGCGAGCTTCGCGGTGTCTCCCGCACACCGCATGCGCTTCGAACGTGAAGCGCGCGCCGCCGCCAACCTGAAGAGCCCGCACGTCGTCCACGTCTCCGACTACGGATTCGAAGCTGACGCGCCCTACCTCGTGATGGAGCTCCTCGAAGGCGAGGACCTCAACCAACGGCTGCATCGCATCGGGCGCATGGGGCTCCCCGACACCGGGCGCGTCCTCGCGCAGGCCGCGAAGGCGCTCCGCAAGGCGCACGAGGCCGGAATCGCGCATCGCGATCTGAAGCCCGCGAACCTCTTCCTCGCGCGCGTGGACGACGAGGAGATGGTGAAGGTGCTCGACTTCGGCATCGCCAAGGAGCAGCACGCCGCCGTCGGGGACGCGACGAAGACAGGCGAGATCATGGGCTCGCCGCACTACATGAGCCCCGAGCAGGTGCGCGCCGAGAAGGACCTCGATCACCGCACCGACATCTGGTCCGTGGGGGTGATCCTGTTCCGCATGGTCACCGGCCAGCTCCCGTTCCCCGGCGATCAGATCGGGCCCGTGCTCGCGAAGATCCTGACCGATCCGATCCCGCAGGCGACGCGCGTCGCGCCGGATCTCCCGCCCGCGATGGACACGTTCTTCCTCCGCGCCCTCTCGCGCGATCGGACGCAGCGCTTCCAGTCGATCGCGGAGATGGTGGACGCCTTCCATCTCGCCGCCGGCAGCCGCTCGGGGATCGCGGCGACGACCTTCAGCGCCGGAGCCGAGAGGGCCTCCAACCCGGGCGTCGCAACCGCTGGAGGGGTCACCGCGCCGTTGCCTGTGCCTGTGCCGACCGTCCCGCTCTCGGGTAGCGGACCGCACGGCGTCGCGAGTGAGAGCGGGCCCATCACCGGACCCGTCACGGGCACCGGCGGCGGGTTCGCAGGTCCTCCGAACGTTCCGCAGGCAGCGTCGAAGCGTCCTGCGGGCGTCGCGTTCGCGATCATCGGCGTCCTCGTCACGCTGATGCTGTTCGGCATGGTGATCGTGGGGCTGATGCTCACGCGCAAGCCGACCGTGACCACGGCCTCGCTCAGCAGCGAGCCGCTCTCGCTCAACTCTGCGGCGCCCGCCGTCACGCCGAGCGAGCCTGCGCCCGTCACATCGACGACGAGCGCCCCCGAACCGAGCGGCACCACCACGAGCACCACCACCTCAAGCTCTGCGACCACCACGAAGCTCAAGCCCAGTCCCGCCCCTACGCCCACCGGCACCAAAGAGAAGTGGTTCTGAGGCCGCGTTGGAGAGACGCCGCCCGGTCCGCGAAAAAATTCCCTATCGCGCGAAGATCCCTCGGTTTACTCGCCGCGTCGCGCTTCGGTAGTGTCGCCGCGAGGTCCTCATGGAGTCCGTACCTGCTCCGCTCGCTGCATCCGCTTCCTCTGCGCCCGTGAAGGCGTCCCGCCGCCCCGTCGGCGTCATGTTCGCGATCCTCGGCACGGTCGTGACGCTGATGCTCTTCGGCATGGTCATCCTCGGCCTGATGCTCACGCGCGCGCCGGACCCGTCCACCGTGCTCACGAACGGCTCGCCCGCCGCCCCCACGCCGAGCAAATAACGCTATCCGACGCGGAGGATCGCGTCGCCGCGTTCCTTGCCGTTCAGGCGCTTGATCTCGATGCGGTAGTCGCCCGTCGCGGAGACCGTGAACGTCAGCGGGGCCGCGCTCTGCGGCTTGCCCGTCGGCAGCTCGCGCAGCACGCGCTCCAGGATCACCTTGCCGCTCGGAGACTTGATCTTCACCGTGAACGGGGGCTCGGCGTCATCCTCGGCGCGGAAGACGAGCTTGACCGTGTCGCCGGTCGTGACCGGATCGGTCTGGCTGATGGTCTCGATGTCGCCGGTGCTTTCGAGGGTACGTGCCACGGGGGAGGCTGCCGATGAAGGGGACGGCGATGTCGTCCTCAGCGCGCCACTATAGTCAAGGCCCGGCGCGTTCGGCGAATTTGAGGGGAACGGTCCGCCATTTTCCTGGAGATCCAGGCGAACCGGAGAGCGTCACGCCTGCGAGGCGAGCCGGGCGCGCGCGCGGCGCATCGTGAGCAGCGCCGCCATCGCGCCGAGGCCGACGATCACCAGCGGCGTCCCGTCGCCGCCGCCCGAAGGCTTGCTCGGCGTCTTGTTGCTCTTCGTCGCGAACGGCGCGGGCGCCGACGGGCACTCGTAGTCCACCGCGCTCTCGGCCACGTGGAAGTTGTTCACCTCGCCCTGATCCGCGCTCGCCTGCAGCTCCATGTCGTTCGCGAGCGCGTAGTGCGGCAGGTTCCCTTCGAGGCGCGTCACCCACACGTCCTTCGGGTGCATGCCCACGAGCGCGGTCGACAGATCGGTGAGCGCGCCGCACGCGAACTTGCGCGCGTCCGTCTGCCCGGCGGGCGGATCCGAGCACGTCATCCCGCTCGGATCGCACGTGTCGACGACGAGCTGGGCCTTGTCGACGGCGTCGATCGTCTGGAGGCACGTCTGGATGTCGCTGTAGTTCGTGCCGCTCGGATCCTGCAGCGTGTACACGTACGTGTCGGCCATGCCGTTGCCGTAGTCGCCGAAGTCCGGGTCGATGCTGTCCACGAGCGTGTTCTTCTTCGCGTACGTGGTGAGCCACGCGAGGCCGCCCGCCGGGCTCAGCAGGTTCTGGCGCAGCTCGGCGTAGTTGGAGGTGTTCGCCCCGCCGTCCCACACGATCTGGTTCTCGGGCACGACCTTGTTGATGTAGCCCTTCGTCTCCCAGCGCCCCTCGCCGATCACGTAGAGCACGATCGACGTGTACGCGCCGGTGCCGGCCGAGACCATGCGCAGCGGCAGCACGGGGCTCGCGCCGTCCGTGATCACGCGCACCGGCTTCATCAGGTTCACGCCGTTGCCGGGGATGAGGCGCAGCGCGATGAAGTCGAAGCCCTCGTTCACGTACGCGCTGATGATGGGCTGGATGTCGTCCGGGATGTCGTAGCCGTGGCTCGTGAGCCAGGCCGCGAGCGCCCCTGGATCCTGCGAGCTGAGCGTCACCGCCTCGTACGGGCCGACGACCTCTTGCTTCACGACGGTGACGTGGCCGGGGTCCTCGCCGCCGGAGTCGCCCTCGGCGTAGTTGACCGCGCCGCCGAAGTTGGAGCTGCCGCAGCCGAACGCGCCTCCGGAGCAGTCGAGCTCGGGCGCTTGCACGACGGTGTCGGTCGAGGCGTCGAGCGTCTCGAACCAGGCCGGATCGGCCTCTTCGATGCGCGCGCCGGGCTTGATCGGGAGCACCCACGAGAACTCCGTCGGGTCGCCCTGGTACTGGATCTGGTCCCACAGGACGGTGCGCGTCATCGAGACGGAGAGCGCCATCCGGTGCCCGCTCACGACGGTGCTGGACGTCGGCGGGTGGAAACAGCCGCCGCACGCGCTCGCATCTCCGTGGTGCAGAAAGGTCGCAGCGGCGAGCGGCGCGGCGACGGCGATCATCTTCGCAAGTCGATTCATGAAGCCTCCGGTAACGAACTGCGTGTCGCCTTGTGCACGCGACGGGCCACCCAGGAGCGCGCGCCGAGATCCTGCGCGATCGAGCCGCCCAACAAGCGTCGGATGATCGCGCCCCCTGACAACCGTGTCATCGGTGGAATTCGCAGGCGCTCGCCTGCGCCGCGCTGGGACGCGCGTGCGCGCGATCGATGGCCCATGAAGCGCGCGTCACGCCCCGCTGCGTCAATCGAAGCGGAGCATGACGCGGCGGGCTCTCCCTACTTGGCAGCGGAGGACAGCACCCAGCGCGACTCCTTCGCGGCCACGACCTCGTCGACCGTGAAGGGAACGGGGTGGTTCTGGTTGCGGCGCCACATCTCCGCTTCGTCCGCGAAGTGCGGGCTCGCGCTGTCCCACACGTTGCCGCCCGGGAGCGCGTTGTAGACCTTGAGACCGGCCGGATCGAGGTCGATCACGAAGCGCTGCGACGGGCCGTGGTTGTACGAGAAGTTGAGCCCCGCCATCGCGCCGAGGTTGAAGCCGTAGTCGGAGTTGTCGACGCCGAACGAGTCGCCCGGCCGCGGGAAGCCGTCCGGGAACGTCTTGTCGCTCGCCTGCGGGATCGAGAGATCGCCGTAGATCGAGACGAGCGCGGTGAACCGGATCGTGTGGTAGTTGCCCCACCGCAGATCCGCGAGCTTGCCCTGCGCGTCGACCCAGCCGAACGTGTCGAGCATCGCGCGTACGAGGCGCTCCTCGCGCGACTCGACGTCGGCCGTGCCCATGTCGTCCCAGATCGCGCTGTCGCCGGTCGCCGCGTCGTACGTCGCGAGCTCCGCGGGCGCCTTCTCCAGGAGGTGCAGGAAGCCCTTCGTCTCCTGCTCGCGGCCGATCGACGAGTAGCCCATCGCGCCGAGCTCGTCGCCCATCGTGCGGCGCAGCGCGTGCACGAACCACACGTTGAAGAGCAGCGCCGCCTGCGCGTCCTTCGACTCCTGCGACGCCGCGTCGAGCGGCTTGTTCGTCGTCGGATCCACGCCGGAGGCCGCGTCCGCGCCCGCCTTGACCCACGCGTCGAGCATGTCGCGCGCCTCGGTGATGCGCGTCACGTCGAACGCCGCGTCGCCCACGATCTTCGTCAGGTCCGCGTGCGAGCCGGGCGTCTTCTTCTCGTCGAGCGCGTGCGTGAGCGCCGTGACGAGCGGGGCCACCGCGCGCATGCCCACCACCGACTGGTGGTCCGCCTGAATCGAGGCCATGTCGTCGGTGCTGAGCGTCGCCTTCTCTTCGAGGCGCGTGTGGATGCGGTCCTCGCGGAAGCCGATGTCGAACTGGCTCGCGAGGTACATCGGCGTGCCGTCCGGCAGCTTGTCGTTCGAGGGATCGTTGTCGAGCGTGTCGCCGATCGGATCGTTGTTCGCGGTCGAGATGTAGCCCTGGTCGGGGTTCTTCACCCACGGCACGAGCGCGTCGGCGAGGAAGCCGGTCCACTCCGCGGAGCCGTCGCCCGGCAGCGTGAAGCACGGCAAGCTCCCGGTGTACGTCGCGGCGTCCCACGCGAACGCCTTCGGATCGCGGGTCGGCACGAGCGCGTGCGACGTCCACAGCACGTTGCCGGACGTGTCGCCGATCATCCAGTTCTGCGCGCCGACGCCGAAGCTCTGCAGCGCCTGGTACGCGTCGTCGACGTTCTTCGCCTGGAGCAGCTTGAACACCGCCGCGACCTCGTCCGTCGGTTCGAGGCCCGTCCACTTGATGCTGATCGCGCCCTTCGCCGGATCCGGATCGAGGATCTGGTGGTTCGCGCCGATCGTCGGGAGGATCGGCCCGTGGTGGGGCACGTTCATCACCTTGTACACGAGCGGATCTTTCTGACCCTGGATCACGATCGGCTCCTCGATGACCTCGATCGGCACGTCCTGGCCCTTGAACTTGACGCTCTTGCCGTCGGCGGTGAGCTCCTCGGCGTAGGCGTCCGCGACGTCGTAGCCGGCGACCGTGGCGCCCCACGCGACGTTCGCGTTGTGACCGAGGATGATGCCGGGGATGCCCGGGAACGCGACGCCGCCGACCTGCAGCGTCTCCGTGTCGCTCTTCACGTCGATCGACACCGGGTAGAAGATCGCGGGCGCCGTCAGGTTGAGGTGCGGATCGCTCGCGATGAGCGTGTGACCGCTCGCGCTCTTCGAGGGCATCACGCCCCAGTTGTTGGAGCCGAAGCCCTCGCTCGCGAGCAGATCGTGCACGCGCTTCACCGCGGCGATGTAGCCGTGCGCCTGCGCCGCGCGCGCGATGCGCTTCTCCAATTCGGCCTTCGTGAGCGTGCTCGGCGAGCCCTTCTTCGGCGCCTGCGGCGTGGGGCCCTTGTTCGGCTGGTACGATTTGACGCCCATCGCCGGGTAGCCGGTCGTCGTCGTGGCCTTCGTCGCGGGGGCGAACTGCACGAGGTCGCGCTCGATGCCGGCGCGCTTCACGGCGAGCGGATCCATCGCGCCGGCGCTGAACGTGAGGCGCGCGGAGTCGAGCACCTCCTGGTTCGAGACGTCGCCGTCGCCGTCGTACGAGAGCAGGAACGTCTGCAGGCGCCCGATCGCGAGCGTGTCGTCGCCGTGCCAGTCGGTGAAGAAGTCGGGCGTGATGCCGATGATCGCGTTCGGCAGGTGCAGCTTGCCGCTCTGCAGCATGTGGTACGCCTGCGTGACGCCGTCGGAGAAGGCGTCGAGGTTCGCCTTCAACGGGTCGCCGTCCTTGAGCGCGGCGTACTGCTTCTTGGCGGTGCGGTGCAGGCCGATGTGGCGGAACGTGATGTCCGTGTCGACGAGCGTGTCGTCCGCGATGCCGAGGATCTCGGCCATGCGCCCCTCCGAGAGGCGGCGCAGGATCTCGAGCTGGAGGGTGCGATCGCGCGCGACGATGTAGCCCTCGGCCCGCATCGCGTCGGCGATGGTGGCGGCGTAGATGTGGGGCCGGCCGAATTTGTCGCGGACGATGTCGACGGGGGCGGAGAGGTTGTCGAGCGTGAGCTGCTCGTCGACCGGGAGATCGTCCCGGGCGCCGAGCGGCCCGACCGTGACATCGGCCGTCGTCGTGGTGGTGGTCGTCGTCGTGGTGTCGCCGGACGACCCGGTGTCGCCGTCGCTGCACCCGTAGGCGAGCGCGGGCAACGAGAGGAGGAGAGTCGCGAGAGAAGCCCGTTTGATCAAAGCGCGCATGCTTTTCGGCCTACCGCGGATCCCGACCGGCGAACACCGGAGAAGCGCTGGAGAACAGACGGAGAATGTCTCTCCGTGGAGGTCGTTTTCACGCCGCGGCGCGGCGCGCGAGGGGCGGCGGAATGCGTGTCGGCTTCGCCGGGCGGTGCGCGGTGAGTTACGCTGCGCGGTATGGGGCTTTTGTACCTGTTCGCGCTCGTCGCGGGTCTCGGCATCTTGCTCGTGCAGATCGGCTTCGGTCGCATGCACGACGCGGGCGGCGGTCACGGCGCGGCGCCGGGGCACGAGAACGGCGGCGTGGGCCGCGACATCGGCACGAACGGAGCGCGCGTCGAGGGGGACGAGGGCGTGGTCGGCCTCTTCTTGAGCACGCGCTTCTGGGTGTTCACGGCGCTCGGCTTCGGCTTGAGCGGCGCGCTCCTGCACTACGTGAGCACGGTCGGTCCCATCCTCACGTTCCTGATCGCGGTGCCGACGGGCCTCACGTCGGGCGTGGTGGCGGCGCTCTCGTTCCGCGCGATGAACAAGGGCAGCGTCACGTCGACGGCGCACGCGAGCCAGGCGGTGGGCCGCGTCGGCCGCGCGGTCGCGGCGTGCCAGAAGGGCTCGCTCGGCAAGGTCCGCATCGAGCTGCAAGGCCAGGTCGTCGACTTCATCGCGACGACGGACGAGGACGAGATCGCGCGAGGCGAAGCGGTGCTCATCGAAGACATGCGCGAGGGCGTCGCGCACGTGAGCAGGCGCCCGGCGGATCTCGCCTGATCGTTCAGAGCGCGCGCAGGCGGCGGGCCGCCTCTTCCAGCACGTCTTCTTCCTTCGCGTAGCAGAAGCGCACCAGCGTCTCGCCGACGGGGTTCGCGTAGAACGAGGTGCCGGGGACGCTCGCGATGCGGGCGCGCTCCAGGATCGTCATCGCGGCGGCCTTCGCGTTCGGGGCGCCGATCTTCTGGATGTCCGCGAGCACGTAGTACGCGCCGGCCGGGACGTACGGCGTGAGGCCCGCGTCCTGGAGGGCGTCGCACAAGATGGTTCGCTTGCGCAAATACGAGGCTTCGAGCTGGTGGTAGTAGGCGAGCGGCATCTCCAGCGCCGCCACCATCGCGTGCTGCAGCGGGGTCGGCGCGCACACGTAGAGCAGGTCGTGCGTGATCGTGATCCGGCGCGCGATCTCGGGCGGGGCCGTCAGGTAACCGAGGCGCCAGCCCGTCACCGCGAACGTCTTCGAGAAGCCGCTGAGCGACACCGTGCGGTCCTTCGCCTTCGCGCGCGTGCAGAGCGGGATGTGCTTCTTTCCGTCGTAGACCATGTGCTCGTAGATCTCGTCCGTGATCGCGAGCAGGTCGTGCTCCTCGCACAGCGACGCGACCAGATCGAGCTCCGCCTCCGACCACACCTTGCCGCTCGGGTTCGCGGGCGTGCACACCAGGATCGCGCGCGTCCTCGGCGTGATCGCGGCGCGCAACGCCTCCGGATCCACGTCCCACGTCGGCGGCTTCGTCGCGACGAGCACCGGCTTCAGACCGAACGAGAGCACCGTGTTGAGGTGGTAGCCGTAGTACGGCTCGAACAGGATGATCTCGTCGCCGGGATCGAAGAGCGCGAGGCACGCCGCCGCGAAGCCGCCCGTCGCGCCGGACGTGACGACCACCTCGCTCGCCGGGTCGTATTTGAGGCCGTACCAGCGCTCGACCTTGTTCGCGATCGCGGTGCGCAGCGGCAGGATGCCGTTCGGCGCGGTGTAGACGACGCGGTTCCTCTGGATCGCGTCGATCGCGGCGTGCGCGACCGTGGGGGGCGTCGGCAGATCGCAGATCCCTTGCCCGAGGTTGATGCCGCCCACGGCCTCGCACGCGAGGCTCATCGAGCGGATGTCGGAGATGACGAGGTTCGCGAGGCGCGTGCCGAGCTTCATGCGAAGGTCCGTAGGCCAACCGCACCGCGGCTGAAAGACACGATGTGAAAGCGTCGCGTGGGGCCTCGTCGCGGGCGGCACGTTTCGCCTATGCTCGCGGGCGTGTCGTCCTCGGATGCGCGTCCGCCCGGCGCGCGCCTGCCGCTTTCGTCGATCACGCGCGAGGTGCCCGCCTCCGAGCTGGCCGCCCTCGTCGACAAGACGCGCCCTCGCGACGACACGCCGCGCGCGCAGGAAGAGGCCGACACCGCGGCGATGGGCGGCGAAGAGATCGACGCGCTGCTCGCGCCGGAGCGAAGCGCCCCGTCGAGCCCGAACGTGACCGCGCCGATGCCTCCGGTCGAAGCGCCGCCGATCTCCGTGCTGCCGCCGGGGGCCGCGCGCATGGTGGTGCCGCCCACGCACGTGCCGCTCGCGCCGGTTCCTTCGCGTCTCAGCGAGCCGACCGTCGTGCTGACGGCGGACCTGTTCCCGACCGCGCCCGCCGCGCCGAAGATCACCGCGCCGCAAACCGCGCCGACGTTCGGTGCGCCTCCCGCGGCGCCGACGTTCGGTGCGCCTCCGCCGACGTTCGGTGCGCCTCCTGCGCCCGCTGCGCCCGCGCCGAGCTTCGGGGCGGCTCCTGCGCCCGCGTCCTCGCGCGCGGACGTTCCGGTGTGGGCGCAGACCCAGCTCGCGCCGTCGCGACGGCAGGTGCGCGCGGCCCGCAACACCAAGCTGTTTCTCGGGGTCGCGGCGCTCGCGCTGCTCACGGGGTCGGCCGGCGCGGCCTTCGTGATGCTCCGCAAGGGGCCGGGTGGCACGGCTGGGCCATCCGGTGTGAGCGGTGCGCCGTCCGAGACATCGAATGTGCCGTCTGAGACGCTCGGCTCGTCGTCTGAGACAGGATCTGTGCCGTCTGGGACAGGAAACAGGCCGTCTGAGACAGGAAACAGGCCGTCTGAGACATCCGGCGCTCCTCCCGCCCCGCCTGGAACGCCTGAATTCGAGGCAAAGGAAGCTCTTTCGCGTCTCCGGGAAGGGCTCGGCACCTGTGTTCGAGACGTCATCCACGTGCTGCCCGGCACCTCCCCGGCGGTGCCGGAAAAGCTCGCGGCGCTGCGCGGCGGCGCGTACAAGAGCGCCGCGCGGGACTACCGTTCGCCGGTCTTCTCGTGCTTGAAGTACCGAGAGTCGAAGCCGCAGCGCTTCCAGATTCAGTGGCAGGTCACCATGCAACCGAGCGAGGGCCGCGGCGTCGCGTGGCTCGATGACGACGGGGACGGGAAGGCGGATCGCGCGCTCTCGTTCCGCGCCGTGCTCGTGCGGCGCGGCGAGGTCGAGCTGGGTGAGATCCGGCCGCTCACGCCGGTGCCCGACGTCTCCAAGCCTCGCCCGTGACCACCATCGACCCCGCAGCAAACGTGACCACCGGCGACGTCCCGATCCATCATCGCGCCGGAATGGCCGAGGTTTCGGATCGCGTTGCGCCGCCCATGTCCGTGCCCGCGCTCGCGCTCGATGAGGCCCGCCCACCCACGCTCGCGTCGCCCGCGACCCGGAGGCTCGCCGCCGAAGTGTGGGCGCTCGCGTGGCCGGCGATCACGCACATGCTCCTCATCACGACGGTGTTCTTCACCGGGCGCGTGCTGGTGGGGCAGCACTCGGCGACGGGGCTCGCGTCGCTGCAGATCTCGACGACGCTGACGTGGACGTTCTACTCGCTGTTCACGGCGTTCTCCGCGGGCACGCTCGCGATCGTGGCGCGCTCGATCGGCGCGGGCGATCGGCTGGAGGCGGCGCGCGCGGTGCGGGGCGCGCTCGTGTTCGCGTTCGCGGCGGGCGTCGCGGTGGCGGCGGTGTTCCTGCTCGCGAACGGCTCGTTCTTGCGGCTCCTGTTCCCGCGCGCGGAGACGGCGGTGCTCCTCGATGCCGGCGCGTACCTGCACGTGGTGCTGCCGCTGTTCCCGCTCGCGTTCCTGGAGGCGACGGCCGCGGCGGCGCTGCAGGCCTCGGGCGACACGCGCACGCCGCTCTACGTCGCGGGCCTCGGCAGCGTCGCGAACCTCGGGCTGTCGGCGGTCTTGATCTTCGGCAAGCTCGGCTTCCCGGAGATGGGCGTGCGCGGCGCGGCGGTGGGCGCGGCGGCGACGATGGCGATCGAGGGCCTCGTGCTCACGTCGGTGCTCCTCTCGAAGCGCAGCCCGCTGCCCGTGCGCGAGGTCGGCTGGTCGGAGGTGGGGCCCGCGTTCCGCCGCGTGCTCAAGGTGTCGATCCCGGCGTTCGGCGAGAAGGCCGTGTACCACGTGTCGTACGTCGCGTTCGTCGCGATCATCGGCCTGCTCGGCGCGGCGGCGATGGCGGCGAACCAGGGCCTCATCAGCATCGAAGCGGTGAGCTTCCTCTCGGCGGACGGCCTCGGCGTCGCGGCGGGCGCGATCGTGGCGCAGAAGCTCGGCAAGCGGCGCACGGGCGACGCGGCGAGCGCGGGCTGGCTCGCGGCGGGCCTCGCGACGGCGATGCTGACGGCGTTCGGATTGCTCTTCGCGCTGTTCCCGCGGGCGCTGGCGGCGGTGTTCACGGAGGACCCGGCGATCGTGGATCTCGGCGCGAAGACGCTGCTCGTCGCGGCGGTGGCGCAGCCGTTCATGGCGTTCGCGACGGTGATCGGGATGTCGCTGCGCGGCGCGGGCGACACGCGCACGGTGCTCGCGGTGATGGCGGCGTGCTCGTTCGTGGTGCGGCTGTCGGCGACGTGGCTGTTCGCCGTGACGCTCGATCTCGGCCTCGTCGGCGTGTGGATGGGCAGCGGCCTCGACTGGATCTGCCGCGCGGCGCTGCTCGGCTGGCTATGGCGCCGCGGCGCGTGGCGCTTCGTGACGGCGTGACCGTTCGCTAGATGTCCTGTCCGGGCGGCGGCTGCGGCGGGGGCGGGGAGCCGGGCGGGGGCGGCGGGAGCTGCGGCGGTTCGCCGCCTTGATCGGGCTGCGGGCCGGCGGTGTCGGGCGGCTGCGGCGCGCCGGCGGGCGGGCCGGCGGGCGCGTAGTTGACGTGCGTCTTCACCCACATCTCGCGCGCGGCGAAGGCTCGCTCGCGGACGAACTTGTTCGGGTTCTCGATGTTGGCGTCGATGAACGGCTTCGCCTCGGGGGCGCCGCTCTTGCCGAGGAGGAGCAGCATCATGCCGTAGTTCTTCGGGTCCGGCTCGCGCTTGAGGGCCTCGATCACCATCGGCACCTCCTGCGGATGCGCGCCGCCGGTCTGCAGCATCTCCTTGATGGCGGCGCGGCGATCGTCTTCGTCCGGGCTCTCGAGCGCGGCGTAACGCGCGCCGGGCGAGCTCACGTCGGCGTGGCGGCAGCCGGAGCCGAAGGAGGTCGCGATCGCGATCGCGGCGGCGGTGATGAGCGTGGTCCTTGTCACGTGAAGGCTCCTGCGAGTGGGGGGCCGATGATTTCACCCGCGCCGCCGCTCATCAACAGACGTCGTCGGCAAGCTCGTGCTCGCGGCGTTCTTCCTCGTCGAAGCCCGTTCCGACGGTTCGTTTCGTCCGCGGGGGAGTGATACGAGGGGGCGGAGCCCCCTTGTAAAAACGTCGAGGCCTGCGCCCACTCAGCTACGGACTCCGCGGAGCCAAGCTCCGCGGTGCCTCCGCTGAGCGGGCTCCGGCCTCCCAGTGGCGCCCCTTGTAAATCAACGCGATGATGCCTTCCGAAGGCTTCTGTCGTATGGGCCGGGGATGGCGCAGGTTCACGGCGGTAGGCTCGTTTCGAAGGCGCTCGCGCGCCACGGTGTCACGCACCTCTTCACGCTCTGCGGCGGCCACATCCAGGCGATCTACGACGGGTGTCTCGATGACGGGATCCGCGTGGTCGACGTGCGGCACGAGCAGACCGCCGGCCACGCAGCCGACGGGTACGCGCGCGTCACGGGGAAGCCCGGCGTCTGCGCCGTCACCGCGGGGCCCGGCGTCACCGACGTCGTCACGGCCGTCGCGAACGCGCAGCGCGCCGGCATCCCGATGATCGTGCTCGGCGGCGCGGGACCTCGCATTTTGCAGGACATGGGCTCGCTCCAGGACATGAACCACGTCGAGCTGATGCGGCCCATCACGAAGTGGAGCGTCGCGATCCCGTCGACCGATCGCATCCAGGAGTACATCGACTCGGCCATGCGCATCGCGCAGGCGAACGTGCCGGGGCCGGTGTTCCTGGAGATCCCGCTCGATCTCCTGATGAACTACGCGGACGACGCCGCGCCGGCCACCGCGCCCGCAGCGCCCCCTCGGCCGGGCGGCGATCCGGCGCTGATCAAGCACACGGCGGAGCTTTTGCGCGCGTCGCAGCGGCCCATGTTCATCGTCGGCACGCAGCTCCGGTGGTCGCCGAAGCGCGAGGGGCTGAAGGCGTTCGCGGACGCGATCCAGGCGCCGTACTACTTGAACGGGATGGCGCGCGGCGCGCTCCCGTACGCGCACCCGAACCTGATGTCGCGCTCACGCAAGGCGGCGCTCGCGCAGACGGATCTCTGCATCGTGCTCGGGACGCCGTTCGATTTCCGCCTGGAGTACGGGCGCGCGATCAACCCGAACGCGAAGGTCGTGCAGGTGGATCTCGACGGCGCGGAGCTCGGACGCAACCGGCGCATCGACGTCGCGATCGACGGCGACTCGGGCATCGTGCTCGATCAGCTGCTCGCAGAAGTGGGGGCGAAGAGCGCACCCGAATGGCTCGCGACGATCCGCGCCAGCGAGGAGAAATCGCGCGCGAAGATGGCGCCGGAGATCGCGTCGGAGACGAACCCGCCGAACCCGCTGCGCGTGTGCTCGGAGATCGGAAAGCGCCTCGGGCCGAACGACATCGTGATCGGCGACGGCGGCGACTTCGTCGCGACCGCGGCGTACGTGCTCAAGATGGAGTGGCCGCAGCTCTGGATGGATCCGGGTCCGCTCGGCACGCTCGGCGTCGGCCCCGGTTACGCGATGGCGGCGAAGCTGCTCCGGCCGGACGCGAACGTGGTGCTCATCTACGGCGACGGCTCGTTCGGCTTCCACGCGCTCGAATTCGAGGCGATGGCGCGGCAAGGGATCCCGGTGATCGCGATCATCGGCAACGACGCGGCGTGGATGCAGATCCGGCGCGGTCAGCTCGACCTCTACGGCGCCGAGCGCGCGCCCGCGACGAGCCTCGACTACAGCCGCTACGAGAAGGTCGTCGAGGCGTTCGGCGGCTTCGGCGCGTACGTGGAGAGCATCGACGAGCTGGGGCCGGCGCTCGACGCGGCCTTCGCGAGCAAGCGGCCCGCGTGCATCAACGTGAAGATCGCGCGCAGCGACTTCCGCAAGGGCGCCATCAGCGTCTGAATGGATCTGCGCTTCGTCAACCCGACGCTCACGCACCTCGACGAGCTCGACTCGGAGGTCTTGATGTGCTCGGTCTGGAGCGACTCGCGGCCGAGCCACGGCGTCGCGGGCCTCTGCGATTTCCGCCTCGGAGGCTGGATTTCGAGCCTGGAGCGGCGCGGCCGCATCACCGGACAGCTCGGCGAGACGGTGCTCCTGCCGGGCAAGCCGCGCCTGCCGTTCGAGAAGATCGTGATCTTCGGCGCGGGGCCGCGGGCCACGTTCGACGAGCGCGTGATGGAGGTGCTCGCGGAGCGCATCCTGCGGACGGCGGACGATCTCGGCGCGCGCGCGGTGGTGCTGGAGATGCCGGGGCGGCACGACAACCTGCTCGCGGCGGAGCGCGCGGCCGACATCCTCCTCGCGGCCGTCGGGCGAGAGCGCCAGTACGACACGTGGACGCTCGTCGAGAACGCGGAGGGGCGGCAGCGCGTGATGGCGCTCACCGAGGACCTGCGGAGGATCCGCCGTCCGCTGTAGTTCGCGTATCCTGCTCCGATGAGAGCTGCCTTCGCCGCGCCGTTTTTGTGGATCCTCTTCGCGAGCGCCGCCGGGTGCGGAGACGCCGAGACGACCTCGGGATCGACGAGCACGGGCGGCGGAGCGGGCACGACGACGACCACCGGGACAGGCGGATCCGGCCCGGATCCGGACGAGTTCTCGTACGTGCCGCCGACGTGCGTGTACCAGTGTCCGACAGGCAGTTGCCCCGAGGTGGCCTCGGACTACGCCTGTCAGAACCTCGGCGCGTGGGCCGATCTCCCGCACGCGGAGAGCTGCGGCGCCTGGGACGGGACGCCTCCGACTCCCGTGCAGGGCAAATGCACCGCGACCGCGCCGAGCGGGGATGCGGCGAAGTACGCGGGGATCGATCCGGACGATCCGAACGTGCGCATCCTCGCGGGCGGGCGGCGGCTCACGCCGGCAGGGGCCGACTTCGTGTTCGAGGATCCGAAT
>JAXLYM010000040.1:0-49777 GCA_046351455.1 Polyangiaceae bacterium
CTCGTACGTCGTGCCGCCCGGGATCTGATAGGCGATCGAGTTCGTCCGAGGCCCGATGTTCGGCGGGGCGACAGGCACGTTGACCGCGATGTCCTTGCTCATGTTCCCCGTGACCTTGGTCACCGTGAACGTCTGCGCGCCGCCCGCGATCTGCGAGAAGAACTCCTTGCCTCCGCCGACGGGAGCGGCCATGTCCGCCGGGTCCTTGTACTCGAACGGCGCCGTGCTGAAGCGGATCTGGTACTTCAGCTTCTCCTTCAAATCCGAGCCGCCGCGCACGAGGTGGATCTCGTAGAGCACGTCGTCGGAGAACTTGTGGAAGTTCGGGCCGCCGGCCGGCTCCTCCAGAGGGATGTAGTTGGCGAGCACGATCAGGTTCTGCCCCGCCGCGTCGACGAAGGCGTAGAGATCGGTGTTGTCCGCCGCCGGATCCTCCGCGATCGCCGGCGCTTCCCGGTGACTGGAGGCCATCGCGACCCCGGAGATGCCCGTCACGCCCAGAGAGAGAAGGGCGGCGACCGCCCACGAAACACGCTTCATCATGGTGGTTGTTCCTCCGCTTTCCTTCACTTGAACGTGACCCTGTAGACGCCGCCCGCGCCGTTGCCCGCCGAGAGATCCGCCCACGAGAAGACGTCGGTCTTCCGCGCGCGGTGCAGCCCCGCGGCGTCGCGGTTCTTGCCCACGTCGCCGCCGTTGAAGGGCGTCACGTTCTTCGTCGCGACGTCCACGACGAGCACGACGTCGGTGCCAGTGTCCGGATCGATCCCCGAGAGATACAGGGTCTTCTCGTCCGCGCTGAGCGCGACGCCGGTCGGATAACCGACGCCGATCTCCGGCAGAAACACCGACGCTTCCCCGTTCGCGATCACGATGACGGCGCCCATCTTCGTCGCCGAAGACACGGTGTCCGTCACGAACGTCTGCGTCTTTCCGACGGCGATCCCGCTCGGATCCACGAACGGCGCGCCGACGGCGACCGCGCTCGGCGTGCCGCCTCCGACGGGCATCTTGAAGACGCCGGCCTTGCCCGTCCCGTCGACGCCGGTGAAGAAGAGCGTCTCTTCGCCGCCGTCATCGCCGATGTCCACGCCGCGCGGCATCGTGCCCGAGGAGCCGTTCAGCACCGTCGGCGTGCCGCCGCCCGCGGGGATCGAGAAGATCGCGCCGAGCGCCGTCTTCGGGTCGTCGACGTTCGCCTCCGCGCCCGGATCCGCGACGAAGAGCGTCTTGTCGTCGTTGCTGATCGAGATGCCGAGGGGCGCCGCGAGCGGATCGCCCGCGAACACCTTCGTCACCGTGCCGCCGTCCGCAGGCACGCTGTATACGGCCGGCCCCTCGTCGCCGGAAGCGGTGAAGTAGATCACCTCTCCCGCCGAGTCCGGGGTCGAGTCGAAGGCCTTCGCCTTCGCGGCCTCCTGCACGGAAGGGGCGCCGCCGCCCGTGGATCCGCCGGTCCCGCCGGTCGCTCCGCCGGTCCCGCCGGTGCCGCCCGTCGCGGTGGAGCTCGTCGTCGTCGTGGTCGTGGAGCCGCCGTTGCTCGACCCCGTGTCGCTGCCTCCGCAGCCTTGCGCGGAGAGCCCCGAGAGGATCGCGGCGGTCGCGATCGCGGGGCCCGCTCGGTGCCAGTTTCTGAGACGTCTGACTGCCATTCTGCCTCCAAGGATGGTCGTGGAGAGCCCGAGCGCGCGCCCGCATTTTCGAAGCGCAGGCGAGCGCTCGTTTTCCATGCCGCGACCGACAGCAGGCCAGTCGTGGAGCCTCGTCCCCGATGGCGCGCCTCCTCGCTCGCGGCGGGGAGACTACGAGTCGGGTCCCGCGTCGGTTGCGCGGCCGGCGGCAGGATCAGCGCGTCTTCGTCGACATCGGTATCCTGGCCGCGCACAGCATCGCGCACACGCCCGTGGGGCCGCCCTTCGAGCGATCGCACGCGCCCTTGCACTCCGCATCCTCGACGCACGTCTCCCCGTTGTTCTTCGGCGCGGCGCACGTCCCCGCGACGCACCGCGCGCCGCCGCCGCACGCGCCGCCGAGGCACTTTTCACCGGCGCTCGGCAAGGGCGCATACGAGCATCTGTGATCGACGCACGAATGGCCCTCTCCGCAGGCGATCGCGGTCGTGCACGCGGCGCCGTCCGGCAGGTCCGCCTCGCAGCGGCGGCCGTTGCAATGCCCGGCGCACTCCGGATGATCGGCGTCCGCGGTCGCGTCGAGGACGTGGCTCGCGAGCGTGTCGATGCCGCGGCTGCACGCGCCGGACGCCTTCGGTTTGCCGCATTTCCCCGTGTCGCTCGCGGCGACCCCGTGGCAGTGCAGATCGCCTGTGCACTCCAGGGAGGACCGGCACCGATCCCCCTCCTGGAGCGCGCCTTTCACGACGCCGAGGCACGCCGCCGGCGCCGGCGAAGCGAGCGGAGAGACCCAGTCGCAGCCCTCGTGCGCCTTCGCCGCGGCCTCTTCACACTGGGCCACGCTGGAGGCGTCGAGCGAGATCGCCTTGGATCGCAGGGCGAAGCTGAGGGTGCGCGCGCACTCGTCCGCGAGCGTGACGGAGGGGTCGCCGCCGCAACACTCGGCCTTCCGGCGCGCCGGGAGCGTGTGAATCGCGTCGCAGAAGCGCTTCGCGAGCGGGTCCGGCGCGTCGTTCGTGCGCGGATAGACCGGCTGCGGCGCCGCGGACTCCGGCTTCGGCTCCTCCGACTTCGGCCCGGAAGAGGGCTTGTCGGCGGCGGCGGTGGACGACGTCGCCGCGGAGTCGGCGGAGGCGTCCCGGCAGGCCGAGAACGAGAACAGGACCCCTCCGAGGACGAGGGTGCCGGCCAGAGATCGGGAGAGCGCCGAACGAAATTGGGGCACGCCCCTCTTCGCGCGACAAGGCACCTCGGATCCGTCTTCTTCGGCGATCACGAATTTTTCTTCGCGGGGCCGGGACAGGCAACCACGCCGCGGGGCCGTGCGTAGGGGCCGGACAGCGACATGAGACTCCGCGCATCGATCTGCCTTGCGGTCCTCTGTTTGTGCGGCCTCCCCGCGTGCAGCGCCCCCTCCGCGGGCGCCGGGACGGAGGCCGTCGCCGCGACCGCGACCGCCGCCGCGAAGGCCCCGGAGAAGGACGCGGCGCGCGCGCTGGCCCTCTCTCCCGCGACGGGCGGAGACCCGGCGGACGGGGAGATTGACGTGCTCCAGAAGCGCGCGGACAAGGTCCCCGACAAGGCCGATGTCTGGGTGCAGCTCGGCCGCGCGTGGGTGAAGAAAGCGCGCCAGTCGAGCGACCCCGGATATTACCTCTCGGCCGGCGCGTGCGCCGACATCGCCCTCCGGATCGACCCGGATCACCGGCTCGCGCTGGAGCTGCAAGCGCTGGTGTTGCTGAACAGCCACCGCTTCAAAGAGGCTGTCGCGAAGGCGGAGGAGGCGCTCGCGAAGGATCCGGAGGACCTGATCGCGCTCGGCGCCAAGAGCGACGCGTTGCTGGAGCTGGGCCGTTATCCGGAGGCCACCGCCGCGACCGAGCGGATGATGGACTTGAAGCCGAGCCTGCCCTCGTACAGCCGCGCGGCGTACTTGCGGTATCTCTCGGGCGACGCCGCGACGGCCAAGCAGATCGTCCGCAAGGCCATCGACGCGCGCGACCATCGCGATCCGGAGCCCGGAGCGTGGGTGATCGTGCAGGCCGCGCAGATGTTCTTGCAGGAGGGCGATCTCGACGGCGCGGACGCCGGGTTCGAGCTCGCCTTGAAGACGTTCACGGAGTACCCGCCGGCGCTCGTCGGCCGCGGCCGCGTGGCCCTCGCGAAGGGGGACGCGAAGCGCGCGGTGGAGATGTTCGAGCGCGCGTACAAGCAGTCTGTCCTCGTGGAGACAGCGTGGCTCCTCGGCGACGCCCGCGCGGCAGCGGGGGATACGACCGGCGCCGAACAGGCCTATGCGCTCGTCGTGAAGGACGGCCGCCGCACCGACGGGCGCACGCTCGCGGCCTTCTACGCGACGAAGAACCGCGACATCGACGAGGCGGCGCGGCTCGCGCTGGCCGAGCGGGACGTGCGCGACGACATCTACACCGAGGACACGATCGCGTGGGCCCTCTACCGAAAAGGCGACCTCGCGGAGGCGCGGAAGGCCTCGGATCGCGCGCTGTCGCTCGGCACCAAGGAGTCGAAGCTGCTCTATCACGCCGGGGCGATCCGCGTCGCGCAGGGGGACATCGCCGCGGGCGCCGCGCTCGTGCGGGAGGCGCTCAGGCTGTGGCCGCGGTTCGACGCGACGTCCGCGCCGGAGGCCGAAAAGCTCCTCGCCGCGCTGCCCGAGCAGAAGACCGTCAAGTCGCGGTGAGCGTCAAAGTGCCAGTTTGCAGAGGTCCGACTCGATGTCTTCCGGCACCGGGAGGCGCTCGCGGAGCACCCACGGGAGGCCCCGAATCGCGGACATCAGCGCTCGCCGCACCGCGGGATCCTCCGGCGCGCGCTTGAGCACGTCCGCCGTCCGGTGGAGCGCCACCTTGAGCGGCCGCCGCAGCCAGTGGAACCACAGGGCGTTGCGCGCCAGCAAGAACCGACGGCCCTCCACGTCGCGCGCCGGAGACGGCAAGTGACGCACCGTCGCCGTCGGGAGATACGACATCGTCCAGCCCGCGCGCGCCAGATCCACCGCCACCAGGATCTCCTCGCCGCCGAGGAAGAACCGAGGATCGAAGCCGCCCACGTGGAGGAACGCCGCCCGCCGCACCATCGACGCCCCGGCCATGAAGCCGAGCAGCGAAGGCCCCGGCAGATCCGCGCGCGCCGCGAGCGGGCTCTTCGCCATGATCGCGTTCGTCGGGTCCTCCCGCCCCTCCGGGCCGACTTGAATACGAGCTGTTACAACTGCCAGTCTCGGGTACGTCTCCAGCGCCTCCACCGCCCGCGCGAGGGAGCCTCTCTCCCACCACGTGTCGTCGTCGCACAGCGCCACGAAGGGCGTATTCGCCGCCAGGATGCCCGCGTTTCGCCCCGCGGCGCCGTGGTTCTCGTGCAGGCGCACATGGCCCACGCGCGGAGAGAAGCGGGCGATCACCTCCTCCGTCTTGTCGGTGGAGCCGTTGTCGACGACGAGGATCGGCGCGTCCTCCGCCGCGGCGAGGAGGTGCCGCAGCGTGTTCTCCAGCGACTCCGCGCGATCGTGCGTCAAGACCGAGACTGTCACTCTGTCCGCGAGCTTCATGTGTGCAGCCGGAACCGGCCCTCGGGTCGAAAGGCATCGTCGTACCCCGCGCGCCCCTCCGAAGAGAGGCCGCGGAGCTGGGAGCGATAACAGCGCACCGCCCGGCGCTTCTGATCGTGCGCGCGGACGGGAGCGTGGAAAGGCGCCGGATCCGCCGTGATCCCGCGCTTCGCGAGGCGCCCCACCGCCGCCGCCACGAGGCCCGGCGTCCGCCGATAAGGCACGTCCTCGTACGCGTACGACGCGCGCGCGAGGCCCGCGTGCACGAGCGGTATCGACGCCTCCGCCACGGCGAGGTGGTCACTGTGGAAGAGGCCGAGAGGCACCACCAGCATGTCGGGGCGCTGGAGGGAGATGGCCTGTTCGAGCGCCGCCGTCATCTCGTCCACGGGCGGCGGACCTCCGTATTGAGCGTCCAGGAAATCCAGCCAAAGGGGCCGCGCGCGCAGCCGCTGCAAGGCCTCCGCGTCCTCCGCCCGGCGCGCCGCGATGACGTCCTCGCCGGGCGAGAAACCGCACGACGCGTCCCACGGAGTCACGGTGTCCCACGAGGCCTTCCCGCCCGCGAGGACCGTGATGACGAGCGACCCCGGGTGCGCGGCGAGCAGGGCCCCGCAGCTCAACACGGCGTCGTCGAGGTGGGGAGAGACCGCGGCGATCATCGGCAATCGAGGGGTGACGAGGAGAGCCCACCGAGCATGGCGGCCCGGTCCGGAACCGCAAGGCCGATCCCACCGCATTCATTGAAATCGGCCGCGGCGCATTAAATTCTGGCACGCGTCCGCTCCGGATGTCAGACCGCGTCCCGGAAAAGAGCGACGCCGGGCCCCCGCCCCTCCGGGGTCCTCGGGTCGTTCTGCTGGGAGGATCCCGAATGCGTGTGCTCGGCATCAATGCCGTGTTTCATGACCCCGCCGCGGCGCTCGTCGTGGACGGAGAGGTCGTCTCTGCGGGCGAAGAGGAGCGTTGGAGTCGCCGAAAGCACGGGAAATCGCCTGTCCCGTTCTCCACGTGGGAGCTGCCGGAGGAGGCCGCGCGATGGTGCCTGTCCCGAGCAGGCCTGTCCGCCCGCGATCTCGACGCCGTGGCGTACTCTTATGATCCGACCCTGGCCCCGCCGGTGACTGCCGATCTCACCGATCGGGAGTGGGAGGGGATGCGCACGCTCTACGCGCAACGAGCGCCCTTGTTCCTGAAGACGATCCTCCCGGGGCTCGACCCGGCGAAGGTGCGCTTCGTCCCGCACCACGTGGCGCACGCGGCGTCGGCGTACCTCGCGGGGCCGTTCCCGAACGCGGCGGTGCTCGTGCTCGACGGCCGCGGCGAGCGCGCGTCCCACCTCTCGGGGCACGCGGAGGACGGCTCGCTCAAGGTGCTCGCGACCACCGAGCTGCCGCACTCGCTCGGCCTCATGTACGAGGAGGCGACCGCGCACCTCGGGTTCCGGCGCTCGTCCGACGAGTACAAGGTGATGGCGCTCGCGTCGTACGGCGAGCCTGCGTTCCTCGGGCGGCTGCGGATCGCGATCCGCGTGGAGGAAGGCACGTTCACCGTCGCGCCGATCGACTGGAACGCCCTCACGCCGCCGGCGCACCCCGGCGACTGGACGCAGAAGCACGCGAACCTCGCGGCGAGCGTGCAGCGGCGGCTGGAGGAGGTGATCCTCGATCTCGCGCGGTGGCTCCACGCGGAGACGGGCGAACGCGATCTCGTGATGGCGGGCGGCGTCGCGCTCAACTGCGTCGCGAACACGTTCCTCGCCGAGCACGGCCCCTTCGATCGCGTGTGGGTGCAGCCGGCCGCGGGCGACGCGGGGACCGCGCTCGGCGCCGCGCTGCACGTCGCGCACGGCCTCGGCGACAAACCGCGCGCGATGCGGACGGCCGCGCTCGGCCGCGACTTCTCGGACCGCGAGATCGAGGAGAGCCTGCGCGCCGCGGAGATCCCGTACGACCGGCCCGTCGACATCGCCGAAGAGGTGGCCGACGTGCTCGCGAAGGACGGCGTGGTCGCGTGGTTCCAGGGCAGGAGCGAGCTCGGACCGCGCGCGCTCGGCCACCGCAGCCTGCTCGCGAACCCCGCGCGCCGCGTGAACCTCCGCAGGCTCAACGAGATCAAGGGACGCGAGCAGTTCCGCCCCGTCGCGCCGATGGTGCTTTTGGAGCGCGCCGCGGAGGTGTTCGAGGGCGGCCCGATCCCGAGCCCGTACATGCTCTTCACGCACCGCGTGCGGCCCGCGTGGCGCGATCGGATCCCCGCGGCGATCCACGTCGACGGCACCGCGCGCGCGCAGACCGTGGCCGCGGCGGAGGAGCCGCTCGTCGCTCGGATGCTGCGCGCGTTCGAGCAGCGGACGGGGCTGCCCGTCGTCGTGAACACGTCGCTCAACACCGCGGGCCGGCCCATGGTGGACGACCCGCGCGACGCGCTGGAGGTGTTCGGATCCGCGCCCGTCGACGCGCTCGCGATCGGCCCGTTCCTGCTCCGGCGGAGGCGCGCGTGACCCCGAGCTACGACGTCGTCATCCCGACGATCGGGCGACCTTCCCTCGGCCGGTGCCTGGCCGCGCTCTTGATGGGCGACGGGCCCGCGCCGGGGCACGTGTTCGTGGTCGACGATCGCCGGGCGCCGGAGCGCGCGCTGGAGCTGCCGATCGTGGGCGTCACCGTGCTGCGCGGCGGAGGCGCGGGTCCGGCCGCGGCGCGCAACATCGGCCTGCACGCGTCGCGCGCGGGATGGGTCGCCTTCCTCGACGACGACGTGGTGCCGGAGCCGAGCTGGCGCGAGCGCCTCGTCGAGGACTTGAAGCGCGCAGGCCCGCACGCCGGCGGGAGCCAGGGAAACGTGCGCGTGCCGCTGCCTCCGGACCGCCCGCCGACCGACCACGAGCGGAACGTCCGCGGCTTGGAATACGCAAAGTGGGCAACCGCCGACATGGCCTATCGGCGCGAGGTGCTGGAGGCCCTCGGAGGCTTCGACGAGCGGTTTCCCAGGGCGTACCGCGAGGACGCGGACATGGGTCTGCGCGTCGTGCGCGCGGGCTTCCCGATCGAACGCGGTCAGCGCGCGGTCACGCACCCGGTGGGGCCCGACGACTTCTGGACGAGCGTGAAGAAGCAGGCCGGCAACGCGGACGACGCGCTGATGCGCGCGCTGCACGGCGAGCGGTGGCGCGAGGAGGCGGGCGTCCCGAAAGGCCGCAGGCCGCGCCACGTCGCGATCACGCTCGCGGGCCTGACGTCGCTGATCGGCTTCGTTTCAGGGCACAAACGGATCGGCGCGCTGGGGGCGCTCGCGTGGACGGCCGGCACCGCGGAGCTCGCGTGGGCGCGCATCGCCCCGGGCCCGCGCACGCGCGACGAGGTCGCGAAGATGCTCGCGACGAGCGCGGCGATCCCCGCGGCGGCGACGTTCCATTTCCTCCGCGGCTGGGCGGCGGTGCCGCAGAACCTCCGGCGGAAGCGGCCGCGCGCGGTGCTCCTCGATCGCGACGGCACGCTCGTGAGCGACGTCCCGTACAACCGCGACCCGTCGCGCGTGGCCCCGGTGCCGGGCGCGCGCGATGCGCTGGATCGGCTCCGCGCGCACGGGATCGCGCTCGCGGTCGTGTCGAACCAGAGCGGCGTCGCGAAGGGCCTCGTGACCGAGGACGAGGTGCGCGCCGTGAACGCGCGCGTGGAGGAGCTGCTCGGCCCCATCTCGGAGTGGTTCTTCTGCCCGCACGGCGACGACGCGAAATGTGCTTGTCGCAAGCCGGCTCCGGGCCTCGTGCACCGCGCGGCGACGGCGCTCGGCGTGCGGCCGGAGGAGTGCGCGCTCATCGGCGACACGGGCGCGGACGTGCGCGCGGCGCTCGCGGCGGGCGTGCGCCCGGTGCTCGTGCCGACGCCCGTCACGCGAAGAGAAGAGATCGCCGCGGCGCCCGAGGTGGTGCGCGACATCGGAGCGGCGGTGGATCTGCTGCTCGGAGGCCGCCCGTGAACGTCCTCCTCTGGCACGTGCACGGCTCGTGGACGACCGCGTTCGTGCAGGGCGCGCACCGTTACATCGTGCCCGTCCTCTCGGATCGCGGACCCGACGGACGCGGCCGCGCCGAGACGTGGGACTGGCCCGCATCGGTGGTGGAGCGCACGCCGAAAGAGCTTGAAAACGAGCCGATCGACGTCGTCATCCTCCAGCGCCCGCACGAGCTGGAGTCGCTCGCGGAGGCGTGGCTCGGGGGCCGCCGCCCCGGGCGCGACGTGCCGGCGATCTACCTGGAGCACAACGCGCCGCAGGGCCGCATCGCGGAGATGCGCCACGTCGCCGCGGATCGCCGCGATCTCACGCTCGTCCACGTCACGCACTTCAACGACCTCTTCTGGGACGCGGGCGTGACGCGGACGCGCGTGATCGAGCACGGCGTCGTGGATCCGGGCGCGCTCTACACCGGCGAGCTCTCGCGCGCGGCCGTCGTGATCAACGAGCCTCTCCGCCGGGGCCGCGTGACGGGGACGGATCTGCTCCCGCGCTTCGAGAGAGCGGCGCTCATCGATCTCTTCGGCATGGGCGCGGCGGCGATGGGCGGTCTCGAAAATCTGAGACAGGACCGACTGCACCGCGAGATGGCGCGGCGGCGCGTGTACCTGCACCCGATCCGGTGGACGTCGCTCGGCCTCTCGCTCGTCGAGGCGATGCACCTCGCGATGCCGATCGTGGCCCTCGCGACGACGGAGGCGATCGAGGCCGTCCCGCGCGAGGCCGGCGTCCTCTCCACGCGCGTGGACACGCTGGTCGCCGCGCTGCGCGATCTGATGAACGATCACGATCGGGCGCGCGCGATGGGCGAGGCGGCGCGCGCGTGGGCGCTGTCGCGCTACGGTCTCGGCCGGTTCCTTTCGGACTGGGACGCGCTGCTCCGAGAGGTGACGCGATGAACGCGAGGCGGCCCGTCCTGCTCGTGCTGCGGGCGCTCGGCCTCGGCGATCTGCTGACGGCCGTGCCCGCGCTGCGGGCGCTCGCCGACGCGTTCCCGGATCACGAGCGCGTGCTCGCGACGCCCGGATATCTGGCCCCGCTGGCGCTCCATACACAGGCTGTATCCTCAGTCATCGACGCGCGCCCGCTCGCTCCGATCCGCTGGGGCGGCGCGCCGCCGGAGATCGCGGTGAACCTGCACGGACGCGGCCCGCGGAGCCACGAGGTGCTGCGCGCGCTCCAGCCGGATCGGCTGATCGCCTTCGCGAACATCGAGGCGCGCGGCTCGTGCGGCGGCCCCGTGTGGCGCGCCGACGAGCACGAGGTCGCGCGCTGGTGCCGCATGCTCTCCGAGAGCCGGATCCCCGCGGATCCGAGCCGGCTCGATCTCGCGGCGCCCGCGGGCGATCCCCCGGACGCGGCGCGCGGCGCGACGCTCCTGCACCCCGGCGCCGCGAGCTCTGCGCGCAGGTGGCCCGTCGAGCGATGGGCCCACGTGGCCCGCGTCCTCGTGCGGCGCGGCGAGCGCGTCGCGATCACGGGAGGCCCCGACGAGGTGCACCTCGCGACGGAGCTCGCGCTGCGCGCGGGCGTGCCGGATCGCGCGGTGCTCGCGGGCCGGACGGACGTGCTCGGCCTCGTGCGCGCGGTGGCCGCGGCCGATCGTGTGGTGTGCGGCGACACGGGCGTGGCGCACCTCGCGACGGCGCTCGGACGGCCTTCGGTGATCCTCTTCGGCCCGACGCCGCCCGCGTGGTGGGGCCCGCCGGAGGATCGCCCGTGGCACCGCGCGCTGTGGGCCGGCGAGGTGAGCGATCCGCACGCGGACCGTCCGGCGCGCGGCCTCCTCGCGATCCAGGCGCGCGACGTCCTCGACGCGCTCACGGATCTCCCGGCGCGCCCCGCCTCGCACGCGCGGACGCCGGATCTCGCGGCGAGCGCGCGCACGCCGGAGGTCGCGGGGGCGAGCGCGCGCACGCCGGGGTTCGCAGCGACGAGCGCGGCCTCGCTGGCGGCGTCGGAGGCGATGATGCTCGGCCTCTCCGCGTCGCACACGCCGCGCGCGCCGGAGGCCCCGCGATGAGCCGCGTGCCGCTGCCGGTCGTCCCGGATCTGCCGCGCGAGATCCAGATCGAGGTGACGGGCGCGTGCAACCTGCGCTGCCGGATGTGCCTCGTGCGCTACCGCCCGCCGCTCCATCGCGTGGGCGGCAGCATGACGCTCGCCGCGTTCAAGCGCGTGGTCGACGCCCTCCCGGCGCTCTCGCGCGTGACGTTGCAGGGCCTCGGCGAGCCGCTGCTCGCGCCGGATCTGTTCGCGATGATCCGCCACGCCTCGTCGCGCGGCGTGGCGATGGGCTTCAACACGAACGCGACGCTCCTGCACCGCGGCGCCTCGGAGCGCCTCGTCGACGCGGGCCTCGCGTGGCTGTGCGTCTCCATCGACGGGGCCACCGCGAAGACCTATGAGTCCATCCGCGACGGAGCCTCCTTCGAGCAGGTGACGCGCAACGTGGCCGAGCTTTCCAGGGTGAAACGCGCGCGCGGGGCCCATCGGCCGGACCTATCGATCGTGTTCGTGGCGATGCGCCGCAACGTCGCCGAGCTGCCCGCGATGGTGCGCCTCGCGAAGGACCTCGGCGTCCCGAAGCTCCGCGTCCAGAACCTCTCGCACTCCTTCGACGACACCGATCCGGCCGGCGCCTACCGCGAGATCCGCGACTTCGCCGAGGCGGAGGCGCTCTACCAGGGCCCCGATCCGATCGCCGATCGCGCCTTCGAAGAGGCCGAGATTTTATCGAAGGAGCTCAACGTCGCGCTGAGGCTCCCGCAACGTGAATGCAGCCCCCCGTCTTCGACCGTCGCCTCTCCGTGCGACTGGCCGTGGCGCTCCGCGTACGTCCGTCACGACGCGAAGGTGCAGCCGTGCTGCATGCTCATGGGCGACGACCGAGCGATCCTCGGCGACGCCGCCGCGCGCCCATTCGAAGACGTGTGGAGAGGCCCAGCCTACGCGGCGTTCCGCGAAGCCCTGCAGACGGACACGCCCCCCGCGGTGTGCAGCGGCTGCTCGGTCTACCGCGGCGTCTTCTGAGGGCCATCCCCGGGACCACGAAGTCCGACTGCGCAGCTCGACGCTGGAGTCCGTCGCGAAGCGGTCACAGCCCTCGGTCCTTTCGAGGTGGTGTTTCGGCGGACGACGACGCGCCCCTCCCTGCGCCTGAGAATCAGGCGCTTTGGGAGGGGCGGGCCGCGCGCAGGCCGCAGGCCGAGCACGGACCGGGGGTGGGCACCCAGTGCGCCCGCTCACCATGACTCGACGATCGCCGCACACAATATGTATTCAAACTAGAGGTTCAGGGAGAGGAAATGAAACGGATTGCGATGATCAGCGAGCACGCTTCGCCTCTGGCCGTCCTCGGCGGCGCGGATGCCGGGGGGCAGAACGTGTATGTCGGGCAGCTCGCGCGGCACCTCGCCGCGACCGGGCACGAGGTCGACATCTTCACGCGGCGCGACTCGAGCGCGCTGCCCGAGACCGCCGAGTGGGTGCAGGGCGTGCGCATCGTGCACGTCAACGCGGGGCCGCCGGAGCCGATCTGCAAGGAGTCGCTGCACGGGCACATGGAGGAGATGACCGCCAACGTGCTGCGCTACATGCGCGGGCGGCGGCGCGGATACGACCTCGTGCACGCGAACTTCTGGATGAGCGGGCTCGTCGCCGCCGAGACGAAGCGCGCCATCGGGCTGCCGTTCGTGATCACGTTCCACGCGCTCGGGCGCGTGCGCAGGGCCGCGCAGGGCGCCGCCGATCGCTTCCCCGACGCGCGCTTCGCCATCGAGGACCGCGTCGTCACCGAGGCCGATCACATCGTCGCGGAGTGCCCCGCCGAAGAGGAGGAGCTCATCGATCACTACAACGCGGATCCGGCGCGGATCACGGTGATCCCGGGCGGCTTCGATCCCGCGGAGATGTGGCCGATCTCGAAGCCGCTCGCGCGCGTCACGCTCGGGCTGTCACCGGACGAGCCGGTGATCCTGCAGCTCGGACGGATGGTGCCGCGCAAGGGCGTCGACAACGTGATCCGCGGGTTTTCCAGGCTCGTTCATCGTCACGGGATCGCGGCGCGGCTGCTCGTGGTCGGCGGCGAGTCGGCGGTGCCGGATCCGATCGCGACGCCGGAGCTCGGGCGGCTCATGGGGATCGCGGAGGAAGAAGGCGTGCGCGATCGCGTGGTGTTCGTCGGCCGGCGCGGGCGCGACATGCTGAAGTACTACTACAGCGCCGCCGACGTCTTCGTGACGACGCCCTGGTACGAGCCGTTCGGCATCACGCCCGTCGAGGCGATGGCGTGCGGCACGCCCGTGATCGGCTCCAACGTGGGCGGCATCAAGTTCACGGTGCGCGACGGCGAGGCCGGGTACCTCGTGCCGCCGGACGATCCGGACGCCGTCGCCGAGCGCATCGCGCACCTGCACCGGCACCCGCGGCTCACGGCGGTGCTTCGAAAGAAGGCGATCCGGCGCGCGAACGATCTCTTCACGTGGCGCCACGTCGCCGACGGCGTGGGCGAGCTGTACGAGCGCATCATCGCGGCGCGCGATCCGGCGCGGCGCGCGCAGCTCGCGAGCCTCGCGGTCGTCGACGGCGGCTTCGACGGGATCCTGGGCTCTCTGCGCGACGCGCGACGGCACCTGCGCGAGCGCATCGTGGAGGCGGCCGCGCTCATCGGCGACGCGTTCGCGGAGGGCAACAAGGCGCTCGCGTGCGGAAACGGCGGCAGCGCCGCGGACGCGCAGCACCTCGCGGCCGAGCTCGTGGGGCGCTACAAATCGAAGGATCGGCCCGCGCTGCCGGCGATCGCGCTCACCGCGGACTCCGCGGTGATGACGGCGTGGTCGAACGACGCGGGCTACGACGACGTCTTCGCGCGGCAGGTGGAGGCGCTCGGACGGCGCGGCGACGCGCTGATCGCGCTCAGCACGAGCGGGCGATCTCCGAACGTGACGCGCGCCCTCGCGGCGGCCCGCGAACGCGGGATGCGCACGATCGCGCTGCTCGGCAACGACGGCGGCGAGCACCGCGCCCTCGCGGACGTCGCGATCGTCGTGCCGTCCGCGGACACCGCGCACATCCAGGAGGTGCACATCGTGGTGCTGCACCTGCTCTGCGAGCTCGTCGAGGCGCGCTGCGACGTGCGCGCCGCCCACGAGGCGCCGCCGCGGACGTCGCGGTGGGTCGCCTCCACGGAGCGCCCCGCGATCCACGCGGCGCGCGCAGCTCGGGCCCGCGCGGCCCTCATCGAAGGAGTGGAGTCATGCGAGAGCTGAAGGGCCAGGTGATCCTCGTGACCGGCGGAGGCAGCGGCCTCGGCGCCGCGATCTGCCACGATCTCGGGGCCGCGGGCGCGGTCGTGATCGCCGCCGACGTGCGCCTCGACGCCGCCGAACGGACCGTCGCGGACATGCGCGCGAAGGGTTTGAATGCGGACGCGCTCGCGCTCGACGTGGCGGACGAGCGCTCGGCCGAGGCGGCGATCCACACGGTCGCGGCGCGCTTCGGCGCGATCGACGCGCTCGTGAACAACGCGGGCGTGGACCGCACGGTGCCGCTCGACGAGCTGCGCGTCGAGGAGTGGGACCGCATCTGCGCCGTGAACCTCCGCGGCCCGTTTCTGCTCGCGCGCGCGGTGTTTCCGATCCTGCGCGAGCGGCGGCGCGGCGCGATCGTGAACATCGTCTCCACCGCCTCCAAGCGCGCCTGGGCCAACGCCGCGGCCTACCACGCGAGCAAATGGGGCCTGCTCGGCCTGAGCCACGCGATGCACGTCGAGGGCCGCGCGTTCGGCGTGAAGGTCACGGCCGTCGTCGCCGGCGGCATGCGCACGCCGTTCCTGCTGGAGCGCTTCCCGGAGCTGGATCCGGCCAATTTGCAGGACCCCGCGGCGGTCGCGCGCGCGGTGCGCTTCGTCCTGGAGCAGCCGGAGGAGACGGTGATCCCGGAGATCACCGTGCTGCCGATGCGGGAGACGTCGTGGCCGTGACGCCCGCGATCCCCCGGGTGCTGCGGCGCCTGCAGGGCCTGCGCGCGCTGGTGATCGGCGACGCGATGCTCGACACGTACCTGCGCGGCGCGACGGATCGCCTCTGCCCGGAGGCGCCCGTCCCGATCGTGAACGTGACGTCGCGCGCGGACCGCCCCGGGGGCGCCGCCAACACCGCCGTGAACCTCCGCGCGCTCGGCGCCGACGTCACGCTCCTCGGCGTGATCGGCGCGGACGCCGAAGGGATCGCCCTCCGGAACGCCCTCATGACCGAGGGGATCGCGCCAAACGCACTGACCGTATCCAAAAGGCGGCGCACCCTCGCGAAGCAGCGCGTCTTCGCGGGGAGCCAGCTCCTCGTGCGCTTCGATCAGGGCAGCACGGAGCCGCTCGACGCGGACGCGGATCTCGCGATCGTCCAGAAAATCCCGTCTCTCCTGCGCGAGGCCGACGCGGTCGTGATCTCGGACTACGGCTACGGCGTCGTCACCCCGCGCGTGATCGCGGCGCTCGCGGACGCGCGGCGGAGCGCTCCCCGCGTGCTCGTCGTCGACGCGAAGGATCTGCCCGCGTACCAGGCGGCCTCCCCGACCGCGGTGAAGCCGAACTACCGCGAGGCCGCGCGCCTCCTCGGCCTCGATCGCGACGCGCACGCGCCGAAGAGCCGCACGCCCACGGCAGGCCACGAAACCAGGGATCCGCGAGGCGACGAGCGCGCGCGGGCGATCGAGCCGCACGGCCGCGATCTGCTCGCGCGCACCGGGGCCCGCATCGTGGCGGTCACGCTCGACACGGAGGGCGCCATCTTCTTCGAGCGCGGTCGCGAGCCGTTCCGCACGTTCGCGAAGCCGGCGGAGCACGCGCGCGCCGCGGGGGCCGGCGACACGTTCGGCGCGGCGCTGTCCCTCGCGCTCGCGGCGGGCGCGGATCTCCCGACGGCCGCGGAGATAGCCTCCGCCGCCGCTGCGATCGTCGTCGCGAAGGACGGCACCGCCACCGCGTCGCTCGCCGAGGTCGCGGCCCGCATCGAGGGCGTCGACAAGCTCGCCGCGAGCGCCGCGGACCTCGCGCCGCACCTCGAAGCGTACCGGCGCAAGGGCGCGCGCGTCGTCCTCACGAGCGGCTGCTTCGACATCCTGCACCGAGGCCACGTGACGTACCTCAGCGCGGCGAAGGCGCTCGGCGACGTGCTCATCGTCGGCCTCAACACCGACGCGGGCGTGCGGCGTTTGAAGGGCGATTGTCGCCCGATCAACCCGCTGCCGGATCGCGCCGCCGTGCTCGCGGGCCTCTCGTGCGTCGATCGCGTCGTCGCCTTCGACGAGGACACGCCGGAGGCGCTCGTGACCGCGGTGCGCCCGCACATCTTCGTGAAGGGCGGCGACTACACGCGCGCGTCGCTCCCGGAGGCGCGCGCCGTCGAGGCCGCGGGCGGCGAGGTCCGCATCCTCCCGTTCATCGACGACCGCTCCACCACATCCTTGATCGCCCGCATCCGCGCGGCCCCGCCGCACGAAACAGCCCACCAGGAGCCGACCGCATGACCCCGAAAGACCGCTGGAGAGAGGCCCGCCGCGTGCTCGTCGTCCGCCTCGACGGCATGGGCGATCTGCTGATGACGACCCCGGCCATCGCGGCGCTGCGGGGCGCGAGCCGCCACGTGACCGCGCTCGTCTCCGATGCGGGCGCGGCGGTGGCTCCGCTCGTCCCGGCGATCGACGACGTGATCGTCCACCGCGCGCCGTGGATGAAGCCGGGCGCGGCCCCGCGCGACCCCGTCCATCCCGACGCCGCCGCTCGCGACTCGGCACCTCACGACTCGCTCTCTCGTGACTCCGTGTCTCGCGACTCGGCACCTCACGACTCCACCTCTCGGACCTCGCTGCCGCCGGACTCCCCTCTTCCGGACTCGGCCTCTCGGGACGCGATCATCGCGCGCCTGCGCGAGGCCCGGTTCGACGCGGCGGTGATCTTCACGGTGGCGACGCAGAGCGCGCTGCCGGCCGCGCTGCTCTGTTACTACGCGGGCATCCCGCTGCGCCTCGCGCACGCCCGCGAGAACCCGTACGATCTCCTCACCGACTGGGTGCCGGATCGCGAGGCCTTCGGCATCTGCCGCCACGAGGTGCGCCGCCAGCTCGATCTCGTGGCCACCGCGGGCGCCTCCATCGACGACGATCGCCTTCGAATCCGCGTGCCGGACGCGTCGCGCGAGCGCGTGGCCCGCCTGCTGGGGCTGCACGGCGTCCCGGCGTCGCGCTTCGTCCTCCTCCACCCCGGCGCGAGCGCCCCGTCGCGCCGCTACCCCCCGGAGCTCTTCGCGGAGGCGGCCAGTCTGCTCGCCGAGCGCACGGGCCGTCCCCTCGTCTTCAGCGGCGGCCCCGAGGACATCGCCCTCGTCGAGGACATCCGCGCTCGCCTGCGCGCCCCGTCGGTCTCGTTCGCCGGAGCCCTCGATTTGCCGGATCTTGCAGCGCTGATCGAGGCCGCGCCGCTCCTCGTCTGCAACAACAGCGGCCCTTCGCACATCGCGGCCGCCGCGGGGACGCGCACCGTCGTCCTCTACGCCCTCACGAACCCGCAGCACACCCCGTGGCGCGTCGCGAGCCGCGTCCTGTCGCACGAGGTGCCTTGTCGCGACTGCCTGAAGAGCGTCTGTCCCGAATCCCACCATGCCTGTCTCCGAGGCGTCCCGCCCGCCCGCGTCGCCGCCGCCGCCGAGGAGCTCCTCGAAGGCCCCACGGCCCGCGGACACGGCCTCCGCGGCCCCCTCGCGGAGCTCCATCGGCATCCCCCGAGCTGAGCATCACCGTCCTGTGCGATCAGGACCCCCCCATGATAGGGTGCGCCCTCCATGCGCGCGATCGTCTACAAAGAATACGGCGGCCCCGAGAAGCTCGAATCCATCGATGTCCCGAAGCCCTCCCCCGGCCCCGGACAGGTCCTGATCCGCGTCGTCGCCTCCAGCGTCAACCCGGTCGACTGGAAGATGGCGAGCGGCAAATACCGCTTCATCATGCCCGTGAAGCGCCCCGCGATCCCCGGGTTCGACGTCGCCGGCGAGGTGGCCGAGGTGGGCCCCGGCGTGAGCGGCTTCGCGGTCGGCGATCGCGTGCACTCGCGCATCAACGGCGGGACCGGCGCCGCCTCCGCGGAATACGCCTTGTCCGGGATCGACTCCACCGCGAAGATGCCGGACGGCATGGACTTCGGGGACGCCGCGGGCCTCCCGCTCGCGGGGATGACGGCGCTCCAGGGCCTGCGCGACTGCGCGAAGATGCCTGTCACCGGCGCCACGCAGCGGATCCTCGTCATCGGCGCGTCCGGCGGCGTCGGCCACCTCGCGGTGCAGATCGCGCGCGCCGCGGGCGCCCACGTGGTCGGCGTGTGCAGCGGCCGCAACGTGGACCTCGTCACGAAGCTCGGCGCGCACGAGGTCGTCGACTACACGAAGCCGGACGCGTACCGCGGCCACGCCCCGTTCGACATCGTGCTCGACTGCGTGGGTGGCAGTCCGTCGGAGCACTTGCCCCGCGTCACCCTGAACGGCCACTACGCCTCTTGCCTCCCGTCGCCTTCGGTCTTCTTCCGCGCCGCGCTCAACGTGGTCTCGGGCAAGAAGGTCACGCCCGTCATGTTGAAGGCCACTGCGGAGGACCTCGCGTTCCTCGATCGCCTCCACGCGGAGGGCAAGCTGCGCCTCGTCGTGGACAGCCGTTTTCCGCTCGCGGACCTGCGCGGCGCGTGGGAGCGCTCCATCGGCGGCCGCGCGGTCGGCAAGATCCTCGTCGACGTCGCCTGAGCGGCCCGCAGAACGTGGTCGACGTCGCCTGAGCGGGCAGCGCGCATCCCCGTTGTCGGGGCGCCCCGGGTGGTGATAAGTCTCGGAGGGTATCTGGCGCCGTGCGCCACAGGAGGGTTTCAGTGACGCTCATCACCCCACCCGACTCCATCCCGTCCCCGACGGCGGAAGAGCTTCCGGTCTCGTCGATCGCGCCCTTCAAGCGCCTGCGCAAGCCGCGCCACCTGGTGCAGTTCGCGCTGGAGGGAGCGGCCCCGCTCACGAGCGCGGACCTCCTCGCCGTCACGACCGCGTTCCGCAGCCGCCTCACGCGCCACGCGCTGACGGCCCTCACCGGCCAGGACACGCGCTGGAGCGACGCCAGCCCCGAGATGCGCTATCAGGTCCGCCTGCTGGCCGGTCGGGAGACGGGCAGCGCCCCTCTCCGCGGCCACGAGCACCTCCGCGTGCTCCTGTGGTTCGAGGGCTCGATTCCGACGAAGCTCTTCGTCCACCGCGACACTCCCCTTCACCGCTGGGAGGTAGCGGCGGTGATGCGCGCCGCGGAGGAGCCATTGCAATGGCTGGAGCGCGCCGGCGGCGGCGTCCCCGTCCCGCTGTTGCCCTTGCCGGAGGACGCCCCCCCGCCCCCCGGATTCGACGGCACGTCCGCGAAAATCTGGTCCTCCGTGACGGAGCTGGCCTCTCCCTTCCCCGTGCCCGAGGCCGGAGATCCGGCGCGCGCGGTGAAGATCGAGGACGTCCTGGCGCGCGAGCTGGTGGTGGAGGGCCACCCGACCCCGCGTCTGGTGGAAGTGCGCGGCGAGCCCGGAGGCCCCGAGTGGGTCCGCGTGAACAGCCGCCACCGCGAACAGGGCAGCACCCGCCGCCATTTCCGCCTCCGCCTCACCTTCGGAGAGCCGATCGCGGGCCCCTTGCTCCTCGGCCAATCCTCCGATTCGGGCCTGGGCCTGTTCCGTCCGGAGTGATTCGAAGCATGCCAGTCCAAGACTGGCACTTTCCCATCAAGCCTTCGTCGAGTTGTGCGCGTGCGAGGGCCTGCGGCCGCGGGCCTCTTTGCGACGCGGGGCGCCTTGTTTCGAAGGCGTTCGGTGCGCATTCGGCGACGCGATGCGCTCCGGATCCTCGCCTGTCAGGACTCGGTACGTGCCCGGGGCGCGCTCGGCTCGCGGGAGGGCGCGGGCCAGAGCCTCGTAGTCGGCGCGGGAGACCTTGCGGCGCTCTTGCACCATCGTGTCCCAGATCGCCGCCTCGTTCTCCACCGCGGTCTCGATCACCGAAAGCACGTCGAACGCCGCCTCCGCGATGACCGGGCGCGCGCCGGGGACGCGGCCGCCGCCCGCGTGGGCCGATGTCCGGAACACGTCCTTTCCGGCCTCCCGATAGTGCAGCATCGTGTGCGCCGTCGAGAGCGCGCCCGCCCACGGATACCGCGACAGGCGCCACGTGCCCGACAGCTCGTGCACCGCCTGCTCCAGCCGCTCCTGCTCCTCGGGCCGCTTGCTCTTGTGCTTCTCGGCGAAGAAGAGGCCAGTCCCCATCTCGTCCCCCTCCACCTGCCACACCTCCTTGATGCCGAATTCGCCGGGTTTCTGCGCGATCAGCGCCCCGTGCGTGAGGTCGAATCGTCCGAGGATGAAGAGCGACAGGTGCTCTTTCAGCCCCTTCACGAACTTCACGGTCTCCATCGCCTCGCGGTACGTCTCCGTCGGAAAATCCGAGAAGCACATCGCCTCCACCGCGACCCCCGCCGTCGACAGGTTCTCGACCGCCCGCTTCACGTCCTCCGCCGGAATCCCCTTGTCGATGAGCGAGAGCACCCGCGGATTCGCCGACTCGATGCCGAGCGCCGCCGACAGGGCACCACCCTCGACGAGCTCCCGGCACTTCTCGGGCGAGAGCGCCTTCTCGGGCCGCATGTCGGTCCCCCACCGAACATCGAGCCTCCGCTCGCGGATCCCGCGCGCGATCGCGAGCGCCACGCGCGGCGCGAACACGTCCTGCGAGAAGTAGAACACCTTCGTTCCGTGCTTCTTCGACATCCCTTCGAGGTGGTCGAGCACGGTGTCCACCGGCCTCTCCCGGTACCGCGCCGTCCCCACCTCCGCGAGCCCGTAGTGGCAGAACGTGCACACTCCCCAGTAGCACCCGCGCGACGGATCGTACGGCAGGACGAGCTCCGGCGACAGGTACCGATCGAGCGGGAGCCCCTCGAAATCCGGAGGCGGCAGCTCCCCCATGTTCTCCACGGTGCGCCCCTTGAGGAGCCGCCCCTCCGCGCACGGATCCTCCCCTTTTTCGAGCGCGCGCACCAGCTCCAACAACGCGTATTCCCCCTCGTAGATGACGGCCGACGAGAACGGCCCGATCGCCTTCTCCAGCCGATCGCCGCTCAAACGCAGGAACATCTGCGTGAGCGCCGGCCCGCCGACCGTGACATGGAGCCCCGGAAACCGCCGCCGGAGCGCGTGCGCGAGCGAATAAGCCGGCTGGATCTGCCCTGGAAAAGCCACGCTCACTCCGACGAGGCCGATCCCTTCCTTCTCCACGCGATCGCAGAGCGTCTCGTAATAAGCGTGGTACGGATTCCGTTCCGGCGCGGCGTCGCGCGCGATCTCGTCCGCGTCGAGCAGCGAGAACGGCGTCCGGTACGCCACGAAATCCACGTGCAGCGGCGCGTGCGCGGCGCTCACCACCCGCTGCGCGGCGTCGATCGTGGCGACCGCGTCCTCGTAGGCCTTCGCGTCGTAGAACCGCTTCTTGTCCCGCATCGTCGCGAGGGCCTTCTCGATGGCGTGCGGCACGGCCCCGGCGTCCCCCCGCGCGCGCCACAAAGACGCGTACACGAGCTGCTCCTCGTGCGTCAGCGACCGCTTCGCGTCCATCGCAGCGAGCCGCTCCGAGATGCGCCGCCCGAGCGCGAACAGGGACTCTTTGGTGAGCAAAAACTCCCACGCTTCCAGGTTCGCGTCGATCGGCACCACCTCGACGCCGTGCGCGCGCAGATAGCCAGTCAGCGTGGGTATCGCCAGGTAGGGGGCAGTGGGATCACAGCTCGGCGGATAAACGAGGGCGACGTGCATGGGGGCGCGCAGCATATCTCATTTTTCTCGGGGGGCGCGGGACAGGTCTTCTTTCTCCTGCGGGGCGCCCCGTCCCGCGCTGTATCTCCGCCGCTCGCACAGGCCTCCGTCGCGTGCCGGCTCGGGGATCGTCTTCGTGAGATATCGGGCGTCACGTATTTGCGTTCGCTCGCCAAGCGTGCGGAATTTTGCTTATCCTGCGCCCCCCGTGTCTGCGCGCTTCGACTTCAAAGGCGGCCTCCTCGTCGCGATCCCTGCGATCGCCGCCTTCGCTGCGTGCGCCTCGGCCCCCCCGGCGCCGCCGCCGCAAGAGGTCGCGCCGCCGCCGAGCGCCCCTGCCGCTGCCTCGTCGACGGCCGCCGCCGCGCCCACCGAGCTGCCGTTGCCAGGGCCCGCGCCGCGACCGCCGCTCGCGCCCCTCGCGGACATCGGCCTTCCCACCGACCTCGGCTGCGTGAAATGCCACCAGGAGATCGCGGAGGAACAGGCCTCCTCGCTCCACAAGCACGCCTGGCAAAATGGCTATTTCGAGAAGGCCTACGAGGCGGAGCGCACCTCGTTCTGCCGCAAATGCCACGCTCCCTCGGCGGACCCTTCCACGGAGCCTCCGGACGCCGCGAAAGAAGCCGGCGTCGGCTGCATCTCGTGCCATGTCGTCCCGCAGGGCATCGTCGGCACACGCGCTGTCGCGGCCAAAAAGGACGGGCACGCCGTCCTCGGGGACGCGCGGCTCGCGACCGATCAGGCGTGCGAGAGCTGCCACCAATTCAACATCCCCGCGCCGCCGAGCGTGAACGCCGGGCCGATGCAGGACACCCTCGGCGAGCATGCCCGATCCGCCTTCGCCGACAAGCCCTGTCAGACATGCCACATGCCCCTCGTCCCCTCGAAAGACGGCGGAACGCACCGCAGCCACGCGTTCCGCGTCCAGGGGGACACAGCCATGCTCGCGAAGGCCGTGAAGGTGATCGGGACCGAGGTCGCGCATCACCAACTGGCCCTCACGCTCGCGCCCGGCGACGTCGGACACGCGTTCCCGACAGGCGATCTCTACCGGCAAGTGGAGCTGCGGTTCATCCAGCTCACCGCCACCGGCACGCCGATCGGCGCCCCCACGACGTACGCCCTCACCCGCAAATTCGAGATGAAGCGGCACCAGCCCGGCAACATCGCCGTGAACCACCCGGTCTCCGACACGCGGCTCACGGCGCAATCCCGATACCGCATCCCGCTCGCCCCGGACGCGCGCAAGGTCAAGTGGCAGATCGTGTGGCAGCGGCTGCCCGCGTGGCTCGCCGAGAGCATGAAGATGAACCTCCGCGATCACGAGACGGTCGTCCTCGAAGGCACCGTGCCCGTGACGTGGCGAGACGAGACGACCCATCCCTCGTGGGAAAGATGAGGATCATGACGAGGCGACTCCCCCTCACCGCGCTCCTTTCAGCGTGCCTGTTCGTCCCGGCGACGGCCTGCGTTGACAATTCGCATCCCATCCAGCCGACGCACCCTCCGGCGCTCCCGAAGCCGCCCGCGCCGAAGCCTCCGGCGCCGCCGCCCGCCCGCGTCCCCGCGGTGCCTCTGCCGGACGAGCCGGAGCCCGCGCCGGGGCCCCTCGCCGAGCCGCTGCCGGCCCTCTCGCGCACGTTCCGCGAGGTGCCGCTGCCGAACGTGAAGAACGGGATCGGCTCGCTCACCGGCTCCGCGGCCGACGATCTCTGGTTCATCGCGGGCACCATCGTGAACGAGGATCGCCAGGAGTCCGGCGTCGTCTGGCGCTACGACGGCAAGACCGCGAAGTCGTACGGACACCCGTGCTCGTTCGCCAACTGGTGGTCCGTCGCGGCCGCCAAAGGCACCGTCGTCGCGACCGGGTACCGCGGCAACTGGGCCCGAGGCGTGCTGCCGATCTTCCGCGCCACGATGTCGGCGGACGGCAAGTGGACCTGCGATTATCGCGACTTCGGCTTCCGGGCGGGCGACACGTTCGCCACGCGTGATCAGGTGTTCGAGCTCACGTGCGCGGACGTCCGCGAGTGCTCGTTCCAGGTCGCCGGCGGCCACCCTGTCCCCTTCCCCACGATCCAGGCCGTGCCGGAGGGACGCCCGGAGAACGAGGTGCCGCCGTACAGCGCCATTCACATGCTGAGCGCGTCCGACGGCTTCCTCGTGCACGAGGGCGACGACTTCCGAGACTGGCTGTTTCGCTACAACGGTGTCACGTGGCGCCCCCTTGCCCCGCTCACGGACAGCACGACCGCGACGGGCCTCTGGGCCGATCGCGAAGGCCACGCGTGGATCCTCGTGCGCAGCGCGAACGCCAACGAGGACGCCCCGGCCGACTCCCTCCTTCGCTGGGACGGACAGAAGCTCGCGTACATGGCTGTCCCCGAGACGTTCAAGGCCATCTCCGTCCACGGCACGCGCGACGACGACGTGTGGATCACCGCCCCCGAGGACATCCTCTATCAATGGGACGGCGCGCACCTCCGCCGCGGAAAAGCGCCGATCTCCGTCGCGAGCATGTGGGGCGGCGCGGACGGCGATCTCTACCTCGGCGGCTCCGAGCTCCACCCGAAAGAAGGCGTCGACCCCGCGGGCCGACTCGCGCACACGGGCCCCCGCGCGGAGGCGAAGAAGTGACCACCACGACATACCGTATTCTTCGCCGCGGCCTCCTCCTCTCGGCCCTCCCGCTCGTGCTGTCGGCCTGCGGCGGCTCCACGCCGTCCGTCGACTACGGCAGGCCCGATCAGCGGCGCGATCTCGACATGGGCATGATGCCGAGGATGCCTGTGGATCCGCCGGGCCCGGTCGGTCGCCCCGCGCAGACACCGAATGATCACCGCACCGGCCCGAACGGCGAGTCCGCCGGATGGGACGGCAACCGGGTGCTCATCCGCTTCTCGGACGGCTCCACGTACGACGTCGAGCCGGAGCGCTTCCACCCGCCGCCCGGCGATCGCTCGCTCGTCAGCATCGTCCCGACAGCGGTGTTCTATCGCGCGGACGGCTCGCTCCTCGTGGGCGTCGTTGACGGCACGCTGACGGCGCTCGGGCCCGACTACGGGCATCTGTGGTCCGTCGGTTTCCGCGGCGCCGTGCACCAGATCGCGGACATCGGCGGGGGCGCGGTCGCGATCACCACCACGCGCGGCGTGCTCGCGGTCGTCGAACAGAACGGCTCCGTGCGCTGGGAACGCCAGATCACCGCCGAGATCCTCTCGGCCCCCGCCGTGACGGATCCGCGGATGATCCTCACCGCCAGCGTGCGCGGCCTCTTCGCGTATTCCCCGGCCGGCGGCCTCCTGTGGAGCCACGCGTCGCGCGGCTTCCATTTCCGTTGCTCGTACAGCGACACCGAGTGTGACGCGACGAGGCCCCCCGCGGTGTGGATCGAACAAGGCACCATCCGCGCGAACGAGCTCAGCACGAAGTCGGAGGACGCGCACCTGCCCGTCCCGAGCCTTTTGCCCAGCTACCCGCTCACGTGGACGAAGGTGGTGGACGGCTCGATCGTCTCGGTGGTTCCGCACGGATCCACCGGAGTCGCGGCGCTCGTCACGCACCGGACGAAGCGCACCGACTACGACTGGGACACGGACGACAAATACGATGTCGTGACCGTCGACGGCGACAAGCAGACGCGCGCGTCCATCCCTCAAGTCGCCCCCAAGAGCGAGGTGTTCGTGGAGGGCACCAAGCCCGGCAACGGGGCCGTCTTCGTGGACGCCCTCGTGCAGGGACCGAACGGAAATCCGTGGGTGATCGCGCGCCGCATGAACGGCGAAAAGACGCTCACGGGCGACGCGCTCCTCGGCCGGTGGGGCGGCGCCGGGATGATCTTCGAGGTGACCAATGGCAAGGCGACGGAGCGAAGGGACCTGTTCCCCACGTTCGTGACGCACTGGCTCTCTCTGCCGATGGCCGGGACCGCGACGGGCAGTCCGGCCGTCCTCTGCTTCGGAGAGGAAGACCCGACGTGCGCCGTCCACGACGGCACGACCTTTCGCCTCGCGCCGCCGCCGGTGCGGATCCAGCGGGTGCGGCGCGTCGGAGGTGCGGTGTGGCTCCTCACGCCCGAGGGCCAGGCGTACCGCGCGGACGGCAAGACGCTCGCGTCGTGGGAGGCGGTCACCGAGGCTCAGGACAAGGCCCTCGTCTCCGTCGCCGGGGTGAGCGAACAGGACATGTGGGGCGACGCGCAGGACCAGTATTCGCTCTTCCACCGCGTGGGGACCAAGTGGAGCGAAGTTCCGGTGCCGTTCGCGGGAGAGGCCTTGTCGGTGCTCGCGTCGGACGACGCCTGGTACGGCGGCGCGCACTGGGACGGCAAGCGGTGGAGCGTGACGGGCGGCGTCACGGCCTCGGAGTCGACGTACGCCCGCGCGAAGGACGACGTCTGGATCGGCGACGATCACGGCCTGTGGCACGGCACCGGGCCCGGCCCCTCCCCGGTGTCGCTCGCGGATCCGGCGCCCGGCCCGATGACGTCGACCCGGCCCGCGGCGCTGCCGATGGGCGCACCGGACAGCTCGTATTCCGCGACGAAGACGGCCGTGCCGGTGCGGGGAGAGGCCGCGCTCACGGGGGCCTCGAACGTGGCAGTGTCCGCGGACGGCGTGGTGTGGATGCTCGCGCGCGATCGCGTGGTGGAGGTGTCGTCCGCTGGAAAAGGAACCACGCTGCGCTTCACTGGCCGCGAGGGCTTCGGCAAGTGGGCAGTTCCGGAGGGCAAAGGAAGAGGCCTCTTGCTCCAGCGCGACGAGGGCCGCGGGATGGACCGCCGCGACGAGATCCGCCGGCTCGACGGCAACGCGACGACGACTCCGCCCCTGCAGTTCGACCGTCAGGACGCGGTGGCCGCGAGCGTGGGCGCGGGCGGCGTCGCGTGGATCCTCGGCCGCCCCGCGGAATTCGAGCGCTCCTCGCAGTTCCGGGAGCCCTCGAAGACGCTGCTCCGACAGGGCATCACGTCGTTCGAGGACTTCGGCGCGCACGCGATCGTCCGCACGGAGACTGGCAGTTACCGTCCGGTGCTCGGCCTCCCCGCGGCCTCGTGGTGCGACGTCGCGGCGGCGGCGGACGGAGGCGCCTGGTTCGCGGGCGGCCTCAACGCGGGCCCGTCCGGCGAGGGCATCCTGGTCCGCCTGAAGGGCGCTCTCGGCGCCGCGGGAGTCGTTCGTTACCGCGCGAAAGCGGCCCTCTTCGCCGTATCCGCAGCGGGCCCGGACGAGGCCTGGGCCGTCGGCGCGGGCGGCACGCTGGTGCACGTCCAGGCCGGAACGCTCACCCCGTATTCCATCCCGAGCGGCGAGTGGCTCCGATCGGTTTACGCCGCGGCCCCGAACGACGTCTGGCTCGGCGGCGACGGCGGCACCCTCCTCCACTTCGACGGCAAGGAGCTGCACCCGATCGCGCACCCCCTCGGCCCGAACGCGACGTTCACGGGGATCGCGGCGACGGCGACGGCGATCTGGGCCGTCGGCCCGACGGGGATCGTCGAATTGAAGAAGCGCTGATCGGGTCGGCGAGAGCGCCTATTTGGCGTCTCCGTCCTTGCCTTTTCCAGCCTTGTCGCCCGGGAGATAGCTGCTCTCGGGCACGACGATCCTCGGGGCCCCGCGGTCGTCGATGCGCGTCGGCACCATCTCGTACGACACGACATCACCGCTCGCCCCGAGCGTCACCTCCAGGATGGCGCCGCGGCGGAATCGCTCCTCGGTGTTCATGCCCATGAACACGAAGTTGCCGAGGCCGTACGCGATGAGCCTTCCCTTGTACATCTCGGTCGGCTGGAGCACGTGCACGTGCGAGCCCACGATGAGGTCCGCCCCGGCGTCGATCGCGGCGCGCGCCTGCCGCCGCTGCTCCGGCGTCGCGTCCGATTGCTTCTCCTTGCCCCAGTGGAAATAGACCACCACGACTCCGGCCTTCGCCTTCGCCGCCTTCACGTCGCGGGCGATCTCGTCGTCCGTCGCGAGGTAGAGGCCGAGCAGCCCCACCTGCGTCTCCCGCACCTGGACCACCAGCGGCGTCTCCGGCACGTGCGGGGCCTTCTGCCGGTAACCGCGGCCGATCACGGGCAGCTTCTTCGCGTCGAGGTTCTTCAGCATGTCGAAGAAGCCCGCTTCCCCGAAATCGAACGAGTGGTTGTTGGCCACCGTCACGACGTCGATGCCGGACGCGAGCACGATATCGATCCCGGCGAGCGGCGCGCGAAAGGGCTTGTGCCACGTGTCGACGTCCCCCTTCGTCGACGCGACGCACTCCAGGTTGGCCACCGCGAGATCCGCTTTCTTCAGCCGATCGCGCACGCCGCCGAACGGAAACCCGTCATCGACCCCGGCCGGCGCCTTGCCCGCGGAGATCGCCTCGATGTCCTTCGCGATGCCGTAATTGAGCGCCACGTCCCCCACGAACGCGAGCTGAATGGGCGGAGGAGCCGGCGCCACGGTGGCAGTCGCCGAAACAGCCACCGTGGCAGTCGCCGAGACAGCCGCGGTGGCAGTCGCCGACGCCGAGGGAGACGCCGCGACGGTCGGACACGTCGCGACCCCGGACGGCGTCTCCGCCGGATGCCCGCACCCCGCCAGGAGGGCCAGAGTCGCGAGCCACGGAGTCCGGCGGATTCGGTGCGTCATCGTCACTTGCTCGGGGGGCGGTCGTCCGGCGCGCGGTCGATGTTGATGCACAGCTCGGTCGACTTGTCGTCGTAGATGCCGTAGCACCAGCCGTCGAATACGGCCTCGATCTTGGCCACGTCCTTCGGCGCGTTCTTCTCCGACCAGCCCATGTGAATCTGCTTCTTCTCCTTGGGCTTCATCGTGAAGTTGGAGCCGTTGATCGTGGACTTCTTGAACGTCTCTTTGCGATCCTTCAGCTCGACCGAGATCTGCTTGCCGGACTTGTCGTAATAATAGACCGCCGCGCTCGCCCACTGGATGGGACGGTCCGACGTGTTCTCGACGTCGAACAGCGGCTCTTTCGAGAAGCTGTCCATCTTGCCCGTGTAGGTCGCCACGAGCGGAGGGGCCATGTTCTTCCCCTTGCAGTCGCACTTCTCGAAGAAGTCGCCCTTGCGATCACCGCAGCTGATCGCCGCGCAGCCGCCGTTCTGCGCCGTCACCAGGCCGCCATTTCCGCCGGCCGCGGGCTTGCCCGACGCCGCTGCCGCCCCGGAGCCCGCCGGAGCCCCGGACATCGCCGGAGCGCCGGAAGCGGACCCGCCGTCCTTGTTGCCGCAGCCGAGCAGCGCGAGCGCCGCGACACAACCCATCCAAAACGCCTTTTGCATGGAGCGCCACTAACAGCAGCGCGCGCGGCGCAGCAATCTATTTCAAGAGTGCGCAGCTCTTCGTCGTGCAACGTCGAGGCCTGCGTCCACACAGCTACGGACTCCGCTCCGAAGCGGAGCTCCGCCTCCGCTGAGCGGACTCCGTCGCTCCCAGTGGCGCCCTCACACGACCAGATATCGAAACAGCGGATTGTCCACGCCGAGCGCCGCCACGAATTCGTACATCTTCTCCCCGAACTCCCACGCTGCGCGGAACAGCGGGCGCTTGCTCTGCGCGTCCGCGAAGAGGGCGAGCAGCTCCGCCTTGGGCCGCGCGCTGTCCTTGAGGAAGCCGGCGTACAAAGCGAGCAGCTCCGCCCCGGCCTTCTGCGCGCGCTCGTCGCCTTGCGTCTTCTCGATGGCGTCCGTCATCCGCTCGATGGGCGTGAGGCTCACCATGCGGGCCGCCGCCTCCCGCGTGACGTGGCCTTTCTTGCCCTGCGCCATCGTGGAGCGGACCTCCGCGAGGAGATACGCCACGCTCGAATAACACATCAGACAGCGGCTGAATCGCAGCTTGTACGTGCGAAGCTGCTTGTCGCTCTCCAGGTCTTTCTCGGCGACGCGGCGCTCCTCCGCGGCCTCGTCCGGGAAGCGCTCCACCATCCGCCGCAGCTTCTCGGCCGTCTTCGACTCGTAGTTGAGCAGGAGGATGCGCCAGTATCGGATGATGTCATTGAGGAGGATGATGGGCAGATAATCCTCCCGGTGGCGCTCCACGTTCTTCCAGTACGCGGACAGCGCGTTCGCCGCGAGCCTCTCGTACGCCGCGCTCCCCACGAGCGGCCGGCTCTCCAGGAGGAGCAGCATGCGCGCGGTGAACGTGTTCTCCCAGTCGTCGCTCGGCTCCCCCATCTTCTCGATGAGGGCCTGCGCGCTGTGCAGCTTGAGGAAGTTCGCGTCGCCCGAAGGGTCCGGGAAGCCGCGGAGGCGCAGCGCGCGCAGGATCGCGCTCTGGAGGCGCACCTCGTCGATGCGGCGCGGCTCCCCGTGCTTGACCAGGAATACATCGAGATCCGAATGCGGGGAGAGCTCGCTGCGGCCGCCGGAGCCGACGGCGTAGATCGTGGTGTGATCGCCGATCAGCTCGTCCCGCTCGCTCGCCGGGATCTCGGCCTGGAGGGCCTCCGTGAAGTCCCACAAACGGGCGTCGGAGGCGGCGCGTCGCTCGGAGAGGAAGGTCTCTGTCTCGTTCATGGGCCGCCCGCGGAGGAGATCAGTTGATGCACTTGCTGATGCAGTCGGAGAAGACCTGGTTCTTGTCGACGCAGCCCGCGCCCGTCGGGTCCTTCAGGCAAGGACAGTCGGCGAGCGGAATGCACGTCACGTCGACGCACTGGTATTGAGCCGACTGCGCCGGCGTGCACTCCGTGGTCGTGCCGGTGGTGCTGACGGTGATGCCGCAGCTCTCGTACATGGCGACCAGATCGTCGCTCAGCTTCGCGCACCAGTCGGTGACCGTCGAGGACGAGGACGAGGACGACGACGAGGAGTCGCCGCCCGCGCCGCCGGCCGCGGTGTTGCCGTCGAGGACCACGTTGCCGCCGCACGCCGCGAGGAAGATCGCCGAAAAGCCGAGCCCGAAGCCGAAGCACGAGAGTTTCATCGCGCCCATCCTACACCGAAGATCCGGCCGGTCGATCCCCTCCATTTTCGCGCGATCGGACGATCAACCTCCGGCCGTGTCCCCCGCGGCGCCCGGAGGTTGGCAGAGCGGACAGTAATACGTGATGCGCGCGGCCTCCGCCGAGGCGTGCGAGGGCTCGCGGCGCGACGAGCGCGTGGACTCGATCTTCGCGCCGCACACGAGGCACGGATCGCCTGCGCGGTCGTAGACGAAGTACCGCGGCGCCCGCAGCGGCAGGAACGGGCGCGGGCCGGACGCGGCGCGGCGCATGGCCCCGATGCCGGCGCGCGTCGTCACGCGGGGGCCGCCTTCGAGGTTGTCCTTCATCAGCTCGCGGGCCGTGGAAATGAGGCGATCCAGCGTCGCGTCCGCCAGACTCCCCACCAACACGAACGGGTCCACGCGGCAGAGGAACAGCGCCTCGGATTTGTAGACGTTGCCGATGCCCGCGAGCGAGCTCTGCATGAGCAGCGCCTCGGCGATCGTGGCGTCCGCGTGCTCGCGGATCCGCGCGCGCGCCTCGTCCGCGTCGAACGCCTCGGTCAGCACGTCGGGGCCGAGGCGCGACAGCGCAGGGTGGCTATCGACTCGACCCTTCGGGATCATCTCCACGACGGGGGCCGCGAAACAGACCGCCAGGAAATCGGGAGTCTCGACGACGACGCGCGCGGCGCGGGGCGATTTCTGCCACCTCTCGCCGGGGCGGTACACGTGCCACGAGCCGCTCATCTTCATGTGCGTGAGCAGCGCGGCCCCGGACTCGAAGTGGAGGAGGAGGTATTTGCCGCGCGCCTCGACCTTCGGGATCAGGCCTCCGACGATCTCCTTCGCGAAGCGCTCGACCTCGGGGAGCTGCGACGAAAAGGCGGTCACGCGCTTTCCGCCGATGGCGCGTGTCAGCGTGGCCGCGGTTCGAAAGAGGGTGTCGCCCTCGGGCATGGGGCAGACTCGATGTTTGCGGAGACTCCGATGGTCCCCGGACGGGGCTAGTCGAGCTTGCCGGCGCGCGCGCGGTCCAGCCAGATCTGGACCTCTCGGTCGATGATCTCCATCGCGCGGCCGCGGAACGGGCGGAGCAGGAGAGGGATGTTGAGATCCAGCGTGATCTCCCGCTCCGCGACCTCCATCGCCCCTTCGAGCTTGATGCCCTTCGCGTTGAACTGGACCTTCGCCCGCCGATCCGTCGCCCAGCAAAACTGCGGGTCGTACTTCGAATAGCGGTGCTGGTACTCGGCGAAGGCGCGCTCGGCCACCTTCTTGGCCGTCGGTACATCCAGGTCGTGCGCGATGACGTGCTTCATGGGAGCGTCCCCTTCTTTAGCAGGCCCGCCCGGATGTCCAGAAAAACATGCGTCACGGAACGGTCAGGACACGTCCGGCCCCGCGGCGGGTGTGGCGCGAATCGCCCCAAAACATAGGGGGCGTGACGCCCGCGCGTCCGTACAATGCGCGCCGTGTCCACCAAGAACGACCCGCTCGCGCGCTTCCACGAGCCTGTGCGCGCCTGGTTTTCGAGCTCGTTCGCGGCGCCAACGGCCGCGCAGAGCAAGGGCTGGCCGTCCATCGTCGACGGGCGCTCCACGTTGCTGCTCGCGCCGACCGGGTCCGGCAAGACGCTCGCCGCGTTCCTGGCCGCGATCGATCGGCTGATGTTCACGCCGGAGCCGCACAAAAAAGGGCGATGCCGCGTGCTCTACGTGTCGCCGCTCAAGGCGCTCGGCGCGGACGTGGAGCGGAACCTGCGCGCGCCGATCGCCGGGATCGACCGGGCCGCCACGCGCGACGGCGTCGTTCACCGCGTGCCGACCGTCGCCGTGCGCTCCGGGGACACCGCCGCCTCCGAGCGCGCGCGCATCGGCCGGACGCCGCCGGACATCCTGATCACCACGCCGGAGAGCCTTTATCTGCTGCTGACGTCGTCGGCGCGGGAGATCGTGGCCTCCGTCGAGACGGTGATCATCGACGAGATCCACTCGATGGTCGCGACGAAGCGCGGCGCGCACCTCTCGCTGTCGCTGGAGCGGCTGGAGGCGGCGCGGCTCGATCGCAGCAAGCCTCTCCAGCGAATCGGCCTCTCCGCGACGCAGCGCCCGCTCGACGAGGTGGCGCGGCTGCTCGGCGGCGGCGAGATCGGCGCGTCCGGGACCTTCAAACCGCGGCCCGTCGAGATCGTGGACGCGGGCACGAAGAAGGCGTGGGAGCTGCGCGTCGAGGTGCCGGTCGAGGACATGGCCAAGCTCGGCGAGGTGATGGAGGACATCCCGTCCGGCGCGGCGGCGCAGGGGCCCGCGCGGCGCAGCATCTGGCCCAGCATCCACCCGCGGCTCGTGGAGCTGATCCGCGCGCACCGATCGACGATGATCTTCGCGAACAGCCGGCGCCTCGCGGAGAGGCTCGCGGCGGCGCTCAACGAGGTGGCGGGCGAGGAGATCGCGCTCGCGCACCACGGATCGCTCGCGCGCGACAAGAGGCTGGAGATCGAGGAGAGGCTGAAAGCGGGGCAAATCCCGGCGATCATCGCCACGTCGTCGCTGGAGCTCGGCATCGACATCGGCGCGGTCGATCTCGTGGTGCAGATCGAGGCGCCGCCGTCGGTCGCGTCCGGACTGCAGCGCATCGGGCGCGCGGGCCACTCGGTCGGGGCGGTGTCGCGCGGCGTGATCTTCCCGAAATACAGGGGCGATCTGCTCGCGTGCGCCGCGTCCACGGCGCGCATGATGAACGGCGAGGTGGAGGCGACGCACTACCTCAAGAACCCGCTCGACATCCTCGCGCAGCACGTCGTGGCGGAGGTGTCGATGGGCGTGATCGACGCGGAGGTGCTGTTCTCGCGCGTGCGTGGATCGGCTTGTTTTGCAGAGCTTCCGCGATCGTCGTACGAGGGCGTGCTCGACATGCTGTCGGGGCGGTATCCGTCCGACGAGTTCGCGGAGCTGCGGCCGCGCGTCACGTGGGACCGCACCAATGGCAAGCTCCGCGCGCGCGACGGCGCCAAGCGGATCGCGGTCGTGAACGGCGGCACCATCCCGGATCGCGGGCTCTACGGGGCCTACCTCGCGACGGACGAAGGCAAAGGCAGTCGGCGCGTCGGCGAGCTGGACGAAGAGTTCGTGTTCGAGTCGCGCGCGGGCGAGGTGTTCTTGCTCGGCGCCTCGTCGTGGCGAATCGAGGAGATCACGCACGATCGCGTGCTCGTGACGCCGGCGCCGGGCCAGCCGGGGAAGATGCCTTTCTGGCATGGAGATCGCCCCGGGCGCCCCGTCGAACTGGGTCGCGCGATTGGCACGCTCGCGCGCACGCTGAACGGCCTCCCGCGCGAACAGGCCATCTCGAAATTGCGGACGGAGCACGCGCTCGACGAGCGGGCGGCGCAGAACCTGGTGGGGTATCTGACGGATCAGGCGCAGGCGACGGGCGAGGTGCCGAGCGACCGCACGCTCATCGTGGAGCGGTACATCGACGAGATCGGCACCTTCTGCGTGTGCGTGCTGTCGCCGTTCGGCGCGCGGGTGCACGCGCCGTGGTCGCAGGCCGTGCTCGCGCGCATGAACAACGACCGCAGCGGCACGGTGGAGGCCATCTGGTCCGACGACGGCATGGTGTTCCGACTGCCCGAGTCCGAGGTCCCCCCGGAGGCGAGCGAGTTCTTGCCGGGGCCCGACGAGGTCGAGGACCTGATCGTGCGCAGCCTGGGCCAGACGTCCTTGTTCGCGGCCCGGTTTCGTGAGAATGCAGGCAGAGCGCTCTTGCTGCCGCGGCGGCGTCCGGGGGAGCGAACGCCCCTGTGGGCGCAGCGAAAACGAGCGGCGGACCTGCTCGCGGTCGCGTCCCGGTTCGGGTCCTTTCCGATCTTGCTGGAGACGTACCGAGAGTGCCTGAAGGACGTGTTCGATCTGCCGGCGCTGGTGGAGCTGTTGCGGCAGATCCAGGCGCGGCGCATCCGCGTGCGGACGGTGGACTCGCGGACGCCTTCGCCGTTCGCTTCGTCGCTTCTCTTCTCGTACGTCGCGAACTTCCTCTATGACGGGGACGCCCCCCTCGCCGAGCGGCGCGCGCAGGCCCTGAGCGTGGATCCGGCGCAGCTCCGCGAGCTGCTCGGAGAGGCCGAGCTGCGCGAGCTGCTCGATCCGGAGTCGATCGAGGAGACGGAGAAGGGCCTTCAGCGCCTCGACGGGAAACGGCTCATTTTCTCGACGGATTCGCTCCACGACGCGCTGCTCGCGCTCGGCGATCTGTCACGTTCGGAGATCGCGATTCGCAGCGAGACGGGCGCGGACTCGGGGGCGTGGGCCGATGAGCTGGTGCGCGATCGGCGCGCGGTGGAGGCGAGGATCGCCGGGGAGCCGCGGCTCTTCGCGGTGGAGGACGCGGCCCGTTTCCGCGACGCGCTCGGCGTGGTGCCGCCCCGCGGGATCCCGCGCGCGCTCCTGGAGCCAGTCGCGGATCCGCTCGGAGATCTGGTGTCGCGATATGCTCGTACCCACGGCCCCTTCGTGATGGAGGCGGTCGCCGCGCGGTTGGGCCTGGGCGTCAGTCCGGTGCGTGACACGCTGGAGAGGCTCGCCGGATTGGACCGTGTGCTCGAAGGGGAGTTCTTGCCCGGCGGCAAGACGCGCGAGTGGTGCGACGCCGAGGTGCTCCGCGCGATCAAGCGCCGGTCGCTCGCGAAATTGCGCCGCGAGGTGGAGCCGGTGGAGCAGAGTGCGCTCGGCCGGTTCCTCCTCGAATGGCAGGGTGTCCGGCGGCCGCGAACGGGCGTGGACGCGCTCCTCACGACGATCGAGCAGCTCGAAGGAATGCCGCTCTCCGCGTCGGCGCTCGAGGCCGAGATCCTCCCCGCGCGCATCGAGAAGTACCGCTCCGGCGATCTCGACATGCTGTGTGCGGCCGGAGAGGTGGTGTGGGCAGGCGTGGAGTCGCTCGGGCCGAACGACGGGCGGATCGCCCTGTATTTGACGGACCGTCTGCGACTCCTCGCCTCTCCGCCGCGGCCGGTGGAGGGGGAGCTCGCGGGCAAGATAAGGGCCCTCCTCGCGACGCGCGGCGCCTTGTTCTGGACGGACCTCACGTCGCTGACAGGGGCCTTCCCGCAAGATCTGTTGTCGGCGTTGTGGGACCTCGTGTGGGCCGGCGAGGTGACGAACGACACGCTCGCCGCGCTGCGGAGCTTCTTGCGGGGCGCCGCCGCGGACGCGCCGTCGAAGCGGCAGATAAGGAGCCTCGGTTTCCGATCGCGCCGCGTGGGGCCGCCGGGGAGCGAGGGCCGATGGTCCTTGTTGCCGCACGTGCGCGACCGCTTCTTCGCCGAGCGCGAGAAGGAGCGTGATGCGGCCCTCGGGATCGCCGCGTCCATCGGCCCCAGCGAGACGGAGCGCCGCGCGGCCCTGGTGAAGACGCTCCTGGATCGCTACGGGATCGTGACGAGAGAGGCCGTGCACGCCGAAGGGATCGTGGGCGGTTTCTCCGCGGTGTACGACGTCTTGAAGGCCATGGAAGAGGCCGGTCGCGTGCGAAGGGGCTATTTCGTCGCGGGCCTCGGAGCGACCCAGTTCGCGTCCCCCGGCGCGGAGGATCGCCTTCGTTCGCTGCGGGATCGCCCGGAGACACCGCACCTCGCCGTCCTCGCCGCGACGGACCCGGCCAATCCGTACGGCGCCGCGCTCCCGTGGCCCGAGCGGGAAGGCGCCCGCGCCGGCCGAACGGCGGGCGCCTTCGTGATCCTGCGCGACGGCGATCTCCTCGGTTACCTGGGCCGCGCCGAACGAAGCCTCCTCACGTTCCTCCCCGCCGACGAGCCGGAGCGCGCCCACGCCGCCGAGGCCCTCGCAAAGGCCTTGTCGGACATGGTCGACCTCGGCAAACGAAGAAGCCTCCTCCTCGGCCAGATCGACTCCGATGCGCCGGAGAAATCCCCCCTCGCGCCGCACCTCTCGAAGATGGGATTCACCCCCACGAGCCGCGGCTATTTCAAGCGAGGAGCTCCACCTCGCCTGGCGCTGCGGCCGTGAAAAGTCAGGGCGCGCAGGCCGAGAAGAAGACGTATACCTCGTTCGTGTTCTGATTCGACACCACGAAGTCGAGCTGCGTGTCGCCGTTCAGATCGCCGGACGCGATGCTGGAGATGCCTTCCGTTCCCGGGAAATCGAGCGCGGGGGCGAAGGCGCCGTTGCCCAGATTGACCATCAGGCTCACGCTGTGGCCGAAGATGTTGGTGGTCACGAGCTCGGGCGCGCCGTCCACGTCGATGTCGCCGGCCACCACGTCGTAGGGCCCCTGGCCCACCGGATAATCCACCTTCGCGCCGAACGTGCCGTTGCCGTTGTTCAAGAGCACGCTCACCACCCCGGTGTCGTAGCCCGCGACGGCCAGATCCGACTTGCCATCTTTGTTCAGATCCGCCGCGACAAGGCCGCTCGGATTGGCCGCCACCGCGTACGGGACCGGCGCCAGCAACGTGCCATTGCCCGCGTTCATGTACACCGCCACCTGGTTCGTCGCGGGCAACGTGACGGCCAGATCCGCCTTGCCGTCCGCGTTGAAATCGCCCGCGATCGCCTTGTGCGCGCCGAGCGCCGCGTAGTCTGCGCGCGCGCCCAGGGTGCCGTCTCCGTTGCCCAGGATCACGCTCAGCACGTCCATGTCGGTGACCGCGAAATCGGCCTTCCCGTCCCCGTTGAAGTCCGCCGTCGTGAGGTACGACGGAGACGACAGGAGCGAGGAGCCGGAGGCCGGCGTGAACGTGCCGTTCGCGCTGCCGAGGAGCATGGCGATCGACTCCGCCTCCACCAGCGCGGCCACGATATCGCCCTTTCCATCGTTGTTCACGTCCGCGATCGCACAGCCGGTCTGCGTCGGGCCGATGGCCGGATCCAGCCGCGCGGGGAACGTGCCAGTGCCGCTGTTCAGCCACACGCTCACGGCGTCGAAGCCGCTGTCGCTGGAGGTCGCGATGTCGGGGTGGCCGTCGCCGTTGATGTCGCCGATCGCCACCTGATACGGCACCTCGTTCGCGGCGAGCACCACCTTCGGGAGCAGCGTCGGCACGCAGGTGCCCGCGCATACACCTTGATCGCACGTCTTGCCGGGGCCGCACGTCACCGGGTTCGCGCCGGTGCAGACGCCGTTCTGGCACGTGTCGGTCTGCGTGCAGGCGTTTCCGTCCGAGCACGCGAGGCCGTTCGCGACGGGCACGTGCGCCGGCGCGCCCGCGACGCACACCTCGCTCGTGCAGGCGTTTCCATCGGTGAGCGGGACGTCCGCGGGGTCCCCCTGGGAGGCCACGCTGCCGGCGCCGTTGCACACGTTCACCTGGCAGTCGTGCGCCGTTTGTGCGGCGACCGGCGTACCTTGCGCGGTGAACGCCGTCCCGCACACGCCGACGGCGCAGGACCGCTGCGCGCACTCGGTGTCGGCTCCGGGGCAGTCCGCGGGCGTCACGCACCCGACGCACTGGCCATTTCCGTTGCACACGGTGCCGGCCTCGGGGCAGGGCGAGCCCACCGGAGCCGGCACGTGGATCGGGACGCCGTTGTCGCAATAGTCGTTGGTGCAAGGGTTTCCGTCGTCGACTGGCACGCATGGACTGCCACCCACGCCGCCCGCTCCGCCGGTCACGCCGCCGGTCCCGCCGGTGCCGCCCGTCGCGGTCGTGCCGCCCTCCCCCGCCGTGCCGCCGGAGCTGGTCGTGCCGCCGGTGCCGCCCGTTCCGCCCGCGATCACGGCGCCGCCGGTGCCGCCCGTCGACGTCGTGCCGCCGGTACCGCCGGTCGCGCCGCCGGTTCCGCCGGTGTCGCTGGTGGTCGTGGTGGTCGTCGGATCGGCCGGCTTCGTGGTGGTGGTGATCTCCCCGCCCGCGCCGGACGAGTCGATCGGCGCGCCGCCGCAACCGGCGGAGCCACAGAGCACCACGACGAACGGGACGGCAAGCGAAGAAGAGATTGCGAGCTTCACAGGAGGCCTCCAGCAGATGACCGGCGCCGCTCGACCGCATCGGTGTCGCGCCGCTTCTCAGGTCGCTACGCGTAGCACGGAGCGCGCGAATCCGAGGGTCGGCCCGAAGGTTTTTCTCGATCGAGGGGCCACGAATCGGGACTCGGCGTGTTCGTGAACGCGTCAGTTCAGACTCAGCAAGAGCCAGGCCATCGAGATTGCCTGTCAGCGGCGGCCCATCCCGCCTCCACACCATTCCTGAATACGTTCAGTTCAGGATCGGAGCGCGGCGGGCGAAGAAGCGGGGTTCCCGGGCGTCCATCGCGCGCGCTACGCTGGCGTCGTGGAAGAGCTCGTCGCCAACCTCATCGTCCTGTTCATCATGATCGTCGTTGGCGTGGTGGTCTTCATCGTGAGGAAGATGCAGGGCCCGGATCCGAATGCCTTCCGCTTCGGCGCGAACGTGATCGATCCGAGCCGCGGCGTGCCGAACCCGTACGGCCCCGGCGGCGCACCGAGCCCGTACGGTCCGGGCGGCGCGCCGAACCCGTACGGCGCGCCGGGCGCGTTCAGCCGCGGCGGACCGCAACCTGGGTATGGGCCGCAAGGTGGGTATGGGCCGCAAGGTGGTTACGGCGGGTCGGGACAGGCTGTCTTCGTCGGCTCTTCGGCGGCGCCGCAGTTCGGGATCGCGGCGCCCGCGGGGGCGTACCGGATCGTGGTGCGGCCGGAGATGACGTTCGATCGCATCTCGGACGCGATGACGCGCGCGGGGATGGCCGTCACTTCGGCGCCCGGCCCCGCGGTGATGACGGGGGAGCCGTCGCACGCCGTGTGGAGCAGCGAAGAAGCGCAGGTGGTCTATCGGTTCGACCCGCGCACGTACCTGCGAGCGATGGAGATCACCGGCCCCGGCGCGGGCGCGGCGCGGCACTCGATGGTGGCGCTCGCGGATCTCGCGGCGATGGATGGCGCCCAGATCGCGCGCATGCTGCAGACACCGCAGCGCGCCGAGCAGCTCCTCGGCCTCGCCGCGGCGGAGCACCTCGGCCCCGGCCCCGAAGCGCAGGTGTTCGCCCCCGCCGTGCCGCCCCTCTCGCAGAGCCCGGACGCGGAGGTCGCGACGGTCGCGACTCGCCTCCTCCACCGCCTGCGCGGCTGAGCAAACTGCCAATCTGCGTGACTGGCGATCTGCGTGACTGGCAGTCTCGTCAGACGGTGCGCGTGGAGATCGCCGCTTCGCCTTCGAGCATGACGTCGGGGCTCGGCAGCTCCAGCTCTTCGCAGGCGAGCACCGCTTCGAGGCGGATCGGGTTCGCGATCGAAGGGTCCTTTCCGGTCGTGAGGAGGCGGACGGCGTTGCTCACGACCCAGCGGCCCGCGGACTGCACCTCGAAGCGGCCCTGGTAGAGCTCGCAGCACTCGCGCATCTCGTCGTCGCGGTCGAGCACCTCGTCCACGCCCTCTCCCAGGATCATCCGCGCGACGTGCATCACGCGGTTCAGCACGCTGCTCCACGCGGCCATCGCGTCCGCGCCGTCGCCGACGTCGTCCATGATGTCGAACCCGACCGGCAAGCGCTCGAGCTGCTGCATGAAGCGCTGCAAGACGTCCCCTCGCAGCAGGCGGCCGTGCTGCGGGGCGATGATCTCGACGGGGGGATCCAGCCTTTGAATCGCCCGGATCGCGGCGGCGATCGCGCGGCTCGTCGGCATGTAGGCCTGGTGGAAGGCGCGCACGCCGCTCCAGTCCGAGGAGTCCGCCCAGAGATCGTGCGGGCCCGCGGCCGTGATGCCGCCGAAGAGATCGCCGCTGAAGAGGACGCGGGTGTCCGGGTCGTAGAGCATCACCGCGCCGCGGAAATGACAGAACGGCGAGGGCACCGGGATCACCACGTTTCCGCCCGGCAACGTGAGGCCGCGACGAGCCGCGTCCGTGTCGACGAAGCGCTCGCGCGGGAGGTTGCCGTGCACGATGAGGCGCCACGTCGCCTCCGACGCGAAGATGGAGGCGCGCGGCGCGTAACGGCCGCAAATCTGGCCCGCCGACGAGCCGACGTCCGGATCCTGGTGGTTGATGAAGAGGCCGGAGATCGCGCCCATCCGGCCGATCACCGAGCTGATCTTCGACGTGACGACCGCGAAGTCCGAGCTCGATCCCGGATCGACCACGAGGTTGTAGGCGTCGCTCGCGCCCGGGAAGATGCGCAGGAACGGGTTCGCGTGGAAGATGCTCCGCGGGTCCCGCATGCCGACCCAGTACGTGTTCGGCGCGATCTCGATCGGGCTGCGGTTGTCGGCGATCTGCGTGGGCGCCATCGGCGAGACGACGCTGCTCAGCGTGCTCGGCGCCGCGACGACCGACACGCGGGCCTCGATCGGCGCCGGGCTCCGCAGCGAGACGCGCGGCGCCTCCAGCGACGTCGACGCGGGGGCTCCGGCGAAGTTGCGCGACGGCGGCGTGGGCTGCGCGGACGCGATGAAACGCACCGACGGCGGCGGCGGCGTCGTCGAGCGCGCGGCCGGCCTCTGCGAGACCTGCACGGCCACCTGCGCGCGCACGCTGTCGGGAAGGGCCGACGCGAGGGCCGCGCGCATCTCGGCCGCGGAGGCCCAGCGATCCGCGGGGCGCAGCGCGAGCGCGCGATCCACGAGGGCCACCACGTCGGGCGGGGCGCTCGGCAACGCTTCGGCGAGCGACGGAACCGGCTTCGTCGCGGCGGCGAACACGTCAATCTGCTCGGTGTCGGTCTGGTGCACGCGGCGGCCCGTGAGCAGCGCGTACATCGTCGCGCCGACGGCCCAGAGATCCGAGCGCGCGTCGACGCGATCCCATCGCCCGCGCACCTGCTCCGGCGGCATGAACCCGGGCGTCCCCATCATCGTGCCGAGCTGCGTGCCGGAGCGCGGCGGCGCGCCGGTCTCACGGATGCGCGCGAGGCCGAAATCGAGCAACTTCACCGAGCCGTCACGGCACAAGAAGATGTTGTCCGTCTTCAGATCGCGGTGGACGATGTCCTTGCCGTGCGCGGCCTCCAGCACGGCGAGCACCGCGTCGATCACGAGCAGCGTGTCCGTGGTGGGGAGCTTGCCGCCCTGCTTGCGCGCGTGCGCTTCGAGCGTCTCGCCGTCCAGGAGCTCCATCACCAGGAACACGTGGCCTTCGTCGGTCGTGTCGTCGTCGATCACCTTGGCCACGCCGGGGTGTCCGACCGCGTTCGCCGCGTATCCCTCGCGGAGGAAGCGCGCCACGATCTCCGGATCCGAGGCGAGATCCGCGTGCAGCATCTTGATCGCCGCGCGGCCCTGGTTGCGGTGCGTGACCGCGTAGACAGCCCCGACGCCGCCCGCGCCGAGCAGCGCGTCCACCCGCCACTTTCCCTTGAGCCACTGGCCCGGTACGAGGGCCTGCAATCGGGCAGCGGGGAGCGCTTCGGAAGTCACGCGCGCGTGCTAGCAAGGAAGAGGCCTGTTCCGCAAGTCGCAACGTCGGAGTGCAAGATCGCGACGTGCCTTTCGAAACTGAAAGTCTAGAGCTCGACAATCAATCGGTCGCTCGTCGCGATCGGCTTCGATCCAAGGTTCGTCGAAGGGTTTCGACGGTTCGCGGGGGCGGCGGCTCCGGGGGCACGCAGAGGCGGCGCGCGGGCGCGTCACGCAAAATTTCCGCCGGCCCCGGCAATTAACACGCTCTTTCCGGGCGGGGATCCGGCCAGTGCGCCGCGAACGTGCGCGCGCATTCCGCCCGCCTCCTGCCCGCGAGAGGCGTATGCCTCGCGCACGAGAGAGGCGCATTTTGGGGTTCCATCCGGCGAGGAGCTCCGCTAGCTTCTCTGGTGCGCAACTGCCAGTTGCCCGGTCCCCCGGCGTCAGCAGGCAGCAGCGTGGCCGATCGCCCGTCGGTCCCTTTTTGAGGTGCTCTCTTTTTGGAGGGCGCTGGCCTATTGTCACTTTTCGGCTCGAAGCCTGCGCTCGCCCGGCGCGGCGGCTCGCGAGCACGGAGATCTCGAATGCGTAACACGATGATGCGAATGGGCGCGCTTGCTCTGTTCCTCACGGCGATGAGCGGCTGCGAAGCGAAGGAAGCGCCCGAAGACGGGGAGGATGTCGGCTCGTCACAGGAGGCCGTCACCCTCTCGAAGAAGAAGATCACGCTCTCGACCGGCATCCAGATGGCTTATCTGGAGATGGGAGATCCGGCCGGAGCGCCCGTGATCTTCCTGCACGGGTACACGGACACCTCGCGCTCGTTCTACCCGACGATCCAGGCCCTCCTCGGGCTCAACAGCCACCTTCATATCTACGCTCTGGACCAGCGCGGACACGGCGCCTCGTCGATGCCGTCCGCGGCGAGCTGCGCGGCGTCGCCCGGCGACTGCTTCCGGCCTTCGGATCTCGCGGGGGACGTGGTGGCCTTCATGAACGCGAAGGGCATCGGGAAGGCCACGATCGTCGGCCACTCGATGGGCAGCTTCGTCGCGCAGGAGATGGGGCTCGCGCACGCGTGCCGCGTCGAGAGCGTGGTGCTCATCGGCACCGGGGCCAAGCTCGCGGGCAACGTCGTGCTGAACGACTACATCCTCGCGGAGCCGGTCGAAGGGAGCTGGAAGGCCGGCTTCGAAGCGCAGGGGTACGCCTTCCCGTCCGGCGTATACAACCTCTCTCCGATGGACGCAAACGCCGACGCGGGGGCCTGGATCGGCGGCGCGTGGGTGGTCGATCCCGCGGCGAGCCCCGCGTTCCTCGCGGACATCCTCCCCGAGACGGAGGCGACGAAGATGGGCACGTGGGTGGGCGCGGCGCACGGCCTGCTCGACACGGACAACCGCGAGCGGCTCAAGGGCTTCTCGGTGCCGGCGCTCGTGCTCTGGGCCTCGGAGGACGCCATCTTCTACGACACCGACGAGCAGGAGCTGCGGGACTCGCTCGACGTCGCGGTGAGCTACTGCAAGACGGAGTACTACTTCAAGCAGTACGGCAAGCGCCCGCTCTCGCCGGACGGACTGCAGCTCGACGACATCGGCCACAACACGCAGTGGGGCGCCCCGAACGAGGTCGCGCGCGACTTGAGCTCGTGGCTGCGCCACGGCCGGCCGACGAAGGACTGGTACTACTCCGCGGACGGCGATCCGCAGACGATCGTCACCGAGAAGAACGCGGCGCCGATCATCCACGCGACCGCGCCCTGGTACTGCCCGTAATCTCTCCCCTCCGACAGACGATCTAGTTCGCGTCCGAAGGCGCGCCGGTCCAGCGACGGACGGCGCGCTGCAGGGACTCGATGTCCACCGGCTTCGAGAGGTGGTCGTCCATGCCGGCCTCGATGCTGCGGCTGCGATCGGTCGCGAGGGCGTGGGCCGTCAGCGCGACGATCGGGACGTGGCGCTTCCCCGTCGCCTGCTCGCGGGCACGAATACGACGTGTGGCTTCGTAGCCGTCCATGCCCGGCATGTGGGCGTCCATCAGCACGAGATCGAATTCGGCCTTCTCCAGCGCCTCCAGCGCCTCGTGGCCGTTCGTCGCGAGGCGCACGTCGCAGCCGAGCGAGTCGAGCATCAGCTTGGCGACCTTGCGGTTGACGTCGTTGTCCTCGACCAGGAGGACGCCTGTCTTCCGCGCGATCACGGGCTTCGGGGGGAGCGGCGTCGGCACGTAGGGGCGCGTCAGCGAGCGAGGGGCCTGCTCGCCCGCCACCGCCGCGGACAGGCGCGCTCGCAGCGGGCGCATCCGGATCGGCTTGCGGAGGCGGCCGTAGCTCGCGTCGGGCAGCTCGGAGTCGCCGGTGCCCATCGGGTGGAGCAGGACGATCGTCGCGTCGGCTGCGCGGGCGAGCGCGCGGATCTGCTTCGCCACCGCGACGCCGCGGCCCTCGTCCACGCCGAGGTCCACGAAGAAGATGTCGAATCGGCCGCTGCCCTCGCCCACCATCTGCACCGCTTCGGCGCCGGTCGCGACGCCCTCGGCGCGGGCGCCCATCGTGCGGATGCGATCGACCAGGGCGCTGCGAGCCTCGGAGTTGGGGTCCACGACGAGGGCGCGCAGGCGCGAGAGCTCGCTCACCGGGCCGACCAGCGGGCCGCGCGTGGTGCCTTGCGCGAACGGGATCTCGCACCAGAACGTGGCGCCGTGGCTCGGGCGGCTCTCGACGCCCATCGTGCCGCCCATCAGCGTGACGAGCTGCTTCGAGATCGCGAGGCCGAGGCCCGTGCCGCCGTGCCGCCGCGTCATCGAGCCGTCGCCCTGCGCGAACGGATCGAAGATGCGCTCTTGATCCTCCGGAGAGATGCCTGGGCCGGAGTCCGTCACCTCGAAGCGGAGGACGATCTGCGACTCCAGGAGACGGGCTGAGCGCACGGAGAGGATGGCCTGTCCATGCTCGGTGAACTTGACCGCGTTGCTCACGAGGTTGAGCAGCACCTGGCGCAGGCGGCCCGCGTCCCCGAGCACCGAAGAAGGCACCGTCTCCGAGATGCGGAGCACGAGCTCCAGCCCCTTCTCCGCGGCGCGCGCGCCCACGAGATCGAGCGTGCCTTCGAGCACCTCCGCGAGATCGATCGTGGAGCGGACGAGCACCATCCGGCCCGCGTCGATGCGCGAGAAATCGAGGATGTCGTTGATGATGGAGAGGAGGTTGTGCGCCGAGCTGCGGATGATCGTGCCGTACTCGCGCTGCGTCGGGTCGAGGTTGGTGTCGAGGAGGAGATCCGTCATGCCGAGGACTCCGTTCATCGGAGTGCGGATCTCGTGGCTCATGCGGGCGAGGAATTCGCTCTTCGCCTTCGCGCCGGAGAGGGCCTCGTCCTTGGCCTTCTCCATGTCCGCGTGCACGACGCGGAGCTCCTTCGCGTGCTCGGCGAGGCGCCTCCCCATCGTGACGACGCCCGCGGCGGTGGTGTCGATCTCCTCCACGCCGACCGGGGTGAAGGCGTGCTCGTAATCCCCGGCTCCGATCGCGGAGACGAGGGAGTTGATGCGGGTGAGAGGCTCCCCGAGCTCCCGCGCCATGTTGCGCGCGCGGCGGTACAGCCAGAGGAAGAAGCCGGCGTAGAATACGATCAGTCCGCCGATCATGTAGAGAGCGATGCGGCCGATGCGCTCGCTCAGCGTGGTGGCCTGCGCGTAGATCTCGGCCCGCGGCACGACGACGAGCAGCTTCCACCCCGTGCCCTTGACGGTGCTCCACGCGGCGACGCGATCGCCGCCCGCGAGCGGAGCCTCGATGATGCCGTCCGCGGAGGCCTGCAGGTGCGACGGGAGCTCGCCGAGGCCCTGGCGCTTGTAGAGGTTGAAGTCGTCGGGCTTGAAGGTGTCCTGTAAGATGGCCTTCTGATAGTCGTGCTTCGTCAGCTCGGTGAGCTTGAAATCGCTCTCTCCGTCCTGCGGCAGCGCGAGGATGGTGCCAGTCTTGCCGATCAACATCCCGTAGCCGTGCCAGGGGATCTTGAGGTCGAGCACCTGCTTCACCAGGGTCGCCACCGTGATGTCGAAGCCGACCACGCCTTCGAGGAAGTCTCCCCTGTAGACAGGCGCGATGCAGGAGGCCATCCAGCCTTGTCCGGCCGGGTCGACGTAGACGTCCGTCCAGACCGGGCCGCGCGACGGGTTGTGGGCGAGATCGGCCTCGTAATAGAAGTTGTACGTCGGGATCTCCATCCTCGGCGGGTATTGCTTCACCGCGTCGAGGAAGGGGTAAATCCGGTTCATCGAGTCGAAGGTGTTGAGGTACACCTGCACGACGAGCGGGTCCGACTGGACGAAGGCCTTCATCAGCGGATCGAGGCGCTCGGAGCGAAGGACCTTGTCCCACTGGGCCTCTCCGACGGGGACGAGACCGCTGTAGTACAGCGCCGCTCCGCCGGTGTCCTTGACGGCGTACGCCATGCCGGAGTCGGGCTGCACCGTGTATTTCGCGAGGGCCGCGGCGCGGGCGGGGCCTTCGGGCGGCGGGTCGTCGTAGATGCGGGCGGCGGCCGCGGTGAAGACCTGGACGTTGGAGCGGACGGACGCGAGGTCGGTGTCGATCACCACCGCTTCCCGCGAGGCGATTCGGCCCAGCTCGTCGTCCGCGACGCTGCGGATGGCGGCCGTGTTCTCCCGCTGTGCGAGCTTGTTCGCGCCGACGTAGACGACGACGAGGACGACCTCGACCAGGAGCAGCGGGATGAGCGCTGTCCTGAAATAGGCCCACCAGATTCTGCGAATCAGGGGCCGGGGCTTCTCGGTTCCAGCCGGAGACATCGATCGCGTCCGGGCGCCCCGGAGCGGAGCGCTGGAATGCTCACTCAACCCAACTCGCGATGACTTGTCAATGACGGGACGCGCGCGCGACGATTTTGACGAACGCCAGAACCCGCGGGACTGCGGTCTCGATCAATCAATTCGACATGAAGGATTGAGGACGACAGACCTCAACTCGCCGCATCCTGGACGAGGTACGCGTCTGGTTCCAGGGTTTTTGTGGCGTTTTTGTACTGGAAGCAGAAGCCCGGCCACAGGGTCGTGTTCCGACCGTGCGAGTCCATGTACCAGCTCGCGCAGCCGCCCTGCGCCCACACCGTGCCGCCGAGGCGATCCTGGATGCGGCGATTGTACGCCTCCTGCACATCCTCCTTGACCTCCATCGCGGAGTGAGGTGCGCGGCGGAGGCGCGCAGCGATTTCCATGACGTGCGCGACCTGGGCCTCGATCATGTAGAGGATCGAGTTGTGGCCGAGGCCCGTGTTGGGGCCGACGAGCAAGAAGAGGTTCGGGAAGCGGGCGACGCTCACGCCGAGGTACGCCTGCGCGCCCTGCTCGCGCCACAGATCGCCGAGATCCAGGCCTCCGCGGCCCTTCACGACGAGGGCGCCCAGGTAGTCGTGCACGTCGAAGCCGGTGCCGAACACGATCGCGTCCACCGGGCGCTCGCGGCCGTCCTCGCCGATGACGCCGTTTTCGGTCACCTGCCGGAGACCGCCCGTATGCACCTCGACGTGGGGCTTCGCGAGCGCCGGATAGTAGGTGTTGGACATCAGGATTCGCTTGCACCCCATGCGGTAGTCCGGGGTCAGCTTCTTCCGGAGGGCCGGATCCACGATGGCCTTTTCGATGTTGCGGATCGCGAAGCGCTGGGCGAATTCGAGCAGGCGCGGGCGGTTCACCATCGCGAAGGCGCGCGCCTCCAGCGACCAGAAGATGGCCTCTCGGTGGAGACGGCGGATCGAGGGGACGGCCTCGAAGACGCGCTTCTCCAGCTCGGTGTAGAGGCGCTCTTTTCGGGGGAGGACCCAGGCCGGCGTGCGCTGGAACACATGGAGTCGCGCCGCGGTCTTCGCGAGCTCCGGCACGAACTGGATGGCGCTCGCGCCGGTGCCGACGGCGGCGATCCGCTTGCCGGCCGCGTCGAACGAAGGGTCCCAGTGCGCGGAGTGGAACACCTGGCCTCGGAACGCGTCGAGGCCAGGGATGTTCGGCAACGTGAAGCGCGCGAGCGGGCCGAGGCCGGCCACCACCATGCGGGCGGTGAGCGTGTCCCCGGCCTTCGTCGTGAGCGTCCACTCGGCGGCGGCCTCGTCGTAGGTCGCGCTCGCCGCTTCGGTGTTGAAGCGGATGTGGCGGCGGATGTCGTATTTGTCGGTGCAGCGCTCGATGTACGCGCGGATCTCGCCTTGCGGAGAGTACGTCGCGGACCACCGCGGGTTCGGCTCGAACGAGTAGGAGTACACGTGCGACGGGACGTCGCACGCGCACCCAGGATACACGTTGTCTCGCCAGGTGCCTCCGACGGAGCCGCTCTTTTCGAGGACGACGAAATCGTCGATCCCGGCGCGCTTCAAGGCGATCGCCATGCAGAGGCCGGCGAAGCCCGATCCGACGATGACCGCGAACATACGACGATCAGCGCTCCTTCTTCGACGCGCGGCGGCGGCGCTGCACGAAGAGCGCCGCGAGGCCGAGGGCGGAGAGGGCCGCCGGTGCGCCGTTCTGGACAGGGTCGCTCGCCGTGCGGCAGTTGCAGCCGCCCGCGGGCTCCACCGGGTCGTCGTTCGAGGTGGTGCCGGTGCTGGTGGTGCCGCCTGCGCCGCCGCCCGCGGTGTCCGTGGTGGTGGTCGTGCTGCCGCCGGTCGAACCGCCGGTGCCGCCCGTCGCGCCGCCCGTGCCGCCGCCGCCGGTCGTGCCGCCGGTGCCGCCCGTCATGCCGCCGATTCCGCCGGTGCCGCCGGTCATGGTCATTCCGCCGGTGCCGCCCGTCATGGTCATTCCGCCGGCGCCGCCCATCCCCGTGACGTCCTTCACGAGCACGTTGACGGTGTCATTCGCGAGGAGCATCCCGTCGCCGACGAGGAGCTGGAACGTGAGCGTCGTGTCCGCGTCCACCATCGGGGCCGTGAACGTGGGCTTCGGGATGCCGGCGCTCGACAGCGTGACCGCGGGGCCGACCGTCTGCGACCACAGGAAGTTGAGGCCGTTCCCGTCCGGATCGCTGGAATTCGAGCCGTCGAGCTGCACGAGCGTGCCCTCGTCGACCACGAGATCCATGCCGGCGTCCGCGACAGGGGGGAAGTTGCATCCGGCCTTGTCGACGACCACGGTGTGGAAAGGCTTGTTGGTGATGCCGTCCGCCACGAGGTTGTCGATGAGCCAACCCTGGTAATCCGGATCGCCGCCCGCCGCGTCCGTTCCCATGCGGAAGCGGATCTGAACCATCTTGTTCGTGAACGCGGTGCCGAAGTTGAGGGTCACCGTGCTCATCGCGGGCCAGCCGGCGATGCGGCCGATGTACGCCGCGCGGTTCGCGAGCGGGTTGTCGGCGCCCTGCACGTTCG
>JAXLYM010000041.1:0-47199 GCA_046351455.1 Polyangiaceae bacterium
AGCGAGCCCGCCACGCGCCGCGGATCGATCCGGTGCTCGTCCGCCACGCGCTCCCCGCCCGCGTCGAGCCGCAGCGCCGCCTGCACGAGCGGCGTCGCCATCACGTACGGCACGAGGCCCGCCGCGCTCGCGAACGCCCGCAGATCCTCGGCCCCGTTCGACGTCATACGCCGGCGCCCGCGCCGTGGCGGAAGGTGAAGTCCTCCGGATCCGGGCGCACGATCGTCCCGGCCTCCCCGCGCACGATCGCCGCCGCTTCTTCGAGCGCGCCGATCGCGGCGACGCGGCCCGTCTGCTCCACGAAGCGGCACGCCGCGTCCACCTTCGGGCCCATCGATCCGAGATCGAGCCGGAGCTGCCGGAGCTGCTTCGGCGTCGTCTCGTGGAGCGGGTGCGCCGACGGCGTGCGGTATCCCTCCACGACCGCCTCCACGTCCGTGAGCAGCACGAGCATGTCCGCGCCGAGCAGCCACGCGAGCAGCGCCGCCGAGCGATCCTTGTCGATCACCGCCTCCGCGCCGAACACGACGTTGTTCTCGACGATCACCGGGATGCCGCCGCCGCCCGTGCACACGACGGTCACGCCGGCCTCCACGAGCGTGCGGATCGCCCCGATTTCGAGGATGCGACGCGGCTCGGGGGAGGGGACGACGCGGCGCCATTTCGCGCCGTCCGGAGCCACCGTCCACCCGCGCTCCGCCGCGAGACGTTGCGCTTCCTCCTCGCTGTACACGGGGCCGATCGGCTTCGTCGGCGCGCCGAACGCCGGGTCGTTCGCGTCGACCTGCACCTGCGTCAGCAGCGTCGCGATCTCGCGGCCCGGCATGCGCCCGCGCAGCTCCTGTTCGAGCAGGTAGCCGATCATGCCCTCGCTCTCGGCGCCGAGGACGTCGAGCGGGAAGGCGCGCACCGGGTGGTACGCCTCCGCCTGCAGCGCGAGCAGGCCGACCTGCGGCCCGTTGCCGTGCGTGATCACCACCGTGTGACCCCGCGCCAGCGTCGCGAGCGATGCGGCCGCATCCCGGACGTGCGCCCGCTGCACCTCGGCCTCGACGGGCTCCCCCCGCCGCAACAGCGCGTTCCCGCCGAGGGCGACGACGATCTTCATGAAGGGCTACCTCTCCTCGTTCGGCTCGGATCGCCGATAGATCAGCTCGCGGGCAATCGATCCAGGAACGCGTCGACGATCGAGGCGAGCGTGGGATCGCCCGCGTCGCCGTATTCGTAGCGCGCGCGCAGGATCGGCTTCTGGAGGTGCAACAGCGCGCCGAGATCGATCGGCGTGCCCGACACGACCACGTCCGCGTCCGTCGCCTCGATCGACTTGCGGAGCGCCTCGAGCTGCGCGTCGTCGTAGCCGACCGCAGGCAGCACGCGGCCGATGTGCGGGTACTGCGTGAACACCGCCTTGATCTCCGGCGTGACGGTGGATCGCGGATCGACGATGACGCCCGCCTTCGCGGCGACGGCCGCCACGTAGCCGGCGCCGTACTGCATCCCGCCGTGCGTGATCGTCGGCCCGTCCTCGATCACGAGCACGCGCTTGCCCGCCACCGCCGCCGGATCCGACAGCTTCACCGGCGAGGCGGCGCGCACGATCGTCGCGCGCGGGTTCACGTGGCGGATCTGATCGGCCACGCGCTCCACGTCGGCGGCCGCGGCGACGTCGACCTTGTTGATCACGACCACGTCGGCGCTGCGCACCACCGTCTCGCCGGGGTGGTGCGTCGTGATCTGATCGGGCCGCAGCGCGTCGGCGATCGCGATGTGCAGATCCGGCTTCAGGAACGGGAAATCGTTGTTGCCGCCGTCCCAGATCACGATGTCGCTCTCGTCCTCCGCGGCCTTCAGGATCGCCGCGTAGTCGACGCCCGCCCAGATGAGGTTGCCGGCCTGGATGTGCGGCTCGTACTCCTCGCGCTCCTCGATCGTGCAGTGATGCCGATCCATGTCCGCGAGCGTGCCGAAGCGCTCCAGCTTCTGCGCCGCGAGATCGCCGTACGGCATCGGGTGGCGGATCACGCTCACCTTCATGCCGCGCGCGCGGAGCCGCTCGCCGAGCCACCGCGACGTCTGCGATTTGCCGCACCCGGTGCGGAGCGCGCTGATCGCGATCACCGGGCGACGCGACGGGAGCATCGTGCTCTCGGGCCCGAGCAACACGAAGTCCGCGCCGGCCGCGAGCGCGCGCGAGGCGACGTGCATCACGGTCGCGTGCGCCACGTCGCTGTACGAGAAGACGACCTGATCCACCTTCTGTTCGCGGCAGATCTGTTCGAGCTTCGCCTCTTCGAAGATCGGGATGCCCTCGGGATAGAGCGGGCCCGAGAGCGCGGCGGGGTACCGCCGGCCGCTTATCCCGGGGATCTGCGTGGCCGTGAAGGCCACGACCTCCACCGTGGGGTCGTCGCGGTAGACGACGTTGAAATTGTGGAAGTCGCGGCCCGCTGCGCCGACGACGATCGTCCTCTTGCGGCGTCGTTCTCCAGCCATGCGCCGCGGCCGTGCAAGAGCCGGGCGAGGTCCATCGCGCCCGCATCGCACACAAAAGGCCTGTGAAACAAGCGTTTCATGCGCTCGACACGGCGCGGCAACGGCGCTGACCGACGCACGCCGTTCGTCGAAACGCATCGAGTGCGCCGCGAGCCAATGGCGTCGACGCGAGGGCGCGCTTCTTTGGGCGGGCCGTCTCCGGCAATGATCTCGCGATCCCCTGCTCCGCTCGAATCCGCTACGCCCCGGACGAGGCCTGTACTAAAAGGGGCTCGTCATGCCGCATGTCGACCGGATGATCCAGGACCTCTTCGAGGAAGAGGATCGCGCGCGAGAGATGGCCAACCGCCTGATGTCGATCGCGCGCTCTTCCAAGGCCGCGGCCGCCGCCGAGCGCGACGGTCTCGTGGCGTTCCTCAAGGGCGCGATGGAGCGCCACATGCACTACGAAGAGGTCGCCATCTTCCCCAAGCTGGAGCAGAAGGGCCTCATCGAAGAGGTGCAGGTCGCGCTCAAGCACCACGCCTCGATCCGGGCCGACACCGAGCAGCTGGAGACCGCGACCGACCCCGAGGTGATCGCGCAGCTCGTGTTCGACGTCGCGCGCTTCATGATGCACCACACGAACTTCGAGTGCGATTACATCTACCCCGAGCTCACGCGCTCGGAGTGGCGCGCGCTCATCTCGGAGACGGCGCACGAGCACGCGCCCTGACCGCATGAAGATCGTGTCGTTCGAAGCAGAGGAACACGGCCGCGGAGCTTCGCGAGCCGAGCTTTTCGGACGCCGGGGCACAGCCCTGGTCACGCGATCGTGCGCGCGAACTCGACAGACAGCGCCCTCGCAACGTAGGCTGTTTCCCCAAGGATGAGCGCGAACGCCGGTCGGGTGCTGAACGGACGCTACCGTCTGATTCGGACGGTCGGCGTCGGTTCGCAAGCGTCCGTCTGGGTCGCAGAGCACCTCGCGTTGACCACGCAGGTGGCCGTCAAGCTGATCGACCCCGACCTCGCGAAGCGGCCCGACGCACGGGAGCGCTTCAAGCGCGAGGCGACCGCGGCCGCGCAGCTCCGCAGCCCGCACGTCGTGCAGATCCTCGATCACGGCATCGACGGCGATCAGCCCTTCATCGTGATGGAGCTCCTCGACGGAGAGGACCTCTTCCAGCGGCTCGAAAAGCGCCACCACCTCTCGATCAAGGACACGTCGAAGATCCTCACGCAGGTGGCGCGCGCGCTCACGAGGGCGCACGCGGCCGGCGTCGTGCACCGCGACCTCAAGCCCGAGAACGTCTTCCTCACGCACAACGAGGACGACGAGATCGTGAAGGTGCTCGACTTCGGCGTGGCCAAGGTGCGCGACGCGGCCAAGGTCACGATGCAGAAGACCGGCGTCGGCACGCTGATCGGCACGCCGCACTACATGAGCCCCGAGCAGGTGAAGGGCATCGGCGAGGTCGACTACCGCACCGACATCTGGGCGATGGGCGTGCTCGGCTTCCAGTGCGTCACCGGAGAGCTGCCGTTCGACAGCGAGGGCGTGGGCGATCTGCTCATCCGCATCACGATCGGCGACATGCCCGTCCCGTCGAAGGTGATGATGGGCCTGCCGCCCGCGTTCGACGGGTGGTTCGCGCGAGCGTGCGATCGCGATCCCGCGCGCCGTTTCGCGAGCGCCCGCGCCTGCGCGGAGGGCCTCGCGCGCATCGCGGGCCTCGCGGCCGCCGGCAGCGGCGGACCCACCGCGGTGCCGCGCCCCGGAGCGAGCATCCCGCCCCCCGCCGACCCGACGAAACGAGCCTCCGAAGTGCCGCCGCCGCCCGCCGCGAAGGCGCCTGCGAAGCCGCCGGGCCCGCCGCCGAACGCGAAGGCGAAGACGCCCGCGCCGGACGAGATCGACGACGATTGGGAGGAGGAGATCGAGCCGATGATCTCCGTCGCGCCGCCCGCCGGTCCGGAAGCGGTGACGGAAGAGATCCCCGCGGCGCCGAAGCTCCCCTTCGCCGCGCGCCCGCGCCCGCTCATCGTGGAGCCGGAGGACGACGACGAAGCGCGTCCGCTCGCCCCGGTGATGTCGCCGTCGGAAGCGCAGGCCTCGGCGCCCGTGGCGGCCGCGCACATGGCCTCTGCGGACGCCGGCGCGATCCCCGCGCCGCCTCCTTCGCGATCGGGCGCGCCTCCGGTGGAGGGGCCGGTCAACCCCTTCCTCGTGAACGATTTCATCGCGCCGTCGAACCCGCCGTCGCACGCGGTCGCGGCGTCGCCCTCGCAGGGCGGAATACCGGCGCCTTCGCCTTCGCAGCGCGCCATTCCGGCGGCGCCGCCTTCGCATGGAGCGCGGCCGATCCCACAGCCGCCGGTCTCGCATCCGGCCACGCCCGCGTACCAGATGCCGCCCGTCTCGCAGGGCCCGCACTCGACGGTGACCGGCATCGAGACGACGGACATCGACGACAGCGAGCTCGGCATCGGCCGCAACCGCCGCACGAAGCTGGTGCGCTGGTTCGCGGTCGGCCTCGCGTTGCTCGTGGTGGCCGTCGTGTGGGCGGTGGTGTCGTCGCAGCTCCGCGCGCGCGATCCGGCGCCGGAGACGGCCACCGCGCCGCCGAGCGCGCCGACGATCCCGCCCGCGTTCGATCCGGCGCCGACGGTGACCGAGTCGCCGAGCGCGACCACGACGACGAGCGCCGCGCCGACGGTGAAGCTGACTGGCAAGCTGCGCCCGCCGCCCGCGCCGACGACCACCGGCCAATCGCCGCGCCCCACCGCGACCGTCGCGCCGAAGAAGCCTACGGACGGGTCGGTGGAGCTCCCGACACCGGACGATCTCCCGCCGCCTGCGCCGTAGGGGAGCCGCTGGGAGGACTCCGTCCTCGACGCTGCACGAATAAAGTCCGGGCGCGTTCAATCGACCGCGGCCATGCTCACGCGCGGGAGGTCGTTTTTTATGTCCCTTCTTGCGTGGATGGTTGTCGGCGCGGCCACAGGGATCCTGTTCGCGGCGCTCTATGTTCGGCGGCGTTATGCGTATGCGGCGGGCGTCTCTCTCGGCGCGTTCGGAGGCATGGTCGGCGGCTTCGTTCACATGGTCTCGACTGGCCACGTCGCATTGCGCCTGAGCCCGTGGAGCCTCATCGCGGCCATCGCCGGAGCGGTGGTGTTGCTCGCCGGCTTCCAGCTAGCTCGTCGCGCCGGTCACGGAGCCTAGTCGCGCTCCGGTGACTGGCACGTTGCCGGTCCACCGCGGGCGCCGTCGCACGGGCGCGAGGCGGTGCGATCGATCCGATCGCAGGGGGTGATCGGATCGATCGCAGGCGGGGGCGCGCCGCTCCGAATCCAGCCAGTTTCTCGCGGATTCGTGACGAGACAGCGTGGCATGGGCGCTGCAATCCGGGGCGCGTCGGCCAAGGCGCCGGCGACCGGAGAAACCATGCCCCGTTCGAGCTCCCTCGTTCCCCGACTCGGCCTCTCGTGCATCCTCGCCGCGCTCGCGACTGGCACGTTCGCGTGCGGCGGCTCCTCTTCCGCTGCGGGCGGCTCCGGCGGCTCCACGGCCACGGACGGCGGCTCCGGCGGCGGCACGACGACGGGGGACGGCGGCTCCACCGCGACGGGAAATGGCGGCACGACCGGCTCCGGCGGCTCCACGACGTCGGGCGGCGGCGGCACCACCACGACGACCGGAACCGGCTCCCCGGGCACCGACTACGCTCCTTACTTCTACACATGGGGCTGGGGCAACCCGGCTTATCCCTTCACGAGCCTCGTCGATCTGCGGCAAAAGACCCAGATCGAGGGCGTGACGCTCGCGTTCGTCCTCTCGGACGGCGGCTGCTCCGTCACCACCGATGTCCAGGATCACGCGGACGACGTGCAGGCCTTTCTGGCGATGGGCGGCAAGCTGAAGGCCTCGTTCGGCGGCGCGGCCGGCACGTACATCGAGAACGCCTGCGGCGACGCGGGATCGCTCGCGGACGCCATCCAATCGTTCGTGGACCAGACTGGCATCCTCGACCTCGACTTCGACGTGGAGCAGTGGCAGGCGACGACCCCCGAGATCAACCAGATGCGCGCGCAGGCGCTCAAGCAGGTGCAGGACGCGAAGGGGATCCAGGTCGCGTTCACGCTCGCCGCGATGCCGCACGACGACGCAAACGACGTGATGGGCGGCGTCCCCTCGGACAGCCTCGCCGTGGTGAAGGCCGCGCTCGACGCCGGAGTCCAGGTCTCGCACATGAACCTGATGGTGATGGACTTCTACGGTAACTACGGCCAAAAGACGATGGCGGACCTCTCGATCTCCGCGCTCACGGACGCGAAAGCGCAGCTCCAGGGCCTCGTCCCCGGCCTCTCGGACGAGGGGGCGTGGGGCATGCTCGGGGCGACTCCGATGATCGGACAGAACGACGATCCGAACGAGGTGTTCACGCTCGACGACGCGGCGGCGCTCTCGGCGTTCGCGAAGCAGAACCACCTCGGCCTCGTGGCCTTCTGGGCGATCAACCGCGACCAGCCCGGCAGCGGGAATCTGGGCCTCTACAGCCAGGCGCAGGACAAGGCGTTCGCCTTCCACGACGCGCTCAAGATCGTCGCACAATAAGAGCGTCTCGTCCCGCGTTGCGACGGTCCGCGGGCCGCGCCGGATTTGCACGGCTGCAATCAATAAAATCTCCAGCATATTCAGCGTATTCGCGGTGACATTCGCGCAGGCGAGCGGGCCTTTTACAGGCATGTTCGATGCAAGGGAGTCTCTTCGGTGAGCCTCGGTCCTGCCGGCGTGCGCTGGTGGGGGCGGTGGCCTTTGCCCGGCGGTCGGATCTCCCGTCCGTCGCTTGAACCCCACCGACGGAGATTTTCGTGATCCCGACCAAACTATTCTGGGCTACCGGCGCGCTCGCCGCGCTGATGTTGGGCGGTACGGGCTGCGTCCTCGGCGCGCCCGACGAGTCGACCGAGGACGATCCCAGCGCGAGTGACGGCGTCGTCGGAGAGGCATCGCAGGCCGTGCGGATGTGCGCTCCGGGCCTCCCCGGCAAGTGCGGCGACGGCGATCCGCTGGAGACGTGGCAGGGCGGCAAGTGCTGTGTCGGCAACACTCCGACGTGCGTGGCCGGCCTGGCCGCGGCGTGCGGCGCGGGCGACGCCGTGGAGCACTGGACCGGCGTGATGTGCTGTGTCGAGAACAAGCCTCTCTGCGTGGCCGGCGTCGAGGCCGAGTGCGGCGGAGGCGACCTCAAAGAGCACTGGACCGGCGCGAAATGCTGCGTCGACGGAGCGGCCGTGTCGAGCCCCGGAGTCCTCGCCGCGTGCGGCGGCGCCGACGTGAAAGAGCACTGGACCGGCGCGTTGTGCATCGTGGAGGGCGCGGTGGACTGCGTCGCTGGCCAGGAGTCGCAGTGCGGGGCCGACGACGCCAAAGAGCACTGGACCGGCGTGAAATGCTGCCTGGACGCCCCCACGGTCTGCGTCCCCGGCAAGCCCGCGGAGTGCGGCCTGAACGACCCGCGCGAGCACTGGACCGGCACCCAATGCTGCGTCGAAGCCAAACAATGCTACGCCGGCAAAGCCAGCACCTGCGTCGGCCCCGGCAAACACTGGACCGGCACGAAGTGCTGCGCAGAATAAGCATCATCGCTTGATGCCCACCCCCGGTCGCGCTACGCGCGCCCGCCCCTCCCAAAGCGCCTGATTCTCAGGCGCGGGGAGGGGAGCCTTTCGTTCGAGCTGGGTGATTGATGTGCTCTGGAGCCGGTTTTTGAAGCGTTTCTTGAACACCAAAACGTCCCCCTCCCTTCGCGAACGAAGAGAGCGAATTGGGAGGGGCGGACTTCGCGAAGCGAAGGCCGGGGTGGGCAACTGCCAAAACTGCGTCCACTCCGCTGGCGCTCCGACTGTCATCGCCGGCGTCTCCACACGAGCATCGCGGTAACGAACAGCCACGTGGCAATCCCGCTCCCCGGTAATCTCCCCGGCGCCGAGCTGCATCCGCCGCCCGCGGGGTCGTCCTTCGCGCCGTCTCCGGAGGTGCTCGTTGCGCCGCCCGAACTGCTTGTTTGGGTCGCGCCGCCTGCGCCGCCCGTGCAACCTGCGCAGGGGTCCTGTTTGGACAGCCGCTCTGCCGTCGCGAGAGGGCCCTTGTCTCCGCTGCCGCCGGTCACGAGGATCGTCCCGTCCGCGAGCAACGTGGCCGTGTGGCCGAGGCGCGGCTCGTTCAAGCTGGGGCCCTCCGACCACGTATCCTGCTGCGGATCGTACACCTCCACGCTCGCGAGGGGGAGGCCGTTCGCCGCGCCGCCGATCATCAGCACTTCGCCGCTCGCGAGCGCGATCGCGACAGCCCCGGATCGCGCGTGACCCATCGGCGCCGCCTTCGTCCAGGTGCCTTGTTTCGGATCGAATCGTTCAACACCGGCGCTCGCGTCCGCGTCGCCTCGACCGCCCGCCACCAGCACCGTCCCGTCCGACAGCAACGTGGCCGTGTGGCCCCACCGGCCCTCGCTCATGGGGCTCACCGTCGACCACACGTCCGCCTTCGGATCGTACATCTGCACGGTCGTGAGGCCCGTCGTGCCGTTGAATCCGCCCGCCGCGAGCACGCGGCCGTCCGGCAAGACCGTCGCAGAGTGCCTGTTTCGCGGCAGGCTCATCGGCGCGCGCGGTGTCCAGTGGCCCGTGACAGGGCTCCACGCCTCCGCGCTCGGCGTGAGGCCTGCGTCGTCGTACCCGCCTGTCACGAGGACATCCCCGCTCCCGAGCGCCGTCGTCGCGTCCCCGAGCCGCGCGATCGACAGAGGATCCGTGTCCACCCACGCCCCGCTCACCGGATCGAACAGCGTCGCGTCCGCGAGATACTTGCCGTATCCGTACCCGCCCACGAGCAGCGCGCGCCCGTCCGGAAGAAGCGCGTCCGTGTGCTGGAATCGCGCCGCCGGCATCTCCGGGGCCGCTGTCCACGCGCCGAGATCCGGGTCGAACAGCTCCGCGCTCGTGTGGACTTCGGAGGTGTCCTGTCCGCCCGCCACGAGCACTCGGCCGTCCGCGAGGCGCGTCGCGGTGTGCAGGTTGCGAGCGGCGCTCATCGCGGCCGCCTCCGACCACGCCACGCCCTCGAGCGCCGATGGGGCAGCGCCCGTCCCGAGATCTCCGGCGGTGCAGCCCTGCACGAAGAGGGACAACGCAAACACAGGGATCACGGCACGACGCATGCGCCGAAGGATACGCCCGCCCACGCCGTCGCGAAAGCCGCCGGAACAGGCCTGCTCGCCGCGACAGTCGCACGCCGAAAACCCTTCGCTTGCCGAGAGAATCGTTTGACTCCCGCGGGCGGGTCCGTTTTCCTGGCTCGATGCGGCGCTCCGTCTTTTTGCTGACTGCTTCTCTCTCTCTGCCGGCGCTCCTCGCGGGCTGCGGCTCCGACACCGACACCTCCGGGACGGGCGGCACCACCTCCTCCACCGGCGGCGGCGGGACGGGCGGCTCCGGCGGCTCGACCACCACGCCGAGCGGCGGGACCGGCGGCTCCGGGCTCTGCACGCCCGGAGAGACGATGGACTGCTACGACGGGCCCGACGGCACGCTCGGCGTCGGCCTGTGCGCGGCCGGCAAACAGACGTGCAAGGCCAACGGCGAGGGATTCGGCCCCTGCGAAGGGCAGGTCACGCCCGCGACCGAGACGTGCCTCACCATGGGCGACGACGACTGCGACGGCCTCGTGAACGAGGACGGCGAAGGGTGCCAGTGCAAGCCGGGCGACATGCAGACATGCTACTCCGGGCCGATGGGCACCGTCGATGTCGGCATCTGCCACGGGGGCATGCAGAGCTGCAAAGTCGACGGGACCGGATTCGGCCCCTGCGAAGGCGAGGTCACGCCCGCGACCGAGACGTGCATGACCGTGGACGACGACGACTGCGACGGCCTCATCAACGAAGAGGGCGCCGGCTGCGTGTGCGTCCCCGGCGCGATGATGCCTTGTTACGAAGGGCCCGCGGGGACGGAGGGAGTCGGCGTCTGCCTCGGCGGAAACAGCGTGTGCAACTTCACGGGCACCGCGTGGGGAGCCTGCGAAGGCGAGGTGTTGCCGTCCGTCGAGACCTGCCTCACCGTGGACGACGACGACTGCGACGGCCTCATCAACGAAGAGGGCGCAGGGTGCCTGTGCGTCCCCGGCACGATGGTGCCTTGTTACACCGGCCCCGCGGGCACGGAGGGCGTCGGCATCTGCAAGGGCGGCACGGCGCTCTGCAACGCGCTCGGCACCGGGATCGGCGCGTGCGACGGCCAGGTGCTGCCGGGCGTGGAGACGTGCCAGACTCCCGTGGACGACGACTGCGACGGCCTCGTCAACGAGGAGGGCGTCGGGTGCTCGTGCACGCCGGGCGCGACGCAAGCTTGTTATTCGGGCCCCGCGGGGACGGAGGGAGTCGGCGTCTGCAAGGGCGGTGTCCAGACGTGCGCGAACGACGGCAGCGGCTTCGGCGCCTGCGCGGGCGAGATCGTGCCGACCCCCGAGAACTGCAGCACCGCCGCGAACGAGGACTGCGTGGTCGGCGCGGACTGCGGCGGCGCACAGTGGCAGAAGCGCTTCGGCGCGACGGGCGATCAGCAGGCCAACGCGGTCGCGCGCGACCCGCTCAACAACGTGCTGGTCACTGGCCGCTTCGGAGGGTCCTTCTCCATCGGCGGCAGCGTGCTCATGAGCGCCGGCGGATACGACATGTTCGTCGCCAAGCTGGATCCTTCCGGAACCCCCCTGTGGGCCAAGCGCTTCGGCGACGCGGCCATTTACCAGGAGGGCCTCGACATCACCTCCGACGCGCAGGGCGACGTGATCGTGGCCGGCTATTTCGAGGGGACGATGAACGTCGGCGGCGTGGTGCTGACGTCGAGCGGCGCGACCGACGCCTTCGTGATGAAGCTGGATCCGAACGGGGACACGCTGTGGGCCAAGCGCTTCGGCGCGGGCGGCGCGCAGCTCGCGCAGGCCGTCGCGGTGGACGGACAGGGCAACATCGCCATCCTCGCGGACGGCTTCCAGACCATCGACTTCGGCGGCGGCGTCCTCACGAGCGCGGGCAACTACGACATGTTCGTGGCCAAGTTCGACCCGTCCGGCGCCCCCCTCTGGTCGAAGCGATTCGGCGGCGCGAACGCGGATTTCGCGCAGAGCCTCGCCTTCGACGGGGCCGGAAACATCCTGTTTACCGGCAAGACCGACACGGCCCTCGACTTCGGGAGCGGCACGCCTCTCCCCGCGGCCGGCGGGCAGGACGCGGTGCTCGTCAAGCTGGATCCCCTCGGGTCGTACATCTGGGACAAGCGCTTCGGCGATGGTGCCAATCAGTTCGGCGTGCGCGTGGCGAGCGATCTGCAGAACGAGGTGCTCCTCGCGGGCGGCTTCGAGAGCTCGATCAACCTGGGCGGCGGCCCGCTCACGGCCGTCGGCGCGGTGGACATGTTCGTGGCCAAGCTGAACAGCCAGGGATCGCACCTGTGGAGCAAGCGCTACGGCGCGGCCGGGACGAACCCCTCCATCCTCGGGATGACGGCCAGTCCGGCGGGCGATATGTTCTTCGTCGGCCAGGTGGACGGCGCCATCGACTTCGGCGGAGGCAACCTCCCCGCGGGCGGCGGCACCGACGCGTTCCTGGTGCGGCTGGATCCGGCGGGCGCGCTCGCGTGGGGCCGCCGCATCGGCGCGGGCGGCAACCAATACGCGTCCTCCGCGGCGGTGGACGGGACAGGCGCCGTGCTCGTGAGCGGCTATTTCGACTCGGCGATCGACCCCGGCCTCGGCTCCATGAGCTCGGCCGGCGGACTCGATATCTGGGTCGCGAAGCTCGCGCCGTGAGGTGAAGTGAACGGGGGGAGGAGGGGAGTCGGAGGAGGGCAGTCGGGCCGGCCGGGGTGACCGGCCCGATGTGTTTCAGGCCTGGTTCCTAGCGGATCCAGACGCGGCCGGCGTGTCCGGCCGCAGGCGTATACGAGCCGCCTTCGAGCCAGATGCCGCTCGCGCCCTGGTGACGGATGCACGCGCGCTCCGCCGCCGCGACGCCGAAGCAGTACGAGTCCGGGCCGCACGGAGCGGTGTTGTCGTAGCACTGCAGGCCGGAGCCGTACGCCGCCGCCGAGCTGGTCTTCGCCTCGATCGTGGCCGGGTAGCTCGCGAGCGTCGTGACGCTCCAACCACCGTGCCGCGCGAACAGAGGCGCCGCGAAGTCCGGGCTCTCCACCTTGATCTCGGCGTCGTCCCCGGCCGCCGTGAGCAGCGCCGCGATGTCCTGATCCGAGAGCTTCGCCGACGAAGCGAGCGACGCGTTCAGCAGCGCCGCCTCGTTGACCGCGCCGGATACGGCGTGATCCGCGCTCGCGCCGTCGCTCTTCAGCACCAGCGTGAAGCCGCCGCCGTCCGAGGTCATGTCGCAGTACGCCTGGAACGACTCGACCTCCTGCGTCGGACGCAGCCAGTAGACGCCGCTCTGCGCGAGCGGGTTCGCCGTGAGGATCGCCTTGCAGCCGACGGCCGGCGAGTCCTGCGATCCGAGCGCCGCGCCCGCCAGGTAGCAGACGTCGAGCTTCGGCCGGTAGTCCGCGTTCCCGGACTCCCCCGTGAAGTAGTAGTGATTGAGGATCGGCGGCTCGTCGAAGAGGATGCCGTTGTTGGGAGTCGTGCCGTTCACCCACTCACCGACGAGGCCGGTGATGTCGATGGAGCGCGTGCCCACGCCGCCGCCCTGGAAGTTGCCGATCGCGTTGAAGTCCCAGCTCGCCGCGCCGCCGAAGTTGCCGTCCGTGACGGTGGCCTCGCTCCAGGGCACCAGGATCTGGTGCACCGTCACGAGGTTGTAGTTCGAGGACCACGAGAGATAGAACGAGAAGGTCGCGCTCGTCACCGTGGCGCCCGAGGGGATCGGCGAGAGGTTCGCCTTCCACAGCGCACGGTTGGAGTTGCCGCCCGAGGACAGACCGCTCCACGAGCCGAAGTACGGGCCCGTCGGCGCCGTCGGGTAATCCCCGCTCAGGAACGCGTCGGCGATGTCGCCGTTCACGCCGCGGCGGATCGTGACGCATTGAGTGACGCACGCGTCGCCCGTGCCGTCACCGTCGGTGTCGAGCTGCGTCGGGTTGTGGACCGTCGGGCAGTTGTCGGCCTGATCGCACAGTCCGTCCTTGTCCGTGTCCACGGGCTGCGTCGTGGGCACGCACGTCCCGGCGCTGCAAACGCTGGTCGGCGAGCACACGTCGTGATCGTCGCAGGGCGTGCCGTTCGGGGCGTTGGCGTAGGTGCAGCTCCCCGAGGCGCCGTCGCAGACGCCGGCCACGTGGCATTGATCCGGCGGCGGGCAAACCACGTTGTTCGTGCCGGAGCAGGTGCCCGACTGGCACGTATCGTTGCCGGTGCAGGCGTTGTTGTCGTTGCAGGCCGTGCCGTCGGCCTTGGGGGGCCGCACGCACGCGCCGTTCGCCGGGTTGCAACTGCCAGCCTCGCCGCAGGCCGTCGCCGGGCACTGCACCGCGGCGCCGTTGCACTGGCCCGCATTGCAGACGTCGCCCGTCGTGCAGTTGTTGCCGTCGGAGCAGGCCGTCCCGTTCGCCTTCGGCGTCTCGGAGCAGCTCCCGTCCGCCGCGTTGCAGACGCCCGCCATGCACGGTCCGGTGGACGGACACGACTTCACGTTGCCGCCGGAGCAGACGCCCGACTGGCACGTATCGGTCTGGGTGCAGGCGTTGCCGTCGTTGCAGGTCGTGCCGTTCGCCTTCGCCGGGTAGCTGCAGACACCGTTGCTCGGGTTGCAGGTGCCGGCGTTGTGGCACTGATCGGCGGCGCCGCAGTCCTTCGGATTGCCGCCTCCGCAGGTGCCGTTGGTGCAAGTGTCCGTCTGCGTGCAGGCGTTGCCGTCGTTGCAGGTCGTGCCGTTCGCGACAGGCTCGTTCACGCAGGCGCCCGTGTCCGGATCGCAGGTGCCGTTGGAGAAGCACGCGCCGCTCGCCGCGCACACCTTCGCGCTGCCGGCGCAGATGCCCGAGATGCACACGTCGCTGACGGTGCAGTTGTTGCCGTCGTTGCAGAGCGTGCCGTTCGCCGCCGTCGGGTTACTGCAGAGGCCCGTGGACGGGTTGCAGGTGCCGGCCGGGTGGCATTGATCCGCCGCGACGCAGGTGACCGGCGTCGAACCGACGCAGGTGCCCGCCTGGCAGGTGTCGAGCTGCGTACAAGCGTTGTTGTCGTTGCAGAAGGTGCCGTTCGCGACCGCGACGCCGCCCTCGCAGAGGCCGTTCGCCGGGTTGCAGGTGGCCTGCGTCAGACATTGATTCTGCGCGTTGCCCTGGCACACCACCGGAGAGCCGACGCACGCGCCGTTCTGGCACGTGTCGCCGAGCGTGCAGAGGCTGCCGTCGTTGCAGGGAGTGCCGTTCGGCACGCCGGGGCCGCACACGAGGCCAGCGCCGTATTCAATCGCGCCCATGTCCGGGGCCGCGCCCGTGAACGAGAGGCCGATGTTGACGCCGGCGTCGATGACCGGAGAGCCCGCGGCGAGGCGGAAGTCGCCGGCCGCGTAGTCGGTGAAATTCGGATTGACCGTCTTCGAGCCCGTGCCCGCCGTCCAGCCCGCCGTCGCCGTGCCGTTGCCGTACACGTCGCCGTACGTGAAAGAGGTCGTGCCGCCGGTGGCCCAGAGGCCCGTGCCCGTGTTGAACGCCACGATGGTGTTCTTCACGGTCGGCGCCGAGTTGGAGGAGTAGATGCCGTGCCCCGACGAGCCCACGACATCGAGGTCGTTGAGGGTCACCGTCGTGTTGATGAGGCCGATCGACGCCGAGGTGGAGCCGATGGTGCCGCCCATCGTGGTGGCCTGTCCGGCCTTCTCGATGATCGTGTACCGCAGCGTCGAGAGCAGACCCGCGTAGTCCGTCGCGGAGCCGAACCAGATGCCGCGCCAGCCGCCGGAGGCGTTGTTCTCCGCCGTCAGCAAGATGGGCAGATCGCCGTTGCCGTTCGTGACGAGCTTGCCGCGCTCCACGCTGTTGATCTGCCCCTGATCGTAGGCGTAATACCCGATCACGAGGCCGGTCGACGGCGCGTACTTCATCGTGACGCCCGCGCCGATGGTGAGCGTCGCGAGGTTGTAGACGACGATCTCCGCGTTGTGGACCGAGAAGATCGGCTCGCCCGTCTGCTGCGTGAGCGTCAGGTTCTTCGTGAGGCCGCCGCCGATGATCTCCACGCCCGGAGACGTGTTGTTCGTCATCGTGTTGGTGGTGATCGTCGGGGCCGAGTTCACCGGGAAGCGGACAGCGTATTTGCCGTTGTGGTCGAACGTGTTGTTCGTGATGTTCGGCCCGAGGCTGCCGCCGTCCTGGATGCCGTAGCCCGTGTTGTAATCGAACGTCGACGCGTTGATCGTGCCGTCCGAGTTGGAGAGGTTCAGACCGTCCGAGCCGTTCGCGTGGAGCTTCGTGGACTGCAGGTTGATCTGCGAGCTCACGGAGGCCATCCCGTGCAGGCCGTTGTTCTGCGCGCCGCCGCCCGTCATGCTCACGTTCGAGCCCGTCCAGTACCAGCCGTGGCCGGAGCTGTAATTGGACGTGACGTTGGTCATCGGGAAGTTGGTCGCCGTGTTGATGAAGATGATGCCGGCGGAGGTCGCGCCGATCGTGCCGCCCATCGTGGTGGCCTCGCCGGCCTTCTCGACGGTGAGGTTCGAGAGCGTGCTGGTGAGGTTCGCGTAGTCGCTCGCGGAGCCGAACTGGATGCCGCGCCAGCCGCCGGGGTTGCCCGACAGCGACGTGAAGAGGACCGGCGCCGCCGCCGTGCCGTTGACGGCCATCGAGCCGCGCTCCACGCTGTTGATCTGGCCCTGATCGTAGGCGTAATAGCCAATCACGAGGCCGGTGCCGGAGGCGAACTTCGTCGTCACGCCCGCGTCGACCGTGAGCCGAGCGAGGTTGTAGACGACCGTCTCGTTGAGCAGGACGTAGTGCTGGTAGTCGCCGGTGCCCGGCAGGAACCACTGGAAGTTCGTGGTGACGCCGCCGCCGACCATCTCGATGCCGGGCTTGCCGTTGCCGCTGAAGCTGTTGAGCTTGACGGCGGAGGTCACGGTGACGCGCATCAGGTACGTGTCGTCCGCGGTGCCGGCCTGTCCGTCGACGCCCTTGCCGTTGTTCGTGTACGTCGAGCTCTGGTAGGTCGCGCGCGACGCGAGATCCTCCGTATAGACGGCGTATCCACGGTTGTTGAGGAACGAGCCGCCCGTGACCGTCGGGTTCGACGAGTTACGCACGTGCAGGCCCGTGCCGAGGTTGTTGCTGATCGTGCAGGAGGACAGCGTCGGATCCGAGTTGTCGAGCCGCACGCCGCCCGTCGTGGACGCGTCGAACGTGGCGCTCGACACGGTGCCGGTGGATCCGGCCATCTCCTGGAGGTTCCAGGAGGCGTTGTTCTTGCCGCCGCCGCCCGTCCAGTTGAGGACGGAGCCCGACGTGTAGATGCCCGCGCCGGAGCCGTAGTTCGCCTCGGAGCCGGTCCACGTGAACGTCGATCCGGTGTTGATCAGGATGATGTTGGCCGAGGTCGATCCGATGGTGTTGCCCATCGTGGTGGCCTGTCCGGCGCGCTCGACCGCGAGGTAGCTCATGCTGGAGGCGAGGCCCGCGTAGTCGGTCGCGGAGCCGAACTGCACGCCGCGCCACCCGCCGGACTGACCGTTCTTCGCGGTGAAGAGGACGCGGCTCGCGGCCGTGCCGTTCACGACGAGCCGGCCGCGCTCCACGCTGTTGATCTGGCCCTGATCGTACGCGTAATAGCCAATCACGAGGCCGGTGCCGGAGGCGAACTTCGACGTGACGCCCGCGGCGACCGTGAGCGTCGCGAGGTTGTAGACGACGACCTCGCTGCCGGTGATGGAGAAGTAGGGCTCGCCGGTCTGGTAGTTCCAGGTGTGGTTCTGCGTGAGCCCGCCGCCGACGCACTCGATGCCGGCGTTGAAGTTGTTGTTGAGCGTGTTGCCCGTGATCGTCGGCGCGTTGCCGATGATGTAGCGAATGGCGTAGTTGTCGCTGTTCGTGATCGTGTTGCTGGAGATCGTGGGCGACCCGCCGGTCGTGTCGAGGCCGTAGTTCTTGTTGCCCGTGATCGTCGACGTCGTCACGAGGCCGTTCGTGTTGTTGAGGTAGACGCCCGTCGCGCCGTTGTTGCTGACGGTCGCGCCCTGCATCGTGATGCTCGTGTTGATCGCGTACACGCCCATGCCGAGGTTGCCCGTCGACGTGGAGAACGTGGAGTTGAACACCGAGCCGCTCGTGTAAAAGCCGTAGTTCGCGTTGCTCGACGTGGTCACGTGATCGAGCGTGAAGCTCGCGCCCGTGTTGATGAAGATGAGGCCGGCGCTCGTGGAGCCGATCGTGCCGCCCATCGTCGTCGCCTCACCGGCCTTGTCGATCGTGAGGTACGTGAGGGTGCTGGCCAGGTTCGCGTAGTCCGTCGCCGCGCCGAACTGCACGCCGCGCCAGCCGCCCGTCGCCCCGTTGTTCGCCGTGAAGAGGACCGGCGCCGCCGCCGTGCCGTTCACGGTGAGCGAGCCGCGCTCCACGCTGTTCACCTGCCCCTGGTCGAACGCGAGATAGCCGATGATGAGGCCGACGCCCGAGAGGAACTTCGTGGTCACGCCCGCGTCGACCGTGAGCCGAGCGAGGTTGTACACGATGGTCTCGTTCATCAGGACGTAGTGCTGGTAGTCGCCCGTGCCGGGGAGGAACCAGCGGAAGTCCGTCGTCACCGCGCCGCCGACCATCTCGATGCCGGCCTTCGACGTGTTCTGGAACGTGTTCAGCTTCACAGCGGAGCGTGCGCTCACGCGGCCCACGTACGCGTCGTCCGCGGTGCCGGCGACGCCGTCGACGCCCTTGCCGTTGCCGTTGAAGGTGTTGGAGCTGATCGTGGAGGGCGACGCGAGGTCCTCCGTGTACACCGCGTATCCCGTGTTCTCCGTGAGCGTGCTCGCCGTGACCGTCGGGTTCGAGGTGTTGCGGATGTAGACGCCCGGCCCGCTGTTGTACTGGAACGTGCAGCCGGTGAACGTCGGGTCCGAGTTGTCGAGGTAGACGCCGCCCGCGAGGGAGCTACCGTACGTGGCGCCGCTCACGGTGCCGACGGTGGAGACCTCTTTGAGGTTGTAGCCGGTGTTGCTCGCGCCGCCGCCGCCCGTCGCGTTGAACGTGGAGCCCGACATGTACCAGCCGAAGCCCGAGCCCTGGTTCGCCTCGACGCCCGTCCACGTGAAGCCGGCGCCCGTGTTGATCAGGATGATGTTGGCCGAGGTCGATCCGATGGTGTTGCCCATCGTGGTGGCCTGTCCGGCCTTCTCGACGGTGAGGTAGCTGATCGACGAGGCGAGGCCGCTGAAGTCGGTCGCGGAGCCGAACGAGAGGCCCTTCCAGCCGCCCGCGGTGCCGCTCGTCGAGGTGAAGAGGACGCGGCTGCCGGCCGTGCCGTTCACGACGAGCTTGCCGCGCTCCACGCTGTTGATCTGGCCCTGATCGTACGCGTAATAGCCAATCACGAGGCCGGTGCCCGAGGCGAACTTCACGGTCACGCCCGCGGCCACGGTCAGCGTCGCGAGGTTGTAGACGACGATCTCGCCGCTCGTGACGGTGAAGAGGGGCTCGCCGCCCTGGAGGTTCCAGGTGTGGCCCGTCGTGAGCCCCGCGCCGAGGACCTCGATGCCGGGGTTCGTGTTGTTCGACAGCGTGTTGCCCGTGATCGTCGGCGCGTTCGCGATCGGGTAGCGGATGGCGTACTTGCCGTTCGACGAGATCGTGTTGCTCGTGAACGCGGGCGCGCCGCCCGAGGTGTCGATGCCGTAGCCGACGTTGTTCGAGATCGTCGACGTGTTGATCGTGCCGCCGCTGCTCGTGAGCTGGACGCCGTTCGAGCCGTTGCCCGAGATCGTCATTCCGCTCAGGGTCGGCGTGCTGTTCACCGCGTAGAAGCCGTTCAGCGCGTTGTTCTGCGCCTTCGCCGACGTGGTGTTGAACAGCGAGCCCGAGAGGTAGATGCCGTGTCCGCTGCCGCCGTTCGACTGGACGTTGTTCCAGACGAAGTTCGTCCCCGTGTTGATCAGGATGATGTTGGCCGACGTGGAGCCGATCGTCCCGCTCATCGTGTTGCCCTGACCGGCCTTCTCGACCGTCAGGTAGTTCATCGATGACGTGAGGCCGGCGTAGTCGGTGGCGGAGCCGAACGCGAGGCCCTTCCAGCCGCCGGCCGCGCCGTTCTTGGCGGTGAAGGTGACGGGCGCCGCCGCCGTGCCGTTCACGGTCAGAGCGCCGCGCTCCACGCTGTTGATCTGGCCCTGGTCGTAGGCCCAGTAGCCGATGGTGAGGCCTGTCCCGGTGTTGAAATTCACCGTGACGCCCGGCTCGATCGTGAGCCTGGCCAGGTTGTAGACCACGACGTCGGACGTGACCTCGTAGGGGCTGTTGGCCGCCGTCCAGGTCGTGTTCGTGGTGATGGCGCCGCCCACGAAGGTCGTCGCCAGCGCCTGTTTGGCGCCGAAGAGGGTCAGTAGGAAGAAGACGAGTATTGCGAACAGAGCGCGTAGCCGGGCCATGCGTGCTTCTTTCGAGGACGAGAGAACACCTCACCGACTCCCAAGGACTCGGCGCTTGGCCGTGGAGTCGGGCAGATTCGATTGGCGAGCTGAGCTTCGCGGGGGCGCGAGCGGGGGGCGGGGTAAACTCAGAATGTTACAAAGCGTGAACCCCGCATGTCAAGCGTTTCACCGGGTGGCCGGTCTTTTCGGCGCGCGTTTTTCGCGGGTTTCGGGGGGCGGTTTCCGTCACCGGACGCTCGGTCGTCGTCTCAGCCTGGGACAGGCTTTTACGTCGATCCGGCGCGAAAAGTGCGGCTTCTGGGCGGGGTCGGGGCTTGTTAGGAAGAGGATAATGGGGTAGGGTAGGAAGTTTTGTCGCCGCTTTCGGCGGTGGAGCGGTGGACTTCGAGGCTCCTGAATCGGCCTGTGCGCGGGGGTCCGTCAGGAGGGGAGTCGGAGCGGGGGCATTTGTGGTTGGGGCTCCCGCTCGGGCCGCGGGGTGTGCTAAGCCCCGGGCCATGATCAAGCTCCCGCAGCCCGGCCTGTACCGCACCACCAAGCCATATCCCGGCATGGAAGAGCAGTTCCCCGCGAACGCTCTCGTCTACGTCGGCCAGAAAAGCGAAGGCGCCACGTTCGTCGTTCGGCCCGGCGCCAACCGTCGCAACCGCTGGTTCTGGGGCGAGCCGGTCACGATCCTTCGCTCGGTGAGCTGGGGCGACTCGCTCAAGCCGCTGCGCGCGCAGGGCTTCTACACGCTGCCCGAGGACATCGACCTCGGCGGCGGCGGCCGCTGGATCAAGGGCGCGATCGTGCAGCTCGGCTACAACCAGGAGGGCCGCGCCATCCTGTTCGTCGGCGAGGATCACGAGGAGGAGGAGCGCAACGTGCTCAACTTCTCGGACAAGGGCATCCTGATCGAGGACTCGCTGATGGACCGCCTCATCTGGGCGCCGATCCTCCCGATCAAGAAGGGCGAGAGCGCGACCTGAAGAGGGCCGTTCTCACGACTGCTGCCCACCCAGCGGGGGAGTGATACGAGGGGGCGGAGCCCCCTTGTAAAAACGTCGAGGCCTGCGCCCACTCAGCTGCGGACTCCGCAGAGCCGAGCTCCGCGGTGCCTCCGCTGAGCGGGCTCCGGCCTCCCGGTGGCGCCCCTTGTAAATCCCACAAATTGCGGGCACTCCCTCCGCTGCCCACCCCCGGCCGCGCTATCGCGCGTCCGCCCCTCCCAAATCGCTTCGCGATGGGAGGGGACCTCGCTGTAGAGTCTCTCTTGCCTGCGGCTCCTCTGCCCGCCGGCGCCTCCCCAAAAAAGATCGCCTTTCGCCGAAACCGCGGCGACCTGCGCTCGTAGCATCGACGAACCGTTCGAAAATCCAGGAGACGACGACGACCATGAAGAGCATCTACGAAACCCTGGCGGCCCTCGGCGCGGGCGCGATCCTCCTCTCCGGCTGCGGCAGCGCGAACACCAAGCCGGCCACGTCGCCGGACGTGCCCGCCGCGACCGAGACGACGCCCGCCGCTGCGAAGGAGTCGGGCGCGGGTGAGCAGTCGACCGGGGACGCCGCCGCGAGCGACGCGACCAAGACGAACGACGCCGCGATGCCCGCCGGATCGGGCGCCCCCGCGACGAGCGCGGCCCCCGCGACGAGCGGCGCCCCCGCGATGAGCGCGGCCCCCGCCGGCACGATGGCGCCGAAGGCCGCGGCCCCGAAGACCGCGAAGAAGCCCGGCACCGGCAAGAAGAAGGACGCCGCGGGCGGCTGCGGCGAAGGCACGTGCGGCTGAGCGCGCCGCGCCCTCGTATCGAATCGAGGGCGCGCGCCGGCCTCTCACGCCGACTCCCCCCATGCTGACTCCGGCCGTCTCCGGCGTGGGTCTCGGGCTGCGCTGGCAGATCCTCGACGAGGTGCTCGCGGGCCTCGACGATCCCGCGGCGCTCGCGCCGATCGAGCTCTTCGAGATCGCGCCCGAGAACTACATGCGCCGCGGCGGCTACTTCCCCGCGATGCTCGCGCGCGTCGCCGAGCGCTTCCCGCTCCTGTCGCACGGGCTCACGCTGTCCGTCGGCGGCGTCGATCCGCTCGACGGCGCGTACCTCGCGGAGACGCGGCGCTTCCTCGATCGCTTCGGCATCGAGCAGCACTCGGATCACCTTTGCTTCTGCGGAGCGGACGGATTCATGACCCACGATCTGCTCCCGCTCCCGTTCACGCGCGAGGCCGCGCGCCACGCCGCCTCCCGCGTGAAGCGCGCGCGCGAAATGCTGGGCCGCCCCGTCGCGATCGAGAACATCACGTATTACGAGGTGCCCGGCGAGCGCGAGATGGACGAGGCCGCGTTCCTCGGCGAGGTGCTCGAACAGGCCGACTGCGGCCTCCTCCTCGACGTGAACAACGTCTTCGTGAACGCCGCGAATCACCGCGCGTACGACCCTGTCGCGTTCCTCGAAAGGCTGCCTCTCCACCGCGTCGTGTCGCTCCACGTCGCGGGCCACGAGCGCGATCTCGGCCGCGTCATCGACACGCACGGCGCCTCCATCGCGCCCGACGTGATCCCCTTGGTTTCGTGGGTGATCGAGCGCACCGGCCCGCTCCCCGTCGTGATCGAGCGCGACCACAAGATCCCCCCGTTCGAGGAGCTGATGGCGGAGGCGAAGGCGGTCCGCGCCGCGTACGATCGCGGCCTCGCCGCGCACGCCGCCCGCAGCAACACGGCACCTGTGCGCGCATCGAACGACTCGGCACCTCTGCACGCATCGAACGACTCGGTATCTCTGCGCGCGCCGAACGACTCGGCACCTCCGCGTGCGTCGAACGACTCGGCACCTCTGCGTGCGTCGAACGACTCGGCACCTCTGCGCGCTTCGCTCGGCGATCTTCAGCGATCCATGGTCGCCCTCGTCCGCGCGCCGGGCGGCGAGGGCGTGTACCGCACGCTCGTGCGGCGCGGGCTCGCGGACATCCTTCGGTACCAGCTCCCGCGCACCGCGGCGCTGCTCGGCGATCGCTGGGACGAAGAGGTGACTCGGCACCTCGACGCGACGCTGCCGCGCTCGCACTACCTCCGCGACGCCGCCTTCGAATTCCGGGCCCGCGTGGAGCCCGCGTGGCGCGCGGACGCGACGGTGCCTCGATGCGCGCTGGACACCGCGCGGTTCGAGCTGCTCGCGTTCGAGGTGCGCAACGCGCCGGACGATCCGCCCGCGCGCGATCCCGCGCCGCTCGCGCTCGATCGCGGCGCGCTCCTGTCGACGTCGGCGCGCGTGGTGCGCTTCGATCACGCCGTGCACCTCGCGCCCGAGGACGACGACGCGCCCGTCCTTCCGCCGCCGGCCGATCCGGTGATCCTGCTCGCGTACCGCGACGCCGAGCACGAGATGCGCACGCTCGTCCTGACGCGCTCCGCCGCCGAGATCCTGGAGCGCCTCGCCCGCGGCGCGACGCTCGGAGAGGCCGTGTCGGCCGCCGCGTCCGCCATCGGCGCATCGCTGGATCCGCCCTTTTTGCAAGGCGCAGCGGCCTTCCTCGAAGACCTCGTGACGCGGGGAGCGATCCGTGGCGCCGCCTGATCTCGATCTCGACGCGATCCCGGATCCGCTCACGGACGCGGACCTCGGCGCGATCCCCGTGCCGCCGCCCCTGGCGATCACGGAGCCGTCCCCCACGCGCGCCGCCACGTCCCGCCGCCGCCTCGTCGTCGTGATCGCGAGCGCGATCTGGGTCGCTTCGATCGCGGTGCTCTACCTCGGGCTGCGATCGGATCTCCACAATCCGCCCGTGCTCCTGCAGCTCGGCGGCTTCACGATCGCGCTGCCGATCGGCCTCGCCGCGGCCCTGCGACCGCGCGCGGACGGGCTGCCGATGCGCGTGGCCGCGGCGCGCGTCGTCGGCGTCGCGATCGTCCTCGTCTTCGTGGTCCTCGCGCTGTGGCCCGTCGCCGGGATGGAGGTGCCGCTCGCGCCGCGGACCGTGCTCCCGTGCCTGTCGTTCGCGCTCGCGATGGCGGTCGCGCCGCTCGCGGGGGCGGCGGTCGTGCTCCGCGGCGCCTTCGTGAGCGCGGCGGGCCTGCGGGGCGCCCTCGTCGGCGCGGCGTGCGGCCTCGCGGGCGCCATCGGGATCCACGCGCACTGCCCGCTCGTAACCAGCAGCCACGTGCTCATCGCCCACGGATCGCCGGTGCTCCTCCTCGCCGCTCTCGGCGCGTGGATCGGCCTTCGTCGAGGCCGCGCGTGACGCCCGCGCTCCGCTCGATCCGGCCTCCGCCGCGAGGTCGTGCGCGATCCCCTTGGCCGCGGCGGGCGGTCGGGCGGATACTTCGCGCCCCGTGTCCGTCCCGCGCCCCGGGAGCACGAAAATAGATCCATGACAGCCGTCGACACATTCGGCCTCGTCGGAACCGTCATCGCGGAGAAGTACCGCGTGGACCGCGTCGTCGACGAGGGCGGCTTCAGCCTCGTTTACAAGGCCGAGCACCTCATCTGGCGAGAGCCGGTGGCGCTCAAGTGCTTCAAGGTGCTCGCGAGCGCTCCGGTCGATCAGCGCGACGCGCTCCTCGACGCCTTCATCCAGGAGGGCAAGCTGATGACCTCGCTCTCCAGCCGATCCGCCGCGATCGTGCAGGCGCGCGACATCGGCAAGCTCACCACCGCCGACGGCCAGTGGCTCCCGTACATCGTGATGGAGTGGCTCGACGGCAAGCCGCTCGACGTCGCGCTCTACGAAGAGGGCAAGCACGGGCTGCCCCCGCGCAACATCGTCGAGACGATGGCCCTGCTCGAGTCCGCGGCCGTCGCGTTCGAGACGTGCCACGCGCGGGGCATCGCCCACCGCGACATCAAGCCCGGCAACCTCATCGTCATGGGCGATCCGCGCGGGCCGAGCCCGTTCGTGAAGGTGCTCGATTTCGGCATCGCGAAGGTGATGGCGGAGCACGCCGCGCAGACGACGGCCTCCGCGCACACCGGAAAAGACATCACCGCCTTCACCCCCAACTACGGCGCTCCGGAGCAGTTCAGCCGCTCGCACGGCGCGACGGGCCCGTGGACGGACGTGTTCGCGATGGCGCTCATCGCGGTCGAGGTGCTGCGCGGCGGCCACCCGGCGCTCGACGGCGACGACTTCCTCCAGCTCGGCATGGCGAGCCGCGATCCGATGCGCCGCCCCAGCCCGCGCGCGTTCGGCGTCCCCGTCTCGGACGCGGTGGAGGCCGTATTCCTGCGCGCGCTCGCGGTCGATCCGGAGCACCGCTTCAAGACGATGGGCCAGTTCTGGACAGCGCTGCACCAGGCCGTCTTCCCGGACGCCGGCACCTGGACCGGCTCCGCGGGCCTCCTCCAGCGCGCGTCGCTGCCCGGCGTCGCGCCGAGCGCCGCGGGGATGCAGCCGTATTCTCCCGGCTCGATGCCTTATCCGGGCGCGCCCCCGTCGTTCTCCCCGGCCGCCCCGTCGATCCCGGCCGGACAGGCCCCGAGCACCGGAGGCCCGATGTACGCCGGCGCGCCCCCGTCGATGTCGCCTGTCCCCGGCGCGCCGACGACCCCACCCTACGCCGGGGCCCCGCAATACGGCGCATCGACTCCGCAGTACGGCGCCCCGAGCGCCCCGCAATACGGCCCTTCGACTCCGCAGTACGGAGCAGGCCCTTCGACTCCGCAGTACGGAGCAGGCCAGTCGACTCCGCAGTACGGCGCGCCGGCCGCGACGCCGTACGGGGGAGTGCCCGCGGCGGTGCCGCCGACTCCCACGTACCAGTCGGCCCCGCAAGGACCGCTGGCGCCCCCGACCGGCGCGCCCGCGACGTTCCAGCCGGCCGCGCCGCCGCCCGCTTCGGGGGCGCGAAAAGGCCTCTTCGCCGCCGGCGCGCTCCTGGCCGCCGCCGCAGGCGCCGTGATCGCCTTCAAGGTCCTCGGCGCCGCGACCGGCCCCGGCCCCGCGGCCTCCGCGAGCGTGGCAGTCACCGCGACCGCGAGCGTGGCAGTCACCGCGCCCGCGACGTCCACCGCGGCCGCGCCGGGGCACCTCACGGAGTGTCCGGCCGGCATGATCCTGGTGCCCGGCGGCAAGTTCTTCATGGGCTCCGACGAGCCGACGTTCAAGCTGTGGCAGCCCGCGCACAAGGTCCAGCTCGACACGTTCTGCATCGGCATGCACGAGGTCACGACCGAAGAATACAGGATGTGCTCCGACAAGGGCGAGTGCAAGCGCCCCCTCGCGATCCCGAGCTACCCGAAGATGGAGAGCTCCACCGACGCCGAGTACGAGAAGGCCCGGAACGAGCTGTCGGAGATGTGCAACTTCGGCAAGGCCGGCCGCGACAAACACCCCATCAACTGCGTCACGTGGGAGATGGCGCAGAACTACTGCAAGGTGAACGACAGCCGCCTGCCGACGGAGGCAGAGTGGGAGTTCGCCGCGCGCGGCTCCGACGGCCGCACGTACCCGTGGGGCGACGATCCGGCCCGCGAGAAGCACATGAACGCGTGCGGCAAGGAGTGCAACGCCTGGGAGAAGGCGCACGGCCTCAAGCTCACGCCGCCCATGTACGCGAAGGACGACGGGTATCCCGGCACCTCGCCCGTCGGCAGCTTCCCCGAGGGCAAGACCAGGCTCGGCATCGACGACATGGTCGGCAACGTGTGGGAGTGGACCGCCGACTACTTCGAGATCTACAAGCCCGACGAGGTGCTCAATCCGAAGGGCCCGGCGAAGGGCGATCGCCGCGCGATCCGCGGAGGCGGCTGGAACGGCGGCGTCGCGCTGTGGCTCAATCCGGCGTTCCGGTACCATCAAGTCGAGGACGCGGCCGCCCCGGCCCTCGGCTTCCGCTGCGCCCGCTCACTCTGAGCCTCCGCGGCCCCACAGGCGGTCCGCGGGAGTCGACGTCGCGCCGTTCTGGCCATTTGTACAGATCGTATTCTGCCAGGGCGCACGCTCGTCCTGACCGAGGCGATCGCGGGCGCTGCTCAGGCATCAACGCGACCGCAAATCCTCTTGCAATCCGTTCTCGACGAGACCGATAGTGGGCGGCACCCAGGCCGGGGTGCCCTGTGATGACCGCTGGTCCTCCTGCCCGAGGGATTTCATCGCCGCGTTCGGGGAGTGTCCTTTGGAGCAGCGCCAACCAAGCCCCGGACAGCTTTCCATGGGCTCCCCGTGCCAGGACTGCGAGGCTCGGCGCTGGTACCCGCCCGGCCTCGTGCCGACCCGCCGGTGCTCCTCGGACGCGTGCTCGCAGCGGTGGGTGGGCGCTCCTGGTCCGAGCGACCACGTGGCACCCATCGACGCTCTCGTCGAGCGGCTGACGTTCGTCAATCGCCGCCGAGAAGAGGCCGAGAGCGCGCTCCGCAACATCGAGCGGCTCGCCACGATCGGCCAGCTCGCCGCGGGCATCGTGCACGACCTCAACAACGCCCTTCAGCCGGCCGTCGGCGCGCTCGACATCCTCGAAGAGGAGGTCGAAGATCCCTTCGCGAAGGACACGGTCCGCATCGGACAGCGCTCCCTCGTCCGCGTCACCGAGATGGTCCGCGGCATCCTGGGCTTCCTCCAGAAGGCATCCCCGAAAAAGTCCCAGGTTCACCTCCCCGATCTCCTGGCCAACCTGGAAGTCTTGCTGCGCCACGCGGCCCGTTCGAGCACGCAGGTCTCGTTCGACGTCGACCCTGCGACGTGGCCTGTCCTGGTGGAGCCGCACCGCCTGGAGTCGGCCCTCCTGAACATCACGATCAACGCGCGCGACGCCATGAAGGGCGCCGGCCGACTCGACATCTCGGTGCGCAACCTCCCCGCCGCGGAGGACAAGCCGGCGGTGATGCGTCCCGGAGAATACATCTTGATCTCACTGTCCGACACCGGCCCGGGGATGTCGCCGGAGGTGCTCGCGCGCGCGACGGAGCCGTTCTTCACGACCAAGGGAGCGAAAGGGACGGGGCTCGGCCTCGCCATGGTGCGCTCGTTCGCGAGCGAGTCGGGCGGTCACATGCGGATCACGAGTGTGTTCAACAAGGGAACACGCGTCGACATCTTCCTTCCGCGCGCACCTCGGGCTAGGGAAAACGGCGAGATGAGCGTACAGGACCGGTTGATGGCTCGCCTGCGCGACCCCGTGCTCCGCGAGGCCTACCGCGCGTGGCTGGAGATCCGGGGGAGCCAGACGTTCGTGAGCGCGGCCGAGCTCGGGCCTGTCTTGAAGCCATACGCGACCGACATGTTCGTGGCGACGGTGAGCGGCGGGGAGACGGGGCCCCTGTCGTTCCGCGTCGTCGCGCTCGGAGAGGGGCTGTCGGCGTCGCTCGATCGTGCCTTCGAGCCCGGCGCCTCGCGGGAAGAGGCCCTCGGCGGCGCGCAGGAGACGGCCTATCGCCGCGCGGTGCAGGGGCGGTTTCCCACGTACGAATACGCGCGCTTCAACCTCGGCGACGGGCCTTCGACGCTGTTCGAGCGCCTCCTGCTCCCCGTTTCGGAGGACGGCAATCGCGTGACGCACCTCCTCGGGCTCGTGCGCATCGTCGACCTCGAGATCCCGTGACGAACGACAACCTCTTTCCCGGAGATGCGGTTTCTCTTCACGAGCCGCCGCACCAAGCACCATGATGAACCGCATGTCTTCCGCGCTGCCCTCCTTCGACGATCCCGGCCTCGCCGTCGCGGTGGAGCAGCTCACGCCGGACCAGCTCGGCGCGCTGCCCTTCGGCGTCATCCACCTCGACACTTCGGGTCGAGTCACCTTGTACAACGCGGCGGAGGAGGCGCTCTCCGGCAAAGAGGCCGCGGCCGTCGTGGGTCATCCGTTCTTCACGGACATCGCCCCTTGCATGAACACCCCGAATTTCCGCGGCCGCATCGATCGCGCGGCGGCCACCGGCAAGGTGGACATCGAGCTGCTCCACGTGGGCGACTTCAGCGATCGAGACCGCGAGATCCAGGTGCGCGTCCAGTCCGCTTCCCACGGCGGACTCTGGATCTTCCTCCACCGCCTCTGAGCGCCCTCACCGATCCTTCACGCAGCGAAAGCCGACGTCGTTGTAGCGGTGGGACGGGGCGCTCCACATGCGGACGGAGGTGCGGAGGTTCGTGAGGAGGCTCGCGCCCCAGCCGCCGCCGCGGAAGACCTTGTGCGGGCTCGTGCAGTCGTGCTCGGGATACGTGCAGTATGGGCTCGCCGTCCACTCCCACACGTTGCCGGCCATGTCGTGCATCCCCCACCGCGCGTCGCCGGGCGGGTATTTGCCGCCGGGGGCCAGATCCGAATAGCCGTCGTCCTGATCGTAGATCGGGCGCTGCCCCACGACCCCGCCGCCCACCTTCGCCACGCAGCTCCGATCACAGACGTTGAGGAGCGTGGGGCCGGGCGGCTCCTTGCCCCACGGGAAGCGGCGCTGCTCCCCGCCGCCGGCCGCCGCATACTCCCACTCTGCCTCGGTCGGGAGGCGCTTGCCGAGGACCTTGCAGTAGGCGTCCGCGTCGCTCCAGGAGACGCAGTTCATCGGAAATCCCGCGTGGACGGCGTCGTTCTGCGTGCCGATGCAATAGACGCTCTCGCGGTCGCGGACGCCGCCTTCGAGGCCGGCCCACTTCACCGTGGACTCCGGCGGACGGCAGCCGCCGCGCTGCGAGCACTCCTGGTAATCCATCGCCGTCACCTCCAGCACATCCATGCAGAGGGGGGCCACCGTCACCGGGTGCGTCGGGCGCTCGTCGTCCTTGCCGTCCTCGGAGCCCATGCGGAACGCGCCGCCGGGCACGAGCGCCATCCCGGGTGGGCAGTCGCCCGAAGGCTCCACCTGCGCCGTCGCCGGGTGGTACGGGGGCCGTCCCGGGCGGTGAATGAACAAGGTGTATCCTGCCGAAGCGAGCCCGAAGACGCCGACCAGGAGCCCCGCGGCGACAGCCCACCTCCGCCGCGGAGGGCCGCTGTCTTCCGCGTCGTCCTCACGCTCGCGCGAAGGCCGGCCCGCGGGGGCAGGCGGCCTCCTGGACGGGAGGCTCCGCGACACGAGCGCGGGGTTCGTCGGCGCGACCAGCGTGGCCGCGAGCTCCTCCGTGCGGCCCGCGGGGCGAGGGTCGGAGTCGGCCTTCGGTGGGCCCGAGATCACGGGGCGCGTGTCCGTCACCTCGCGCGGGAGCCGCACCTTGCCCGAGAGATCGTCCTCCGAGAGGATCTCCGTCGCGGGCGGCAGGATCTCTCCGAGCGTCGTGCCGGCGGGCGCGAACGGCAACAAGGCCTCTCCGACCTCGCGCATCGAGAACGGCCGCGCGGACGGGTTCTGCGACAGCATGCGATCGACGAGGCCGGTCACCTCCTTCGGCAGCGTGGGCGCGCGCTCCGACAGCGGCTCGATCTCGTTCGTGAGCACCCGCTTCAGGATCTTGCCGATGTTGTCGGCCTCCGTGGGGCGCACGCCGACGAGGCACTCGTACACGATGACGCCGAGCGACCAGACGTCCGCGCGGTGATCGATGCCCTCGCCGACGATCTGCTCCGGGGCCATGTAATACGGGGTCCCGAGCATCGTGCCGGCGTTCGTGAGGGCGTTCACCTGCGAGGCGACGTTGCTCGCGGTGCTCACCTTCGCGATGCCGAAATCGAGCACCTTCACCGTGGTGAGGCCGCCCTGCTGCGCGAGGTAGATGTTCTCGGGCTTGAGGTCGCGGTGCACGATGCCGGCCGCGTGCGCGGTGCCGACCGCGGCGATCACCGGCATGAGGAGCGCGATCGTCGCGTCGAGCGAGAGGGGGCCTTTGCGCGCGAGGTGCTCGCGGAGCGACTCGCCGCGCAGCAGATCCATGACGAGCACGGGGGAGCCGTCGTCGAGCTCGATCACGTCGTGCACGGCGAGCACGTTGGGGTGGCGGACGGCGCACGCGGCGCGGGCCTCGCGGAGCATGCGGCGGCGCGTGGCGGAGTCCTGCGCGGCCTCGGCCTTGAGGACCTTCAGCGCCACCTCGCGGCCCGTGGAGAGCTGCGTGCCGGCCCACACGACGGCCATCCCGCCCTCGTCGAGGCGACGATCGAGCCGATATCGACCGTAGAGGGTCTGGCCGGGAGCTAGCTCGATCGCCACGCGTCGCCGACGGTATCACGACCGCCGTCGGGAGGCCGGATTCACTTCACGGTGACGGTGCGCCGCACGGTGGTGGAGCCGCCGCGCGAGTCGCGGACGACGGCCCAGATCGTCGCCGTGCCCGGCTCCCGCGGAGGGAGCCACTTCACGGTCCGCTTCTTCAGGATCTCGCCCGCGGGGGTGCTGACGAGCTTGATGTCCGACTCGAAGTTGCCGACGTCCGAGTAGTAGTTGACCCAGACGGACTCCTTGAGCTGATTGCCCTTCTCGTCCTTGGCGTCGGGATCGATCTCGGCCACGTCGTCGGGCACCTTCACGTCGATCGCGTGCGGCTCGCACGCCTCGTACGGGTCCTGCCGGGAGCACGAGGGCGGCACGTTGCGGTCCGAGTCGGGCACGTCGCACGGCGCGACGACGATCCCGGTCGCCTCCTCCGCGGTCTCCGTGTCGTCGAACACGAGCGATTCGACGGGGGGATTCGCGTTCGCGCGCGCGTCCTCGAAGGAGTAGATCTGGGTGTATCCCGGCACGAAGCTCTCGGCCCCGAGCTGCTCGCCGGTGTCCTTGTCGAAGCAGCCGATGGGGAAGTTCGTCGCGGCCGAAGGGTCCGTCTCCACGAGGCCGAACTTGCCGGCGCACGCGAGGAAGAACACGTATCCGACCCCGTAGTGCGGGCCGAACTCGGGCTTGGGGCGCTGCGACACGATGTCCGGCACCACCATCGAGAAGCTCTTTCCCCAGCCGAGCGGGAGGCCCGGAGGGAACGTTGGCGGCTTGCCCTGCGCGACGGCGTCGTCGAGCGCCTGGGAGGCCGACTTGAAGATCTCCAGCAGGGGGAAGATGCAGAGCGAGTATTGATCGCCCGGCGGATCGAAGCAGCCGCCGATCCAGAGGATGTTGATGTTGCGCTCCTCGCCGTCTCCCTCTTTCACGCCGTATCCGTCGTAGACCTCGGCGTTGAAGTGGACGGTGCATTTGTCCGGATCGGCCTGGCAGTCGGCGATCGAGATCGGCGCGACGTACGGCTTGTCGACGGAGACCGAGACGACGCGGAGCGTGTCGAGCTCGCTCGGAGGGGCGAAGTTCACCGCGCACCCGGAGGCGGCGGCGGGGCCGAAGAGGGCGGCGAGGCCCAGCGTCGCGAGGACGGCGCGGCGGAAGGTGCGTTTGCGAGAGGCCATGATCACATCTCCCCTCGAATACCGATCGACGGCAGGATCGGGATGCCGGTCACGTACTGGCGAGAGGTGTAGTTGAAGTTGTACTGCAGGCCTTCCACGTTCTGGTTATTGTAGACGTTCTGCACGTCGAGGTAGGCCGACATCTGCCAGGTCTTGAACTGCCAGCGCTTGTCGATGCGGACGTCCAGCGAGTGGAACATCGGCAGTCGCTCCGTGCCCACGCCGCCGAAGGGGATCTGCGTGTAGGCGCCGGACGGAGCGTGGTAGATCGAGTTGATGCGGTTCGGGTCGCAGACGGGCGCGTAGGTGATCGTCGGCGGGCCGCCGTTCGCGGGGTTGTTGATGACGGGGCGCACGCCGCCCTGCGACGAGTTGCACACGGTCGGCGCCACGAGGTTGCCGGACACGAGCCGGAAGCGCGCGCCGAACTCCCACCCTCCGCCGAGCTTGTAGCTGCCGAGGAGCACGAGGTTGTGCGTCTGGTCGAAGTTCGTGAGGTGCTCCGGGGTGCCGGGGCCGGTGTCGCGCACGCTCTTGGACAGGGTGTATGCGAGCCAGCCGAAGAAGCGGTCGTCCGGCTTGTACTTGAGGAGCAGCTCCGCGCCGATGACGCTGCCCTTGCCGAGGTTCGAGTACGTGCGGAGGTCCGTCGTGCTGGAGAGGCCCGTCAGGACGAGGCCGTCGAGCTGCTTGTAGAAGCCTTCGAGCGAGATCTCCGCCTGGCGCGTGATGTCCTGTTCGGCGCCGAGCGAGTAGTGCATCGCGCGGTTCGACACGAGGCCGGGGTTGCCGAGCGGCGGCGTCACCTCGTTGAACTGCGGCGGCTGCGTGAAGAGGCCGACGCCGCCCTTGATCGAGGTCTTCGGGAACCCCTGCACGACCTCGAATCGGCCGGAGAAGCGGGGCGAGAAGTCCACCGAGTCGCTGTTCGAATAGTAGTCGATGCGGAGGCCCGGCACGAGCTTGAGGCGCTTCGTCGGCGTGACCTCCAGCTCGGCGTAGGTGGCCGGGTACATGACGGAGCCGTCCTGCGCGTCCGACCGGAACTGCTGCGTGGAGAACGGCTGATTCGGCGGCTGTCCGGGCGCGGGCGCCTGCGGGAGGCGGAAGGCCACGGTGTAGTAGCCGCGGTAGATGTCGAATCCGACGTTGGCCCGCACCAGGTCCGAGAAGCGGTGCGTGTACTCGAACCGCGTCGTGATGGTGTCGACGTCGAGGTTGAAGAAGATGGGGCCGACGCCGAACGCCAGCTCGTCGTGCCCGTACGCGAGCACGGTGGACAGCGAGTCGTTCTGGGAGAACGTGTTCTGGTATTTGAGCTGGACGCGCTGAAACCCGGTGTGGAGCCCCACGTTGCCGGAGATGGCCGGCTCGCCCGGGGCCGGGTCCGCGAGCAGCAGTTTCAACGAGTCGTCGCTGCCGAAGAAGGCCAGTCGAAGGCTGGAGTTGGGGGTGGGGTTCGTCTCCGCGATCGCCTGGTAATCGTAGTAAACGGGCGCCTGCGTCGCGCCGCCGCCCGCGGAGGAGAGGACCGGACCGAGCCACGAGTCGAAGTAGCTCCGGCGCCCGGCGATCATCAGCTTGAGCGGGTATTTGCCGATCTGGTACGTCTTCTCGGCGAGGACGCGCGCGTCGATGAGGTCGATCTGCGCGAGGCCGTGGTACTTGCCGTCGTCCTTCGGGGAGCGCATCCCCACGTCGACGATGCCGCCCATCACCCGGCCGTACTGAGCGCTGAAGTTGCCGGGGAAGAAGTCGATCTTCTCCAGCACCTCGGTCGGGACGACGCTGGAGAGGCCGCCGAAGTGGTAAATCAGCGGCACGGGGGTGCCGTCGATGAACGTCTGCGTGTCCTGCGGGGCCGAGCCGCGCACGATGAGGAGGCCCGCGATCGCCGGGGGCCGCGCGACGCCGGGCAGGTTCTGGAGCGACCGCAGCGCGTCGCCGTTGGTGCCTGGAATACGGGCAATCTCACGCGCCTCGATGGTGCGCTTCGTCACCTCGCGAGGGGGCTTGTTGCCGCGGACCGTGACGTCGATGACGCCGTCCTCGGCCTTGGTGGAGAGCCGGTATTTGACCTCCGTGCGCTCGCCCGCGGCGATCTCCTCGTCCACCGCGAGCGGGGCGAAGCCGGTCAGATCGATCGTGACCGCGTATTTGCCGGGGGGGAGGCCGTCGAACGAGAAGTTGCCGTCCGGGCCCGTCGTGAAGTCGCGCTCGACGGCGCCGCCGACCTGCTTCACATGGACCTTGGCGCCCGCGAGCGTCGCGTCGCCGCCCGCCGCGAGCACCGTGCCGGACAAGGCCTCTTGCGGGCCCTTCGTCGCGGTCGTGGTGGTGCTCGTCTCGCCGGGTTTCTCGACCACCTCGGTCTTCAGGGCGAAGGTGTATTTGTAGAGGATGCGCGCCGCGAAGGCCGTCCCGTCCGCGCGCCTCGCGGGGTCGAATTCGGTCTTCTTGATCGCGGCCACCGCGAGCGCGTCGAGCCCCGGATCGAGCGGGCTCACGACGGTGGCGGCCATCACCTTTCCGTCGGCGCCGATGTCGATCTGGAGCACCACGGTGCCCTGCGTGCCCGCGGCCTTCGCCTCGTCCGTGTAGCCGGGCTCCACGTAGGTGAGGGGGCGGGGCGACGTGGGCTTTCCGGTGGGCGGCGCAGGTGCGGTGTTGGCGGGCGGGACGATCTTCGCGCCGGACGCGCCGCTCGGCACGGAGCCATTGGCCGGGTCGTCGGCGAGGACTGTCGCTGGGGCGAGCCACGCCGCGAGGAGCGTGGCCGTTCCGATCGAGAGTGGCAGTTTGCGAGACAGCATCTCTGACTTCAAACGGGGTCGCGGCGCTTGAGGAGGATCATCAGCAGGATGAGGATGCTGATGGCCGTGCCTCCGAGCACCGCGAACGGGATCCATGGAGTGTCGTACGTGGTGAAGCCCCAGCCGCCGGCCAGCGTGTCGGACGCGACCTGCGCGACGGCGCACTTGAATTTGCCGGCTTCGATGAAGTCGCCGGGGCTGTTGTAGCCGGCGTCCGAGGACTTCATGTGCAGATCGATGAGCCAGGCCGTGTCGGTCTCGAGGCCGTTTCGCTCGGGGACGATCGCGCCCTCGAAGCCCCAGCGCGCCGGGATGCCGTACATCATCCACTTGAGGTGAGGCACCGTCGTCGCCGGAACCATGAGGCCGCCGAGCACGACTTGGGGGATCAGGGCGATCGGCGTCAAGGCCATCGCCGCCTCCGAGGAGGAGACCGCGGTCGAGAGGAGCAGACCGAGCGCGACGGCGCACAGCGAGGTGGCCACGAGCGACGCGAGCTGCATGAAGAACGCGGCCGGTCCGCCGTGGAACCCGAGCGCGAAGAACACGATCAGAAGGAGGATCGTGCACTGCACGATGCAGAAGGCCGCGAGCAGGATGTACTTCGACAGCACGTAGTTCACGAGCCCGAGGTTCACCATGCGCTCGCGCATGTAGATGGCCCGCTCGCTCACGATCTCGCGCGCGGCGTTGGAGGTGCCGAACCACACCGCGGCGACGACGAGGAAGAAGATGGCGCCCGTCTGATCGCGCGTCGACTCCAGCCCCTTCATGATGTCGGCGCCGCCCAGCTTCCCTTCGGCCTTCGAAGAGAGGGCCTGGAGCGCTCCGAGGCACCACGCCGGGACCGCCTTCTCCTGCCAGCCGAACACGACCGCGAGCAGGATGCCGATGATCGGCGCCTGCAGGAGCATGATGAGCGTGCCGCCGACGTCCCGTATCTTCACCTTGAAGTAGCGGGAGAGCAGGAGTCGGAGCTGGCCGCTCGTCTGGGCCCGTGTCGCGGGGATACCCCGGGAATTCTGGCCGTCACCGACCATGCGGCGGCCGGAATACATCCTCTGGAACGTGGGATTGCCGTTCTGGAAGAACTCTTTTCTCCACTCGACGGCGGCGAGCCTGCGGGCGGTGCCGCGCTGCGCGTTCGGGTCGCTGCGCTTCATCGCCTCGTAGATGGGGCGCTCGCGCATCGCGATCATCTCGAACATGTCGCGCGGGTTGTCGACGTCGTTCGCCTTGCCCTGCCGCTCCTTCATGACGCCGAAGAAGCGGTACGCGTCGGGGCGAGTCGGGCCGAAGAACATCGGCACGCCGCCGTAGCCCATGATGAAGGCGTGGGTGAATTTCTCGAATTCGTCCTTCGCGGGCTGGTGGATCGTCATGATGATCGTCTTGCCGGTCGCCTTCGTGAGGTCGGCCAGCAAGGTGATCAGCGCGGTCGTGTCGTCGGCGGCGAGGCCGGAGGTCGGCTCGTCGAGGAAGAGGATGACGGGGTCGGTGACGAGCTCCAGCGCGATGTTGACGCGCTTGCGCTGGCCGCCGGAGAGGATCTTCTTCTCGGGCTTTCCGATCTGGAGGTTCTTGACGCCTTCGAGGCCGAGATCCTTGATCGTCTGCTCGACGCGCGCGTCGATCTCTTCTTCGCTGTAGTCGGGCGGGAGGCGGAATTTGGCGCTGTAGCGCACGGCCTCGAACACCGTCAGCTCCGGGTGCACGAGGTCGTCCTGCGGGACGTAGCCGATCGAGCCGCGGAGCGTGTCGTAGATGTTGTAGAGGTCCTCCCCGTTGATGCGGACCATGCCGCTCGTCGGCGGGAGATAGCCGTTCAGCGTGAGGAGCAAGGTCGTCTTGCCCGCGCCGGACGGGCCCATCAGCGCGATCATGTCGCCGGGCAGCGCCTTGAACGACACGTCGTCGAGGAGGATCTTCATCTCCTTCGGGTTGTCGCGATCCGGGACTTGCAGGTTGAGGCTCCAGGCCTCGATTTCGTAGAGGGGCTTTCCCTGCCACTTGTCCCCCGGATCCTGCTCTTGATAGACCTCCGCCGCGCCGGCCGCGTTGACCTCGATCTGCAGCGGCATCGGGCCGATGTAGATCTTCTCTCCGCTCTGGACGGGGATCTTCTGGCCGGGGGCGATGCGGTGTCCGCGGACGTACGTGCCGTTCGCGGAGCCGCGATCTTCGATGTAGAGACTGCCACCCAGGTTGTGGAGCAGCGCGTGGCGGCTCGACACTTGAGGGTGGTTGATCACGATGTCGTTGTCGGGCGTGCGGCCGATGTTCTTGATCGGCTTCGACGTGCTCGCGAAATCGACCGAGCCGAGGACTGTCTTGTTCTTCTTGCCCGGGGCGCCCGCGGCCATCTGCGGGGCCGCGACGGGGGCCGCGCCGCCGGCCTGCGGGACGAGCTGCGTGCCGGGCTGCGGCTGCTGCACCTGCGGAGGCTGCGGCGTCGCGACGGGCGGGGCAGCCTGCATCGGCGCTTGCTGCATCGGCGCTTGCTGCGGGCCGCGCGCGGCTTGACCGAGGCGCATCAGGAGGCCGACCTGCACGGGCACCGGGCCGAACGCGAGGATGCCGTTCGGATCGATCGGCGTCGGCGTGTTGGGCGCGATCTTGTTGGGGCCGACGTACGTCCCGCTCGTCGATCCGTGGTCCATCACGCTCATGCGATCGAGCATCACGGTCGCGTGCTGCGACGACACGCTCGGGTGCGCGACGACGAGCGAGGCGCGCGCGGGATCGCGGCCGATCACGAGCTGGCCCGCGGGCGCCTGCACCGAGCCCTGCGCCATCAACATGAGCGTGATGGCCGGGTGGTTGAGCGGCACCATCGCCGCGCCGATCGTGAACTGCGTGCGGAAGTCGAAGGGGATCTGCTCGCCCGGCGCGATCGGCCTTCCTCCCGCGGCGGCGCCGTGCCCCGCGGCCATGAAGACGAGCTTGCCGCCTCCCTGGTGCACGATGCGCGCGTGCTCGGGGAGGATGCCGTCACCGTGGAGAGGCACATCGCTCGTCGGCGCGGAGCCGATGGAGATCGTTTGCTTACCGAAGCCCGGGATCATATCGGAGCCGTGGTTTCATCACGTCCGCACGCCGAGGGCAACGGCAAGATTGGAGGGCGCGGCGCGGGACCGCGTGCACCCTTGCGCGGCCCGATCGCATCGCGGATCATGCGCCATGCGTTTTCCCTTCGATCGCAAGGTCCTTTTCGCGCTCCTCCTCCTTCCCTTCGCGGCCGTGGCGTGCGGCGGCAACGACACCGGCGGGAGCGGCGGTTCCACCTCCACCAGCACCGCGGGCAGCGGCGGCACGACGAGCACGGGCACGACGACCACCACCGGCGGCGGCGGCTCCGCGCCCACGTGCGCCGACGGCCCCGGCTACGCGGGCAACGAGCAGTCGCTCGCGGTCGGCACGGTGACGGCGAAGCTCGTCGATCAGTCCGGCGCGGCGGCGCCCGGCGTGGCCGTGTTCGTGTGCGGCACCGACATCTGCACGAACCCCGCGGTGAGCGGATCCGACGGCAGCGCCAGCATCCCCGCGAAGCAGACGCTGAAGGCCCCCGCGTTCAAGTACGGCGACGGCCTCGACTGGGCGAAGTTCGCGCAGCCGGTCCCCGCGGGCGACACCGACGTGGGCACCGTCACCGCCGTGAAGCTCCCCGCGATCGGCTCCGGCGACATGTTCATGCCCGGCAGCACCGCGACGTCGAACGGCGTGAAGATCGACATCGACGCCGCCGGCGCCGCGATCGTGGACGAGCTCGTGTACGAGGACCCGACGCAGCAGACGTTCCGCGTCGCGATGGTGGACGACGTGGCGTCGATCCCCGCGATCGATCCGACGATCGAGATCGCGTACGGCGCCGCGCCGATGGAGACGGAGTTCTGCCCGCCCGCGAAGCTCCACGTGCCGAACACGAAGGCGTGGCCCGCGGGCAGCAAGGTCGACGTGCTGCTGCACGGGCTCGACGTCGGCCAGGAGTGGGCCCCGTACAGCGGCTGGGCGAAGGTCAGCGACGCGACGGTGTCCGCCGATGGAAGCGAGATCGTGACCGATGATGGCGGCGGTCTGCCCCTCCTGAGCACGTTCGGTCTCCGCCTCGCCCAATAAGAGTCCTGCCCTCCGGCGCTTTTATTTCGAAAAGCGCATTTGCCCAAAAATCGGGGAGAGACTGTGTGTCGATGAGACACCTTTCTGACTTCCGACCTCGATTTTAGGGTTTTCATCTCCCCCGACTCTGCGGTACGTACTCACCAGGTCGCGGGCATTGGACTTCTCCCTCGTGGGCTCCGGTGCTCGATGGACCGTTGTATTCAAAGTTGGATTTTCGCGTTCCTCGGGGGCGCGCTCGCGTTCTCGTCGCCGCTCGGCTCCGGGGTCGCAGCGGGCCAGTCCGTGGAAGGCGACGGGGCCGTGGGGCCGACTTCGGTGCAGACCGGGGTCGCAGCCCGTCCCGGCAGGGTGAGGCTCGTCTACGAGCTGGGCCCGGGCGCGCGCGGATGTGACGACGAGGCCTTCTTTCGTCGCATGCTCCGGAGCGAGCTCGAGATCCCGGATCCGTTCGAGCCGAGCGGCCCCGCGACGCACGCGCTCCTCGTCCGGATCGAGCGCGATTCGCCTGGTTTTCGGGCGATCGTGCGCCTCCGGAACGCGGAGGGGCGGGAGGTCTTCGCGCGCGACTACCTGGAGCGCACCTGCAGCGACGCGGTCGATCGCGCGGTGATCGTCACGATGCTCGTGTTCCCTGCGTCGGACGCGCCGCCGCCACCTCCACCCGCGCCGCCACCGCCCGCGACCGCGGCGCCGGCCCCGCAGGAGACAGCCGAGGACGAGAAGATCTCGACGCTGGAGGCGCGCGCACGCGCCGAGGAACGGACGATTGAAGCGCTCCAGGCCCGGATTCTGGCCTTGGAGACGGCACGAAACAACGAACGAGAGAAAGGCACCCAGAGAATGGATATCGCATGGGCGCTCGCCGCGGGCGGCCTGATGACTGCGAACGTGACACCCGACGTCGCGCCGGGGATCTGGCTCGAAGGGCAGGGGCGCGTGGGGCCATTCTCCCTCGGGGTCGAGCTGCGCGGGGCGCTCCCTTCGAACGTGCCTGTTTATATCTACACCTTCGATCAGAGCGAGGCGATCGCCTCCCTCTTGCCGTGCTTTCATTATCTGTACTTCTTCGGCTGCGCGAAGATCGGCGCGGGCCTGCAGATCGCTTATGACAGCGACAACCACAACAACGTGCCCGGCTACGAGATCTACTCGACGGCGATCAGCTCTCTCTACCAGACGGGGGCTCGGCTCGGCGGAGAGGTGTTCTTCGGGGACACGCCGGTCGGCGCGAAGGCCTGGGCAGAGATGCTCTTCAGCTGGCCCCACCACGACATCTACTACAAGGATCCAGACGGGTTCCACGATTGGGTGAGGCCGGATCTGAGTGCTTATTTCGGGCTCGGGCTCGTCGTGAAGCTCGGTGGAGACGGAGCGAAATGAACCTTCGACGTATGGGGGCAGTCGTCATGATGGCATGTGTGGTGATCGGCTCGGGCTGTGCGGAGAGCAGGCCGCTGATGGGCTCCGGCGACGAGGACGGCCCCGGCGGGGGTCCTCCGGTCGGCGTCGCGTCGTGCGATGGAGTGTGCGTGCAGACTCCGCCCGCGACCTTCACCGGACCGTCGCTGTTCTGGATCGGTCCGGCGCTCGTGGCGCAGAGCTGCCCGCCGGAGACTCCGAACCTCGGTATCGAGGCCTGGGTGACCGACGCCGACGCGAAGACGTTCGCGCGCGAGTGCCGCATCACGCCCTCGGATCGCTGCCCGGAAGAAGGCCTCACCTGCGCGCCGATGCCCGACGCGGACTTCCACGTCTGCATCCATCACGGCACCGACAGCTTCTGTCCGCCGGACTACCCGGAGCGCTCGATCCTGTCGGAAATCCTCGATGATTCGACGGTGACGCTGTGTTGTCAGAAGACGCCTGTCGCCCCGTGAGCAGCCCGGCATCCATTCGTCGGCCGACACGCATGCTCGTGCGCTGTTCGTCGCACGATCACGGTGCTTGAAAGCTGCGTCCTTCGGGGGAAGATCCGGCCCGAACGCGCGGCGCAGCTCGAATGAGATCTGCGCCGGGCCGGAGCGGGGGCGCCACAGGGGAAGGACGCGCCCTTCTGCTCCTCACGACAGAAAATGAGGAGGCGACCCATGCAGTGCGAATCCATCATGAAGCGCAAGATCGAGTGCGTCTCTCCCGAGGACCGCGTGGAGGCGGCGGCTCGGCGGATGCGCGACGAGGACATCGGCTTTTTGCCGGTCTGCGACAACGAGGGCAAGGTGATCGGCACGCTCACGGATCGCGACATCGCGGTCCGCGTGGTGGCGGATGACAAGCCCGCGAGCACGCATGTCGAGGAGGTCATGAGCCACGAAGTGGTGGCCTGTCGTCCCGACGCCGATCTGGAGGAAGCGAAGCAGTTGATGGCCTCGCATCACAAGTCTCGCATCCTGTGCATCGACACGCTCGGACACCTGGCGGGCATCATCAGCCTGTCGGATCTGGCGCAGTCGGCGGGCCCCGTCTCGGAGACGTTCCGCGACGTCAAACAAGGCGTGGCCCAGCTCTGACGGTCGCCTTCGCGAGGTGGCTATTGCTTCGGCGGCTGTCCGCCCGGAGGCGGTCCACCGGGTCCGCCCGGTCCACCGGGTCCACCGGGGCCTCCCGGCGGCGGCCCGTCGGGGTGACACGCGAGCGTCGCGGCGTCATCGGGGGGATTGCCACATTTCCCGCTCACGTCCTGATCACCCATCTTGAACGAGCAAGCGTCGTTCGCGGCTTTGCCCTGACACGCGGCCACGGCTTCGGCCGGCGGCTTGTGATCGCCGCCGGGGCCTCCGGGAGGCGGCGGCCCGTTGGGCGGCGGGGGACCTCCGCAACCGGCGAACGCGGCCGCCCCGCAAACGAGGGCGAGGGTGAAGATCGAACGAGGAGAGATGTTCACGATACCGAGTCTCCTTCAGCGGCTCCGCGCCGCACGACTGGCACCTTGCGCTCGCTGGTTGTCCCGGTCGCGTTCGGATCGTTAACGATCGTGAGCCGAGCGTCCGGCGGTCCCCTCCCTGCGGCTGCGAAGCAGACGCTTTGGGAGGGGCGGGCCGCGCGCAGGCCGCAGGCCGAGCACGGACCGGGGTGGGCACCTTCAATTCGCGGCGGGCAGCGTCACGCAGACCTTCGTGCCCTCGTCGAGCTTGCTCTCCACGTGGATCTCGCCGTCGTGCGCTTCGACGATGCGCTTCGCCAGCGCCAGGCCGAGGCCGAGGCCGCCGGTGGCGCGCGTGCGGCTGCGATCGGCGCGGAAGAAGGGGCGGAAGATTTTGGGGAGGTCCGCGGCCGCGATGCCGATGCCCCGGTCCGCGACCTCGATCCGGACGCTCGCGGCTTCGCGACGCGCGGTGAGCGACACCGAGGCTCCCTTGCGCTCCGTGTACTTGTGCGCGTTCTCCAGGAGGTTGTCGACGACGCGGCGGAGGAGCACCGGATCGGCTTCGATCGCCGGCAAATTCGGCGCGACCTCGGCGTCGAGCGGGCGGTCCGGGTGGGACGCGCGGAACCTCGACGCGGCGCTGTCCAGCATCTCGGCGACGTCGATCCGCTGCTTGCGCAACGGGAGCGTGCCTGTCGCGGACTCGCCCTCTCCGAGATCGAGGCGCGCGGCCGTCAAGATGTCGGAGATGAGGCGCTCCAGCTCGTCGAGATCGCCCGCGATGTCCGCGAGGGACTCGCGCGCGGCGTCCGCGTCGCCCTCCGCCGCGATGTCGAGCGCGATGCGGATGCGCGTCAGCGGGGTCCGGAGCTCGTGCGATACGTTGGCGAGGAGCTCTTTCTCCGCGCGGAGCAAGGCTGTCACGCGCTCGGCCATCTCGTCGAACGCGCGCGACACCTCGCCGAGCTCGTCGCGCCGCGCGACCGCCGATCGCGCCGAGAGATCGCCCTGGCCGAACGCCTGCGCCGCGCGCGACATCCGCCGCAGAGGGCCGGTGAACGACCACGTCATCAGCAGCGACGACACCGCGACGACCAGCAACACGAGCGGGAGCACGCGCGGTCCGAGCTCCGGCGGGGGAGGGGGCCACGCCATCAGGAACAGGATGGTGCCAGTCTGGCCGTCCGGGAATGCCACGCTCCGGACGAGGGGGTTCTCGGGGAGGCCCTTGCCGTTCGGCAACCGGTCGCCCCGGTGCGCGGCTTCGTCCTCCGGGGTTCGAAGGCCTTTCGGCGGCGGGCGGTAGCTCCATCCCCACGGCGGCGGCTCCGTGAGCGTGGTGCCGAGCTCCTCCCCGGAGGCGGTGTATACAACCGCGTTGATGCCCATCTGATCGTGCAGCTTGCGCAGCGCCCCGCCGACCTTCGCGCGGTCCGGCGCGACGGCGCCGATGTACTCGGTCGCGAACGTCAGCGCGCCTTGCAGGGGCCCCTCTCCCGGCGGCCGATACGCCGCCATGATCGCCGCGAACCCGAGCGCCACCACGATCATCTGCGCGAGCCCGACCAGCATGAACCGCAGCGCGAGCCGCGAACGGACGAGATCCCGCAGCGCCATGGCTACATCCTGTCCGCCGCGAACAGGTAGCCGACGCCGCGCACCGTCTTCAGGATGCGGGGGCTCTTCGGGTCGTCGCCGAGCTTCTTTCGAAGGTGGGAGACGTGCACGTCAATCGAGCGGTCGAACGCCTCGTCCGCGGAGCCGCGCACCAGGTCCACGAGCTGCTCGCGGGTGAGCACGCGGCCGGAGCGCTCGGCGAGGACGCACATCAGATCGAACTCGTACGTCGTGAGCGTCAGATCCTCTCCCCGCAGCGTGGCGCGCCGCGACTGGCGATCGAGCGTGAGCGGGCCCGCCTGCACGAGGTTCGCCGAGGGGCCGGCCTTGCCGCGCGCGCGCCGCACCTGGGCCCGCAGCCGCGCGAGGATCTCCCGCGAAGAGAAGGGCTTCGGCACGTAGTCGTCCGCGCCGCCTTCGAGGCCCATCACGCGGTCCGCCTCCTCGCCGCGCGCCGTCAGCATGATGATCGGCGTGTCGATGCGCGAGCGCAGCTCCCGGCACACCTCCAGGCCGTCCATGCCGGGCAACATCAAGTCGAGGAGGATCACGTCGGGGCGCTCCCGCAGCACGGCCGCGATGCCCTCGCGCGCCTCCGCCGCGAGCGTCACGCGGATGCCGTGCGACTCCAGGTATTTCGCCATGAGGCGCGAGGTCTTGAGGTCATCCTCGATGTATACGACGGAGATCGCGTCGCTCTCGGCGGTGATCATGACCCGCGGAGATTAGCAATCACGGGGCCACGCTCCGGGCCCGCTAACAGTCGCTAACCGGCCCCTCACGGCGCGCGACGTGCGCATTCCGGGGCGCGGAGGCCGCAACGACTGCCGTCCTTCTCCGGCGCGCGCGGCGCGCGACCTTCGCGCTTGCATACGCCCGGCTGCGCTGCGATTGAGCGGAGATGCCCCGGTCGTTCCGCGAGTCGCTCCGTCCTACGTGGCAGTCCATCCGTCCGTCGCTGGCGCCGATCTCGTCGTCGCTCGCGGGGCGGGCCCGGCGTTCGCTGCGGCGGCTCGGGACTCGGCTCCTCGGGCCGCGCGCGGGCGTCGTGTTCCACAGCGGGTACGCGCCGCCGGACAGCGCGATCGTGGACAACCGGCGCGCCGCCAAGATCCTGGATCACCTGCTCGCGCAGGGGTTCGTGATCCCGTCGCGCGTGAGCGTGCCGCAGCCGCTGTCGATCGCGTCGCTGCGGCGCGTGCACGACGACGCTTACCTGGAGTCGCTGGACTCTCCGGGCGCGGTGGCGCGCGCGCTCGGAGGCAACGAGCCGCCTCCGGTGTCGATCGCGGCGGGGTACCTCGCGGCGCAGCGCTGGGCCACGGCCGGCACGGTGCTCGCGACGCGGCTCGCCCTCGCGCGGTCCGGGCTCGTCGTGAACCTGGGCGGCGGGTTCCATCACGCGGAGCGCGATCGCGGCAGCGGGTTCTGCCTCTTCCACGACGTGGCGATCGCCCTCGGGGAGGCGCGCGCGAACGGCTTCGCGGGGCGCGTGCTCGTGATCGATTTCGATCTGCACCAGGGCGACGGGACGCGGCGCATCCTCGCGAACGATCCGAACGTGGTCTGCGCCAGCGTGCACGCGACGGCCTGGGACGAGGAGCCGATCCCGAACGCGCTCGACGACGCGCTCGGCCCCGGCGTCAGCGACGAGACGTACCTCGCCGCGGTGCGCGCCATGATCGATCGCGCCCGCGCGGCGATCGAGCCGGATCTCGTGTTCTACGTGGCCGGCGTCGACGTCGCGATCGACGACGGGCTCGGGAGCTGGCGCGTCGGGCCGGACGCCATCGCCGAGCGCGATCGGCTTGTTTTGTCGACGTTTCAGAGCAAACCGCTCGTCATGGTGCTGGCCGGCGGCTACGGGCAGGACGCGTGGCGTCACACCGCGCGCACCCTCGTGTGGGCGATGAGCGGGCGCGACGAGCCGATCCCCGCGGCGCGCGACGTGGAGCTGCGGCAGTTCCGCCGCGTGGCCCGCACCTTCGGCGAGGCGCAGCTCTCCAGCCAGACCGCGGGGGACGACGGCTTCGGCATCACGGAGTCGGACATCCTCGGCGATCTCGTGCAGAAGGGGCCGCGCGATCTGCTGCTCGGCTTCTACACCGCGTACGGATTGGAGCTCGCGTTCGAGCGGTACGGGTTCTTCGATCTGCTTCGAAAGAAGGGGTATCCGCGTCATCGTGTGGAGCTCAACACGCGCAGCGGCAGCGGGGAGGCCGTCACCGTCCGCACCGACGACGCGCGGCGGCTCGTGCTGATGGAGCTCATCGTGCGCGAGATGCGCGAGGTGCCGCCGTACCGGCTGCTGTCGATCGAGTGGCTGCTCCTGCAGGATCCGCTCGCGCGGGCGACGCTGGATCGGCCGCTCCTGCCGGGCCAGGATCACCCGGGGCTCGGCGGGACGCGCGTCGTCATGGGCATGCTCGCGATGGCGGCGGAGCGGCTCCGCTTCGACGGGCTGACGTTCGTGCCGGCGCACTACCACACGGCGGCGCAGGCCCGCGCGACGCTGCGCTTCCTGGATCCGCGCGACGAGGCGCTGTTCGTGGCCATCAAGGAGGCGCTCGGCGCGCGCACGCTCTCCGAGGCGACGCGGCTCATCGCGGCCGGCGGGCTCGTGAACGCGGACACGGGCGAGCCGTTCTCGTGGAAGCCCGCGCGCATGGTGGTGCCGACGTCGCACGACCTCCGCGAGCGCGTGAACGGACCCGGCTACGATCACGCCGTCGAGGAGGCCGCCCGCGACATCCACCTGGTCGTCGTGAGCGAACGAAACGCCTAGAAAATAAGCCCCTCAGGCAGTCTTGCCTTCGAGCGCCTCGCGGACGGCGTCGCCCAGCGACTGGATGTCGAACGGCTTCGGGAGGAAGCCCACGGGGCCGTCCGGACCGAACGCGTCCTCCACCTCCGACTCGGTGAAGCCGCTCATCAAGAGGACCTTCACGGTGGGGTTGATCCGCTTCATCTCCGCGAAGGCCTCGGCCCCGCTCACGCGCGGCATCGTCAGATCGAGCAGCACGAGCGCGTATTTTTTCGGGTCGGTGAGGAAGATGTCGAGCGCCTCGCGCCCGTCCACCGCGACCGTCACCTCGAAGCCCATGCGCTGCAGGAGCCGCCGCGCGATGTTGCGGACGAGGTCGTCGTCGTCGACCACGAGCACGTTGCCCGAGCCCTTGAACGCCGACGGCTCCTTCGGCGGGGTCGTCGTCGTCGTCGCCGTGGACCGCGCCTCCGCGGGCGGCAGCACCACGCGGAACGTCGCGCCGCGGCCCTCCTCCGAGCGCACGATCATCGTCCCGCCGTGCCCGCGCACGATGCCGAGCGTCGCCGAGAGGCCGAGCCCGCGCCCGGTGAATTTCGTCGTGAAGAACGGCTCGAAGATGCGCTTCAAGTTGCTCGACGAGATGCCGCTGCCGGTGTCGCTGACCTCCAGGTAGACGTACGA
>JAXLYM010000042.1:0-45554 GCA_046351455.1 Polyangiaceae bacterium
GCCGTGGAACGCCTGCTTCACGTACCCGAAGCGGTTCGCCTTCACGACGTTGCCGAGCTCCAGATCCAGGATGAGGCCGCGGATCACGAAGTTCTCGTCGAACTTCAGGTCGGCCACCGGGAAGCCCTGCGCGTGCAGCTTCTCTTGCAGGTACTCGTACGCTCGCCGCTCCCAGGCGCCGACTTTGTAATGGACCAGCGTGTAGTCCATGTCGTAGCCGATCGCCTTGATTCCTCGGAGGTTCAGCGTGCGGTTCGTGAAGATGTCGCGCCCCGGCGGCGGGGCGATCGAGGCGTCGAGATGAGGTGTCGAGGTCATGCGCGCTGTCGTGTCAGCCCCACCAATAGGAGGCCTTGAGGAGGAACACGTCGGCCGCGTGGCGCGGCGCGACGAGCTTGAAATCGAACTGGCCAGCCTCGTTGAAAGAAGGCGAACGGCCCTGGTTCTGAGAGTGGGTGTACACCACGTAGATGAGCGAGCCTAACCGGTACTCCCACCGGAGGACCACGTTCGCGTTGAACGTCCCGTCGGTGAAGGTGGTGCTGTCGAGGCCGCCCTCCATGCGGACCGCGTTCTCGGACATCGGCCGCAGCTCCGAGAGCGAGATGTGGTGCGGCGTCCCGTCCAGGACCGGATACGACGACAGGTCCGAGTACCGGCCGAAATCGAGGAACGCCTGCCCGTAGACCTGGAGCGTCAATGTCGGGAGGAACGTGTACGTGCCAGAGAGCGTGGCGGACAGACTGGCCGCCTCCAGCCTGCCGAACAGGTACGCGCCGCCGTCGCTGGAGAGGCCGTAATAGCGGGGCTCCCCGTGCGTGTACGTGAAGTTGGGGGTGAGATCGAATTCGAGCTGCGGCAGCGGGCGCGCGCGCACCGTGGCCTCGGTGTAGATGTTCACCGCGCCGTTCCACATCACGCGGGGGGCCGCGAACATGCTGAAGCTCACCGGCTCGCGAAGATCGGTGTCGAAGCCGCCGTCGACTTCGAGGCTGCCGAGGCGTTCGAGCGACGTGCCGTGCTCCACCTCGCGGTCGTCCTGCGTGTCGCCGCGCACGTCGACCTCGGTGTAGGCGCGCCACGTGTTCTTGAACTGGACCCCGGAGTAGAGGCCGCCGCCGCGCCCCACCGTCAAAAAATCGAGCGTCTCGCTGTCCCACGCGAATCCGCCGAACGTGCCGTCGAGGAAGCGGCTGAACGGACCGTTGGTGTTGTACTCCGCCCAGGCGTCGAGGCTCTGGTAATTCTGGCGCTGCAGGTAGCCCAGATCGTTGAAGTCGAGCGTGCGCCCGCGAGCCTCGTAGTTGAGCTGCGCCCGCATGTTCCCGCCGCCCTCTTTCTTGAGCTGGACCTTCAGCCCGGGAGACATGTCGCCGGGCCGGAGGATCGTGCCGTCCCGCTGCTCGCGCGCCGGGCCGCCCGCGATGAGCGTGCCGATGGCCTGTCCGCCGATCGAGTAGTCGCCGCCGAAGAAGCGGTACTTTCCGTCGATCCCGATAGCATACGCATTGTGGAAGCAACGCTGTCCGACCGGCACGACGATGGAGTTGCCCGCCGGATCGTCGCCGGGGCAGAGCGTCCACTTGTGGCCGTTCCCGTCGTCGGTGCGCGGGTAATCGAGCGGCGACTCCAGCCGGCTCACGCCCGTCATCATCACGCCGAGGTTCGATCCGCCCTCGAAATTGCGGCGCAACCGCAGCACCTTGTACACGCTGAGCGGCTCGGCCGTGAAGGCGCGTGGCTTGCCCGCGGGGGTCTGGTACGGCGGAGAATACGCGCTGTCACGCACCCATTCGCTCGGCAGCCGCGCCTCGGCCGAGGAGCCGCCGGAGACCGCGAGCAGCGCGCCCACGCTCCACGCCTCCGTCAGGTTGCCTGTCAGCTTCAGCGCGCCGAAGATGGGAGACGGATCCGGCGTCGTGTTGAAGTCGAGCTGCACGGGCCTGTTGACCTCCGGCAGCTCCGGGAGCCCCGGCGCGCGCCCGATGCGTCGCGTGTAGACGAGCTGGAACGGAGTCGAGAAGATGTCGGCGGCCTCCAGGAAGAAGGGCCGCTTCTCCGGGAAGTACGTCTCGTAGCTCGACAGGTTGAGGACCACCTTGTCCGCGTCGACCTGGCCGAAATCCGGGTTGATCGTGCCGTCCAGCGTGAGCGACGGCAGGAGCGTCCACTTGAAGTCCGCGCCCACCGAGAACGAGGGCGAGTATCCCTTCGACAGAGGGGCCAGATCCGGATCGCGCGACCCGATCTTGCCGAGCACGAACGGCCGCACCTCGAAGGCGGAGCCCTTCTTGAGCTGGACCAGATTGACCAGTTTGCCGTACTTGGACACCTCCCCGGACTCCGATCGAGGGATGTGCGCCCACTCGTCGATCTCCTTGCGACCGGAGGTGTATCTCCGCACCTGCAGACCGAACGCCTGCTCCGGCTTCTCCTCGAAGCGCAGGATCCGAAGGGGGATCTCGATCTCCGCGGACCACCCGTCCGTGGTCTTCTGCGCGCGGCCGATCCAGTTCTCGTCCCAGTCGCGGGAGAAGTTGGTGTCGTCGAAGCGCGTGCCGTCGACGAGCACGCCGGAGGGGCTCACCGTGAATTCGAAGGCGGTGGTGCCGTCGCCGCGGGTCGCGAGCGAGACGCTCACGCTGTCCGTCTCCACCTCCCGATCGCGGCGCGTGAGCGGCGCCACGAGGCGGGATGTCTTCTGGGTGCAGTGGACCGCGATGTAGATGGCGCGGTCGTCGTACACGACCCGGACGCTCGTCGGCTCGCTGGGTGGCTGTCCGTCGACCGGGATCTTCTGCGTGAACGCGGAGGACGCAGAGGCTTTCACCCAGGCGGCGTCGTCGAGCCGGCCGTCCACGACAGGGGGTTTCTGGACCCGCTCCGCGCGCAAGGTGGCAGTCGCACCCGCGGCGGCCAGGACGAGCGTCGATAACGTCAGCATCGCCTTACTCCCCGGCCCGGCCTAACCGAACAGGGTGGCTCGTACGACGTTGAAGGCCGCCCCAACACCGGGGTTTGCTGCGTACTCCGTGAGCTTGCGCGCCGCCGCGATCCCGTGCTTGGCGCCCACCACGAACGGCGGCCGCGGCACGGGCACGAGCGGGCTCTCCACGATCGTCTTCTCGATCCGCGGCAAATAAAGCGGATTGTGCACGAAGCCGATGCCGCTCTGCACGTCCGCGGGCGTCCCTTTCGGGTGGCCGCCCCAGGGCGCGCGCGGCGTCGCGTACACCATCGCCGGCCACACGTTCACGCCGACCGCCCCGTACTCCAGCCTTCGAATGGCCTTCTCGACCGCGTGCTCCACCACCCCGTCGTCGTGGAACAAGGGCGGAACGAACAGGCTCGCTGCGAGCGTACCCCAGAGCTGCTCGTTGCAGAACGTGACGGCATGTTCGAGGAACTCGATGGGATCCAGACTGCCCACCTCCACGATGGACAGGATGGAGCAGAAGGGCTCCGTCGAGAACAGCGGATCCGCGCCGTTCCCCGCCTCCAGATCGACGACGAGGGACCACGGGAGCGTCCCGTCCTCCGCCTTCGCGGCGCCCACATTGACCACCTCGCGGCCGGCCGTGAGCATGCGGTGCCTCTCCTGCGCGCCCGGATAATAGGCCTTCCGGACTGGCACCTTCCCGAGCACCCGCTCCAGCGCGTCGATGAGCAGACGCCGCTGCGGGAAGCCCTTCGGCAACACCAGCATCTTGCCCGCGTTGCAGTTGAACGAGGCGTTGTTCGTGATCTGCGTCGCCAGCATCTCCGCGATCGCGGTGATCTCCCGCGTCGAATAGAGATATGGCACGACCAGGATGGGGCTCACGTTGCCGAGCTCGGAGGTCACGGTCTTTTGGAGTGCCGGGCGGCCCTCTTTCTTCCGCGCCGTCTGCTCGGGGCCGGGCGGACCCCACACGATACGATCGTGCGTATCGGCCGAGCCCGTCAAATGCACGTGCGAGACGCGCTTGTCCTCGACCAACGCCGCGCCCACGGGCGCGCCGCCGTCCACGATTTGCAGGTATCCGGCCTCGATCAGCGGCGCGAACGCCTTGTCGAACGGGGCGCGGAGGTACGCGTTCACCGGGTTCATCTTGAGGACCGCGGTGTGGTTCTCCACGAACAGCGTGTGCAGCACGTCCGCGACCGGGATGCTCGCGACGTTGCCCGCGCCGAGCACCGCCGTCACGCCGGGCGCCCCATCGAAACGGGCCAATTCCGACTGACCCTGGGTCACCTGTTCGCGCGTCGTGCCCTCGGTGTGGAGGACGCGGAACGTGTTGCCCGTCTCCACGAGGCCGCCGCCGCCCGCGATCGGGGCGAGGTGCGTGATGACGCGGCCGTCCTTCGTGCGCTCGATCTTACCCGGTTTGCGCGGGCGCCCCTTCGCGGCGATGTCGCGCATCGTCATCGCGTGGTGCCGCGTGAGGCCGACGGCGACGCTGGGGCCCGCGAACCACTCTTCGGCCTCGGCCGCGGAGCCGCGCGCGATGCCCTTCGCTTCGCAGCCGAGCGCGACCATCTCCTCGGCGACGGCCGCGAGCCCCTGGGTGATCCGCTCCAGCAGATCGGCCTTCTTCTGCGGGGCGAGGCGCGCGAACTCCTCGGCCCGATCCGCGACGAGAGCGACCGCGCGCTCCACGTCGCCGCCCTTTGCATCCTTGACCTGGGCGTTCGCACGCGCCGGTTCGAGCGACGTTTCCATGGAGGCCGGGTCCTAGCACAAGTGCGATAAGGCGCCTCGCCGATTGGCACCCTCCCCGTCGGTTTCACCCTCATTTCACCGAGACGTCACCCCACCCGAGCCCGAAGCGGGTGAGGTATTTCCGCAGCCGATCAGCGTCGTTGACGCTCGTCTTCTGCGCGCGGGAGGCTGCGAACAAGGTCCGTCCGGCGTCCGACAGCGTCCGCGACTCCTTGCATACGCGGATCACGTCGTCGAGCTGCACGCGATCGAACCGATCGATCTCCGCGGCCCGCGCTTCGCCGAGGATCGCGACCACCTCGTCCCGCGACGACGCGCCGCTCTTCGGGCCGCGGCGCCACGCGGCGCGCAGGCGATCCATCTCCTCGTCGACGCCTTCGGTGCGGATGCGGCCGCCGTCCGCGAGCGTGGCCATGCGCGTCACCGCCGCCGAGAAATCGCGGAAGTTGCCGCTCCACACGGCCTCGCGCGACGTGGCGAACGCGAGGAACCGGGCGCGCGCCTCGCGGCTCATCGTCACCTTCACGCCCGTCCGTTCGAGGCACGCGCCGAGCTCGAAATCGAGGTTCGGCGCGATGTCCTCCGGCCGCTCCGCGAGCGACGGGAGGCGGAACGTCCAGAGGTGGATGCGCGCGAGCAGATCCTCCCGAAAACGGCCCGCCGCGACCTCGTCCGTGAGATCGCGGTTCGTGCCGGCGACGAGCTGGAAATCGCTGCGCTGCTCGCGATCCGAGCCCACCGGATAAAACACCTTCTCCTCGATCGCGCGGAGCAACATCGCCTGCTCGTCGAGCCCCAGCTCCCCGATCTCGTCGAGGAACAGCACGCCTTTGTCGGCCTTGCGCAAGAGCCCCTGTCGCGCCTCCAGCGCGCCGGTGAACGCGCCCTTCGTGTGACCGAACAGGGCGCTCATCGCCGAGTCGCCGCGGATCGTCGCGCAGTTCACGTCCACCAGCTCCCCTGCGAGCTTGTTGCGGGCCTTCTTCAGCTCGAAGATGCGGCGCGCGAGCTGCGATTTGCCGGCGCCCGTCGGCCCCGTGAGGAGGATGGGAGTCCGCGACGCGATCGCGACCCGCTCGATCTGCGCGATGAGCCGGTTGTACGCGGCGTTCTTCGTCTCGATGCCGCCCTTCAAGAGGCTCTCGCCTTCGCGCCTCTCCACCGCGGCGCGCGAGGCCAGCGCGTCGTACTTCGAGAGGTCGAGATCGATGATCGTGAACGAGCCCTCGGGCTTCTTCTGCGCGTGCGGGCGGCTCGGCGACGTCTGCAGGAGGCGGCCCGGCAAGTGGCGCGACTCCGTCAGCAAGAAGAGGCAGATCTGCGCGACGTGCGTGCCGGTCGTGATGTGCACGAGATAGTCCTCGTCGTCCGGCGAGAAGGCGTAGTCGCGCGCGAAGTCGTGGAGCTTGCCGTACACCTCCTCGAAGTCCCAGGGGTCCGCCATCGGGATCGCGTGCGGCCGCACCTCCGTGTCCGGGGACACCTGCGCGATGTCGCTCACCACGGTGTCGCAGAGAGACTGGAACTTGGGGTCGTAGATGAGCTCCAGCCGCGACACGATCATGTCCGCGTGCTGGCAGAGCGCGACGGTCGGACGCCACTTCTCCCAGCGCTCCTGCGTCTTGCCGGTGTCGAGCGTGCTGCCCAGGATGCCGAGGACGACGGTGCGGCGCTTCGAAGAATTCATTCTCGTCCTTTATACAGAACGATACGAAGCACCTCAATCTCCGTGAGGTTGCGCGGCGCTGCGCACTGGCACGTGTCTTGGAAAGACTCCGCGGCAGAACGGAGCACGACGATGACCACGGCTTACAACTACAAGGTTCTGAACAAGGGTGACGGTTCGCTGGTGAAGGCGTGGACGGTGGGAGTTCCGTTCGACGAGAAGACGGAGGCTCAGCTCCTGAAGCTCGCGTCGCTGCCGTTCGTGCATCGGTGGGTGGCGGCGATGCCGGACGCGCACCTCGGGAAGGGCGCGACGGTGGGCTCGGTGATCGCGACGCACGGCGCGATCGTCCCGGCGGCGGTCGGCGTGGATATCGGATGCGGGATGATGGCGGCGCGCACGAGCTTGAAGGCGTCGCAGCTCCCCGACTCGCTCGCGGGCCTGCGCTCGGCGATCGAGGCGGCGGTGCCGGCCGGCTTCGGCGTGTGGCACGACGACGCGCCCGCGAACGTGAGCGCGGCGTGGTCCGGTCTCGCGAACGGCCTCGCGCGCATCGAGGCGAAGCACGCCCGCGTGCGCGGTGACTCGGCGATGAAGCAGCTCGGTACGCTCGGCTCCGGGAACCACTTCATCGAGCTGTGCGCGGACGAAGAGGAGCGCCTGTGGGTGATGTTGCACTCGGGGTCGCGCGGCGTCGGGAACCGCATCGGCTCGTACTTCATCGAGCGCGCGAAGGAGGAGATGCGCCGCTACTTCGTGTCGCTGCCGGACGCGGATCTCGCGTACCTCGCGGAGGGGACGACGGGCTTCGACGACTACATGGAGGCGATCGGCTGGGCGCAGGACTACGCGCGCGTGAACCGTGAGGTGATGATGGAGGCGGTGCTCGGCGCGCTCGCGGGCTCGAAGCAATTGCCTCCGTTCGTGGCGAACGAAGAGGTGGTGGCGTGCCACCACAACTACGTGGCGCGCGAGCATCACTACGGCAAGGACGTGCTCGTGACGCGAAAGGGCGCGGTGCGCGCGGCGAAGGGTGAGCTCGGGATCGTGCCCGGGTCGATGGGCGCGAAGTCGTACATCGTCCGCGGCCTCGGCCACCCGGAGAGCTTCGAGAGCTGCTCGCACGGCGCCGGCCGCAAGCTCTCGCGCGGGGACGCGAAGCGCAAGTTCACGGTGCAGGATCACGCGCTCGCGACGGCGCACGTGGAGTGCCGCAAGGACGAGGGCGTGATTGACGAGACGCCGATGGCCTACAAGAGCATCGACGACGTGATGAAGGCGCAGGCGGATCTGTGCGAGATCGCGCATACGCTTCGACCTTTGATCTGCGTGAAGGGTTGAGAGGAGACGTGAGGCCATGATCACCATCGACGGCTCCTCCGGAGAGGGAGGCGGCCAGATCCTGCGGACGTCGCTCGCGCTGTCGCTCGTGACGGGCACCCCGGTGCGCGTCACGGGCATTCGCAAGCGGCGATCGAAGCCGGGCCTGTTGCGGCAGCACCTCACCGCCGTGCGCGCGGCGACGGAGATCGGGGACGCGGAGGTGACGGGGGACGCGCTGCTCTCGACGGAGGTCACGTTCCATCCGCGGGCGGTGCTCACGGGCGCGCGCACGTTCGCGATCGGCACGGCCGGCAGCACCACGCTGGTCCTCCAGACGGTGTTGCCGGCGCTGCTCCTCGCGAAGGAGCCGACGACGCTCACGCTGACGGGCGGCACGCACAACCCGATGGCGCCGTCCTTCGATCACCTGGCGCGCGCGTACCTCCCGCAGGTCGAGCGCATGGGCCCGAGGATCGCGGCGTCGCTCGAACAGGCCGGCTTTTTCCCTGCGGGCGGCGGCCGCATCGTCGTGCACGTGACGCCTGCGAAGAAGCTCGCGCCGCTCGATCTGCTGGAGCGCGGCGAGGTGCGGCGCGTGACGGGCGTGGCCACCGTCGCGAACCTCCCGTCGTCGATCGCGCTCCGGGAGATCGCGAGCGCGCGGGCGATCCTCGACGTCCCGGAGCGCGGCTTCCGCCCCGAGGTGCTGCGCGACGTCGCGGGCCCCGGCAACGTGGTCACGCTCACGGTGGAGAGCGCCCACGTGACGGAGGTGTTCACCGCGTTCGGCGAGCGAAACGTGCGCGCGGAGGTGGTGGGCGAGAAGGTCGCGCAGGAGACGAAGGCGTACTTGGAGGCGGGCGTCCCGGTCGGAGAGCACCTCGCCGATCAGCTTCTTTTGCCGATGGCGCTCGCCGGCAAAGGCACGTTCCGCACGCTCGCGCCGTCGAGCCACACGACGACGCACGCGGAGCTGCTGGAGAAGATCCTCGGCGTGAGGACGCGCATCGATCGCGAGACCGAGGCGACGTATCGCGTCGAGGTGGGCGGGTGAGAACCCTCAAAACGTCGAGGACTGCGCCCACTTCGCTGCGGTCTCCGCTCCGCCGAGCGGAGCTCCGCCTTCGCGAAGCGGGCTCCGTCCTCCCAGTGGCGGCCTCAGTCCGGCGTGGGCTCGTCGCAGCCGAAGACGATGTCCACGTCCGTCACGTTGCCGGCCTTCAGATCCGTGCACTCCTGTCCGTAGAACGTGACCTGGTTGTTGGAAGCGTCGTAGTCCCAGCCCTTCATGTGCGTCGGATCGCGGTCGATCGACGTCACGTTGTTGAAGAAGACGTAGATCTGATCCTGATTGGGCGGCACGTCCTGGAGCTGGAAGGTGCAGCCCAACGTCTTGTTCGCGATCGTCGCGAGCGCCATGTCGAGGCTCGCTTGATCCGACGCGTCGTAATACTTCTGCGGATCGCCCGCGGGCACGCCGCCCGCGGCCGCGAACGTGTTCATCTGGTTCGGATCGATCCCCGAGCCGAAGCCCAGCACGAACGTCGACACGTTGGCCATGTCGTGCATCGTCTGTATGATCATCGTCGTGCCGTTGTCGCCGCCGGCCACGTTGCACGACGACTGCTTGCCGTCCGTGATGAGGAGCGCATAGCTGTCACGATCCACGTCGAGGAACGCCGGCTCTCCGGAGGCCTGCTTCATCGCCGTGTCGATGTTCGTGACGCACGGCCCGTCCGGGTAATACGGGTCGCTGCTCATCAGCGCCTTGCCGAGCATGTCCGAGATCGTCATCTCGTTGCCGGGGCCCACGGGGACGGGGATCGCGTCCTGATCGCAGCTCGGCGCGACGAGGTCCGGGAACATCGTGAGGCCGAAGCGGATCTTGCCGTTGAAGTTGGTGGTCATCGTCTGGATGGCCTGCACGGCGATCTTCCACTTCGAGACGCCGTTCACCTTGTCGGTCATCGAGCACGAGCGATCGAGCACGATGAGCATGTTCGGCGCGACGGGATCGGCCTTCGCTTCCTGGCCGCCGCACATGCCGCCGGGGACGCACGTCTTCGTGGCGGTGTCGCACACGGTGCCGGGCCCGCAGTCGCCGTCGCCGAGGCAGGTCCCTGGGTCGATGCACTGGCCCGCGACGCTGCAGATCTGCGGATCCGTGCACGCGGGCGAACAGCCGGTGGTGACGCCGCCGCCCGAGCCGCCGCCGGAGCCCGCGGTGGTGGTGGTGGTGGTGGTGGTCGACGAGCCGCCGCCGTTCGAAGACTGGTTGTCCGACGAGCCGCACCCCGCGATCGCCCCGAGCGTGAGCGCGCCCGCGAGCGACGCGACGAGACAAGCAAGCGTATTTGCCACGGAAGGCCTCCTGTTTCCTTGGGAAGCTCCGAGCCTAACGTGAGCCTCGTACGCCGCGCGCTTCAAAATCGCTTTTCGCGGACCCCCGCCGTTCGATAGCCTGCCTCGGATGAACCCTCCCGGATATCCGCCGAATCAAGGCCCGTACGGGCAACCATGGGGCGCCGGACAGGCGCCTGCCGGACAGCCCGCGTACGGTCAAGGCTATGCAGCGCCTTCCGGACAGGGCGGTTACGGACAGGCACCGTCCGGACAGGGTGGTTATGGACAGGCACCGTCCGGACAGGGCGGTTACGGACAGGCACCGACGGGACAGGGGTACGGACAGGCACCCTCCGGACAAGGGGGTTACGGACCGCCGTCGATGGGCGCGGGGCACGCGCCGCCGGGCGGCGGATACGGCTCCGCGGCGTACGCTCCGCCGCGCGAGGTGCCGCAGGACACCGGGGGCAGCGGGTACGGCGACGCGGCGCTGGAGCACCTCTACATGAAGCGCGGCCGTTACAGCGCCTGGGTGTACGTCGTGCTCGCGTACATCATGGAGGCGTTCGTCATCGGCTGTCTCGTGGGCCTGCCCGGCGGCCTCCTGGTCGGTTATCTCGCGAAGAGCGACGACGCGATGGCGATCACGATGCTGGCGCTCGGCGTGCCCGGCGGCTTCGGCCTCGCGTACCTCGTCTTCCGCGACCGATGGCGCGTGAACGAGGCGTTTTCCAGCCGTTTCTGCGTGGGCATCATGAACATCTCGATCATGTTCGTGCCCCTCGTCTCGTTCGTGTACGCGAACGTCCGCGGCGTGAAGAAGCTGATGGGCACATAAAAAGAGTGCCCACCCCCGGCCGCGCTATCGCGCGTCCGCCCCTCCCAAATCGCTCTCTCCGTTCGCGAAGGGAGGGGAGCCTCTCTGGCAAGCTCGCTTGATTAGCGCACGCGGCCGACGATCACGAACGTCACCACCGCGACGATCACCACCAGCACCACCGCGACGATCCACACGGCCGCGCCCTTTCGCGGGGCCGGCGCGGGTGCGTCCGCGAGGGCCTTCGCGAGCGGCTCTCTCCCTTCGATCGCGGCGCGCAGCGACGGCACGTTCGGCAGGCGCTTGTCGCGATCCTTTTCGAGCGCGCGCAGCACCGCGGACTCGATCGCGCGCGGCACGTCGGGGCGCAGGCTCGTGAGCGGCGGCGGCGGCATGTAGAGGATCGCGCCGAAGATCTCCGCGACCGTGCGCCCGTCGAACGGCGGCTTTCCCGCGAGCATCTCGTGCAGCACGACGGCCAGCGACCACACGTCGGCGCGCGCGTCCACGTCGCGCGAGGCCTTCAATTGCTCGGGGGACATGTACGTGGGCGAGCCGAAGACGTCGGTCGTCCGCGTGAGGTTCTGCTTGTCGTCCGAGGCGGTCGCGGCCATCGCCTTCGAGATGCCGAAATCGAGCACCTTCAGCACCTCCCCCTGCGGCGACCGCGTGAGGAACATGTTGTCGGGCTTCAGATCGCGGTGCACGACGCCGATCGCGTGCGCGGCCTCCACCGCGGCGCACGCCTGCCACAGGTAGCCGAGCGCCTCGTCCACGGGCAGCTTGCCGATGCGATCGATGCGCGCCGCGAGCGTCTCGCCTTCGAGCAGCTCCATCGCCATGTACGGCGTGTCGTCCGCGAGCGTGCCCACGTCGAAGATGCGCACCACGTTCGGGTGCTGGAGCCGGCTCACCGCGCGCGCCTCCCGCCAGAAGCGGGCGACCGCGCCGTCCGCGCTCGCGGCCTCCTGGTGCAGGAGCTTCAGCGCCATCACTTGTCCGGACGGCAGGTGGCGCGCCGCGAGGACGATGCCCATCCCGCCCTCGCCGATGCGCCGCTCCACGCGGTAGATGCCGGCCACGACCTCACCGGGGCCGAATTTCCCGGCGAACTTCTCGGACGCGGGCGCCTGGATGATCGTGCCGCCGGCACCGAGCTTCTGGGTGTGAGAGGGTTGGCTCATCGGCAGCGCGCACGGGTGCGCCGGTTCGTTTCTATCACGCCCGCGCGATTTCCGATCTTCTGCCGCGTGGCCTCGGCGGCGCGCCTTCGGTATACCGGGCGGATGCTTCGCCTCCCGGTGCTCGTCCCGACGACCGTGTCGTTCCTCGTTGCGACCTCCGCGGCGTTCGCGCAGACCCCGCCGCCCGATCCGTCGCCGGCGCCCCCCGCCCCCGAGGCTCCGCCTGAAGCGCAACCGAGCAATCCGCAACCGGCCAGTCCGCAGCCGGGCGGCGCGCAGGACAGTCCGCAGCCTGTTCCGACCGGGTATCCGCAGCAGGGATATCCGCAGCCCGGTCAACCCGGGTATCCGCAACAGCCTTATCCGCAGCAGCCTTATCCGCAACAGGGATATCCGCAGCAGGGATATCCGCAGCAGCCTTATCCGCAGCAGCCTTATCCGCAGCCGGTCGACCCCCGGGAGGATCCGTCGCAGTACGCGCTCCCGACGGCGGCTCCCGTGAGCACGTGCTGTCGCTGGTCGGTGCGATTCGACCCGTTTCAGCTCATTTACCAGCGCGTCGCGCTGGAGGCGGAGGTGAAGATCGCGGGCGACTTCTCGCTCGGGCTGGAGCCGGCGTGGATCTGGGGCAGCAGCAAGGAGGGCATCGACGAGAAGGGGGCGCAGGTGCTCGGGTTCGTCGGCTGGACGTTCTCGGGGCGCACGCTGCGCGGCTTCTGGCTGCGGGCGGTCGGCGGATTCGAGGCCTTCGACGCGACGCTCACGCACCCGAACAACAAGAGCGCGACCGCGAAGAAATCGATCTCCAGCGGCATCGTCGGCGCGATGATCGGCAACTCGGTGGTCTTCGGCCAGGACGGCGGATTCACGCTCTCCGGCGGCATCGGCGTCGGCGTCGCGACGGCGAACAAGACCGACCTCACCGTCGTCGACACGACCACGAAGGAACCGACCAAGTATACAGCCAGTTACTACGACGACAGCGGCCGCTTCCGCCTGCTCGGCTCGCTCGGTATCGGCATCACCTTCTGAGGCTTCCGACTCGGTATCACTTTCCAGGCCCCCCGACTCGGCATCACCGGAGCGGAGACGCCTTCATTTTCCGCCGTCCGGCGCGCCTGCGTCGGCTCCGGCGCCGCCGATCGTGAAGCGGGCCGGCAGCTCGAGCGCCTGCGGCGGATAGACCTTCTCGCCCAGGAACGTGCGCCACGAGAGCACGTATCTGCCCCGCTGCGTGCCGATCACGTATTTTCGCCGAGCGGCGGCACCAGCGCGACCGGGACGCCGTCCACGAGCAGGTAAAGGAGCATGTCCGTCTGGTTCACCGCGACGAATCCCTCGCCCGGCGCCGACGGATCCGTGGGCGCAGGCAGGTTGAGCGGGCCCGTCCGGAACGCCGCCATCTCGTCGCGCGTGAGGACGATTCCCCGGGCGCGATCGGCAGTCCGGAGGGCGTGTATTGCGCGCCCGCGGGCGGCACCACGAAGTCGGCAGGCAGGTAGTCCGTGCGGCGCGCCGTCGCGGTCGCCTCCACGAGATGCCGCCGCCCTCTTGCCATGTCCACGTCGCGAACAAGGGCACTTCGCCCGCGACGCACGCCGCCGACTTCGGGTCGACTCCGAGCATCTCCACGAAGGCGCGGCACAACAAGGGGCCTCCCTCACCCACCTCCGCGATCTTGCCGAGCTCCACCCGCAGCGTGCCGAGAGGCGCCGTGACATCGACCTTGCGGACCGCGACCCCGAGGCGCTTTCCATCGCCCGCCGCCTTCACCTGCCCCGCGGCGAGCGGCGTCACGTCGACGCGGCGCTCCCCGAGCAACGTGCGCAGCGCGCCCGGCGGCACCACGCGGTACTCCGTGCTGTTCGGCCACAAAAGGAGATGTCCCCAGCGGTCCGACCGCGCGCGCAGCTCGGTGTGGCCGGGCAACGGCAGCGCGCGCGACGTGAATTCGAGGCGCATCCGGCCGCCCTCCGTCACGTCGACGTGCGTCGTGAGCGCGGTCAGCTTGTTCGCCTCCTTGATGCCGTCCGCCGAAACTTCGGGGGCCTTCGGCGCGCCCGGCACGTCCCGCCAGCGGAAGATCGCGTCGAGGCCGATGCCCGCGAGCTCCTTCGATCCGGGGGGCTCCGGCGCGAGGGCGGCGTCCGCGCGGAGCTGTTCGGGGGGCGGCGCTCCGGCGTCCGGGATGAGCAGATGCCCCGAGGAATCGGCCGGAATGCCCACGATGCCGCCGTCCGTGGGAGGGCCCGCGTCGGTCGCGAGCGGCTCCGGAGGCTCCGTCGCGAGCGGGGACGCGACCGTCGCCAGGACGCCGGCGTCCGCTCCGGGGGCCGAAGGATCTCCGCACGACGACAGGACCCACGTGCCGGCGCAGAGAGAGAGAAGGCCCCACCCCCAAAAAGAAACACCCTGTCTGCGCAACGCTCGGCGCCGGTCGTCGTGCCACATCGCGGTCACATCTCGAACGTGTCAATCACGCGGACCCGCGGGTGGAGCGCGGGCGGATCCGGCGCGTGCTGCGAGTCCACGAACACCGAGTCACACTCGGGATACGCCTCCAGCAGGAGGTTGCAATTGGCAGGCTCGTTGTCGAACACGGCGATGACCTCTCCGTACCGGCCGATGTCGCGCGCCACGCTCTGCTTGAACTCCGTGTCCGGGATCTCGAAGGCCGGCTTCGTCACGAGCTTGGCGCCCATCGTCGCGATCGGGAAGCCGAGGTCGCGCAGGCTCTTGAAGGTGCCGAGCGCCATGCCGGGGAGATCGCGGCCGGTCAGGTACACGAGGAAGACGCCGCGGTCGTGGCAGGCCTTCGCGAAGGCGAGCGCGCCCGGGAGCTCGATGTCGTGGGCCTGGTACTCGTCGGTGAAGAAGCGCTCCTTCCAGAAGCTCATGCCCTCTTCGTGGAGCCAGCTCTCCTCGACGCCGAGGCGCTGCATGTTCTCGATGACCCCGTAGCCAATCTGATCCACGGTGGCGGCGCGCAGACCGGCGGCGGCCTCGGGGTGGCGCTCGCGCCAGTGCTCGCCGAGCTCGTGCAGGATGGCGACGACGCGCGGGCGGTTGTCGATGAGCGTCCCGTCCAGATCGAAGACGATGACCGGGTGCTTGCCGGCCTCCGAGCTCTTCTGCGCGCGGTCCAGGACGTGACGGAGGAGGGTGGCCCGCTCGGCGGCAGGCAGGCGTTTTTCGTGAAAGATGCTCTTCAAGGCGGGCGCACCCTACCTCGCCGCGGCTTCTTCTGCGAGCCCTCCGCGACGCCCCGCCGTCGGTCCGGACGGTCGTATCCTACATGTAGGATAAACTTGGCCCCGGGGCAGGATGGGTCGTAGGGTTCGTGCAGAGTCTCGTACGTCTGGAGCGGTGTCGCCGGGGTCACGCGCTTCCACGGGGCTCTTTTGCCTGGAGATGGAGAGATGCGCGCGAAGACTGCACTGGCGTTGATCGCCGTCACGACATTGCCCCTCACCATGGGATGCCAGAAGACCCCGCGCGACAAGCTTCAGGGGCGCTGGCTCGGCGAAGGGGTCGAGAATTTCCCAGCGCAGCAGGTCCCGAAGGCCACTGGCTGGGTGAAGGGTACGGCCATCGAGTTCGCGGGCAACAAGGTGACCGTCACCGTGCCCGCGGAGACCCCACGGACTGGCACCTTCAAGGTCGCGAAGGTGGAGGGTGAGAAGATCATCGTCGCATTCAACCGCGACGAGGGCGGCTCGGACGAAGGGGCCTTCCGGCTCGTGAACGAGAATACGCTGCACTGGGACCTGGGCGGCGGCCGCGAGGTCGTGATGCTCAAGGCCCGGAATTAGCCCTCACCTCCGCACCCACCGACCCAGCCAGTATGCCACGCGGAAGTCCGCGGCCGGTAAGAGGCGGCTTCCGTCGGAGTCGCCGTTCACGAGGTACGGGTCCGTCCTCCAGAAATAGTTGCTGAAGGGGCGAATCCGCATCGGGACTGGCTCCTTCGCCACGAGCGTGCCGCCGCGGCCCACGTAGCCGAGCAGGTGCAGGGTCGTGCCGTCGTCCGCGGTGCACAGGGACGAGTCGATCTCCGTTTGGTCGCAGTTCTGGCGCGGGGTTTCCCAGAGCGGGACGTCCGCGAACTCCACGAGCGACTCCAGGCCTCGCGAGACGGCCGGCTCGTCGACGGAGGTCATCGGCGACTCCGTGGTGGCGCCGCCCGACGTCGCGACGTGCACGAAATCGTAGAACGTCTGCTTCTGCTCGACGGGCTGGCGCTCGTCCCCGGGGCGCTCGTAGATCGCGGTCGATTCGGCCTCTCGGATCGTCGTGCGCGCGGCCTCGTCGCACAGGTACCGGCCCGCGAGCCACGCGGAGTCGAAGGCCATGTTGTAGTTCGAGTAGTTCGATTTGGTGCCGAGCGAGAGGCCGATCGCGTTCGTCTTCGCCATCTCGCCGAGGCCGCGCTCGCCGACGAGCTGGCCGTACAGGTACTGATCGACGTCCTCTTTCTCGGCCACGTACGCGAAGCCGCCGACGATGCCGAGCGCCATCAGGGCGAGTGACCCGTTGTTGGCGCCCTTCAGATAGCCGGTGTCGATGGCGTTCTCGTTGAGGTACGCGAACAGCGTGAGGCGCCCGTCGGCGTCGTGGATCTCGAGGTCGTAGCCCTTGTCGCCGACCTTCATCAGCGAACGGACGATGGCCTCCGCGTCCGCCTGCAGGCGCGTCTTCAGCTCTTCCGGGAACGCAGGATCGAGCCGGATCACCTCCCAGATCGCCGCGTACCCGATGGCCCAGCCGACCAGCATGTCGCGGCTGCACGAGTCGATCCAGATGTAGTCGGGGAAGAGTCCGCCCGAGTTGTCCGCGCGCCAGGTGCCGTTGTTCTTCTCGGCCGGGAGCGGATTGCCCATCCCGTCGAACAGGGGCACGACCTCCGACTGGCCATCTCCCGCGAGGTCCTTCCGGGCGATGCCGCGCGCGATCACACCCGGAACGCCGGTGATCGCGGTCGCGATGTGGAGCGCCTCCAGGTCCGCGAGCACGTGCTGCTTCGCGACGTCGATGTCCGCGCAGGCGGCCCCTTGATCGCGCAAGGTGCCATATCGGAACGCGTCGGCCGCGGCGCCGGGGCCTCCGTACGCGCCGGGGGACTGGCCCCATCCGCCGATCACGTCCTTGACGGCGACTCCGCTGTACGCTTCGAAGTCCCAGCCGTCGTCCTGCGTGAGGAAGGCCTCGATCTGGGCGCGCGCGTCGGCGGCGTCGACAGGCACCGTCGCGTCCGCGTTGATGCCCGTCCCGAAGGCGTTCAGCGCGTGGTACTGCCGGTCGATGCGGAGGGCCTTCTTCTCCAGATCCGCATCGAAATCCGGGGATTTCGGATCCGCGAGGAGGCTCTTCCAGGCGTAGTCGTTGGAGCCGCACGCGGGCGGTGGCGTGAATTCGGTGGGCCTCACGCACGCGGGGACGAGCGTGGTGGTCGTGGTGGCGCCGCCCGCGCCGCCGGTACCCGTGCTCGTGGAGGTGGAGCCGCCGGAGCCGGACTCGCCCCCTCCGCAGGCGGCGAGCGAGGCTGCGAACGAGAGACAGAATAGCACGCGCTTCTTCATGGTGCTCAGAAGCCCGTCCGGAGGGAGAGCGGGCTCTTCCAGAAAGTGGCGTTCACGAGGCGATCCAGGACCTCGTCGTTCAACACCGACTCGACGATCAACTTCTGCCGCTCCACAGGATCGATGTTGGGGTCGATCGCCCAGCGGAAGCGCTGGATATCGGAGGGGCGCGACATCAACATCCGCTCGGCCACGACGCCGATCGCGCTGCCCCAGAAGCGGCGCGTCGTGGGGCCGCCGCGCAGCACGTGGCGCAGCGAGGTGCCTTTTGCCGAGCCGGCCCAGTACGCGAATCCCTCGCGGATCGGGAGCGAGCCGTCCGGCTCACGCGCGCTCGGCATGTTCCAGTCGTGGTAGAACATGTCCTTCGTGACGCGCTTCTCCTTGACCAGGTTATCGTAGAGCAGACTGCCTCTCTGCGCGACGAGGTCCGCGGAGACGTGGATATCGCAGATGGTGCCGTCCGCGCCGCTGCCCGAGTAACCGGAGGGGGTGCCGCCCGGATCGATGAAGAGGCCGAACACCGTGATTCCGCCGCGGTGGAGCTGCTGGTAGACGCGGGCGTACGTGGCCTTCGGGTCGTCGGTCTTGAGGCCTTTGCGGTGCTCCTTCAGCCACGCCTCGTCCACGGATTCCAGGCCCATCAGCGCGATGCGCATGCCGGCGCGGCCCGCGAGCTCGGCGAACCCGGGGTTGTTCTCCACGGTGCTCGCGCGGAGGAAGCAGCCGAAGTTGAAGCCGTATTTACGCTCGATCATCTTCTCGAACAGGGCCGTCGTGTGCTTGACGTCCTGCGCGAAGTTGTCGTCCGCGAAGATGAACTGGCGCACTCCGAGGCGGTGGAGGCGGTCCATCTCGGCGATCACGCGGTCGACCGATTTGTAGCGCTGGCTGTAGTCCCAGTAACGGTTGATGTTGCAGAAGTCGCAGCGGTACGGGCACCCGCGCGACACTTCGACGGAGGCGGCCAGTCCGCCGAAGCCGAGGCCCGCGCGGAACGGCTTCAGATCGAAGGCCTCCCACAAGGGGATCGGCGTCGCGTCCAGATCCTCCGTCACGATCACGGTGCCCGTCCGGACAGGCTCTCCGCCCTTGCCGCGGTACACGAGGTTGGGCACGTCCGAGACGTCGGTGTCGCCCGCGGCGAGGCGCTCGGCGAGCAGGCGCCACGCGCGCTCCCCGTCCTTCACGATGACGTAGTCGGCGCCCTTCTCGATCCACCGCTCCGGGAAGGAGCTCGCCTGGTTTCCGCCGAGGACGATCGTCGCGCGCGGGTTGAGGCGGCGGAGGAGGCGGAGGGTCAGCTCCGTATTCAGCGTCTTGAGCGGCGTCGCGACGGTGATGCAGACGATGTCGGCGCGGCTGAGGCGCTTCTTGTATTCGTAGTACGGCTCCCACGTGACGTAGCCGTCGAGGATCTCGACGTCGAACGGCAGATCTTCGACGATGGCGGCGAGCAGCGGATAGACCAGCGCGGGAGTCTTGATGAACTCGCCGAGCAGGTCGACCGGGGTCGGCCACGAGTCGATGAGGGTCTTGGGGTGGAGGAAGAGGAGCTTTTTGCGCGGGCGAGACGACGAATCAAGACGCATTCGCGAGGACCTCTGTCTCTGCCAGGTAGACTGGCACGTATCCGTGGACGGTGGAGAGCGACACGAAGAGATCCGTCCCGGGCATCTCGGTGGGCCTCGTGGCGGCGATCCGCGCCTGCCCCGGGTCCGAGCCGAGCTCCCGCTGCGCCATGATCTGCCAGTATTCGCGGCGCACCTCGGACCGGGCCTGGAGCGCGCGCCAGTCCTCGGCGACGCGCGGTCCGGGGAGGCCGCCGCCGATCTCGGGCCACCAGTCGGCGTCGCGACAGCCGATCTTGACCATGAGCGCGTGCATCTTCTGCCAGAGCGGGGCCGCGAGCTCCGGCTTGCCGAAGAGCTCCATCGACTCGGCGTAACGCTGGTACGTGTGCACCAGCATGCTGACGTTCGCGACGGACGTGAGGCGCAGGATCGCCTCCTCCGCGAGGCGCACGCAATTGTCGAAGCTGCCGCCGGTGAGCGCCTCGATGTGCGCGAGGCCGCCGAGGCCGAGGCCCGCCGCGAGATCCTCCTTGGAGCGCTTCTTCTCGGGGTCGAGGCCGTTCGTGTAGGAGCGGATGGCCTCGTTGTATTTGCCCATCGCGCACAGGACGTCTCCGCGGTACGCCCAGGCCCAGCCGATGCTGGTCTTGACGCCCATGACGCTCGCGAGGTTCAGCGAGTTGTCGAGGAGGACCTCCGCCTGGCGCAGATTGCCCATGTGGAACTGGTGCCTTCCGCTCATGAGCGCCCCGAGCTGAAGGTAGATGCCGCTGATCGTGAACTCCTCGCAGAAGCGGAGGATGCGCACGGAGTAGTCGACGCCGCTCTGCCAGTCGAACTCCGCGTCGGCGACGACGGAGCGGTAGAACATGGCCCCTGCCGTGCGCACCGGGTCGCGGAGCTGGGTGGCCGTTCCGTAACAGACCTCCGCCATCGCGCGGGCCTGCTCGTACTGGCCGGTGAACGCGAGCGACACGCCGAGGAGGCCCTGCGAGTGCGACAGTTCCAGGTACTCGCCCATGCTCTCGGCCACCGTGCAGCCCTTGGTGAGCGTCGCGACCGCGGGGCCGAATTGCCCGGATGCGGCCAGTGCGCGACCGAGGATGTTGAGCGGCACGAGGCTCAGATAGGCCAGGTCCTGGCGCTGCGACGTGATCGCGAGGCTCTTCTGCGAGAGGCCGAGCGCCTCCACGAACTCGCCGCGGGTGTAGTAGTGGCGCGCGAGGGCGCAGTCGAAGGTGACCGTCTGAGGGATGGTGGGCTCTTTGACTTCGGCCTTGCAGAGGCGCAGCTCTTCGAGCACTTCGTCGGTGGAGGACTGCATGCTTCCGACGCGTGACAGCTCGTGCGCGGTCTTGGTGAGCAGCTCGTCGCGGACGCCCTCCGCATCCGCCGGGACGCGGCGGAACATGCGCGAGGCGCGGAACAGGTGCGTGCGGGCGCCGACCGGATCCACCATGTCCTCGGCGGCCTTGCTCGCGGTCAGGGACGCGCGGCCCGCTTCCATGGGCATGTCGGCGCGCTCGTAGTGGTGGGCGAGGAGGCTCGCTTCGGTGGTGGGGATCTGCTGGAGGTGGAGCGCCACGTGGCGGTGCAGCGTGGGCAGCTCCTCCGGCGGGTTCATGCGCTCTAATTGTTCGCGGATGAGGTCGTGGACGAACAGGCACGCATCCCCGTCGCGCGTGCACAGGACGTTCGCCTCGGCCACGGCGAGCGCCTCGTCGATGGCTTCGCGCGGCTGGAGCTCGAGCGCGATGAGGTCCGAGGCCAAAAACGAGCGCCCGAAGAGCGCGGCGACCGCGAGCGAGCGGCGGACGGCGGGAGGCAAGGAGTTGATCGTCGCCTCCAGCGCGGCGGCGATCGTGTCCGGGACTGCCACCTTCGCGCCGGCGCCCTCGGCCAGGGAATAGCTGCCGTCCGCGGCGATCGTGACGATGCCGCTCGCGACGAGGTTGCGGACGACATGGATGTTGCACAGCGGGTTACCGACGCGGAGCAGCGGCACGGCCGCCTTCATCTTCTCCAGCACCTCGTCCGAACAACCGTGCAGGAGGGCCCGGAGCTGCGCGTCGCTGGCCGCCGGATCCAGCGGGCTCAAGGCCAGGATCTCCGCCTGCATCTTCACCGCGTCCTCCCCTTGCGGGCGCTGCGTCCCGAGGAGGAGCACGCCAATCGGGACAGGCAGCTCGGACAGCTCTGCTTGCATGGATCGCGTGCCTTCATCGGCCCAGTGCAGGTCTTCGAGCACGAGGACGACAGGCTGGATCTTGGCGAGAGACGACAGGAGATCGTTGATCGCGAGCGCGATGTGCCGCGGGCCCATCATGCGCGTGGCGCGGTCCGGCACGTGGATCGCCGAAGAGAGCAGCGCGGACAGCTCCGGCACGATCTTGAGCAGGAGCTGCGACTCCCCTTCGAGGGTCCTCTGCGCGGCCGCGCGGAGCTGCTCCCCTGCCCCGCCGGTGGCCGTGCGCACGGTGTCGGCCAGTTGACCGAGCGCCTCGCGGATCGCCGAGAACGGCACTTCGAAGCCGATCTGACGGCAGCGGCCGTATCCGAGCAGCGCCTTCGACCGGACGGCGCGCGACGCGAGCACCTCCGAGACGAGGCGGCTCTTGCCGATCCCCGCGTCGCCTTCGACGATCACGAGGTGGCCTCTGCCCTTCTCCACGTCGGCGAAGCGCTGGAGCAGGAGGTCCAGCTCGCGGCCGCGGCCGATGAACATGGCCTCTGCCGCCGCCGCGGCGCGGGCCTCGGGGGCGCGCGCTTCGTGGGCGTGGACATGGGGGCTCGTGCTCCCGAACGCCCCGAAATACAGGGCGCGGAGCCTCTCCGCGAGGGCCCGGGCGTCGGCGAGGCGGTGATTCGGGTCGCGCGCCAGGAGGGAGTCGACGAGGTGCACGAGCGGCTCCGGCGCGTGCGGGCACACCTCCGCGAGCGGGATCGGCTCCCCGAACATCTTGCTGCGGACGATCTCCGGCATCGTGTTGCCCTGGAAAGGAAGGGCGCCGGTGATCATCTCGTAAAGGACGGTGCCGATCGCGTACGTGTCGAACCGCATGTCGGGCGCGGCGCCGGAGAAGGCCTCCGGCGGCATGTACGCGACCGTCCCGGCGGAGTGGCCGGTCGTCTGCTGGTGCGACCGCGTGAGGCGCGCGAGGCCGAAATCGAGCACCTTGATCTTCGGATCCAGGGGATCGATGAAGTCCACCAGGATGATGTTCTGAGGCTTGATGTCGAGGTGGAGGATGCCGCACTCGTGGCTGTAGGCGACGGCGTCCGCGATCTTCTGCGTGATGCGGATGGCCTCGATGATCTCGAACTTGCGCTCGGCGACGCGCTCCGCGAGCGAGAGGCCCAGGGCGAGCTCCATCACGATGTAGATGCGGCCGTCCGGGAGCTGGCCACAGCGCTTGTATTCGACGATGCTCGGGTGAGAGAGGCGGATCAGCGCCTCGATCTCGTTCTGTTGATCCGTGAAGCGGCGGATGTTCTGCGCGGGGCCGGAGCCGTGCTCCGCCGGGGCCGACACCTTGATCGCGACCGGCGTCCCGCGCTCTTCGTCCCGGGCTTTGTAGACGGCGCCGAAGCCGCCGCGGCCCAGCTCGTCGGAGACGACGTAGCGATCGATCTTGGTCCCGCGCGCGATCTCCATGGGCTGCACAGGCTGCGTCATGACTCGATGTCTCCTTCACGGGAAGAGTCGCGGACGTCCGCGCCCACCGCGAGCGCGCGGCTCTGGCGGCGGTGCTCGGGATCGATCATCGGGGCCGCAGGAATACGGCGGCACCAGCGCACGGCGGCGGCGGCGCGGGCGTCGCTGCCGGGTTCGTGCGAGCGCTTGCTCCATGACGCGTGTCGCAATAGCAATCCCCCTGTATACAAGCGACCCATCGTGAGCATCAGGGCGCGGGCCGAAGCCTGGAGGTCCTCCGGATCTCGGTTCGGGGCGAGCTGGGGCGCGAGGGCTCCCGCCGTCTTCAGGAGCTTATCGGCTTCGGCGGGGAATTCGGATTTCGCTTCCTGGAGGAGCCTCGTCGTATCCTCGAAGAGCGCGGCCGCGGCGCCCTTGCTGCCGAGCGCGCGCAGCGTCTCCAGGCCGAGCACGTTCGTCGTGCCCTCCCAGATCGGGAGCACCTGCGCGTCGCGGAGGAGCCGGGGAAGGCCCGTGTCCTCCAGATAACCGACGCCGCCGAAGCACTCGAGCACCTCGCTGCAGCCGGCCACGGCGATCTTCGCGGTCAGCGCCTTCGCGATCGCGGTGAGCACGCGGCGCAGCGCTCGCTCGTCGTCGCCGGCGTCGCCGTTCTCGTCCCGGCCGGCCAGCTCCGCGACGCGGAACGTGAGGTGCATCGCGCCCTCGAATTCCACCTGCAGATCGGCCAGCACCTCGACGTGAAGGGGCCAGTCGACGAGCTTGCGGCCGAACGCGCTGCGGCGAGGGGCGTAGTCGCGCGCGAGCATCAGGCCGCGGCGGAGATAGCCAATCGCGCCGCACGCGTTGTGGAGACGCGTGATGTTGAGCATCGTCGCGATACGCCTCACGCCGCCGCCCGGCTCCCCCAAGAGCACCGCGGGCAGGCCTTCGAGCGTGACCTCCGCGGTGGGGACGGCGCGCGTCCCGAGCTTGTCTTTCAGGCGATCGATGGTGAGGCCGCGAAAGGCGCCGGAAGGGTCCTTGAGCTCCGCGAAGAAGAGCGACAGGCCCTTTGCGCCCGCCGGCGCGCCCTCCATGCGCGCGAGGACGACCGCGGTGTCTCCGTCCAGGGCAGAGACGAAGTTCTTGTGACCGAACAGGCGATAGGCCCCCTCCCCGTCCGGCTTCGCCACCGTGTCCCCGTTGGCCACGTCGGAGCCGCCGCTGTATTCCGTCATCCACTGTCCCGAGGTCCAGAGCTGGGACGGATCGCGCGCGGTGAGGCGGGGGAGCGCGCGCGCCCGCAGCTCCGGCGAGGCGTAGCGATCGATGACGCGGGCCGCGCCGTCCGTCATGCCGACAGGGCACGTGAAGGTCGCGGAGCTCGGGTGATAGAGGAGCAGGCGCGCGGCCTGGTGCACGCGGGACAAGGCGCCGTGCCTGCGCTCGTACGGGATCGCGACGAGGCCCTCTTCCGCGACGGCGGCGCGGATGCGGGCCCACCCGGGCGACGTCTCCAGGCGGTCCACGCGGGCGCCCCACGCGTCGAACGGGACGTGCTTCGGCGGCTGCGCCTCGGCCTCGTCGGCGCAGGCGGCGAGCTCTGCGGCGGCGCGCGCACCGAGGGAGCGGAGCCCCGGCTCGATCTCGGCGAGCACCTCCGCCGGCAGCGCGCGGGTGAGGTACGAGCGGAGCGCTTCATCCGCTTCGTACGTGTTCTGTAACCGCGGCTTCGAGAGCGTGGCCGGGCGCGTGTTCATGAGGATGACCTCCGAGGATCGTCCGTAGGGGGCCACCGATGTCTCGGAAGCTCCCCGCGGCGTGGAAATATTGGTCCGAGGAGAGCAGGAAGAGAGACCTTGTGCAAGGCCTCACCAACCCCGAAATTCGCAGCGCCCGCGCCGCGGATGACGCTCCTCGTCATGACCGTCATGGGGCGTGATCGGATGTCGCGTCTGCCTCGCTCACGACACACGCCGACCCGGGCGGTGGACACGCCGGGCCGGCCGGACGACGCAGAAGCGGCGGGCCGAGGGCGGGTGTCCCCGGGCCGTATTCAGACGTAGACGCCGCGGGCCTGGAGGATCTCGCGGACGAGCGACTGCACCGGGGCCGCGAGCTCGCCGAAGCTGCCGCGGGCCAGATCCGTGAACTTCATGCCTCGGGAGCGGCGGAGGGCGTCCACCGCGGCGGCGCGGTCCGACTCCCCGTCATGCTGGAGCACGCCGAGGAGCATCTCCGCGGCTTCGAAGGTGTCAATCTTGGCGAGGGCGCGCAGGGCCGAGGCGCGCACGTCCCTGTTCTGGCTCTCCCGGTAGATGCGGGCCAGGGGATCGAAGGCGTGCGGGAAGCGCAGCTCTTCGAGGGCGCGGCCGGCCTCGTGCACGACGGCAGCGTCGGAGTCGCCGAGGGCGGCGCGCAGGGTGATGAACGTGCGCTTGTAGAGGAAGCGGGAGAGCGCCTTCACCACCGCTACGCGGACGCTCGACTCCGTGTGTCCGAAGAGGCGCTCCAGCGGAGAGAGGATTGTATACAGCTCCACGAGGGCGAGCTGATCGGCCAGAGCGATGTAGTTGGCCGCGGGGTAGCGGCGCGGCGGCTCGTTCGGATCCACCGTCTCCAGCGCGAGGGCCGAGAGGCGGGCGAGCATCGCGCGGCGGCGCGTGACGTCGGACCACTGGGCCGGATCCAGCACGATGTCGCCCGCGGCCTGCGCGGCGGAGCCCTGCTGTTCCCACTCCACGAGATCGACGTGCCACACCTCCGGAAAGCCCACCTCGTGGCGGAGGTGCGGGGGCAGCGGCGCCGCGTCGATCGCGAGGTTCTGAGCGTCGTTGTAGCGCTCGCGGGCGCGAGCGTAGTGCGCCTTGCGGGCCTCTTCGAGCGGGAGCGTGGCCAGCAGGCCGTAGAGGTCGCCGACCTTCTTGTACTGGCCGGTCTCACCGCACGCGATCACGGCCGCGAGGAGGCCGTTCTCGGCGATCTGCGGGGGCGCGCCGCGGCGCTGCGACGCTTCGGCGACGGCTTGCCAGAGGCGGGCCTGCGCGAGCATCGCGAAGTTGGCGACGCTCGGGAGGCCTTCTTTTCTCGCGTACGCGGCCATCTCGCGCGCGAGGGTGGCGGCGGCGCTGAGCTCGCTCTGCTTCTCCGCGGCCTGCACCGCCTCTTCGTACGACTGCAGCGCGTAGTAGCGGAGGTGGTCCTCGCGGAGGATGCGGTTGACGTTCACGTAGCCTTCGAGGACGTGCTCGAATTCGGCGCTCTCCCGGCCGATCGCGATGAGGACCTGGTAGCAGTCGAACGCGCGCTCGCGCTGACCGATGGTCTCGTAGCGGTCGGCGGCCTCTTCGAGCAGGTGCACGGAGGCGACGACGGCTTCCCGCGCGGCCACGGCGTCGCCGGTGCGGAGCGACGTGCGCGCGAGGTTGAACCGCGCGAGGCCCGCGGCGTAGAGGTCCGTGGTGTTGCTGGAGAGGACCTGCGACAGGCGCGACCAGAGCGCGCGCGCTCGCAGGAAATCCTCCCCGCGCTCGCGGGCGATCGCGGCCTGCGCGACGAGGCCCGCCGCTTCGTACTCGTCCGCGGCCTTCGCGTAGATGCCCTTCGCGCGGTCGCGATCCGAGGAGCGGTCGGCCCACGCGAGGAGCGTGCGCGCGCGGTCGATCGGCGGGACCTTCGGCAAGAGGGCGCGCTGCGTGCGCTCGGTGCCGGCGTACCAGTCGAGCGTGAGGGCGCCGCGCGGATCGTTCGCCGCGAGCAGCAGATCGCGCATGTCGTTGGTGACGACGACGTAGTCTTCTTCGCGCGCGATCGTGTGCTGGAGGGCTTGCCAGAGGGCGTTCTTCGCGCGCTCGACGTCGCCGCGGCCGTACGCGACGCGGGCCTCTTCGCGCAGCTCGTTCAAGGGGCGCATCGTGCTCATTGGCCGCCTCGCACGCTCGCGGGGGCGCCGCCTCGCACGCTCGCGGGGGCGCGGACGCTCGCGGGGCCGGAGCTACCGTGCGTGCTCGCGGGCGCGGCGTCGGCGAGGTGTTGCTGCGTCGGATCGCCGAGGATCGTCTTCGCGGCGTCGGCGCGGGCGGCGCCGCTCGCGAGCGTCGCGTGGTCCACGACCCAGTGCGCGTTCAGGAGATCGAGGTAGTCGAGGTCGAGCTTCTTGTTGCCGGACGGGAGGATGAAGACGCCCGCGATCTGGGCGTGCGCGCGGACCGCCTGCACCATCTCCCGCGGGATGTAGAGCGCCGCGTGCGTGAAGAGGTGGATCACCGGAGAGCGCGCGTCGCGGCGGCGGAGCAGATCGATGTCCGTCGCCAGCTCCGCGAACACGCGCGCCGGGTTGCGGCCGTGCTCGCCCTTGAACGAGAGCAGGTACGCCGTCGGGATCGCGCCGTTGCGCGCGCGCTGCAGCTCGTAGAGGCGCGAGTCGAAGAAGCGGAACGCGACCTCTTCGCCCTCCAGAAGCAGCTTTTTTCCCGTGGCGATCGCCATCCCGCGCGCGAACGTCTGCCGGTCGCCGCGCATCGAGGCGGACGCGTCGATGAGCAGGTAGTGGATGCGCTTCTGCTCGTCCTTGCTCTGCTCGCGGGCGAAATAGAGCACCTCGTTGTCCATGAGGCGCCGCGCGAGCTCCATGTCGTCCCACGCGAGCTCCGTGAGCACGAGGCTGTCGATGGAGCCGCGCGTGCCGATGCCCGAATAGCCGTACGCCGCCGTGGATCCGGCCGCGGGGCGCGTCTTCGTCTCCAGCACGCTCGGCAGGATCTCGAGCGAGAAGTTCACGATGTCGTTCGCCTCGGGGGACTCCATCGCGGCGAGCATGTCGACCTGCGCCATCGCGCCGGCGGAGGCCTCGGATCCGAGCATGCCGAAGAGGCGCAGCGTGTCGAGATCGAGGGCGTCGGCCATCGTGAGGACGAAGAGGCGCGCGGCGTCGAGCGCTTCGAGCGTGCGGGCCTCGAAGTCGCGACGGGTGGCCGCGAAGAGCTGCGGGAGCTGCGGCTCCAGGTTGTCGAAGAGCGCCGCGTCGACGGGGATCGCGGAGCGGTACGCGGGGGCCACGGTCACGCGCGCGGCCACGCTGCCGAGGATGCGCGACAGCACCACCGTGACGAGGTCGTCCGTCATCTTGAGGTCGGGCGCGCGGCGCACGGCCTCGCTCTGCACGAGCTCGTCGAGCAGGCGTTTGTAGCCGCCCACGAGGCGATCGGCGTCGCGCACGCGGCCCGCGATGACGCCGATCTCCGCGCGCGGACCGACCTCGTACTGCTCGCGCGGGGACGCGAAGAGGGTGCCCACGTCGTGCACGAGCGAGAACGGCAGCATCACCCCGAGCCGCTCCAGGCCCTGGTGCCATTTGACGGCGCGCAGGGTCATGAGGCTCGCGGCCGGGCGCACCAAGGACAGCGCCAGCGATCCGAGCGGACCGGCGACGGCGCTCTCGTTCGCGAGGTGTTGGGGGACCGCCACGCGCGGACGTTACCACGACAAACCGGAGGCTCGACGTCCAGAGCGCAGCTCCAAAAGGACGTGACGTTCCCCCGCCCTGAACGAGCGAAGCGAGAGATTTGGCGGGGCGGGCCGCGCGCAGGCCGAAGGCCGAGCACGGACCGGGGGTGGGCAACGATCTGGAAAGCCCGCGCGCGGCCGTTTTATCGTGGTCGCATGATGAGATTCGTATTGCCTCTGGTGGGCCTCGCGCTGGGGCTCGCGACGATGGGATGTGCGCCGGGGAGCTGCGGGACCGTCACGCTGAACGGCATCGCCCAGAACGGGGCCATCGAGGCGTTCCGCAACGCGGACGGCACGATCGGGCTGCAGGAGCTGTGCGGCACCGACTACGGCGCCTTCGCGACGGCGCGCTCGGACTCGCGCATCACGACGCTCGTGATGTCGGCGAACGTGCCCGGCGCGGACATCGCGCAGGACGTCGACGTCGAGGACGTCATCTTGCCGGCCGCGTCCGTCCTCTTCTGGAGCGCGCACATGAAGCAGGGGACGACGCTCACGATCGCGAACCTCGCGGGCGGCGGCCTCCAGAAGCCGAACGCGGCGGACACGTACCAGACCTTTCCGCTCACCGGCGGCACCGTGACGTTCCTCTCGGGCCCGAACAACCACGAGGTGGACGAGCTCATCGACAGCTCCGCGTGGCGCGAGGAGTGGGAGATCGAGTGGTCGCTCGACTACAGCGGAGTGCAACATTGGGAGGGCAAAGACACCGTGAAGCGCATGAACGGCACCGAGATCGGCAGCGAGCCGTTCTCGCCGCCGGATCCGGAGCCGACGGGCGGCTGACGTGCGCGGCCGTGCGCGCCTCTTGAGGTGCCGCATCTCGCCCAATAACTTCGGCCGGATGCGCAAAGGTTTGATTCCTCTCTTCGGGCTCGGCGCGCTGATCGGGCCCCTGGTCGTCGCGGGGTGCGACGACTCCTCCTCGCTCTCGACGAAGAACCTCCACGGCTACTGGAGCGTCGACGGCGCGTCGGGCCAGACGGTGATGGCGTTCTTGCCTCCGGAAGGCCGCGACGACGTGTACCGCCAGCCGGAGCTCACGCTGCCGGCGGACGAGGACATCTCCGTGGTGTTCCAGGGGACGCCGCAGGATCGAGGCGTCACGGACATGCAGGTCGCGACGTACGAGCTGGAGGGCGACGTGCTGCACCAGACGGTGATCGGCGACGTGAGCGCGCTGCCCGGCACCGAGTACGGGACGAAGGTCCTCGCGTTCGACGGCAAGACGATGACGCTCGAATCGAAGAACGATCCGAGCGGTCAGCGCACGTACACGCGGTACGACCGCTGCCCCAACGAGAGCCACCTCGGCTGGATCATCGGCGGCGGCGGCAGCGCGAGCGACGCGACGAGGCACAGCCCCGCCATCTGGATCGAGCCGAACGGGCACGTGAGCACGATCATCGGCTCGTACGGACAGACCACCACCGACTTCCCGATGTACCAGTTCCAGGGCGACGGCTGCATGCCCTTCACCGAGGTCTTTCCGATGTACCGCACCGCCGGCCTCGCGGTGATCGGCGACGAGATCCACGCGGTGATCGAAGGCTGGATGGGCGCCGACGACTACGCGATCCTCCACGTGCACGGCGCGAAGAACGGCGCCACGTGGGACATCGAGAAGATCGCGCCGCTGCCCGCGAGCGGCTCCGGCGGGTACAACCTGTTCCTGCTCGTCGACGGCCAGGATCTCGTCGCGATCATGAGCCGCACGTCCGGCGAGCTGGAGGAGTACCGGCGCACCGGCACGACGTGGAAGCCGGTCGCGCTCGAGCTGGGGGAGCCGGTGCGCATCGACGACGCGGCGATCGGGCCGGACGGCGAGATCGCGCTGCTCGGCATCGATCGGATCCGCTTGCTCAAGGGCACGAAGGCCGAGGACGTCATGCTGCCGCACGCGCAGACGGACGTGAGCGTGAACGGCGGCGTTCGCTACGACGCGAAGGGGCGCCTGCACGTCGTGTGGCCGTACGACTACGTCGACAACACCGGCTACGTCGTCGGCACGCGCGCCGAGTACGCGGTGTACGACGGGACGTGGACCGAGCACCTCGTCGGCCCCGCGACGTACACGCGCCCGGTGCCGGGGCCGAACGGCGAGATGCGCTTCCTCAGCGCGCCGACGAGGGCCGCGGTGCCGGTGTTCACGCTCACGGAGCTAGCGGAGGACGGCACGATGAAGTCGGCGCGCATCAGCTACGATCCGCCCTTCGGCAACGGCCCCGACAGCACGATGCGGCTCGCCGTGGCGCAGGGCGAAGACGGCACGATCGCGCTGAGCTGGGCCGGGCACGAGGTGTACGTGCGCCACCCCGAGGTGCTGCGCGACAACCGGATGATCGACTACACGATCCAGATCCAGGGGCCCGGCCGCGTGCACAGCCTGGATGGTCTCGTCGATTGCAAGCAGACGTGCACGGTGAAGGTGCCGCTCGGCACGCGCCTGCAGCTCGCGATGGAGCCGGACGCGGGCTACGCGATCGGCGACAATTCCTGCCCGTACTACGACGCGCACGAGGTCGACGGGTGGTGCTGGCACGACGTCTCGTTCGAGGCCGGCGACACGGGCGCGAACGAGATCGTGCACTCGGTGCAGTTCTACAAGATGTGACGCGCCGGAAGATGTGACGCGCCGGAAGATGTGACGCGCCGGCTCAGCGACCGGAGCGCGTGGCCGCCGCGAGCGTGAGCAGGCCCGTCATCACGAACAGCGCGACGAAGCTCGCCACACGCGGCATCTCGAGGGGGGCCTCTCCGATCCCGAGCAGGCTCGACGCGTGCGCCCGCGGCAAGAGCGCCGCCGCGAACCCCGTGGAGCCGCCCAGCATGTAGTCCGCGGCGATCGGCATCCACCGGCCGCGGCCGCGGAAGTACGTCGAGCCGAAGGCCGTCCACGCGGCGTACGCGAGCGACGTGACCGCGCCGATCCAGGCCGATTGAAGCAGATCCATCGCGAGCGGCGGCGCCGACGCCGTGTGCCCGCCGACGACCGTGAGCGCCGCCGTCACCGCGCCGAGCCCCGCGCACACCACCGCAGCAGCCGCAGTGACGCCGAGCGCGACCGCGAACCGAGGCACGCCGAACCGCGCGACGGAGAACGTGCCGGGGCCGAGCCCATCCTTCGAGACCGCGCGCGACACGAGCGACAGCGTGAGCAGCGGCACGACGAGCCGGAACGTCCCCCCGAGGGCCCGATCCACCGCGCCGAGCGACGTGGCGCTCCGCTCGATGATGCCGCCCGCGATCGCGAGGGCCACCGCGAGGAGCACCGCGCCGTACGTGCGCCGATCCCGCAGCCGTTCGAGCGCGAGCCGCGCGCCGAGGACGACGCCGCGGACCACGACGCTCTGCACGACGGGGAGGCTCTGCGGTTGGACGGTGTCCATGGGATCCTGCGTATCGCAGCGGACCGCGCGGCGCGCAAGCTCTCCTCACGCGCCGGGAGCGCCGCTGCGCTTCGAGGATCGCCGCCGGGGGCGCGGCGCCTTCTCAGTATTCGCGTTTGATGACGAAGAAGGAGCCGCGGACCGCGCCGGCCAGCTTCGACTTCTGGGTGGCGAACTTGAATTTGCCGAGCTCCGCGGGGACGTCCATGCCGACGGAGAGCTTGAACCCGACGGCGCGCTTCTTCGGGTCGTCCACGGTGTACATCACGTTGATCGAGAGGCCGCTTTCGTAGAAAACATAGGCCATCCGGATGTTCTGGACCTGAAAGGCCGTGGCCTCCAAGGGCCGAGATGCGATGACGATGTTGCGCTCTTCCTTGAGGATGCGGTGCACCCAATCGACGGCGTCTTTGGCGCTCTCGGCCGGCTCCACGGTGAAGGTGTGGTCGTACTTGTTCTTGAAGTAGCGAGCCTCATTGGCCCGCAGACCAGCCAGGGCGGCGGCCACGGGCGACGACTCCAGACCGAGCGTCGACACCGTATTGAATTCCACGACACGAGGCACAGGCAATCTCCTTCTTCAGGGAACGGCGCGCGGAGGATACGTCGTCGCGGGCTATTGTGGGGGTTCGTCGACCGTATTCTTGAGATTCGCCCCCGCGAGCCGCGCGCGCCGGGTGGAGCACGCGTGGAGATTGGCCCTTTCGAGGTCGGCGCGCCGGAGGTCCGCGCCGTCCAGCGTGGCGTTCGCGAGCACCGCGCCCCGCGCGACGATGCCGGAGAGTCGAGCGTCGGTCAGATCCGCGCCGTCGAGCCGCGCGTTCGTGAGATCGGCGCCGGAGGCCTGGACACCGACCATCGTGGCGCCTTCGAGCCGCGCGTCCGCCAGGGTGGCGCCGCGGAGATCGGCGCGGTGGAGGCGGGCGTCCCGGAGGTTTGCGCGGACCGCGGTGGCCCTCGCCAGACTGGCCTGTTCGAGATCGGCATTGGCCACTGACGCATCGGTGAGATCGGCCTCGTCGAGCTGCGCGCCGCGGAGATCCGCCTCGTCGAGCACGGCGCGCGAGAGGTCGGCCCCGCGGAGCTTGGTGCCGCGGAGCTTGGCGCCGCGGAGATCGCACCGCGCGAGGGAGCAGCCGGAGAGATCGAGGCCGGAGAGGTTCGCGAAGGATAGATTGTCGCCGTCGAGAGGCGCCTTGTTCGCGAGCTTTTCCAGCACTCGCGCGCGCGCTCTCCCGGCCTCGGCCGACGCGAGCGGCGGAGTTGGGTGCGGCGGCGGCTGGAGATCGACCGGCGCGACAGCCGGGGTTGCAATGGCAGGAGTTGCAATCAGAGAAGGTGCAATCAGAGAAGGCGCAATCAGAGAAGGCGCAATCGCAGGAGCCGCGACAAGAGGAGTTGCGACAGGAGGAATCGCCACAAGAGCAGCGCCAAGAGGAATTGCGACAGGAGGAATCGCCACAGGAGCTGCGACGTGGGGAGTCGCCTCGGGCGGCGCGGCGTAAGGGGTCGCGTTTCGAAGGATCTGCGCGACATCGATATCCGCCGTGGCCGTATCCATCCGCGGCGCTCGCTGGGCGGCGGGGGTGGGCAAGCTCGCGAGCGAAGGCCTCCCCGGCTCGGCCGACTCGAATGGAAGCGCCGGGGTGTGGTCGGCGGGCTCCGCGAAGGGCGTCGCCCCCTTCAAGATCGCCTGGATATCCACGGTGGTGGTGCCCGTGTCGAGCCCTCGCGGCGGCTCTTTCGCGGGGGCGCGCGGAGCGCTCGGCGGGGCCGGAACGTGGCTCTCGCGGTCCGCCGCAAAAGGCACCTTCGCGCCGAGCAGCGCGCTCAGATTGACCTCCTGCGTCTCCATCGTCGCCGCGGCCGCAGCCATCGTCGAACCGGCCGCAGCCATCGTCGCCGCGGCGGCGGCCATCGGTGCTTGTGGCGGCGCGGGCCACGCGACGGGTTTGCCCGGCTGTTCGAGGCCGACGAGCACCGTCACCCGAGCGAGCGACTCCATCGAATCGACGGCGAACCGGCCGCGCCACACGAGGGAGGCGACCCCGCGGTCCGCGTCGATCACGAGCATGTCGGCCCGCAACTCGACGCCTTCTTCCGACACGGCCCCTCGCCCGTCCACCGCGCGGCGTCGGGCGCGCGCCGTCACCTCGGGGAGCCTCGACTGCACGCGCGGCCGCGCCGCATCCATCCCGTCGAGGACGATCCACTCGTCGCCATGGAGCCTTTCGATCTGCTGATCTTGCGGAGCCGCTTGAAAGAAGCGCCAGTCGAAGCCGGCCGGAACATCCCACATCGGCCCGTCCAACACGGCCGGATCCACCCCACGGAGCAGCGCTCTCCGAGAGGCCCAGTGGGGCGAAAGCGGCCCGAAACCGGCCACTTTTCGGGGATCTTTCGGATCCACGATGTTCGGGAACACCGCGCTCGCGGGGCCGCCGACGCCGACGGGGTTCTCCGGCGTCCCCGGCCCGCCGAAGGCGCGCTCGTAGACGAGAGGCATCTTCTGGAACGGCGCGACGGCAGCAGGGTTGTTCACGCCGCGCGCCCCGAACACGTGGAGCGTCTTGTCGAGGACGGGGCGCTCCCGCGAGAGGCCGAGTCGCACCGACATGGAAGACACCGCCCGTCCGTCCGGCGCGCACGCATGCCCGGAGAGCAGCACCCCCGCGTTCGGCAGGTGCGGCGCCGTCTCCCGCGCGCGCAGGAGGCTCTGGCCCGGCGCCGCCGCGCGATCCGCGTCGACCAACGGCTCCGGCGCGATCAAGCGGGCGGCCGCGCCGTGCACCAATTCAAACGTCGCCTTCACGATCACCGTGGCCCACAGGAGCCCCGCGAGGCGGCAAAGCGACGCGCCCGTCACGACAGGCGACAGCGCGGTCACGGCGAGCGAGGGGAGAGGCAGAGTCGTCATGGCGAAGGGACAAGCACGTTGGTGAGGACCGACGTCACGGGGGCCGGGACAAACAGTTGGTGAGGGCCGATGTCACGGGGCCAGAACAAGCACGTTGGTCACGCTCGGCACCACCTTGGCGCCGGGAGCGTTGGTGTTGTTCTGGACAGTCACGCTCGTGAGCCGCGCGAGCGGCATCCCGCCCACGAGCACGGTGAAGGCCCCTGTCATCGTGCGCGCCGGCGCCATCACCGTGCCGGAGGCGATCCCCGTCGCGAGCCCCGCGTTGTCGCCGTTCGTCATCGGAGGCGCCGTGCCCAGGTTGTGCGCGGGCGTGCAGGTCATGAGCACGTTCGGCACGAATCCGGTGTTGGTCGGGTCCGCGCCGACGTTGGGATAAGGCACCGGGACGGGCGCCGGCGCGGGCGGCGCGGGCGTCAAGCACACATCCGGGAACGCGATACAGAGTCCGCCGGCCGAGGTCTTTGCGAGCATGGGAGTCTCCTTCTCTGCGATCCGATCAGCCGATGTGAATCTGTTCCCCGTCCACCTTCGCGAGGACGCGCGCCGAGATCACGGCGGTCTCCCCCCGCAGCCCGAGCAGGCTCTGCGCGCGCAGATCGACGGTGCCCGCGCGCGTCTGGTCGATCTCCTCGACGAAGCGGAACACGCGCTTGGCCCGCTGCGAGAGCCGCGTCACGATGGAGTCCACCTCGCGCGCGACGAGCGCCACTTTGGTGACCTCCGCTTGAACCAGCTTGCCGAAGAAGCCCAGATCTTCGACGGCCACCGTGCCAGTCTGCGCGCGGACGTGCACCTCGGGCCCGGTGATCGCCACGGGTCCGGCGCTGGCCAGCTCCACACCATCGGCGCCGCGCACCGAGGCTCGGCCCGTCGCGGACATCTGCAGATCCCCTTGAACGGCGATCTTCGTGGTCGCCCCGGCGCGCCCCGTCAACACCGCCACCACATAGACACCGTCGGAGTCGACCGCGCAGAGCACCTTGTCGCCGACGTCGGGGTGGACGAGGCAGCTCTTCGCGATCGTGGCCGGGAAGGTGCCAGTCGCGAGGGTCACCTCCAGGTCCTCACCGCGACCGTGGGCCGCGCCGGCGCGCGTGACGGTGCCAGTCTCCAGATACGCCTCCACCCCGAGTAGCTTCTTTGCCGCGGACATCGTGTTCACCTCTCGTCGCCGTTCGTTTCTTCGCAGCCGTGCCGCGGCGCCCATGTTTCGGCGGCGCGCAGCTCTTCGTCGTCCCCGAGCCAGCCTGTGCCTCTCGGCAGCGCGGAGCCGTCCTGGGTCGCCCTGTGAAAGCGTGTGCGGTAGAGCCCGGCGCCGCTGAAGTCCGCGCCGGAGACGTCCGCGTGCGACAGATCGGCCTCTCGCAGACTGGCCTCCACGAAGCGCGCGCCCGGGAGAGCGGCGTGCCCGAAGAAGGCCTCTTGCAGCTCCGCGCGCGAGAAATCCGCCTCCACGGCCGTCGCCTTCTCGAAGACGGCGTTCGTGAGCGTCGCGCCCGCGAAGGAGGCCTGTCCGAGATCGGCTTCGGCGAACACGCACTGCGCCGCGCGCGCCCCGTCGAACATCGCGCCGCGCAGATCCGCACCCATGAAGTTGCATTGCGGCACGTCGATTTCGGAGAAGCTTGCGCCGGCGAGCTCGCTCCGCATGAATTGAGTCCGGAACAGCTTGTTCTGGCGGAAGCTCTTCGCCCCGAGCATCGCCTCGACGAGGGTGCAGAGCGACAGATCGGCGGAGGTGAGATCGGCCGTCCGCAGATCGGCTCGGTAGAGCGTGCATTTTTCCAGATTGGCGCCCACGAAAGAGGCGTTGTTCGCGTCCGTCTCCACGAGGGTGGCGCGGTCCAGATTGGCACTCTCGAACGAGGCCTGCGCGAGCTGTGTCTTCACGAACGTGGCGATCGGCGCGGAGGCCTTCGCGAGCCGCGCGCCCTCCGCGTCGCACTCCACGAAGCTCGCGCCGATGAGCTTCGCGTTCACGAACGAGGCGCCGCGGAGCGAGCATTTGTAGAACGTCGCCAGGTGCAGATCCGCGCCGTCGAGGGCCGAGTCGTCGAACTGGCACTCCACGAAGGTGGACTCTTTGAGCTGCGCGCCGCGCATCGAGAGCGGGAATCGGACGCCTTCGAACGTGGCGCCCGCGAGATCGGCGTCATCGAGGCAGAGCGCGAAGAGATCCGCGTGCCGGACGGGCTCTCCGTGTTGCACCTTGTCGAACAGGTCTTCTCGTCTCATGACATCCCCCTTTGCGGCGGCGTCTCGGCCGTCGAGAGCGCGAGGATCCGCTGTTGTCGGCGCCTCATGATGCACCTCGCCGCGGCGGAGTCTCGGCCTTCGGCAGCGTGCGGATCCGCTCGATCTTGGCCTCGGCGAAGGAGGTGTCGGCGTCACGGACGGCGCGCGACAGATCCGCGCGGTACAGGTTGGCTCCGGTGAAGTCGGCGCCGGCGATCGTCGCCTTTTGCGCGACCGCCTCCATCCAGTTCGCGCCGCGCAACGAGGCCTGTTCGAAGCGCGTCCGCACGAGCAGCCCGCCTTGCATGGAGGCCTGTTCGAAGCTCGCGCCGGACGCGTCGCACTCCGAGAGATCCGATTTCTGGAGGCGCGCTCTGTCGAGCTTCGCGCCGGTGAGGAGCGTGCCGCGGAGATTGGCCCGTTCCATCGAAGCGCCGGTGAAATCCGCGTCCGGAAACAGTGACCCGTGCACGAACACCGCCTGATTCAGCACGGCATTCCGGAACGACACCGAGGCGCCGCGGCACGTGACGAACGTCGTCTTCGTCATCGTCGCGCGAGAGAAATCGGCCTCGTCGAGCTGGCACTCCACGAAGGTCGCGTCCGAGAGATCGGCGCCTTCGAAGCGCGCACCCGAGAAATCGGCCTTGAGGAACGTGCATTGCGACAGATTCGAGCCGGAGAGAGCGGCCGCGCCGGGCTTCGCTTCCAGCCAGTCGGATCCGGAGAGGTTCGCGTGGAGCAGGCGGGCCCCGTCGAGATCGGCGCGCGCCAGCACGCACTCGTTCATCTGCGCGTCTTCGAACACGGCACCTCGGAGATCGGCCGCGCCGAGGTTGGCGCCCTGGAGCTGCGCGCCGCGGAGATTGGCATGGTGGAGATTCGCCCGAGCGAGCACGGCATTCTTGAGCGCGGCGCCGGTGAGATCGCACCCCGCCAGATTGGCATGTTCGAGGAAGGCCCCTTCGAGATCGACGCCGGAGAGATCCATCCCCGAGAGGTCGGCGCCGGTGAAATCGCGCCCGGCGAGGCTCTCGTCGGCGTCGCGCGCGATCTGCACGAGGGTGCGGACGCGCTCGGAAGACTCGGTATCCAGGCGACGGGCCGCGGGCTGGAGGTGCGCGAACCGGCGGTACATGTCGCGGAGGCCCTGTTCCTGGGCCTTCAGCTCTTCCCAGTACCGTGGACTGCTCAGGTGTTGTTCCAGCTCGTCCATGGGAACGCCTTCGGCCGCGGCGTCGGCGGCCATCGCGGACAGCTTGGTGAGGTGCGCTGTCGCGGAGAACGTCGGAGGCCCGCCGCCTTCTTTTTCGGCGCGGGCCATCTCTTCGTCGTAGTCTTTCCCCATCTCCCGGAAGGCGGCGCGCGCTTGTTCTTTGGCCTCTTGGGCCTTGGCTTTGGCGGCGTCCATCTGTTGATCGAGAGAGGCTGTTTGCGCTTCCATGTAGTCGGCGAGCGCGTCGAGATCATCGAGGGGCGGCTCCGGCGGAGGCGCCGGCAGCTCGGCGAGACCGTAGTCTTTGGGGTCGAGGCCGTCGGCTTCGAGCCGCGCGCGCGCGTTCGCGAAGGCGCGCTCCTGCCCGCGACGCCCGCGCGAGAGGGCCAGATTCTCGCTGCGAGTCCACCGCCCGATATCCATGTCCGTGAGGCGCAGATTGGCCTGCACGCCGGACTCGCGAGGAGGCATCAAGTCACTGTCCGACATTTCGCGGAGCGCCCCCTTGTCCTTGTCCAGCCGGAGGGAGAGCGCGCGTTGATAGTGCTCGATGGCGCGCGGAGAGGCCGGATCTTCACAGGCCGCGACGAGGTGCAGAACATCCGCGGCGTCGTCCTCGGCGACGGGCATGGTCCCGTGAAACACCACCGCACCGAACCCGGCGGACGGAAAGAGCCACACGGTATCGCACCGCATGGTGACCTCGCGCAGAGGCGGAGTCGGCACGGAGTGAACCGAAGAGGAGGCCGGATTGGAAGGCGCGCGGGAGCCCGTGTCCATGGCCATCTTGTCGCCGAGGAGCGTCACGAAGACGCGCACGCCGAGCCCCGGGAGCCGCCCTTCGACGCGAGGCTGTTCCGGGTGCATATTTTCGAGGAGGAAGTCCTCATCGCCGCGAAAGAACCCGGGAGCCCATTGATCTTCGGGCGCCACGTTGAAGAACATCGGATCCATATCCGCGGGCATCCCGGGAAAGAACTCTTCGAGATACCGCTTGTCGAAGGATCCAGCGCGCGCACGCCGCTGGGCAAAGGTGACGTCCATCGGCAGAAACCCAGCGGGCGTGGGCCGTTCGTTGGGAGCCCGCATCATGGCGCCGAACGTCTCGACATTCGGCAGCGGCTGAACCGAGCGAGCCTGTCCGGGAGCGGATTGAACCGGGATGGGAGCCGCCCCTTTCCCATACGGATTGCGTGGTTCGGAGGCCCCACCGAACGCATGTGCCCAGTCGAGGGGCATGGTCGTGAACGGTTGTGGCGGCGTGGGCACTTGATTCTGCCACACCCGATCGCCGGCAACGGCGAGCCTCTTCTCGATGGATCCGAGCCGAGCCCGCACGAAGGAAGCCGTCACAGGCTTGCCACCAGGCGAAAAATAGGAGCCGCAAACAAGCATCTCCCCGCGGGCCTTGGCAAACCCTTCATCGAAGACGCCCCGTTCCCCGAGCGCAGAGGCAGACACTTGCCAGAACGTCATCTCATCCAGCAGCGCGCGCGGGCTCGCCAGCGGAAAAGAGAGGACACCCGCCACATGAAAATAGGGCAGGCGGCGAATCTCCACGACCCGGTGAAGGATCGGAAGCTTGGTGGGTTTGATGACCTTCATGAGGATACGCTCATCGGGAAGGACCGTGCTGAGGGTTTGCTGTATCGCTCGGCGGACGCCCGTCCCCGGCAGTTCGACAAGCGCGGCCAACACTTTGTTGGCGTCCACGGCATACCACTCCGCATAGCCGCATTCCGCGCAGACGCGCACCTCGAAGCTGCCTGCATCTTCATGGTCGCGTCAAGTCTCCGTGCGCTTCGGGAGCTTGGGAGCCACGATGATGGCATTCAGCAAGAGGATTGCACCGACAAAGCTGAATCCGGTATCCCAGGCAGAAAAGCCCAATGCGTAGCTTACGAAAAAAGAGAGCAGCATCGTCCAGAAAATCCCCATCAAGGGAGGGAAAATGACGTTGTTGAGCAGCTTCGATGGGTCACGGAGCGGCGCGAGCGGTCCCGGCGAGACCGGGGTCAGGCTCCGGCCGCGCGCGAGGCGGCCGAGGTTTTCGCATGTCCGGAGCGCTCGAACCATGTCCGTCGGGGCGAGCACGGGAAACGTCGCTTCACACTGCTGATCTCGTACGCGAAGCCACCGAAGCTCGAGCTCCAACAACCGCTCCAGGATCGCGGGCTGAGCCCAGGACACCCTGTTGCCGACGGCACCGTCACGGTATCCGGCGTCGGCCCCGGATGTAGCGGCGTCGCCCGAGAAATAGACTCGGTATCTCTCGTCGAACTCGATATGCCCCGTCCGAGTCCGCGGGAAGGGAGAGAGCGGCCCCATCATGCGATCGACCTCGTCGGCCCGACAAATCAGACAATCAGGGAGAGGCAGAGGGAGGTCCACCGCGCAGACCTCGACGCGTGCTTCGTCAGGGCGCGCGCCCGGCGCCGCTCGTTTGACAGGGCCCGTCGCCTCGACATGGACGTCACCATCGTTCGCGTTCAGAACGAATGGTCCCCCGGAGTTTCCTTTCGCCTTGAGCCCGACTGCTTCCAGCGCCCGAGTTGTTTCGCCGATGTAGGCCCGGCGAGCACGCAAGACCGCGTTGAGGACATAGGCGTAAAGGAATGCTCCAACAACGAAGATGGCGCGGGCGATGATCACTCCCATGGCGGTCTTACCTGACAGATGTGCCGTCCGCGAGCTGGACGCCGAGCGCACGAGCTAGAGGTTTCAACGGAAGGGGCCTTGCGTCGTGCTTCGGTCCACGAGGGTGATATCGTTATTCGAGTTTTTCGCCATCTCTCGCAGAGCGTCGCGGAAGTCTTCGGCGTACCACTCGGTGAATCCGCAGCCGTCACAGACCCAGACTTCGTAGTGCCCTGCATCCATCTCTCGCTCGATGAATCGAGCGGTTCGCACGCCCGCCGCCACGGGTACGTCAACATGGCGAGAATCAGGAAGTCGCACTCGGGCTGGGGAGATTCGCCAGAGAATCCGTGATTGGCACTTTGGGCAAGCCAATGAAGTCTTCATGCTGCTCACCGTTTCATCGATAGGGAGTCGGTGTGCTCACGTCGACAATCTCGTGCCTGCACGTATCGAGGAGATTCTTTTCGGAAGATCGCAGGAAGAATCTGGTCGCTCCACAGCCGGTGCACACTATGAGGTCGAACAGCGCGTAGACAAAGGGGCCTCGGGGTGGCACGGCGAACTCTTGAGATAGCTTCTCGACAACGGCAAAGCGCGTTGACTCGCAGGACGAACAGGGACCGGTTATCATTTGGTTTGTCATGCTCGCTTTCACCGTGCTCGCTTGAGCTTGTGGACGGCTGTGGCGCCATCCTGTTTTTTTTTCGCACTTCAGCCGATTATATGCATGGCGGCATTCTTGGCATGGACTGCAGCACGTCCAATGAGAATGCCTGCCGAGACGAAGTCCGCGCCGGCCTGTTTGAAAAGGGCACCAAAGGTAAGCTTGGCCGCGGGGGCGGTTTCTCCCTTCACACCGGCGTAACTGCTCGCATACTGCGCTACAGAAGCTGAGATTCCGCAAATATCCAGCTTCTGGATACCAGCGGATTCCTTCAACGTATAAAATTCGATCGAGGGGCCAGATAGCCACTTCTGAAGTGCGGTTTTTGTCTGGACGTTCGCGCCACTGATAGTGACGCGCGGTGCGTCGATCTGAATTGGTCCGTCGCTCGTGATCGTAACGGACCCCATGTGCGCTGTCCACGCACCCTTCACCTGGGTATTCCAAGTGCCGTAATCGTCTGAGCTTGTGCCCGTCACAGTGTGCTTCCAGGTCCCGGTGACGTTCTGCTCGCCGCTGGGTTTAATGTTCTGAACGTAGGAAGCGTTCATGTTCGTCGTCCGCTGCGCCTCATACGTCTCCGTCGACGGGCCGATGACGATGAACAAGTGCTCGGCGCCATAGCGGATTCTCACTTCGGAAGTAACGTCCAGGAAGAGAGCACCTCCCACGGACTGCCACCAGTCGCCGCCCACGTCGAACCCCACACCGTTCTCGGCCTCCGTGAAGTAGGAGAACGAGAAAGGCCGCGTCTCACTGACACCAGGCGCTTGGGGAACGGACGCTGATCGAGGAGGCCATTCGGCCGCGCCAGGAGGTTGGTCAGGCGCTGGATCGCCGATATAGAAATATGTACCGCCGCCGGGGTTCCCGCCAGGGACGCCCATATCGATATACTCACGGTCCTTCGTATCGTCCATGACGAGGTAGTTCCCACTCCCCGTCTGAAGAACATTCTGGCGGTTGTTCCGGTTGGTGACATTGCTCGGCGTCACGACGTTCGGCACCACCCCGGCGATCACTGGCCGGTCCGGATCCCCGCCTTGGAAGCTCACCATCACCTCCGTGCCCTTGCGCAGCGGGAAATGGAACCCCTCGGTGCTTCCCCCATGCGGCTGCATCATCCGCAGATACGTGGACGTGGACCCGTCCGGTAGCTCGCTGGCGTCGAATTTGAAGCGCACCAGGTACCGGCCCATGTCGTCAATCTGGGCGTACTGGCTCTCGCCGGGGCCGTCGATGGTGCCGTTTTCGAAGCCGTAGATCCGCGGCCACGCCGTCACCTGCGGCGCTCGGTACTGCACGTCCGATGGGATCGCCGTGACGTCGACTCGGTACGTCTCCTTCGCGTCCAGGCCCGTGTAGCGCATCACCAGCGGCGCGGCCCCGCTCACCACGCCCGCGTGACGGACCTCGATTGCGAGGTACTTCGACGGCAGATCACTCGGCCCCTCGTCCACCACGAACGTGTAGCCCGCGCGCAAGCCCAGGTACGTTCCGCTCGCGGAAAGCACCAGCTCGCGGCACGCCATCGACTGGGCCTTCACCTGCGCGAGACGCTTTGCCTCTCCCTCCGTGAATACGCGATAACCGTACTCGCGGATCTTGCCCTGGCCGCCGCTCATCACCGGCTTCTCCCCGGCGACAGGCGCGTTCGGGTTGGCGTAGTTGTAGTCCGTCACGAGCACGCTCGCGGGCAACAACTTGAAGTCCGCGTGCAGCTCCCTCAAGCACTCTCCAGCGCTGCCGTCCGCTCCCGCAGCCGGGAAATAGCGCACGTGGCCGTCTCCGAGGAGCGGGGAATGCTGGGCGCGGTCGTCGACGATCACCAGCTTCTCCGCGGCGCCGGCGCCCTCCGGGTGCTCGAAGTAGTAATAGAGGCCCTCCCGCTCGAACCAGCGATGGACGAAGTCGAGGTGGCTCTCGCGGTACTGGCATACGAACTCCTCCTCTGGGTAGGCGCCCGCGTTGGTCTTGAAGGCGAAGTCCGCGCCGGTGAGGCCGCCGTCCTTCAATGTGTCGCGCACGTACGCGTCGATCTTCTTCTTCGTGTGCACGAAGCTCCGGACGTGCTGGCCCAAGAGCCACAGCTTCGGCACCAACGACGCACGGTAAAGCGCCCTCTCCCCCGTTTCGTGGAGCAACCGCACGGCAGCGAGGATGCCCCGCCAGCACATCGGACCCCGGTCGTCGGCACGGTCCACTGTCAGCGTCGCGCGCGCGCCGACCGCCCGACGGACGTCCGTCCCGACGGGTACGGTGAAGAAGACATCGAATTCGAAGGGGCGATTCAGCACCTCGACGCCCTTGAAGCCGGCCAGCTTGGCGCCGTCGAGCGCGTCGCACTCCATCGCAAACACATCGATGCTCATGGTCCTCCTCCGCAGACAGGCCGTCCTCCGTTCGCGGAGGCGACGCCCGGAGGCTAGGCACGAGAGCGAGGGAGCGTCTACCCGGGAATGGCACTGTTCCCCAAGAGGGTCTGTCCCCTGCGACGAAAGGACGCCGCTCATGCAGGACCCCTCGGCGAGGGGGGTTCGCCACAGTCCGCGCTCACGCCGATACCCTTCCCGAGGGGGATCGCCACAGTTCGCGCTCACGCCGATACCCTTCCGGGGACGGGTCGCCGAAGCCGCCGCTCACGCCGCGAGCCTTGCAAGGGGAGTCGCCGTGACCGCGACTGCCGCCGATCCCCTCCACGTGGGGGAGTCGTATGAGTCGCCGCCGCGCGTGCACCCCTCCACGAGGCGCTTCCTTCGAGAGTCGACGTCTCCAACAGCCCACGCCGAGGGGTCCGGAGGCAACCTGACCCCCGCGCCGACCCCTACCCGAGGGGGTTCCGATGGGGCGCTACGTCGCCGCGACTCCTACCCGCAGGGGGTCCGATCGTGCGCTACGTCGCCGCGACCCCTACCCGAGGGGGTCCGAAGAGGGTCGCATCCCCCACCAACCCCCCACCCCGAGGGGGGTCCGAAGAGGGTCGCATCCCCCACCAACCCCTCACGTCAGGGGACTTGAGGGGGTCCGCCTCCCCCGTCACCCCCACCCCCGGGGGGTCTGAGAGGGGTCGCCTGCGCCCCGTCACCCCCACCCCCAGGGGTCGCGAGGGAGGTCACCGTAGGGGTCGCTGCCATCGGCGAGGGGTCACCAGCAGGTGCAGTCGCCACTTCCTCCGGAACTTGCGGCGCTTCCGTCGAATCTTTCGGCGCCTCCGCTGGAATCTGCGGCGCCTCCACCGATCCCTGCGGCGTCTGCACCGGCCCCTGCACCGCATTCCCCGCCGCTGGGGCCGCCTGCCGCGGCGGCATCGCACGCATCTGGCCCGCTCGCATGCGCTGCACCCAAGCGATCGACGCGCTCCGCACCGCCGCCAGATCCGGGTTCGAGGTCGTGATCGCCTCGATCGCGACGCCCGCGCTCGCCGCCGCGTCCAGGATCGCGAGCGCGCACGCGTCACGATCCGCGCCCCGCACACGCAACACCGCCGCGCGGCCGGTGCCGGCGCCCGGATCCTCCCAGTACGCCGCGCGCACCGCCGGATGCGCGCTCACCGTCGCCGCCAAGGCGCGCAGCGGGCCGCTCGCCTCCACGCCGACCCACGCCGCGATCTCCACGTCCCCCAGCGCGAGCGTGCGGCCGTCCCCGCTCTCCCGCCGCAACACCGCGCCGCGCTGCAGGATCCACAACGTGTCGCCGAGACGCCGCGCGTCCGCCGGCGACGACGTCGCGATCACCACGCACGCCTCCGCGCGACGCAGCTCCGCGAGCGCCTCATCGAGCACGCGCGCGATCGACGGCACCGCCACCTCCGCGCACGGCTCGTGGAGGATCAGCACCGGCGGCGCGCTGCGCTTCGCCAGCGATCGGGCCGTGTGCAGCGCCACCGCCAGCTCCACCGCGCGCGACTCCGCGAACGAGAGGCTGCGCGTCGATCGCCCTGCGAGCGGCGCAATCCCCACCGCGTCGAGCACCGCCGGCGCCTCGCTCGCGGGGCGGCCCATCGCGACGAGCGACGTCTCCACCGCGGCGCGCACCGTCCGCGCCTCCGGCAGATCCGGCGACGCCAGCAACGCGCCCGTCACCGAGCGGATCGCAGGGCTCTGCCACGGGTTCTCGCTGTGCACGAGCACGACGCCGCGCATCGCCGGCCGCGCGCC
>JAXLYM010000043.1:0-41536 GCA_046351455.1 Polyangiaceae bacterium
CCGACAGGCAGTTGCCCCGAGGTGGCCTCGGACTACGCGTGTCAGAACCTCGGCGCGTGGGCCGATCTCCCGCACGCGGAGAGCTGCGGCGCCTGGGACGGGACGTCTCCGACTCCCGTGCAGGGCAAATGCACCGCGACCGCGCCGAGCGGGGATGCAGCGAAGTACGCGGGGGTCGATCCGGACGATCCGAACGTGCGCATCCTCGCGGGCGGGCGGCGGCTCACGCCGGCAGGGGCCGACTTCGTGTTCGAGGATCCGAACACGATGACGGCCAATCTGGTGAACGTGCCGGGGACGAGCTTCGTGCTCACGGTCGACAACGGCAATGGGGACCACATCGTGCGTGTGGTCGACGCGGCGCTCATCGGCGCTTCGAATCCGGTGGTGAGCCAGGTCAACTTCGCGCCTCCGGAGTCGCTGGATCAGGGCATCGTGTTCTCGCCGCCGGACCGGGTGTTCGTGGCGAGCGCGCAGGGGGTGATTCAGGCGCTCAAGGTGGACGTGGCGACAGGCACGCTCACGCGGGACGACGCGGGGAGCGTGGCGATGCCATCCAGTCCGGACAGCCCGAACGGCGTGTTCTGGTCATCGGCCGTGGCGGTGAGCAACGACCAGACACGGCTGTTCGCGTCCGGAGCGAAGGACTCGCGGTTCATCGTCGCGGACGTGACGGCGGGCGGCGCCGATTACGGAAAGCAGCTCGGCGAGCTCGATCTGGGGGCCAAAGAGACGTATGGCATCTACGTCGATCCGGCGGATGCGACGACCCACTTCGTCTATGTGTCGATGTGGGCGAGCCGCAAAGTGCTGGAGATCGACGTGCAGAATCCGGCCGCCCCCAAGATCGCCCGGACGTTCGCGGTGGACAAGGATCCGGAGGGGATCGCGTTCCTCGACGGGCGGTGGATGGTGGTCGGAAACGACCTCGGAGATACGCTGTCCGTGATCGACCGGGTGAGCGGCACCGTGACGTCCTTGCCAGTCGAGGTGGCGGACTCCTTGCCAGGGATCGACCCGACGAGCCTCGTGTATGATGCGGCGGCGAAGCGGCTGTATGTCACGCACGCGTCGCTCGACGCGGTCGCGGGGTACGATGTCGATCTCACGAAGACGCCGCCCACGATCACGCCCGCGGGGCGCCTTCCCACGCAATGGTGGCCGTCCGGTGTGGTGCTGTTGCCCGACGGATCGCTCACCGTGACGAGCTTGTGGGCGCGGGGGATCGGGCCCAAGACTCCCGATCAGGAGTACGATCTCCTGAGGGGCGGTATCCAGCGGATCCCGGCGCCTTCCGCGGCGGATTTGCAGGCCGGGGACGAACAGGTGCTCTCCAACGTGACGGTGGCGAAGCGGTCCGGACTGCCCACCGTGCAGTGCCCGGCGGGGGCCGACGATTTCCCCGTTCCGACGACGAACACCGGGAAGCCGTCCGCGATGATCGATCACGTGTTCCTGATCGTGCGGGAAAACAAGGCGTTCGACGCGCTGTTCGGGGATCTGCCCGGCGTGAAAGGGGACCCGGCGAACTTGATGGTTCCGGCGGACCAGATGGAGCAGATCTGGCCCAACATCCGCAAGGCGGCGCGGACGTTCTCGCACTCCGACAACTTCTATACGACGGCCTTCCTCTCGAATCAGGGCCACCTCTGGGCGACGCACGCGCGCACCACCGATTTCAATGAACGCGAGTGGCCGGTCACGGGCTATGGCCGCGGGCTGCGCAAAGATCCGGACTCGGGCGGCGTCGTGGACGTGAGTCGGCCGGACGAAGGGTCCTTGTTCGACTGGCTCGGAAACAACAACGTACCGTACGACATCCTCGGGGAGATCGTCGGGATGCCGTCGACGTTCCCGGAGTCGCACAGCCCGACGGACTCCAAGTATCCGGGCGGCCTCATCCAGAGCATCGGTTACCCCGACATCGAGAAGGCCTGTTATGTGGCCGGCCGCGCGCGCGTGCGGTGCGATCTGGGCAACGTGACGTACATGACGCTGCCGAACGATCACACCCGCGGCGTGTCGCCGGACGCGCCGACTCCCGAGTCGATGTTCGCGGTGAACGACGAGGCGACAGGCATGGTGATCGACGCGATCTCGCACAGCGCGCTGTGGTCGCACGCGCTCGTGATCGTGATCGAGGACGACCCGGCGCAAGGTGGGGAGTCGGTGGATTACCACCGCACGATCTCGGTGATGGCCTCTCCGTGGGTGAAGCGAGGGTACGTGTCGCACGCGCAGGCGGACGTGCCGGGCCTTCACAAGCTGATCGCGCACCTGTTCGCGCTGCCGTACCCGAATCGCGCGGTGGAGAACGCGGCGCTCCCGCTCGATATGTTCACGTCGACGCCCGACTTCGCGCCGTTCGATCACGTGCCGCGCAAGTACGCCATCGTCTGCGGCGACCAGGCGACCGGGGCCGAGAAGCGCCTCACCGACTCGTGGGACATGACGGAGCCGGACGAACAGCCGGGCCTCGACGCGCAGGTGCGAAGGTGGCTGAAGAAGAAGCAGTGGACGACGCTGACCCCGGCGATGGAAGGCGAGATCGAGCGCCGGATCGCCGCCCGAAGGAGCGGAGCGCGCGATGACGACGAATGACCGTCGCCCCGAGACCGGCCCTCGATCGGACGAGGCGTGCGAGGAGATTCGACTGGATGGCTGATCATCGGAGAGACGCGGTCGTGGCGATCGGACGGGACCCTTCTTCGCTCGCGGAGGTGCTGCGGCGCGAGCTGCCTCGCCACGGCCTCGCGTGGGGTCTCGGGTTGGTGCTCGCGCTCGAAGAGGAGCGCGCGTCCGGCGGCGAAGGGGCGCTCCCCACCTGGCAACAGGCGCTGCTCGCGATCGATCGCCAGGAGAAGCGGGGGCCCGCGCTCACCGCGCTCACCGAGGCGCAGCGGATCGATCGACTCGCGCAGGCCGTCGCGCTGTGGCTCGGGTTCACGGGAGGACCGCCCCCCACGAGGCAACTGGAAGACTGGATGTCCGACGCGATGCTTCGGTCCGCGCCGGTGGGCCTGCTCTTGGTGCCGTTCCTCTCGGATCCGGAGGAGCGCGAGCTGTGCCTGGAGCTCTCGGGCGAGCGGTGCGACGCCGACGGGATGGTCGCCTTCTCGGGCCGTTGGTTCGACGCGCACGGCGCGGCCCTCGTCCCCCCGATCGCGGCGCGGCTGCGCGAGGCGTCGGCCCCGATCTTCGTCGAGAAATGGGCCCGCGTGCTCGCGGCGGCGGCGCCGCGCTGCCCCGAAGCGATCGACGCTCTCGTGGGGTTCGTCCTCTCGGGCGAGAACGTCGCGCACCGGCGCGCGCGGGACGTGGCGCTCGCCGCCCCGACCGAGACGCTCGCGGCGCTGGAGCGGCGGGAGATCCAGAAGAGGCGCAAGAAAGAGCAGGCCCTCGCGGACGCGCTCGCGCAGGACTGCCGACTCTCCATCGGCGTCGCGGCTCGCGAGGACGACGCCGAGAAGCAGCGCTTCCTGGAAGAGGCCTTGTCCGTGGACTTCCCCGCTCCGAGCCCGTCTCGCCCCGTGGCCTCCCGGCTCCCACGAGGTCCCCTGTTCGCGGCCCTGCGCGCGCTCCGGCACCCCGCGACGCAGGCGCGGAGAGAGGCCGTGGCCTTCGCCGATGGCTACGTGAGCCTCCAGCCTCATCGGGAGGATCGCTCCGTCGTCGTCCTGGAGCTGCTCGCCCTCGACTGGCACGCTCGGTCGCAGGCCAATCAGGAGGAGGCGAATCAATGGTTCGCCGATCTCGTGAAGCAGCGCTCCCCGCGCCAGACGAAGCCGTTCGACGCGATGCTCGCCGCCGCCGAGATGGATGCGCACTGGGAAGAGCGAATCGGCGCCGTCCTCGACGAGATCGAGGCCGAGATCGAGGCGCACGAAGACGAGAGGCGCGCGCAGAAAGAAGAGATCCGAGCCAGCCGGGAGAAGGCGCGCGAGGCGGCGCGTGCGCGCTTCGCCCCGGTGGCGGCCGCGCTCGTGAAGGAGCGCCCCGCGTGGGTCGGCAAGAAGGTCCTCGTCCGCGACGAGCTGAACGGCCTGCGACTCGACCTCGGCAAGCTGTACCGCTGCGGGTGGCGGCGGGAGGAGACCGAAGAGAGCCACAAGTTCGTCCGGTACCTGGTGCGCCACCTCGGCGGGCAGAAGGCGACGCTCCGGATCTTCGACGACGTCTATTGGGACGAGATCCCGAAGGACGGGACCGCCATCGCGTCGATCGTGCTGCCGGAGCCCTTCGGCGGGCGGACTCCCTGGATGGAGCGGATCGCCGGTGAGATCGCCGTCGCGCGCGTCGTCGACGGGCCGACGAAGGGCTGACCCCTCGCGACCGAGCAAGTTGTTGCCCGGTCGCTGGACCGGCAGGCAAGAAGTTGCCTGGTCCCCGGGCAAACGTTGGCCTGCTCGCGAGCGTGAAATGGCTTGAAAGGGGCCGGATCGCGCGAAAAACCAGGTGGCATCGGCCGTGCAAAGTTCCGCCTCGGACGGAGCGCGGAGGACACCATGGACAACCAGCACGACACGATCGAGTACGAGATCCTGGACCTCGAAGGGGACCTGGAGCCGAGCTCGCTCCGCGTGAAGGCGCCCAAGCTCACCGAGGAGCTCGCGATGCTGTCGGGCGGGCTGTTCGATGCGCTGCCCCGCGCCGACGTGCCGCTCGACACGTTCTTTCCGCAGACGGAGGAGCCGTCGTACTGGTCGCGGCCCCGCTCGGACTCCATCGCTCCGGTCGCCGCGGACGCCGCGCCGGAAGCCGCGCCCGCGAAGCCGATGGGGCCGGGGTGGTACGTCGGGATGGCCGCCGCGATGATGGTCGGGCTCGGGATCGGCGCGCTCGTGCAGCACAAGTCCGCGCCGCAGGCCGCCGCGCAGCCCGTCGCCACGGTGCAAGCGCCCGCCGCGCAGATCCAGGCCCCCGCGCAGGTCGCGGAGGCCGCTCCTGTGAAGACGAACGCGCCGGTGAAGAGCGGGTCCGCGCCGATCGCGAAGAGCGTGAAGAAGGTCGACGCACCGAAGACGAGCGAGCCGGTCATCGAGACCGCGAAGGCGGAGGTGCCCGAGAAAGCGGCTGTTCCGCAGACGCCGGCGCCCTCGAACGCCGGGAGCGCGATCGGAGCCGCGGGGCGTGGTGCGGCGGGCTGCCTGCCTGCCGACGAGCTGCGCCGCACGATGTCCGTCTCCGTGACGTTCGCCCCGAGCGGTCACGCGACGCGCGCCACGATCGACGGCGGCCCGCACCGTGGCACCGCGATCGGAAGCTGCATCGCGCAGCAGCTCCGCAACGCCACCATCGCGCCGTTCGAGGGCGAAGCGGTGACGATCCACAAGACGATTCACTTGTGATGGATGCCCACCCCCGGCCCGTGCTCGCTTCGCTGCGCGCGGTCCGCCCCGCCCAAATCTCTCGCGGTGCTCGTTCAGGGCGGGGGAGTGATACGAGGGGGCGGAGCCCCCTTGTAAAAACAACGTCGAGGACGCTTCAGCGCGCGCCGCGGACGAACTCGCTCATCGCGCGGTGGAACTGATCGAGGCGCTTCTGCACGGCGTGGAACACCGTGCCTTCGGGGAAGTTGCCCTCGGCGTCGAAGGCGCCCGCGGGCGTGCCGGTGAGCAGCTCGATGCCCTCCTCCACCGTCGTCACCGCGTGGATGTAGAACTTGCCGTCGCGGATCGCCTCCACCACGTCCTTGCGGAGCATCAGCGCGTCGCAGTTCGCCATCGGGATGATGACGCCCTGCCGGCCCGTGAGGCCCTTCGCCATGCAGAGATCGTAGAAGGCCTCGATCTTCTCGTTGAGGCCGCCGACGGGCTGCACGCTGCCCTGCTGATCGACGCTGCCCGTGACCGCGTACTCCTGCTTGAGCGGCATCCCGGAGAGCGCGGACAGGAGCGCGTACAGCTCGCTCGCGGAGGCGCTGTCACCGTCGATCGCCTCGTACGTCTGCTCGAACACGAGCGACGCGCCGAACGAGAGCGGGCGGCGCTGCGCGAACCTTGACGCGAGGTAACCCGACAAGATCAGCACGCCCTTCGAGTGGATGGGGCCGCTCATCTCGACCTCGCGCGCGATGTTCACCGGGCCCTCGACGCCGGGGTACACGACCGCGGTCACGCGGCACGGACGGCCGAACATCTGCGGCCCGTCGAACACGACGCTGATCGCGTTCACCTGGCCGACGCGCTCTCCCGTGGTGTCGACGCGGATCGTGCCGCGCTGGAGCAGCTCGTACACGATGTCGCGCGAGTGGCTGCCGCGCTGCTGCGCCGCGTCCAGCGCGCTCTCGACGGCGGCGCGATCGATGATCGTCTTGCTGCCGCGCTCCGCGATGTAGCTCGCCTCCGCCGTCACCTCCGCGATGAGGCCGAGCTGCGCGGTCACCTTGGTCTGCGACTCGGCGCTGCGCCCGCCGTGGTACAGGAGCTCCGCGACGGCGTCCGCGGAGAGCGGCAAATGGCTGCGCGCGCGGCCGATCGACGCGAGGAACTGCGGGTACGTGACGATCGCCTCTTCGATCGTCAGCTCCGACTCGAAGCGCGCCTGCACCTTGAAGAGCTGCGAAAACTCCGGATCCGACTCGTGCAGATCCTGGTAGGTGCCGGGGCTCGCGATGAGGATCACCTTCACGTTGATCGGCATCGTCGGGAACAGGAGCTCGTCCGCGGCGCCGCGGAAGTAGCTCGGGTTGTGCTCCGGCACGATGAAGCGGCCCGCGAGCAAGCACGCCTTGAGCTGCTCGTAGAGGCCCTCGTTCTTGAGCAGCGCGGTCGCTGGCAAGATCAGGAACCCGCCGTTCGCGTGGTGCAGCGCGCCGGCCACCGCGAACCCGGGCTCCGGCAGCGTGGCGGAGTCGGGCGAGACGTGCATGCGGCCGAACAGCGCGGTCAGCGTCGGGTAGTGCGCCTCGATCACGGGGGCGCCGTCGCCGGGCGTGTGCTCGGTCAGCAGCGTCGGGATCACGAGGCCGCGCGGCAACGTGGGGGCCTCTTCGCCGCGCGGATCGTCGACGAGGCGCTTCATCTCCTTCGAGACGGCGGCCTCCAGCTCCGTGAGGAACCGCGTCACGTCCGCGCGCTTCTCGAAGCGGCCGCACACCGGGGAGAAGCAAGCCTTCACCGCGTCGGCGAGGAGGCCCTTCATCACCGTGCGCAGCTCGGCGTCGGCCTCTTCCTGCACGCTCGCGAGGCGCTGCTCGAACTCGGCGACGCCCGCGACCACGGCCTGCATCGCCTCCATCGTGGGGGGCGGCAGATCGTCCGGCGTCACGATCTCGATGTCGTTCTCGCGGCGGACGATGTCGATGCCGAGCTCGCGCGCCTGCCTGCGGAGGCTGTCTTCGAGGCGCGCCTCCTCCGCGCTGACGCGGCGGCGGATCTTGGCGCGGGCCTGCTTGAAGCGCTCGCCCTCGGTGGAGCCGCGCAGCGCGTCCGCGAGCTTCGAGTGGAGCTCTTCCATCGCCTCGACGAACGGGCGGCCTTCACCGGCCGGCAGCGTCAGCGCCGCGGGCTCGGTCGGCCTGCGCGGGTTCGGCAAGAGCAGCACGTCGTCCGGCGTCGGGCGGGTGCGCGCGAGGTGCTTCGCGACGGAGCGCGCGCAGAACGTCCGGCCCGTGCCCGGCGCGCCGACCACGACGACGTGGAAGCGCTGCTGCTGCACGTCGAGGCCGAACGAGAGCGCCCGGATCGCGCGCGTCTGCGACGACACGCCGGAGAGCGGGCCCACGTCCTCGGTGGTGGAGAAGCGGAAGACGGACGGATCGACGCGGCGGACGACCTCGTCGGCGGTGAGGACTTTCTTGGTCATGGGATGCGGGGACCTCTACTTCGACGAGGTGCGTTTGCGGGACAGGGTACGCCGCTTCGGAGCGGGCGTGCGCTTCGCCTCGCGCGCGATCTTTGCGAGGATCTTGTCGATGCGCACGCCGTCGATCGTCAGACCGTCGATGCGGCACCGAACGAGCCGCACGCCGGTGAAGTCGGCCTCCTGAAAGCGCGTCCCCGCGAGGTCGGCGTCGCTCACGCGCATGCGCCGGAGCGCGGCGTTCTCGATCGTCGCGCCCTCCATCGTGACGTCGCCGAGGCGCGCGCCCTCGAACGTCGCGCGCTCCATCCGCGCCTTCGCGAAGCTCACGTCCTCGAACGTCGCGCCGCGGAAGCTCACGTCGCAGAGCTCCGCGTTCGCGAGATCCACGTCGTCGAACTGCGCGCGCCCGAGCGACGTCTTCTCGAACACGGGGACGATCGCGCGGCTCTTCGCGGCGGCGCGCTTCTTCGGTGCAGCGGTCTTCTTCGGTGCGGCGCGCTTCTTGGAAACGGCGGCGCGCTTCTTCGCCGGCGCAGCGCGCTTCGTGGAGCTCGCTGCGCGCGTCTTCGCCCGGGGAGCCGCGGCCTTCCCTTTGCGGGCGCTTTTGGATCGAGGTGCCATCGCGCCCCCACCTAGCAGAGGTTCGCGGCTGCGGCACACGGCGTCGCCGCACGCGCGATTTCACGGTAGAAGCGCGCAGAGATGACCGCCGACTTCCTGGTCCACCACGATCTCGTCACCGCGCCCGGCGCGACGCCCGAAAAATGGATGCTCGTCTTGCACGGCATCCTCGGCTCCGGCTCGAACTGGCGCAGCTTCGCGCGGCGGCTCGCGACCGCGTGCCCGGCGTGGGGCTTCGTGCTCGTCGATCTGCGCGCGCACGGTCAGTCGACGCACGCCCCGCCGCCGCACACGGTGCGATCCGCGGCGGACGATCTCGTGCGGCTGCAGGCGCACCTCGGCCTGCCGGTGCGGGGCGTGCTCGGCCACTCGTTCGGCGGCAAGGTGGCGCTCGCGCTCGCGGACGTGAACCCGTCGCGGCTCGATCAGGTGTGGGTGCTCGACTCGCAGCCGGGCACGCGGCACGAGGAGCTGACGTCGGCGCGCACGCACTCGGTGGTGCGCATGCTCGAAGAGATGCCGCCGCTGCTCCCGTCGCGCGACCGCTTCATCGAGATCGTGGAGGAGCGCGGGTACGATCGCACCTTCTCCGCGTGGCTCGCGATGAACCTCCGAAGGTCCGGCGACGGCTACGCGCTGCGCGTCGACATGCGGGCGATCCGCGCGCTGTTCGAGAGCTACTACGAGACGGATCTGTGGCCGGTGGTGACGCACCACGAGAAGGCGACGGAGATGCGCTTCGTGGTCGGCGGCAAGAGCGACGTGCTCAGCGACGAGGACCGAGCGCGCCTCGCGGACGGCGCCGCGCGCGCCGCCCACGTGACGGTGCACACGCTGCCGGACGCGGGCCACTGGGTGCAGGTGGACGATCCCGAGGGCCTCTTCGCGATCGTGCGAAGCGCGCTGTGCCCACCGCTGCCGAGCGAATAACCCTGTAAACGAAGCTTTTTCGGAGCCTCTCTAGACCGCGCCCGAGAGCGCCGGGAGACCCATGCGAATCGCGACCTGGAACGTGAACAGCATCCGCCCCCGAATGGAGCAACTGACGTCGTGGCTCGTGCGCGCGCGGCCGGACGTCGTGTGCTTGCAGGAGACGAAGGTCGAGGACGACAAATTCCCCGAGTCCGACCTCGGCGACGCGGGCTACCGCGCGACGTACTTCGGCCAGCGCACGTACAACGGCGTCGCGATCCTCACGAAGTTCGGCGTGACGATCGAGGACGTGAAGCGGAACCTCGAAGGCGACGCGACGGACGAGCACAAGCGCGCGATCGCCGCGACGATCGACGGCGTGCGCGTGGTGAACGTCTACGTGCCGAACGGCCAGGAGCTGGACGCGCCGGCCTACGAGTACAAGCTCGCGTGGCTCACGCGCCTCAAGCAGGAGCTGTCGCCGTTCGCCGCGTCCGGAGCGCCGCTGATCGTGTGCGGCGACTTCAACGTCGCGCCCGAGGCGATCGACGTCCACAACCCGAAGAAGTGGGACAAGACGGTGCTCTTCCACGAGTCGATCCGCCAGAAGCTCGCCGACGTGATGAGCATCGGCCTCGTCGACGCCTTCCGCGTGAAGCACCCCGAGGCGAAGGAGTTCTCGTGGTGGGACTACCGCATGGGCGCCTACAAACGAAACTGGGGCCTCCGCATCGACCTCGCGCTCGTGACCCCCGCGTTGATGGCGCGCGTGACGGACGTCCGCATCGACCGCACCCCGCGCGAGCAGGAGCGCCCGAGCGATCACACGCCGGTGATCGTGGACGTGGACGAGCCTGCTCCGTGAGACATCGCTCTGGATTTGCAAAGGGGCCGGAGGCCCCTTCACACATCCCCCGATAAGCTCCTTCGACTGACCATCACCGAGGATTCGAGCGGACATTCCACGTCCGCCCGAGGTGCCTTGTCGATTGGCCCTGACGCGCCGCGCTGGTAATCCACTTGGCGCATGGAACGCACCACTTTTGAAGGGTTTTCGATCGAATTCCCCCCGGGGTGGACGGAGCTCCACGAGGACGGCACGTTCTCGGATCCGACCGAGGGGGAGCGTCGCATGTTCGGCCGTCCGGGCAGCCCCGGCGTCGTGGTCGTGTCGATGCTCCATCACCCCGCGGACGCGCACGACACGTCGCTCCGGGATCACGCGGGCGAGCTCGCGCGGTCGTGGGGTCGCGCGCGCGGCATCGAGTCGCCGCTCACGATCGCGTCGCAGGCTCGCACGGACGGCGCGCTCGCGTGCGCGGAGTACCGCCTCGCCGGAGAGTACGTCGCGGTCTGGTACCTCACGAACGAAGAGATCACGCTCCAGGCGAGCTACATGTGCTCGTGGAAGCTGCGCGACGAGGAGCGCGCCGTCCGCGAGAAGCTGATCGCGTCGATGACCTTCTCGTGATCGCGATCGGCGATCAGGGCTTCGCGTCGGCCTTCGCTTCGGCGGCGGGCGCGGGCTTCGCGTCGGCCACGGGGGCGGGCTTCGCGTCGTCGGTCTTCGCGTCGTCGGTCTTCGCGTCCTCGTTCGCGTCGCTCTTCGCGGCGGCCGGGTGCTTCGCGTCGCTCTTCGCGGACGTCGCCACCGCCGAGGCGCCACCGCCGCGCGCGTTCGACTCCTCGATGCAGAAGCCCTTCATGCCTTCGGGGCACGCGATGCGCACGTGGAAGTGATCGTCGTGCACGTCCGCGTCGCGCGGTGACATGAGCACCGTCTCCGCGCGCTGGTAGAGGTCCTTCGCGACCTTCTCCTTCTTCGCGAACGCGAGCACCCGCGCGCGCAGCGGCATCGACACGAAGATGTAGCGGACGGTCGTGTCCTTGTCGGTGAGCAGCGCCTCCACGAGCGCCCAGTTGCGCGCGTCGTCGAACTGCGCCCACGTCACGGCCTGGCTCTTCCCGGTGCCGTCGAACGCGACGAAGCGGTTCATCGCGGCGGGCTTCCCGGTCGAGTTCGCGACGTAGAACCCCACGTCCGCGTCCCGCCCGGTCTGGTGCGAGTTGTGGCCGACGAGCGAGCCGCCGCTCTTCTGCGACAGATCGCCGACGAGCATCACGCTCTTCGGGTGGTGCTTCGCGACCTTGCCGGCCGCGCGCTGCAGGAGCTTCACGAGCGCGGGCAACCCCCACGAGTGAGCGTGCTCGCGCACCTTGAGGCTGCGCGACGACTTCAGCTTGATGCCGCCCTGTAGCCGCCCCTTGTTCGGCGCGCCGATCGACGCGGTGCCCTTGACGTCGATCGCGTCCTTCGCGTCCTTGTCGTCTTTCTTGGCGCTCTTCTTCGCGTCCTTGTCGGCCTTCGGGTCGTCCTTCTTCGCCTTGTCCGCGGCGGATTTCTTCGCGTCCTTGTCGGCGCCCTTCTTGTCGGCCTTGGCGTCGTCCTTCTTCGCCTTGTCCGCGGCCGATTTCTTCGTGTCCTTGTCGGCCTTCGCGTCCTTGTCGGCGCTCTTCTTGTCGGCCTTCGCGTCCTTCTTCGCCTTCGTGTCGCCGGGCTTCTTCGCGTCCTCGGCGGCCTTTTCGGGCTTCGCGGCGAGGGCGGGCGCGGCGGCGAGAGAGAGCGAGAGGGCGGCGGCGCAGGTGGCGGCGAACAGCGAACGGGTGAAGCGCGACAACATCGAAGCGGGACCTTCTCGGGAGCGCGCGGGGCGCCTCCGTGGCCGCGGACCGTAGTGCGGCGCACGCGAAAGACAACGCATTTCCGCGGATGCGCACGCCCTCGACCGCATGCGATGCGGATGCGCAGAGCGGCTCGTGCGCGGAACGCTCCCCTTGCGAAACGTCGAGGACTGCATCCACATCGCTACGGTCTCCGCTCCGGCGTGCGGAGCTCCGCCTCCGCGATGCGGATTCCGTCCTCCCAGTGGGACCCAGTACACCCGGCCCGATTCGAACGGGCGACCCTCGGATTCGAAGTCCGACGCTCTATCCAGCTGAGCTACGGGTGCGGACGCCGCGGATCGTCGAGAAACCGAGCGCTCGCGGGGTGGTACCGGGGAGGCTTCGCCCTGTCAAGAATTGGCTCTGGACGGCAACGACATCGGGCTAGAATCGCGCCCCCATGAGCGCAGCACCCGACGCTGGACCCGCCCCGTCTCCCAACGCCGACGCCGCACCGGACGCCGTTCCCGAGCTGCGCGCGATGCTCGAAGGAGAGGCGACGTGGTCCGACATCACGCGCCACCTCGACGCGCTCGACGTCGCGGAGCGCCTTCGTCAGGTGCTCGCGTGCAAGGGCAAGTGGGTGAAGGCGCTGTACGACCGCATGGAGGGCGCGCCGCCCGCGACGGTGGACGAGTTCGTCCCGGCGAGCACGACGGGCACCACGGTGATCTACGAGGGGCGCAACTCGCTCGCGATGTTCACCCGCTTTCAGAAGCGTTTTTACCGCACCGCGAGCGGCGTGGTCGTCGGCTACAACCACCAGACGTGGCAGTGGGTGACGGGCCCCGGATACTTCGTGGTGCAGCCCGCGGACGGCCAGCCGCCGGTGCCGGATCAGCTCTACATCGACTACATCACCGAGCCGCCGGAGATCCCCGAAGGGTGGCCGACCTACAAGCCGAACAGCAAGGGTCTCTCGCGCGGCGTCTACTTCAACATGCACGACTACATGCGCCGCGTGGCGACCGGCGTGTACGTGGGCAAGGCGTACCGCGCAGGCGAGGACATCGACGCCCACTTCTCGCTGACGTTGCCGCCCCCAGCCCCCGCGGAGCCCGCCGCCTGAGGTGACGATCTCGCGTCGGATCGCCTTCAAAAGAAGCCAATTCGAAGAAAGCGCACCTCGAAGAAAAAAGACGTGCTTGACATGCTCGCCGATTTGCTTCAGGGTGCGCGCCGCTTCTGACGATACTGACAACTTGCTGAGACGTTCTGGGCCATTAGCTCAATTGGTAGAGCAGTGGACTCTTAATCCATTGGCTGAAGGTTCAAGTCCTTCATGGCCCACCCGGTTTACGTTGGAAGGGCGTTGCCCTTCCCCCCGCCTGCGGCGGGACCCCCCATCCGTGACTTTTCAGTTCGGTGGGACGTGTCGATTCAAGAGAGTCACTCGCCGTAGCGCGACTGGCTCTTTTTCTTTTTTGTCGCGTTGGAAGGGCTTCGCCCTTCCCCCCACCTGCGGTGGGACCCCCCATCCAATCCGTGCGTGAGCGTGTGAGGGCGGCTCGCTTTGTCGGGATTGGGGCGGAGGCTTTTCGTCTTGCCCCGCCTGCGGTGGGACCCTCCGTCCGACCACGTCTTCGGTTTGGTTTTCCGGGAACGCCGGGTGCGTTGCGGGGGACGGGGCGGGGCGTTCGGCGGCGATCGAGGGCGGGTGTTTCGCGCGTTCTACGCGACGGATCGCAGGGATTCGGTGAGGCCCGGGGATCTTCTTCGTGCGGCGTCCACCTCCGGTATGCTCGTTGCTCTTGGCGCCTCCACCAGAAGGGGTAGCGTTTGCGATCTCGTGTGAGCACGAGATCGGCTCGCGACACGGAGGAGAACACCCATGAGCGATAGTCCGTTTTCCGGGTCGAAGATCGATCACACCAGCAAGGCTGTCCAGGAGCTGATCGGCTTCCTCGCGTCGCAGATCTTCTATCGGGAAGAGGTCTCCGAGGTCGTCGCGCAATCCGGCGTCCCGGTGGCGAACGTCAACTGGACCTATCCACCTCGGCTCCTGTGGAAAGACGTGCTCGACGTCGCGCACCGCTTCCGCAAGCTCGACGCGCTCTTCGACACGCTGCGGGAGCGGGATCCGCAGATCCGCGAGCGCATGGAGAACTTGCTCTCTCCCGCGCCCGTCCTCGCGATCGTCCCCGGGACGGCGAAGGCGACCTGGCAAGGCGGGAAAGAGCTCCAGCTCGGCGCGCAGAGCACGCTGCTCGATATCCAGTTCCTCAACGACGGGCTCGTGGCCGCCGCCGCCGTGTGCAAGCTCACCGTCCAGTTTCCCGGCCAGTCGGAGGGGTGGGGCACAGGCTCGTTGATCGCGCCGGATCTGGTCCTCACGAATCGTCATGTGCTGTTCGACGAGGACGCCGGCCACGCGCGGACGGAGCGGGTGAGCGCGACCTTCTTCAACGAGACCGGCAAGACACCCGTGCACGTGGAGGGGCTCGTGGAGACGTGCCGGTTCGACGATCAACACGACTGCGCGATCGTGCGGATCGCCTCCAAGATCGAAGGCGTGCAGCCGCTCAAGCTGCAGCCGAAGGCGGCGATCCGGAGAGGGGACCCGGCCTTCATCATCCAGCACCCCGGCGGCGGCCCGAAGCGAGTGGGCCTCTACCGGAACGAGATCAAGTACGTGGACGATGACGTGATCCAGTATCTGACCGACACGGAGGGCGGGTCCTCCGGATCTCCGGTGTTCAACAAGAACTGGGAGGTGGTCGGCCTCCACAATCAATGGATCGAGCTCGCCGAGGCGACGGGGGCGGGCGGTCGTAAAGAGATCGCGGTCCGCAATCAGGGTGTCCGGATCACGCACGTGGCGAGCTGGCTGCAGAGGATCGGCGCTCTCCCGTGAGGTGAACCAGCTATCGTGACGGTTCTTCTGGAGGTGAGGTCCACGTGCCCAATGTCGATGTTCACGAGCTCCACCAGGCGGTGATCGCCGTCGGGATCAGTCGAGATGCGCTGCTCTCCGGCGTCGACCGGCAGTTCGTCGCGATGATTCAGCGGCTGCCTTCACGTTCGGAGCAGATCCTCGAGGATCTGAACCAGATGGAGTCGGCCGGGACGCTCACGAACGGCACGTGGCCTCTCCGATCGTGGCTGCTCAACGCGGTGAGGCTCTCGGCGCTCCGGAAGGAAGAGCTGGTGTTCAGGAAGGCGCTGGAGGCGCTCGATCCGGGCAGTGCGAGTCCAAAAAAGCCCACGGTGACCGAGGAGCGCGCCACGGTGACCGACCGGCGCCCCGCGGTGGAGGCGAGCGTGCTTATTTACATCTCGGCCGCACCCGCCGACAAACCGTTCGTCGAGAAGCTGCGAAAGCACCTGTCGCCGCTCGCGTCCATCGGAGTCCGGATCTGGGATCGCACGCAGCTTCGGGGAGGGGACCTCGTCTCCCGCAGCGTCGATCAGAACCTCGCCGCGGCCAAGGTGGTGGTGCCGATCCTCTCGGCCGACTACCTGGCAGATCAGGTGATGTTGGGGGAGCTCACCGCCGCGAGCCGCCGCAGCGACGTGGATCTGGTGCCCGTGCTCGCGCGAGCGTGCCTGTGGAACACCCTCCCGGAGCTCGACAACCGAGAGATCCTCCCGTCGAGCAAGAAGCCGATCCAGTCCATGTCCGACGTCGACTCGGCGCTCGCGTCGGTCGCGCAGGAGATCGGAGATATCGTCTCTCGTCGAATCCGCGGGACGGGCGCTCCAACGCCTGCCAACAACCCTCCCGCGGGCCATGACTCCGCACCTGCCAAACCGTCTTTCGGGCGAGAGCGGGAGGACGAGAGTGCCTCTGCCGGTGGATCGCCGTCTCCGCCGACGGCGTACTCCCGTTTCATCAGCGACCCGAAGCTCACGGCTTTGTGCACCGCGCTCCTCGAGCACATTCGCACGACGAACGAGCTGACTTCGCTGGCGGAGCGAGCCGGAATCCAGATCGCCGGCCGGATGCGCGACGGCCGCCCACGGGACGCGTGCGAGGACATGATGCGGCTCGCTTTTCAGCAGCGGCTCGTACCACAGCTCCTGCGATTGGCCGCGACGGACGTGCCTGTTCTGGAGGCCGATATCGAGGCTTACTTGCGCGGCAGACCTTGAGTCTTCGACACCGCCGTTCGGTGTCCGCTGCGATCCGACTCCCCCCTTCCGGCGGATCTCCGAAATCCCTCCCCCGGACCCCCCGACTCTCTTTGCCCCGGGTATCCCCCGTTTTTTTTCCAGCCCCCCTGCGCCCCCCGTCCCCTCCCGGAGTCCGGCGCCCCCCGCGAAATCACGTCACGGCAGCGTCTGCTGGCTGCAATCCGCGACCACGTAGGTGGAGCCCGACGGCGCCCCCTTCAGGAACTCGCTCAGATCCGCCGGCGGGCCCTGGTACCGGAAGGTGAGCTGTTGCGTCGGGTACTCGGCGCTGGGCCAGCGGTACGCGCCGTACAAGATCCAGTGTTCCCGCGTCTTCGTCGGGCCGGCGAGCTCCTCCACGTAGAGCTGGCCCACCTCCCGCTCCTGAAACAAACGGTAGACTCCGAGCATGATCTGAACGCCGACGGCAGGACGGGAATGGCTCATTTCGCTCATGGTAGAATGCCTCTTTTGTGGTGACGGACTGTCGTTCTCGATGCTGCGATGTCTCTCGTTCCGACCGCAGTCGGAGAGGTTACTCTTGGGGGCGACAAGGCTCCTCCGACTCGACCCAGCGAGCCAGATTCACGACCGGCGCCGCGTCCCCCGATCCGCGCCGCGCCGCGCCCGGGGCCAGCTCTTCGAGGAGCTGCTCGCGCGTGAGATCCGGGCCTCTCCGCTGGAACGCGAGCGCGACCGCGCCCGTCACGAGCGCGGCGGACATGCTGGTTCCGCTGGCCTCCACCGCGCGCACCGGGGTCGACGCGGAGGCGACGATCAACGAGCCTCCCACGGCCAGCACATCGGGCTTCGACTCGGCCCCTCGACCGGGGCCGCGGCCGCTGAAGTAATACAGGGCGCCGCTCTTCGGGTCGCACGCGCCCACCGAGATCACCCCCGGCGACGTGCTCGGCGTCGTGAGCGTGTTCGCGTCCGGCGTGGGCGCGCTGCCCGCGAAGCGGATGTAACGGTGGTTGATCCACGCGTCGATCGTCTGATCGGCCCCGCTCGCGGAGAGGTGGAGTCGCCACGTCCCGGGCAAAAGCTCCCTCTTCCCCGTTCGCGACAAGAGCTCGATGCGGATGACCCGATCTCCAGGGCTCGTCACGACGTCCGGCGACGAAAGCACGAGCGCGCGGGTGTCGCCCGCGTCGAAGATGCGCGGCACGCCGTCCGCCGGGACCGGCTCCGTCGGGCCCTCTCCGTCCGGCGCCTCCAGACGAAGCTCCAGCGTGCCAGTCGCCTGCGCCGGGCGAGACCAGATCTCGATGGACGCATGCGTGGTGTTGGCCGGGCCCACCTCGATGTCGAACGTGGCAGTCTCCTCCGCCCGCAGCGCCGCGCCGCGGTGACGGTTGCGTCCGTGGGAGTTGCCCGCCGCCACCACGACCGCGCGGCCTTCGCCCACGATCTCCCGGAGGAAGCGCTCGATCGGGCTCCGTCCGTCGCGCGGGCCCATGTCGTCCCCGAGGCTCACGTTCACGACGCACGGCTTTCCGTCGGCCTTCGCGACCTCGAAGACGAACGCGATCCCGTCCGCCAGCTCGGTCATCGCGCCGAGCGAGCCGGCCCCGGATCCCCACGTGTTCACGAACACCAGATCGGCGCCGCCCGCGACGCCGCTCGCGCCGCGCTCCCGGTACGACCGGCCCGCCGCGAGCGCCGCCGTCTTCGTGCCGTGACTGCCCTTCAGCGCCCGGTGCGACACGAGATCGAACGGCAACGACACCCGCGGAGACACCTCTTCATCGAGCGCGGGTCGGTCGTAGCACAGCCCGTATCCAAAGTCGGGGAGGTCGCCGCGGAGACCCTTCGCGCCGTCGCCCGAGGGCGCGTCCGCGCGCTGATCCCAGAGCGCCCGCACCCGCGAGCGGCCCTCCGCGTCGACGAACGCCGGGTGATAGAGGTCGAGCCCCTCCACGTCGACGACGCCCACGATCACGCCTCGGCCGTCCAGGTCCTTCGGAGCGTCCGCGAGCCCGAGCGCCGCGCGGGCCGTGATGCCTTGTTCCTCCGCCGGATCGCCCGCGTCCACCGCCGGCGCCGAATGAGCCGCCGAGCTGCCGACCGGGCCCGCAGGAGAGGCCGAGTCGTCCGGATCGGTCGGCGGCGGCCGCACGGAGCCGGCCCACTCGATCGCGACGACCTCCGCGTGCGACTCCAGCGCTTCCAGGTCCCGGAGCCGCACGTCCGCCGTCGCGATGGTCCGCGCGCGCGATCGGAGGCGCAGGCCCGGCACCTCCGCGGCGACACGATCGAAGGCGCCCGGCTCACGCAGCGTCACGAACACGAGGATGCGATCCTCGTCGGACAGCTCGCGCGCGGAGCCCCGGAGACCCGTGAACGCGAGCGGACCCCCGCGGAGGAAGCCGTGCGCGATCTCGTAGCGCGCCAATCCACCCGCGCCGTACGCGATCGGCCGGAGCCCCACCAGCGTGGCGAGCCGCGCGTCGAGCCGCGGGCGGCGCTGGAGGTCCTCCCCTTCGAGGGTGTAGGAAGTGGGTCGCATCGGTCTTCGCAGGTCCTCGCGCGCCAAACGGTGAGTCGGCGGCGTGGGAGAGTGAATAGCAATCAGCGTACCGGGCGGCCTATCGACGTTCGGCGCCGCGATCCTCTCGATCTCCGCGCGCCCCGGGAGCGCCGCTCGCCCCGCGCGCGTCCTCCATCACGCTCGGCGCGTTTTCCCGAATTGGCAAGCACTTCTGAGCGATCACGGTCGCCGGCGACGCCGCGTCGAGGGAGGTCGCCGCGAAAGATCAGCCGGCCACCCCGAGGGCAGACAGGCACTCTTCCACCGAGAGGATATCCATCCGGACTCCCCACGACGTTCGCGGGATCTCCGCGGCCAGCTCCTTGATCCGAGGAGCGCTGTCCGGCGGCGGCAAGTGCCCTCTCCGCGCGAGGAGGGCCAGCGCTTGCAGGCCGATCCCGCCTCCCTGGATGGAACAGGCCTTCTGTTGAAGCATCTTGATCTCCCCCTCGCGCGGCGCGGCGCCGAGAGCGATGGAGAGGCCGCGCGCGAGCAGGGCGCCCCGAGGCTGGCTGAGCGAGGAGAAGATGTCGTGGGCGCGCGAGGCCAGAGACAGCCCGTCCGGGTGATCTTCCCGGTACGCGGCCGCCGCTTCGGTGCACAGGATCACGGCCTGAACCTGCCTGTCCACGGCGTACATCACGGCGCGCGCGAGGTCCATGTCGGGCGGGCCGGCGACGCCGCGTCGATAGGCGATCGAGCGGAGCGTCCACGCCGCGGAGGCCTCCTGTCCGGCGTGACGGTGCCTCTCCGCGAGCGCGTGCGCCTCCGTCGCGAGGGCCTGCGCGCGGTCGAGCTCGAACGCCTCGAACAAGGCCCATGCGGCCGCGTTCTTCTCCGAGATTCGGTCGAACAGGCGCTCGGACCGCGAGGCTGCTTCGTGGTGCTCCGCCGCCTCCAGGAAGCGGCCCTGTCGATAACGCAGGCGGCCGAAGGCCGAGCGGATCCACAGCGCGATCTGCGGATCGTCTCCGGACGCCGCCCGCACGTCGGCGAGCAGCGCCTCCTCCGCCGCGTCGTCGAGCCGGAGGCGCATCGCCCGGAGCAGCGTGCGCACGCGGAGCCGCTCCAGCCGCGGATCGGTCTGCGGCGCGATCGCCTGCGCGGCTTCGAAGGCGCGGTGGCTCGCGAAGATATCCACCTTGAGGGCCCGCGCGACGGCCTCGATCACGTCGCGGCCGGGCCACGCGGACGACTTGTGGATCGAGTGGCTCAGTCGCTCGGCGGCGCCGGGCCTCCCCTCGTCGAGGACGGCCTCGGTCCAGAGGAGGAACAGGCCCTCTCCCTCCGGGCAAGGGGCCGAACGCATCCATCGCAGCGCGTGCAGGCCGATCTCGATCGCGGCGATCGCGGCGCCGATCCGGGCCTCCGCGAAGAGGCTCGTCGCGATCGCCAGGGCCTCGCGGCCGAGCTCGCGCGCCGAGGCGTCGTTCTCCTGGGTGGCCCGGAAGAAGTGGGACAGGCGCCCTCGCTGGCCCGGAGTCACCGTCTTCGCCTGCGAGAGGGGCTGTACGCGAACGGTGGAGTCCTCCGCCGAGATGGCCTGACGCGTCACCTCCACGACGGGCGGCGCGCCCGCGGGCGCGAGCATCACCTCGGCGAGGACGCCGAACTCGAGCTGTTCGATCGTGCTCCGCTGGATCACGAGCAGGTTGCGCACGCGCCGCACGAGCCCGAGCCGCAGCCAGGCCCCGAGCTCACGAAACACCCGCGCCGGCGAGCCGTCCGTGCGTTGATGGAGCACGCGCGCCGCGTCCTCGCGCAGGTGAAAGAGGCGATCCGGCCCCGCGAACAGCGGCTCCAGATCCGCCTCCGTGAGGGACGGAATCCGCACGACGTCGGCCTCTCGCCGCGCCGAGAGCGGCTGTCTCAGCGCGCGCACGACGCCGCCGGCCGGCGCGACCGCGTCGATGACGGCGCGCGACCGCTCGTCGAGGTCTTCGTGATCGTCCACGAGCAGCGCGTGCCCACCCGCGAGCGCCTCGCGGAGCCGCTCCGTGAGAGAGGCGGCCAGAGCGTCGACGTCGCCGCCGACGGGGAGCCCCAGAGTCTCCGCGATCGGCCGCAGATCCCGAAGAGGCTCGCTCGCAGGCCCCCCGCCGGGGAGCGGCTCGACGAGGAGCACCGTGTGCGTGGTCGACAGCGGCTCTCGCAAGCTCGCGATCCAGCGCGTGCGCCCGGATCCGCGGGGCCCCACGAGATCGATCGACCGCCCGGCGCGCACCGACTCCAGCACGCGAAGGTAGCCAGTGCGCGGGCCGAGCCACAAAAACAGAGGATCCGGCGCCGCGCCCTCGCCGCGCAGACTGGCCACGACCTCGAACGCGGACGACGGGCGCGCGGAAGGGTCCTTTTCGAGGAGCTGGCCAATCACGCGCGCGACGTTCTCGGGGACGGCGGGCGCGACCTCCCGGAGCGGAGGAACGGCCTTGTGGAGCCGCGCGAAGAACACCGTCGGCGTCCCGTCCGCGTGCGGGATCTTCCCCGAGAGCGCCTGATAGAGCATGAGCCCCACGGAGTAGAGATCGCTCCGCTCCGTGGTCGGCCGGCGCTGGATCTGCTCGGGCGCCATGTAGAGCGGCGTGCCCAGCAGATAGAGAGTCTCGCGGGTGTCGTTCGAGAGCGGTCCTTGCCGGAAGGCCACCCCGAAGTCCAAAAGACGAACCTGGGAGTCTCGCGTGACGAGCACGTTCGCGGGCTTCAGATCGCGGTGAACCACGAACGCCGCGTGGACCCACCCGAGCGTCTCCAGGAGCGAGAGGGCCGTGTCGCGGAGATCGTCCCAGGAGCACGGGACCGGCCTCCCCGGGAAGGCCGCGCCGTCGACGAGCTCCATCACCACGAATCGCTGCCGCTCGTCCTCCCCCACGTCGAAGAGCCCGACGACGCCGGGGATCCCTTGCCGGAGCGCGTACACCTCCTCTTCCCACCGCGCGAGATCGATCTCCACGTGCGAAAAGAGGAGCTTGATCGCCACGGTCCGATCCGCGTCGCGATCGAAGGCGGACCACACCTCCCCGAACGAGCCATTCCCGAGGACCCTTTGCAGCACGTACCTCCCCGCGACGACCTGGCCTTCGCGGAAGGAGCCGAAGTCGTCGCTCGAGGGATCGCCTTCGTCGAGCGGCTCTTCGTCGTTCCATCGAGTGTCGCTCACGAGCCCTCGCCCTCCTTTGCGGCGGCGCCGCTGAAGGCCTGTCGCGTCTTGTCGAGCTTCTCGACCTCTCGACGGTGGATGCCGAGGTGATTGCGGCTGCTCACCGAGTCCTGCTTTCCGAGCAGGATGAAGGCCTTTCGAATGGACTCGTTCTCGTCGCCCGGGAAGCGGCGTCGCGCGGCGTCGATCACCATGCCCTTGAATCCTTCGGCGTGGTCCAGGTTCAACGCCTTGCCGTCCGCGCGCTCTTCGACGGCGGCCGCGAAGGCCTCCGCGGCGAGCTCCATGAGGTGCAGCACGCCGCGGCTCGTCCCCTGCGCCTCGTAGGAGAGGGCCAGTACGACGTGGTTGAGCGATATCCGCACGCGCTCGATCGAGCCGCCCACGTCGACCAGGGAGAGCACGTAGGCGCGCCGGATGATGTTGTCGAGCTGCCGCAGATTTCCCGGCCAATCCTGCCTCCGCAGCGCCTCCGCCGCGTCGCTCTCCAGCACCGGCTCGCCCACGCCGCCGCCGCTCTCGTGCCGCCGCCGCAGCATGTAGCGCGCCCAGGGGATGATCTCGTCGGCTCGACTGCGCAAGGGCGGCAGCCGCACCGGGAGCACGTTGATCCGGTAATACAGATCTTCCCGGAACAGCCCTCTTTGCACCAGACTCTGGAGATCCGCGTTCGTGCCGATGATGTAGCGCGCGTTGGCGGTCCGGTCGGAGGCGCCCTCGCCGAGCGGTCGATAGCGCTTGTTCTCCAGCAGGCGCAAGAGGCCGGCCTGCGCCTTCAGAGAGAGCTTGTCGATCTCGTCGATGAACAGCGTCCCTCGGTCCGCGCGCGCGACGGCCCCGAGCGTGTCCCGCGCGGCGCTGGTGAAGGCGCCCTTTCGCCAGCCGAACAGATCTCCCATCTGCAGATCCTCCGGCGAGCGCGAGAGATCGAGCTCCTCGAACGGCTCCGCGGACCGCGGCGACCGCGCGTGGCACCACCGTGCGAGCCTCGATTTCCCGGCGCCGGTGGGCCCGGTGAGGAGGATCGTCTCCTCTTGTTGCGAGAACACGCGCACCATCTCGATGAGGCCGGCCATGGAGGCGCCGATGATGGGGAGGAGCTCGTCCGGCGCGGTGGGGCTGATCTCGGAGACTGGCAGTTTGCTGAGGAAGGGAGTCGCGAGCGTGGCCAGCGTCTCGATCTCCGGACAGCACGCCTCCCACACGAAGCCGCCGCCGATCGCGTCGTTGCAGGCGGCCTCGATCGCGATCATCCCCTCGATGCGGCCGGCCTCTGCGCGGAGCGGCACGGCGAGCAGGTGCGTCACCTCGCGCCCCTCCAGCTTCATTCGGCTCTGTCCGAGATCGACCTCCTCCCCGGACGAGGCCTCGGGCTCGGCGCCGCTCTCCATGACGGTGACGGTCTGCAGCGTGACGTCGAGCGCGACGCTGGCCTTTCGTTGTCGGAGCCATCGCCAGGCGGTGGCGGACGGCAAATACGCCCCGGGGCTCCCGCCGATCCGGCACCCGCTCCGAGCGTCCGGCCCGTTCTCCAGCGTCACGAGGCGGACATACCCATCATCGGGCCGGAGGTGCACCATGGCGCGCAACACTCGCCCGTTGCCGGCGAATCCGGACGCCGCGAGGGCCCGGTCCGCGAGCGCGAGCGACGCCCGCAGCGCCAGATCCGACGCCACTTCGAACGTGGGCGCCGACGTGAAGCTCCGCACCAAACCCAGCAGCGTATCCATTCTTTTGCGACCTCCCGTTCATGGATCAAGGGTGAATCGTCACCACGGCTTCGGCCCCCGCGGCCGGCTTCGTGATGAGGAGCTGGCCTTTCGCCTTCTCCGACACGCACCCTCCGCACTCCACCTGATACCCCGCCGGATAAGCCCGCTCCGGCACGGAGATCACCGTGGGCGCCGTGATCTTCACGTCCGGCGCGTACGTCAGCGTGAAGGTCGACGTCGCGGGGTCGAACGCGAACGACTTCGGCTCTCCGGCCACGTGCTCGGGAAAGGGGCGCACCAGGACGTCCATCAGATCCGGCTTCTCGTCCCCGTTCGCGTCCAGGATGCTGTACCCGCCGCCTTTGGAATACGACCAGTACGTGGAGCCGGCCGCCGCCGCCGCGAAGGCGTCGTACTCCGCGGTCATGTACTCCGCGAGGCCCGGACTCTCCGTCTGCGCGCCGTACTCGCCGATCCACAGCCCGGCCCCGAGCGCGCGCGCCTCGTCCGCGAGCTTCACCCCGTTGTCGAGCACGGCTTGCCGATGCATCGGATCGAAGCCTTTTCCGCCCTCCGCGTCGCGATCGTAGGAGTGCGGCGAATAGACCACGTCGGCGTAGGAGGGCACCGGGAGCCCCGTCGCGAGCCCCAGATTGCGGCTGGACGCGGGCTCGGTGAAGGCGATCCAGTGCGGCTTCTCTTTCCGCACCACCGCCACCACCTTCTCATAAAATGGCCCGAGCACGTCCGCCTCGAACTGGGTCATCGCGTAGGAGCCCCAATAAGGCTCGTTCATCGGATCGAACCCGATCACGACGTCGTCGTAGTCCTTGAGCCGCACCGCGACGCGCCGCCAGGCCTCCGCGTAATGCGACTGCAATTCTTCGCTGTCCGCGCTCGTCCAGAAGTGATCGTAACAGCCCGTCACCTCCTTGGAGAGATAGTTCAGGAACCATTGCGAGGGATTGGGAACGAAGCTCGCGTAATTGGCCGCATCGCACGACCACTTCGGCGCCCCGTCCCCGCCGCCGCTGCCGAAGCCTTCCCCGTAGACGTCCTGGTGCATATCGAGCACCACGTAGATGCCGGCCTGACGTGCCCAGTCCATACGCTTGGCCAGCTCGTCGAGATAAGCGTCGTCGTACGCGCCTTTCTGCGGCTCGACAGCGGCCCACGTGACGAGGAATCGCGCGGCGTTCATCCCCCATTCGGCGCGGATCTTTTGATAATCGGGCAGCGTATGGAACCCGAAATAGGGAGCGTTCTTGTGCTCCCCGGCGAGGTTCACCCCGCGGAGCAGGAGCGCGCGCCCCTCCAGATCGCGGAGGAACCCGCCCTCGACGTGATACGCGGGATCCGGCTGGGGCGTGGGGCCATTCGTCTCCCCCGTCTCGTCCCCACACCCCGTGAGGCCCCAAGCCACGCCCGCCACCGCAAAGGCCCGAACGATCCGCATTCGGCCACTATCACCCCACCTGCGCACGGGCGTAAAGCTGGATCTTGGCTATTTTCTTTGGGGGCGCGCTGAGCCGAGCGTTATTTTGCAGCGTCCCTAGCGCGCTGGCTGCCCTCGACGTCGCGCCGGCCTCGTGGAATTGCCGGAGGAACCTCAGTTCGTCGGCGGAGCGTCCAGCCAATGAGCGACCGCGCTGCGATCCGACTCATTGAAAGGTCGGCCGCGAGGGGGCATGTCGCGCTGCTCGAGGACGCGGCGGCGCAGGGACGGGAGGTGCGATTGCCACGCTTCGGAGGTGGAGAGATCGACGGTCGATGTCGATCCCGGGCCGTGGCACGAGGCGCACGCGCGCGCGAAGATCGGGGCGATCTCTGCTCGCCAGCGACTCGACTGGTTCGCCGCGGATCCACCCTTGTCCGGCGCGACTCCTTTGCTCGAAGAGGCCTTCTCGTCCTCCGGATAACGGATCTGCTCCACCGCGAACCGCACCAGTCCTCCGTCCCAGAGACTCCACACGTCGCCCGAGGCGCTCGGCTCGAGCTGGGAGGCCGCGCGGCGCACGGGGGAGGGCGTCACCGCGGCGCGCGAGCCTTCCACGACGCCGAGATCCGCGCCGTCCGCGAACCACACGCGGTCTCCCGACGCCACCAGGCCCGAGATCCAGCCGTCCTCCGTCCCCGTCTCGTACACGAGCGAGAGGCGGCCCGTCGCGTCCTCGGCGTAGATCTCGTGGTGCGTCCCGACGAACAGGCGTCCATGCGTGTCGAACGCCGTCCGCGTCGCGCCGGGCAGCTCGTAGAACTGGCTCCTTCCGAGCGCCGGAGCGAGCACGCGGACGCCCTGCGGCTCCGCCCACGCGGCCTTCCCGGCGCCGCCCGCGAACACATGGAACAGCGGCAAATCGAAGGCGCTCACGCGCGCACCGTCGGCCACCGCGAAGTTGCTCCTGGAGAGCTCCGTCGCCCCGATCGAGAGCGGCGGATCATCCATCGTGAAGCCGGCGAGGCCCTGTCCGAGCGACCCGAGGCCTTGCACGCGCCGCGATCCGAGGCCGTATCGGTCCGAGATCCGCTCCATCGATGTCCGCGCGCGGACGCGCGAGAGCGCGCCCTCTCCGTCGAGGCCGACGAGCCAGGTGCCCTGTCCGTCCGCCGCCGGGATCGGGGCCGCAGCGCGCCAGTCGGCGTTCCGGCGGTCCGAGCCGACGAGCGCGCCGTTCACGAAGAAGAAGGCGCCGCTGCTCGATAAGATCAGCGTATCCTCTCCGCTGTCGGCCACGTGGGAGACGTGACCGATCTCCGCGCGGCCGGGATTCCAGGCCACCTCGCGCACCGTGAGGACACCGACCTTCGCGCCGCCCCGCTGATAGGGCCCCGGCCCCACGCAGCCTGTCAGTCCGAGGACGGAGAGCATCCCCCCCAAAAACAAACCACGAAACAAGGCACCATGAGGCGCCGTGTTTTCATGCGATCCCTCATTGCATCGCCGAAGCAGAAGCGTCACGGGTGGCCTCATGTCTTGAGGAGCCCTCTCATCACCTCACCGTCGCGGAGATACCGCCGCGGGTCGATCCCGAACGCGCTCACGAAGGTGCGGAGAACGTCCGGCGGGCCGATGGGGCGCGGGCCGTCCGAAAAACCTTCGATCGAAGCGGGGAGGAGCTGCTCGACGTCGGTGCTCCCGATCACGAACGGATGACGGAACCGCGGCGACACGATGAGCGCCGAGTTGTTCGGGTAATGGTCCCTGCCGCCCGCCTGATTGAGCTGCGGTGTCCGGCAGAACTCGCTCGTGATCAGGATGTGCGCGTGGTCCGAGAGCTTGTCCGAGGTCCGCGTCGGGTGAGGGGCCTTGTCGAGCGCGCGCACCAGGGACGTGACGAGGTCGAACAGCTCTTGCAACGCCATCCCGTGAGATCGGTAGTTGGTCGTGTGGGTGTCGAGGCCGCCTGTCGTGAAGGAGACGCAGCGGACCAGGTTCTTCTTCATCGCCTCCACCGCGAACGAGGCCGCCACCGCGGCGGTCTGCGTGTATTTGCCGTCGTACGGCAGCTCGGGGTGCGCCTTCTTCAAGGCAGCGACGTTGAATACGGACTCCAGCGATCCGCCGATCATGCCCTGCAACGCCTCGTATTGAAGGGCGAGCGCGCGCATCGTCTCCGGGCTCGACGAGCGGGCGGCGAGGTCGTTCGCCTCCTCCGTGAGGACGGCCGTCACGGCGCCTCGATCCGCGGTCGTTTCATACGCCTCCGCGCGCGACAGGAGGCGCGTCACGGCGTCGATGGAGCCGACGCGCAGAGGGACCACGCGCGGGTCCAGATCGGCGCCGACATGGTACGACGGGTAACCCACGCTGAGCGTCGGGAACAGGCGCTCTCGGCCGAGCTCGTTCGCGATCATCGTGTCGACGCTGGAGGCCACCGCGCGGCCCGCGACCGGGTGTCTGCCGGTCGCGGAGAAGAGGGTGCCGTCGGGGTGACTGACGGTGTTCATCGCGATGCCGTTCACCAGCGTGAGGCGATCCGCGATGTCCACGAGATCGCCTATCGCCGGGCCGAGCACGAACGGCGTTCCCGCGGGCGTGACAGGCTTGAAGGAGCGCGCGCCGCCCGCAAGAGGGGAGTCGGTCCAGCGCTTGAGAGGGGATGTCTCCAGGTTCTCGGTGGTGGCAGGGTCGATGATGCCGCGCTTTTCATGGCGGGGGTCCGACCACAACGTGACGTCCCACCCGCCGGCGGCCTGGATGAAGACGAAGAATTCGTCCGACGTGCGCGCGCCCCCGGCAAAGGCGGACAGGAACGGACGAAACACCCCCGCTGCGGCGCCGGACAAGGCACCTCCACAAGCGAGCTGGAGCCATCGTCGGCGCGTGAGGCTCATCCCGATTCGCCCTCAGTAGAAGTGGAATTCCGGGTGGCGGACCAGGCCTTCGCAGACGGCCACCCAGCCGATCTGCTCCGGGGGGATGCGCGATTTCGGGGCGTCCTTCGCGTCGTGGCGACTCACGATCTGGCCGAACAGGCGATGGTACCGCGCCACCCGGTCCGTGGGCGCGAGCGCCGCCGGATACCCGAGAAACGTGCGGTGGAGGACGTCGAACCGCGACGCGAACTCGGCCCGTGACAAGGACGCTCCGGCGCCGTCGAAGGCGAAGATCAGGCGCTTTTCGACGGGCACCGGGGGCGAAGACTGCCAGTCATGCTCCATCGCGCGGTCGCACAGCGCGGCCCCGAGGCGCTCGAAGGCGCCCAGCATGATCGCGTTCGTCTGGCTGCTGCGCGGGAGATCGATGCGGTGATCCGGCAACCCGAGCGCGGTCAGGTAGTCGTTCCACGCGTCGAACAGGAGCGCTCCGTCCGCGCCGCGCGCCCGCCGCTCCACGGGGAGCGGCGCGAGGCCGCCGAACAGCGTCAGGTACGTGCGAATGTACGCCTCCACCGGCACGAGGCGGACATCCTCCTTGTGCGTCGTATCCTCCGCGACGGTCGCCACCGGGGAGACCGGCGCCGGAGCCGAAGGAGCCACGATCTCCGGCCGAACGCACACCGCCGAGAGCGCCACCGCGAGGACGCCTGTCACGCCGATCACGAGCCGCCGTCCGCGAGACCGCGTGTCCGGCAGCGCGCCAGTCTCCCCAGGAGCGCGCGACCTGTGAGGATCCTTGCGTTCAAGGCGTTTCTCGCTCACTCCGCACCTCCCGGCCCGGCGTCGGACTCTCGCCCTCCGGGGCGAGGGGCGCTGTCCTGCGGGTGCGCAGACTGGATGTCCGGCGGCGGCGGGGCCCCGCGGAGCAACGTGCCGTTCCACGGGGTGCGGCGCGCGTACGCCTCGGAGAGGAGCACCGCGCGCACGAGCGGCTTCATCCGATACCCGCCCTCCACGAACACCCGCGTCAGCTCGCCTTCGAGCGTCGCGTCCTCCACCGAGAGCGGCCGGCCGAGGAACGCCGCCGCCACCCGCGAGACGGCGCACGTCGCGAAATCCGGGCTCGCCGCGATCTCCGCCGCCGCGCCCGCCGGGCCCGCGTCCACGTGCGAAGGCGCCCCGTACGCGCCGCGCAAGAGGGCCTGTTTCGCGTCGGAGAAGGCGGGGTCGTAATAGGCGCCGCAATAGCGGTTGATCTTCCCCTCCGCGTCCGGCCGGCACTTCGCGTTGTCGACCGGGAACGCGGACGGCGACAGCACCGTGAAGTCCGCCTCCTGGACGCGCGCGAAATAGGCCGAGAGCGGCTCCAGCGCGGCGTGGCACGAGGCGCACCCGGCGCGCTTTCGCAGATCCGGCTCGGAAGAAGGGGTGAGCGGCGTCGTGTCCGTGGAGAAGGCCTTGCAGAGGAACGCTGTATACAGCGTCGCCGCGCGCGCCCGACGAGAGGCATACTTGAGCAGGAACGCCGGAGTCGTCGCCACCCCGGCCGAGAGGGGCCCGCGATCTTCGACGACACGCCACAGCCCCACGTCATGCGGGGACACGTCGCGAGGGATGGAGTCGGGGCGCACGAGCGGCTCCGTCGCGCCCATCACCGCGAACAGCTTCGCGGGCCCGCCCGCCGCCGTCGGCGCCGTGGATCGATAGAACTGCGCGAGAGGCCCGTTCACCACCGTCCAGCGGCCCGTGAGCGCCTCCCGGAAATCGCGATCCTCCTTGAAAATGCGCTCGAAGATGCGCCGAGCCTCCTCGGCCCACCACGTCTTGTGCCATTGCGAATAGCCCTTCGGCCCCTCGTCGAAGGGCAGCTCCATCCCGAGCGGCGCGCGGCCGGGCAGAACGAAGCCGTTCAGGTCCTTGTCATTGGAATCACCGGGCAAACAGGCCCAGAGGCCCGCTCCACACCCGCAGTTGGGCGCGAGCTGTAACCCCGCGGCCGTCCGGCACGACACGGCCTCTCCACCGTGCTGTTTCGCATAGAGCGTGTCCGCCGGCGCCGGGCCCTGTCGCCCCAGTTTTTCGGCCGGGATCGGCGCGTCGCGCCCCGCGACATAGATGTTGCCGGTCTCCCCGTCGCCGGCCTCTTCCCGGCAGATGCGGATCGCCCGCGTCCGGGAGCCGTCCGGCTCCTTCGTGAGGCCGTCGATGGGCCGATATCCGTCCGCGGGGCGCCACGCCTCGCCGAGGAGCTGCGATGGATTGGCATTGGTCTCATCCGCATAGAGCCACCACGGCTTCACGACCGTCGTGCGCTCCTCCCACACCTTCGCGTCCACCGGGATCGGCGTGCCGTCGATCACGGCCTGCCGATCCATCTTCACGTCATAGCCAGTCTCGGCCTTCGTGAAGCAAAACTCGCCGTCGATCTCCGGCTTTCTGCGCCTCTGGGACCGCCGGAAGTAAACCCACGTCTCCTTCTTGTCGGGCCCGAGCAACTTCACCCTTCGAAGCACGGTGTACCAAGGCAGGTACTGGAACGAGGGAGTCACCTCCAGCCGCAGCAGATCCATGTACGAAGCGGACAGCCGCGCCGCGTGCGCCCCGGAGGCGAGCTTCTCGTCGACGAAGCGGTCGAGATCCATGCCGCGCTCGAAGGCCGCCACCTCTTCCCGCGTCGGCATCCTCCCCTGGAGATCGACGCTGAGCGCCCGGAAATGCCGGTAATCGTCGAGCGTGAGCGCCTTCGCGTCCGCGCCTGCGAAATCTCGATCTTCGGCCAGGCGCCCCGCAGTTACAGCCGCGCCAATCCCGATGAGGGCCGCCGTGAGAATTGCAATCCTGCGCCATCGGGGCGTCACGTCGCGATTATATACCAAAAGCGGGGTATCGATCGCGAGCGAGCCCCGCTTCAGGGGCCCCAGGTCGAATAACCGACGCGAATTCCCACCTCGATGAGCGGGAGCCAGTCGTTGTACGTCCGCAGGCCGAAGCCGCGCGTCGACTGGAAGATCGTGCCGAACGTGCCGTCCACGAGCACGTTGCCGAAGTTGAACTGGAGCCCCGCCTCCATCAAGAGATACCCGTCGAACCCCGAGCCGTCCTTGCAGCTCACCGTGGCGTTGCCGTTCGTGCACTTCGCGAGCCCGTCCGCCACGCCGTCGTAATTGAAGTCCAGCGAGTCGAACACGAAGCCGCCGCCGAAGTTGCCATAGAAGCGCGCGATCCTCCCCGGCGTCTGGAGGCGCATGTTGAGGCCCGCGCGGAAGAGCTCCAGGCTGTAGCTGATGTCCGGCTCGAGCTGGCGGCGCACGAGCAGGTTCGAATAGGCCACCATCGCGTCGAAGCTCACCGGCGTATTCACGCGGTATCCGCCGCGCGCGCCGACCGAGATCCCCGGGCTCATGCCCTCGTCCTTGAAGGCGCGCGGCTGCTCCGTGGGCCAGAAAGGCGACACCGTCGCGAGCGCGAAGAAGCCTGTCACCGGCACGGGCTTCGGGGTCGGCGGCGGCTTCGGCGGCACCGGATCGCCCGTCTCGGTCACGGGGATGCCGCCCTTTCCTGGCGACAATTCGTACGTGCGGCCCGCCTCCACGTCGAGCCGGACCCGGTACACGGACCCGGACCGCGGGACGTACCACTCCACCGTGTGCGCGCCCGGCGGGATCAACCCGGCCCACTCGCCCGTCCCGAACACCTTGGCGTCGACGGCGATCTCGAACTTCGGGCCGGGGGCCTTGATCCGGACGAATCCCTTGTTCGGGATCAGCGTGTATTCAAGCAGGCGCTGGCCGCTCGCGACGGTGACCTGCTGCTCCACGTCGGCGAAGCCGTCCGCGGTGATCTTGATGTCGTGCGGCCCCGGGCTGAGCGCGACGGGCGATCCGGACGCGGCGTCGGGGATCGCCTCGCCGTCGATCTCCACCGCGACGTCCGGCGGGGTCACCTTGAACGTCACGTACGACAGGCGCGCGCGCATCTCCTCGATCTCGGTCTGCGCGGCCTTCTTGTCGTTCTCATCCATCGTGTCGGCGTGCTGAGAGAGGGCCTTCTCCAGCGCCTTGATCGCGCGGGTGTACGCGAACTGGGCCTTGTAACAGAGGGCCATGTTCACGAGCGGGCTCGCCTTCGGACGGGCCTTGTAGGCCTCCTGGAACTCGGCGATCGCAGCGGGGTAGTTCTTCTGCTCGTAGAACGAGATCCCCACGTCCATGTGCTGGCGATAGAGATCCGCCGCGCTGTCCGGCAGCGCAGCAGGCGCCGGAGACGCGCTCGGGGCCGCGGACGCCGCAGGAGCCGAGGAATTCGCGGGCGCCGATGAACTGGCAGGTACCGCGGGCTTGCCCTGCGCTGGCGCCGCGGGCTTGCCTTGCGCCGTCGCCGCGAGAGGCGCCGCTGCCACGCTCGCCGCGACGAGGACGTGCGCTATCGGGCGGAAGAGCACCACGCTTGGGCGCCGGACGGAGGGGAGTCGCACGCTCAATCTCGTTTGATCGTGAGCGTCGGAGTCGACGCGGGGGCCGCCGTCTGCGTGGTCGCGGGCAGGGCGGTCACCAGCGCCGTCGGCGCGGACGTCGCCTTGGAAGACGCCGTCGCGGTCGCCTTCGGGAGAGCCGATTTGCCGCTCCGAGGCGTGGCGCTGTCCGCCTCTTTCGCCGTGGGCAGCGCCGCCACCTCCGGCTCCGTCTTCGGCGAGAGCGTGAGCTCCGGCGGGCGCAGATCCGGCTCCAACGCGACAATCGCCTCCAGCGAGACGTAGCCCTCGGCCTCGACGGTGACCTTCTTCGTCTCCCCCTTCGCGCCGCGCAGGAGGCCGTTCGTGAGCGGCTTGCCGTCCACCATGAAGCGCGCGGTCTCCACGTTCGAACGGAGCTGCACGGACACGTCCCCGGCGGGCGGCGGAGGCGGAGGCACCGCGTGCGCCTGCGGCGGATCGCCCGGCTTCTGCAGCGCGAACGCGATCGTGACGACCGCCGCGAGCGCGAGGCCGCCGAGCACCACCGCGAGCTTCCGCCGGCGATTTCGGCCGACGGTGGAGCCGCTGGAGGTGGACCAGCCCACGCGCGACGGGCCGCCGCCCTTCAGCATCTCCACGGTCTCTTCGTACGCGGCGCCCTCGCCCGAGATGCGCGCGGGCGTCAGGCGCATGCCCGGACCCGAGTGCGCCTTCGCGCTGCCCGACGGAGAGTGCGCCGCCATCCGCCCGCTCGGGAACGGATCCGACGGATCGTCCGAGGAGCGCGGGCCCGCCGTCATCAGGCCCCCGGAGGCCGCCACGAGCGCGTCCGACATCTCGCGCGCGGTCGCGAACCGCTCGTCCCGATCGCGGGCGAGGGCCTTCGAGATCACCTTCGCGATCGTCTCCGGCACGGCCGGGTTGTGCATGCGCACGTCGGGCGCGTCCTTCGAGCAGATGCTGACGATCACGGCCTCGTACGAGCCGCCGGTGTGCGGCGCGCGGCCGGTCAGGCACTCGTACAGGATCGCGCCCGTGCTCCAGAGATCCGCGCGTCCGTCCGTGTCCGGGAGGCCCTGCGCCTGCTCCGGCGACATGTAGAACGGCGTGCCGAGCACCGTGCCCTGCTTCGTCAGCGTCTGCACCGGCGCCTCCCCGTGGCGCGCGACCTTGCTGATGCCGAAATCGAGCACCTTCACGAACGAGTCGTCGTCGTCGCGGTCGACCAAGAACACGTTGTCGGGCTTCAGATCGCGGTGAACGATGCCCGCCGCGTGCGCCCGCGCGAGGCCGCGGAGGATCTGCACCGTGACGTGCAGCGCGTCCTCCAGCTCCAAGCGGCCGAGCCTGCGGATGCGGTGGCCGAGATCTTCGCCGCGGAGCAGCTCCATCACGATGTACGGCACGCCCTCGTCGGACACGCCGGCGTCGAAGATGTCGACGATGTGCGCGCTCTCCACGGCGCTCGCGGCCTGCGCCTCGCGCTGGAACCGCTTCACCGCGTCCTTGTTCTTCGCGAGCTCCGAGCTCACGAGCTTGATGGCGACGCGCTTGCCGATCGAGGTGTTCTGCGCCTCGTAGACGATGCCCATCCCGCCGCGGCCGATCACGCGGGCGAGCGTGTATTTCCCGATCGCGCGCCCGACGAGCTCGTCGTCGCGTTGCTCGGCCGCGTCTTCGGTGCCGCCTTCTGCGCGCGCCATCGGTTTGCTCAGCAGCTTACACCCGTTCTCGAGGCGGGTGCGCGCTCACCGAGGGAGGGCAGGGAGCCCCGCGGGCGCTGGCTCGGCGAGCAGCGGATCCAGCCGACCCTGTCCGTCGAGCGCGCTGATGTCCGAGTAGCCCCCGAGCGCCCGGTTGTTCACGAACACCTGCGGCACCGTCGTCTGCCCGGAGGCGCTCTTGAGCCACGAGCGCAGGTCCGGCCGGTCGTCCACGTCGACCTCCACGAAGTCCACCTTTTTGCGCTGGAGGAGCGATTTGGCGCGATGGCAATACGGGCACCAGCCGGTGGTGTACACGGTGACCTGAGCGGAAGCCATGGAGGCGCCTCTATGCCACAAGCCCGCGTCCGCCGCACGCGCGCGACGAGCGTGGACCCGTGCTCCGCGCCGCGGTAACGAGGGCGCATGACCGCTCCCCAGGTTCGCTCCGTCTACGTGGTCGACGCCGTCCGCACGCCCATCGGCAAGTACGCGGGAGGCCTCGCGCACGTCCGCCCCGATGACCTCGCCGCCCACGTGATCGAGACGCTCGTGAAGCGCAAGCCCGAGCTCGCGCAACGCCTCGATCACGTCGTGTTCGGCGCCACCAACCAGGCCGGCGAGGACAACCGCAACGTCGCCCGCATGGCGCTCCTCATCGCGGGCCTCCCGTACGAGGTGCCGGCCGTCACCGTGAACCGTTTGTGCGGATCCGGCCTGGAAGCCGTCGCCGACGCCGCGCGCATGATCGCCTTGGGAGAGGCCGAGTGCGCGATCGCCGGCGGCGTCGAGAGCATGACGCGCGCCCCGTTCTCGATGCCGAAGCAGGCGAACGCCTTCGAGCGGACGCCCGCCCCCGTCTACGACACGACGCTCGGCTGGCGGTACCCGAACCCGCGGATGGCCGCGCGCTTCGAGCTGCAGTCGATGGGCGAGACGGCCGAGAACGTGGCCAAGAAGCACGGCATCACGCGCGAGGAGCAGGACCAGTTCGCGGTGGAGTCGCACAAGAAGGCCGCCGCCGCGTGGCAGGCGAACGCCTTCGCGGACGAGCTCGCGCCCGTGTCCATCCCGCAAAAGAAAGGCGATCCGATCGTCTTCGCGAAGGACGAGTCGGTGCGCGCGGACTCTTCGATCGAGTCGCTCGCGAAGCTCCAGCCGGTGTTCCGCAAGGGCGGCACGGTGACCGCGGGCAACTCGTCGCCCATCAACGACGGCGCGGCGGGCCTCATGCTCGTGTCCGCGGACGTGCTCAAGGCGACGGGCGCGACGCCGCTCGCGCGCGTGGTGGCGGCGCAGACGGCCGGCGTGGACCCCAACTTCATGGGCGAGGGCCCGATCCCCGCGGTGAAGAAGCTCCTGCAGCGCGTGGGGATGCGCACGCCGAACGTCGACCTCTTCGAGCTGAACGAGGCGTTCGCGGCGCAGGCGCTGGCGTGCGTGCGCGGCCTCGAGATCGACCCCGCGAAGGTCAACGTGAACGGCGGCGCGATCGCGCTCGGCCACCCGATCGGCTCCTCCGGCGCCCGGATCGCGTGCACGCTCCTCCACGCGATGAAGGCGAAGAACGCCCGCGTCGGCGTCGCGTCGCTCTGCATCGGCGTCGGCCAGGGCATCGCCGCGCTCTTCGAGCGAGCCTGAAGCCGACCCGGCGATCGGTCATTTCCCGTCGCATCCAAGTTTCCCCACCGCGCGCGTTTTCCCTACAAACCAAGGCCATTCCGGTGTCGGTCTCGGGCGGTGGAAGGCTCTTCCCATGGCCGCGAGTTACGCCTAACCTGTCGAATCCCTCGGACCCTCGTCAGGGAAAAATCATGGCGGCGAACGGAAGCGGATCCAAAACCATCCTCGGAATCTCGGCCTTTTACCACGACAGCGCGGCAGCGATCGTCAAGGACGGCGAGATCATCGCGGCCGCGCAGGAGGAGCGCTTCACTCGAAAGCGCCACGATCAGGCCTTCCCCCGGCACGCGATCGACTTCTGCGTGAAGGAGGCGGGCATCCGCCACGAGGACCTGTCGTACGTCTGCTTCTACGACAAGCCCCTCAAGAAGTTCGACCGCATCCTGGAGACGTATTTCGCCTACGCGCCGAGCGGATTCGGCTCGTTCCGCCGCGCCCTCCCCCTCTGGTTGAAGGAGAAGCTCTTCGTCCCACGGGAGATCAAGAAGGGCCTCGACAAGCGGTATCAGGGCCCGATCGTCTTCTGCGATCACCACGAGTCGCACGCGGCCAGCGCCTTCTTCCCATCCCCCTACGAGCGCGCGGCGATCCTCACGACGGACGGCGTCGGCGAGTGGGCCACGACGACGTGGGGTGTCGGCGAGGGCAACAAGATCACCATCCAGAAGGCCATCAGCTTCCCGCACTCGCTGGGCCTTCTTTACTCGGCGTTCACGTACTTCACCGGCTTCAAGGTCAACTCCGGCGAATACAAGCTCATGGGCCTCGCCCCCTACGGGGACCCTGTCTACGCCGACCTCATCAAGAAAGAGCTGATCGACATCAAGCCGGACGGCTCGTACCGCATGAACATGAAGTACTTCACCTACCCGGACGGCCTCCGGATGACGGGTGACGGCTTCGCGAAGATCTTCGGCGGCCCGGCCCGCAACCCCGAGAGTCAGATCACGAAGCGCGAGATGGACCTCGCGGCCTCGATCCAGCGCGTGACGGAGGACATCATGCTCCTCACCGCGCGCCACATCCACGAGGTGACGAAGGCGAAGTACCTCACGCTCGCGGGCGGCGTCGCGCTGAACTGCGTGTCGAACGGCCGCATCCTGCGCGAGGGCCCGTTCGACGACGTGTGGATCCAGCCGGCCGCGGGCGACGCGGGCGGAGCGCTCGGCGCCGCGATGTTCTGCTGGCACCAGCTCCTGGAGAACGAGCGCCACGCGACCGGCAAGGACGTGCAGAAGGGCTCGCTGCTCGGCCCCAAGTACACGACGTCCGAGTGCAAGGCCGTCGCGGACAAGAACGGCGCCAAATACAAGGTGTTCACGAAGGAAGAGGAGCTGCTCGACTTCGTGTCCGGTCACATGGCCGACGGCAAGGTCGTCGGGTGGATGCACGGGCGCATGGAGTACGGCCCGCGCGCGCTCGGCGCCCGCAGCATCATCGGCGATCCGCGCAACGTGAAGATGCAGTCCATCATGAACCTGCGGATCAAGTTCCGGGAGAGCTTCCGCCCCTTCGCGCCGTGCGTCCTCCGCGAGCGCGCGAGCGAGTACTTCGAAATGGCTCCCCAGCACGAGAACCCGTACATGCTGCAGGTCGCGCCCGTGCTCGAGAAGCACCGCACGAAGCTCACGCCGGAGGAGATCAAGCTGATGAAGGATCCGGATCTCACGAAGCGCGTGAACGTGCCGCGCAGCACGCTCCCGGCGATCACCCACGTCGACTACTCGGCGCGCGTGCAGACGGTCGATGAGGAGCGCCACGGCCGGTACTACCGGCTGATGAAGGCGTTCGAGAAGAAGACGGGCTGCCCCGTCATCGTGAACACGAGCTTCAACGTGCGCGGCGAGCCGATCGTGATGACGCCCGAGCACGCGTTCAACTGCTTCCTCCACACGGACATGGACGTGCTCGTCATGGAGGACGTGGTGCTGCTCAAGACCGAGCAGCCCAAGGAGCTCCAGGTCGACAACACGAAGTACCTCTCCAGCTTCGGTCTCGACTGAGGCCCACTAACCCCGAGATCGCCTTAGATCCGAGGACAAAATGGCTGAGCACGCAACCAAGAAGCCCAACACATCCGACTCCGAGCCGGTCGAGTACAGCGTCATCCTGTTCTTCGTGGCGGCCGCCGCGGCGCTGGTGCTGAATTTCGGCCTGAAGCAGCCGCTCTTCGCGAAATACGCGATTTTGGGCGGCCTCGGCGTGCACGCGCTCGTCGCGCTGACGACCTCGTTCCGCGAGGCGATCGGGGAGCTCAACACGAAGCCGTCGGCCGCGGATCTGCGCAGCTTCGGCTACATCTTCCTCGGCGGCATGGCGATCATCGGCGTCGTGTTCTGGCAGCTCTTCGATCACGATCTGCACCGCGCGCAGTACGCGTTCGGCGCGGGCGTGGCGGTGATGGTGCTCGCGCTCATCCCGCCGATCGGCCGGCTGCTCTACATCGTGTGGATGGGCTTCGGCCTGCTCCTCGGCCTGGTGACGTCGCCCATCATCATGTACGCGCTCTTCCTCCTGCTCATCACGCCGGTCGCGCTCGTCTTCAAGGTGACGGGCCGGGACAAGATGCAGCGGGCGCTCGACGACAAGTCGGACAGCTACTGGGAAGAGTACCCGAAGCACGACGACCCGTCGCGTTACGTCAAGCAGTTCTGAGATCCCTGGTTTTCAAGGAGAAGCATCGCCATGGCCAGCGAAAACAAAAGCCAGTTCGAGAAGGTCGCGAAAGAGAACAAGAGCATCGTCGGCGACTTTCTCGACTACCTGAAAGCCAACAAGAAGTGGTGGCTCCTCCCGATCATCACGACGCTCGTCCTGATCGGCGTGCTCCTCCTCCTCAGCACGACCGCCGCCGCCCCCTTCATCTACACGCTGTTCTGATCGCCGCGGATCGCCCGACAAAGGCGACGTAACGCGAGATCCCCAAGAGAGCGCGCGCCGGATCATTTCGGCGTGCGCTCTTTTTTTGTGCGCGTGAGCGGAGCGCGGAGCTCTCCCCGGGCGATCGTTCGTCGCCGCGAGGAGAGCCAATCTGGAGGGGGATCTAGTTAGTTGGAGAGGGGAGAGGAGAGAGCGACGATCACGGGAAGATCTCGCGCTCCGAGTAGACCTGGCCGATGCGCGCGATCGCCACGGCGTAGGCCGCGAGGCGCATCGAGCACTTCTTGTCGCGCGCCATGTCGACGACCTCGCGGTACGCGCGCTTCATGGCCTTCTCGAGCTTCTCGTCGACCTCTTCGAGGGTCCACTGCTCGCTGCGCTTGTTCTGCACCCACTCGTAGTAGCTCACCGTCACGCCGCCGCTGTTCGCGAGCGTGTCGGGGAGGATGTCGATGCCGCGGTCCATCAGGATCCGCTCGGCTTCCGGCGTCGTCGGGCCGTTCGCGCCCTCGGCGACGAGCCGCGTCTGCAGCACGCTCGCCTCCTCCACGCCGACCTGACCTTCGAGCGCGCACGGCGCGAAGATGTCGCTCTTGATGCGGAAGAACTCCTCGCGCGAGATCTTCTTGCCGGCCGGGTAGCCGTCGATCGACCGGTTGCGCTTGACGTACTCCTGCAGCTTGTACGGGTTGAAGCCCTCGGGGTTGTAGAGGTAGCCCGTGTGGTCGCCGACGGCGATCAGCGAGACGCCGAGCTTCGAGAGGATCGCCGCGGTGTGCGAGCCGACGTTGCCGAAGCCCTGCACCGTGATCGTGGCGCCGCCGAGGTTGAAGTTGCGGTCCTCCGCCCACTCGGTGATGCAGTGCACGAGGCCCTGGCCCGTCGCCTTCTCGCGGCCGAGCGTGCCGCCGGAGGCGACCGGCTTGCCGGTGACGACGCCCTTCACCGCCTGCTTGTCGCCCTGGCCCACGCTGTTCATGTACGTGTCCATGGCCCACGCCATGATGCGCGAGTCGGTGCCGACGTCCGGCGCGGGGATGTCCGTCTCCGGCCCGATGTTCGAGCCGAGCGCGTGGAAGAAGCGCCGCGTGATGCGCTGGAGCTCCGTGCGCGACACGCTGTTCGGGTTGAACTTGATGCCGCCCTTCCCGCCGCCGTACGGCAGGTTCATGAGCGCGCACTTGATCGTCATCATCGCCGCGAGCGCCTTCGCGTCGTCGAGCGTGACGTTCTCGTGGAAGCGCATGCCGCCCTTGTACGGCCCCAGCAGGTTGTTGTGCTGGATGCGGTAACCCTTGAAGAGCCGGATCGACCCGTCATCCATGCGGACGGGGAAGTTCACGATGATCTCGTTCTTCGGCTGGCTGAGGATCGTGCGCACGTGCTCGGGCACGTCGATCGTGGTGCACGCCTCGTCGATGTACTTCTGGATGACCTTGAAGAACTCGTACTTGCCCTTGAGGCTGCTGCCGGAAGGGGTGGCCGGAGGGATAGCGGGGCTGTTGGCGGTGGAGTTGTCTTCGCTCATGACGGGCCGGGTCTTAGCCGCGTGAGGAGCGCACTTCAATGCGGATTCCCCATCTTCGTAATCACGCGCCGCGTTATTTCGAGCCTGTTTACGAAGCGTTTGCGTCGCCTCCGGACGAGGGCGGAGTCGGGGTACAAGATTTCGTGAACAGCGGAGTGCGCGGTCGGAGGGCGAGTATTTTTCACCCCGCGAGAGGTGATTTCTCACCGATGCGAGAGGCGATCTCTCAGCCGCGGACGAAGCGGAGATACGTGTAGAGGATCGCGGAGGTGAACAGCAGCGCGTCCACGCGATCGAGGATGCCGCCGTGCCCGGGGACGATGCCGCCGGAGTCCTTCACCCCGAACGATCGCTTGAGCAACGACTCGCCGAGATCGCCCGCCTGACCGACGCTGCCCGCGACGACCGCGAGCGCGAGGCCGTGCGTGATCGGCAGCGACTTCAGGAACACGAAGTGCGCGAGCAGCGCGCCCGCCGCGGCGCCGCCGAGGCCTCCGATCGCGCCCTCGATCGTCTTCTTCGGGCTCACGGCCTCGTAGAGCTTGTGCTTGCCGAGGAAGCGGCCCGCGAAGTACGCGCCGGTGTCGGAGAGCCACGAGAGCATGAGCGTGAGCAGCACGAAGCCGGGGCCGTCCGCGCCGCCGTCGCGGTGCAGGAGCACGCCCGCGCCGAGGCCGCCGCCGAGGTAGATCGGACCGAACAGCGACGCGGTCATGCGCAGCGCCGCCGTGCTCACGTCGCCGAGCCGCAAGAGCGCGAGCAGCACCGCGAAGATCGGCAGCATCAGCATCACGGTGAGCAGCCCGCGCGCGTCCGCGCCGAGCCACCACATCGAGGCCATCACGCCGAGCGTCGCGAGCGTGCACAGCACCTGCGCGACGCGGTCTCCGGGGTGGGTCATCCCGTAGAGCTCGACGCTGCCGATCGCGCACGCGAGCGCGACGAACGCGAACCAGCCCCACGACGGGCCGAGGAAGATGAGCGAGAGGAGGACGGGAGCTGCGACGGCCGCGGTGAGCAGCCGCATGGCGAGGTTCGATTTCACGACGCGACCTCGGCGCCTTGGAGGACGGGGGCGGCGGCCTTGCCGACGTTGCCGAAGCGCCGCTCGCGCCGCTGGAAGCTCGCGATCGCGGCGAACAGATCGTCCTCCGCGAAGTCGGGCCACAGCCTGTCGGTGAACGCGAGCTCCGCGTACGCCGCGCCGAAGAGGAGGAAGTTCGAGATCCGCTGCTCCCCGCCGGTGCGGATGATGAGATCCGGATCGCCTACAGAAAGGCTGGGGAGCCGCGACGAGAGCGAGGTCACGTCGATCGTCTCCGGGTCCAGTTTGCCGGACGCCGCGTCGCGCGCGAGCTCCCGCGCGGCCGTCGCGATCTCTTCCCGACCGCCGT
>JAXLYM010000044.1:0-35697 GCA_046351455.1 Polyangiaceae bacterium
TGGACGCCGGATCCGCCGAAGGCGCCGCGGACGCGAGCAGCGTGGGCGACGGCGACGGCGACTTCGGCAGCAGCGTCGTGACCCCTGGTTTCGCGGGCTCCGGGAACAGCGGCGTCTCCCACGCGGGCGCGCCTTGCTTGTTCGTCGCGAACGCGAGCAGCCCGCCGGAGCCCGGACCGATCGTGATCGCGCCCGCGGACGTGAGCCGCGCGGGGCCGCGGATCAGCCTGCAATCGCCCGCGCCTGTGCCGAGCGCGCCCGGCGGAGGCGGAGGCTGAGGAGCGCGCGCGACCGCGGATTCGGCCTTCTTCGAGTCGTTTGCGCCCTCGTCGCGGAGCGGGGCGGCGCTCGCGATCGCCGCGGTGGGCGCGGGCGGCGTCGGTCGAGCGGTGGCGGTCGCGACGGCCCCGTTCGGTCGCGATCGATCGCCGCACCCCGCGAGCGCGAGGGCCATCCCGGACACGATCACGACGCGACGCACGCCCACCATCGTTATCACGAAGCCGCTCTCGTTGTGCGCGCCTCCCCCGCGACCCGGCAGCGGCCGACTGCTCCCCCTGCATCCGACGCGGCAAACTGCACTAGGATGCGCGCCATGGCCGAGTACGACTTCGACATGTTCACCCTCGGCGCCGGCTCCGGCGGCGTCGCATCGAGCCGCCGCGCGGGGGCCTACGGCGCGCGCGTGGCCATCTGCGAGGACAGCCGCATCGGCGGCACGTGCGTCATCCGCGGGTGCGTCCCCAAGAAGATCCTCGTCTACGCCAGTCACTACGCTCATGACATCGCGGACGCCGCCGGGTTCGGCTGGAGCGTCACCGATCCGAAGGTCGACTGGGCCGCGCTCGTGGAGGCGAAGGATCGCGAGATCGATCGCCTGAACGGCGTCTACAAGCGCCTCCTGCGCGACTCGGGCGTCACGATGATCGAGGGCCGCGGCAAGATCGTGGACGCCCACACGGTGGAGGTCGCGGGCAAGCGCTACACGGCGAAGTACATCCTCGTCGCGACCGGCGGCCGCCCGCACAAGCCCGAGGTCCCCGGCGCGGAGCTCGGCATCACCTCCAACGAAGCGCTCGATTTGAAGGAGATCCCGAAGCGCCTCGTGATCGTGGGCGGCGGCTACATCGGCGTCGAGTTCGCGAGCATCTTCAACGCCGTCGGGTCGAAGGTGACCATGCTCATCCGCGGCGACGCGGTGCTGCGCGGGTTCGACACGGACGTGCGCGCCTCGCTCACGAACGAGATGAAGAAGAGCGGCATCGAGATCAAGTGCGAGACCTTCCTCCGCGACGTCGAGAAGAAGGGCGACGGGCTCAGCTTGCTCACGCAGGAGGCGGAGACGCTCGAGTGCGACACGGTCCTCTTCGCGACGGGCCGCGTCCCCAACACCGAGGGCCTGGGCCTCGACGAGATCGGCGTGCGACGCACGCCGGAGGGCGCGATCGAGGTCGACGACTTCTCGCGCACGCACGTCCCCAGCGTCTACGCCGTCGGCGACTGCACGAACCGCATCAACCTCACGCCGGTCGCTATCGCCGAGGGCCGCGCCGTGGCCGAGACGCTGTTCCACGATCGCCCCACGATCATGGACCACACGAACGTGCCGTCCGCGGTGTTCAGCCAGCCTCCGATCGGCACCGTCGGCCTCACGGAGGAGCGCGCGCGCAAGCTCGGCCCCGTCGACGTCTACGTGACGAGCTTCCGCCCGCTGAAGCACACGATCTCCGGCCGCGACGAGCGCACGATGATGAAGCTCGTCGTCGCGCGGGAGACCCGCAAGGTGCTCGGCGTGCACATGGTCGGCGCGGACGCGCCCGAGATCGTGCAGGGCTTCGCGGTGGCGCTGAAGTGCGGCGCCACCAAGGAGCAGTTCGATCAGACCGTCGGCATCCACCCCTCCGCCGCGGAGGAGTTCGTCACGATGCGCGACAAACGCCCGGATCCGGCGCACTCCTGAGCGTCGGTCGAGCTCCCCCCGAAGCTGGATCGGATTTCTTGGGGCGCCCTTAGCGGCGCACCGGGATGATCTGCACGCGGCGCGCGTCGCCCTCGCCGTCGCTCTTCGTGATGACGCCCGCGAAGTTCGCGAGCGCCATGTGCACGACGCGGCGATCCTGCGGGTTCATCGGCTCGAAGGTGATGATCTTCCCTTCGTCGACGGCCTGCCGTCCGAGCCTGCGCGCCATCGAGGACAGCGTCTCCTCGCGGCGAGCGCGGTAGCCCTCGGCGTCGATGATGACGTGACGGCGCTGCTTGCCCGGACGATTGATGACGCGGTTCGCGAGGAACTGGAGCGCCGCCAACGTCTGGCCCTTCTTGCCGATGATGCGCCCGGCGTCCTTCCCCTCGATCTCGAGGCGGATCTCCTCCGGCGGATCTTCCTCCTCGTTTTCGAGCAGGTCGACCGTGCAATCCATGCCCATCGCTGCGAGGACGTCGATCACGAAATCGAGCGCGAGATCGGCGCGTCCATCCTCGACAAAGGGCTCCTTCGATTTGACCTGAGGCCCCTCATTTTCGGCCTCATCCTGATGATTTTCGGGGGCGATGTTATCCACGTGCCTTTCCCCTTTCCAAGAGCTGGCGACGGTTCCCGCTGTCGCCTTTGGGCTTGTCGCCGCCGTCCGTCTTCTCTTTGACGGTGATACCCGTGCCGGCCGCGTGCGCGCGGGACTTCAGGTATCGCTCGACGAGGACCTGCTGAAGGATGCCGAGCCACGTGTTCGTCAGCATGTACACGCCGAGACCAGCGGGCAGGAACAGCATCATCACGGTGAAGATGCCGGGCATCATGTAGAGCATCATCTTCTGCTGAGCGGGATCGCCCTGCGCGGGCATCAGCTTCTGCTGCGTGAACGACGAGAGGCCGAGCACGGCGGGGATGATGAAGTACTTACCCGGAGACGAGAGGTCCGGGATGAAGGGCCCGAAGGGCACCATGTAAAACTCGACCGCCGTCTGCAGCGCGGCGTACACCGCGAACCACACCGGCATCTGCAGCAGCATCGGCAGGCAGCCGACGACGGGGTTCACGCCGTGCTTGCGGTAGAGCTCCTGGAGGGCGAGCCCGCGCTGCGTCGTGTCGTCCTTGTACTGCTCGTTCAGCGCGTCGATCTCGGGCTTGAGGCGGCGCATCACCGCGGAGCTCTTGATCTGCCCGATCGACAGCGGGAAGAGCACGAGCTTCAGCGTGATCGTCATGAGGCAGATGGCCCAGCCCCACGAGTGCGTGAACGTGTCGTGCAGGAAGTAGAGGTACCGGATCAGCGCCTTGCCGATGAAGGCGAAGCGCAGGTTGATCACGTCGAGCGTGTTGTGGCCGAGCTTGTCGAGGAGCGCGCGCTCCTTCGGTCCGGCGAACGCGACGAGCTTGTACGAGACGCTCTCGCCCTGCTTCAGCTCACGCTCGGGGTAGTTGAGGCGCGCGCGGTAGACGTGGCCGTAGTTCGGATCCTTCGCCTTGTCGGGGAACGCGGTGTTCCAGACCTCTTCGACCCGCATCTCCGCGGACGGCGCGGCGGGCGCTTCGATCGCGACCACCATGTTCGTCATGAACGAGGCGGAGATCGCGGCCCACTTCCCCTCGCCCTCGGAGCGGCGCCACTTCTCGGGCGTGAACTCCTTGTCCTTGAAGTCGCCCGGCTTGAAGTCGCTCGGCCCCTTGCGATCGGTCGTCGTCGACGTGCCGGTCACGGTCTCCGTGGCCCAGTCCGACTGGCGGCCGAGGCTGCCCTGCGTCTCCTTGTTCGTGCGCCACGAGGACTGCTCCACCGTGAGGCGGTGCTTGCGCGGCTCCGCGCCGAGGTTCTCGACCTTGACGTCGACGGCGAGCTCGTACGCGTTGCCGGTCGCGCTGATCGTCTTGGTGACGCGGCCGACGACGGCGAGCTCCGACTCGTTCTTCGAGGCGTCGTCGATCTGCTTCTGGATCGCCTCGCGCTTCGCGGGATCCGTCTCCGCGGCCATCGCGGCGTACGCGGCGTCGATGCGGCGCTCCTCGTGGACGAACACACACGATTTGCCGTCCTGCGAAGCCAGTTTGTAGTCGACGTCGTCGAACGAGATCTGCGGGTTCGCCATGCCGGGCGCGCGGAGGTCCGTGCGCAGCGGCATCAGGTTCTCGTGTGTCGTCGTGACGAGCTGGAGCGGGCCCGCGCCCTTGCCGAAGTCGGGAGAGAACGTGGCGGCGATGCCCGCGAGCACGCCGTCCGGCATGGGCGCCTTCGCCTGGTAGCGGGCCGTGTCGGTGATCTCGTAATGCGTGAGCGAACCGCCGCGCGTGCTCAGGACGGCGCGGAACTTGTCGCCCTGGATCTCACAGTTCTGCTGCTCCGCGCGCGTCAGCGGAGCGAGGCTGTCGTCCAGCTTGAGCGGCTGCAGCTCCGCCTTCCCCTTGCCCGTGATGAGCGGCAGCCCGACCTGCCAAAAGAGGATGGCGGCGAGGCCGACGAGGAGCCATTTCGTGATGCCACTGCGCTGTTGTTCCATGGGGACTCTGGCGGATTCTTTGTTTCGAAAAGGCTCGAACGGGTCGCGCCTCTCACGTGCTCGGGGTGATGGTGCCGTCCTCTCGGCGATCGCGGAGCGATGATTGCGATCGCGCCGTGGGTGCGGCGCCGTTCTGGCTGAGGGCCGAGGGATCCGGGGAGGAGGATGGAGAGCTTGGTGAGGCCACCATCCCCGGATTTTTCGCGGCCCCCTTCTTCAATGGAGCAGGCGGAGGCGGGTCGTATCCGCCGGGATGAAACGGGTGGCACTTACACAGGCGTTTCGCGGAAAGCAAGGACCCGCGCAGCGCGCCGTGATCGCGCAGACACGCGACCGCATAGTGCGAGCACGAAGGCTGGAACCGACAGACCGGTCCCATCGTGTAAAGGATCAGCTTGGAGAGGGTGAGCTGATAGACGCGTACGAGCGCGATGAGGACAGCCGCGAGCACGCTATGGCACCACCGGATCGGCCGGCACTTTGCGACCCGGGATGGAGCGGCGCAAGGATCCCCCGGTCATTTTTGCAAAACTTGATTCGCGCGGCGCCCGAGGAGCGACGCGACGCCCTCGACCTCTCGAATCACGGCGGCGAGCGACAGATCCGAAGCGCCCGGCTTCGCGATGATCACGAGGTCGATCCCCGCCGGAAACAGCTCATTTCGAAGGCGAAAGGCCTCTCGCAAGAGCCGCTTCGACCGATTGCGAACCACCGCAGTCCCGGTCTTCTTGGACGCGACGATGCCGAGTCGACAGGGGGCTCGCCGAGGCCGCGATGGAGCGCCGGCGTCGGCTTTTTCCGAGCCGATCCGCGGCGCGAGCAGCATCACGAAGTGGGCAGTCGTGACGCGAGCGCCGGCCCGCGGAGGTGCCGAGTCGAGATCGGGAGTCTGAGGGCGGGCCGAAGGTGAGGCGCGGCCATCGCGCTCGGCGACAGGGCGCTCCTTGGGCGAGGACGAAGGCTGGCGAGCAGGCGAGTCCGGGCGCTCCTGCACGCGAAGGAAGTCCTTCCGCTTGCGGATGCGACGGCTCTTCGGATAACGAGCGCTCCCCTCGTTCGTGGGAGCGCTCGCGGAGGCGGGCTCGCGGACCGACAACCTACTTCTGGAAGATCGTCGTCGCCAGGCGCTTGCGGCCCTTGCGACGGCGGGCGTTGATGACCTTGCGGCCACCGGCGGTGGCCATGCGCGCCCGGAAACCGTGGGTGCGGACGCGGCGGGTGGAGTGGGGCTGGTAAGTGCGCTTCATGACGAGGGCCGCGACATCAACCACAGAACGGATGCTTCGTCAAGACGCCGCGTGACGAAGACACCGTGATCGCGTGGGGGAGGACGGCGCTTTCGCGGAGCGCCGTACCTCGTGTAGCTTGCGGGGCCTCAAAGCCATGCGAAAGCCAGCGAAGAAATGGGCGTTCGGGGCGGCCGCCGCCGCGGTGGTCGCGCTCGCGCCCGCCGCAGCGTCCGCGCAGAACACGACCTTCTACCTCGATCGCCTCTACATGGCGGGCTCGCCCGGCGACGGCATCGGCGTGTGGCGGCCCGAGGTGAGCGACAAGACGCGCTTCTTCGGTCAGCTCGGCCTCGGCTTCTCGCTCGATCCGTTCCGCACCGAGAACGGCGGGCGGGTGCTCAAGCCCGGTCAGACGGCGAACAGCGTCGACACGCAGACCCACCTCTACGTCGACGTCGGCATCGAGTTCCTGAAGCGCTTCTCCTTCCAGATCCAGCTCCCGGCGATCCTCGGCCAGACGACGAACTCCGGCGGCAGCAACCCGGTGTCCGCGGGCACCTCGGCCGCGGGCGATCTGCGCTTCGATCTGCGCGGCGTGATCTTCCGCAACGACGCGCGCACCTTCCGCCTCGCGGGCACGGGCTCGCTCTGGGTGCAGTCGGGCAACAAGTACGCGTGGGGCGGCGACGGCGCGGCGCACGGCGCGCTGATGCTGGGCGCCGAGTACGATCGCAAGAGCTTCTACGTCGACCTCAACGCCGGCGTGCACTTCCGCAAGACGAACTCGGTGGACGCGTTCACGATCGGCAACGAATTCACCTACGCGCTCGGCGCCTTCTTCCCGATGCGCGACAACCTCTTCCGCGTCGGCGCGTCCATCTTCGGAGCGGCTGGTCTGGAAGGGAATTCGACGGCCGCGAACTTCCCGCTCGAGTGGCAGGTGGAGGGGCGGATGGCGCTCGACGCGAAGAAGCGCCTCTACGTCGGGGCCGGCGCCGGCACGCGCCTCACCACCGGGATCGCCCCGGATTTCCGCGGCGTCGTGGTCGTCGGCTACGCGTACCCGATCGAGGACACGGTGCCCCCCGCGCCGCCGAAGAAGTGGGTCAACACCGACGCGCGCCCGGCCGACACGGATCACGACGGCCTGCCGGACGACATCGATCTCTGCCCGACGGAGCCGGAAGATCACAAGCGCCCGAACCCCGACGACGGCTGCCCCGCGCCGCCCGATCGCGACGGCGACGGCATCCCGGACTCGGCAGACGCGTGCCCGGACAAGCCCGAGGACTTCGACAAGATCGACGACGCGGACGGCTGCCCCGAGGACGACTTCGACAAGGACAGCGTGCCCGACGCGACCGACGCTTGCCCGAAGGAGCCCGGCGAGCCGAGCGCCGAGAAGGACAAGAACGGCTGCCCCGTCTTCATCCGCAGGCTCGAAGGCTCGACGGAGATCGAGATCCTGAAGCAGGTCCAGTTCGCGACCGGCTCGGCGAAGATCCTGTCGAACAGCTTCAAGATCCTCGACGAGGTCGTCAAGCTGATGACCATCAACAAGGACATCGCGCTCGTCGCGATCGAGGGCCACACCGACGATCGCGGCAAGCCGAAGGACAACGAGAAGCTGTCCGACGACCGCGCGAACAGCGTGCGGCAGTACATCATCGATCACGGCATCCACCCGGATCGCCTCACCGCGAAGGGCTTCGGGCAGGACAAACCGATCGCCGACAACAAGACCGCGGACGGCCGGCAGAAGAACCGCCGCGTCGAGTTCCACATCCGCGACAAGGCCGCCGCCAGCCCCGAGGGCACGACCGGTGGAACCGAGACGCCCGCCCCGACGCCGCCTCCGCAGTGACGGATCGCCTGTGCGCCGCGCGCTCTCGAGGTGCGCGGCGCTCGTCGCGATCGCCGTGACGAGCAGCCTCGCGGCGGCCTGCGCGCGCGATGGGACGCCGTTCGAGTGCACGTGCGAGTGGCTCACCGACTACGACGATCGCGAGTCCGTCCAGACCCGCGTGTGCGCGACCAGCGAAGACGAGGCGCGCGCGATGGGGCCGGGCTGCGCGCAGACGGGCATCCCCGCGCCCGTGCAGCGGTGCACGTGCGCTCGCTCGAAGGACGCGCCCTCCCCTTGCCGCGTCGGTTGCCGGAGCGCAGAAGGGCACGATTGAGGTACGGCGGCCGGCGTGTGGGGCGGTAAAGTCCACGCATGAAAGCGCGGTTCGAAGCGGCTCTCTCCCTCGGTGCTCTCTCGCTCTCCATCGTGGCGTGCGCATCGAGCGGCCCGGCGCCCGGCACCTCCACGCCCGCCGGCTCCGGCGCCGACACGGGCGCGGCTACGGCGGCCCCGACCACGCCTCCTCCGAACGACGACAACGGCGATCATCTCTCGGGGCCCTACGTGCTCAAGCTCGTGCAGTCGGGCGGCATCGCGGGGTTCCACATGGAGACGGTGATCGACTCCGCCGCGAAGACGATCACGTACGGCGGGATGCGCAACCAGTCGCCGAGCTCGCGCCCGCTCTCGGATCAGGAGGTCGCCGCGATCACGGGCCTCATCAACGAGGCCGGCCTCAGCGCGCTGAAGGGCAACCTCAAATCCCCTCCGATCTCGGACGCCTTCGAATTCTCGCTCACCATCCGCACCGCCTCCGGATCGCAGACGCTCACGTGGAGCGAGGGCGCGGACATGCCGAAGGCCGTGAGCGAGCTCTCCGCGACGCTCCGCCGCATCCGCGAGGAAAAGTTCCCGGCGCAGCCCGCGGGCGGCGGCGAGATCCAGTGACGCTCCGCCCTCGCGGCGCGCGCGTCTCAGGAATCTGAGACAGCTCGCGACGCGTGCACGCGCGGCCTCCGTTGCGCCCACGGGCGCGCGGCCTCCATCTGCGCGGCCACGCGGAGCAGCGTCGCGTCCTCCCCGAGGCGCCCCGTCAGCATCACGCCGATCGGCAGATCGTCGGCCGTCCACGCGAACGGCACGCTCATCGACGGCTGCCCGGTCACGTTCGCGATCGGCGTGAACGGGGTGAACGCGTACGCCTGATCCACCACCGCATCCACGAGGCCGGGGATCCGCAGCAGCGCGCGCAGCGGCGACGCGCGGCCCACGGCGGAGAGCAGCGCCTCCTGCATCTTCGGCTTCAGCGCGCCGACCCGCAGCGGCGGCTGCGCGAGCGTCGGCGTGAGCACGAGGTCGAACGCCTTGTGAAACCGAGTGATCGTGCGCTGCGCCTCGCGGAGCTTCCGGAACGCGTAGCCGAACTCGCCCGCGCTCATGTTCGCGCCGAGCAGCCCGCACACGAACGTCGACGGCTCCACGTCGCGCGCCGTCACCTTGCGGCCGGTCACGCGGTGGTACGTCACGAGCTCGGTCGCGACGCCCGCGCAGAACATCAGGAAGAAGTTGCGAGCGAGCTCGTGCCCGTCGAAATCGGGCCGCGCCTCCTCCACGTCGTGCCCCAGCGAGCCGAGCAGCGCGGCCGCCTCCTCCGTCGCGCGGATCACCTCCGGACGCGCCTTCGCAGGCAGAAATGGCTTCGTCGTGAACGCGATCTTGAGGCGCCCCGGAGGCGCTCCGACCTCGTGCAGGAAAGGCCGCTCGGGCGCGCGCACGTGGTAGAGCGACGTCAGCTCCGGCCCCTCCGCGACGTCGAGCAGCGCCGCGCTGTCGCGCACCGTCCGCGAGAGCACGTGCTCCGTCGCGAACCCGAAGAACAGCTCGCTCTCGTCAGGCCCGCTCGGCATGCGGCCGCGCGACGGCTTGAAGCCGAAGAGGCCGCAGCACGACGCCGGGATGCGGATGGAGCCGCCGCCGTCCCCGCCCTGCGCCGCCGGCACGATGCCGCCCGCGACCGCGCTCGCGGTGCCGCCGCTGGAGCCTCCGGACGTATGCGCGGGGTTCCACGGGTTGCGCGTCGGCCCGTACAGATCCGGCTCCGTCACGGGGAGGATCCCGAACTCCGGCGTGTTCGTCTTCCCGCAGATGACGAGCCCCGCGTCCTTGTAGCGGGTCACGATCTCGGCGTCGTGCTTCGGCACGTAGTCGTGGAGCAGCCGGCTCCCCGCGCGCAGCGGCACCCCCGCGTACGCCGCGCGCAGATCCTTGAGGAGGAACGGCACGCCGCGGAACGGCCCGTCCGGCAGAGGCCCCAGCGCGCGCCGCCGCGCCTCCTCGAACATCGGGATCACGACGGCGTTCAGCGTCGGGTTCACGCGCTCGATGCGGGCGATCGCCTCGTCGACGAGATCGATCGGCGCGACCTCCTTCTTGCGCACGAGCTCGGCCAGGCCGAGGGCGTCGAAATCGTCGTACTGCGCGAAGCTCATCAGGATGTCCTTATCGAAGTGGTGGTGGATCGAATCGTCAATGTTGATCAACCATGCAGATCCGAATCCACATCACGGGCGCGGCTCACGATTCGCGGAGCAGCTTCGCCAGATCCTCCGGCGCTGTCACCGGCGCGCTGCACGAGCGGCCGCGGCACACGTACGCGACGCTGGCCCCTTCGCGCGCGGGCTTCCCTTCGGCGAGCAGCGCCGCGGCCTCCCCGCTCGCGGGCGACGCCGGATCCACGACGACCACGTTGCGGTTCGGCAAGTACGCGCGGAACGCCTCGCTCGTGAGCGCGCGCGTCGCCGGTGAATCCGCGGGCCCCACCACCACCACGTCGACGGAGCCGCGCACGAGCCGGTCCACGTCGCACACGAGCTGGCCGAACGCGAACGGGTTGTCGAGCCCCGCGGACGCGAGCAGCTTCGCCTGACGCTCGCCGACCTCGAAGTACCTGGCGTCCGCGATCGCTCCGAGCCGCAGGCACACGAGCACCGCGATCGACAGCCCCGAGGGCACCGCGTGATCGAACGCGTCCTTCGTGCGCGCGATGAGCGCCTCCCCGTCGTCCGGCGTGAAGTAGAAGCCGCCCTCCGCCGCGTCCCAGTGGTGCGCGATCATCTGGTCCGCGATCGCGCGCGCCGCCTCCACGTACCGCGGCTCCCCGGTGGCCTCGTACAGATCGAGCGCGGCGTTCGCGAAATAGGCCTGATCGTCGAGGAACCCGACCTCGCCCTTCGTCGCCTCGTCCTTGAGGAAGCGCCCCACGCGACCGTTCTTCACGAGCTTGCGATCGATGCGATCGAACGCGCGCGCCGCGGCCGCGATCCACGTCGGCTCCTCGAAGGCGCGGCCCGCGTCCGCGAGCGCCCCGATGAGCAGCGCGTTCCAGCTCGCGAGGATCTTGTCGTCGCGGAACGGCCGAGGGCGTCTCTCTCGGTACGCGAGCATGCGCTCCTTCGCCATGTCGAGCATCGCGCGCACCTCCTTCTCGGGCTTGCCGGCGATCTCGCACACGCGCGACAGCGGCTTGTCCTGCGCGAGCACGGTGGCCCCGGAGCGCTCGAAATTCCCAAGATCCGTGACGCCGAAGTACGCCGCCGCCACCTCGAAGATGGCGCCGCGCTCCCCGACCGCGCGCTCCAGATCATCGGGCGTGAACACGAAGAACTTCCCCTCTTCGCCTTCGGAGTCCGCGTCCTGCGAGGCGTAGAAGCCGCCCGCGGGCGCCTCCATCTCCGCGAGCAAGTACCCCACGATCTCGCGTGCCGTCTCCGCGTACACCGGCTTCTGAAACACGCGGTATCCGTCCGTGTAGAGCCGCAGCAGCAGCGCGTTGTCGTACAGCATCTTCTCGAAGTGCGGCACGAGCCACCGCTCGTCGGTCGAGTACCGATGGAAGCCGCCGCGCAGGTGATCCCAGATGCCGCCCGCGCGCATCTTGTCGAGCGCGAGCGCCGCCGCGTCCGTCGCCTTGTCGTCCTTCTCCAGCGCGCCGCGCCGCAGGAGCACGTCGAGGTTCATCGTGTTCGGGAACTTCGGCCTCTGTCCGAAACCCCCATTTTTCCCGTCGAATCGCTTCAAGAGCTTGTCGGCCGCGGTGCGCAGATAATCCTGGTTCGGCTCCCCCTTCGCGCGCGGGATGCGGCCGATGCGCCCGATCTCCTGCGCGATGTCCTGCGCCTGCATCTCCACGTCGCCGCGCCGGCTCTTGTACGCCTCGTGCACGGAGACGAGCACCTTCGGGAAGCCGGGCATGCCGTAGCGATCGTTCGGCGGAAAGTACGTGCCCGCGAAGAACGGCTTCTGATCCGGCGTGAGGAACACGGTGAGCGGCCACCCGCCGGAGCGCCCCATGAGCTGCACGACGAGCTGGTAGATCTGATCGAGATCCGGCCTCTCTTCGCGGTCGACCTTGATGTTGACGAAGCGCTCGTTCATGAGCGCCGCGATCTCCGCGTCCTCGAAGCTCTCGCGCTCCATCACGTGGCACCAGTGGCAGGCGGCGTATCCGATCGAGAGCAGGATCGGTTTGTCGTCGGCCTTCGCGCGGGCGAGCGCTTCGGGCCCCCACGGGTACCAGTCGACGGGGTTCTTCGCGTGCTGGAGGAGGTACGGTGAGGCCTCGTGGATCAGGCGATTTTCGCGGGCGGTCATGCGCGTCCAATTAGCGAACGGCGCACGCAGAAGCCAGGGCCACGCCGCCGATTCTGGTAGGGTGCGAGCGTGGACGCCGCGGCGGAGCTGCACGAGCGCGAGCCGGAGAAGACGGAGAGTGAAGGCCTCTCTCGCGAGGCGCGTCCGGGCCGCGCGTGGGCCGCGTTCGGTGAATTCCTCGCGGTCGGCGGCGTGACGTTGTTCCTGCTGCCGCTCTCGTGGTGGGCGCGGCGCGCGTTCGGCCTGGATCCGGCGGAGGACGCGGTCGATTTCCTCGCGTACCACGCGTCCGTCGTGATCAACAATCCGCACTTCGCGGTCACGTATCTCCTCTTCTACAAGGATGTTCGGGGCCGCGCGCTCGGCGACAACTACTCTCTCTCGCAGCGGATTCGGTACATCGTGGCCGGCTTCGTGGTGCCGATTGTGCTCGCGGCGTGGGCGGGGGGCGCGCTCGCGACGCGGTCAGCGCAGGGCCTCGGGTGGCTGGCAGAGGCCATGTTCGCGGCGGTCGGCTGGCACTACGTCAAGCAGGGATTCGGGATCCTCGCGGTGCTGTCCGGCAGGCACGGAGTCCGATTCCGGCCCTTCGAACGGTGGGTGTTCCTGACGCACGCCTTCGCGGGCTGGGCCTTCGCGTGGGCCAACCCGTCGTCCCCCGGCCGAGAGGTGATGGAGAAGGGCGTGATTTACCGCTCCCTCCCCCACCCTGCATGGTTCGAGATCGCGGCCGGCGCGGTGTTCGCCGCGAGCACGATCGCCCTCGTTTTCGTGCTGATCCGGCGTCGCGTGCGCGAGGGCCGCTGGGTGCCGTGGGGCCCGTTGACTGGCTATCTCGTGAGCATCTGGCTCTGGAGCATCCTCTCCAGCATGGACCGCCTGCTCATGTACGTGATCCCCGCGCTCCACTCGGTGCAATACCTCTATGTGGTGTGGCTCCTGAAGCGAAACGAGGCCCGCGCGGAGGAGGGACCGCCCCTCTTCGGAAAACCCGTCAACGTGCGCCTGATCCGCATCGCCGCCGCGTCGATCGCCCTCGGATGGCTGCTGTTCCGCGGCGTCCCGGGCTTCCTCGACGACGCCCGCCGGCTCAGCCTCACGAACGGACTCACGACGACGGACCTCGGCGCGACCCCTTATTTCGCCGCCATCTTCCTCTTCGTGAACATCCACCATTACTTCATGGATCACGTGATCTGGCGCCGGGAAAACCCGGAGATGCGTCACCTCCGCGCCTGAAGCGACGTTCGAGAGACCATTCGGGGGTGCCCACCCCCGGTCGCGCTGCGCGCGCCCGCCCCTCCGGCCGCCACTGGGAGGACGAAGTCCGGTCCGCGGAGGCGGAGCTCCGCTGCGGAGCGGAGTCCGTAGCGGAACGGGCGCAGTCCTTGACGTTGCTCCCAAAGCGCCTGCTTTGCAGCCGCAGGGAGGGGAGAGCGCTTGTTTCGACAAGTCGACAAGAGGCCCGACAGCCGTCAGAATACACCGCGCGCCGGGTCTCGGTGAGAACACGTGGCGCATCTTCTCGGCGCGGTGCAGGATGGCGCGCCATGAGCACACTCGCACCCTCGTTCGCGCACGCGCCCGCCACGATTCGACTCGGTGACTTCGAGGTTCCCCGCCTCGGATTCGGGGCCATGCGCCTCCCCGGCAAGGACGTGTGGGGGCCGCCGGAGGATCCCGAGCGCGCGCGCAAGGTCGTCCGCCGCGTCGTCGACCTCGGGATTCAGCTCATCGACACGTCCTGGTACTACGGGCCGCACACCGCCAATCAGATCATCGCCGAGGCGCTGCACCCTTATCCGAAGGGCCTCGTCATCGCCACGAAGCTCGGCGGAAAGCGCCTCCCCGATAAGAGCTGGGCGCCCTTCATCCGCCCCGAAGAGCTCAGAAAAGGCTGCGAAGAGGACCTCCGCACCCTCAAGATCGAGCGCGCCGACATCACGCACCTCCGCTACATGAAGACGGAGGTGCCGTTTCTGGAGTCGCTCGACGCGATGATCGACCTGCAGAAAGAAGGCAAGATTGGCCACATCGGCCTCTCCAACGTGCCTGTCTCCCTCATCGAGAAGGCGCTCGAACGGACGCCGATCGTCACCGTGCAGAACATGTACAACGTGCACGGCGGCGGCGGCATGCTCGCGAAGATGACGCACGCCGAGGTGGAAGACCCGGACGGCGTGCTCGATTTCTGCGAGCGGAAGGGCATCGCGTACCTGCCTTTCTTCCCGCTCGTCATCGGCAATCTGGGCCAGCACAAGGGCCTCGCGGAGGTCGCGAAGCGGCACGGGAAGACGCCCGCTCAGATCAGCGTCGCGTGGCTCCTCGCGCGGTCGAAGACCATGCTGCCGATCCCCGGGACCTCCTCGCCGGCGCACCTCGAAGAGAACTGGTCCGCTCGCGAGATCGCGCTCTCCGCGGACGACATGGCCACGATCGCGAACGGCTGAAGCATGGCATTCCACCGCTCCCGCGGATCCACGGATTCGCGGGAGCGTGCCTGTCAGAGCTGCGGGATCTTGAGCTTCACGAGGCTCCCGGAAGACGTGTAGTTCGCCCAATAGAGGGTGTCGCCGTCCAGCGTGAGGCCGTTCGGTCCGCTCTGGCCCTCGGCGATCTTCTTCGGCGCTCCGTACGGCTCGGCCTGAAAGATCGCCCCGGCGCCCAGCTCTCCCCAGTACAGGCGCGTTCCGTCGCTCACGAGGCCCGTCGGCTCGTCGCGCTCGCCCGCGATCTCCATGCGGCCCTCCCCGTCGAAGCCCACGCAGCTCACGTCTTCCTTGCTGGTGCCGGCGAAGAACGTGGTCCAGCACACGACCGAATCGAGGAGCGTCACCGCGTTCGCGCCGGGCGCGTCCGCGACCTTGCCCCCTTCGCTCCCATTTTTTGAATACGTATAGAGCCCACCTGTGGCCCCGATGGCGGTGAAGGCGATGTACTTGTCGTTCACGGTGACGAGCGACGGCTGATCGAGGCTGTCGGCCAGGACGGCCCCTTCCCCGGGGATGTCGCCGAACGCGAGGGATCGCACCGATTGTGTGCCCTGTTCGGTCCAGTAGACGTGCGTGTCGTCGACGGCGACGCCCAGCGCGGCGACTCGGCCCTTCGCGACGTCCTCCACGTCTCCGCCCGAAGCCTTCACGCGGCGGACTCCGCCGGTCGCGTCGCTCGTGGTGTTGGTCCAGTAGACGTACCCTCCGCCGGCGGCGATCTGGTTCGGCGAGGGCTCCCCCGAGGCGATGAGGACCGGCGGGCCGCCTTCGAGGGGCATCTTCATCACGCGGCCGGACTCCAGGGACTCGACCCAGAACAGCCATCCATCCGTGACGGCCACGGACTTCGGGTGATCGACGCCGTCCGCCACCACGACGGCGCACGTCTCGCACGCGGGGTGAACATCGAAGTCCGCGCCCACGAGATCCGCGCATCCGATCCCGGCGGAACCGAGGGCGACCACCGCCGCGAGGAGCGGCCTCAAACAGGGAGCTTGCACGATGCCTCTCGCGATTTCAGAACTGGCCGGTCAAGGTGACGCCCGCGCCCGCGGGGTTTGCTGTGAAGCGGAGCGCGGCGCCGGGAGCGACGTCCGCGCGGGACGGTGAGAGAGCTGGAGTCGCGCCCGCCCGCGCCGCCTCCGGAGAGGCCTTGTGCGGGCGCCCCAGGATCACGAGCGTGACGCCCGCCGCGAGCGCGACGCCGCCGCCGATGAAGGCCGCGGTGCTCACCGCCGAGAACGTCCTCCCCTCGGACGCCGCCGCGATCCCGGCCGGATTGCAGGCCTTCGAAGCGTCGCAGTTGGCCTTCACCGTGTCTCTCCGGTCCATCGTGAAGATGCCAGTCACCGCGCCCGCGCCGAGCCCCAAGAGCCCGAGCCCGCCCACCGCGAACCCCACGGGAAACGCCGCGCTCGTGGTCGTCCCGGCGCCGGAAGAGGCCGTGTCCGCGGGGCCCGCGGCGCACTCGATGGTCCGCGACTCCCCGTCTTCGATGTGGAACGCGACGTCCTTCGGCGCGTGGCCGGTCGCGCGCACGGTCACGCGGTGATCGCCCGCGTCGATCGGGACGGCCATCCCCTGCGCGGCGGCGCCGATCTCGACTCCATCCTTGAGGACGACCGCGTCCTTCGGTGTCCCCGGGGCCAGCGTGATCGTCACGTGCGCGAGGCGCGGCGCGAGCGCCTTCACCTTCTCACGCGCGAATTCGGCCCGTTCATCGGAGCCGAAGCGATCCGCCGCCTCCTGATACCGCTGCCACGCCGTCGCCAGGTGGCCCAGGTGCTCGGAGCAGTCCCCCAGGTTGAGCGCGGTCCCGGCGGCCGGATCGATCTTGTGGCTCGCCTCGAACTTGCTGCACGCCGTCGCGAAATCCCCTTTCTCTGCGGCGTCGCGGCCCGCGCGGAACAGCGCCTCCGCGGTCACGGCGTCGCCCGCGCGCGCGCTCCGGGACGCGAGGAGCGCGGTCAAGAGGAGCATTCGGACGACGTTTCGAGGCTTCATGGGGCGGTGCAGCAAGGCTATCGGGCGGCGGTGGAGCGGGCTTGTCTCTGGATCGGAGAGGAAGGGGGCTGTCGGTTCTACTGCCGGCGATCGAAGGGGTTCGCGCTCGTGGCGGAGGTGGTCGCGGCGGCCGTCGGGGCTCCGGAGGCGGCCGGCTTCGAGGTGCCCGTCGCCTTCGGCGCGAGCTGGGATACGGGCTGTCCACTGACCGTCGCCGTCGCGCTCGCGGTGGCCGTCGGCGCGGCGCCCGCGGGCGATCCGGCGTGCGTCGCGGGCGCGGCCGGCACCACGGAGATCGGGACTGGCACGCTGGTCGGCGCGGCGCTCGCGGACGGCGGAGGAGGCGTCTCCGGCTCCTTGCCGATGGGGGCAGTCACGTTCACGCTCGGCGCCTCCGCGAGGGCCGGCGCCCCGGAGGTCGCGCTCGAACCCCCGCGAAACAGGACGATCGCCGCGATCGCGCCGATCACCGCCGTGACGGCCGCCGCGATCAACAAGCCTGTTCGCCGCGGCCCCGGCAATCGAATCGTGGGCGCGTCCGCCGACACCGGGGCGCCGGTCAACTGACCACTTCCAGAGTGACCACTTCCGGAATGACCACCTGCCGAGCGCGCGCCGGACACCAGCGTGGGGGCCGCGGCGTGATTGGCCACGTAGCTCGCGCGCGCGCTCCGCACGGCCCGCTGCATCGCCGCGGCGTCCGCCCACCGCTCGCTCGGCGAGAAGGCGAGCGCCCGATCGATCACGATCGCGACCTCCCGCGGCAGATCCGGCCGCAGCGACGCGATCGGCGGCGCGGGCTTCGTCATCGCGGCGAGCATCAGCTTCTGCGTCGTCTCGGCCTCGTGCACGAGCTTGCCCGTCAAGAGCGTCCACATCGTCGCGCCGACGGCCCACAGATCCGAGCGGCCGTCCATGCGGTCGTGCTCTCCGAGGGCCTGCTCCGGCGACATGAAGGCCGGTGTCCCGAACACGTCGCCGGTGCGGGTCGCGCGCGCGCCGAAGCCCGGCTCGTGCAGGCGCGCGATGCCGAAATCGAGCACGCGCAGCGAGCCGTCGCTCGTCATGAACAGGTTCTCGGGCTTGATGTCGCGGTGCAGGATCCCGCGGGCGTGCGCGGCGCCGAGCACGTCACAGAGGCTGTCCGCGATCGCGAGCACGTCCTCCACGGGCATCCGCTCGCCGGGGTGCGACGTCGCGAGCGCCTCCACCGTGCGGCCTTCGAGCAGCTCCATCACCAGGAAGACCGTGCCGTCGTCGTCGACGTCGTCGTCCAGCACGGAGACCGCGCCCGGGTGCCCCACGCGATTGGCCGCGTACCCTTCGCGCACGAAGCGGGCCCGCGCGGCCGGATCCGCGTTCAGCGCGGGGTGCAGGAGCTTCACCGCGCCGCGCTTGTGGTTCCGATGAGTCGCGGCGAACACCGCGGCCATGCCGCCCACGCCGAGGAGCCGGTCGAGGTGCCATTTGCCGCGCAGCCACGTGCCGACGCGCGCCTGCGCTCGTTCGACGTTCGGATCCTGGGTGACCATGGGCGGGCGGCAGTCCTTGCGCCTATCCCCCGACGAGGTCAAGCGGCGAAACTGCGCAGTCTCAAGCTGCTACGCACCGGCGAGTCGATGTCCCGGAATTTCGGATCCTTATGGTACCGCCGAAGAATCTTCGTCGATCCCGGACAGGCAGCATCCAATGAAACGAAATGGGGCGGACCTCAGAAGATGAAGTCGGTCGACAGGAAGGACGACAGTCTGCCCGTCACGATGTCGCCGACGAGGGCCTTGTTCGCCTCGTTGGAGGCGCACGACACCACCGAGCGGATCGAGAAGGCCCGCAGCGCGTCGCTCACGCTCAGCGTGCCCTCGGCCGAGTCCTTGCGGCCGGTGAACGGGAACGTGTCCGGGCCGCGGCGACACTGGGAGTTGAGGTTGATGCGGCACACCTGGTTGACGAGCGCGTCCACGAGCTCCGCGATCTCCTTCGGGTCCATGCCGAAGAGCGAGATCTGCTGGCCGTAGGGGCTCTTTCGCATGAACTGGTCAATCTCGGCCTCGTCGTCGTACACCGCGACAGGCACGATGGGGCCGAACTGCTCCTCGTGATAGAGCTTCATCTCGGGCGTCACCGGATAGACCACCGCCGGAGAGAAGAACGTCCCCTCCATCTGGCCGCCGGACGGATTGACCACCTTCGCCCCCTTCGCGAGCGCGTCGTCCACCATCGCGCGGAGGATCGCGGGCTTTCCGTCCTCGGGCAGCGGCGTGAGCTGGACGCCCGGCTCCCACGGCATCCCGGCCTTCATCGACTCGATCGTCGCGGCCAGTTTCTCCACGAATTTATCGGCGATCGAGCGGTGCACGAAGAGCAGCTTCAAGGCCGTGCAGCGCTGTCCGTTGAACGAGAGGGCACCCGACGCGCACTCCTTCACCGCCACGTCGATGTCCGCGCTCGGCAGCACGACAGCGGGGTTCTTCGACTCCAGCCCTGTCACCGAGCGGAGCCTGTTCGGCCGGGGGTGCTGCTTCTTCAGGATGTTGGCGACCCGGCTCGTGCCGATGAAGGCGAGCACGTCAATCTCTCCGGAGGCCATGAGCGGCCCCACCACCTCGGGCCCGTCGCCTTGCACGATGTTGACGACGCCGGGCGGGAACGCGTCGCGCATAGCCTCCAGAAGCGGCAGGTGCAGGAGCGCCCCGTAACGCGGCAGCTTGCTGATGACGGTGTTGCCCATGATGAGCGCCGGGACCAGCGTTGTATACGTCTCGTTCAAGGGGTAATTGAAGGGCCCCATGCACAGCACCACCCCGAGCGGCGCGCGGCGGATCTGGCCGATGAAGCCCTCTTCCATGACGAAGCGGCCGGCCGTGCGGTCCTGTTCCTTCAAGGCCTCGAGGGTGTCGCGGATGTAGACCACCGTGCGGTCGAACTCGGTCTCCGCGTCTTTGCGGCTCTTTCCGATCTCCCACATCGTGAGGCGCACGACCTCCTCGCGCTGCTTGCCCATCAATTCGACGAAGCGCTCCATCGCGCCGATGCGGCGGGCGACGCGCATCGTGGGCCACGCGCCGCGGCCGCGATCCCAGGCTTTTCGTGCGGCGGCGAGGGCGGCGAGGCTCTCGTTGCGATCGATCATCGGGATCTTGCCGACGACCACGCGCGACAGCTCCCCCTTCGAATTGCGCTCGCAGACGGGGGACAGGACGTCCGCGGTGGGGCCGCCCCAGGCGCGGATTTCACCGTCGATGAGGATGCGGTTCTCGTACGGGGCCGGGTTGGGGCGGGCGCTGTCGGGGATCTCGGCCAGGGTGGGAAAGCGGACGGTCGGCATGCGGTGAGTCGTACACCGCAAACCGGCGCTCGCGAAGGGCCAAGTGCCTCCGCGCGCCCGGTCACGCGGCCGTCACGCGACCTTCGTCAGCGGATAGATGTCCACGTCCACGCCGGACGCGAAGAGGCTGAGCGGCGGGCCCTCCGGACGCGGCAAGCCCTGCACCTCGATCATCGACTGTTCACACGACAGGACGGTGGCCTTCTGGAGCGGATAAGGCTTGTGGTGGACTCGGCCCATGCGGATCCCCTTGGAGCCGCGGGCGTAGAGGATGTAGCGCTCGGCCAGGAAGTGCTCGAAGGTGCCGGGCTGCGCGGGGCCGAGGACGTCGCCCAGGCGGTAGTGCACGCCGAGCTTCGCGGGCTTGGGGCCGGGCCAGAGTCGCTCGCTCGAATACCGGATCTCGTCCCCGTTCACCTGCATATCCATGGTCGCGCGGTGATACGGCAAGTCCCACCCGGCGCGCGCGGCGAGCACCGCGATCGTGCCGGCCGCGTCGAGGCTGAAGAACCACACGCCCGGATCGCGGCCCTCGAAGTGGACGTACGTGCGGACGTTCAGCTCGTGGAAATGGGACACGCCCGGCACCGGGAACGCCCACCGCGGCGCCACGTCGCGCATCGTGAACGGGACGACGCCGACGTACGCGCGGCCCTCGAACGTGTCGATCGTGAGCTCCGGTGGAAGGAGCGGGCGCAGCGCCTCCACCGGCACCTCCCAGTGGAGGAACAGCAGCGTTCGCCACCGTTGAAAGCCTTGGGGACGGCCGGCGGGCCGCTCGATGGGAGAGAGGCGATCGATCACGCGGTCACGATACCAAAGCCGCGACCGGATCCGTGATGCCTTGTCGGGGGAGGCGTCAGAACGTGCCGGTGATACCGACGTTGTGGAAGGCGACGACCGGGCGCACCGAGACCGAGGGCGTGATCTGGAACCCCGCCACGCCGCCGAGATCGTCCCGCACGAGGCGCTTCTCGGGCAGGGCCGCGCCGAGGATCAACATCGTGAGGCCGCCCGCCTGACCGAAGCCGTCGAGCAGCAGCGTCATCGTCCCGAAGTCGGAGGAGTGCAGCGTCGCCATCGCCGCGAAGGGGCCGCCGACCGGGAAAAACAAGGGGATCCATTGATCCTTGTTGTAGCTGTCCTGGTACGCCGCGGCGACGAGCACCGAGAGGAACCAGAGACCGCCCATCAGGCCCGCGCCGCCGCCGACGAGGCCTTTGCGGATGCGCGTGCTCACGTGGTAGCCGGCCGGAATCGGCTCGTCCGCGCTGTACGGCAGGGTGCGGGGCCGATCGTCCTGTTGCTGATAATAGGGCTGTCCGTACCCGGGCGGAGGGCCGTATCCCGGAGCCGGATAGTAACCGGGAGGCGGCTGGCCGTACCCAGGTGCGCTCTGCCCGTATCCCGGAGGTGGCTGGCCGTATCCCGGGGGCGGCTGGGCGCCGGGGCCGTATCCCGGCGTCGGTTGCCCGGCGGGCGGCGCCGCAGGTTGCGCGGTCGTCGCCGGCGGGAGCGGAGGCGGCGGAGGATCCCCCGCGAACGAGGCGCTCCCGAGGAGCGTGACCGCGGAGACGGCGGCGAGGGCGAAGCAAGCGGACCGTGTGCGCATCGCGCGAGACTAGCCCAACCTTCGCGCCTGGGAACAACCCTCGGCAGAACACGCACTGAAACCGCGGCGGAGCCGGTTCTTGTTGCGGCCTCGCGCGTGCGGAACCATGGAGCGGACGTGACCCCCGACGAAGCGGTCCAGGAAGCGCGCGAAGGCAAGCTGCGGCCGGTCTACCTCGTGATGGGCGAGGAGCGCTGGTACGCCGACCGAGCGGTCCACGCCGTGCGCGACGCCGTCGCGAAGATGGGCATCGCCGGCTTCAACGACGACAAATTCACCGCGGGCGAGGCGCAGATCCACTCCGTGATGTCGGCGTGCAAGATGCTGCCGATGATGGCGAAGAAGCGCTTCGTCCTCGTGCGGAACCTCGATCGCTGGGAGAAGAAGGACGACGAAGGCGAGGCCGAGGTCACGTCGAAGAAGTCGAAGGCCCTCTCCCCGCTCGACGAATTGGCCGAGTACGCGAAGTCGCCGGTCGACTCCACGGTGCTCGTGCTCGTCGCGAACAAGCTGCACGGGCAGCGGCGGCTCGTGACGTCCGCGAAGAAGGGCGGGTTCCTCGTCGCGTGCGACGCGCTCGACAAACGCGCGCTCCCCGGGTGGATCAAGGCCTACGCGAAGGAGAAGGGCCACGCGATCGCGCCCGAAGCGGCGGACCAGCTCGCGGAGCTGTCGGGGTCGGAGCTCTCCGTGCTCGCGGACGCGATCGAGCGGCTCTCGCTCTACGTCGGGCCGAAGGGCGCCATCACGGAAGAGGCCGTCACCACGCTCGTCACGCGCGTCGCGCAGTCGTCGGTGTGGGAGCTGATCGGCGCGCTCAGCAAGCGGCAGACGGGGCGCGCGCTCGCGCTCGTGGGCGACGTGTTCGATCCGCGCGAGGGCGGGCTGCGCATGCTCGGCGCGATCGGGTGGAGCGTGAAGCAGCTCGTGCGGTTCGACGGCGCGCTGAAAGAGGGCCTCTCTCCGAACGAGGCGGCGCAGCGCGCGGGCGTCTATCCGGCGCGGCTGCAGGAGACGCGCGACACGGTGCGGGCGCTGCCGCCCGGCGCCCTCGCGCGGTGGATGCGCGCGCTCGCGGAGGCGGATCTCGCGCTCAAGGGATCGAAGCGGCCGGCGCAGGCGATCCTGGAGACGATGGTCCTCGAGATGAGCCGCTGACCGCGACGGCGACGTCGCACGAGAGGCCCGGTCGTGCGGCGGCCGCGTCGCATCGAAAGGCCGAAAAACAAGCGTTTCAGCGCACTCCGCGTTTCCCTATCATCGCGCGATGCGAACGAAACACGCGGGACTTACAAGGCTCCTTCTCGCGGGCGCAGCGCTCGTCTTGCCTTCCATCGCGAGCGCGCACCCGGTCACGGTCGACGGCGTCGCGAGCGAGTGGTCGACGCGGCTCCCCAACGCGGACAACCTCGGCATCATCGCGCGCAGCGCGACGGGGACGGGCGAATTCATCTGGCGCGACGCCCCGGCCGACACGCGCACGGACCTCGCCACGCCGGAGGTGATCGCGGACATCATCACGTTCCAGGCGACCGGCGACGCGACGGGCGTGGCCTTCCTCCTCCGCCGCGCGCCCGGCGTGAACCTCGCGGGGCAGCCGATCCAGGTGCAGATCGCGATTGACACGGATCGCGTCGACGGCTCCGGCCAGGAGTATTTCGCCGAATTCGCGGACACGAAGGTCGCGAGCAACGCGCGGTGGGAGCGCCTCGTGGAGACGCTGTTCGGCTCCGGCGGTCAGGCGAAGGTCATCGACAACAACTTCAACATGGTCGCGACGGCGCAGGCCAAGCAGGGCGCGACGGGCGACGTCGAGATCTTCGTGCCGTGGAGCGCGCTCGGCTTCGCGAACCCGCCGATCACGCCGCTGCGCTTCACGGTGGCGACGTTCCGCGCGCAGAACACGGACCTCACGATCGACATCGGCGGCGCGATGTTCTCGAACGCGCTCGACGCGATCACCGACTACGGCAACCCCGCCGTCGCGGCCTATCCGAACACGTACGCCGACGTGCAGGACCAGATCGTCAATTACTCGTTCGACCTTTATTTCGCGGTGAGCGGTGAGGTGTATGCGCCGCTCGTCGTGCAGCGGTTCCTCTCCAACTCTTCGGGCGGCGGGGCGGACGAGTGGTACACGGTGAAGAACGTGACGCCGGCGAACCTCGCGCTCGCGGGCTTCAAGATCGGCGACGAGGAGACGCCGGACGGCAACGAGGGCATGTTCAACTTCCCGGACGCGGCGACCCTCGGCCCAGGCAACTCGTTCACGGTCGCGCGCGCGGGCGCTTCGTACCAGGCCTTCTTCGGCGCGCCGCCGGACGCGGAGCTGCCTCCGGGCGCGAGCATGGCGGTGCCGGACATGATCGCGTTCACGCCGTGGACGAACGGCGCCGCGGGCACGATGCAGCTCACGAACGCGGGCGACGAGGTCCTGGTGCTCGGGCCGTCGAACACGATCCTCGACGTCGCGGTGTTCGGAAACGGCGCGTACACGGGGGTGAACGCGTTCGGTCCGGCGCCGGGCACGGACGAGGTGCTCACGCGCGGCGCGATGTCGAGCGACACCGACGACTGCCAGGTGGACTTCTCCAACGCGGGCAAGGCGTGCACGGCGGACGCGCAGTGCGGCGGCGCGTGCTTCCAGTGCTCGGGCAACGTGTGCGGGCCGAAGCCGATGGGCGCCGCGTGCCCCGACGCGAACCCCTGCAACGGCGACGAGATCTGCAACGGCGCGGGCGTGTGCGTCTCCAACCCGGCGCCGATCTGCGACGATCAGAACCCGTGCACGACGGACGGCTGCACGCCGGCGAACGGCTGCACGCACATGCCGGTCGCGGCCGGCACCTCGTGCAGCGACGGCAGCGTGTGCAACGGCACCGAGACGTGCGACGCGATGGGCACGTGCATGGCGGGCGCGCCGCTCGACTGCGCGGACATGAACCCGTGCACGATCGACGCGTGCGATCCGGCGATGGGCTGCTCGAACACGCAAGCTCCGGCGGGCGCGGACTGCTCCGATGCGGACGCGTGCAACGGCGCGGAGACGTGCGACGCGGCGGGCAAGTGCGTCGCCGGCACGCCGCTCGACTGCAACGACTCGAACCCGTGCACCGACGACACGTGCGACATGGCCGCGGGCTGCAAGCACGTCGACTCCGCGGACGGCACGTCGTGCAAGGACGCCGACGTGTGCAACGGCGACGAGGTCTGCATGGCCGGCGCGTGCGCGGCTGGCACGGCGCTCGACTGCGACGACAAGAACGCCTGCACCGACGACAAGTGCGACATGGAGCTGGGCTGCAAGCACGACAACGTGCCGGCCGGGACGCAGTGCGACGCGGGCAACCAGTGCGCGTCGGACGCGTGCGACGGAAACGGCACGTGCGTGGCCGGCAACTGCGGTGGAGGCGGCGCGGGCGGCGGCGGAGGCGGCGGCGCAGGCGGCGCGACTGGTGGCAGCGGCGGCACGACGACCACGACCACCACGACGACGACCGGCACCGGCGCGACGGGCGGAGAGGGCGGCACCGGAGGCACCGGCGGCAAGCTGAACGACGGCGGTTGTGGTTGCCGCGTGGCAGGCGCTCCGGACGACCGCGAGAGCTCGCTCGCCTGGCTGGCGACCCTGGCTGTGAGCGCCGCGTTCCTCCGCCGGAAGCGCCGAGAAACGGTCTGAATACGACCGTGACTTCTCCCCTCAAATAGATGCCCACCCCCGGCCGCGCGATCGCGCGGCCGCCCCTCCCAAAGCGCCTGATTCTCAGGCGCAGGGAGGGGACCGTGAGCTGTCTACACCCTCAGACTGTCATTCTTCCGGATGGATCTCGTCGAAGGTGTGGACGCGGCGGTGCGGGGTCTCCGCGGGGATCACGGCTTCGCCTCGGTCCAGACAGACCACGTGCATGCCGGCCGCAACGGCGGCGTCCAGCTCGCCGGTGTGGTCGGAGAGGAACAGCACCTCGGACGGCGGGCGGGCGATCGCGGAGGCGATCGCGGTGTACGAATCCGCCTTCAATTTGGGGCCGATCGTGGTGTCGAAGTAGCCTGTGAACAGCGGCGTGAGATCGCCTCTCGCGGTGTGGGCGAAGAGGAGCTTCTGCGCGGCGATCGAGCCTGAAGAGAAGATGAACAGCGCATGTCCCGCTGCGTGCCACTTCGCGAGCCCGGCGGCCGCGTCGTCGTAGATGTGACTCTTGATCTCGCCTGTCGCGTAGCCGTCCGCCCAGATCAGGCCTTGCAGCGTCTTCAGCGGGGTCGCCTTGCGGTCCTCGTCAATCCACCGGACCAGCACGTCGATGACCGCGGCGTCCGAGAGCGACGGATTCGACTCCAGCGCTCGCGTCGCGTCCAGACAGGTCCGCACCTCCGGATCCGCCGCGCGCCGCGAAACGAAGGCCGCGAGGTGCTTCCGCGCGAAGGGGAACAGCACCTCTTTCACGAAGGCGATCGAGCTCGTCGTGCCCTCGATGTCGGTCAGGATCGCGCGCGGCTTCGAGGCTCCGTGCGCGCTGGAGACGCCGCCGCCGATGGAGGTCATTCGTACCTCGGGAAGCGGTCGGCGATCGTGTCGCCCGTGAACTGCGCCACCCAGCCCTCGGGGTTGGTGAACAGGCGAACGGCCGTGAAATCCGGGTCCGGGCCCATGTCGAACCAGTGCTTCGTGCCGGCCGGGACACGGAGGTAGTCGCCGCGCTCGCACACGATGACGAGGACCTCCACGCCGAGGTGCAGATAGAAGGCGCCGCTGCCCTCCGCGAACAGGCGCGCTTCGTCCTCGGTGTGGACGTGCTCGCTCAGGAATTTGGCGCGCATCGGCGCGGTGTTCGGCGTGCCCTTCACGATGCGCACGACGTCCGCCGTCACGAACCCCGTGGCCGCCTTCTCCGCGTCGATGAAAGGCTTGTACGCCGCGAGGACGTCTTCGTTCGAGGCGCCCGCGGGCAAGTCGACGAGCGCTGTCACCCGCTCGAACTTGACGCCGCGCTCTGCCAGCGAGCGCTGGATGGACTGCCAGTCGGCGTCGACGCTCGCGGGGGTGTCGGCGTGGTGATCGGCGAAGATGGTCAGTCGGCTCATCGGGTGTTCCTCCGCAGGGTCAGCTCGCAGGAAAAGAGGTGCTCCAACGCGACGGCGTGGCGCCGGGCCTCTTCGGCCGAGCGGCCCCACGCGTAGAGCCCGTGGCCGGCCAGGAGATACGCAGTCGCCCCCGGCAGCCCCGCGAGGCGCGCGGCCACGCGTTCCGCCAGCGCCGCCACGTCCTGATCGTTCTGGAAGACGGGGACTGTCACGCTCGCCTCGTGCGACGTGACGCCGAACAGCGCCTTTTGCAGCTCCCACCCGGTGAGCACCACGTCGCCCCCGAGCCGGGAGATCACCGCCGCACAGTCGGCGTGGGTGTGCACGATCGCCTGGATTTCCGGCCGATCGCAATAAAGTCGGAGGTGGAGCGCCGTCTCCGCGGACGAGCCCTCGGGCGGCGGAGAGTGGATGTCTGCGGCGAGCACGTCCGCCGGCACGAGCTCCCCCTTGTCGACGCCGGACCGCGTGATCGCGGCCGATCGGGGGCCGGTGCGCACCGAGAAATTGCCGCTGGTCGCAGGCACGGAGCCGCGCGCCGCAAAGAAGCGCCCCATCTCGCAGACGGCGCGCGCAGCTTCGGGAGGGACAGGCGATCTCGTCACGGCGACAGGGTCCTTATGGTGCCCCCGCCGCCGCGGCAAGGTGTTTCTCTCTCAGTTGACCTGGACGTTCTGTCCCGACACGCCGTTCGTGCCGGGGGACGCGACTGCGCCCGCGGGGCCGGTGCCGCCGGGGCCGCCGGAGCCCGGAATACCCGAAGAGCAACTGTTGCCCTTCTGGCCCATTCCATAGACCACCTGCGCCGCCGAGCTGTGGCCGAGGCACGCCGACGGGCCGCCGCCGCCGCCGCCGCCGGGGCCCGCCGCTCCGCCGTTACCGCCCTTCGCGCCGGGGCCGCCAGCGTCGGAGTCGTCCTGCTTGGCGCCGCCGTTGCCGCCGGGGCCGCCGGTTTGACCAGCGGTGCTGTTGCCGCCCTTTCCACCGTTGCCGCCCTTGCCGGACGTCAATCCGTAGTTGTTCTCCAGCGTGATCTTGCCGGACGCCGCGAACACTGCGAACGAGCCGCCGCCACCGCCGCCGCCGCTGCCCAGATTGCCGGCCTTGCCGCCGCATCCGCCGGCACCGCCGCCGCCGCCACGATCGGAGTTGCAGAACACGCCGCCGACGTCCTGTCCGCCGCCGCCGCCGCCACCGCCGCCGCCGCCTTTACCATTGGTGCCGGGCATTCCGGGCATGCCATTGGCAGGTTGATATGCGCCGTTCGCGACGGTGCCAATCGAGGCGCCGCCCGCGCCGGGGGAGCCGACGTTGCCATTCATGCCGCCGGTGCCGCCGTCCGCCGTGCTGGTGCTGCCGAAACAGGCGTTCGAGGCCGATCCCGCGCCGCCCGCCGCGCCGCCGGAGCCGGGGGAGCCGTTCTGTCCGGACTGCGAGCCGTAACCGCCGTCACCGCCCTTGCCGCCGGGCTCGTCGCACACCGGGGCCGCCGCGCCCGCGCCGTTGCCGGAGCAGCCGCTGCACCCTTGTTGTCCATTGCCGCCGCCGGGCGCCGCCGAGGCCCACGCCGAGCCGTCCATGCCGGGCACGCCGTCGTTTCCGCCCGCGACCGTGATGTAGTTGTACCGCAGATAGAGCTGCCCGATACCGCCGCCGAGCAACACTCCATACGTCGTCGCGCCCGGATTCGGGTCCGCCGTGACGTTGAGCGTGATGCCGTCGATGTTGGTGTCCGCGTCGATCTGCGGGGCCGCGATGCCCACGGCGGCCGCGTTGATCGTCGTCGTGATACCGTCCTTGCGCTTGAACTTGAAGTCCGGGTCGTTCTGATCGAAGCCGCCGTACAGGCTGATCCCCGACACCATCACGATCTGCTCGTTATAGATTTCGCCCGAGACGCAGACCGCCGGCACGCTGTTCGTCTTCGCCTGCGCGATGGCCGCGTTGATGCTCTTCATCGGCGCCTGGCGCGTGCCCGCGGCCGCGTCGTCCCCCTGGCTCGCGGAGACGTAGACACACTGTTCGACGAGGCCGTCCCCGCCGTCGCAGTTGGAGTCGAGGAAGGCGCCGTCGATCGGGTCGTCCGCGCCCGTGGGCACGCACATGTACTCGCAGCCGCACATGCCAGTCAGCGGGTTGTTGTCGATATCGTAGGTGCCCATCAGGCAGCCGTTCGCGCACGGGTCCATCGTCGTGCTCGACGTCGTCGTCATCGTCTCGCCGCCCGTTCCGCCGGTCGATCCGCCCGTGTCGCCCCCGGTCCCGCCGCTGCCCGTGGTGCCGCCGGAGCCGGTCGTGCCGCCCGTGCCGCCCGTGGTGAGCGTCTCTTCCGAGCCGGCCGTGCCCGTGCCGCCGGAGGCGCCGGTGCCGCCGGATCCGGCCGATCCGCCGTGGGATCCGACGCTGTCGCTGTTCGCGCACCCGAAGCCGGCGAGCGAGGTGGTGAGGAGCATGAGCGCAAAGGAGGAAACAAGCGTGGGACTTCTCATGGCGCCAATCCTGCCGGTCCTTTTCCGACAAGAAAAGAACAAATGCGACGGAGGGCTGCAGAACATGCAGCGCGTCATTATGGAGCGTCGCAGGCTGAGCCCGGCGCCCTTCGTGTCCGCTGCACACGAACCCGCCGTGACGCGAGATTTCTCGGTCGATCGAAGGACAGCAGTTGTGGCGCGCGCGGGATCCGGTACTCTCCGGGGCGATGCGCTTCGTGACTTACCTCTTTGGTTCGACGGTGGCATGCGTGCTCTCCGGAGCTGTGCTATGGGCCTGCTCTCCGGACTCGACGTTACCGCCCGGCAGCAGCGGCACGACGACGGGGACCGCGGGCGGCGGCGGCAACCTCTTCACGGGCGGCTCCACGTCCGCCGGCGGTGAGCTGCCCGACGGGGCGACGCCGGACAACAACTGCGGATACTCCACGGTCGCGGCGAAGACACACCCCGTCACCCTCTACATGCTGGTGGACAAATCGTCCTCGATGGCGGGCTTCAAATGGGACGCGGCGAAGGCGGGCCTCGGCGCCTTCGTGAACGACGCGGCCTCCGCCGGCATCGCGGTGGGCCTGCGCTTCTTCCCGCGGCCGGCGGACAACACGCCAGTGTGCGATCAGAAGGCGTATCAGACTCCGGAGGTGCCGTTCGCGGATCTGCCGGGCAACGCGCAGGCGATCGTGGACGCGCTCGCCGCGGCTTCGCCCGACGGATTCAGCACCCCGGTGTATCCGGCGCTCGGCGGCGGCATCCTGGCGGGCATCGACATCGCCTCGAACGACGCCAATCGAAGGACAGCCGTGCTCCTCGTGACGGACGGCAAGCCCCAGGGCCCCGCGGCGTCGTGCTCCGGCGTCAACCCGGAAGATCCGGCCGTGATCGAGCAGCTCGCGACGACGGGCGCCACCTTCAACCCGCCAGTCGCGACGTACGTGATCGGCCTCCCGGGCGTGGACCAGTCCTTCGCGGACGGCGTCGCTGCGGCGGGCGGCACGGGCTCGGCGATCCTGGTGAGCAACGTCAATGTGGAGGAGCAGTTCAAGCAGGCGCTCGCGAAGGTCCGCGGCCAGGCCCTCCCGTGCGACTACGCGATCCCGGACAAGGTGGCCGACGGCGAATTCCAGGTCACCGAGGTGAACGTGATCGTCACGTACACCGGCAAAGACCCGGTGTTCATCCCTCAAGTATCGAGCTGCGGCCCGAAGGGAGGATGGTATTACGACCCCCCGTCCAACCCGTCGAAGATCATCCTGTGCCCGGCGACGTGCGGCACGTTGCATGACGACTTCACGGCCAAGATCGAGATCGCGCTCGGTTGCGAGACGATCATCAACTGACCAGTAAAGAAGTGCTGTTGCCCTTGTTTTTTGGGGGTTGTCGCCTCTCCTCGCGCCCGAGGGCTCGCGTGGAGCTTGGTGCCGTGGCACGCGCCTGTCCGCTCCTCCTCGCGCTCACGCTGACAGCGTGCGTCCCGTCTGCCGCCCCGCCGCCCCCCCGCGGCGACTCCCCTCCTCCGACAGCCACGTCCGCGGCGCCCGCAGACTCGGCTCCTCCCGTGGCCGCGGCCCCGGCGGACTCCGCCTCTCCGGTGGCCCCGGCCCCCGAGCCGCCGAAGGAGCGGTTCGACGCGACGTTGCCTGTCGAGGTGAAGGTGGCGGGCGATCTCACGGCGCACGTGGCGCACGGAGCGGTCGGCAACAAGCAGGCGATCGTGTATCTGCACGGCCGCTGCGGCGACATCACCAAGTTCCGCGCGTGGACGGACGCGGCCATTCATTACGGCACGGTGGTGGCGCTGTTCGGCGACGAGAAATGCAAAGAGGGCGGCTACAAGTGGGGGGACGGCGTGGACCGCACGGATCGCCGCATCCTCGCCGCGTTGCGCGCGGTGTCCGCCGTGCGCAGCGCCCCCCTCGATCTCGACGCGATCACGCTGGTGGGTTATTCGCAGGGCTCCGCGCGGGCCGAAGCGCTGGTCCGTCGATTCCCGGCCCGGTACAAGCGCGCGGTGCTCGTCGCGGGCCCGAAAGAGCACGCCCCGTCGAGCTTCCACGACGCGCTCGGCATCGCGGTGGTGGCGGGCGGCCGCGACCTGAAACAGCACCTCATCGAGGCTGCCCAGCATGCCACGAAGGCCGGAGTCCGCGCCCGCTACTTCGAGCTGCCGGGCGCGCGCCACGGAGATTACGGAGACTCCGCCGTCCGCGTGATGAGCGAGGTCTTCGCCTGGGTGTACGCCGCCCCCGCCCCCGCCGCGTCCCCCTCCCCCCCGAGCCCGACTGGCACGCTGTAAGGGTCAGTCCGGCCGCGAGAGCCCGACGTCCGGCGCCTTCCCGAACGGCATCGTCCGCAACACGGTCCCTCGCAGCGTCTGGAGGCGACTCGACGTCTCCGCGTCGACCGGCTCGTTCGTCTCCTCCTGCATCTTGAAGGGAACGGTGCCGTCGTTCGGCGCCAGAACCGCGCTGTCGAGCACCGCTTCATCCGCGTCCCCCAAGAAATTCTGGAGATAGAAACACAAGGACACATCCGAAGGCGGCAACGTCGCGTGATGGTGGCACCAGCCGCCCTCTGGATCCTTGTCGACGGTGGCCTTCTTCAGCACCGTGAAGGTGTCGCACGTCACCAGGATGAGCGAGACCTTCGCGCACCCGACGCCCTCTGGCATCTTCCCCCACATCTCGACCATGTGGCCCTTGCCGTGCGCCGCGGCCGTCCCGCGGCCGAGGAGCAGCTCGCCCTTGTGGAACTTGGCGCACGTGAGGCCGGAGCGGCAGAGTCCGCCCGTCTCCAGGAACATGCGGACTTCGCCCGTGCCCGCGCTGTTGAACGCGCGCCACCCGTACTGGCCCGGTCCATGCGAGGTGGACAGCTCGAAATCCCCGTCCAGAAGCAGGTTCCCGGCCGGCCCCGCGAGCGGATTGCGCACCTCCACCGTGCGCTTCGGGGGCGTGTTGTCCGGCGGCGTCGAGGTGTCGCTCGCGGTGGTGGTGGTCGTCTCGGTCGTGGTCGTGGTGCTGGACACGGCGTTCACCGTCTCCGAGACGCTGCAGCCGAAGAGCAGCGCCGCCCCCGTGAGCGTGGCAGTCAGCAAGAGAGGGCGATTCACGGCGTCTCCTTGAGGTGCGCGCGCACCCACGCGAGCGCCGCTTCGTGCAGAGAATCCTTGCCGGCGAGCAGATCCGATTGACGTTGCTGGACGACCTCGTCCGGCTCCACGCCGTGCCCGATCAAGGCCTGTCCGTCCGCGCGGATCGTGTCGCCGGACGCGATCTGGAAATCGAGCACTCCCTCGTACGAGAGCTGCACGTACGTCGAGAAAGCGCCCGCCGTCGCGTGCGGACCGAACAGCCGCACCTTCGGAGAGCCCTTCATCCCGAGAGGCAGGTAGTCGCTGGCCGAGCCGTCCCGATGGAGGATGAGCGCCACCGGCAAGTCCGGATCGTAGTCCGCGGACCCCACGTTGTACGGCGTCTTCGTCTTGTTCGCCTCGAAGAGGGCAAATCCCGCGTTCGCGTCCGCCGGGCCGTCGAACCCGGCTGTCTCGATCGGCATCAGGATGGTCGCGGCGATGCCCGGCGGGCGCACCAGCGTGGTGAGCAGCGTCGGCGAATCCAGCGTTCCGCCGTTGCCCGCGCGGTGATCGAGGAGGACGCCGCGCGCGCTCGCCTTCCACTTGGCGATCAGGGTCTTGAGGTTGCCGTTGACGAAGCCGTTCGGGTCGCCGCCGCCGTAGAGGTTGTCCCACACGACGCCGTAGATGGCCTCTTCCGGGGTCGTGTCGTCCACGACGCCCTCGAAGAAGGGCCAGAAGACAGCGTGGTTGTCGCCGGGGCTCGCCGCGCCGAGGTGGTAAAATGGGCGGTTGTCACAGAAGACGTCCCCGCCGGAGCCGTCCGTCAGACTGGCCACCTGGATCGTCTCGGGGGCGCCCGCGCACGTGCCCGCCGCCGCGTCACACCGGATCACGGTGATCGTGGAGGCGTATTTGACGATGAGGTTCCCCATCCACGCGGGGCCGCCGAGCGCCTCCACGAGGTCCGCGTGCACCTCCGGATCCGTGGCCGCGTGGAAGCCCGGATCCAGCTTCCGCAGCGCGCGCGCCCACGCGATGGGGTGCTGTCCGTCGATCGCGAGGAGCCGGTCGCCGCGCGAGAGGCCCGCCGCCCCGCCGGAGCTCGCGTGCGAGACGAGGATGTCCGAGTACTGCGGGTCCTTGGGATACGTCTTGTGCGTGAGGTCCGCGTCGCCCTCGATGAAGCACGCGTGGAGGCTGTACCGCGGGTCGATCCCGAGGCCGAGGCCGATGTTGGTGTGCCAGTCGGTGAGCTCCGTCACGGCGCGCGCGAATCGGCCCCAGAACTGCCAGCCCGACTCGGCCTTTCGCATGGTCTCCACGGTCGCGAGCGCCTCCGGGAGGCGCTCCTTCCGCGAGCGGGCGCCGCCGAAATAGACGCGCAACCGCTCGGCGATCGCGTCCACCATCGCGTCCTTGATCGTGACGCCCGGCAGCGGAGGAACCGCGTTGTTCCCGCGGGCGCAGATGCCGTGCACGCACATCGAGTCGGCGCCGCACACCGGATCCGAGATGCCGGAGCACGCCTGTTGCGCCGCGAAGGCGCCGGCCGGGACGATCTCCACCGCGTCGATGTCGGCGCCGGCCGTCCCCGCGAAATCGGTGACCTTGATGTAGGCCTGCGCGAGCTTGCCGCCGTCGACGGAGAACGGATTCGAGGCCATCTCCACCCATCCGTCGCTCGTCGTGCGGCCGGTCGGCCCCATCGCCACGTACGTCGGGACGAGGCCGCTCCCGTCCTGATAGAGCACCACGAACGTGAGGCTCGCGCGGCCGTGCCGGATCCACGCGGTCGCGCGATAACTGGCCTTCTTCGATGGGAGGGTGACGTTGAAGCGCTCGGCGCAGCCCTTGTCCAGGTTGACCTGCACCGTCGCGAACCCCTTCGTTTCGAGGGCGTCGTCGGCCTGAGACAGCTTGTACGCGACGGCCGCGCACGCTGGGTCCGCGTCCGGTGGCAAGTAGCGCGACGGCTCCGACTCGAAGTCGAGGAAGGCCACCGCGCTCGGGTCCTTCGCGTACTCGCCCTTCACGGTGAAGTCGCCGGCCCGCGCGGAGGGCGCCAGCGTGGCCGTCAGCGCGCCCGCGAGCGCGGCCAGAGAGAGGAGGTGCGTCGTTCGTCTCATCGACCGAGGTGCTCCTCGAAGGCGCGGCGCGCCGGGCTCTTGGGGGGGTCGACAGGGCGCTTGAAGAGGTCGATCGCCGCGCGCGCCGCGTCGCGACGGAACACCACCTCCGCGCGGGCCGGGCCCATCGGCGGCGGAGGAGGCGGCGGCGCTCCGGCCGGCTCCGGGCGGACCACCTCGTCGTCGGTGAGCAGCTCGTCCCCGGTGTTGTTGTCGATCAGCAGATAGACCTTCTTGCCGTACAGGGTGATCTTGGCCGTATACAGGCACCATCCGTCCGCGCCGGGCGCCTCCGTCGCGGCGGGCACCTCCGCGTCCTTCTGCGAATTGTCCGGGTCGAGGAGGGCCACGTCGACGTCCTTGCAGACGCCGGTCTTCGGCTTCGCGTGCGCGACGACCTCGATGTCGGCGACGGAGCTCGTCACGCCGATGCCCAGGATCGACTTGTTCTTGGGGATGCTGGCGCACTTCACGCCGGACAGGCACGCGGCGCCGATGGTGGCCGAGGGGAACGCGAACGAATACGGCGGCCCGAACAGCCAGCCATACTGGTCGGAGAAGGGGCTCGTCCACTCGAAGTCGCCGTCCCAGAGGAGGTTCTTCGTCTCGGCGACGTCCCCGAACGGATTCCGCTGTTCGACGGTGCGAATCACCTTCTCGGGGGAGCCGCCCGTGCCGCCGGTGCCCGAGGTGTCCGTGGTGGTGGTCGTCTCCGTCGCGGTGGTGCCGGTGTCGACGGAGTTGACCGTCTCGTCGACGCCGCACGCGGGGAGGAGCGATGTCGCCGCGAGGGCCAGAGTCCACGCGAGCGTCCGGGAGAGGTGGAGTTGCGTCATGGGGGCGCTCACGGCTTGAGCTCCGAGCGGACCCACGCGAGCGCCGCTTCGTAGACGGTGTCTTTTCCGTACATCAGATCCGACTGCTTGGGGAGCACGACGACGTCGGGCGCGACGCCGGTGCCGTTGGCGGTGGTCCCGTCCGGAAGGAAGGAGTCGCCGACCGCCATCACGTAGCTGATCCCGAACCAGTAGCCGAAGGCGTACCGCGTGGAGAAGGCGCCGTTCGTCTCGAAGGGGCCGAAGATCTTCGCCTTCGGAGCGCCCTTGAACCCGAGAGGGAGCCAGTCGCTCGCGGACACGTCCTCCGTGATGAGGAGCGCGACCGGCACGTCGGTCCCGACCGGGTTGGGGACGCCCGCGTAGTCTCCGTGACCGTTCGAGAGGCCCGCGTCGAAGAGGGCCTTTCCCTCGTCCTGACTCGGCTGCTCCGCCTCCGCGA
>JAXLYM010000045.1:0-35037 GCA_046351455.1 Polyangiaceae bacterium
GCTCGTCGGCGCCATCGACGAGCGCGACAAACTGGAGACGGAGCGCGTGCTCCTGGAGCAGCAGAGCGAGCAGCACCGCCGCAGCTTGAAGGCGCTGGAGAAGATCAAGACGGCCGAGGCCGAGGCGTTGAAGAAGGACCTCACGGATCGTCTGACGAAGGCGTCCGCGCGGCTCAACGAGGTGAATCCGCGGCTCGTGGCGGTCGGCCTCGTGATCACGGAGAACCAGATCCGGTTCCGCGATCTCATCACCTCCGTGAAGGTGACGGCGCCCCCCGCGCCCGAAGCTGGCAAGTAATCGAGCGAACGGGGGGCCCGCTCTCCGGGCGGGATACTACTTGTGCGCGGCGATGAATTTCTCCACCGCTGCGTTGTATTCTACCGAACAATCCATCTGGATCATGTGCCCGCAGCCGGCCAGCGGCACGAGCTCGGAGCCCTTGATCCCCTTGTGGCCGACCTCCATGAGGTCCTTCGCGTTGCCTCCGTGGAGGAACGGATTCGGGATCAGGGAGTCGTCCTCTCCGAAGACGATGAGCGTCGGCGCCGTGATCTTGTCGAGGCTGCCGCGGACGAAGTCGTCGTTGAGCAGACCGTCCACCGTGCGGACGTTCGCGTAGGCGTACGCGTCGAACTCGGGCGACTTCGCGAGGCGCACGCGGTCCTCGATCAGCCACTCGTATTCAGGCTTCCATTTCTGGAAGTTCTGCGAGCGGACGGAGCCCCAGATCTGATACTCCGTCGCCTTCTTGATGAGCCGCGTCGAGAACACGCGCCGGAACCACTCCTTCTCGCGCACCGAGAACGGCTCGAAGCCGGCCGGGGACGTGAGCACGAGCGCGCGGAGCTTGTCGGGGTAGCGGATCGCGTACGAGAGGCCCGTCTGCCCGCCCATCGAGTGGCCGATCACGATCGGCTTGTCGGCGTGGAGCGCACTGGCCACCTCCGCGACGACGTCGGCCATCGCTTCCATCGAGTACGGGAAGGAAGCGGGCTTGTCCGACTTGCCGTATCCCGGCAGGTCGACGGCGATGACGCGGTATCCCTTCTCCGCGAACGTGTCGATCTGGTAGCGCCAGAACTTGAGGCTGCTCCCGAGGCCGTGCACGAAGATGACCGGCACGTCGCCCGCGGGGTTGCGTTCGATGTAGGCGACGTGGAGCGGCGTCTCCAGCTTGTGTTTCGCCTCCACGCCGGGGAGGCGCAGCGTGCCGGCCGGCCACGCGCAGCCCGCGGTCGACGAATACGACACGTCCTGGAAAGCGAGGGCCGGCTCCCGGTTGTACGAGCGGACGCAGCCAGTCGCGAGCGCCAGGGCCCCGATCATTGCCAGTTTGCAGATGCCTTGTTTCATGGTTCGGCTCCCCTCAGAAGGCGTACCAGGTGAAGGTGGTGAACGCGGCCCACGGATCCGCGGTGACCTGCGGGTTTCCATTGTGGAACGAGCCCTTGAACCCGCCCGCCGGAGAGCCCTTGAACAGGTACCCTCCGTGGAGGCCGACCGTCATCAGATACCGGATCGTGTACTTCAGCTCGGCGTTGATCTCCCAGCCGAGGAAGCGCCCGCGCGTCGTGCCGTCCGCGTTCGGCAACGGGTTGACCGCGCTCTCTCCCACGGCGGTGCCGATCTTGGCGTTGAGCTTGTTGGGGATGAGATCGCGCGAGGCCGTCGCGATGCCCGCGAGGAGGCCGTACCCCTGATTCGAGATGTCCGTCACCTGGCCTGTGTAGTTGTTGACGGTGCTCGTGAAGGGGAACAGAAGGAGCGTCTTGTGGTTGAACCACACCGCGCCGGGGAGGCCGTAGTTGTTGATCGTGAAGGCGCTCGTATAGAGCTTGTCGTTCGGGTTGTCGTCGCCCGACGTGAACATGCCTTCGAGCGTGATCTGGTCGCCGTTCGTGCGGCCGTATTTGTAGTCGACCTCGAGGTTGGCGGAGACGCCGCGGATATCCACCTTCTTCAGCGGGGCGCCCTCCTTCGTGCTCGTGAAGCGGCCCCAGTTGAACATCGCGAAGCCGCTCGCCGCGAGGCGCGACGTGTTGAACGCGAGGTTGTGGTGGAAGTTGAGGCCGACGTACTCCACGTGCCCTGTCGGCTCTTGCAGGTTGAACTGCGGCACGCCGGTGAACGAGCCGAGTCCGGTGGAGGCGGGGCCGGATTTGACGAGGCCTTCGTACGCGTACGCGGCGCCCTTCGTGTCGTCCTGAAGGTGCCAGTACGAGGCGCCGACGATCGTGCCGGGCCAGATCGGATACGCGGCGTCCGCCGTGAACATCCCCGCGAAGGAGAAGCGCGGATCGTTCTTGGAGGCCTTGTCGGGCTGCGCCGAGCCGAAGGGGAAGAGGCCGATCTTCGCGAGGCCGAAGAGCTTCGAATACACGGCCATGCCCGTCGCGTCGGTGCCGAAGAATGCCAGTTTGTAGCCCGTGCGCACGATGTCGAAGAGCGATGTCGTCGCGGGGTCGTAGATCGAGTCGTACATGGCCTGTGTGCCGAGCACGATCGACAGCTCCTCCGGGTCCCGCGTGGGGTAAATCGAGACGTTGACGTTCTTCGTCTGGATGTTCACCTCGTCCGCGTTGAGGCCGCCGCCCTGGTTGGGCTGCACCTGATTGGCCGCGAGGCCCCACGTGAAGTCGACCTCCATCTGCGCGCGGAAGGATGCCAGTCCATCGACGAACGAGGGGCTGTACTGGAGGACCGGAATCCACCGTTGCTCCACGTAATAGCCGTTCGCATTGTCGCCCACGCGCGTGAAGCTGCCGCCGATCTGGCCGATGGGGCCGAGCGAGACGCCCTTCAGACCCGACGGATCGCCCAGCATGTTCGTCGCGGTGGCGCGGAAGAACATGTAGTTGATGAGGGTGAGCTGCTCGGGCTTGGCGTCGCCGCTGCGGTCGTGGCTCTCGCGCCAGAGGACGTATTGGTCGACGTTGGCGGCCGGGCCCTCGGCGCGGGCGGTGCTCGCGAGGAGCAGAGTCGCGGAGAGTGACAGTGTGACGGCGGAGGCGGTGAGCGTCCTCCGGGGACGCGGGAGCGAGCGCATGTTCCTCGGTTCCGTGGGGAGAGGACGGGGCGCCCGCGGAGGCCGCGAGAGGCCCTGTTCCTCTCGCGGCGACTCGATGTTTACCTCGCCCGATCTCGCGGGCGTGGGGACGACTGCGGGCGCCCCTCGTGGCGTGTCACATGGCGGAGACCTGGTACGTCTGGACGGCGTCGCCCTTGAAATCCGCGCCGTTCAGCTTCACCGTCATCGCGCCGACCGCGCCGTCCGCGCAGCGGTGACCGGTCGCCTGGCCGCCGAAGAAGAGCTCCAGATCGAGCGACGAGCCGTCCGCCGCGATCTTGCCGCGCCCTTCCTGGCTGAAGCCGACGTACGTGGCCGTGAAGTCGAAGCAGTCCGCGGTCACGTTCTCGATGAGGATGGCCGTCGAGTCGAAGGCGACCATGGTGGAGACGGTGGCGTGATCACACATGCCCACGTCGCCCTTGTTCGGCGCGTTGTTGAGCGTGCCGAGGTCCGAGGCCACGTGCCACGCGGCGTCGGTCGGCGTCATCGTCACCTTGGAGTAGCACTGCGTCGCAGAGCCGAAGTTGACGTTCTCGTTGAAGCCGTTCGGGTCGGTCGGGATGTCCGCGCCTTCCATCACGAGCGTCTTGCCGTTGAGGTACGCGAGGATCTTGTCCGAGGTGGAGAAGTCCATCCCCGAGGACGTGGTGCCGCCGGTCGCGCCGCCCGTGGAGCCGCCGGTCGAGCCGCCCATGCCGCCCGTGGAGCCGCCGGAGGAGGTCGTCGTGGTGGAGCCGCCGGTCGAGCCGCCGCTGCCGCTGGTGTCGCTGTCGCAGCCGGCGACGGACGCCACGAAGAGGCCAGTCGAAAGGAGGGCAAGGAGAGAAGTCTTCGAGAGAATCATGGGTGTCGTCTCCTGAGAAAGGCGAAGGACGTGATCGAGAGTGCCCGGCGCACGCCACAGGGCTGCGCGGGAGAAAACCTTGATTGGCAAGAAGAGGCGCCGCGGGGTGGTGCCAGGCGCGAGACCCCGGAGTGTATGCCACTCCATCTCTCGACAGGCACGCAAAGTCTTCCGCATTGGCGCTACGGTTTGGAATACCCCCTCTCGCAAGCGCAACTTTCGCGAGGGAACAAGGAATGTCGCAGATCTCGGGTGCCCACCCCCGGTCGCGCGCTTCGCGCGCCCGCCCCTCCCAAATCGCTCACTGTCGTTCGCGAAGGGAGGGGGTCAGCGCTGGAGCGTCGCACGGGCTCGAATGGCAATGATGAAATCGCGTAGTACGACTCTGAAAGGAGGCGGTTACTGGCACTTGCCAGGCTCGTAGTAGCCCGGCGCCGTCATCTTCACCCACGATTGAGTGAGGTTGTAGAGGCCGAACTGGGTGCCGGAGCCCTTCGCGCAAACATAGCTGTTGAAGGCGCCGCACTGGACCGCGTGGCCGTGGACGACGTGGTAGTAGTTGGCTTCGTAGTAATCGGTGCACGTGCCGCCGCCGCTTCCGCCGGAGCCGCCACTGCCACCTGCGCCGCCGCTCCCGCCGGAACCACCACTGCCACCTGCGCCGCCGCTCCCGCCGGAACCACCACTCCCGCCGGAACCACCGGAACCACCACTACCACCTGCGCCGCCGCTCCCGCCGCTTCCGCCGGCACCGCCACTGCCGCCTGCGCCGCCGCTCCCGCCGGCACCGCCACTGCCACCTGCGCCGCCGCTTCCGCCGCTGCCAGAGGCCATGTCGAGGTCGAAGAACAGGCCCGCGTAGTACGAAGAGCAGATGTTGGCGTCGAGGATGTACGCGCCGGCCGTGCCGCAGCCGCCCGCGGGGGCGAAGCCCGGGTCCACCGCCGTGCCGTGGCCCATCCCGGAGATCGTGTACGTCTCCACCGCCGGGTTGCCGCCCATGTCGAGATACACCTTGTGCGCAGCGCCGCTCACCGTCTCCGTGACGTCGGCGGTCTGGTCCGTCGCGAGGACGTTCGTCCACTGGTCCACGAGCTCGGTCTGATTGACGGGCTTCACCGTGGTGTCACTGGACCCCTGCCAGATCGAGATTCGCGGCACGCGCGGGGGGTTCTTCGGCATCTTCGCGCGGACGAGATCGCCCCACGCCTGCGGGGTCTTGTCGACGCCGCTCATGCAGGTGAACGAGTCGTTGATGGTGGACGCGCAGCCGTACGGCATGCCCGCCATCGGGGCGCCCGCCGCGAAGACATCGGGGTACGTCGCGAGGAGCGCCACGGTGAGCGCCGCGCCGCCGGAGAGGCCCGTCACGAACACGCGATCGGCGTCCACCGTGTAGTGCGACTTCACGTAATCGACCATCTGCCGGACGCTCTCCACCTCGCCCTGGCCGCGGGTGATCTGCGTGGAGTCGTACCAGCGGAAGCAGCGAACGGGGTTATTGCCGGTGTTCTGCTCCGGATAGACCACGATGAACTTCCACTGATCGGCGAGCTGGTTCCAACCGACGTTGGCGTAGTTGGCGGCCGTCTGCGAGCAGCCGTGGAGCGCCACCACGACTGGCACGTTGCCCGACAGGCCCGCAGGGACGTACGTGTACATGTTGAGCCCGCCGGGGTTGGACCCGAACGCGGACACCTGCGTGAGGTTGTCGGCCGAAGTGCCCGTGTCCTCGTCGTCGCTATCGACGGGCGGCGCGCAACCGGCGGCGGCGATGATCGCGGAGAGGATGGCAATGCGAGAGATCTGGGACATGGGGTTCGGCTCCGTGGCGAGGGGTCGCGCCGGCCCCTTTAGCAGCGCCCGTGCCGCGGCCGTCTCCGCACGAAACGCCTTCAAAACAAGGCATTTCTGACAACTCCCCTGCTCCGTGCGCGCCGGCGGTGACGCGGGGTTTCGCCGAAGGGGCGCGTCACGCGTGACGCTCCCCCCGCCCTGAACGACCCGGCCGCCACTGGAACGACGGAGTCCGGTCCGCGTAGGCGGAGCGGAGCTCGGCTCCGCGGAGTCCGCAGCGGAACGGATGCAATCGTTGACGTTTTATGAAGCGAGAGATTTGGGCGGGGCGGGCGGCGCGCAGCGAAGCGAGCACCGACCGGGGGTGGGCACCGTTCTTCGATCTCGAACGGCGCGTCCGTGGCGATCAGGGGACGCAGTGCACGACGGAGGCGTTTTGCAGGCATGTGCCGGTCTGCAGAGCCGAGCATCCGGCGCACGACGGGGAGCAACCGGCGGCGTCGAAGGCGCTCACGGCGCTCGTGAAGGCCTTCGTCGCGGCCGAGGACGCGTCTTTCACGAACACCTTGCATCCGCAGGCGTCCGGCACCGAAGAGGCGCACTCGCCCTGGACCTGCGCGCCGGCGTACGAGCAGGCCTGTGCGTCGATTTGAGCCGTTTTCATGGCATTTTCGAGCGAAGGGCACGCGTCCGTGCCAGTGGTCGTGGACGACGCACCCCCCGAGCCGCCCGCGGCGCCGCCGGTGCCGCCGGTGCCGCCCTCGCCTTTGCCAATCTCCCAGGAATACGAGCAGGCGGGGACGACCGCGAGGACGAGCGTCGAGAGCAAGAGGTGGAGAGGCGCCGTGGACCGCACGCGCGCGAGCCTACACCAGGCGCCTTTTCGCGGCGCGCGGGCCTTTCAACGGGATGGCCCGCTCGGCGACGACGCGCGCCCGACCAGCTTCTGCGACGCGCGGGGGGCCTTCGGAGTATGCTGCGCGCTCGCATTTCTCTGGCAGCCATGGGCTCTCGCGACGGAACGTGGAAACGGGCGGTGGATGCAGGCGGTGCGACGCAGCCCGTCGCGGCACCCGCTGGAGCGCGGCACACCGCACGGCTCGCGGCCATCCTCGTGGGCGGCGCGCTGATCCTCGGGGCCGGGCGCGCGCACGGGGATGACGCGGCGGTCCGGGCGCGCGCTCGGGAGGCCTACGATCGCGGGGTCGCGGCGCAGTCGAAGGGCGCCTTCGCGGAGGCGGCGCGGGCGTTCGCGACGGCGGACGCGCTGGTGCCCTCCCCGGCCGCGCTCGGGGCCGCGCTGGAAGCGGCGGCGGCGGCGGACGACGCGGTGCTCGGCGCCGAGCTGTGCGACCGCGCGGCGGCGCGCTCCGCGGACGGCTCGGTGCCCACGGAGCGGCGCGCGCAGTGCGACGCGGCGCGGCGGCGGACGGGGCGCCTCACGCCGAGCGCGGACGCGACGATCGACGGCGCGTCGGTGAAGGCGGGGCGCGCGGCGGTGGTGCTGCCGGGCGCGCACACGGTCCGCGCGGGGACGTGGTCGCGCACCGTCACGATCGCGGGCGGGGAGGCTGCGGCGATCGAGGTGCCTGCGGGAGCGGGAGCGGAGGCGGCGAGTGCGGGCGCCGCTTCGGGCGCAGGCACCGCGGCGGGTGCGGGCGCTGCGTCGGGATCTTCGGGTGCGGGCGCTGCGTCGGGATCTTCGGGAAATGCAGGCGATCCGGCGATGGCTGCGGGCGGCGGGCCGCGGATCTCTCCGGTGTGGGCCGTGACGGCCGGCGCGGTCACGGCGGTGGCGGCGGGGTTCACGATCGCGTCCGCGATCGACACGAAGGAGAAGCACGACGCGTTCGTCGCGCTCGGGTGCGACGGGCCGAAGCACGGCGACTGCACCGAGCGCGCGCGGCACGGCGCCTTCGCGCAGGACCGCACCAACGTGCTGATCGGCGTCACGGCGGGGCTCGCGGTGGCGGCGTCCGTGCTCACGGTCATCACGATCTTCGGCGGGCGCGGCGCTCCTCCCGCGAAGGCGCCCGCGACGTCCGGCGGACCTGCGACGTCCGTGCGCGGCGAACCGGGAGCGTCGCAGCCGACGACGTCCGCCGCGATCGTGGTGGGGCCGGCGGCGCTCGGGTTGCGCGTGACGTTCCGATGACTCCGATCGCCGTGGACGAGCGCGGGTTTCGGTATCGGCCGCTCGTGAAGCTCGCGTCCGGGGGGATGGCGACGGTGTACCTCGGCGCGCTCGACGGGCCCGCGGGGTTTCGGCAGATCGTCGCGATCAAGCGGCCGCACGCGCACCTGCTGGAGCTCGCGGAGATGCGGGAGGCGGCGCTCGCGGAGGCGCGGATCGCGGCGCGGTTCCGGCACGCGAACGTCGTCGACGTGCGCGACGTGGAGGTGTCGGGCGACGCGATCCAGCTCGTGATGGACTACGTGGAGGGCGCGACGCTCTCGACGCTGCTCGCGCATTTTGCTCGGCGAAACGAGCGGATCCCGACGTCGGTCGCGATGCGCATCGTGCTCGACGCGTGCGCGGGGCTCACGGCGGTGCACGAGGCGACGGGCGAGGACGGGGCGCCGCTCGGGCTCGTGCACCGGGATATTTCGCCGCAGAACATCCTGGTCGGCGTCGACGGGGTGGCGCGCGTCTCGGATTTCGGGACGGTGAAGGAGTGGGCCGGGGAGCGGCCGCTCACGACGCAGGGGACGCTGAAGGGCAAGCCCGGGTACATGGCGCCGGAGTACGTGCAGCGCGGCGCGCTCGACGCGCGGTCGGACGAGCTGTCGCTCGCGGTGGTGGCGTGGGAGGCGCTCGCGGGGAAGCGTCTGTTCCGCGGGGCGACGGATTTCGAGACGTTCGAGCGCGTGCTTCGCGAGGTGCCGGCGCGAATGAGCGAGGCGGTGCCGGCGCTCGGCGGGGCGCTCGACGATGTGATCGCGCGGGCGCTCGCGAAGGATCCGGACGCGCGGTTCGCGACGGTGCGCGATTTCGCGGCGGCGCTGGCGAGGGCGTGGCCGGAGGCGGCGACGCCCGCGGAGGTCGGCGCGCTCGTGACGTCGGTGGTCGGCGAGGATCTGCGCGCGCGTCGGGACGAGCTGCGCGCGCGGCTCGCGGAGATGGACGCGGCGAAGGCGGCGGCGCCCGCTTCGGGGACGGCGCCGTCGAGCGCGGCGGTACCGTCGAGCGCGGCGGCGTTCGCTGCGCCAAGCGCTGCGGTACCGTCGAGCGCCGCGGCGTTCGCTGCGCCAAGCGCTGCGGTGCCGTCGAGCGCTGCCGTGCCCGCGCCTTCGATCGCGACAGCGGCGAACGTCCCCTCGATCGACGCGACGCTCGCTGCGAACGCGGTGACCGTCCGTGCGAGCGCGCCCGCCGTGATCGTCGCGCCGGTGCGGCCCGCGATCGAAGCCGCGCCTCCGTCGCGAAGGCGCGCGATCGGGATCGTGACGGCGGTTCTGGCGGCGGCGCTCGTCCTCCTCGGGATCGCCTTCTTTTCAAGGCAAACGAGCGACTTCAACGCCGCGGGCCACACCACCGAATCGAGCGCGACGACGCGCGCCTCCGTCGACGCGCGCGACGACGCGACCGCGACATCGCACGCCGTGCCGCCTTCCGTCGCGAAGGACCCCGCCCCTCCTTCGACCGCTGCTTCGACCGCTGCCTCGACCGCTGCTTCGACCGCGAGCGGTCCATCGACGAGCGCCGCCCCGCGTTCCACCAGCGCGATCACTACCGCCGCGCCCGCGACGAATTCGCCTGCGAAAAAAGGCCCGAAGCCGCCTCCGCCGAACCCCTACTGAGAGCGTCTCCGAACGACGTAACGTTCCCCGCCCTGAACGAGCGAAGCGAGAGATTTGGGCGGGGCGGGCCGCGCGCAGCGAAGCGAGCACGGACCGGGGGTGGGCAGCATTCTGAGATCTCGAACGAGGCTCCAGCCGGTACCATCGCGGGCCGCGCAGATTGGCGCGTCGAGGAGAGCGGATGAGCACTGGGTTCGAGGAGGACGCCACGCGGCGCGTCTCCGTGCGCGATCGGGGGCTGCCCGTGCTGTCCGTCGACGTGCTCGTCGTCGGCGGGCCGGCGCGCGGGGCGCGGTTCACCGTGCGGAACGGCGTCGCGCGGATCGGATCGGCGCCAGGGAACGACGTGCGCATCGACGACGCCACCGTGTCGCGGCAGCACTGCGAGATCCGGGTGCGCGCGGACGCGGTGCTGCTCCGCGATCTGAGCAGCACCAACGGCACGTACGTGGGCGGCGCGCGCATCCGCGAGGCCGAGATCCCCGCGGGCACGCTCGTCCGCGCCGGGGACTCCGCGTTCCAGATCCTCGTCGGCGACGGGCCCACGTTCCTGGAGCTGTCGAGCCGCACGTCGTTCGGGGAGCTCGTCGGCGCGTCGGTGGAGATGCGGCGGCTCTATGCGCTCCTGGAGCGCGTCGCGACGACCGACACCACCGTGCTCGTCACCGGCGAGACCGGCACCGGGAAAGACGTCGTCGCGCGCTCGATCCACGCGGCGTCGCGGCGCGCGGCGGGGCCGTTCGTGCCGATCGACTGCGGCGCGATCCCGGAGAGCCTCATCGAGAGCGAGCTGTTCGGGCACGTGCGCGGCGCGTTCAGCGGCGCCATCGCGGATCGGCGCGGCGTGTTCGAGGAGGCGGGCTCTGGCACCTTGTTCCTCGACGAGATCGGCGAGATGCCGATGGCGCTGCAACCGAAGCTGTTGCGCGCGCTGGAGACGCGCACGGTGCGGCCCGTCGGCGCGAGCGGGACGCGCCCCGTCGACGTGCGCATCGTCGCCGCGACGAACCGCTCGCTCGCGCGCTGCGTGAACGACGGGACGTTTCGCGAGGACCTGTATTACCGGCTCGCGGTGGTGGAGGCGCCGGTGCCCGCGCTGCGCGATCGGCCGGAGGACGTGCCGATCCTCGCGGCCCACTTCTACAAGCAGATCACGCGCACCGACGCGGCGCCGCCTCCGGATTTTCTGCGCGGCCTCGCGTCGCGGAGCTGGCCCGGCAACGTGCGCGAGCTGCGCAATTTCGTGGAGCGCTCGGTGTCGCTCGGCATGGTCGGCGCATCGGGCCCCGTGAGCGCGCCGCCGGTCGCCGCCGAAGACGCGGAGCTCGCGGTGCCGATCCACCTGCCGCTGAAGGACGCGCGCCAGGCGTGGATCGAGAGCTTCGAGCTCGTGTACGTGCGTCGGATCCTCGAAAAAACAGGCGGAAACGTGACGCGCGCCGCGCAGATGGCAGGCGTGAGCCGGCGCTTCCTGCAGCGCCTCATCGTGCGGCTCGGCCCGCGCGCGAGGGCCCTCGTCTCGAACCTGCGCGACCTCGACGACGACGGATGATCCCGCGAAGAGAGGGAGCTGCGAAGGTGCCCTCCCCCGGCCTTCGCTTCGCGAAGTCCGCCCCTCCCAAATCGCTCTCTTCGTTCGCGATGGGAGGGGCGCCTCTCATCTGGACTCGGCGCTCCAGCCTTCGAGCAAGAGCTTCTTGTCGATCTTGCCGGCGCCCGTCTTCGGCAGCTCGCTCGCGATCACGAACCGCTTCGGCACCTTGTAGCCCGCGAGCGACGCGCGAACGAACGCGCGCAGCGCCTCCTCCGACAGATCAAGATCGCCTTCATTTTCCGATGATCCCGTGACAGGGCGCGCGACCACGAACGCGACGCCGATCTCGCCCCACTTCGCGTCCGGCGCGCCGATGACCGCGGCCTCGGCGATGCGCGGGTGGCCGTGCAGCACGCTCTCGATCTCGGCGGGGTACACGTTCTCGCCGCCGCTGATGAACATGTCCTTGGAGCGGCCCACGATGTAGTGCGCGCCGTCCGCGTCGCGCCGCGCGAGATCGCCGGTGTGCAGCCACACGGGGCCCGACGGATCGCAGGCGCGCGGATGGAACGCCGCCGCCGTCGCCTCGGGGTTGCGATCGTACCCGGCGCACAGGTGCGGCCCGCGCAGGAGCAGCTCGCCCACCTCCTCCGGCGCGCACTCGGTGCCGTCCGCGCGCGCGATGAGCGTCGTCACGTGCATGAGCGGCGCGCCCACGGATCCAGGCTTCTTTCGCGCCTCGTCCGCGCTGATGCCGAAGTTGTTCGGGCCCGCCTCCGTGAGCCCGTACCCGCTGCGGAACGGCAGACCGCGCGCCCAGTAACGTTCGAACAAGGGCAACGGGCACGGCGCGCCGCCGCTGATCACGAGCCGCAGCCGCGACAGATCCGCCGCGTGGAACCGCGCGTGCTCCGCGATCCGCAGGAACACCGTCGGCACCGCGAAATACAAGGTCGCGCGCTCGCTCTCCACGAGGTCGAAGAAGCGCGCCTCGTCGAAGCCGCGGCACAAAACGCTCGTCCCGCCCACGTACACGAGCGGCGCCGTGAACACGTTGAGGCCGCCCGTGTGGAACAGCGGCGCGTCCAGGATCGCCGTGTCGCGCGCGGTGAGGCCCCACGAGATCACCGTGTTGATCGCGTTCGCCGTGATCGCGCGGTGCGTGAGGACCGCCCCCTTCGGCCGCCCCGTCGTGCCGCCGGTGAAGCAGAGGACCCACGGATCGTCATCGTCGATCGGCGCCGGCGGGAGCGGATCGTCGCTCGCGAGGTCGCGCTCCTCGAACGCGAGATCGCCTTGTTCCGAAGCCTTTTCGAGCGCCACCCACCGCTCGATCGAAGGGGCCGCCGCCCGCAGCTCCGCGATCTGCGCGGCCTGCTCGGGGCCGTGGATCATCACCTTCGGCGTCGCCTGCGCGAGGATCGCCGCGAGCTCGCGCGCGCTGAGGCGCGTGTTGAGGTTCACCAGGACCGCGCCGAGCTTCGCGCACGCGAACCACACGTCGAGGTAGGCCACCGAGCTCTGCGCGAGCACGCTCACCCGATCGCCCTTGTTCACGCCGCAGCGATCGCGCAGCCACCGCGCCGTGCGGATGGCCGAGCGGTTCCACTCGCGGAACGTGATGCGGCGGCGATCGCGCGTCGCGTCCACGAGGGCGACGTCGTCCGGGGTGAGCGCCTCTCGGCGCGCGAGCCAGTCGGTGGCGAACATGGGGCGCTCCTCCGCATGGACCTTGTCCGGCCCTCGCGGTGGCCGCGCACGATAGCGCGCGTCCGGAGGTGTCTGCTATCCGTGGAGCGTGAGCCTCGGCGTCCGCCTGGTGGTCAGCCTCGTCACGATCAGCACGCTCCTCACCGTCGTGAGCTGGCTCGTGCTCCGGCGCATCGTGACGGCGTTTCGGCTCGGAAAGCGCGGGCGCGTGCTCGCGACGGTCGCGCTGTTCGTGCCGCTCGCCGCGACGCTCCTCTTCCGGGGCATAGGCTTCCTCGCGCCGCCCGGCTTCGCGGAGCCGGCCGTCGTCGCCTCCTCCGCCTTCGAGGCGGCCGTCGGCCTCGCCGGCGTCGCGCTCCTGTTCGCGGGCCTGTTGCGCGCCGTGTACCGCGCGGGCCGCCGCGTGGGCCAGGGGCCGATGGCCGCCGCGCGCGAGGACGCCGTCGAGCGCGCCGCCTCGATCCCACCGCCGCCGATGCACGGCGAGGAGGCGCCCGCGATCACGCGCCGCGTGTTCGTCGAGCAGGCGATCGTCGGCTCCGCGGTGGTGGCGGGCGGCACGGCCGCGACGTACGGCGCGGTGTTCGGCCGACACGACTACGAGCTCGCGACGGTGCCCGTGCCGATCCCGGGGCTGCCGCGCGCGGCGGACGGCTTCACGATCGTGCAGCTCTCCGACATCCACCTCGGCCAGATGGTCGGCGAGGCCGAGATGCGCGCCGCCGAGGAGCTGGTGCGCCGCGCGAAGGGCGATCTCGTGGTCCTCACGGGGGACCTCATCGATCACGATCCGCGCTACGTGGAGCGGCTCGGGCGCCTCGTGCGCCGGCTCGCGGACGTCCAGCGCGTGATCGCGATCCCCGGCAACCACGACTACTACACGGGCATCGACGCGGTGCTCGACACGGCGCGGAAGGCCGGCGCCACGGTGCTCGTGAACGAGTCGATCGTGACGCCGGAGGGCCTCGTGATCGCGGGCCTCGACGATCACCGGGGCGAGCCGATCGGCCGCGGCCCGAACCTCGCGCGCGCCGTCGCGGGCCTCCACAACGACGGCCCGCGCGTCGTGCTCTGCCACAATCCGAAGGAGTTCCTGGTGACGGCCGGGGACTGCGCGCTCATGATCTCGGGCCACACGCACGGCGGGCAGATCAACGTGGGCCTGCCCGTCGCGGAGATGGTGCTGCGCCACGGCTACATCAAGGGCCTCTACGAAGAGCGCGGCTCGCGGCTGTACGTGAACCGCGGCTTCGGCACCGCGGGCGCCGCCGTCCGCGTGGGGTCACCGCCCGAGGTGACGCGGATCGTGCTCGTCGCGAGCTGAGGCTCCCCTCCCTTCGCGAACGAAGAGAGCGATTTGGGAGGGGCGGGCGCGCGCAAGCGCGACCGGGGGTGGGCACCAGTCTCAGGCTGATTTGCGTGCGATGAGCTTCGCGATCCCGCGCGCGGTCTCGGCGGTGTTCTTCACGATCTGCGTGACCATCACCTTCTCGACCGTGGAGCCGATCGTCTTCGAGAGGAGCCGCGGCACGCCGGGGATCTTCGCCGCGTCGATCGTGAACTGGCCCCGCACCTCGAGCCGCGTGCCCTCCGGCGTGTCGTAAAAACGGTTCGTGCCGGAGCTCGCGACGGCGCCGGGGAACGCGTGGATCTCCGTGCGCCACTCGACGCGGAACTCGTTCGCGAACCACGTCGCGTAGTCCGTCCACCGCAGCATCGACTCGCTCAGCACCGACCGCGCGACCGACGGGATGTCGCCGCCGCCCGTCCACTCGTTGACGAGGTCGACCTCGCCCTCGCGATCGACGCGCTTCAGGACCTTGATCGCGCGGATGTTGGGCAGAAACTCGGCCATCTCGGCGAGCTCGTCGCGGTACACGGCGAACACGCGCGGGCGGGGGTACGGGACCAAGGCGTCGGCGACGATCTCCATGGCGCGCGACCGTACCGCGGCCGACGCGCGCGCCGCAAATGCCCGCGGGTCGCGGCGCATCCAACCTCCGCGTGAACCATCGCAGCACCGGGGGAAATTCCAGCGCATACCGGCAACGATTACCGACCCGCGACCCCGCGACGGCGGCACATCGTTCGCGAGGCGCCGCCCGCCGCGACGCCTATCCTCGGAGACCGATCATGAGCACCGTCACCGCGCGCATCGCCCGTGCGCTCGCCTTCGTGGGCGCCGCGGGCTCTCTGCTCTCGCTCGCGTCCGGCTGCGGCCCCGCGGCTTCGTCGGCTTGTTCGCCCGCGGATCCGGGGTGCACCGCGACGCTCGGCGCGTCCGCGGGCGGCGATCCGCGCATCGTCGGCCCCGGCATGATGGGCACGGCGCTCCCCCACTGGCCGATGTTCCGGCACGACGGATCGCACACCGCGCGCAACGGCGTCGCCCCGCCCGCGGGCGGCTTCGTCGCGTGGACGGCGGACACGGAGAGCGAGGTGTGGTCATCGCCCGCGATCGGCCTCGACGGCACCGTTTACGTCGGCTCGCTCGACACGAAGCTCTACGCCTTCACGCGCGACGGCAAGCCGCTGTGGACCTTCGAGACGATGGGCAACATCCTCTCGTCGCCGGCGGTCGCGGGGGACGGCACGGTGTACGTCGGCTCGGTCGACGGCCACGTGTACGCGGTGAAGAACGGGCAGCGGAAGTGGAGCGTGCCGGTGCACAACTGCGCGGCGTCGTCGCCGGTCCTCGCGCACGACGGCACGATCTACCTCGGCACGAACGCGCACCAGCTCCACGCGATCAGCTCCGATGGCCGCGTTTTGTGGAGCTTCACGGCGAAGCAGAGCTTCGAGTCCACGCCCGCGCTCTTGCCGGACGGGCGCATCCTCGCAGGCAACGACGACGGCATGATCTACGTGCTCGATCACGAAGGCGGCCTCGATCGAAAGATCGCGACGAACGGCGCCGTGCGCTCCTCCGCGGCGATCGCCCCCGATGGCACGGCCTACGTCGGCTCCGACGACGGCCTGCTGTACGCGATCGCGAAGAACGGCGACGTGCGCTGGAAATTCCCTGCGGAGGCGCCGATCCAATCGTCGCCGGCGATCGCGCCGGACGGCAGCATCGTCTTCGGCAGCGCGGACAAGAGCATCTACGCCGTGTGGCCGAACGGCCAGCCGAAGTTCCGTTACCGCACGCAGATGGCGGTCGCGTCCTCCCCGGCGATCGCCGCCGACGGTACGATCTACGTCGGCTCCGACGAGGGCACCCTGTACGCGCTCGACGCGCGGGGCCAGCTCAAGTGGTCGATCCCGACCGGCGCGACGATGTTCTCGTCCCCGGCCATCGCCCCCGACGGCCTCGTGTACGTGGGGTCCGCGGATCATCGACTGTACGCGATCCGCTGAAAAGAACCCTTTCTCAGCGCGTGACGTCGACCTGATACCGCGCGCGCTCGGCGCCTTCGATCTCGATGATCGTGCGCCGCTCGTCGAGGCGCACCACCGCGTGCGCCGCGGCCGCGCGACCCGGAGCGTCCTCGTCGAGGTTCTCGATCAGGCTCTGCACGGTCACGAACGGCAGCCCGTCGATGACGTCGAAGTGGTTCCAGTGCACGTGCCCGTTCAAGACGAGGCGCGCCTTGCCGCTCGCGAGGAGGAGGCGGCGCATCTCGGCGCGCTCCTTCACCAGCGCCACGTGCTCGCGCCCCTCGAACCAGTAGTTGCCTCGCAGGTCTTGCTCCGAGGCGCTGTGGTGCATGAGCACGATCACCGGCAGACGCGCCTCGTGGAGCTCCGCCGCGAGCCACCGGAGCTGCGCCTCCCCCACGGTGATGTCGACGTCCTGCGCCTCGTGCGTGTGCATCACGACGAAGCGGAAACCGCCGCGGTCGAAGGCGTAACAGAGGTCGCGCGCGCTCACCTCCGCGTCCCATGGCCCTTTGCCCCACGTCGCGCGGAGGTCCGCGTGCGAGAGGTGCACCGTGTCGTGGTTGCCCGCGACGTGCACGAGATCCGCCTTCGCGCGCGAGAGCACCTGGAAGCAGCCGCGGTACCGCGCGAGATCCGCGTCGCGGCTCTCGTCCTCGATGTCGTCGCCGAGGTTCACGACGAGGTCGGGGCGCACGACCTCGTTCATGCGGTCGACGAAGGCCTTCGCGAGCTTGGGCGCGTCGCGCGTGAGCTTGCGGAGCTTGCCTTTGTGAAAGGTCTCCACGCCGAAGTGGAGGTCGCTGATGAGGCCGAGCGTGAGCATCGTGCGTGCGTCTCCGTGTCTGTCGTCGTCGTGATCAGCCGTCCGCCTTCGAGCCGCCGAGGCACTTCGGCGACACGAACCCGGCGGCGCCGTCCGCCTCGTACTGCGCCGGCGTGAGCGCGCGGATCGTGAGCGCGTGCAGGCCCGCCGCGAGCTCCGCCGAGAGCGTGTTGTTCACCATGCGGTGCCGATCCAGGAGCCCCTTCCCTTCGAACGCGGGGCTCACGACGAGGACCTTGAAGTGCGTCTCGGACCCGGGGGCCACGCTGTGCATGTGGCTCTCGTTCACGACGTCGAGGACGACGGGATCGAGCGCGGCGGATAGCTTTTCCTGGATGCGGGTCTGGAGGCGCATGCGGCGAACATAGCGCCGCGACGCCTCACTTGCAGCCGACGCCGAACTTGCTCTTGCAGGGCGGCTTCTTCGTGCCGGTGCCCGTGCCCGTGCTCGTCTTCGTGGACGTCGCGGTGGTGGTGGGCGCGGTCGCCGTCGTCTTCGCCGCGGGCTGCGCGGCGAGCGCGATCTTGTGATCGAGCGGCTTCGAGATGTCCTTGATCGTGGCCTTCTGGTCGGGGCTGCCTTCCTTCGTGAAGGTGACCTTCGCCTCGGTGCCGGTGATCTCGACCTCGACCGTCTCGTCGTACGTCACGAACCCGTCCTTCGTCGCGGACAGCGCGTGCTTGCCGGCCGTCAGCTTCGCGGGCTTCGTGATCTCCTCGACCTTGTTGCCGTCGATCGTGACGGCGTCGCACCCGGGCTTGCACGCGATCGTGAGCTGGATCTCCGGCGCGGGCGCGCTCGGCGTCTCCGTCGCGGTCGCGCTGGCCGTCGTCGCGGGCGCGCTCGGCGTCTCCGTCGCGGTCACGGTGCTCGTCGGCACGGGGACGGTGACCGCGGTGCTCGTCGTCGCCGCGCCGCTGCCGCTCTGATCCTTCTTGCCGAGGAACACGAACGCCGCGACCGCGCCGCCGATGAGCACGAGCGCCATCACGCCGAGGAAGATCGGCACGGCCTTCGAAGCCCGCGCGCGCGGACGATCCAGCGCCTGCGGCACCATCGTCATCGCGGCGGCCGACGTGGCCTGCGTCGTCTCGTTGCGGCCGCTCGAAGGCTGCGCGCCGGGCGGCTGCCCCGCGGGCGCCTGCGCGGCCGGTTGCTGAGCAGGAGGCGCGCCCTGTTGCGGCTGCTGGCCCCACGGCTGCGCTGCCGGCTGCGGCTGCGACGGCCCGGGCCCGTGCGGCGAGATCTGGGTCGGGACCGCGACGGCCGCGTACCCGCCGGACATCGCGGGCGGGGGCGCGTCGATCGCCGGGAACGCCATCGTCGCGCCGACGCCCATCTGCTGGTTGGCCGCGCTCTCGAACGCCGCCGCGAGCTCCCCGATCGTGCGGTAGCGCTGGTTCGGATCCACCGAGAGCGCCCGCGAAAACACGGGATCCAGCGCCGCGTTGAGCGGGATGCCGATCTCGCTCGCGCGCAGCGACGCGACCGCGCGGCCGCCGAACAGCTCCTGCTGCCACGCGTTCAGATCCGGCGTCTGTCCCTGGCACGCGCGCCAGAACGAGCGCCCCGTCAGCGCGTGGAACGCGACCAGCGCGATCGAGAAAACGTCCGCCGCGGGGCCCGCCTGCTGGCCTTGCTGCACCTGCTCCGGCGCCATCCACGGCGCGCTGAGCGCGTACCCGTCGTGCGTCGGCACCGCGAGCCGCACGAGGCCCGCGCCGAAATCGGTGACCTTCGCCTCGTAGTTGGGCGCGCCGCCGAGGAAGATGTTCGTCGGCTTCAGCGCGTGGTGCGCGATCTGCCGCGCGTGCGCCGGGTCGAGGCCGCGGGCCACGGATTTGAGCATCCCCGTGACCTCCGCGAGCGACAGCGGACGGCGCGCGACGAGCTGCGCGAGGCTCGGGAGCTGCACGAACGCGGTCGCGCTGAACGGCGCGCCGGTCGTCGGATCGTACCCGGCTTCGAGCACGTGCACGATCACGTCGCCGGGGAGCTGCATCGTCTCGGCGTAGACGCGCTCCATCGCCTGCGTGATGTCGGGCCGCTGGCGAACGGCGGGATCGAACACCTTGACCATCGCCTCGCCGCCCGCCGAAGAGAGCGCGCGAAACGTCGCCGCGGAGCCGGAGTGCCCCACGAGCGCCTGGATGCTGAAGTTGTACGACCGCCCGTTGAGGACCGTCCCCGGCGCGAGGTGCGGAGCGCTCACGGAGCCTCACCGGCGGCGAGCGTGTTGAACGACGGGACGATCTTCGCGCCGCTCTTGTCGTCGTCGCTCGGCACGAACGCGATCCCGAGGACCGCCTTGCCGTCGCTCGGGTTCGTCGCGACGACGAGGAGCTGGCCCTTCTTGGCGCCGCGCACGACCTCCTTGTCCTGCTCGATCGTCCACAAGAGCAGGGGCACCTTGCCGTCGTTGTTCTTGTCCGGCTTCTTCCAGGCGACCTTCGTCTTGAGGAGGTTGATCTTCAGCTCCGCGGCGAGCGCCTCCACCTGCGCCTGACGCGCGGCCTCGGTCTTCTTCGCGTCCTTCGCGTCGGGCGCGTCGTAGCCGACGAGGCCCATGCACGCGTCCTCTTCGCCGGCCTGCGCGACCGCGAACTTGTCGCCGTGCGCGTAACGCCAGCCGAGCACCGGCTCGAACACGAGGTTCGATCCGGGGACCTTGACCTTCTTGCCGCCCTTCGACTCGCACTTCTCGTCGAGCGACTCGCACTTCGGCGGGGGCGGAGGCTTCGGCGGCTCCGGCTCGGCGGTGGTCTCCGTGTCGGGCGGCGGAGTGACAGGCTGCTTCTTCGGACCGCAGGCCGTGGCGGAGACGGCGAGCGCGAGCGCAAGAATCAGGGAGCGACGATTCATCGGTTGGCGAAGCCTCGCAGGTGCAGCCGGGCGGCCGCAACAAAAGAGCGCGACGGTGAACGCCTCGCGGGGGGCCGCGAAGGGACGACCGCTGACCCTCGGAAAAACGATCGGCATCCTATCAGCTTACGAAAGCGGCTCGCCACAACTCGGCGCCGCCTCTCACTTCACGAGCGCGCTGAGGTCCTGCTCCACTTGCTCGCCGGCCGAGCCGGGGACCTTGCCGTAGAGCCGCGTGCGCTCGGTGACGACGTAATATTGCGCCTTGCCGCTGTCGCTCGCGGGGCCCCGGACGATCTCCAGGTACCCGAGCGGACCGCCCGCGCCCGCGTAGTCGATGCGCACGACCGTCTCGTGCGGGTCCGGGAGCTTCTCGACGTACTCGGTCGGCCGCATGCGATCGATCTTGGACATCCAGTTGCCGATCGTCTCGTCGGCCTGATCCTTCGACTCGGCGCTCGCCCAGAACCGCTTCGTCTCGGGGCCGCCGCGCACGATCGTGGCGGATTTGCCGCCCGCCGAGAGCTTCGCGGCCGCGATCTCCGGGTCCTTCCAGTCGTGGAGGTCGCGCTCCATCATGCTGCTCTCGGGCGAGTCGACGCTGCGGAACACGTCGGCCTTGAGGATGAACACGTCGCCGGTGCTGGGCTCGCGCGCGTAGCGATCGCCGCCGCCGGGCGTGGGGCCGCCGATCACGAGCTTGTGCTCCGCGTCGCGGATCTTCACCGTGAGCGTGCCCTCGGGCTCGTTGAGGCCGAAGTCGGACTCCTTGTCGGCCGCCACCTGCCCCACCGCGCGCGCCGATTTCAAGGGCGCGATCAGATCGAGGAGCTTCTCCGCGGGCGTGATCGACACGAGGCTCACGGTCGTCTTCTCGGGCGCGGGCTCCGGCGGCGGCGCGCCTCCGTCCGGATCCGCGGGCGGCTTCGGCGCGCTCTTCTCTTTCTCGAAGGTGCCGACGAAGTAGCGGCCGGCGTCGTCCTTCTTCGAGGTGAGCTCCAGCCGCTTCTTCTTGCCCTCGTACACGATGCGCTCGACGTCCGCGGGGCGGCCCGGCCACACCGTGACCTCCCCTTGCGCGACGGGCTTCGCCTGCTTGTCGCGGGTCCACACGCCGAGCGCGATCACGGCGCTCGTCACGGCGAGGCCCGCGTGGATGAAGATGCTGCGCTTGCCGATCATGCCGCTGCCCTCCGCGCGCCGACGCGCTTGCGACGCGTGACGACGAAGCCGATCCCGAGCACCCCGAGCGGGATCACGAAGACCATGCCGTAGAACCAGAGCGTGTCCTTCTGCTTCGTGTGCTCGATGCGGACGTCCTCGTTCGAGGTCACCGCGCCGAGGAAGCTCTCGTCCCCGCCGAGCCACCGGATCACGTCGAGCGCCATGAGACCGTTCGGCGTGTCGCCCACGGCCCCGTCCGTGAGAGCGTCGGCGTCGCCGAGGACGAACGCGCGCATCTCCTTGTCCTTGCCGTCCTTGTCCTTCTCGCCGGTCGGCTTCGTGACGGCCGCGGCGAGGTTGCCGCCGCCGCGCTTCTCCGTCTCCTTGTCGAACGTGAAGTTGCCGTTCTCGTCGACCCACGCCTCCGTGAGCGCGCGCACCGCGAAGTCGACGTTCGCCGTCGTCCCCTCGGCCTTGTCGAGCGGCGCCGCTCCGCGGAACACGACGCCCGTCCGCGCGGAGATCTTGGACAGCGACGACACCGCCGCGTGCGAGCTGAACCGGTTCGTGATCAGGATCGCGTGGTCCGAGTCGTTGTGCCGCAGCGGGTAGAAGTGCTTCGGATCGTCCGTCGCGATCACCGCGTTTTTCCAGGTGAGGCCCGCGATCGCCGCGAGCGGCGCACAGTCCGCGCGGAAATCCGGATCCAGCGCGAGCACGAGGCGCCCGCCCTTCTCGAAGTAGCGCTTCAGCGACGCCACCTCTTCGGGCAGGAACGCCTGCGAGGGCCCGAGCACGAACACCATCGCGGCGTCGTCCGGCACGTTCGCCGCGAGGCCCTGCGTCGGCCCGAGATCCTTCACCAGGTAGTTCTGCGACTCGACGAGCTTCTTCAGGTTCTTCGCGGTGCGGCCCTCGTCCTGCGCGGCGGCGCCGGTCTGCTCGTTGAGCTCCCCGTGGCCGACGGTGAAGTACGCGGTGCGCTGCGTGCGGATCACCTTGAGCAGCGCCTTCTGGAAGTCGACGTCGAGCGACTTCAGCTTCGTCTGCGTCTGCGGCGTCTTCATGTCGGCGCCGATCGAGATCGTCTCGCGCCCCTCTCCGCGCTGCAGCACGAGCACGCCGTCCTGCTGCACCTTCAGGTCCTTCGCGAGCGCCGGCGAGAGGAGCCGATCCTCGTATTTCACCTGCACGTTCGGCGAGGCCGCCGCGAGCTCCGACAGGTACCCGCGCACCTCCTCGCCGACCTCGTTGAGCTGCGGGAAGAACGCGGTCACGGTCAGCGGCTCGGGCAGCGAGCGCACGATCTTCATCGTCGACTCGCCGGGGCGCGACGTCCGGAAGTACGAGAAATCGAGCTTCATCTCCATCTCGCCCGCGCCGTACGTGAACAGCGTCACGTACGTCGCCGCGAGGGCCAACGTCGCGCCCGCGAACGTCGCCGCGCGCACGCGCCGCACCTCGACGCGATCGGCGCGGCGCATCGGCGCGAGCGCGATCTCCCCGAACACGAGCGGCACCACCGACAGCACCACGAGCACGAGCCACGCGACCGTCGTGATCCCCGCGACGCGCGCCCGCGTCTCCGGCCGGAGCGCCGCGATGTGCAGCACGCTCTTCCCGGTGTCCGTCGACGAGAAGTAGATCGCCAGCGCGACGAGCCCGCCGAGCATCAGGAACGCGAGCGTCCGCTCGGCGCTCTGCTGCTCCCCGCGGCTCCGGAGCGCCGCACGCAGCCGGTACAGCGTCGTCCCGATCGCGCCGATCACGCCGACGGCGGAGAAGCCGATGCGCAGCGTGTCGTCCCCGACGAGGATGCGCTCGCCCACGAACACGAGCGCGAGCGACAGCACGTACACCGGCACGACCCACGGACCGAACGGATCCGGCCCCGAGGGCCGCTCGTCGTGCCGCGGCGCCGCGGGCGGCTCCGTCTTCGTGCGGGACGCGGCCTTCGCGGCCTTCGCCGCGTCCTCGTCGCCTTCGTCGCCCGCGTCGTCCGCTTCGTCGTCGGCCGGCGGGCGCTCGCTCTTCTCGGGCTCGTGCGCCTTCGCGTACGGCGTCTCGATCGCGGTCGCCGTGTCCTCTTCGTTCTCGCCGCCGCCGACCTTCGGCACCTCTCCGTGCGGCTCGATGCCGGAGCGAGGCGCGGCGCTCGTGCGCGGAGCCGGCGACTTGCTCGTGCGCGGGCCCGGCGATTTGCTCGTGCGCGCGTCGGGCGGACCGCTGGAATCCTTGTCGGCCGAGGGCTTGTTGCTCTCGGGCTCGTCCTTCTTCACCGCCATCGCCGAGCCTCCAGCGTCTTCGTCGTCGAGAGCAGGAAGAAGTACGCGACGCCCACGTAGTACACGACGTTCTCCAGCCGCAGCACGCCGGTCTGGAACGCGCGCTGCCGCTCGTGGTGGATCGCCATCGCGCCGAAGAACGTGTTGAGCGGCGGCTCCGTCACCCGCGCGACGCCCCACATCACGAGCAGCACCAGGAGCACCGCGCCGCCCGCCACGAACGCGAGGATCTGCGACCGCACGAGCGACGATCCGAAGAGCCCGATCGCGAGCACCGCGGCCCCGAGCAGCAGCACGCCGAGGTACCCCACGAGCACCTGCCCGGCCGAGATCTTCCCGTTCACCGCGACGAGCAGCGGCATGTGGACCGTGAGCGCGAGGTGCAGCGCGATCATCGCGAGCCCCGCGGTGAATTTGCCGCCGACCATCTCCGCGTCCGTGATCGGCGCGGTGTTCAGCAGCACGAGCGTCCCCTGCTCCCGCTCGCCCGCGAACGGCCGCAGCGAGAGCAGGAGCGCGAGGATCATCGTGCCGCCGGAGACGGTGTTGAAGAACCCGCGGAGCACGTCGGACGACAGCCGCGGGTTCGTCCCCAGATCCACCACGTTGAAGTAGATCCCTTCGATCAGCAGCAGCGCCGCCAGGACGATGAAGCCGAGGAAGCTCGACAGGTACGCCCCGAGCTCCCGCCGAGCGATGAGGAGCGCCTTGTTCATCCAGCCTTCTCCTTCGAGGCGCGCGCCGCGCTCTTGCCGCCCGGCGCCCGCGTCTTCGGGTTCGACATCTCCAGGAACGCCGTCTCCAGCTCGCGGGCCGATCGCTTCACTTCGAGCACCGCGACGCCCGCGTGCACGAGCGCGTGGATCAGCGCGGATCGCACGTCTTCGGAGGCCTGCACGCGGTACGACCACGCCGCCGTCCGGTGCGCGCCGCCGCCGGGCTCGTCCGCGAGCCGCTCCACGCGCGTGACGCCCATCACGGCGTTCATCGTCGCCTCCACGAGCACGTCGCCTTCCTTCTCGGCCACGGGCTTCACCTGCACGTCGATCGTCGCGCCGCGGAGCCTCTGCGCCACCTCGGCCTCGGTCCCGGTCGCCGCCACGCGCCCGTCCTGGATCACGAGGATGCGATCGCACGTCTCGCTGATCTCCGACAGGATGTGGCTCGACATCAGGATCGTGTGCTTGTCCTTGAGCCCGCGGAGCAGGTTGCGCATCTCCACGATCTGCACGGGATCCAGCCCGGTGATCGGCTCGTCGAGCACGAGCAATTTCGGCCGGTGCACGATCGCCTGCGCGATGCCGACGCGCTGTTTGTAGCCGTGCGACAGCGTCTGGATCGGATCGTCCTTCACGCCGTCCGTCTGCGTCATCTCCTCCGCCTCCGACGCGCGCCGCGAGGCTTCGGACGAGGGCACGCCGCGCAGACGAGCCGCGAACACGAGGAAATCGTGCACGGTCATCTCCTCGTAGAGCGGCGGCCGATCCGGCAGGTACCCGATGCGTTGCCGCACCTCTTCGGGCCGATCCACGACGTCGATGCCGTCCACGCGCACGCTGCCGCCGGAGGGCAGCAGATCGCACGCGAGGATGCGCAGCGTCGTCGTCTTGCCGGCGCCGTTCAGGCCGAGGAGCCCGACGATCTCCCTCTCCGCGATGGAGAAGGACAGCGGACCTATGGCCTTCCGTTCCCCGTAATACTTGTAAAGCTCGGTGATCTCGATCACGTCAGGCCCCGAGGGGTTGTTGCGCGGCGGGCTTATACCACCAGTCGAAGGCGCGCGATCCCCACACGAGCCAGAACGTGGGAGCACATGAAAGGCCTTTTTTGGGGGCGCGCCTGAGCTCACGTCAGGCGGAGGCCTCCCTGGCACGCGTCTCAGGTGCGTCTCACGCTCGGGCTTGCAGCGCCGCGCAAGTCTCCGCGCCCCTCATTGCCCGCGACGCAGACTTATTCCCGAAGCGATACGAAACGCCTCCGCAGCGCCCTTCAGCGCTGGAGCTGCGCGACGAAATGCGCGACCACGCCGACCACGACGCCGACCAGGATCGCGAGCAGGAGCACCAGCCACGAAGGCATCCCCTGACTCTGGCCCGCTGGCTTGCGGACCACGGCCACCGGCAGCGAGACCGGCGCCTGCGCTGGTGGCTGCGGGACCGGCGCGATCGGCGGCGCGGCCACGAGAGGCGGCCCGAACGGCTTCGGAAACACCTCGATCGACGACGGCCCCGAAGTCGGCTCCGACACCGGCGCGGCTTGAATCGAAGGCGGCGGATGACCACCGCTCGGCATCCCCGCGGGCAGGCGCGGCGCGAGCGTCGGAGCCGCCGACCCCCCGACGACCTGCGGCGCCTTGAACCCTTCTTCCTTCCGGAGCGTGGCCGCCATGTCCGAAGCGTCCGAGTCCGGCGGCGGGGCGACGCGATCCTCCGCGCGCACCTCGGGCGGCGGCGGCGCCTTCCCTTCCGCGAGACCCTTCCGATCGTGCGAGAGCTGCGGCAGCACCGCGAGCAGCTCGTCCCGCATCTCCGCGGCGCTCTGCTGCCGCATCGCGGGCCACTTCTCGAGCGCCTTCAGGATGATCTGCTCGAGCTGCGGATGGATGCCCGGCACGACGCTGCTCGGCGGATCCGGCGGCTGCCGCACCTGGTTGATCGCGATCTCGATCGGCGAGTCCCCGGTGAACGGCGTGCGCCCGCAGATGAGCTGGTAGAGCAGGATCCCGCACGAATATACGTCCGCGCGCGCGTCCACCGGCTCGGCCCGGCACTGCTCCGGCGACATGTAAGCAGGCGTCCCGACCACGACGCCGATCGTCGTGAGCGCGGAGGCCACGAGGCTGGACGGCTGCTCGTCCGAGTCGGGCGCGCGCGTCGTCTTGTCGCGCTCGACGATCTTCGCGATGCCGAAATCGAGCACCTTCACGAGCTCCCGCCCCGGCAGATGCTCGTTCGGGATCACCATCACGTTCTCGGGCTTGAGATCGCGGTGGATGATGCCGCGGGCGTGCGCGGCCGTGAGCGCGTCGCACACCTGCGCCACGATGCGCGTCGCGCGCTCCTCGTCGAAGCGCCGCTCCAGCACGAGCATCTCGAACAGGTCCTGCCCGCCGATGAGCTCCATCGCGATGTAGAGGCGGCCGTTATCCTCCCCGTAGTCGACGATGTGCACCGTGTTCGGGTGCTTGAGCAGCGCCGCCGCCTTCGCCTCGCGGCGGAAGCGCCCGGTGAACGTGGCGTCCCGCGCGAGGTGCGGGTGCATGATCTTCACCGCGACGTCGCGCGGCTCCTGATCCTGCACGCCGCGGTACACGCTCGCCATCGCGCCTTCGCCGATGAAGCCTGTGATCTTGAAACGACCTGCGATCGTTTGACCAATCAGGGCGGTGTCGGTCATCGGGCGCGGTTCTCCAGAGGGGGGTTCACGTGGACGCGGCGCGAGGAGGCGCGCGGAGGATCAGGCCTTCGCCTCTTTTTTCCCGAAGATCGCGTCGAGGATGGGCCGCGACCCCTGCACCGCCGTGCGCTGCGAATAGAACGCGAGGCCGCGCGCGCCGCCGAGCTCCTCGCCGCCGCCCGCGCGCCCCGGACCGCCGTGGATCGTGTGCGGGAGCACGGTGCCCGGCCCCGGCATCTGATCGGCGATCTTCTCGCTGCCCATCACGAGGCGGCCGTGCCACGGCCCGATCTCGAAGATCATGTCGGCCGCGAAATCGCGGTCGTCCGAGTACACCGACGACACGAGCCCGCCGCCGCCGCGCGCCACGAGGCCCGCGATCTCCGCCGCCTTGTCCGACGTGCAGAGCAGCGTCGCGACCGGCCCGAACACCTCGTGATCGTGCACCCGCGCGAGCGTCTCGGGCGCCTCGCTCGCGAGCAGCGTCGGCTGCACGAAGTAGCCCTTGTTCCCCGCGACGCCGGCCTTCTCGAACGGCCCCGTCCCGCCGACGAGCACCGCGGCCTCCTTTGCGAGCAGCTCGATCCCGGCCGTCACGTCGCGCTTCTGCTGCGCGGTCGCGAGCGGCCCGACGACCACCCCTTCGAGCGCCGGATCGCCCACCTTCACGGCCTTGAGGCGCTCGACGAGATCCTCCTTCACCTGATCGAAGTGCGCCTTCGGCACGAAGATGCGGCGGATCGCCGTGCACTTCTGCCCGGCCTTCTGCGTCATGTCGCGGAACACGTCGTTGAGGAACAGCCGGTACGTCTCCGAGCCCGGCCCCGCGTCGGGCCCGAGCACCGCGCCGTTGAGGCTGTCCGCCTCCACGTTGATGCGAACCGACGCCTTCTGCAGGTTCTCCATCATCCGGATCGTCGTGCCCGTGTCGCTCGATCCGGTGAACGCGACGACGTCCTGCCCGGTGAGGTGCGAGAGCAGATCGCCCGCGGAGCCCGCGACGAACGTGAACGAGCCGCGCGGCAGGCACTTCGCCTCGTCGAACAGCTTCACCAGCTTGTACGCGACGAGCGCCGTGCTCGTGGCCGGCTTCGAGATGACCGGCATCCCGGCCAGGATCGCGCACGCGGCCTTCTCCGCGAGGCCCCACGCAGGGAAATTGAAGGCGTTGATGTGCACCGCGACGCCCCGGCGCGGCAGGAACACGTGCTGCCCGAAGAACCGGGGCGAGCGCCCGAGCTGGATGCCGTCGCCGTCGAGCAGGAACCTCTGCGCCCCGAGCGTCTTGCCGAGCTCCGCGTAGTACGCGAGCGTCCCCATGGCGCCGTCGATGTCGAATTTCGCGTCGCCGCGCGTGTTGCCGCCGTTCAGGATCGCCAGCTCGATGAGCGCGTCGCGGTTCGCGTGGATCACCTTCGACATCGTCTTCAGCACGTCGCCGCGCTCGGCGTAGGTCATGGCGCGGAGATTGTGGCCGCCCTCTTCGCGGGCGTGGGCGACGGCCTTGCCGAAGTCGATGCCCGTCGTGCTGGTCTCGGCGACGATCTCTTCCGTCGTGGGGTTGTGGAGCGCGCTCGCCTTGCCGCTGCCGCGGATCCACTCGCCGTGGACGAAGCTTTCGAGGATTTCCATGGGGCGCGTAGCCTACCTCAAACCCCGCGGAGTCGATCCAGCGAAACCTCTGCGAAACGCGCGTGCACCGCGCCGCGGACGACAGCGGCCGGAGCGCGGACGACGGCCGCTCGCAGCGCGGAGGCGGCCGCTCGATTTCGTTTCAAGCTGAGAAGGAGAGAGCCCCGAGGGTCCGCGAAGATCTCGCGACGGGGCGTGTGGTGATCAGTTCTGGAAGTTCGGGTCGCCGCACTGGTGCTGGCGGAACGCCGTCTTCGTCGTGCCCGACTGCTTCTTGTCGAGGCTCACGGAGCCCGGCGTGTCCTGGAACCAGTAGTCGATCGACTTCGGCATCCTCCAGAGCGACTTCGTCGGATCCAGGGGCGTGAACGGGCTCGCCACGCGGGCGGTGCCGTACGCGTCCGTCTGGAGCGTGAAGCAGATCTTCGGGCTGTGCGCCGGCGCGTACACGTAGTCCGCGAGCCACCCGTCGAACTCGATCGTCTGCGAGTCGACGACCTTGCCGGACGCGTCTTTCGCCTCGATCTTGTGCTTGCCGGAGGTGATCGTCTCGGTGTCCACCGCGCTGCGGTTCTCGGTCGGCGCGTACTGGAGGTTCTTCGAGACGTCGACGCCGTCGATCGTGATCGTCATCGCGCCGGGGCCGGCCGCGTTGACAAAGTGCATGCTGGTGTGGCCCGACGAGTAGATGGCGAACGCGATGCCGCCGATGACCACGAGCACGGCCACGACCGCGCCGAGGATCATCTTGGCCTTGCTGCTGCCGCCGCCGCCCATCATCACGGGCCCGCCCATCATCGGCCGGCCCATGTTCGGGGGCATCCCGCCCGGGGGCATCCCGCCCATCGGAGGCATCCCGCCGGGGGGCATCCCGCCCATCGGAGGACCGCCCATACCACCGGGTGGCATGCCGCCCATCGGAGGACCGCCCATGCCGGGCTGACCGCCCATCGGAGGACCGCCCATGCCGGGCTGACCGCCCATCGGAGGACCGCCCATGCCGGGCTGGCCGCCCATCGGGGGACCACCCATTCCGCCGGGGGGAGCGCCGCCGGGAGGATAGCCGCCCCCGGGAGGAGCGCCGCCGGGAGGATAGCCGCCGCCGGGAGGGTAACCGCCGCCGGGAGGATAGTTGGCCATACTAGAAATCTCCTTCTGAAGAGCTCGGGGTTCAGATCGTGGCGCCTGGGCCGCCGAGCCTGAGCCAGCCGGAATCCCGCGCACCTCGATCGCCGGCGCGGCCGCGGAGAGCGCAAGCCGGTCGGACGCGCGGCATCTTACGGACCTTCGATCCGCGTGTAACCCCAAAAGCGCGTAAGCCCGTTCGCGAGGCGGGTCGCCGCTGGGAGGACGCCGTCCTCGACGTTGTGGCCGCCACTGGGAGGACGGAGTCCGATCCGCGGAGGCGGAGCTCCGCTGCGGAGCGGAGACCGTAGCGGAACGGACGCAGTCCTCGACGTTTTTTACAAGGGGGCTCCGCCCCCTCGTATCACTCCCCCGCTCCTGGAGAAGCGCTCACACGTCGCATTTCGAGAGCGCGAGGAGCGCCGCGATCTTGGCCTGCACGACCTGCAGCTCCTTCACGGCCAGATCGATCTCCGCCTGACGGAGCGCCTGACCGGACGTGACGAGATCGAGGCTCGTGCCGGTGCCGGTCTCGAACGCGATCTGCGAGAGCCGCGCCGTCTCCTTCGCGAGATCGCGCGCCTTCTGCGAGTTGTCGCGCGCCTGCTCGGCCACCGTCACGGAGCGCTGCGCCTGCGTCGCCTCGATCGTCGCGCCGACGACGGTCTGCTGCACCTTGAGCTTCGCCTCCTCGACCTGCGCGCTCGCGATCTTCGCCGCGCCGTAGCGAGCGCCGCCGTCCCAGATCGGCACCGTGAGCAGCGCCGCGATCGACCACGAAGCGCCGCTGCTCGACGAGCTGCCCCCGAGGCTCGTCCCGCTCGTGGAGCTGCCGCCGCCGCTGGTCGTCGTGTAGCTGAGCACGCTCGAGACGCTGACCGTCGGCGCGTACTGGAGCTTCACGTCCGTGACGCCGCGCTCCGCGACCTTGAGATCCGACTTCGCCGCGAGCACGTCCGTCCGGTTCTCGACCGCGTCCGTCTTGCACGCGGACCGCAGCGCCGAATCGATGTCGTTGAGCGAGAAGCCGGTCGGCACGCCGTACGTGTCGGTGGAGTTGAAGATCTGGCCGAGCGACTCGCGCGCCTTCCGCAGCGTCTCGTCGCCCGTGACGATCGAGCCGCGCGCCGTCGTGGCGTCCTGCTCGGCGCGCACGATGTCGAGATCGGTGCCGGATCCGAGCCGCTTCTTCCGCTTCGTGAGCTCGAGCCGCTCCAGGGCCGCGCGCAGGCCGACGCGGTTCACCTCGGCGATCCGCTCGTTCGTGACCACCAGCACGATCGCGTTCGCGGCGGTCGCGATCGCGGTGCGCCGCGCGTCCTCCGCGCGCAGCTTGGTCCCCGCGATCACCTCGTCCGACGTCCCGATCGCGTACCAGGAGCGCGCGCTGAACGGCTGCGTCACCGAGAGCGACACGCTGGCCACCGGGTCCGGCCGAACCGTGTACGGATCCTTCGCCGGATCGAAGCAGTTCAGGAGGGACGTCTTCTCCGCGAACACGCACGTCGACGCGTTGAGCGTCGGCCCCGGCGTGACCGTCGTGCTCGCGAGCACGTCGTACGACACCTTCGCGGAGCCGGTCACGGTCGGCATCACGCCCGACAGCGCCTGCCTGCGGCTCCCCTCCGCCTTCAGGATCTCCTGCTGCGCGATCTTCATCGTGATCGACTGGTTCGACAGCAGGTTGAGCACCTCCTTGAACCCCTGGATCGTGTGCGTGGGCGCCGCCACGGGCGCGAGCGCGGGATCGTCGACGTCGATCGTCGGAGGCTTCGGCACGTCGGGCGCGGGGAGCTGGGGCGCCGCGGATCCCGAGGGCGCGGCCGAGCCCTGCGGCGCCGCGGATCCCGAGGGCGCGGCCGGCGGACGAGCCGCGGGGGCCGCAGGCAACGGCGGAGGCGCGGCGCCCTTCGGTGGGGACGCGGAAGGAGCCGGCTGGCCCCAGGCGACGGGAGCAATGCACGCGACGACAGCGACGGCGGCGAGCGCCTGCGAGAGGGAGCGCATGGCGGAACCGCATGGCCCGGCCCCCGCCAAGCGACAAGACCCCACCACAAAACTTCACGGGAGCGAAGCGATCCGGAGCGCGCAAACCCTGCGATCGAGCGCGCGCGGCCGCTGTGCGCGGGTCACTGGCGCCGCTTCAGGAGCGGGTACAGCGAGAAGAGCGAGATCCAGAGCAGGATGAACTTCTTGTCGAGCAGGTCCTCCCACGCGAACGAGCTCTCGACGTCCCCGCGGGGCTGCACCGGCGCCGCAGCCTTCGCGTTCGCCGCCGCGGGCGCCGCAGCCACCACCGGCACATCCATCTGCGGATCCGGCGGCGCGTTCGGATCGGCCGCCTCCTCCGCCGCCGGGCCCGCTCGGCCGGGACCGCCGGCTCCGACCGCGGGCACGATGAGCGCCGGCTCCTTTTCGCGATCGCCCGCGACGTCCGAGCCGAGCTCCGCTTTGCGATCGCCCGCGACGTCCGACCCCAGCTCGGCCTTGGGCGCCGCCGCGGGCGCGTCGAACAGCTCTCCGGCGCCGTCGTCGCTCTCCGCGGATCGTCCCCGCGGACGCGCCTTCCCCGGCGCGGAGGCGACCGCCATCCCGCGCCCCGCCTGCGGCACCACCGGCTCGAAGCGCGGGTAGCGCCCCATCTGCGACGCCTTCCGCGCCATCACGCGCGCCACGACCGGCACGTACACGCGGAGGAATTCCTCCGGCACGATCTCGTCCTCGGGCTCGTCGAGGCGGACGCGCGCGGCGTCGATCTTCGCCTGCTCCGCGAGGATGGCGTCCTGGCAGCTCTGGATCGATCCGTCGAACGCGGACTGCAGGCGCCCGCGCAGCTCCCGTTCGCGCGCGGTGTTCGGGGTGCACTCGGTGACGATCTGCGTGAAGTGCGCGTCGTCCTGAAGGTGCAGCCCGCCCACGAGGAGCGGCACGTTGCGCTGCACCGCCTGCGAGGCCACGACCTCGTCCACGTAGCGGAACCACACGCGCATCACGATGACCTCGCGCCCCGCCGCGTCGACGAGCACGAGCGGCTCTCGGTAGAGCTCGTCGTTCGCGGTGTTCGACGCGTTCTGGTTCGACCCCGTGACGCGCAGGCTCTTCAGCGCGCCGAACGCGCTCTTGACCTGATCGCGGATGCGCTCGGCGACGCGGAAGCTGTTCTCGTCCGCCGTCGCGTACACGTAGCTCTGCAGCGTGACGACGGTGCGCTCTTCTTCGGCGCGCGACTTCGGCGGCTCTTCCTGTTCGCCTTTTCCGCAGCCGGCGATCACGAAGGTGGCGAGGACCGCCGCGACGCGGCCGATGCGTGAAACAGACAAGGTCGGGCGAGGTTACGGCCAGCGTGGCGCGGCGTCGAGAGACCGGGGCGAAAACTTGGCCCGCGCGCGCCGCGTCGGGCATGCGACCGGGCATGCGGAACATCCCTGCCCAAGGAGCGCGCTTCCTCTGCGGCGCGGTCCTCGCGCTGGCCGGCTGCACGGGGCACCCCGCCACCGTGCCGGCCCTCTCGAAGACCGAAGCGGCGGACGCGACGCCCCCCGAGGTGCCGGCGCCCGAGGAAGGCGGCCCGAAGCTCGTCATCCTCCGCGATCGCACGCCGGTGATGGAGGGCCCGGCGTTCGGCGCGCGCGTGCTCGGCGAGGTGAGGCTCGGCACGGTGCTGACGCGCTCGGCGACGCCCGCGTCGCGCGCGGAGTGCAACGGCGGATGGTACGCGGTGCGCCCGCGCGGCTTCGTGTGCGCGGGCGCGCTCGCGACGCTCGACACCGGCGCCGTCAGCTACCTCCCGAAGCCCGCGGACCTCTCGCGCCCGTTGCCGTACCGCTACGGCCGCACGCGCACGGACGGCGTGCCGCTCTATGCGAAGGCGCCTTCGGACGCGGATCTCGCGGCGTCGGAGCCCGATCTCGGCAAGTACCTCGCGCGCCTCGACCTCGACAAAGAGGTCTACGGCCCGTCCGCGAACGACGTCCCGCTGGACGCGCGCGGCGTGCCCACGGGACCGCCTCTCCTCTCGCCGACGAGCGACGGCGTGGACCAGTCGACGAAGCGCTCCGGCGCCACGTTCTTCGGCTTCCCGAGCGAGCGCAGCGTCTCGGTGTTCGCGTCGTTCGCGCGCGACGGAGCGGCCGCGCCGGCGGACGGATCCGCGCGCCTCCGCAAGACCTCGGGCGTCGCGATCACGACGAGCGGCACGGTCGACATCGCCGGCAAATCGCGCCGATTCGGCATCACGCCGGACGGCATGATCGTGCCGGTGGATCGCTTGAAGCCGGCGCTCGGCTCCACGTGGCACGGCATCGATCTCGAGAAGACGGGCTTGCCGGTGGCCTTCGTGCACAAGCTCGGCGTGCACACGTGGACGCTCAAGAAGGGCGACGCGGACAAGAACGACGAGGAGATGGAGCGCCGCGCGGCGGTCCCGCTCACGGGCAAATTCCGCACGATCGACAGCGTGCGCTTCGAGGAGACGCAGGAGGGCTACTGGCTCCGCGCGCAGGACCTCACGGTCGTCGTGAAGCGCAGCAAGTTCCCCGAGTTCGCGAAGGGCGCGCAGAAGTGGCTCGACGTCTCGCTCGCGAACCAGACGATCACCGCGTACGAGGGCAAGAAGCCGATCTACGCGACGCTCATCTCCTCGGGCCGCGACGTGCTCGGCGATCCTGCGCAGGCGGCGGCGACGCCGCGCGGCACGTTCAAGGTGAAGAGCAAGCACGTCACGCTCGGCATCGATCCGCGCGAGGTGCACCAGTCCTTCGACATCGCGGACGCGCCGTGGGTGCTCTCGTTGGAGGGCGACTTCGCGATCACCGGCACGTACTGGAGCGAGGTCGGCGAGGCGCAGAACTTCCACAACGTGACGCTCTCGCCGATCGACGCGCGCCGTCTGTGGACGTGGGCCGATCCGCAGCTCCCCGAGGGCTGGCACGCCGCCTACGACCAGACCGACGTCGGCACGATCGTCTACGTCCGCCCGTGAGGGCGCCGCGGGGATTTTTCTTTGGGCTCGCGGGATAGCACCGCACGCCTGCCGGTCCCCCTCCTGTCACGCGTCATCGAATCCTCTCCCCCGCACTCCCGCCACGCTTGCGGCCATTGGTGAGGCTTTCGACAGCCACCGGGGCAGCTTCAAAACACTCCGGAACCCTCCCAGCAGCCTCCGCCACAGTTTCGAAACTCCCGGGGGGAGCTTCCCAACAGCCTCCGCCACAGTTTCGAAACTCCCGGAGGCGGCCTCCCTGCAGCTTCCGCGACAGTTTCGAAACGCCCGGCGGAGCCTCCCAACAGCCTCCGAAAGATTTCCGACTTTCACGCGGATGGTCCCCGCCGTGGTCGAGGGGTCTCGAAAAGCGTGGGGACGACCGAATTCGCGTTCGACGCCTCTTGACAGTCGCGGCGCAGAACGGCAGATTGCGCGCCCCTTCGCCGAAGTAGCTCAGCTGGCTAGAGCAGGCGTTTCATACGCGCCGGGTCGGGGGTTCGACTCCCTCCTTCGGCACCAGCAACAACCGCGAGCGCCCCGCCCTCACCCGAGGCCGGGGCGCTTCGCTTTTGTGGCCGCCACTGGGAGAACGGAGTCCGATCCGCGGAGACGGAGCTCCGCTGCGGA
>JAXLYM010000046.1:0-34739 GCA_046351455.1 Polyangiaceae bacterium
GCGGAGCCCCGCTGCGGAGGTCGCAGCAGAGCGGACGCAGTCCTCGACGTTGTGCCCCCAACTTGCCTTTCTCGAATGTTCTATCCGCCCACAACATCCAATCGGATGTGGTGACAGTGAGGCTCCCCTCCCTGCGGCTGCGAAGCAGGCGCTTTGGGAGGGGCGGACTTCGCGGAGCGAAGGCCGGGGGTGGGCATTGAGAATGGGAGTTTGTGGGCACAAAATAGGCGAAGCGCGACCGGAGGCTGGGCCGCGCTTCTCATAAGACTCGATATCTGGAATCAGGCGCTGAGGCGCTTGCGCTTCACCATCTCGACGAGCGTCGTGCGGTTGATTCCGAGGAGCTGGGCCGCGCGGTTCTTGTTCCAGCCGGTGCGGTCGAGCGCCTGGCGGACGAGGTTCGACTCGAACTCTTCGACGGCCGCGCGGAGATCGATGCCGCCGTCCGGGAGGCCCGCGCTCTGCGGACAGGGCTCGCTCTTGGGGGCTTTGTTCGCGTTGCGCACGCGCGCCGGGAGATCGTGCTCCGTCACCACGCTGCCGAGCGTGAGGAGGACCGCGCGCTCCAGGGCGTTCTCGAGCTCGCGGATGTTGCCGGGCCAGTCGTAGCTCTTGAGGAGCGACATCGCGTCCGGAGAGATGGACTCCAGATCGTCGCGGCCCGCCCGCTCCTTCGCGATGCCGAAGAAGTGGTGAATCAGGAGCTCGACGTCGTCCTTGCGATCGCGGAGCGCCGGGAGGTGGACGTGGATCACGTTGAGTCGGTAAAAGAGGTCCTCACGGAAGCGGCCCGCCGCCACCTCGGCCTCGAGGTCGCGGTTCGTCGCGGCGACGATGCGGACATCGCACTTGAGCGTGCGGTTCTCGCCGACCGGGGTGTACTCGCGCTGCTGCAGGAGGCGGAGGAGCTTCGACTGGAGCGCCATCGGGAGCTCGCCGATCTCGTCGAGGAACAGGGTGCCGCCCTCGGCCGCCGCGACACGACCCTTGTGCGCCGCCACGGCGCCGGTAAACGCGCCGCGCGCGTGGCCGAACAGCTCGCTCTCCAGGAGCGCCTCGGGGATGGCGCCGCAGTTCACGACCACGAGCGGGCCTTCCGCGCGCGTGGAGGCGTCGTGGAGCGCGCCGACGACCACCTCTTTGCCCGTGCCGCTCTCACCGGTAATGAGGACGGTGCAGCTCGACTTGGCGACGCGGTCGATCGTCGTCATGGCCTCGAGGAGGAGAGGGCTCTTGCCGATGATCTTCCCGCGGCTCGTGGGGCGCAGGGTCGGGCGAGACATCGACTGGGGCTCACGCGTCGTGATGTCGATGACGGTTGCGACATTGGAGCTGGGGATCATTGGCGTCTTCTCCACGTTTAGCTCAGCGTGAGGTAGCCAGAGCATGGAGCGTGCCGATGATGAAACCTCGCCCGATCCAGCCAAATCAGCGCGGATCTTGGCCCTCTGGGGCAAATCGGGAGAGCCCTCGACGTCTCGCTTCCGTCTCGCCGCCTCCGGATTTTGTCGCATCGAGACGGAGACTGTCTCAATGTGCAACCTGAACAGGGGCGGAGAGGTTCTCGCGAGGTCGTCGCTCGGCTACCACAACGGACCACGATCGGGAACTTGAAGAGGAAGGGGTGGGATGTGGGCGCCTGTGCAACACCCGACGTCCGGGGAAGGCGACCCCGGAGACGAGGAGTCGCGTCGGCGCAAATTGATCCTGAAAAAGAGGCCGAGAGACGTCGCGGGTGTCGCGTGTCGCACCGCGAGACGCACCCCGGTTTCTCGGTTCGAGACCGAGTGTCTCAGGGCGCGACTCCCGCGCAGGTGTCTCGCCCTGCGATCCGCGGGTCAAAAGGGGATCTCATCGAGTGGCATGGACGCTGCTCGGAATGAGTCACGGATTTCGGCCGCCGTTGCGCGTCCGATCGAGGTGGACATGAAGATCCTGCTAGTGGACGACTCGCGCGCGCTTCGAATGATCGTCAGACGCTCGTTGCGCCAGGCCGGCTTCGGACAGCACGACGTGGCCGAAGCCTCGGATGGAAAGGAGGCCCTCGATCAGATCGGCGAGGTCTCTCCCGATGTCATCCTGTGCGACTGGAACATGCCGGGGATGAGCGGGCTGGAGCTCTTGCAGCGGCTCCGCGCCTCCGGCAACAAGGTCACGTTCGGCTTCGTGACCAGCGAAGGGACTCCCGAGATGCGCAAGGCCGCCTTCGAGGCGGGCGCCTCGTTCCTCGTGACGAAGCCGTTCACCCCGGAGGCCCTGGAGGCCGCCCTCTCTCCCATCCTGAGCTAGCGCCATGGACCCGCTGCCCAAAGTGCAAGAGATCGCGGCGCTGCTGAAGGACCTGCTCGGTCGGAACGTGAACGCGAAGGAGTCGAAGACCCCGCTCGCGACCGGCGCCGGCTTCAAAGGGGTGGTCACGGAGCTCGTGAACGCGGACGGCGCGACGGCCGCTGTGCTCGTCGTGGATCTGCCGTTCGCGAGCCACTCGGGCGCGGCCATGACGATGCTGGCGCCCGGCGCTTCCGCCGACTCGATCAAGGCCGGGATCCTCACGGACGTGCTCCTCGAGAACTACGCCGAGGTGGCCAACGTGATGACGGCCCTCTATCGGCCTTACGGGAAGCGGATGATTCGAGGGCGGGTGTTCGCGAACGGAGAGAAGGTGATCCCGCCGATCGCGGCTTTCATGGTCGGGCACAAACAGCACATCTACGCGGATATCGAGGTCACCGGGTATGGAGCGGGGCGCATCGCGCTCCTCCAGAACTGACGAAGAAACGCGCAGAAAACGACGATGAACGCGATGGGCTCGCGCGCTCCGGGCGCACGGGCGGGACGGGGCAAGGGCCCTGTAATTGCGAACGAAGCGAACGAGAAAGAGGCAAGACGATGACTATCCAGTACGAGGCTCCCGCTGCTCTCCCCGCCGCCGCGCCCACGAACGGCAAGAAGAACGGTCACGTCCCCAAGGCTCGCGGATCGCGCCCCAGCCACGACGCGGCCCCGGAGACGCCGGCCGCGAACGAGGAGCTCGTCGAGCTGCGGGCCCAGCTGGAAGAGGCGCGCCGCCACGAGGCCGAGCTGTCGGCCGCGATGAGCGCGCTGCATCGTGTTCAGGGTGTGATCGAGTTCTCGATGGACGGGACCGTCCTGACCGCGAACGACAACTTCCTGAGCATGCTCGGGTACGCGCCGGAGGAGGTCCGCGGGCGGCATCACCGCATGTTCGTGGATCCGGCTTACGGGTCGGGCCCTGAATACAGGCGCTTCTGGGAGGAGCTCCAGCAGGGGCGCTACCAGGCCGCGCGGTTCCTGCGGCTCGGCAAGGGCGGGCGCGAGGTGTGGATTCAGGCGTCGTACAACCCGGTCTTCGACGCGGAGGGCCGGCCCTACAAGATCATCAAGTTCGCGACGGACATCACCGACGCGGTGAACTCGGAGAAGGTCAATCAGCGGAACGCGTCGATGATCGAGAACTCGCCCGAGGGCGTGATGTTCGCCGACGTCGAGGGCGTCATTCGCTACATGAACCCGGCGTGCCGGCGGACCATCACGCAGCTCCAGGCCTCGTTGCCGGTGCGCGTGGACGCGGTGATCGGCGCGAACCTCGACATCTTCCACCAGCACGGCGACCAGGTGCGGCGCGTGATCTCGGACCCGCGCAACCTGCCGCGCACGATCCCGATCCAGATCGGCAAGGAGCACATCGAGCTGGGTTTGTCGGCGATCTTCGATCAGAGCGGTCGGCACATCGGGACGATGACGGCGTGGGTGATCCGCACCGAGCAGACGATGACGCGCAAGGAGCTGGAGCGGAACGCGCAGTCGCTCGCCACCGCGTCGGAGGAGCTGTCCGCGGTCGCGAAGCAGATGACGGGCAACTCGGAGCAGACGACGAAGCAGGCGCGCATGGTCGCGGAGACGTCCGGAGGCGTGACCCGCAGCGCCGCGAGCGTCGCCACCAGCGCCGAGCAGATGAGCGCCACGGTGCGCGAGATCGCGAAGAGCGCCAGCGAGGCCGCCAAGGTCGCGACCACCGCGGTGCGCGCGGCCGAGCAGACGAACAGCACCGTCGCCAAGCTGGGCGAGAGCTCGGTGGAGATCGGCAAGGTCATCAAGGTCATCACGTCGATCGCGCAGCAGACGAACCTGCTCGCGCTCAACGCGACGATCGAGGCCGCGCGCGCCGGCGAGGCGGGCAAGGGCTTCGCGGTCGTCGCGAACGAGGTGAAGGAGCTCGCGAAGCAGACCGCCGCCGCGACCGAGGACATCAGCCGCAAGATCGAGGCGATCCAGAACGACACGAAGCGGAGCGTCGGCGCGATCCAGGAGATCGGCTCCATCATCGGCCAGATCAACGACTACCAGAACACCATCGCCACGGCCGTCGAGGAGCAGGCCGCGACGACCGCGGAGATCGCCCGGAGCGCCGCCGAGGCGTCGCGCGCGAGCGAGCAGATCTCGAGCAGCATCGACGCCGTGTCGTCCGCCGCCGGGAGCGCCAGCGAGGGCGCCGCGAACACGCTGTCCGCCGCCGAGGAGCTCGCGCGCCTCGCGTCCAGCCTGCGCGGCCTCATCGATCACCTGAAGGCTTGAGGCCCGCCCTGCTCTCTCCCCCTAGGTCGGTGGTGCACCATGAGCGAAGACGGCGACATCCTGAGTGAGTTCCTGCTCGAGAGCAGAGAGAGCCTCGATCGGCTCGACGCCGAGCTGGTCGCGCTGGAAGGGGATCCCAGCAACAAAGAGCGCCTGCAGAGCGTGTTCCGCACGATGCACACGATCAAGGGCACCGCGGGGTTCCTCGGCTTCGCGAAGCTGGAGGCGATCACGCACGCGGCGGAGAGCCTGCTGAGCCTGCTGCGCAACGGCGACATCGCGCTCGAGGGGACGCGCACGACGGCGATGCTCGCGGCCGTCGACGCGACGCGCGGGCTCTTGAACGAGATCGAGGCCAGCGGAGGCGAGGGGAGCCGGCACTTCGGAGCGCTCATCGAGGCCATCACGCTCGCCGCTTCGAACGCGACGCTCACGGAGGCCGCGGGGCTGCTCGCCGACATGCGGGGCCCGAGCGCGAAGGCCGCGCAGGTCGTCTCCGAGAGGCCCTCGCGGAGGGCGCCGGTCTCGGTGTCCACGCCGGACCCGCCGCCGTCCGTCTCCAAGATCGGGCCGCCGCCGCCGCTGCCGAAGGCCTCGCGCCCGCCCGAGGTGCGCGTGAAGGGGCCCGAGCAGATGAACGCGATCAGCGTGGTGCCGCCGCGCGTGAAATCGATCGTGCCCGTCGCGAAGCCGAAGGCCCCCGCGCACGTCCCGCCGGCGCGCCCGCCGGAGGCCGTCGAGGAGCGCCACGGCGACACGCGCATCCGCGTCGACGTGGGGCTGCTCGATCGGCTGATGAACCTCGTCGGCGAGCTCGTCCTCGCGCGCAACCAGCTCCTGCAGCACGCGGCGAAGAGCGAGAGCACCAGCCTCGTCGCGACGTCGCAGCGCCTCAACCTCATCACGACCGAGCTGCAAGAGGGCGTGATGAAGACGCGCATGCAGCCCATCGATCACCTGTGGAGCCGCTACCCGCGCATCGTGCGCGATCTGGCGCTCGCGTGCGGCAAGCAGGTGCGGCTCGACACCGACGGCGAGGGCACGGAGCTCGACAAGAGCATCATCGAGGCGATCGGCGATCCGCTCGCGCACCTCGTCCGGAACGCGGTCGATCACGGCATCGAGACGCCGGAGGAGCGCGAGGCCGCGGGGAAATCGCCCGTCGGCACGCTGCGCATGCGGGCGTTCCACGAGGGCGGGCGCGTCAACATCGAGATCAGCGACGACGGCGCCGGCATCGACGTCGAGCGCGTGAAGCAGAAGGCCCTGGATCGCGGCCTCATCTCCGCCGAGCGGGCCCGCGCGATGGCGCCGCACGACGCGTACAACCTGCTCTTCATGCCGGGCTTCTCGACCGCGAAGACCGTGACGAACATCTCGGGGCGCGGCGTCGGGCTCGACGTGGTGCGCACGAACGTGGAGCGCATCGGCGGCACCGTCGACATCGACAGCCGCCTCTCGCGCGGCACGACGTTCCGCATCCGCATCCCGCTGACGCTCGCGATCATCCCGGCGCTCGTGGTGAGCGCGCGCGGCGAGCGGTTCGCGATCCCGCAGGTGAACCTGATCGAGCTCGTCCGCGTCGAGGCCGAGAAGGCGCGCACCGCGATCGAGCGCATCCACGGAGTGCCCGTATTCCGGCTGCGGGGCAACCTGCTCGCGCTCGTCGATCTCGGCGAGCTGCTCGAGCTCGACACCGACGACACCGCGCGCGACGTGAACCTCGTCGTGCTGCAGGCGGACGATCTGCAGTTCGGGCTGCTCGTGGACACGATCCACGACACCGAGGAGATCGTCGTGAAGCCGCTCGGCCGCGAGCTGAAGGGGCTCGACGTGTACGCGGGCGCGACGATCATGGGCGACGGGCGCGTGGCGCTCATCCTCGACGTGACGGGGCTCGCGGCGCGCGCGGGCGTGGCGGTCTCCGAGCGGCGCATCTCGTCCTCGGCCGCGCAGGACGGCGCGCACGCGGATCACGGGCCGGCGGAGAAGCTGCTCATCTTCCGCGCGGGCGGCGACGCCCCGATGGCGCTCCCGCTCGCGGCGGTGGCGCGCCTCGAAGAGTTCCCGCGGACGCGCGTGGAGCACATGGGGGAGACCGATGCGATCCAGTACCGCGGAGAGATCCTCCCGCTCGTGTACCTGTCCGAGATGTTCGGCGGCAGGCGCGCGGAGGGCGATCTCCTCCAGGTCGTCGTGCACACGTTCCAGGGCCGATCCGTCGGCTTCGTCGTCGACGCGATCGACGACATCGTGGAGCAGCAGCCCACCGCCATGCGCCGGTCGGGCCGCCGCGGGATGCTGGGGGCCGCGGTCATCCAGGGGCGCGTGACCGAGCTGCTCGACGTCGAGAGCGCGCGCTCGATGATGGAGGTGTGACATGGGCGGCGCGACGCAGATCTGCACGTTCACCGTGGACGATCTCATGCTCGGCGTGGAGGTCACGCAGGTGCAGGAGGTCATTCGCTCCCAGACCATGACGCGGGTGCCGCTCGCCTCCCGCGTCATCCACGGGCTCATCAACCTGCGCGGCCAGATCGTCTCCGCGGTCGATCTGCGCACGCGGATGGGCCTGCCGCTCCGGAGCCCGACGGAGATCCCGATGCACGTCGTCATCCGCGGCGTCGAGGGCTCCGTGAGCCTGCTCGTCGATCAGATCGGCGACGTCATCGAGGTGGCCGAGGAGGCGCTGGAGGCGCCGCCCGCGACGCTCCACGCTTCGCTCCGCGAGGTGACCGACGCGGTGTGCAAGCTGCCGGGGCAGCTCCTCCTGTTGATCGATCCCGAGCGCGTGACCGGCGTCGCGCCCGCGGAGCCCTCCACCCGAGAGCGGCGCGCCCGCGCCGCGGAGCGACCGTCATGACCGCCGCCGTCGATACCAAGATGAAGCGCCGCGCGATCGTCGTGGACGACTCGCGGGCCATGCGCGCGATCCTCCGCCGCGCGCTGGAGGAGCAGGGGTTCCAGGTGTTCGACGCGGGCCACGGCAAGGAGGCGCTGGAGCGCCTCGCGCGGATCCGCGTGCCGGACCTCGCGCTCATCGACTGGAACATGCCCGAGATGAACGGCATCGAGCTCATCGCCGAGCTGCGCCGCGATCACGCGTACGACGCGATGCGCCTCGTGATGGTCACGAGCGAGACCGAGCCGGCCCAGATCGAGCGCGCCCTCGCCGAAGGCGCGAACGCCTACATCATGAAGCCTTTCTCGAGCGACGTGCTTCAAGAGAAGCTGATCCGCTTGGGCTTCGTGGGAGGGGTGTCGTGATGAGCATCCGCGTCCTCGTCGTCGATGACTCCGTCGTCGCTCGCCGTCTCATCGCTGATTCGCTGGCCAAATCGCCCGGCATCGAGGTCGCGGGCACGGCCGCCGACGGATCGATCGCGCTCACCCGCATCGCCGACCTCTCGCCGGACGCGGTCGTCCTCGACATCGAGATGCCGAAGATGGATGGCCTGCAGGCGCTGGAGGAGATCCGCAAGATCAAGCCGGATCTCCCCGTCGTGATGTTCAGCACGCTCACCGAGCGCGGCGCGCGCGCCACGCTGGAGGCGCTCGATCGGGGCGCGAGCGACTACGTGCCGAAGCCCTCCGCCGTGCGCGGCGAGACGCTGCAGAACGTGGTCGAGACGATGCTCGCGCCGAAGCTCATCGCGCTCGTGCGATCGAAGTACGACGCGATCCGCCGCCTGCGCCCGCCGGGGGCCGGGCCGATGTCGTCGGCGCACGTCCCGCCGTCGTTCCCGAGCTCGGATCCTCCGTCGCCGCCGGCGCGATCCTTCGTGCGCTCGCGCCAGGTGATCGCGCCGCGCGCCGTCGTCATCGCGGCGTCGACGGGCGGCCCGACCGCGCTCGCCGAGGTGCTGCCGAAGCTGCCGGCGGATTTCCCGCTGCCGATCCTCGTGGTTCAGCATATGCCTCCTGTATTCACGCGGTGTCTCGCCGAGCGGCTCAGCGCGCAGAGCCACCTCAAGATCATGGAGTCCGAGGGCAACGAGATCGTGCGCCCCGGCGTGATCTGGATCGCCCCCGGAGGCCGCCACCTGGAGGTTCACCAGGAGGGCGAGCTGGTGCTCACGCGCCTCAGCGACGCGGAGCCCGAGAATTCCTGTCGCCCCGCGGCGGACGTGCTGTTCCGCTCCGCGGCCAAGGTCTACGGCGGCGCGCTGCTCGCGGTCGTGATGACGGGGATGGGGCGCGACGGCTTGCTCGGCACGCAGGAGATCGTGTCGCGCGGCGGCCGCGCCATCGTGCAGAGCGGCCCCACGTGCACCGTGTGGGGCATGCCGCGCGCCGTCGAGCAGGCGGGCGTCGCGGATCAGGTGGTGCCCCTCAACGAGCTCTGGTCCGCGATCAACTCGGCGGTCCGAAACCCCGGCTTCCACGCGGCGGGCCCGCCGTCGTCCGCATGGAGGGCCTGACCATGCTGCCCGCCACCTTCGCGCGGATCCAGACGCTGGTGCGCGATCGCTCGGCGATCGTGCTGGAGCCGGGGAAGGAGTACCTCGTCGAGGCTCGCCTGTCGCCGATCGCGCGCGCCCACGGGCTCGCGAACATCGACGAGCTGTGCCTCCGGGTGGAGCGCGGTCACCGTCAGCTCGAGGACGACGTCGTCGAGGCGATGACCACGAACGAGACGAGCTTCTTCCGGGACTACTACCCGTTCGCGGCCCTCCGCGAGCAGATCATCCCCGAGATGCGCACGCTGCGCGGCTCGCAGCGGAGGCTCGACATCTGGTGCGCCGCCTCGTCGACGGGCCAGGAGCCGTACAGCATCGCGATGCTCCTCGCCGACCATTTCCCCGATCTGGTCGCGACGTGGAACATCAACATCCTGGCGACCGATCTGTCGCGCGCCGTCCTCTCGAAGGCGCGCGCGGGCCGTTACCGCCAGCCCGAGGTGAACCGCGGCACCGAGGCGCAGCACCTCATCAACCACTTCACGCGGGACGGGATGGACTGGGTCCTCAAGGATCACATCCGCAAGATGGTGCGCTTCGAGCCGCTCAACCTCATCGGCAACTGGCCGATGATGGGGCCGTTCGATCTCATCTTCGTCCGGAACGTCCTCATCTATTTCGACGCCGACGCCAAGTGCAAGATCCTCGACCGCGCGGCGGGGAGGCTCCAGCGCGACGGCTACCTGTTCCTCGGCGGGGCGGAGACGCCTCCGACCAACCACACCCTGTTCGAGCGGCTGCCGCTGCCGCGCGCCGGCGCCTATCGACTGGCCCAGAGACGGGCCGGGGAGAGATGAGACCGTGATGTTGAGCGATGAGCTTGCCAGTGTGATCGAGACCGTCTGGAGCGAGGTGCTGCGCTCCGACGTGCGCAGGCTGGACGAAGGCGAGCCGTGCAACGTCCGCCTGGCCTCCGTCACGGCGAGGATCCACGTCCTCGGCCCGGCGCCGCGGACGATCGTGTTCACGTGCTCGGAGACGCTCGGACGGAGGCTCGCGTCGTTCATGTTCCACGTGGACCCGGAGGCGGCCTCGGCGGAGGACGTGAACGACGCGGTCGGCGAGGTCGCGAACATGGTCGGCGGCAACGTCAAATGCATCTTCGGCTCGCCGACCACGCTCTCGTTGCCGGAGGTCGAGGGCACGGGCCCGTGCGGCGGCCCGGCGTGGAGCTTCGCGGGCGCGATGGGCGAGGCCCGCTTCGACGACGCGGGCGAGCCGTTCCTGGTCGCCGTGACGGCGCCTTCCTGAGGCCGTCCTCGACGTTTTGAGGATAGGTACTGCTTTGAATACACCTGTCCGGCGCGGGCCGGAGGATCCATCAACTCTCGGGTGGTCTTCCCCCTTCGGCGGGCGAAGCCGTGCTACCGACCCGAACATTCAAGCCCAACCCCACTCAAGTCACGGTCCAGAAGATCGACGGCCAGTCCAGGACGGGCCGGATGACGGCCTTCTCGCCGCACGAGGCCGATCAGGTGATCGAGATCGCCTCCACGAAGGGCCCCGGGACGACAGCGCTGCTCCCGTCCGAGCAGATCGCGTTCGTCGCGTTCCACAGGCCCCCGGGCGATCCGCCGCCCGCCGCGTCGGAGGCGTCCACTCCGACCAGAATACGCATCGTCGGAGGCGGCGAGATCATGGTGGACGCCCCGCAGGCCGGGCTGCGCCACCCCCTCGGATTCTACGCGACACCCGGTGACTCGAACAGTCCGTATTCTGAAATCTTCTTCTACGCCCACGGCGTCGCGTCGAAGGAGCGCGTGGAGCCGATCGGCGAGATGCTCCTGCGCAACGGCATGCTGGACGCGACCGATCTGGGCCGCGGCCTCGCCGAGCAGGCGGCCGGTCGCTCCGTGCCGGTCGGCCAGATCCTCGTCGAGCAGAGCGCCGTCTCGCAGACCTCCGTCGACCTCGCGGCGGACCTGCAGAAGAAGGTGCGCCGCCGCATCGGCGAGATCCTCGTCGAGTCCGGCCTCGCGTCGCCGGAGCAGATCGACGCGGCCCTCGCGGAGCAGAAGCGCCGCGGCGAGCGCAAGCTGGGCCAGGTGCTCGTCGAGCTCGGCATCCTCACGGAGACGGATCTCGCCGTCACGCTGGCCGACAAGTTCCACCTCCCGTTCGTCGACCTCGAAGAGACCACCATCGAGCCCGTGAGCGCCGTCCCGCGCGAGCTCATCGAGAGGTTCGGCATCCTCCCGCTGCGCTCGGACACGACGACCGTCACCGTGGCCATCGCGGATCCGCTCGGCGGCGAGGCGAAGGAGGCGCTGCGCAAGGAGCTGCCGCGCCAGCGCATCCAGGAGGTCCTCGCGACGCCGACGCAGCTCCACGCGTTCGTGACGGCGGCGCTCCAGCGGGCCGATAAGCCGGAGCCGCCCAGCGTGCGCGCGGAGCCCCACGATCTGCAGAAGATCCTGGAGCAGGCCACGAGCGACGTCGGCGACGCGGACGCGCGCTCCCCGGCCTCCGAGATCGAGACGCGGCCCGACGTCGCGGACAGCGCGGTGATCCGCCTCGTGAACCAGATCATCATCGACGCGTACCGCCGCGGCGCCTCCGACATCCACGTGGAGCCGAACGGCGGCGATCGCTCGACGGTGGTGCGCTTCCGCGTCGACGGCGAGTGCTTCATCTACAAGGAGATCCCGGCGAAGCTGCGCACCTCGGTGGTCGCGCGCATGAAGATCATCGCGGGCCTCGACATCGCGGAGCGGCGCAAGCCCCAGGACGGCAAGATCCGCTTCCGCTTCGACGACCGCACGATCGAGCTGCGCGTCGCGACGATCCCCACGGTGAACGGCAACGAGGACGTGGTGATGCGCATCCTCGCCGCGTCGAAGCCGATGCCGCTCGACACGCTCGCGCTGTCGCCGAAGAACCTCGCGGAGCTGACGCGGCTCGCGGCGCGCCCGTACGGCCTGGTGCTCGTCGTGGGGCCGACCGGCTCCGGGAAGACGACGACGCTCCACTCCGTGCTCGGCACGATCAACACGCCCGACACGAAGATCTGGACCGCGGAGGACCCCGTGGAGATCACGCAGCCGGGCCTGCGGCAGGTGCAGGTCGCGCCGCGCGTGGGCCTCACGTTCGCGGCGGCGATGCGGGCCTTCTTGCGCGCGGATCCGGACGTCATCATGGTCGGCGAGATGCGCGACGCGGAGACGGCGGGCGCCGCGGTGGAGGCCAGTCTGACAGGCCACCTCGTCTTCTCGACGCTGCACACGAACAGCGCGCCGGAGACGGTCAGTCGCCTCATCGACATGGGGGTGGACCCGTTCACGTTCGCGGACGCGCTGCTCGGCGTGCTCGCGCAGCGACTGGCACGTTCGCTCTGCCCGAAATGCCGGGAGGCGCACGAGGCCAACGCCGAAGAATACGACGCGCTGGCCCGCGGCCTCGGCGAGGACGTGCTATCGGCGCGCGGCCTCCGCCCGCATTTCCAGACATTTCAATCGCGCGGCTGCGACGCGTGCGCGGGCGCCGGTTACAAGGGCCGAGTCGCGTTGCACGAACTGCTCGTGGTGTCCGACGATCTGCGCAAGATCATCCAGCGAAAAGGCGGCATCGACGAGGTGCGCCGCGCGGCCGCGGACGGCGGGATGGCCACGTTGCTCCAGGACGGCCTGGAGAAGGCCCTCACCGGGAAGACGGATCTGAAGCAGGTGCTGTCGGCGTGCGCGCGGTGAACGCGTCGTAGGCGGCGCGCGCGATCTCCGCGATCACGGCCTCTCGCGCGTCGTCGTCGCCGGGCACGCCCGAGGTGAGCGCCGCGATCACGAGCCGCGACCCGTCGGGCAGAGCGGCGATCCCGACATCGTTGGTGGCCAGATTGAACCCTTCGTACGTGTCGCCGGTGCCGGTCTTGTGCGCGAGCTTGGTCCCCGGCGGCAGCCCTGCGCGCAGCCGTCCTTTGCCGGTCATCGTCGCTTCGAGCGTGCGAGACAGCCACTCTCGCGACGACTGCGACAGCACCTCTCCTTTGTCGAGCCGCACGAACATCGCGGCCAGCGCGTCGGAGGTGGAGCCGTTCCCGGGCGCCTTCGCCTCTTTTCGAGACCGCTCGGCCCGCTCTGCGGGCGTCGTATACTTGCACCCTTCGACGAGGGCGACCGTCCAGCCGGACGCGGGGGGCGGATCGACGCAGGTGATGCGACCGAAGATATCCATCTCCTGCTCGGCGACGTCGACTCCATCGATCCCCATCGCCTTCAGATGCGCGGTGATCTCGGCCCCGCCGCCTTGCCAGGTGACGAGCTTGTCGCCCGCGGTGTTGTCGCTGTTCTGGATCACGCGCGTGAGGACGGTCTCCAGCGGAAAGGCCTTCTCCCCTTTCTGCCACGCTTCGGCGAGGGGGCTCACCCAGGGCCGGACGTCCTCGGGCGCGATCGTCACTTGCTCCGAGAGCGAATGTCGCCCGGCGTCGACCGAGGCGAGCGCGAGGATCGAAAGAGGTAGCTTGAATACGCTCATCAGCGGCATCCGCACCTGCCCGTTGACCGACGCGCGCTCCCCGCCCGGCAGGTGAATCACGGTCGCGGCGACGTTCCCCCCGCTGCCCCGCGCGATCGCGTCGAGCTTCGACTCCAGCTCCGCGGCGCGCGGCCGCAAGGACCCTTCGGTGGTCGGCCCGCCCGTCGTGGGAGGCGGCGCAGCGCTGCATCCAGCGGCGATCGCGACCCCGAAAGGCACGAGGAGGCAAGAGCGAGCGAAGGTGCCAGTTCCGGAGTGCGTCATCCTACCATCCAGGTCTCATCGGCGACCCATCGCCGCGCCCGACCGTAGGCGGACTCCGACCTTTCCAGCAAGCAAAACAGTCGGGATGCCCACCCCCGGCCTTCGCTTCGCGAAGTCCGCCCCTCCCAAATCGCTCACTGTCGTTCGCGAAGGGAGGGGGACTGCGCCTCTGGGTGTTGCGTCACTCGCAAAACGTCCTACAACCTCGGCCGGGGCGGGAGGACGGGCAATGCGATGAGCTCATTCGATGTCGTGATCGTCGGCGCCGCGGGGACGGATTTCGTCGCGCGCGGAGCCGAATTGCCCACACTGGACGCGCCCGCCACGGGGGACTTCTTCGTCGACGAACCGGGCGGCCGCGGCCTCTGCCAGGCGATCGCGGCCGCTCGCCTCGGCGCGCGGACTGCCCTCATCGCGCGCGTCGGCATGGACGCCCGCGGTGAAAAGGCCTTGTGCAGACTACGTGACGAGGGCGTCGAGACATCGTGCGTCCGCGCCGAGCAGACGGCCGGATCCCCCGCGCGCGTGCTCCTCGCGGAGGAGGGCGGACACCGACTGTGCGTGGCCGTCCCGGGCGCCGCCTCGCGCCTCTCCGAGCGCGACATCGAGGACGCCGCGGCCGTCCTCGCGAACGCCACCGCGGTGGTCGTCAACCTCGATGTCCCGCCCGCCGCCGCCCTCGCGGCGATCCGCCTCGGCGCGGCCGCCGGAGCGCTCGTCGTGCTGGATCCGGCGAACGTCGCGTCGGTGTCCGCGGAGGCGCTGGTCGCGGCGCACGCGGTGCGGGCGGGCTCGCTCGACGCGCGCCGCCTCACCGGCCTGGACGTGCTCGACAAGGCCTCTGCGGCGCAGGCCGCGGACAACCTGGTTCGTCGCGGAGCGCGCGCCGCCGTGATCGCCGCGCCCGGAGGCGATCTCGTGATGACGGAGGAGCGCCGCGCGTGGCACCCGCACACGAGCGTGACCTGCGTCGACCCGTCCGGCGCCGGCGACGCGTATACAGCCGCTCTCGCCGTGGCCCTCGCGTGGGGAGACGACGTCTTCGACGCCGCCCGCTTCGCCGGAGCCGCCGCGGCCCTCGCGACCACGCGGATGGGCACGCTCGTGGGTCTGCCGCGTCAGGAAGAGGTGGTGGCGCTCCTCCACCGCGGCCGAAAAGCCGCCGTCCTCTGGCCCCTCGCGCACGAAGCCCCGCAGTCCGGCCCCGCCGCGCGAGGCCTGGAGCGCGTCGACGAGGCCAGCCTGGAGTCGTTCCCCGCGAGCGATCCGCCGGCGTGGACGCTGGGATCAGGGCCGCAGTCGCAGCCGCGCCACGCTTGAGTCGCACGCGTCTGTCCGCCTGCTCTCGTCGCGACGTGTCAGATGTGCGCCGGCGATCCTTCGGTCGCGACTGGCCACATCGACTCCATCTCACGTCGGAGCGCCTCGAACCGCAGCGACCGCTCCTTCGTGAGGTGGATCTTCCACAGCGGCTCCACGACGATGCCCACCTTCGCGAGCGACCGGGTCGCCCCTTCGAGCTGATACGCCACGAAGAAGCTCGCCTCGTAGTCCCGCCCCATCTCGCGGAGCAGGTTCAGCTCGTACAGGAACGACCGCCGCCGGACACCGCTGCTCCGCAGATCCGGGTGCGTCCACGCGTCGTGCCCGTAGCCCGTGCGCGCGCACAGCTCGAACTCGCACCCGGGCAACGACGGATACACGCACCGGCGCGCCGTGGAGATCCAGAAATAATGCACGATGCGCCCGTCGAGCTCCGCCACCGTCCATGTCTCGCCCGCGCGCAGGCGGAGCGCCAGCTCTTCGAGGTGCGCCATGTCGTGGTGCGCCGGGTCCAGGGCCGCCAGATCCGCGACCGTTCCGCTTCGAAACGATGCCTTTCTGGCGATCTCGGACGCTCCGGGATCCTCCTCCGGAACATGGGTGTTGCAGCGACAAGCGTACACTTCACGCGAAAAGACGATCATCGTGGGGCTCCTCCCGATTCGTGGCAGTCCGTGCGCGCGCGGCGGCCCGCGGCGGGGACGGGGCGCTCTCCCGGCGTGCGGTAGTAATAGATGCGCTCCGGCGCGGCCGGCGGCGTGCGGCCGATCGCGCGCAACGCCTGGTGTTGCAGGTCCCGGAGAGGCGTCCTCTCGCGCCGGAAATACTGCCGTCCTCCGGGCGGCTGCGGGACGCCGGACAGCGGCCTTCCGCCGAGCGTGTCCAGCACCACCGTCGCGAGCCGCGCGCCCAGATCCGCGCAGCTCGCCCACAGCTCGCTCTCCGACTCGCCGCCGCGCCGCCGCGGGAAGCCGTGCGCGAGGAGCTGCCCCGTGTCGACGCCGCGATCGATCGTGTGCAGCGTCACGCCGAGGCGCTCGTGATCGCCGCGCACCATCGCCCAGAACAGCGTATCTTCTCCGCGGTACTCCGGCGCGACTCCATAGTGCAAGTTGATGGTGCCGAACCTCGGTATCGTGAACACCTCCGGCCGCAGCACCGGCGCCCCCGACACGAAGATCACGTCCGGCGACAGCGCGCGGAGCCGCGCCACCACGTGCGGCGAGCACAGCTCCTTGACTGGCACGCTCGTCGCGCTCACCTCGGGCGTCACCGCGGGGAAGAGGAGCGCCGCGATCTCCCGCTCCGTCCGCTCGATCCGCGCGTCCCGGAGCCTGTCTCGGGCCCCGTCGCGCGCCGCGTCCACGGGGCTCCGGAGCGCCCGCGCGAGGCGCTCGTCGATCGGCGGGGCAGGGGCCTTCGGGCGGTACGGACGCAGGATCTCGATCGGCGGATGCCGCCGCGCGATCTGCGCCACCACGTGGAGATGCACGGCCCCGAGAGAAGAGATGACGACCAGCTTCATCCTTCCTGTCCCCTTCTCCAGCCGCCCGAACGTCGTTGTCCCGGCGCGACGGAGATCCGCAGTCTACCGCACCGCCGCCGTCCGCCCGGCGCGCGTTCCGAGGAGCCTCCCCGAGCGATAGGCCGTCACCGACGAGGCCGTTCGACGCTGGCCGGTCCGGTGCCGATCTCCCGGTAGCGCGCCCGTGCGACGCCGCGAAGAGGCTCCCAAGGACAGGCACGTGCGCGAAGGCGAGCGTCCATCAGACTGGCGGTCCGTCTCCGACTCTCCGGAACAACCCGCATCATGACAACCACGCACGCGAGCCCGCCGCCTCCGCCTCTCCGCTGCGCCGGCGCTCCACCTCCAGGCGAGATCCGCGCCGTGGTGGTGGAGCGCCCCGAGGACCTGGACTGCCACCTTCCAGAATGGGAGTCGCTCGCCGAGAGCGCCGTGGAGCCCAACGTCTTCTACGAGCCGTGGATGCTCTTGCCAGCCATTCGCCACCTCGGCCCGTTCGAGGGGCTGCGGTTCGTCCTCTTCTTCGCGCCCTCGATCGAGGACCGCAAGAGAGAGGTGCTGACCGGCCTCTTCCCGCTCCAGCGGTGCGCGACGGAGACCGCCGTGTCGCTGCCGGCGACGGGCCTGTTCCGGCACGCCTTCTGTTACCTGCGGACTCCGCTGCTCCGCGCGCGGTACGCCCGCGAGACCGTGGCCGCGTTCCTCGACCTCCTGACGTCGGAGCGCGCGGACGCGCCGATCCTGGAGCTCGGCGAGATGGTCGCGGACGGGCCGTTCAAGAAGCTCGTGACCGACGAGCTCTACCGCCGAGGCACCCTGTCGTTCCCGGTGAACGCGTACACCCGCGCCCTCTTCCTGCCGGCGGCAGCCCCGGACGCGTACTTGGAATACGCATTGTCCAGTCGGCACCGCCGCGAGCTGGGCCGCAAGTCGAGGCGCCTCGCGGACGCGGGGCCGCTCGCGTGGGAGACCCTGTCCGCGTCCGCGGACATCGACGCGTTCATCGACGAATTCCTCGCGCTGGAGGCCTCGGGGTGGAAGGGGCGACAGGGCACGGCGCTCGCGTCGGCCCCCGCGCGACAGGCCTTCTTCCGCGAGGTGATGCGCGCCGCCCACGCCCGCGGCCGCCTGCTCGGCCTCGGCCTGCGCGCGGGCAAGACGCTCGCGGCGCAGCGCGTGTCGTTCCTCACGGGCGACGGCGCGATGGCCTTCAAGGTGGGCTTCGACGAGCGCTTCGCCAATTCGTCTCCGGGCGTGCTCCTCGAGGTCGAGAACATCCGCCGCCTGCACGAGCCGGGCGCGCCCACGTGGATGGACTGCGGCGCCGTGCCGTACAGCGAGCTCTTCAATCGCCTGTGGCTGCACCGCCGCCCCATCGAGACGTTGCTGCTGCCGACGGGGCGCCCGTTCGGCTCCGTGATGGTCAGTCTCTTACCGATGCTGCGACTCGCGAACCGCGTGCTCGCGTCGCACGGCCTCGGCCGCCGCGCGGCCGCGACCACGTTCTCCGACGGCGGCTCGGAGCAGCGCCCCGAGGAGTGATCGTCAGTTCGGTCGATCGATGATGCGCCCGGACAGCCACACCGTCCCCGACACGACTCCGCCTCTTCGCGGCGGCTCCGTGATGAGGCGCGGGTCCATCACCACGTCGAAGCTGCCGCCGAGCGACTCCACGAGCGCCCAGTAATACCGATGCTCCGTCATCGGATTGCGCTTCTCCGCGGCCTCCACGACGTGGCCTGTCAGGATCGCGAACGCGTCCGGCGGCTCGCGCTTCGTCATGTCCGGCGCGAAGAGGCCCGTCGGTAAGAACGAACGCGACGCGAGCCGTACCTTCTCGGTCGCCTGCGCCGCCTCGTATTCCTCCACGCTCGCGTGCACCGTGATGTCGTGCGCGAACGCCGCCACCTGCGCCGTCACGATCGCCGGCAGCGCGAGCCGCGACGACGCACCGAAATCCGGACAGTCGAACACCAGCGGACACACGCCGCTCACCGGATCGCTCACGTCCGGGTCCACGTGGCAGTAAAAGGCGCCGTCCAGCGCGGTGTCGGTGTCGCGCCGCACGGCCGACGCGAGGCCCAGCCGCAGCGCGCTCCGGCCCGAGAAATGCGGGTTGATGCCGATGAGGCCGCCCTCCTCGTCCTCCTGAATCCACAGCTCCTCCCCGCCGCCGCAGCGATACCGCAGGTACCGACCAGCCGTGGTCTGCACCGGCTCCACGACGGCGAGGGCCTTCTCCGCGAGGGCGACCAGCTCCTCCTGCGATTCGATGGCAAAACCGATTGTCGAAAAGTGACTCGGCATCTCGTGGCGACATCGAAACATGCTCTCTCCGTCCGCGCAACGGCCTCGGTATTCCGTGGGCCTGGATCGGAGCACACCGGAGCGCCGGCACGCCGCGTGCTCTATGCCCCAGCCGAGCGTCGAAGATCGCAAGGCGAGACGCTCGGCTGCCCCCCGATTGCTTCACCAGAGCCTCAAAAGGAGACATCATGTCTCGTTCTGAATCCAACCGAGAGACCGTGGCCGACGCCGCTGACCGCTCCCCGGTCTTTGCTCACCCCTTCTCCGGTGACTTCCTCGACGGGCAGGAGCCGACGTGCGTGGACGACGACGAGCCGGTGTCCGCCCCCGGCGTGACCTTGCGCCAGCTCATCGCCCGCGAGGGCCCGATCGCCCCCGAGCGCGCCGTCCGCATCGTGGCCCGCGCCGCGCGGGTGCTGGCCGACGCGCACGCGACTGGCATCGTCCACGGCGAGCTCACGCCGGACGATCTCGTGATCATGTCGCTGGGCGGCGAGCGCGACTACGTGCAGCTCCCGGAGCTGGGCGCCGATCGTGAGCCGGGATACACCCCGGAGCCCGAGTATTCCACCCCCGAGTCCGCCGCCGGAATGCCGTCCGACGCGCGCGCCGACATCTACTCTCTCGGCGCCTTGTTGTTCTTCGCGCTCACGGGTCGCGCGCCGTACCAGGGCAATCCGAAGGAGCTCACGCGCTGTCAGCTCTTCGCGCCGCCGCCGTCCGTCGCGGGCGTGTCGCCGCACCGCGTGAGCCGCCTGCTCGACTCGCTGGTTCGCCGCTGCATGATGAAGAACCCGGCCGCGCGCCCCGAGACCGCGGACGATCTCGCGGCCACGCTGCTCGCGATCCCGTGCACCGAGCCGACCGGAGGCATGGAGAGCGACGCGAGCGCCCGCATGCGCCGAGCGCGCCTGTGGGGCCGCGGGTGGCCGGTCGTGCAGCCGCGCCGCGCGCTCCAGATCGACACCGCGTCGCTGGGTGGCAATCGCGGCTTCGACGAGGCCACGGTGCAGACGGCGCCGAACATGTTGAGCAACGGCCTCGTGGAGTTCGCGGTCGGAGGCATCCGGCCGGAGCGCACGACGCTGCCGCCCCCGCCGGTGCAGGTGCCCACGCTGCCGCCGCCCTCCGGTGTGCCGCGCCGCCTGCTCGGGACGCCCGCGCTCGCGACGATGCCATCGCCGCCGTTCCCGGGCTACGAAGTCCGCTCCTTCGCTCGCAGCCACGCGCGCACGAAGCCCCCGAACGCGCGCTGAAAAATCGCAACAAGCCGTCTTCGTGCTGCTTGGCGCCGCGTCGCAACGGGCCTAAGTAGGCGCGATGTCCACCACTCCTCTCGGTCCTCAGCCCATGATCGATCTCGCCCGTGAGGCGGGGCTCGACGCGTCGCTCATCGAGATGTACGGCCGCGACAAGGCCAAGATCGATCTTGCGGCGCTCCAGCGCTCGCCGGTCGGGAAAGGCCGGCTCATCCTCGTCTCCGCGATCAACCCGACGCCCGCGGGCGAGGGAAAGACGACGACCTCCATCGCGCTCGGCATGGGCATGCGCAGGCTCGGCAAGCGCGCGATCCTCTGTCTGCGGGAGCCTTCGCTCGGCCCGGTGTTCGGCATCAAGGGCGGAGGCACCGGCGGCGGCAAGGCGACGCTCGTCCCGGCGGACGACATCAACCTTCATTTCACGGGCGATCTGCACGCGATCACCTCGGCGCACAACCTCCTGTCCGCGATGATCGACAACGCCTGTCACTTCGGCACGGTCTTCGGGGACAAAGGCGCGCTGGACCCGCGACAGGTCACCTGGGGCCGCACGCTCGACATGAACGATCGCTCGCTCCGCAACGTGATCGTCGGCCTCGGCGCGAAGACGGACGGCCTCCCACGGCAGGAGCGGTTCGACATCACGGCCGCGAGCGAGGTGATGGCCATCCTTGCACTGGCCGAGAGTCAAGAGGATCTGGAGGCCCGACTCGGCCGCATCATCGTCGGCACGTCGACGACGGGCGCGGCGGTCACCGCGGCGGACGTGGGCGCGGCCTCGGCGATGACAGCCCTCCTCCGGGACGCGCTGAAGCCGAATCTGGTGCAGACGGCGGAGGGCGGCCCGGCGCTGGTGCACGCGGGCCCGTTCGGCAACATCGCGCATGGGTGCAACTCGGTGCTCGCGACGCGACTCGGCCTCTCGCTGGGCGACTACGTGATCACGGAGGCGGGCTTCGGCTTCGATCTCGGCGGCGAGAAGTTCCTCGACATCAAGTGTCGCAACCTCGGAGTCTGGCCCCGCATGCTCGTCCTGGTGGCGACTTTGCGCGCCCTCAAGATGCACGGCGGCGCCCCGGTGAAGACGTCCGGCGAGCCGAACGGGACGGCCTTGATCGCGGGCCTGGACCACCTCGACAAGCACCTGGAGACGGCGGCGTACTACGGATTCCCGGTCCTCGTCGCGATCAACGTCTTCCCCAACGACACGAAGGAAGAGCTGGATCTGGTGCGCGCGGCCGTCGAGAAGCGCGGCGGCAGAGTGGCCATCAGCGAGGGCTTCGGCAAGGGCGGAGAGGGCTCGCTCGAACTGGCGCGCGCCGCCGCGGAGATCGCGGAGGCGACCGACGCGGCCCCCCCGAAGGCGCGCTACGTCTACGAGACGACGGACACGATCCAGGAGAAGGTCCGCAAGATCGCCACGATCGTCTACGGCGCGAAGGACGTGGTGTTCACGGCGAAGGCGGAGAAGGAGATCAAGCGCATCGTCGAGCTGGGTTACGGCAAGACCCCAGTCTGCATGGCCAAGACGCAACTCTCCCTCTCCGACGACCCGCACAAGCCCGGCCGCCCCCGCGACTTCACGTTGACCGTCCGCGAAGTCCGCCTCTCCGCCGGCGCCGGCTTCGTGGTCCCGCTGACGGGCGAAATGATGACGATGCCGGGCCTCCCCCGCGAGCCCGCCGCCCTGAAGGTGAAGCTGCTCCCGGACGGCCGCATCAAGGGCCTCATGCAGAATGATTGATAGTTACGGCGTGCACTCGTCTTCAGGCACGTTCTTCTTCCGCTCGAATCCCGGGCCCTTCGCGTCTTTCCCGCGCGGGAAATAGCTCACGAGCAGCGGCCTTCCGCCGCGGACCACCGTGACATCCACCTTGGTGTCCGGACGCTCGTCGTACATCTCGAACTGCTCCATCTCCTCCCCCTCCTTCAGCCCGGCGCGATCCGCGGGCCCGCCCTTCACCACGCCGCGGATCTTCTCGTCCTTCATCGACGCCTCCAGATCCAGCCCGAGCTCGTATCCGGCGTAGTTGCGACTGACCTTCTTGAAACAAGGCCCCAGCGCCGTGTCCGGCAGATCCACCGGCTTTCCGAGCTCGATCACGTCGTGGAAACGCGCCTTGTCGGCCTCTCCCAGCTCCTTCGCGAGCATGTCCGTCCACGCGCTCACCGGCAGCGGACCCTTCGCCGCGGCGCCCTGCTTGTACAGGTCCCTGAGCACGTCGTTGAGCGAGCGCTTGCCGTGGTTCTTCGCGCGGATCTTCGCGTCCACCTCCAGCGCATACAGCGCACCTCGCGCCACCAGCACGGGCACCGCGCCCTTCGGATCCTTCCTCAGCGCCTCGTTCGTGTCCTTCGCGCGCGGCGAAGTGGCCAGCACGCTCGCGAGCCCCTCCACGTCCAGCGCCGCCTCCCCCGGCGTCACGAGCCCGAACCGGAACAGCAGGTCCCGCGCGAGCGCCCGCGACACCCCCTCGGAGAACCAGTAACCCTCCTGTTCGCGCGCGGGCTCCGACGGCCCGATCCACAGCCGCCCTCCGATCCACCCGTGCACCACCGAAGTCCCCACGGCGATGCGGAGAGGCGCGCTCCACGGCTCCTTCTCGCTCACCCACGACACCACGCTTCGGAGCCGCCGCGTCACGAGGAAGCTGCCCGCGGGCCGCCGATCCGAGAAGAACAGGAACGTCACCCGCTCGGCGTCCCCCGCGCCGAACATCTGATGAAGCGCCGTCCGCAGGCCGGCCATGTCCGCGAACCCCGGCCGCGGATCGAACGCCGTGTACCCGAGCCACGCCGCGCTGTCGTCCCCCTCCGGCGCGTCGAACTGCCCATGTCCCATGAGCCCGGCCGCGAAATAGGCCTGTCGCAGCTCCCCACCTCGCGCCGAGACCAACTGCCGCGCTCCGAGCCCGAACGTCGTCGCCACGCGCGTCATCTCCGAGGTGCCGACCTCGTCCGACTCCACGCGAAGGATCGCCCGAACAGGCTTGTCCACGAGCCCGCTCGGGATCGCCACCATCGTCTCCGCCGCGGCCGCGAACCGGTCCGGATCCACCCCGATCGCCGGCGGATGCCCTTCTTTTCGAGCCTGCGCCGCCACGTCGTACGACAGCCACACCGTCCCGACGGGAGCCCGCCCGAGCGTCATCTTCGTGTGGCCCGCGGCGCTCTCCACGACGACGTCGATGGGCCCGCTCGCGTCCGTCGCCTCGATCTTGTGCTGCGGGAACAGCGCGAGCGCCTCTTCGCTCTCCCACACGCGGAGCCCGTCCCCGCGCGCGCCGATGCGCACGTGCACGGACGGCGGCGCCTGCACCGGGGCGACCGAAACCTCGATGTCCACGTCCTCGGGCAAGATGTGCTGAGACACCGGATCGGCTTGTTTTCCAGCCGAAACAGGGCTCGTCGCGCTCGCCGCGGCGGGAGCCTTCGGCGTCTCCCCCGTGGCGGCCGGTCCGCACCCCCATGATCCGAGGACGACTGGCACCATCCAGAGTGCCAGTTTGACAGACGTGGAAACACCCCGCATGGGCCGGGCCCCTTTCAGATCGAGATCTCCGCCATCACCCCGAAGTGGTCGGTCGCGAACACGCCGTCCACCGGCTCGTCGAACACGACCTGCGCCGCCAGCGGCTTGCCGCGCACGCGCTGATCGGGCCCGCGCACGAACACGTAGTCGATGCGGCGCGGGTGCTCGTGGTACACCTCCGCGAACGTGTTCCGCGTGCCGTCGAAGGTCACGCCCGAGCCCGTCCCGCGCTGCTCGAAGCAGTCCGCGAAATAGACGCTCTTGCCCTCCAGCGACTGGAGCCCTTTCAGAAACCGGATCTCCGACGCCTCGGGCGGCGCGTTGAAGTCGCCCACGAGGATCGGCGGCAGTCCGTCGATCGGCGCCTCGGCGCGCACGCGGTCGGCCACTTCGAGCACTTGCTGCTCGCGCACCACGCTCTCGTGCTGCTTCCAGTTGAGGTGCGTCACGAAGAAGGGGAGGAGACCGTGCGGCGAGTCGATCTCCGCGAGCAGCATCGAGCGGTTCTCGTCGGTGCCGCCGGTCGGCAGTCGGAATACCTTGGTGCGCGCGATCGGCCAGCGCGACAGCACCGCGTTGCCGAGCGACACGCCGCCGCCGTACGTGTTCGCGAGCCCGTACGCCGAGTGGTACCCGAGGCCCTCCGCGATCGCCTGCGCCTGCGTCTTGTCCTCGGCCTCGATGACCTCCTGCAGGCCGACGAGATCCGGTTTCAGCTCCGCGATGCCTTTGCGGATGACGGTGAGCCGGTCCTCCCAGGGGCCGAGGCGGTTCCAGATGTTGAGCGTGACGACGCGCAGCGAGGCCATGCCGAATCGTTACCCGCGACGCGCCCTCGGGGGAAGCGTCACGAGCGGCCTGTGGCGCCGGTTTTTTTTCGTCCTCAACATCGCCGCCCTGATCGTGTAACGAGGAGGGCCAGAGGATCGCACAAGGCCATGCACCACCGCTCGAACCGTCTCGCCCGCACCGCTGCCCTCTCGATCGTGGGCGCCGTCCTGTCGCTCGCGGCGTTCTCCGGCTGCTCCAGCAAGATGGAGGAGAAGGAGTGCACCGCGCTCAAGATTCAGGCGTTCGACATCCTGAACAAGGCGCAGCACTGCAACAACGACACGGACTGCAAGGGCTCGGTCTGGCCCGACTGCCAGAAGCCGCTCTCCTCGACGAACGCGGCCGAAATCAAGCCGAAGCAGGACGCTTATTTCACCGGCAAGTGCGAAGAGGCCGTCCCGGCCTGCACCGACACGACCCCGGTCTACTGCAAACAGGGCCTCTGCGTCCGCAAAGAGAAGGGCACGCCGGAGAGCCAGGGCGCCCCCGCGGGCGACATCATCGTTCAGTAACCAGATCTCCCGCCGCGAAGAGCGCGGGCAGAGGAGCCATCTTGGGGGATTTACAAGGGGCGCAGGCCTCGATGTTTTACAAGGGGGCTCTGCCCCCTCGTATCACTCCCCCGCTCGCGCCGTGTTCGCTGAATACAATTGAATTCGCCGTAGAGCGTTCGGGGATAGCCATGCTCGATCATCGCCTGTCGCGCGCCGTCTTCGCCTGTTTCGCTGCTGTTTTCGTGGGCTGCGGCGGCGGCGGCGACACGTCCGGAGACACCACGACGACCACGACCACGACGACCACGGTCCCTCCGCCGTGCGATTCGCCGGCGTTCGCCGAGGGCCGTGACAGCGTGCGGTGCGGCCGGCTCGTCGACGAGCAAGGTCGCGTGGTGCTCCTGCACGGCGTGAACGCCCGCGTCGAGGGCGTCTTCGACGTCACCTTCGACGACGGCCGCACGCCGCTGGAGACGATCCCGGCCTTCACGGACGAGGACGCCGCCCGCATGCGCGAGATCGGCCTCAACGCGCTGCGATTGCCCATCCACTGGAGCGCGCTGGAGCCCACGAAGGACGGCGGCTTCGACGAGGCGTACCTCGATCGCGTCGCGGAGATCGTCAGTCTGTGCGAGGCCCACCAGATCCGCGTCCTCCTCGACTTCCACCAGGACGCGTATTCCAAGGAGATCGGCGAGGACGGCGCGCCTCTCTGGGCCATCCTGCCGCCGCCGGAGATGCTGCTCGAAGGGCCTTTGACGGACCTGGATCAGCGCCGCACGTCGAGCCAGGTGCTCGCGGCGTTCGACACGTTCTTCGGCACGTCGGCGGACGGCGCGATGCTCCGCGAGCGGTTCGGTCTGGCGGTCGCGCACGTCGCGGAGCGCTTCAAAAACAGCCAGGCTGTGACAGGCATCGAGATCTACAACGAGCCTCTCTCGGGCGACAAGCAGTGCTTCGACCTCGCGGAGGAGATCGTGGCGGCGGTGCGCCCGTCGGACCCGGGCCGCCTCTACGCCTTCGAGCCGAGCGTGCTAAGGAACCAGTTCGACGACTCCCCACCTGCGGACCGCGACCCGATCGCGGGCACCCTGTACGCGCCGCACGTGTATACACTGGCCTTCGGCGGGAGCGACGCGCAGCACCAGGCGATGACGAAGGACACGCTGCGCCACTCGAACGAGTCCGCGCGCGACGAGGCCGACTCGTGGGATGCGCCGCTCCTCATCGGCGAGTACGGCTACGATCCGAACGGCATCCAGGCCGACAATTACCTCACGTGGCAGACGGAGCTGCAGGACGAATACCAGGCCAGCGCCTTTCTCTGGGTGTGGAAGGAGCAGAGTCAGGGGAGCTGGGGCATGTTCGATCACGACGACGCGACGGACACGTGGACCGAGCGCGCCCACGTGCGACAGGCGATCACCCGCGTCGTGCCGGAGGCCGTGGCAGGCTGGCCGAAGAGCTACGGATTCGACCGCGCGACGAAGCGATTCGAGCTCGTTTTTACGGGCGATCCGAAGATCACGGGCGCCCATCGCATCTTCGTCCCCGGCGCGGAGGACTTCGCCGCTTCCTTCGAGGTCACGTGCGACGGCAAGCCGGTGGAGGCGTCGCGCGATCCGAAGACGGGCATCATCGAGGTGCCTTGTGGCGCCGACGCGACGGAGCACACGCTCGTCGTCACCGCCAAATGATGCTGTGAAGTCGTGTCGTGAATGATGCTGTGAGGTCGTGTCGTGAAAGGATGCCGTGGAGTCGTGTCGTGAAATGATGCTGTGAAGTTGCGCTGTGGGTTGACGCCGCGTCGGGCGCGCAGCGGAGGGAGCGGCTTCCCACGGACGCAACGGACCCATTGACGTGGCCTTCGAGACGTCTAGTCTCGAACCGTTCTCCGAGGTCGCACCTCACTCCCTCGGGGCGGAGCCGACATGGAAAAGGCGCAGCTCGACGCACTCCTCGCGGCGCACGGTGGCCGCCCCCAGCCGGTCGCCTCGTTTCACCTCCTGCGCAGCCCGCACATCGCGCCCGCCGCGCACGCGTTCCTGAAGGAGCACGCCGCCTCCCTCGCGACGATCGATCTGTCGCGCTGGCTGGACCACGCGTCCCCGGAGCAGCGCCCCGACGCGCTGGAGGCGCTGATCGCCCTCGCCGAGCGGGACCCATCGCGCTTCGAATTCGAGATCGCGCGCGCCCCGCATTTCCCCTTCCACGGGGACGATCGCCGCGAGCTGACGATCCGCCTCGTGGGCCGCGCGCCCGAGAGCGTGATCGCGGCCCTCTCGATCGAGCCGCCGCCGCGCCGCCCCTCGATGCGCCCCGGCTCGATGCGTCCTGGCTCGATGCGCCCCGGCTCGATGCGCCCGCGCGCGCCGTCACAGCACCCCGACGCGCCCCCCTCCGCGGGCTCCACCGGCTCCACGGACGGCGGCTTCACCCTTGGAAATGAGGCCTTCTTCGATCCCGGCGAGATCCTCTCCGAGATGGGCGACGACGGCGCGTGGGCATCGGACCTGCTCGCGGACGAGGCGTTCACGCGCCCGGAGCCGGGCCTGACGAGCGGCGACTTCCTCGGCCTCGGCGACTCGCCGGACGGCCCCGGCGGGCCGCTGGGCGGCCTCGGAGACGCGTCGGATCCCCTCGAAAACAAGGGAAACGGCGCACACTCCACCTCACCGGAGCTGGACTCTCTGCTCGCCTCCCTGGACCTCGCTTCGAGCGCCCGCGCGCGCGCCGCGTGGAAGAAGAGGGCGCTGGCGCAAGCCTCGGAGTCGTCGGAAGACTGGGCCCCATCGGTGGCGCGCCTCCCCCCCGCGATGCGCGACGCGATCGCGCGCCGAGCCGGCGAGTCCCCCCGTCCGGACGAGCGCGCGGCCCTCCTCGAATGGCTCCTTCAAAACGGGGCGAAGCGGTCCGCGCTGGTGGATCTGACCGTATCCTTCCTCGCGCTGGACGCCGGCGGGATGGGCGCGCGCGAGTGGCTCGCTCAGAGCTTCCTGCCGCGTCTCTTGCCGGACAAGGCCGCGTGGAGCAAACACGGAGTCACGCTGCTGACTGCCCTCATCGACCGAAAGGCCTTCTCGGAGATGGACAGCTTCCTCGCGGCCGCCGGAGCAGGCGCCGCGGCATTGGGCCCGGGCCTCGTCGCGATGCCGGGAGGCGCCCCGCTCACGCCCGCGATCGGCGCCGCGCTCAGCGCCACGTTGATCGCGGAGGTCACCTCGGCCCTCCACGAAAAAAAGACGAAAGTGGCGCTAGCGTGCGCCGCGGCCCTCGCGTGCCTGGGAGTCGCCTCGAAGGACCGAGCTGCCGTGTCCGCGCTCCGCCGCAAGAAGTCCGCGAAGGGAGAGACTGCCACGCTCCTCGCCCTCGCCGAGACCCGCGCCCTCAAGCCGAAACAGTCCCCGCGTCTGGAGGATCTCGTGGCCACGGTGCATGTGCTGTCCGACGCGATGTCGTGACCTCGCACCCGAAGGATGCGGCTTGATCCGCCTGCGGGGTTCGACCGAACAGGCCTCTTGAAAGGCCGGCTTTCATCGGCGGGGCGTGGTAGGGTGGCGGCGCCATGGAGCGCTACTTCAACACCTCCGGTGCGTGCCATCCCCACCTGCACTTCATGCTCCCTCCCGAGCGCAGGCTGGATCCCGTGCTCCAGCTCATCGAGCAGCACCGGTATTTCGTCTTCCACTCCGGGCGCCAGACGGGCAAGACAACCTCGCTGTTCTGGTTGGAGAAGCACCTCACCGCGCTCGGCAAGCGCGTCCTCGTCCTCGACGTGGAGACCGCGAAAGACGAGCCGGACGCGACCATCGGGTTCCGCGCGATCTTCGAGCGAATCCGCATCGCGCTCGAAGAGGGGGCCCCTGTCGACGGGCTCCGGGCGGCGACGGAAGAGCAGGTGACCAACTGGCTCCAGAAGCCGCAGAGCGCCATCCTCAATTACTTTCGCTTCCTCACGACCCAGGATCCGCGGCCCTTCGTGCTCCTCATCGACGAGGCCGACAGCCTGCTCGGCGACACCGTCGTGAAGCTCCTCGGACAGATCCGAGATGGGTACCTGTTCCGCGAGAAGGTGCCTTTCCCTGCTTCCATCGTGCTCGTGGGAATGCGGGCGATCCGCGATTATGCGATCACGAAGGAGCAAGGGCGGGCGGTGAGCTGGCTCGGCAGCTCGTCCCCGTTCAACGTCACGGCCGAGTCGACGATGCTGGAGCCGTTCACTGAGGCCGAGACGAGCGAGCTGCTCGGACAACACACCTCCGAGACCGGACAGCGCTTCGAGCCCGAGGCGATCGCGAAGGTGTGGGAGCTCGCCGAAGGGCACCCTTGGATCACGAACGCCCTCGCCGATCAGGCCACCCGCAAGGACGTGCGAGATCGAACGATCCCTATCACGGCCGCGCATATCGAGGCCGCCAAAGAGACGATCATCCTGGAGCGGCGCACGCACATCGACTCGGTGATCAGCCGCCTTCGGGAGCCCCGCGTCGCGCGTATTCTCGGGCCGATGCTGCTCGGAGACGCGATCCCGCCGTCCGACCAGCTCCACGACGATCTGTCCTACGTGATCGGGATGGGGCTCCTGCGCGTGAAGAATCGACGGTACGAGATCCCCAACGCTGTTTACCGGGAGATTATCCCGCGCGCGCTGACCTTCGACACGCAGATGCAGATGAGCGAGCAGACAGCTTGGTACGTGGCGCCGGACGGCTCGCTGGACATGGACAAGCTCTTTCGAGCGTGGCAGTCGTTCTGGGCGTCCGACGGGCACCTCGCGGCCGACGGCTTCGCGTACCGCGAGGCCGGCGCCCACCTCACGCTGATGGCTTTTTTGCAGCGCATCGTGAACGGCGGCGGCCGCATTTCTCGCGAATACGGCCTCGGTCGCGGCGCGCTGGATCTCCTGATCGACTGGAAGGATAGGCGCCACGTGATCGAGCTGAAGCTGAGACGGGACTCACGTTCGGAGCCGCGAGCTCTCGAACAACTGACGCGCTACCTCGACGGACTCGGCCTCTCCGAAGGCTGGCTCGTGCTCTTCGACCTCCGAAAAGACCTCTCGTGGGAAGAGAAGCTCACGATGCGCGACGTGATCCACGAGGGGAAAACAGTGCATATCGTGGGTTGTTGATCCTGACTGAGCGGCCGCGTAGACGAGGCCCCTCTCACAAGAACGAATACCGCCGCGCCCACGTCCTCCGGGCCTTCCGGATCGCCCGGATCCACATGAAGAGGGACGCGATCACGAGCGCGGACCACAGGATGATCACCTGCGGCGCGAACTTCAGCGTCGCGTCCGTCCCGGCCTTCATCAGCGGGCGGATCACCGGCGCGTACGACACGAGCACCGCCAGAAACAGGCACACGAGCGCCGTGAACCCGCTGCTCCGGTGCGCCCCGCCGAGGATGCGCCACTCGTCCGCCGGCGCCTTGCGCGTGATCCACACCTTGCCGCCCTTCGGCGCCCGCAGCGCCCGCCTCGTCGAGCCCCCTCGGTACGCGCCCATCCCCTTCGGCGGCGGCTCCAGATAGCCAGTCACCCACACCGTCTCTCCGGGATACACCTTCTCGCTCACGGTCCGCAGGCTCGTGCCGGCGGGCGCCTGGATCTCCTCGAACCCGCTCAAACGTGGGCGCTCCGGGTGCACGAGCAGCTCCGTCTCGTCCGCGAGCGCGAGGTGAAACGGCTCCTCGTCCCACGTGTCCCGGACATCCATCCACACGTTGTTGCCGACGTCGCGCTGGTGCCGCACGTGGCAGACCACCGGGTGGCTCCGCGCCGCCTTCCACTGCTCCTGCAGCGTGCCGCCGGCGAGCGCCCGCTCGTTCGTCGACACCACGCGCCCCTGGAACGCGCCGAATCCGGCCTTCGGCTCGCCGCCGCGCTGCCACTTCTCCGCACGCCTCACGAGGTTGTCGTAGTGGCCCGCGATGGTGTGGCTCCCCACGAACTGGAGCGCGAACCCGCTCACCGCGACCTCGACCGCGGCCGCCGGATGAGCGCTGAAGACGTCCAGCACGGCTCCAAAAATATCACTCAACGACACGCCATCTCCTCCGGCCAGGTGCGAGCGTCCGCCCGCTGAGCCCGTGATTGTGCAGCATGACTCGAATCGACGCCAGCGGATGGTTTTACCGCACAAATCTGCGGCGTTTCTGGCTAATCTCGGCCGCGATGAAGCGCTCGCTCAAGTTCGCCACCCTCACGCTCGCCCTTGCTTTCGCCGCTTCCGCGCACGCGCAGGATCTGCCCAGCTACGACAAGTCGCTCGAAGCGCCCGCCGTGGCGCCGCCGGCCTCCGCGTCCTCGCTCGCGGCGCACGGCGCGGTGTCCTCCTGGGATACGCAACGTGGCGTCCCCGCCTTCTTCTGGGCGGACGCGCAGGTCGCCGCGAGCGTGCTCGCCTCCGTGAAGGGCACCTCGCCGGAGGACCGCGCGTGGGCCTATGTCAAGGACAACGCGGCGCTCTACGGCCTCGGCCCCGCCGCCCTGTCGGCCGCCTACGTGAAGCACGTGCACGACACCGGCCGCGGCGCGATCATCGTCGTCTACGGCCAGAAGGTCGACGGCATCGAGGTGCACCGCCAGGAGATGAAGGTGGTGATGGACCGCTCGGGCCTCCTCGTCGCGATCGGCGGCAACCTGAGCCGCGCCGCCGCGCCCACCGGAAAGGGCACCAAACAGGCATTCTCCACCGGCGCCGCCCCCGCGATCGCCGCCGCCCTGACGGACCTCTACAATCTCCCCACGTCCGACTCGGATCTCCTCGACACGAAGCAGGAGAAGGACGGATACCGCTTCTTCGATCTGAGCACCTTCTCCGCCGTCGCCGGGAAGGGAGTCCGCTTCTCGACGCCGGCCCGCGCGAAGAAGGTCTTCTTCTCGATGCCGGGCGGCCTCGTGCCGGCCTATTACCTGGAGATCTTCGCCGGACAGGCCTCTTCTACCTCCGCGCGGATGTGGGGATACGTCGTCGACGCCCGGACCGGAGAGGTCCTCCTCCGCCACAGCCTCACGTCGGACGCGGCCTTCAAATACAAGGTCTGGGCGGACGCCGCGGCCCCCTACACGCCGGCGGGCGGCCCGCAGGCGGACTTCACGCCTCACCCGACGGGCATCCCGGACGGGTCGTCTCCCGCGTTCGTGGCGCCGACGCTCATCACGATGGACGGCTTCAACGCGGCTCCCGGCGGCGGCTCGGACCCGTGGCTCGACGCGAACGCGATGCAGTCGACGGGCAACAACGTGGACGCCTATGCGGACCTCGCGCAGCCGGACGGCTTCTCCGGAAGCGACGTGCGCGCCACGCCGACCGGCGCGCTCACCTTCGATCGCACCTACGACACGACCCTCGCGCCCGCCTCGTCGAACGGCCAGATCCAGGCCGGCGTCACCCAGCTCTTCTACACGACGAACTGGCAACATGACTACTGGTACGACTCCGGCTTCAACGAGGCCGCGGGCAACGCGCAGACGAACAACTACGGCCGCGGCGGCGCGCAGGGCGATCCGCTCCACGTGGAGGCGCAGGACTACAGCGGCACCGACAACGCCAACATGAACACTCCGGCCGACGGCCAGAGCCCGGTCATGCAGATGTACATCTGGGACGCGGCGCCCATCACGTCGACCCTCAACGTGCAGCCGGGCAACCTGAACCTCACGCGGCAGGGCGCCGGCTTCGGCCCCGGGATGTTCAACGTCACCGCGCAGCTCGTCCTCGTGAACGACGGCAACAACCCCGTCACCGACGCCTGCCAGGCGATCCAGAACAACATCGCCGGCAAGATCGCGCTCCTCGACCGCGGCAACTGCACCTTCGAGTCGAAGGTCCTGCGCGCGCAGCAGGCCGGCGCCGTGGGCGTGCTCCTCGCCAACAACGTCGCGGCCGGACTGCCCAACATGTCGGACGACCCGGCGACCAACGGCGTCACGATCGGCTCCTTCGGCATCTCCCAGGCCGACGGAAACACGCTGAAGGCCGCCCTGCTGAACGGCACCGTCACCGTCACGATGGCCTATCAAGCCGGGCCGACGCGCGCGGGCGAGCTCGACGGAGACATCGTGTCGCACGAGTGGGGCCACTACATCCACCACCGACTCGTGGCCTGCGGCACCACCCAGTGCGGCGCCGAGAGCGAAGGCTGGGGCGACTTCCTCGCCTCGATCACCCGCATCCACTCGGACGACAACGTCGCGACTGGCACCTTCGGACTCGGCATCTACGCGACGGCCGCGCTCGGCGACTCGGGCTACTTCGGCGTGCGCCGCTTCCCGTACACCCGCGACATGACGAAGAACGGCCTCACCTTCAAGCACATCACGAACAACGTGGCGCTCCCGGCCGGCCCGCAGGCGGCCGTCGGCGGCACCAACTTCGAGGTGCACAACGCCGGCGAGGTCTGGAACTCGATGATGTTCCAGGCGTATACTAACCTGCTTCTGAACGGCGGACACACCTTCACCGAGGCGAAGCGCCGCATGGCCGACTACGTGGTTGCCGGCATGAAGGCCGCCCCCACGGACCCGACGTTCACCGAGCAGCGCGACGGCATCCTCGCCGCGGCCGCCGCGAACGACGCGAACGACTTCGTGCTCCTGGCGGAGGGCTTCGCGGACCGCGGCGCCGGCACGTGCGCCGTCTCCCCCGCGCGCAACTCCAACAACGGAAATGGCGTCGTCGAGGACTTCAACCTCTCCGGCAAGCAGGAGCTGGCCGGCGTCACCGCCGACGACAGCGTGAAGAGCTGCGACAGCGACGGCATCCTCGATCAGGCGGAGATCGGCAAACTGAAGGTCTCCGTCCGCAACAGCGGCGCGGCCGCGCTCGCCGGCACGCAGGTGACGGTGACCACGAACACGCCGGGCGTCACGTTCCCGAACGGCAACTCCGCCACCATCCAGTCGATCGCGCCGTTCGCCCTCGGGACAGCCTCGCTCGACGTCGCGCTCGACGCCGCGGTCGCCACGATCACCGACGCGGACTTCACGATCACCATCGACAACGCCGCCACCTGCACGCCCTCCGTGCAGGACAGCGCGACGGTGCGCATGAACATCGACGACACCCCGAATTCCGGCACCACGGAGGACGTGGAGAGCGCCAATGCCCCGTGGACGCACTGGGGCGCTCCCGGGTACGAGTCGCTCGCGGACGCCGTGTGGTCCCGTGAATACGCCGGCAATGGCAACTACCGCTTCCACGGCATCGACTACTCGACGCACTCCGACACGGCGCTCGTGAGCCCGCCGCTCGCCGTCGGATCGAGCCCGTTCGTCGTGACGTTCCAGCACGCCTTCGACTTCGAGTCTTCGCCGCAGCAGCAGGGACAGCCCGACACGCGCTGGGACGGCGGCCTCATCGAGATCACGAGCGACGGCGGCGCCACCTGGCAGGACGTCAGCATGTTCGCGATGCCCGGCTACAACGGCACGATCGCGAACGTGCAGGGCGCCGACAACCCGCTCGCGAACCGCGCGGCGTACATCGGCCGCATCGCCGGCTGGCCCGCGATGAGCACGGTGACGCTCAACTTCGGCACCGCGTTCACGAACAAGATGGTTCAGATCCGCTTCCGCATGGGCACGGACGCGGCGGGCGGTGATCCGGATTACCAGGGTTGGCTCATCGACAACCTCGTGGCGGACGGCATCACCAACAAGCCTTTCCACACGGT
>JAXLYM010000047.1:0-34660 GCA_046351455.1 Polyangiaceae bacterium
TCAGAGATGCCGAAGGTGGAAGTCCACATCGTCCCGAGCACGGAAGACCCGGGCGGCGCTGGCGAGCCCGCGACTCCCCCCATCGCCGCGGCCGTCGCGAACGCCTTGTTCGCGGCCACCGGCAAGCGCCTCCGCACCCTGCCGATCCGCCCGATCGACATCCAGCCCAAGAAGTAACCGGCAAACTCAAAGGCAGGAGTGCCCACCCCCGGTCCGTGCTCGGCCTACGGCCTGCGCGCGGCCCGCCCCTCCCAAATCGCTCCCTCCGGTCGCGAAGGGAGGGGAGATTCTCCAGAAACGGGGCCCCTTGAATAGAGCGTATTCCAAATTGCAGGACGCTCCCCTCCCTGCGGCTGCGAAGCAGGCGCTTTGGGAGGGGCGGACTTCGCGCAGCGAAGGCCGGGGGTGGGCACCCTAATTGTCGTCTCTGCCCTTCTGAATGGCGTTGTTGTGCGCGTCGAACGTCTCGCTGAAGGTGTGGCGGCCGCCTCCTTTGGCCACGAAAAATAGGTATTTTGTCGCGGCGGGGGACAGGACCGCGGAGAGGGAGGCGACTCCGGGGTTCGAGATCGGGCCCGGCGGGAGGCCCGGGGCCATGTACGTGGTGTATCGGTTCTTCGGGTCGTGCAGGATGGCGGAGGTCGGCTTTCCCTTGTAGTCGGCGCACGTGGGGGCCTCTTCCGGGTGCGCCACGCAGCCGTACATGGCTGTCGGGTCCGATTGGAGGCGGCGGCGCGGCTTGAAATTCGGGTCCAGAAGGCGATTGAAGAAGACGGAGGCGATCACCGGGCGCTCCTCGTCGACCATCGCCTCTCGCTGGATGATCGAGGCCATCGTCACCACCTCGCGACGGCCCCAGCCGAGCGTGGCAGTCAAGGTGGAGAGGCCCTGTCCACGCGACGAGACGAGCTCCGCCCAGCGGCGATCCGACTCCGCGACGAGGCGCCTCACCACCTCGCGCGCCTCGGTGTCTATCTGGAAGTCGTAGGTCGCCGGGAACAAGTATCCTTCGGCCGACTCCGGCGCTTCCGTCGTGCGCTCCTGGTTCGGGACGGACGCGCTCGACGGCTTTCCGGTGGTGTCGATGCCCAGCTCCACGAGGAACGCGCGGTCCGTCGTCGCCGTCAGGAACTGGCGCTGTCCCACGATGTGCAGCTTCTGGAGGCGATCGGCGACGTCGAATCGGTGGAAGCCCTCGGGGATGACGACGCGCACGCTCGTACGGGTCGGAGAGCGTGACAGCATGTCTCGGATCTCGTGCGGAGAGGCGCCGTGATAAAGCAGGTGCTCGCCGGGGACGAAATCGGCTGTTCCGCCGCTCGCGCGCAGATAAAGGGCCATCGCGGAGGCGCTGTGCACGAGGCCCGCGTCCGCGAGGAGCGCCGCCGATTGCTCGGGATCCAGGCCGGCCGGCCACACGACCTCGACCGCGGTGCTCCCGGGGCCGCCGATGCGCGCGTAACCGAAGACGAGGAGGATCGTCGCCGTCGCGATCACCGCGAGCACGCCGCCCGCGGCGAACAGGATTTGCCTTCGCGACTCGGCTTTTCTGGAGAAGACGCGGCGCGGATGACGGGTCGCCGCGACGGTGGACGGGCGCTTCTTCGGCTTGCGCGGCCGCTTGGAGGCGCCCGGTTTGCGGGGTTTGCGCGGCTTCTTCTGCGGGGAGGGCGCGCCTTTTTGGCCCGCTGTCCGGGGCCGGCGGTGGCGCTTTCGCCTTCGTTGGTCGGTGTCCGCGCCCGGCCGGTCGTCCGGAGTCGCGGCGCCTTCAGGGGGCGCGGCCTTCTCTCCGGTCTCGTCGTCGGGCGCTTCGGGGTCGGACACGTGCGCAATCGGCCCCGAAACGCGGCCGATGTCAACCGAGCATCAGAAGCTGCCGGAGAGGCCGGCGAAACCGCCGCCCTGCGTGGGGGCCACGAGGGGCCGAACCGCCACCTCTCCGTTGGCGCCGCCGAACTGGTACTTGAGGACCTTCTGCGTGCTGTTCATGCCCGCGATGAACATCGCCGCGCCGGCCGCCTGGGCGATGCCGTCGAAGAAAAGCACGGTCGTGGCCGAGGCGCTCGTGTGCGCGGTGCCGATCGTGATGAACGGGCCGACGACGGGGATGTACATCGGCCAGCCGCGGTCGTTGCTGTAGTTGTTGCTGTCCTCGATGACGCCGCCCGCGATGCACGAGACGACCCAGAGGCTGCCGAGCGTCACCGCGCCCGCGATGGCGAGCGAATACCGCGGCTTCTCCCCGAGGCGGTAGCCCGCCGGAATGCCCTTCTCCGGGTCATAAGGCATCTCCAGAGGGAGGGCGCGCGGGCGGCCGTCCGGGCCCATCATGAGGGGCTCTCCGTTCGCCGACGTCCACGTCCCCTGTCCGTTCGGCGGCGGATAGCCACCTTGCGGATACGGGCCTTGCTGCGGATAAGGCCCCTGCGGATAGGCACCTTGCGGCGGGGCGACAGGCTGTCCCGGGGGCACGGCGCCGGGGCCGTATCCAGGCGCGCCGGCGTTCGGCGCGGGCGTGCCGGGGACACCGCTTCCCCACGTCGATCCGCTCGAAGCCGGGCCGGGCGGCGTCTGCGCGGCGGCGGAGGCGGCGATCAAGGAGAGGGCCGAGAGGCTCATTGCGGCGATGGCGAGCGAAGAGAGACGTTTCATGGGAGGCTCCTCGTGGCAGTCGGAGGCGGTGTGTCGCGACGCCGGGCCGAGCAATAACAGAAAACATGCCACGATCCTTCTTTTGCGCTGAACAGCGCGGAATCGTGTGCTACCGGCGCGCGCCGCGCGGGCCGGGCCATGACGGACGCGTCACTGCCCCGCCGCAAACCACGACATCGGGGTCGCGGCCGGCGTCACGCCGTGGTCACACCGATCCTCGTCGGCGCGCGTCGAGGCGCGCACCGGGGGCCGTCGCGGGCGTCGAGTGGGCGGTCCTTCGCACGCGCTGTGATCGCTCTCGCACACCGTGGGCGCCGCGAACCCCCGCGAACGCGCCCCGGCCCTCGGGAGAGACTTCGCTCCATCGCTCGCGCGGGGCTTGACGAGGGCTGTGCGGGCCGCGTAGCTTTGCCACTACCGGTCCGGATCAGGAATCGCCATTCCACCAACCGACGAGTCATGGCGAGCCGCTCCCGCGGCGACGATGGTTTCGAGAGTCCCCCCCGGGCCCGGCGGTCCGCTGCGTTTCACGAGGGCAAGGCCCCTCCGTGGCCGCGGTGTGACTGGCACTCTGGGCCGGACGTGAGCGCGTGTCCTCCGCCCCGGTGAGCGTGTGATCCGGGGCCGCACAGGGGATGTCCCGTGCCGGTGAGGACGCGCGTGATCTCCGGGGGACGCGGCGAGGTGGCAGATGCGTAAGGTGGAGATTGACGCCCTCGTGCGGGCGCACCGGGGGCGAGCGCGTCCGGTGGCCTTCTTTCATGTCCTCCGTCAACCGACGCTGGAGCCGGACGATCACGCGTTCCTGGCCGAGCACATCGACGAGCTCGGCGCGACCGATCTGCTGCGCTGGCGGGCGCGCTGCGAGCGGGGCTTCACCGGCGCGGTGATCCGGAGGCTCGCGGCGCTCGCGATCCAGGATCCGGCCGCGTTCAAGCACGACGTGCTCGACGTGCCGCGGCTGGAGATGGACGAGCAGGAGTGGATCGAGCTCGAGGATCTGGTCCGCGGGAAGGTGCCGGCGGAGGTGTTCCGCGAGCTGCAACGCCGCGGGCATCGGGAGCCGCCGCAGCCGGGGCCGGGGTGGTCGTTCACGCCGCGCAAGATCAACGATCGGACGCCCTTCTTCTTCGAGGAGGACGTCGACGCGGCGGCGCTGCGCAGGCTCGACGAGGAGCAGCGGCCGCTGCGCGATCGGACGCTCGCGGAGGTGCTCGGGGAGCGGAGGCGCGGCGCGCTCACGATGGACGACGCGGCGCTCGCGGCGCTGGCGATGGATCGCGCGCGGACCTCCGGCGAGGACTGGAGCTTCGCGGCCCTGGATTTCCCGGCGATCCTGCGCGACGCGGTGTTCGAGAAGGCGCGCCGCACGCGGGACGACGCGGAGCGCGCGAACCTGCTCGGCTGGCTGGAGGCGCAGGGCTCGCCGCGCGCGGCGCTCTTCGACGTGGCGCTGGAGGCGATCCGCGGCGGGCAGCTCTCGTTCGGCCTCCTGTCGTGGCTGTCGCGGCAGCTCACGACGCGCGCGGCGTGGGATCGCTTCGGCCTCGTGACGCTGTCGGCGCTGATGGGGCGGCGCGCGTTCTCGGAGATCGGAGAGCTCGTCACGGTCGCGTGGAGCGAGGCGGGCCGCGGCGGAAAGGAGCCGGCGCGCGGCCTCTTGGAGGCGATGCAGGTGGCGTTCGCGCACGTGCTCATCGATCTCGCGCGCGCCGCGCTGAGCCGGTCCGATCAGGAGAGGGGCCTCGCCGCGCTGTCGGCGCTCGCGTGCCTGGATCCGCCCTCGCGCGTGAGCCGCGCCGTGCACGAGCTGCGGCGCGTGACGACGTCGGCGGAGGCGCTCGATCTCATCAGCGTGAACGAGCGCCTCGTGAAGCACAGCGACGCGCGCGACGCCTCCCTCGAAGGCGTCATCGCGGCCCTGCACGCGATCGCAGATGCCTTCGGTTGAAGCCTCTTTCGAATTCGTCAGCGAGACAGTCGGAGCACGCTGACGTCGCCCGCGATGCCGCGCAGAGGCATCATCGCGCGGGCGGCGCGGTACCCCTTCGCCTCCACCGAGGCGGCCACGCCGCGCGTCTCGTAGACGGCCGCGGTGCACGCGATCTCGCCGGCGTCGGCGACGCCCTGCACGCGCGCGGCGAGGTTCACCGTGCGGCCGAAGTAGTCGAGGCGATCGTTCAGCTCGACCGCGATGCACGGGCCCGTGTGCATCCCGATCTTCAGCGACAGCTCGCCCTCGCCGAGGTGCGCGATGTCGTCCTGCATCTTCAGCGCGGCGGCCATCGCGTCGGCCGGGTCCGCGAACGTGGCCATCACCGCGTCGCCGATCGTCTTCACGATCGCGCCGCCCTGCGCCGCCGCGATCGCGCGGAGCGCCCCGAAATGCCGGCGGACCAGGTCGTACGCGCGGATGTCGCCGACGCGCTCGTAGATCGCCGTGGAGCCCTTGAGATCGGTGAAGAGCACCGTCACGCTCTTCAGCTCGAGGCCGCCCTCCGACGGGATGCTCTGCGCGCGGAACAGGTCGCGGAACGCCTGCGTCGCGATGAGGCGCGGGCCCGTGAGGTACGGCAGCGTCGGGTGCACCGAGCACTCGCCGGGCGCGTTCGGCGCCTTCCACCCGGCCCCGCTGACCGGCGCGATCACGTAGCCGAGCGGCTCCGCCATCCGGTTCAGGATCGTGAGCTCGATCTCGCCCTTCGGGAGATGCACGTTGGCGGGGATCGCCGAGCCGTCGAACAGCTCGACGCGCGCGCTCCGCGGGCCGTCCGCGGGGCCGTCGCCGTACAGGTAGAACGCCGCGTGGCACGTGGGCGCGAGCAGCGACTGCGCCTCGTCGCCGACCGTGACGCGGATCACCTGCGTCTGCCCCGGCGGCGCGCGATCCGCGTGCGTGATGCGCGTCTCCACGTAGCGGTGCGGCTCCGACTCCCGCGCGAGGCTCGACGAGAAATAGAGGCGCATCGCGTCGGCGCGGAGGTCCAGCGTCTCGGGCTGGTGGAAGCGGATCTTGCGCACCGCCGGCGCGACGGTGAACGCGACCTCCACGCGGTCGTCGATCGTGCCGTCGATGTCGATGTCGCAGAAGTTGCAATGCCGCCTCTGCAAGAGCCGCAGCGCGCCCGGCGTCGTGAGGAAGGCCATGCACCCGGGGCAGAGGAGGCCCCACGCGAACTCGAGGATGCCCGCGTGCGTCGCGTGCAGGAACAGATCGATCGCGACCTGCTCCGAGAAGCCGTTCTTCGCGGCCCAGCGCAGGGGGCTCGCGCGGAACAGCTCTTCGTCGGTCGCGTGGAGGAGGAAGCTCTTGAAGGCGTCGATCGCCGCGGAGGGGAGCGCGTCGGTCGCGCGCAGGGCGTCGATGCGGAGGTCGAGATCCGAAGCAGCCATGCCGAGAGGCTAGCCGCGCTGGATCGCGATCAGAAGCCCATGTCGAGGGCCTTCGACGCGTTCTCTTTCATCGCGGCCTTGCCGGCGTGCGTCGTCGCGGCGGGCGCGGGCGCGGCCCCGGCGGGCGGCGCCGCGAACACCTGGTTGGCGTCGGCCACGGCGCTCGTCTGCGCGGCGAAATCGCGGTCCACGTCGGCCTTTCGCGCGGGCGCGGCGTTCGCGGCGGCGGTGGCGGCGGCCGTCTGGAGGGCGCGCTGGCGCTCCTCGAGCTTGTGCTTCGCGTCCTCCACGCGGCCCTGCGCGAAGAGATCGTTCGCCTCGCGGAGCGTGCTCGCCGTCTCGCTGCGGTTCACGCGGCCCTCGACGACGGCGTCCAGATCGCTCGGCGCGCCGGAGCCGACGTCGAGCGCGAGCTTGCCGCCGCAGCGCCCGTCCGTGTCCCCGACGTGATCGCGGTACGTGAGATCCACGCTGGCGACCGCGGTCGATCCGTCGCGATCCGTGGGCGCGCGCACCTTGAGCAGCACGGTCTTCGTCTCGCCGCCGCCGAAGGAGCCGAGCGGCACGATGACGCGGTTGCCCGAGCGGCGGAACGTGCGGTCGAACACGCGCACCAGCTCCACGCCCGGCGAGAGCTCGATCTGCGCCTCGGCCCCGCTCGCGAGCGTCGTCGTGAGGGCCGCGGTCTCCGACTCGAACACGCGCTCCAGGCTCGACTCGTTCTCGACGAAGTAGTGGCGCCCGTTCGAGTCGGCGGCGATCGCCGTCATGATCTTCTCGTTGTAGTCGACGTCGACGCCGATGGTCGTGATGCTGGTGCCGCGGTCGCGCGCGCGCTGGGCCATCGCGCGGAAGCCGGGGATGTCGCGCACGCCCGCGGTCGCGTCGCCGTCGGAGAGCACGATCATCCGGTTCACGCGGCCCGACGTGCGATCGAGCTGCACCAGCGCGTCCTCGATGCCGCACGAGATGCACGTGTCGCCGCCGAGCGTGATGCCCTGCACCTCGCTGCGGACGCGCGATCGCGACGAGGAGTCGATCACGGTCGGCGTCACGAGCACCTGCGTCTTCGCGTCGAACGTGACCACGCTCACCACGTCGCCGTCGTTGAGCCGATCGATCGCGGCGGAGGCGCCCTGGATCGCGTTGCGCAGGCGGTTGCCCTTCATCGAGCCGGAGCGGTCGATCGCGATCGCGAGGTTCACCGGCGCGCGCGCGGCCGCGCGGTCCGAGTCGGCGCGCACCTCCAGCATCATGAACGTCTCGCCGCGGCTGCCCTTCTCGAGCCGCGTGTGCCCGAGGCGCCCGTCGACGTGCAGCGTGGTGCCGGCGGAGAACTGGCTCTGGCTCGCCGCCACCACGTTGTTGTTGTCCTGGACGGGCGCGGTGTCGTCGCCGACCACGACGCGGTTGTCGGAGGCGTTGTCCGCCGAGATCTTCACGCCGCCGGGAGGGGTGAACGAATAGACCGTGACGCTGGTGAGGAACATTCCGAGGGCAGCGAGGCCGGCGACGCGGATGGGCTTCATGATCTCTCCAGTAGCGGCGAAACGTCGAAACGTGACCAGGCTTACGGCGGACAACCTGACCGGGCTCGCGGCGGACACCGGGTGGACGTCGGTCCGCGAGCGCGTGGGGCCCTAGGACGGTCAGGGAGCGCCGGCGATCTAGGGTTCCCGTTTTTTTCGAGACGGCCTCTCGCGAGCGTCTGTTTTTGCGCCCCACGACGCAGGCTGTGCGCCGCGGTTTTCGCGCATTTGCTCGGGGTTTTCGGCCGTTGATCCGCGCTTCGTTTCTCTCTAAGGTGCCCCCCGTTCCTGCACGCACCCCTCACGAAGACAGGCACTCACCATGGCAAATGTGGCGACGAAAAAGGGCGTGATTGGCATCCTCACGGGCGGCGGCGACGTGCCCGGCCTCAACCCGGCGATCCGCGCCGTGACGATCCGCGCGCTGCGCGAGGGATACCAGGTGATCGGGCTCCGCCGCGGCTGGGCCGGCATCGTGGAGACCGTCCGCGAGAAGGACTACGACAACTCCGACAACTACCAGACGTTGACGGAGGAGATCGTGAACCGCGCGGGCCGCACCGGCGGAACGTTCCTCCACACCTCGCGCACCCGGCCGAGCCACGTGAAGAAGAGCTCCGTGCCGGCGCACCTCCAGGACACGTACAACCAGGACGTCAACGACCTCACCCCCGAGGTCATCAAGAACCTCTCCTGGCTCGGCATCGACTACCTCATTCCGATCGGCGGGGACGACACGTTGAGCTACGGAGTGCGCCTCTATCAAGAGGGCGTGAAGGTGGTGGCCATTCCCAAGACGATGGATAACGACGTCGCGGGCACGGACTACTGCATTGGATTCAGCACCTGCGTCACGCGCACGATCAGCATGACGAACAGCCTCCGCACGTCGGCGGGCTCGCACGAGCGGTTCCTCGTGATGGAGGTGTTCGGCCGGTACGCGGGCTTCACGGCCATGCTCCCGACGATGGCGGGCGCGGCGAACCGCTGCGTCATCCCCGAGCACGTCGTGGACATCGAGCACCTGACGGAGCTCATGGTGGCGGACCGCAACAAGAACCCGAGCAAGTACTCCGTCGTCCTCGTCTCGGAAGGGGCGAAGTTCGAGGGCACGGAGATGAGGTTCGAGGGCGACCAGACGGACGCGTACGGTCACCGCAAGCTCGGCGGCATCGGCGACGCGGTGAGCGAGAAGCTGAAGGAGCTGTCTCCGAAGTACAACAAGGGCAAGACGATCAACACGATCAACCAGAAGCTCGGCTATCTGGTGCGCGGCGGCGATCCGGACGCGATCGACTCCATCGTCCCGATGGCGTACGGCAACCTCGCGCTCGACCTCATCCTGGGCCGCATCCACGGCCGCCTGGTGGTGCTGAAGAACGGCCGTTACGACAACATGCCGATCGACGTGGTCACTTCGACGAAGAAGGTCGTCGCGAAGGAGCACTACAACGTGGAGCGCCTCCGCCCGCACTACAAGAGCTTCGAGATGAAGCCCTTGTTCATCATGACGAGCGAGCTCGGCTGACGTCGTTACTTCCGGCTGACGAGCGTCTTGAAGACCGGGCCGGACTCCGTATCTGCGACCGTGCGGACTCCCGCGTTGCGCAGCGACTCCCAGGGGGGGACTCCGCCGATCATCACGAAGATCGCGTCGTAGGGGAGATGCTCTGTTCGGGGGGCGGGGCCGGTCACGCGGACGGTGGCGCTGCGGGCGGTGAGGCTCGTGATTTCGGCGCGGAAATAGAGGGCGATCTTGCCTTCGGTCACGAGGCGCTTCACCGCGGCGATGTTGCGGCCCTGGCCCCGGCGGAAGTCTTCGCCCCGGTGCAGGAGAGAGACCTCGGCGCCCGGTTGGCGGCTGATCGCGATCGCCGTCTCCATGGCGACGTCGCCCAGGCCGACGACCAGGACGCGCTGGTTCGCGAAGGTGCGCGCGTCCGCAAGGTGGTAGTATACGCGCGACTCCAGCTCGGGATCGATGTCGATCGGGAGGCGACGGGGACTGCCACGCTGGCCGATCGCGAGGAGGACGAAGCGGGCGCGGCGCTCGGCCCCATTGCCGCCCTCCGGGGGCTCCGTCATGACCGAGAACGTGCCGTCTTCCAGCTTCTGGACGCCTGTCATGCGGGCGCCTTCGGTGATCGCGAGGGCCTCTTTTCGGAGGATGCGCATCCAGTGGCCGAGCAGCTCCTCTTTCGTGCTCTCCTTCAGCCACAATTTGCCCGTGAGCGGGAGATCCATGGGCTGATCGAACACCAGCTTTCCGCGGGGGAAGCTCTTGATGCTCTGCGCGACCGTCCCTTGTTCCACGACCTCGTACGAGAGGCCGAGCTCCTTCGCGCGGAGGGCGGCGCTGATGCCCGCGGGGCCGCCGCCGACGATGAGCAGATCCAGCCGCGCGCCGGGCGGGGGAGGGGACCTCTTCGCGATCTCGGCGATCCGAGTGACCGCGTGCGCTCCCTGCAGAATGGCGTTCTTGATGAGGGGCAGTCCGGTGACGTCGCCCGCCAGGAAGAGGCCTTGTCGATCCGGCGACTCCAGATCTTCCGTGAGGCGGGGGCGGTCCTGGATCACCTCGCCTTCCGCGATCGTGAGCGAGCCGTTCGGGCAGCGCTGCGCGCACAAGACGAGGCCACAACAAGCCTCCGGGCGCGCCACGACCGCGACGTAGCGCTCGATCTCGAGGACGTCGTACGGACAGGCGTCCACGCAGGCGTAACAGCCGATGCACGTGGCGGTGTTGATCGTGGGCAGTCTGCGCTTCGCGGCCGGCTTCAGGAGCTCCGCGGGGACTTCGGCCTTCGTCTTGCGGAGTCGGAGCCTGCGCGAGACGACAGAGGCGCCGCGCGCGCCGAAGAAGACGAGCGCGAACGCGAACAGGCCCGATCCGAGCCACAGGAACGGGAGGCCCTGGGCTTTGCGCGCCTCGGGGACTGGCACCTTGACGGCGATCTCGCGGGCGGCGGCCCACGCGGCGGCGCGATCCGTGGTGTGCTGTCCGGCGCAGACTCCGCCGCTGCGCGCGGTGGGGTTGCCGGGCGTGCGCCGCTGACGGTCCTTCGGATCGAACGTCGGGAGCGCGTCGTCGGGGTGCGCCACCTCGTGCTCGTCCATGCACGCGATCGGGCGAGCGTCGCCGAGCGCCTCATTTCCCGGGGCGATGCAGCGCGCGATCGGATCCGTCGCGGAGGCGATCGCGTGGCAGCCCTTGCACGCGCCGATCGTGACGATGGGCACCGTGGCCGTGCGCTCGGGCGCGAAGCTGGTCGCGTCCACCTCCACCTCGACGCCCGGAGAGAAGCGGATCGGCGGCCTTCCGGGGACGAACGCGACGCCCTGATCGCCTTGGTGGATGGGGTGACACGTGGAGCAGCGCATCGCGCGGCTCGCGAGCGCCTTCGCGTGGCCCGCGCGGATCGAGCCGTGCGGGCCGTGGCAGCCGGTGCACGCGTCTGCCGCGAGCGTCTTGTCGTCGGGCTTGTGGCAGCTCGTGCACTCGAGGCCGGCCTTCACGTGCGGTCGCGAGAGCGGGCCCGGCGCCGCGTGACCGCCCGGCGGTGGGAACGCGAACGCCGTCGCCGCGGCCACGACCGCGCCCGCGATCGTCGCCACGAGCGCGAACCGGAAGCGCGTGGTGTCGCTCGTGCGCTCGGCGCGGCGCGCGGTGCGCGGACGGTGGGCCTCGCGCGGATCCGCCACGCGGCCGGCGTCGTCGGTCATGCTCGCGCGGAACAGCGTCTTCTGCTGCGGCGCAGGAGTGGGTGTCTCTTTCAAACCGTCCTCCCAAGAGCCGCTGCAAACGTCACGGAACGCTCCCCTCCCATCGCGAACGGAGAGAGCGATTTGGGAGGGGCGGGCTTCGCGAAGCGAAGGCCGGGGGTGGGCACCTGAGCATCCTTCGTCCTTTTTCGAAGGGCTTCCGTGAGGCGTTCGGCGCTCATCCTCGGTACCGGAGGGCGGTGACGATGTGGACGACGAGGAGCGCGACGGCGATCGCGAACGTCGCGATGTGCGCGATCAGGCCTGCGCGAAGGGTCCGGAGCAAGAACCGCTGCGCCGGGAGGGCGCGCAGCTCGACGACGATGCGGAGGAGGTTCGTGAGGCCCGCGAGGCGCTCCTGGCCGCGGCCTTCGAGGAGCGTGTCGATGCGGGTCTGGAGCGCGCGCTGCTCGTCGCGGAGGCGGCGGCCCGAAACGAGGAGCACCGCGGGGCCGAAGACGCTCTTCGTGTACGGCACGAGCACCTTCTCGAAGAGCTTCTTCACGAGCTCGCTCTTGCCGCTCACCTCGCGGTACAGCCGATCGAGCAGCTCGCGGCGCGCGGACGGAAAGTCCTCGGGCAGCTGCGCGGTGCGCTCGATGCGCGCGAGGCGCTCCGGCAAGAAGCGGTACGCGAGGGCGGTCAGCGCTCCGAGGATCGAGGTGGTGAGGAACGCGAACGAGAGCGCGCTGCCGGCGCTGACGGTGGGCACCTTCGCCGGCGCGTGCGCGATCGCGAGGCCCACCGTGAGGACGCCGATCGCGAGGTGAAGATGGAGCTGCGGTTCGACCTTGCTCAGGCCGCCGCTGGGCGGACGGAGTCCGGTCCGCGGAGGCGGAGCTCCGCTTGGCGGAGCGGAGTTCGCAGCGGAGCGGGCGTAGTCCTCGACGTTGCGCTTCTTCATCCACAGCCGCACCAGGCGCTTCGGCGCGGCGTACGCGAGCAGCAGGCCGATGCCGATCGCCGCCGTGATGCCCGCGGCGTAACCCCACCCGCGACCGGGCTGGAAGTGACCGCGCGCGCGCATCACCGCGCCGACCACGGCGATCGCGATCGACGCGATCGAGGCTGAAAATAAGGGGATCGCGGCGCTTCGACGGACGGGCAACGCGCTCTCTGCGGAGGCCTTCCGGCCGAGCAGCGCGCGCATGTCGGCGATATCGGTCGTCGGGTTCACGCGGAGGATCGCGGACGTCGGGCACGCGGAGACGCACGCGGGGGACTCGTAGTCGCGGCACTCGTCGCACTTCACGGCGACGTCGGCGTATTCCGAGGCGCCGCCGGGCGGACGTGGGGCGCCCTCCGGGCGCGGCGCCATCTGGATGTTGTCCCACGGGCACGCCTTCGCGCACGCCGCGCAGCCGGTGCAGAGGGCCTCGCGGATGAACACCTCGCCCTCGGGATCGCGGCCGATCGCGCCGGTCGGGCAGTCGACCATGCACGCGGGGTTCTCGCAGTGCTGGCACGACGCGGGCAGGAGCAGGCTCTGCGGGGCCTCGGCCTCGCGGACGCGCGCGACCATCTTGTCGCCGCGGCGCACGAGGCGCGACACGCCGTACATGTCCTCGCACGCCCACGCGCAGTGACCGCAGCGCACGCACGACGAGAGATCGATCACGAGGAGCGACCGCGCGATCTGCAGGCGGTAGAGGTCGCGGAAGAGGTGCGCCGTCTCGTTCGCCGCGCGGCCGATCACGGCGCGCTGCCGCTCGTTCGAGGCGTCCGCGAGGCGCCGCAGCGACGACGGGAGCTCCGGGTTCTTCTCCGCGAGCGCGCGGAACACTTTCGCCGGGATCGAGAGCAAACGCGAAGATCCGCTCGCCACCGCGGCCGTGCGCCGCGAGCCGCCCTCGAGCACCTCGACGTCGCCGAAGAAGTCGCCGCGGCTCAGGTACGCGCGCACGTGCAGCTTGTCGTCCTCCTCGGTCTGGATCTGCACGAGGCCGTCCGCGATGAGCCACACGGCGTCGGGCGCGGCGCCCTGCTCGTACACGGTCTCGCCGCGATCGAACGTGCGGTGCGCGATCGCGTCGAGGAGCGCGTCGAGGCTCGCGGGCGGAAGGTCCCGCGTGAGCGCGATCGTGAGCAGGAGATCGCGCGTGGCGCCGCGGAGCAACGTGCGCTCCACGCGCTCGGCGACGTCGGCGCGACCGGCGCGCGCGGCGGCCCGGCGGAACACGTGCACCGGGATCTCCGCGACGATCGAGCGCTCCGCGCACACCGCGGTCGCGCGGCGAGAGGAGCCGATCGTGGACTCTTCCCCGAACGCGGTGCCGGGGCCGGCCGCGCGGATCTCGCTCTCGCCGTCGTCGCCCCGCTTCACCGCGAGCAGCGCGACGCGCCCTTCTGCGACGACGAAGAACGAGTCGCCGGTGTCGCCCGCGCGGTAAAGCGCCTCGCCGGCCTCGCGCCGCACGAGCGCGCCGGCGTCCGCGATCTCCCGCAGCGCGCGCTCGTCGAGGCCGCGGAGCACGGCGGCGCTCTCCACGACGGACGGCCACCGCTCGGATCCGCGACGAACCTCGGGCGCTCCGATCAAGGCACCTCCACGGACGCGCGCGCGACCTCCACGATCTCCAGCTTCCGAAGCGCGTCCTCCGTCACGAGCGGTCCGTTCGGGCGCAGGCCTTTGCGCGCCTGCTCGCGCTCGTACTCGATGAAGCCCTTCACGAGGAACGGCGGAAACGCCCTGAAAAGAAGCCTCGCCTCGATCCGGAACGGCCCGCGGCGGCCGCCTGTGGCGAGGTCGTACGTGTATTCGATCGGCACGCCCGGCGGCATCGAGCGCGTGTCGATGATCGCGTCCGGTCCCTTGAAGAGGCCGCGCCGCGCGTCGAGCGCGCCCACCGGGAAATACGTCTCGAAGAGCGCGTTCATCCCCGTGAGGTTCGAGCGGCACTCGCCGGTGTCGAGATCGTAGTCGCCGTCCTCGAAGCGGTCCGCGCGCGTGAAGCCTTGCCCCGGCCCGGGCCGGCACGACCCGTCCGCCGCGATCTCGCCGATGCACCGCACGCAGCGCAGGAAGCCGTTCTGGAAGTTGATGAGGCCCTTGCCGCGCATGCGCGTGGCGCCGGTCGCGGGCGGCGGATCCCACTCCTGCACGTCGGGCCCGTCGCGCACGTCCGCGCCGAAGAGGCCGAGCGGATGCCCCTTGCCGTCGAGGAAGGCGTCGCTCGTGTTCACGCGCTCGAAGACCTTGTCGTGCAGATCCTCGTCCCCGCGGCCCACGCGGCCGACCTCGTACACGGTGGTGCCCGCGCCGTCGCGGATCGTGAGCTGCACCCAGATCTCGCGCTCCTGGCTGAAGCCGGCCGGCACCTTGTGGCCCGCGCCGGTGTTCTCGATCACGACCGGCACTTCGAGCCTGCTGCCCGAGCGTCGCGCCCCGTCGACGTCGAAGCGGAACGCCGCGCGCAGCAGCAGATCGCGACGCTTCTTCGCGGAGAGCGGCACGCCGTTCACGTCGACGGAGCCTTCATCGACGAGCGCCTCGGGGTACTCGCGCGCGAGCGGCACGTCGACGCCGGAGAAGTAGTGCGTGACCACGTCGCCGGCCTCGGGTGAGTTGTCCGCGGCGAGCGCCTTCGGGTAGCTGCCGGGCGCGCGCTTCTCGAACTTGGTGCCGGGCGGACAGATGCCGGCCCACTTGCCGCCGCTCGGATCGCCGCGCTCTGCCGCGGGGATCGTCTCGGGCGCGGGCGCGCACACGCCGGGGAACGTGGTCATGTGGCAGTCCTGGCAGCTCGCCGCGGCCCGCCCCGCGCGCTCTTCGCGCTTCGCCCAGTCGACCCACTCCGAATACGCGTTGCGCAGCCGCTTGAAGTGCTCGCCGCGCCCCGCGTTGAGCACGTCGGTGCCGAAGAGCCGCACGTCGTGGCAGGTGCCGCAGAACTCGCTCGATCCGAGGTACGAGCTCGCCGCGCGCGAGGGCCGCGCGTGCACGATCGGATCGACGCCCTTGCCCGCGCCCGCCTGCGAAGGCAAAGGCGTGGAGCCGCGCGCGCCGAGGATCAGCTCCTCCGGCCGCAGATCGTAGCCGCTGTTCGCGATGCCGAAGAGGCCGCGATCGTCCTCGGGCCGCGCCGGAAACGTCGTGCCGGTGAACGGCGACGTCCACGTGGGGTTGCCTTGATAACCGCGCGCGCTGCGCGGTCCGACGGGGCCGTGCACCTCGTGGCAGAAGCCGCACGAGATGCCTTCCATCGCGCGCTCGCCGAGCAGATCGTGCGGCGGCCTCCGCGAGCGGGCGTCGCCACCGGGGCGGCCGTCCCACGCGGGCATGCGGCTCTCCAGGTTCTCGCTGGGGCTGTGGCACGAGATGCACCAGTGCTCGCCGCCGGTGCCGGTGAGGAGCTGTCCGGTCCCCGCGACGCGGCACGCGGTGCTCGGGTCCGCGCGTCGGAGCGCGCCGGCGCCGTTCGGGCAGTCGAAATCGCGCGCGAACTGCTCTTCGATCACCATCTCCAGCCCGTTGAACAGCGGGCTCTTCACCGCGTGCGCCATCACGCTGCGCCGCCACTCCGCGGTCTGCCGGCTGTGGCACTTCGCGCAGTCCTGCGAGGTCGTCTCGTTCGCTGCGAGGGGCCGCGTCGCCTCGATCGCGGCCGTCGCGCGCGGAGGCGGAGGCGGCGGAGCGAGCAGCGTCAACGCGAGGCCCGCGACCCCGACGGCGGCCGCGAGCGGCCAGAGCCGCACCCACGCGGCGCCCTTCTTCGGCGCCGCAACGGATCGCGATCGACCTTCATTTCCCGAGGGATCGTGCGCGCGCGCGGGCCGCGGGCCAGGCGCCGCAGAGCCGGCGGCACGGACCGGCGGGATTGCGGAAAAACCGGCGGGATGGATCGGCGGGATCGGATCGTGCGCGCGCGCCGGCCGCGATCCGGTGGCCGCAGGACGCGCGTTGGCGTCACGGTCTGCGGCGGTTTCGCGGGGGCCACGAGCGTGCGGGCGCGCGCCGTCCTCGCCGCGCAGGAACCCCGTGAGCGCATCCACGATCGCCTGCGCGCTCGCGGGCCGCGCGTCCGCGTCCGGCGCCAGCATCCGCAGCACGAAGCTCTGGAGCCCCGCGGGCAGATCGCGCGCGACCGACTCCACGAACGGCGGCGGCTCGTGCTGCGCGGCCTCTTCCAGCGCGTGCCGCAGCCCCGCGCCCCCGAAGGCGTGCTCCCCGCCGAGCAGCCGGTACATCACGAGGCCCAGCACGTAGCGGTTCGCCGCGCTGTTCCACACCGCGCCGCCCGCTTGCTCCGGCGGCGTCCACCGCGGCGACACCTGCGCGCTGAGCGCCGAAGGCCCCGCGTCCCGCGCGCCGAGCAGCGATCGCACGAAGGCCTCCGCCCGCACCGCGCACGCGCGCTCGTCGGACGCGATCTCCTCCGGCGAGATCGGCCCCGGGAACAGCGACAGCCGCTCGCACGCCGCGAGCCCGCGCGCCACCGCGAGGCCGACCGCGAGCGCCTCCTCCGCGGGCCACGCGCCGCGCCGCTCGCGCACACGATCCGCGAGCGTCGTCTCCGGCAGCTTGCGCACGAGCCACACCGTCGCGCCCGTCCGCCCGCCGTCCACGAACCCGCCGATGCCAGCGATCCCCAGCGAAAGAAGCCGATCCGCGACCTTTTCGTCCGCGACGTCGAGCGTCCAGAGCTGCCCCTCGGACACCTTCTCGGCCCCGCGGCGCGCGCGCCCGGTGACCTCGGCCTTCGCGATCCACTCGGATCCGATCGGCGTCTCGGGGGCGCGCTCCTTCACCTTCGCACGCCTCCGCCGCGCGGCGGCGCGGGGAACACCGGCCCGGACGCGGTCGCCCCCGGCGTCGTCTCCGCCGGCGCGCTCGTGGATCGCAGCAAGTACGCCCCCAGCCCCGCGAGCAACGACAGCGCCACGATGATCGCGATCGCCGCGCCCGTCGGCACTTCACGCTTCCGGTCCACCTTGTCGACGAGCGCGATCGTGTCGGCGCGCGGCGGCTCCTTCCCCGGCAGCGGCTCGCTCTCCTTCGTCTTCGCGCGCGACGGATCCTCCTGGCTCACCGCCTCCCGCGCCGTCTCCGGCGTCCGCGAAATACGCGGCGCCGCGCGATCCGGCTCGGTCGTGCGCGGCGATCGCGGCGACGAGATCCCCGCGTCGGTGCGGCTCGTACGCGACACGCGAGGCGTCGGCGCGGCGGCGGTCTGGAACGGCTCCAGCCGCTCGACGACGTCCTGCGCGAGGTACGGCCGATCCTCCGGCGCCTTCTCCAGCAGCTGAAAAAGAAGCTGCTCCACGCCCTTCGGCAGCCCCGCGCGCACGTCGTCCTCGAGCGGAGGCGGCTCCGCGGTGCACTGCAAATTCAGCAATTGCCGCGGCGACGCCGACTGGAACGGCGCGCGCCCCGCGAGCATCTCGTAAAAAATCAGCCCCAAACAATAGAGATCCGCGCGGTGATCGATCGAGTGCGCGTCGATCTGCTCCGGGCTCATGTACTGCAGCGTCCCCACGCTCTGCGTGTTCGTCTGGTGCATCGCCTCGATGACCTTCGCGATGCCGAAGTCCATGACCTTCACCGCGCCGCCTTCGAGCATCATGATGTTCTCGGGCTTCAGATCGCGATGGATGATGGGCGGCGTCTGCCCGTGCGCCGCGGCCAGCGCCGACGCGACGGCGCTCACCACGCGGATCGTATCCGCCCACGGAAACCGGCCTTTTTCGTGCAGCTCGGAGCGCAGCGTGCGGCCGTTCAAGTACTCGAGCACCATCACGAGCTCGCCGTCGACCTCGATGCTCGCGAGGCTCCGGACGATGTTCGCGTGCTCCAGGTGCGCGAGGATCTGCATCTCGTTGAGGAACAGGCGCCGCCCGTCCTCGCTCTTCGCGAGCTCACCGTGCAGCACCTTCAGCGCGACGCGCCGCTTCGAGAGCCGCTCCTCGGCCTCGTAGACCTTCCCCATGCCCCCTTCGCCGATCAAGCGCCGGACGAGGTAGTCGCCAATCTGCTCCATGCGTGGGCTCTCCAGGGGACAAAGCGACCCGGCCGCCGGACCCTTCGGTGCGAAGCTACAAGAGGAAGGGACCGGCATGCGCGACAAACCGGAACGACAGACTTCGGCGCGAGGCGGAAAGTGCCCGCGCCGTGACCCTATACGGACGCGGCGCCCGTTCGGCTTACACCCCGCGCGCGCCCGTGCCGGGGACCACGCGGGGCCGTGCAGGCCGGAGCGAAATGCGGTAGCGGTTGGGCGTCGCATGCCCATCCTTCGCCTCTCGTTCCGCCCGGTCGCGTTCGCGTGCGTGCTCGGCGCGGCGCTCGGCCTCTCCGGTTGCAAGGACAAGCCTCAAGAGATCGCGACCCCGATCTCCACCGCCGCCTCGACGCCGGCGGTGCCGCCGCTCGTGTACGAGATGCCCGGCACGTGGACGAAGCTCGGCGAGGCGAACGTCGGCTCGAAGCGCGCCGGCTACAAGGTCGCGCACGTCGGCTCCGACACCGAGGACGCGGAGCTCACGGTCTTCTTCTTCGGGACGGGCAGCCAGGGAGATCCGGACCGCGTCTATCAGGAGTGGTTCGACCAGTTCGACGCCGACGCCGCGAAGACGGCAGTCCGGAAGACCTTGGACTCCCCTGCAGGCAAGATCGACACGCTCGATGTCGTGGGCACGTACAAGGTGCCTCTCGGCCCGCCGGTCGGCCCCAAGAAGAAGTCGCCGATGCAGATGGTGAAGGAGAAATGGCGCCTCTACGCGGCCGTCGTGCGGACGAAGGACCGAGGCAACTGGTTCTTCAAGCTGGTCGGCCCGGACGAGACGGTGCAGGCCTCCCGCGGCGCGCTGGAGTCGGCGCTGACAGCCGCGAAATGACGTGATCGGGGGGCAGCCGTCCGACCGAAGAGCCGCTTTTGCGTGGGATTTACAAGGGGGCGCTGCCCCCTCGTATCACTCCCCCTCACGAAGCGCGCGTGGTGGGGAGTGAAACAAACGCGAAACGGGGAGTGAAACGGTCAGAGATTGAGCTCGCGCACGATGGCGGGGGCCCGCATCGCGCCCTGGAGCCTCCGCGACTCCTCTCCTCCCTCGAACAGGATCATGGTCGGGATCGCGCTGATGTCGTAGCGCCCGGCGACCTCCTGGAGCTGGTCGGTGTTCACCTTCGCGACGAGCACCTTCCCCCTGCGATCCGCGGCGATCTTCTCCATCTCGGGCCCCACCATCCGGCAGGGGCCGCACCACGGAGCCCAGAAGTCCACGAGGACAGGCACGCTCGCTCCGCGGATGAGATCGTCGAAGTCAGCGGCCGAGTCGATCGCGATCGGCTTCTCGGGGGTGAGGGACGTCTTGCACTTGCCGCAGACGGCGCCGTTTCCGAGGCGCGCCGCGGGGAGACGATTCTTGACGTTGCAGGAGGGGCACTGGACGATCATGGTCTCGACCTCGTTGCAAGGGTGAGTCCATGATCGCCAGTTGGCAATGGGACCCGGATCAGGGCGCAGGCGGGTAGTCGGGGCCGAAGCTCTGCTCCGCCGTGTTGTCGAGCAGGAACACCGGAGTCTTCGCCACCGTGTCCGCGTAGAGCGGCTTCACCACGCAGGACTTGGTGCCGCAGTCGCTCGCGACGAAGGCCACGTCCGCGGCGAGCCAGAAGCGGTTGCCCGCGAGCCCTTCGCCGTCCGAGGGGACGAACGTGATCGGCGACTCCGGATCGTAATACCCCGCCTGCCCGAGCTCCGCGGCGAGCGCGCCGTCGCAGTAAATCTTGATGGTCGGGTGCACGTCGTAGCTGAGCCCGTGGCTCGAGAAGTAGTGCACGCCGATGCGCGTCCACTGGTTCTTCGGCGGGAAATCCACGTTCACGTTCTCGGGCGCGCAGAACTCCGAGTCGTTGACGTCGACGATGGCCGGATCGCAGAAGATGTTGTCGAGATCGAGGCGCGGATTGTGGCACCCCTTCCCGAGAGCCTGCCAGTCTTGCCCCTTGCCGCGCGGCGCGAAGTAGCACGTGTTCTTCTCGAACACCGGGTCCAGATACCAGTTCACCGGGTCCGGCGGGTTGGCCCCGTTGGCGAACCAGTTCGGCGCGTTGAACCCGAACTGGAACTGATCCACGGTGCAGCTCGACCACGTGCAGTCCTGCGGCGCGCCGTCGATCGACCACGGCTGCGTGTTGTTCGGCTGGTGCACGTGCAGATCGAGATCGACGCCCGTCCCGCCGAGGTCGTGCTCCCAGGACAGCTCCACGCGGAGGCCCGGCGCGCCGACGAACAGCGGATACGTGCACATGTCCGTGCCGCCGCCCTGCTTCTGCTTCGTGTACGTGACCGTGTATTCGCCGGACTGAAGAGGCTTGAAGTCGTCGGCCGGGCTCATGCCGGTGACGCCGGGGCACGTGACGCCCTGCGGGCACGCGACGGTCCACGCCTCCGAGCCGGGCACCGCGTCCGCGCTGAAATCGCCGGTGCCGTCCTTCAGGTTCACGTCCTGGAAGGGGACGGCCTTGATCGGGTGACAGGCCGTCATGTTGTTGAGGTAACACTTCTGATCATCGGTCGCGTGCACGCCGCCGACGCACGCGCCCCACTCGCCGTTCTCCGTGCATTTCTCCGTGCCGGGGAAGCAGCCGGGCGACGCCGCGTAGGAAGGGTCCCCCTTGAAGCACGAGTGCGCCTGTCCGGCGGCGCAGGGGCACCCTTCGTCGACTTGACCGTTGCAGTTGTCGTCGAGGCCGACGTGATCCTCGTCGCACAGCTCCACCGGGCCGCATTTGGTGCCGCACGGGTTCGCGGTGGCGTCGTTGTTCACGTCCATGCCGCCGTCGTCGATGATGATGGTGTCGCCGTCGCCCCCGTTGCCGCCGGTCACCGTGGTGGTGGTGCCTCCGGAGGAGGTGGTCGGCGACCCGCCGGCGCCGCCGCCTCCTACGATGCCGCTGTTCTTGGGGCCTGCGCTGCAACCGGCGCCGAGCGCGAAGCCGGTGCTGAGCATTGCTGTGACGGAGAAGAGAAGCAGAGTGGCTTTACGACGACGCATCACCCGAGATTACTTGGGACGCACGCTGTTCGCCAGACTCTCGAAATCGGGGCGGGCGGCGGTGAGCGTCTTCTCCGGGCCGGTCAGCTTGAAGAACCAAGGATCGCCGCCCGGCACCTCCACGATCGCGGCGAGCAGAGCCCAGCTTTCGCGCGGTTTGTTCTGCTGACCGCGCACCACCATCCCGGTGTAGCTGCCCGCGGTCTCGAAGATCGTCACCTTCAAGCCTGCGATCGTGCGCTCGAATCGCTTCGTCGAGTCGGGCTTCACCGGATCGAACTGGGCTTTCCAGCGCGACAGGTTCGCCTCCACGCTCCCACCGACGCGGGACACGCTCACCTCGCCGTCGTCCGGATCGCCGTCGGCGCGCGCGACGAGGTACGTCGCGATCCGCATCGCGTTCGGGTTCGGGATCTCTTTCCAGTTCTTCGGCACGTCCCAGAGGATCTCGCCCGGGCCGGCCTTCGACTGCGCGGTCTGCGTGGCCGCGGCGCTCGTCGTCGTCGCGGGGCCGCCGCTCATCGGCTTGCCGGAGCCCGCGTCCGGATTGCACGTGCACCCCGGCGTCACCGCGAGCAAGAAGAGCGCGCCCCACGACATGCTGAGTGTTCGGATCGCCATCAGTAGCCTTCCACCTTCGAAATGATCTCGTTCATGATCTCGCGCGTGCCGCCGCCGATAGGGTAGAGCCGCGCGTCGCGGTAGAGCCGCTCGACCACATATTCGCGCATGTAGCCGTAGCCGCCGTGGATCTGCACGGCCTGATCGCACACGAACGTGCACATGTCCGTGGCCGTGTTCTTCGTCATCGCGGCGAGGCTCGCCACGCTCTCCCCGCGCAGGTGCCGCGTGAGCGTCTCGTTCATCAGCGCGCGCGCCGCCGCGAGCCGCGTCGCCATCTCCGCCAGCTTGTGCCGCGTCACCTGGAAGCCCGCGAGCGTCTTGCCGAAGGCCGTTCGATCCTTGGTGTACGCGAGCGACTCCTTGTAAGCGAGCGTCGCGATCGCCACGCAGTTGCCCGCGATGAGGAGCCGCTCCGTCGCGAAGTTCATCATGATCGGCACGAAGCCGGTGTTCTCCTCGCCGAGCAGGTTCGCCTTCGGGACCCGGCAATTCTCGAACGACAGCTCGGCCGTGTCGGAGGCCCACCAGCCCATCTTGTGCAGCCGCTTCGACACGGTGAAGCCCGGCGTCCCCCGCTCGACGACGATCAGCGAGACGCCTCCGTGCCCCGGCCCGCCGGTGCGCACGGCCGTCGTGACGAAGTCCGCGCGGCACCCCGACGTGATGAACGTCTTCGTCCCGTTCAGCACGTAATGATCGCCGTCCTTCTCCGCGCGCGTCGCGATCCGCGCCACGTCGCTGCCGCCGCCCGGCTCGGTGATCGCGAGCGCTGCGATCTTCTCGCCGCGCAGCGCCGGCGGCACGAAGCGCTGCTTCTGTTCTTCGGAGCCGCACGCGAGGATCGGCGGCACGGCGATCGAGTGGCTGCCGAGCCCGACGACGGTGCCCACGCTGCGCCCCTCGATCACCATCTCTTCGGCGCTCGCGATCGCGTGCGACAGATCGCCGCCGCCGCCGCCGTACGCCTCCGGATAGCCGACGCCGAGCAGCCCGGCCTCCGCCATCTTCGCGTAGAGCTCGCGCGGGAATTCGCCGGCTTCTTCCCAGGCGAGGGCGTTCGGCGCGATGTGCGTCTTCGCGAAGCGGCGGGCCTCGGCGCGCAGGTTCGCGTGCTCGGTGGACTCGTGGAGGGGCGTCTCGAACATCGCCCGAGGTCGTACACGCAACGCGGTGGACCGCCAAGCGGCCGCGCGATCGTCCGGGATTTCCGTCGCGCCCGGCCCTGCGCGGATCGTGCGCGATCGAGACGCTACCCCGCGGGCCGCTCGTTTGATACGAAAGCGGACCATGGATGCCGCCCTCCGCCGCGCCTACAACGCCGCGTATTCCGACGATCTGTACAATCGCTACATGGCCCGTCTCGAAGGGCTGCTCGGCTGCCACATCCCGTTCCGCGTCGCCGAGACGCCGTTCTTCATCCCGTCCGAGCTGCGCGACTACCTCGCGAAATCCGCGAACGAGATCATCGATCAGATCTCGCAGGACAAGCTCGTCGCGCGGATGAAGCAGGCGATCCCGGCCTCCCTCGACGTGCCGCGGATGGACCACCTGCCGAACTGCGTGCAGGTCGATTTCGCGATCGTGCAGAACGCGGAGGGCAAGCTCGAAGGCCGCGTCGTCGAGCTGCAGGCCTTCCCCTCGCTCTACGCATTGATGGTGATTCAGAGCGACGTGATGGCGGAGATGCTGCGCGAGATCCCCGGCATGCCGAAGGACTGGAGCATCTACTTCAACGGCCACGATCGCGACTCGTTCGTGAAGCACCTCAAGCACGCGGTGCTCGGCGGCGAGGATCCGGAGAGCGTCATCTTGCTCGAGCTCACCCCGGAGGAGCAGAAGACGTATCCGGACTTCATCGCGAACAAGATGCTGACGGGCGTCGACGCGGTGTGCGCGACCTCGCTGATCAAGGAGGGAAGGCGCCTGTTCCGCGAGATCGACGGCCGCAAGGTGCAGGTGAAGCGCCTCTACAACCGCATCGTGTTCGACGAGCTGGAGGTGAAGGGGATCGAGCTGCCATTCCGGTACACGGACGATCTCGACGTCACGTGGCTCTCGCACCCGAACTGGTACTGGACGTGGTCGAAGTTCACGCTCCCGTTCATCGATCACCCGGCGGTGCCGCGGGCCCGCTACCTGTCCGACCTGAAAGAGATCCCCGAGGACCTCTCGAAATACGTGCTGAAGCCGCTCTTCTCGTTCGCCGGCTCCGGCGTGAACGTGGACCCGACGCGCGCCGACGTGGAGGCCGTGCCCGAGGCGCAGCGCGACAAGTGGATCCTCCAGGAGAAGATCACGTATCACCCCGGCATCTCGATGCCCGACGGCACCGGCGTGAAGGCCGAGGTCCGCATGATGTTCCTGCGCGCCCCCGAGGAGCCGAAGCCCCGCCTGGTGCTCAACCTGGTGCGCCTCTCGCGCGGCAAGATGCTCGGCGTCGACCAGAACAAGAACCTGACCTGGGTCGGCGGGACCGTGGGTATGTGGCCGGCGTGACAGCCCTGTTCGAGACTGCCAGTCTCGGAACCCTTCAGTCTCCAGAACATCCTCTCTGAACAACCACGTTGACCGCGGGGCGACTCCTCGTCTCGCGGCGGCCTGGGGACGAGACGATCCATCTCGTGGATGGACGTTTTGGCCTGTATTTTGCGCGGAAACCTGGCGCTTCCCTTCGGGGGCCATCTGGTGTACTGCTCATAGGAACAGTGCCAGTCCCCCCGCTTCCTTCGTCCGCGCTTCGCGATCTGCTCGGCGTGCTCCGCGTCCTTTGGTGGGTGCGGTGGGCGGCGGGCGCGTCGGAGGTGGAGCTGCGCGCGATCGCGTCCGCGGGGGACGACGTGCATCGGCTCGTGCGGGCGGCCCGGTTCGAGGCGTGCGTGACGACATGGCACCAGGCGCGGCTCGCGATGCAGGGGGTGGTGCGCCTCGGTGAAGTGGTGCCGAGCGCGGACGCGATGCTCCGGGGTGCGGCGCGCCACGTGCTCTCGGTCCCCCACATCCCGCCGCCCCCGCAGCACGCGTACGCCGCGCCCGAAGGCGAGCGCCCCCCGCTCGACGAGGACGCCCCCGCAGAAGAGGCCTTCCCGGAAAAAGAGGCCGTCGCGGACGAGAGCGCGGCTCCGGAGGCGGTTGACAGCGCTCCCGCCGTCCAGCGATAAATCGCCGGAGCATGGCGAAAAAGAAGCGGAAACTCCCGGCGTCGCGCGGCGTCTGTCCGGACTCCATGTGCGATCGATCCGTGCCAGTCCCGACCATGCCAGTCCGGTCCGTGCCAGTCGGATCCATGTCAGTCGGATCCATGTCAGTCGGATCCATGCCAGTCGGATCCGTGCCAGTCTCGACCACGCCAGTCTCGACCATGCCAGTCCGTTCCGTGCCAGTCGGACGCGCCAGGTCCTTGTCCGCAGCTCTCGCGCTCGCAGCCTGCGTCTTCGGCGCGGCGTCGTGCGGTGGCGTGGCTCCGGCGACGGCTCCGGCTCCTCCTCCGGCTCCGGCGCCCACGCCGAGCGCGGTCGCGAGCGCGGCGCCCACGCCTGCGGCTCCGACAGCCGCTCTCCCCGCGGCGCCCGCGGTTCCCCTCGTGCCGATGCCGCCCGCGATCGAGCCGCCCGCGGTGGTGGCCTGTTCGTGGTCCACCGCCGCGCTCGTCACGGACCCGTCGCTCGGCGTCCTCCGCCTCCGCCCCGGAGGCCCGGCGTTCGTCGAATTCCGGAGCACCTTGCGCGGACGCCTCCAGCTCCCCGCGGACAGGCACGATCACGCGATCGCCGACATCCTGAGCAACGGGCTCGTGCTCACCGGCGTCCTCGACGCGAGCCAGGTGGTGCTCCACCCGGCCCGGCCGTTCGCGATGAACAAGGTGGTCTATCCGCAGCGCCAGCAGCGCCTCTCGTGGACAGGCAGCGAGCCCGCCAAAGTGACAGTCTCCACCCAGCCGCCGGACTGGCTGAAGGTCGCGCGCCCGCCGCTCACCGCGACGGTCTCGTGCGGCGACGTCTCGCTCGACGGCGCCTCGTTGGTGAGGGTGGGCGAGCACCTCTTCGGCCAGAAGACCGGCCTCTTCCAGAACCTCCCGACCGGCCGCCTCGTCGAGGTGTACAGCGAGATCGGCAAGCCGGCCGACGCGCGCGTCATCTTCCCGAGCGGCATGGACGCCCAGAGCTTCAAGTCGGAGCGCGGCTTCACCTTCGTCACCATCGAGCTGGACCAGGTCGCCGTCGCCGGGTGGGTGCGCTCGCAGAACCTCACGCCGGCGGGCGGCGGGATGGGTCGCCTGGGCGCGATCCAGGGGCTCAGCGGGTGGATCGAACGGCCCCACCCCCCGATCGCGAAGGTGGTCTGTCCCGCGAGCGTGCCAGTCGCCGCCGAGGTCTCCGCGGATCCCGCGAAGCCATGGGGTCCGCCGAAGCCGGGCGCGACCGCGCCGCCCGTCGAGTCCGCGAAGGTGGGAGAGATCCTCGGCGGCACGGTGATCGAGATCTTCGAACGGAGAGGCGACTTCTCCAGCGTCTTCGTGAAGACCCCGAACGTCCGCCTCCGAAAGGGCGCGGTCCTGCTCGCGCGCGCCGCGGAGCTCGCCGCCTGCAGCCCCGCGCCTCCCTGAGGCGGGGAGCGTCCTGTCGCCGACGTGGGGCGACATCGGGGGTGGGCGCTTCGACGGAAATGATAGCCTGGGACTATCATGCGGCTCGCCCCTCACCCCGTCACGCTCCGGCAGCTCCAGTACGTCGTCGCGGTCGCGGAGCACCACAGCTTCCGGCGGGCGGCGGAGGCCTGTCGCGTGTCGCAGCCCTCGCTCTCGGCGCAGATCGCGCAGATCGAGGAGGCGCTCGGCGTGCAGCTCTTCGAGCGGGACCGGCGGCGCGTCACCGTCACCACCGCCGGCAAGGCGGTCCTCGCGCGCGCCCGGCAGATGTGCGTCGCCGCGGACGAGCTCGTGGACGCCGCCTCTCGCCTCGGCGATCCGTTCGCGGGCGTGCTGCGGATCGGCGTCATCCCGACGATCGGGCCCTATCTGCTGCCCGAGATCGCGCCGGTGCTCCGCGGCCGCTACCCGAAGCTCACCGTCGTGTGGAGCGAGGACAAGACTGGCACGCTCGTCGAGCAGCTCGCGCGCGCGGAGATCGACGGCGCCCTCGTCGCGCTCGTGGCCGAGGTCGCGGAGCTGCCGCACGTGGTGCTCGGGACGGATCCGTTCCTGTTCGCGGCGGCGCCCGGACATGCCCTCTCGAAATCGAAGAAGCCGCTCCACGCGGAGGACCTCTCCGGCGAGCGCGTGCTGCTCCTCGACGACGGGCATTGTTTCCGGGAACAGGCCCTCACGTACTGCTCGCGGGCCGGCGCGACCGAGGGGGAGTTTCGCGCGACGAGCCTCGCCACGCTCGTGCAGATGGCCGCGGGGGGAGCGGGCGTGACGCTCCTGCCGAGCATCGCAGTCGGCGTCGAGAATCGCCGTCACGAGCTGTGTCTGCGCCCCTTCTCCGCGCGCGCGCCCGCCCGCAAGATCGCGCTCGTGTGGCGGAAGCAGTCGGCCGCCGCCGTCGCCCTCCAGCCGATCGGCGAGACGCTGCGCTCCGCGTACGCCCGGATCGATGCGAAGAAGAGGCCCGCTGTTTGATAGGCAGCGCCTATCACAGTGTTCGTAACGATGTATTGGTAACTATCGTCGACCGGCGGCATCTTCCTCTCACCGAACGAGACAACCCCTCTGTTCCTTGGAGAGAAAGCGATGACGACCAGGACGACCACGACGACCCTCACGACCGAGAACGGCGCGCCCGTCACCGACAACAAGCACTCTCAGACGGCCGGCGCCCACGGCCCGACGTTGCTGCAGGACGCGCACCTCCTGGAGAAGCTGGCCCGCTTCAACCGCGAGCGCATCCCCGAGCGCGTGGTGCACGCGGTCGGCGCCGCGGCGTATGGTACCTTCGAGGTGACCAATCCGGACGCGCCGAAGTGGACGAAGGCGAAGCTCCTGTCCGAGGTCGGCAAGAAGACGCGCGCGTTCCTGCGGTTCTCGACGGTCGCGGGCTCCAAGGGCGCGGCGGACACGGCCCGGGATCCGCGCGGCTTCGCGCTCAAGCTCTACACGGAGGAGGGCAATTGGGACATCGTCGGCAACAACACGCCCGTCTTCTTCATCCGCGACGGCATCAAGTTCCCCGACTTCATCCATTCGCAGAAGTACGATCCGTTCACGAACCGCCAGGAGCCGGACAACGTGTGGGACTTCTTCTCGCACACGCCCGAGGCGACGCATCAGTTCATCTGGCTGCACGGCGACCGCGGGATCCCGGCGACATTGCGCCACACGGACGGCTTCGGATCGCACACGTTCCAGTGGGTGAACGAGGCGGGAGAGCGCTTCTGGGTCAAGTTCCACTTCAAGACCGATCAGGGCATCGCGTGTCTCACGAGCGAAGAGGCCGCGATGATCGGCGGGAAGGACCCGGCCCATCACCTCAAGGACCTCTATGACGCGATCTCGCGCGGCGAATTCCCCTCGTGGACGTTCAAGGTGCAGATCATGCCCGAGGCGGACGCGGCCAGTTACCGCTTCGATCCGTTCGACGTCACCAAGGTGTGGCCGTACAAGGATTATCCGCTGATCACGATCGGCAAGCTGACGCTCGACACGCTGCCGGACAACTACTTTGCGGAGACCGAGCAGTCCGCGTTCAACCCGGCCAACTTCGTGCCCGGCGTGGGGCCCTCTCCGGATCGGATGCTCCAGGCGCGGCTCTTCGCGTACGGGGACGCGCAGCGCCACCGACTCGGCATCAACCACACGCGGCTCCCCGTCAACGAGGCGAAGGGCGTCGTCGGCGGCGCGCGGAACCACGGGCGCGACGGCGCGATGCGCTTCGACGACAACGGCGGTCGGTCGCACAACTACGAGCCGAGCGTGCGCGGCGGGCCCTCGCCGACGGGGCACGCCCACGACCACGGACTGGCCCTCTCCGGGACGACGGGGCCCCAGGAACACCCGGTCCACCGCGAGAACGACGATTACGTCCAGGGCGGCATGCTCTACCGCGTGATGAAGGCCGACGAGCAGGCGCGCCTCGTCCAGAACCTCGCCGGAAGCCTCGCCCAGGTCTCGCGCGAGGATGTCATCCATCGGTCGATCGGCCACTTCGAGAAGGCCGATGCGGATCTCGGCAGGCGCCTCCGCGCGGCGGTGGCCGAGCTGCGGGAGAAGCGCGCGGCTCGCTGAGACCGCCGCCGGGGGGGAGGACGTCGACCTCGACGATGCGCGTCCGAGATACGATTTCTCCTGAAGGATAGCCGTTTATCTTTTCGGATAGACGGCACTCCGACACGGCACCTCCTGTCCGCGGGGGGGCTCCGCCGGCTCCCCTCCGAAACACCGATGAATCGCTCGAAAACGCCTGTTTTACGGGCCGGCCGTTGAGGCTGGCACGAGCGCTGCAATCTCGCTCCGGCACAACGACACGACAGAGCGACTGTCCCGGATTCGTTGCCGGAGGACATCATGGCGAACACGGCATTGTTTCAGAGCTCGCGCGGCTCCTTGGTTCCGCGCACGGATACGATCAACCGCGCGGGCGGCAAGGCATACTCCTTCTCGGCGAAGCACGCGCTCGCGCAGTACGCGGCGACGGGCTGCTTGAATACGACCTTCTACGCGACGGCGCAGGACGACCTCGACAAGGTGCTGGCGCTCTGCTCGCAGGTGGAGCCGGCGTTCCTCGCGAAGACGGCGATCTACGCTCGCGAGAAGGGGTTCATGAAGGACATGCCGGCGCTCCTGTGCGCGGCGCTCTCGGTGCTCGACGGTCAGCTGTGCTCGCAGGTGTTCGGTCGCGTGATCGACGACGGCAAGATGCTCAAGAACTTCGTTCAGATCGTGCGGAGCGGCGCGGTCGGCCGCAAGTCGCTGGGCTCGATGCCGAAGCGGCTGGTGAAGACGTGGCTGGACGCGCGCTCGGACGAGCAGGTGTTCAAGGCGTCGGTCGGTCAGGCTCCGTCCCTCGCGGACGTGATCAAGATGGCGCACCCGAAGCCCGCGTCGAAGAGCCGTGAGGCGCTGTATGGCTATCTGATCGAGAAGAAGCACGACGCGGCCGAGCTGCCGGAGATCGTGAAGCGCTTCGAGGCCTACAAGGCGACGAAGCGCGGTGACGTGCCGGACGTGCCGTTCCAGATGTTGACGGCGCTCGATCTCGGCAAGGCGGAGTGGACGGCGATCGCGAAGAACGCGTCGTGGCAGATGACTCGAATGAACCTGATGACGTTCGCGCGTCACGGGGTGTTCGAGGACGAGAAGATGGTGAAGCTGGTGGCGGATCGCCTGAAGAACGACGCGCTCGTGAAGAAGGCGCGCGCCTTCCCGTACCAGCTCATGATGGCGCACCGCGCGGCGAGCGAGGGTGTTCCGAACCGGATCGCGAACGCGCTCCAGGACGCGATGGAGCACGCGATCGGGAACGTGCCGGAGATCGAGGGCAAGGTGGTCGTGTTGCCGGACGTCTCGGGCTCGATGTCGTCGCCCGTGACGGGTTATCGTCAGGGCTCTTCGTCGGCGGTTCGCTGCATCGATGTCGCGGCCCTGGTCGCGGCGGCGGTGCTGCGCAAGAACCCGGACGGCGACGTGATCCCGTTCGAGCAGGAGGTCGTGAAGATCTTCTTGAACGCGCGGGACGCGGTGATGACGAACGCGCAGAAGCTGGCCGGTATCGGGGGTGGTGGTACCAACTGCTCGGCTCCGATGGCGGAGCTGAACCGCCGCAAGGCGAAGGCGGATCTGGTGATCTACGTCTCGGACAACGAGTCGTGGATCGACGGCCGCGCGGGCGGTCGCGGTACGGCGACAATGGCAGAGTGGACGGCCTTCAAGGTGCGTAACCCGCACGCGAAGCTGGTCTGCATCGACATCCAGCCGAACGCGCACTCGCAGGCTCCCGACCGCGAGGACATCCTCAACGTCGGCGGCTTCTCGGATGCGGTGTTCGACGTGATCGCGGCCTTCGCGTCGGGGAAGAACGGCGCGGGCCACTGGGTGCGGATGATCGAGGACGTGCGCCTCTGATCGCGCGCCGAGGGGGGATTTCGGGGGGAAATTTTTCGGGGTGAATGCCGGAAGTGACTACATCGGAAAAAGTCGTCACTCCAATTCTCGTCACCCTGGCTTTTGATGTGGGGGGCCGTGTTTCGAAGGGGGAACAGATTCAGAGGCCGAATGCGTCGGGGACTACATTAGGGATGTCCGTCTCCAACAAATCCTCGTCGGCCTCGCTTTTTCGAGCCAGATGCCCCGTGGGACTACATTTATCCAAAATGCCCTGTCTCACGAAATCTCTTGCTGGCTCACTTTTTCGACGGCGAATGCGCCGGAGACTACATCCGAAAGGCGGAAACGCAATCCGAGAGGATGGCACCGCCAGCTAGCTCTCCGACAATCCTTGTCGCCGTTTTTTTCTCGGGGCCAAATGCTGTTCGGGACTACATCCTCTCAAGATCCATGTCTCGGATGATCCCTTGTTGGCCCTTTTTTCTTCAGATGTGGAGTCGGTAGAAGGAGAGCAGCCAGCTCCCCACCACGACGCCCATCGCGGTGGCGCCGAGCGCGATCTCTTGCCACCAGGCGCGGCGCGACGGCTTCTGCCGGGTGCCCAGCTTGTCGCGGAGGAGGAGGCCGGCGCCGATGCCGATCACCGCGCCGCCCGCGAGGCCGAACAGGTGCGCGCCGAGGTCCGTCATCGCGCCGCCGGCGCCCAGCGTGCCGAGGAGCGCGAGGCCGCCGATGACCGGGCCCGCCCACGCGAGGAAGCCGCGCTCTCCGCTGTCCTTGCGCCGATTCAAAAAGAGCTGCGTCGCCGCGAGGAGGCCAATCGCTCCGAAGATGGCAGTCGACGCGCCGATCGAGCGGTGATCCGTCTGGCCCAGCGCCTGGTGATAGAAGGCGTTCGCCACGTTGCCCGCGATGCCGGACGCGAGGATCGCGAGCGAGCCGCCGCCGGGGCCGAGGCGCCTGTGCACCGCCGACGCGAACACCGTCCCCGAAATGGCGTTGCCGAGGAGATGCGCCGTGTCCGCGTGGAGCGTGAGCGCCGTCACCGCGCGCCACGGCTCACTGGAGAGCACGAGGCTCGTCACGGCGGTGCCGCGCTGGAAGAAGGCCGAGTATTTGAAGACCGGGCCCGTCACCACGAAGAAGGCCGCGAGCGCGAGGAAGATGAACGGCGCCGCCATCGACGGGGCGAAGCGGGCCTGTTCCTTCGTCCGCCGCGGGGGGAAATCGCGGTTCTCCGCTTCGTACCGATCAATCGATGTCGCGGCAGACTCGTAGTCTGCGTCCCGCACCAGGAGGATGTAGCCGTTCGGCGTCCACCGCGTGGTGTGCCATGTCTCCGAGGACTGGAGCACCAGGGACCACTCGCGGGCTTTTCGCTCCGTCGTGGGGCCGATCGCCGTGAGGCCCGCGAACGGATCCGGCGGGGGCTCGGCTTGCGGTGTCGTCGGGAAGAGCTGGAGGGGGGCGCTGCCGCCGTCCGGCGTGTTGCCCGTGAACGAGAGGCTGCCTGTGGCGGCGGGCAAGATCGAGACGAACGGGGAGCCCGCAAAAGGCAGTCGCTTGAATTCGCTCACGGTCGGCGCAACCTGCGAACGGCCCCGGGGCCTGTCAACGCGGATGATCGCGCTCCCTCGTTCCATGGCCCTTGTGCCGGATGCGCCCGCGTCGTAGGGAAGCGCAGTGTCGACCGCCATCACCCAGGGCATCCGCGTCCACGTGACGACGGTGTACGTGCCGTCTCAGTCGTCCCCCAGCGCGAAGCGCTACGTCTTCGCCTACACGATCCGCATCACCAACGAAGGGACGGAGGAGGCGCAGCTCCGAACGCGTCACTGGATCATCACGCACGGGAGCGGCAAGGTGGAAGAGGTGCGCGGCCCCGGCGTCGTCGGACACCAGCCCAAGCTGCGGCCCACCGAGCACTTCGAGTACACGAGCGGCTGCGTGCTGGAGACGCCCCGCGGCTCGATGCGCGGCACCTACCAGATGCAGCGGCCCGACGGCACGATGTTCGACGCGGAGATCGCGCCGTTCACGCTCGCAATGCCGCACTCGCTCAACTAGCAAGGTGCCTGTTCGGCGGACTCGGCAGGTGGGGTCCGCGCGCAGACTCGGCAGGTGACGGCGGCGGGGTAAACGGGTTCGCGCGCGTCTCGGCGCGTGAAATACCGGGCGGACGCGGTATAAGGGGGGCCCCCCATGATTCACCCCATCGCACGCACTCCGGAAGAATGGACTGCCGCGCTCTCGGCCCGCGGCGAGCGCGCGTTCGTCGCGAAGCAGGTCTTCGGCTGGATCCAGAAGCGCGGCGTGCTCGATCCCGCGCGGATGTCGAACCTCTCGGCGAAGGTGCGCGAGGCGCTCGCGGGCGAGGGCGTGAAGGAGATCACCGCCACCGAGAACGTGCACCGCTCGGCGGACGGCACGAAGAAGGCCGTGCTGCGGCTCCACGACGGCGCGACGATCGAGACGGTGCTCTTGCCTTCGGTGTCGGGGCGGGGCTCGGTCGCGGAGCTCGACGCGGACTCGGCGGTCGCGGAGGACGAGGACGAAGAAGAGGAAGAGAAGGCCGCGCCGGGGGCGATCCGCGTCACGCAGTGCATCTCCACGCAGGTCGGCTGCGCGATGGGGTGCGTGTTCTGCGCGAGCGGCGTCGCGGGGCTGAAACGGCACCTCGGCGCGGAGGAGATCGTCGCGCAGGTGCTCGTGGGGCGCGCGCTGCTCGAAGGCGAGGAGCAGCTCCGAAACGTGGTGTTCATGGGGATGGGGGAGCCTCTCCACAACTACGACGCGACGGCGCGCGCGGTGCGGCTGCTCACGCACCCGGAGGGAGTGGGCCTGTCCACGCGGCGCGTGACGGTGTCGACTTCGGGCCTCGTGCCGGAGATCGAGCGGCTGGGGAAGGATTTCGCCGGGCAGGTGGCGCTCGCGGTGAGCCTGCACGCGGCGGACGACGAGACGCGCAGCGCGATCATGCCGGTGAACCGGAAGTATCCCATCGGGGAGCTCCTGGCGGCGCTGCGGGAGTATCCGCTCCCGAAGCGGCGGCGCATCACGATTGAATACACGCTCGTGGCCGGGAAGAACGACTCTCCGGAGCAGGCGCACAAGCTCGCTCAGCTCCTGCGGGGGCTGCGCGTGAAGGTCAATCTGATCCCGATGAACCCGATCGCGGCGTCGGCTCTCGGGCCTTCGCAGCAGGCTCGGGTGCTGGCGTTCCAGAAGGTGATGACGGACGCCGGGTATTCGTGTTTCGTGCGGCGGCGGCGCGGGGACGACGTGTCGGCGGCGTGCGGGCAGCTCGCGCTGCTGGGGGCCAAGCCGAAGGTGAAGGGCTTCAAGAAAGCCGAGGACGCGGGATGAGCGACGCGAAGGACACGCCCGCGGCGACTGGCACGGACGCGGCGACTGGCACGGACGCGGCGACTGGCACGGACGCGGCGACTGGCACGGACGCGGCGGCGCCTGCTCCGGCGCCGATGACGATCGAGGAGGCCACGCGGATCGCGGCGCATCGGGCGCTCGGGGAGCTGTACGAGGCGCGCGCGAAGGCTGCGGAGGGGACGTGGGGGGACGTGCGGGAGGCCATCGAGAATCTGACGCTCGCGGGGGAGACGGCGCGCGCTTGGCCCCTCGTGGAGAGTTATGTGCGGGCGCTCTCGGC
>JAXLYM010000048.1:0-33070 GCA_046351455.1 Polyangiaceae bacterium
GCTCCATCGCCGCGAGGCGCGGCAACGAGGTGCGCAGCTCGTCGCCGCGGCCGAGGTAGAGCGCCGCCGCCTGGTGCGTCGCCGCCGCCTGGATCCACGGCGGCGTGCCCGGCTCCGCGAGCCGCAACAGCTCGTCCGCCTCCACCATCGCGCGCGTCCAGTCGTCGCGCCAGGTGCGCGCGTCCACGAGCGCGTGCAGGCTCTCGATGCGCGGAGCTTCGCCGACCGCGAGCGCGACCGAGCGCTCCGCCCGCGACGCCGCCGCCTCCGCGTCCCCGGCCGCGAGCGCGCGCTCCGCGGCGATCCGGTAGAGGCGCGACGCCCGCGCTTCGTCGAGCGCGATCTCCGAGTGGTGCGCGAGCACGAGCGGATCCGTCTCGCCGTGCTGCTCCAGCCACTCGCCCGCGAGCCGGTGACCGAGCACGCGATCGACCTCGGTCAGCGTCGCGTACGCGCCCTCGTGCAGCAGCGTGTGGCGGAACGACAGCTCGCGCTCGCCCGCGAAGCTCGCGTTGGGGCGCGCCGTCACGATCTCGCGCTCGATCAGCGTCGCGACCCACCCGGCCTGCGGCGCCGCCGTGCCGAGGAGCGCCGCCGCCCCGGCCTCGCAGAAGCGCTCGCCGAACACGCTCGCCGCCCGCAGCGCGCGCCGCGTCCCCGCGTCGAGCGCGCCGAGCCGCGCCTGCACCATGCCGAGCACCGTGTCCGGCATCTCCTCGCGGCCGTCGGCCACCGCGCGGATCAGCTCCTCCAGGTAGAACGCGTTGCCCTCGAAGCGCGCGGCGATGCGCTCGATCTGCTCGGCCGTCGCGCGCGGTCCCACGGCCTCGCGCGCGAGCTTCTCGCCGGCGCGGCGCGTGAGCGGCTTCAGCCGGATCTCCTGCAGCGGGCGGCCCTCCCAGAGGCGCGGGAAGGCGTCGTGCACCTCGGGCCGCGCGAGCGCGACGACGAGCCACGGGCGGTGATCCAGCCGCTCCAGCGACTGGTCGAGCACGCGCACCGTCGGCGCGTCCGCCCAGTGCAGATCCTCCAGGATCACGAGCAGCGGGCCGATCGCCGTCGTGCCGTCGACGAGCGTCTCCCACGCCGCGCCGAGCTCGTCCGTCAGGAGCCGCGGATCGCGCCGCGCCGCGCGGAGGGCCGGGCTCGCGTCGTCCTGGAACGGGGTGTCCGCGATCTCGCCGAGCAGCTCCGTCACCCAGCGCACGTCGCCGCTGCCCACGCGCGCGGCCACGCGCTCGGTGAGGCGCTTGCGCCGCGGCTCCAGCGGATCCGACGGCACGAGGCCCGACGCGTCCTGCACCACTTGCCCGAGCAGCGCGAGCGGGGAGCCCGTGCGCATCGGATCGCTGCGGCCCCACCACACCTCCAGGCCCGGCGTGTGCTCGCGGAGCTTCTGCACGAGCTCGTGCGCGAGGCGCGATTTGCCCATGCCGGCCGCGCCCGTCACGAGGAGCGCGCGCGCGGAGCGTTCGCCCTCGGCCTCCTGGAAGATCGCCTCCATCGACGCGAGCTCCCACTCGCGCCCGATCATCGGGAGCGAGCGGCCCAGCAGCGTGCGGCGCGGCGCCTCGGCCTCGCGCGCGCCCGTGAGGCTGCGGCCGTCCACGCTCTCGTCGATCACGAAGCGCGCGTCGAGGAGCGCCGCCGTCACCTCGTCCACCGCGATCTGCGCGGGCAGCGGCGCGCCCTCACGGACGGCCTCCCGCGTGGCCTCGACGCGATCCGAGAGCAGCGCCGCGGCCCGCTCGATCGCCTCGCCCGTGGGCCTTCGCTTGCTCATCTCGCTGCGGCCGGTCGCGATCGCCATCGTGGTGCGCGGCGCCGCCGACAAGATCGCGAGCGCGCAGCGCGCCACGCCGACGGCCTGATCGACCGACGGCCCCTTCGCCGGGATCGTGATCACGCGCGTGCCGTCGAGGAGCGCCTCCGTCCGTCCGCCGTACGTCTCCACGAGCGCGCCGAGATTCACCGCGCGCGGCGGCGCCTCCCCGCCCAGGAGCGTGCGCTCCAACGCCGCGCTCTCGGGCTCCGTCGCGAGCAGGATCGACATCACGCGGCGCTCTTCGGTCGTGAGGCCGGTGAAGAGGCCGCTCGACGGCGCGGGCTCCGCGTCCGACGCGTCGTCGTCGGGCAGGTGGATCGCCGCGAGCGCGCGCACGACCTCCGCGGCGCTGCCGGGGCGTCCGGCCGGCTCCTTCTGCAGCATGCGGCCGATCAGCGCGTCCAGCTCCGGCGGCACGTTCGGCCTGATCGCCGCGAGCGGGATCGGCTCTTCGAGCAGCACCTTCGTGAGCACCGCGAGGATGCTCTCGCCGTCGAACGGAGGCCGCCCCACGATGCATTTGTAGAGCACGCAGCCGAGCGAGAAGAGATCCGCGCGCGCGTCGATCTCGCGCTGCCCGCGCGCCTGCTCCGGCGCCATGTACGAGGGAGTGCCGACGATGTTGCCGGTGCGCGTGAGCTCGATCGACGTCTGCTCCTTGCGCACGAGGCCGAAGTCGATGAGCTTCGCCTCCGCGGCGACGCCCGCCGGCAAGAAGATGTTGCCCGGCTTGATGTCGCGGTGCAGGAGCCGCTGCTCGTGGATCGCCGAGAGCGCGCTCGCGACGCGCTTGCCGAGATCGACGCACTCGCGCAGGCTGATCGACCCGCGCGCGAGCCGCCGGCGGAGGTCCTCGCCCTCGAGCCACTCCATCACGAGGTAGGCGTTGCCCTCCTCGGTGCGGCCGTGATCGACGAGGCGCACGACGCCGGGGTGCCGCATCTGACCGAGGATGCTCACCTCGCGGGCGAAGCGCGCCGCGTCGAGATCGGCGAGCCCCTTCATCACCTTCACCGCGACGAGCGCACCCGTGGACGGATCGACGGCACGGTAGACCGTGCCGGCGATACCCGCTCCCGCCTCGGCTTCGAGCCGAAAACGTCCCACTGTGCGGTGCTCCGCCATCTTCGCGGCAATGTAACGCAATTGGATGCGGACTGACGCGGTGGATCGATGGGAGTGTCGATCCTGAGGAATACTGGGCGTGCGCGGCGCCGGGGCCGACGTCGTGGGGCCGGCAGGAAGCCGCGCGAGTCCGCGGCGATCCGCGTCAGGTGCGCGCGTGCTCCAAGAGCTCGGACGCGGCCTTGAGGCCGGTGTTCGTGACCTTCGCGCCGGCCAGCATGCGAGCGATCTCGGCGACGCGCTCCTTGCCCTCGACGCGGCGGACGGCGCTCTTCGTGATCTGGCCTTCGTTCTCTTTCGAGACGACGAAATGGGTCTCGGCGTAGGCGGCGATCGTCGCGAGGTGCGTGATGCACAGGACCTGGTGGTGCTTCGCCACGTCGGCGATGGCGCGCCCGATCTTGTCCGCGACCGCGCCGCCGATGCCCGCGTCCACCTCGTCGAACACGTAGAGGCCCGCGGGCCCGTGCTCGGCGAGCACCCGCTTCAGCGCGAGCAGCGAGCGCGACAGCTCGCCGCCGGACGCGATCTTGCCGAGCGGCTTCGGCTCCATGCCCTTGTTCGGGGCGATGAGGAACTCCACGCGATCGATGCCGTCGCGGGAGAGGCGCGCGCCTTCGACCGACAGCTCCCCGCGATCGCCGCCGAGCGGGGCCACGTCGACGACGACCCGCGCGCCGCCCATCGCGAGCTCCGACAGCTCGTGCGAGATGGACCGCGCGAGCTTCTCCGCGGCCTCCTTGCGCTTCACGGACAGCTTCTTCGCCTGCGCGGCCGCCTTCGTGAGCAGCTTGTCCTTCTGCGCGGTGAGATCCGCGAGCCGGCTCTGCGCGCCCTGCATCCGCCCGAGCTCCGCCGCGAGCCGCTCGCGCGCCGTGAGCACGTCGTCGATCGTGGGCCCGTGCCGTCGGAGGAGCCCCTCGATGCGGTAGAGGCGCTCCTCCACTTGATCGAGACGATCCGGATCCGCCTCCACGCGCTCCGAGTACCGCGCGAGATCGTGCGCGACGTCGAGCAGCTCGCTGTGCACGCCCTCGAACCGATCCGCGAGCGGCGCCAGCGTGGCGTCGATGTCGGCGGCCGCGCGCACGTCGCGGAGGAGCCGCCCGATCACGTCGCACAGGCTGTCCTCTTCGGCGTCGAGCCGTCGCGCCGCGCCGCTCACGAGCGACGACAGCTTCTCGGTGTGGCGCAGGCGGTGGCGCTCCGCGATGAGCTCGTCCGGCTCTCCGGCCTTGGGCGCGACGGCGTCGATCTCCTGAAGCTGGAACGTGACGAACGCCTCTCGTTCGCCGCGCGATCGTTCGTCCTCGAGGGTGCGCTTGATCTCGGCGACGAGCGTCTCCAGCGCGAGCACCTCGGTCGCGAGGGCGCCGCGCGCGTTGCCGAGCTTCGCGAACCGATCGAGGTAGTCGAGGTGCGTGCCGGGGTTCGAGAGCGCGACGCTCTCGTGCTGCGAGGCGATGTCGCACAGCTCCGGCGCGATCGCCGCGAGCTCACCGGCGGTGCACAGCTTGCCGTTCATGTACGCGCGCGAGCGCCCGTTCGACTGCACGACGCGCCGCAGGACCAGCTCGCCGTCGTCGGTGTGCACGTCGGACGCTTCGAGCCGCGCGCGCACGCCCTCCGCGTCGCTCACGTCGAAGAGCGCCTCGATCTCGGCCTCGCTCTCCCCGGGCCGCACGTGCTCCGCGGAGGCGCGCCCGCCGAGCACGAGCGACAGCGCGCCGACGACGATCGACTTGCCGGCGCCGGTCTCGCCGGTGAGCACGTTGAAGCCGGGCGACAGCCGCAGCTCGAGCGCGTCCATGAGGATGAAATTGCGAACGCGGAGGGCCAGGAGCACGGCCGCGCAACATAGTGTCTCCTCCCCGCGTCGGTCGAGAGGCCGCCACGAGGAGGACGAAGTTCGGTCCATGTTTTCGTGCCCACCCCCGGTCCGTGCTCGCTTCGCTGCGCGCGGCCCGCCCCGCCCAAATCTCTCGCCCCGTAAGACGTCGACGACCGCATCCGTTCCGCTGCGGACTCCGCGGAGCCAGGCTCCGCTCCGCCTACGCGGACCGGACTCCGTCGTTCCCGTGGCGGCCGGCTCGTTCAGGGCGGGGAAGCGTCACGCGGTTCGGAGCGGCGCTCTCAGCGAAGCGTGACCTTCCACACGACGGACACGGGCCCGCCGTCGAACGGGGGCACGCTCGCGGAGCGCATCGCCGACGCGATGCAGCCGCCGGTGGTGGTGCCCGCGAACGAGCCGCTCACCACCGAGGACGTCACGCGACCCGAGGGCGCGAACGTGATCGCGACGGACGCGGTGCCGGGCTTCTCCGACGCGCAGCCCGCCGCCGAGCCCGCCGCCGCGCGGAGCGCCGCCTTCGCCGCGGCCTGGTTGAACTCGTTGCCGCCGCTCGGAGGCGCGGTGTCCACGGGAGCGGCCGTCTTCGTCGCAGTGGCCGTCGTCGTGGTCGCGGTCGCCGGCGCGGTGGGTCCCGGCGCGGCGCCCGTGGACGCGGTGCCGGGCGTGCTCCCGGTCCATCGCCACGACGTCGACGCGCCGCCCGTCTCCGTCTTCGATTTGTCGCCGGAGTCGGTCGCGCCGTTCGCCGTCGAGGGCGCGGATTTGTCCGGCGAAGGCCCGCCCGCGTTCTGCGGCGGCGTCCCGTCGTTCGAGGGCGCGGTGACCGCCCCGTTCGCGCCCGCGGTGGTCGCGGTCGTCTCCCCCGAGCCGCTCGCGTCCCCGCTGCTGCCCTGCCAGATCATGATCGCCGCTGCGCCGGCCGCGATCACCGGCAAGAGCGCCCACGGCGCGTACGACCGCCACGTGGGCCGCGCGAACGGAGGCGGCACGGAGGCCGTGGGGGCCTTCGTCGGCGCGAGCGCGACCGGCGCGATCAGCTTCGGCGGCGAAGGAGGCGGCGGCGTCGACACGCCGCGCTTCGGCAGCGCGGAGAGGTCCGCGGGGACGATCTTGGACGGCGACGTGTCGATGAAGAGATCGCCCGCGAGGCTCAGCAGATCGTTGTCCGCGAGGCCCTTCTTGTTCGAGCGCGGGGCCGTCGCCATGAGCTGCTGCAGATCGAAGCGACCCGAGTCCGACGTCGGCGTCTCGGCCGAGGGCGCGCCGGCTTCGGGGGCGTCGGGCGTCATGTCGACGGGGATCTCGTCCTCGCCGAGCGGCGCGTCGTCGAGCGGGCCTACGTCCCAGATCGCCGACGGATCCAGCGGTTTGTGCGGCACCGGCAGCGGCGGCACCTTGATGATCGGCTTCGCTTCGCGCGACGCCGCGGGCTTCACCTCGCGCGACGCCACGGGCTTCGCTTCGCGCGACGTCGCCGGCTTCGTCTGCGCGGCGGGCTTCGTCTCCGGCTTCGGCGTGTCGGTCGGCGCGGACACGCGCGGATGCTCGCCGGTCTCCGTCGCGCCGACGCGCCGCGGCGGCGGCTTCGGGAACGGGCGCGGCTCGGCGCGCAGAGGCAGGTCGATGTTCGGCGTCGATTGGCGTGTCGCGTCGACGCTCATGGCGGCGGCGCGCGCCTCCGCGGCCTCGTGCGCGGCCTCCGTCTCCGCGGCGGCGCGCGCGGACGCGGCGGTGAGGCTCGCCTTGCCGGATCGCGCCTCCCCGAAGCCGCTCGGATCGGCCGAGGACTTCGCGGGCACCTGCACCATCACCTTCGGCAGCGACTGCTCCGGCGGCTTGTCGCTCGGCGGCAGTGCGCCGTAGAGCTCCAACGGATCCACGACGCTGCCGCGGCCGGATCGGCGAGGCTCGTGCACCGGCGCGTCGCGGAGGAGCTCCGCGGTGTCCGGCAAGCTGCCGCGCGGGTTGCTCCGCAGATCGTGGGCGCCCATCGCGCGCGCGGCTTCGGCGGCGGCGACCGCGGCGTTCGCGCGCGCGTCCGACTCGGTCTCGCGGAGCGACACGCTGTCCGAAGAGGCGGCCATCGCGGCGTTCGCGCGCGCGTCCGATTCCGTCTCGCGGAGCGACACGCCGCCGGACGTCGCGCCGGCGTCCTCCGCTGGCGGCGGCGCGTGACGTGCCGCGCTCGCGGCTCCGGGGCCGGCCGGCGCGGGCGGGATCACCACCACCGACGGCTTGAGCGAAGCCGCGTGCTCCGTCGCGTCTTGCTGCGAGCGGAGCGTCGTCCTGCGCAGCACCGCCGGATCCTGCGGCGGGTTCGTGATCGCGACCGCCGCGCGCCATTGACCCGTGCCCGTGAGCGAGCCGCTCGGCGCCTTCTCGCCCTTGAGCGCCGCGGCAGCCTGCGACGACAGCATCGCGACCGTGTGCGCGCGCGCCTGCGACGGCGCCTGCGAAGGCGCCTTCGGCGGGGCCCACGCGAGCTTCTCCGACGGCCGCTTCGTCGGCACCGCGGCGATCGCCGCCATCAGCTCCAGATCGGCGGCGGACGACTCCAGCGGGTTCGGCGTCGGGCGCTCGAGCGTGCTCGGCGGCGGCGCGTCGTACGGCTGCGGGCGCGCGACGCGCGAAGGCACCGGCCGCGGCGCGGGCGCGAGCGCCGCCATCTGCGCCGCCGTGCTGTCGTTCCAGTCGCCGGCGCGCGCCGACGCGGGCACCGACTCGGCGTCGGCGGAGGGCATCGGCCGCACGCTGCCGGACGTGCGCGGCGCGGGCGGGATCGTGGGCGAGCGTCGCGGCTCCGCCGGGAGGCTCGGCGAGGGGCGCGCGGCGCTCCGTGCGGCTTCGTACGAGGGGCGCGGCGGCTCCGTCGCGCGGCGGGTGACGGCCGGGTTCGTGATCGGCTCGGCCGCCATCTTCAGCGGCTCGGCGACGCGGCGCGTGGCGGCGGGGGCGGTGATCGGCTCCGGACCGGAGGGCCTCGCGGTCGGCGGTGCGCTCCGCAGCTCTCCGGGACGTGGCAGCGGCGATCGCGCGGCGCCCCCATCCGCGCCGGACAGCGGCCCACGCGCCGCAGCGCCTGGGAGATGCGACGTCGCGCCGGGCAGACGAGGCGGCGCTTTCCCGGGCGACAGGAGCGACTGGATCTCGCTGAAGGAGACCGCCTCCGGCTCACCGCTGTTCGGCGGCTCCGTCACGGGATTCGGAGGCGCGGACGGCACCTTCGGCGTCACCGCGGGCAACGAAGAGGCAGCGATCGGAGGCGAGGAAACGGCCACCGGAGGCGCCTTCGGCGTCACGGCGGGCGGCGACGAGAGCTTCGACGCGACGGGCGGCGACGAGACCTTCGAAGCGACGGCCGTCGACGTGATCGCAGGCGGCGACGAGACCTTCGACGCGACGGGCGGCGACGAAACGGCCGCAGCGGGCGTGCTCGCGGAGCGCGCCGCCGGACCGCCGGAGCTCGGCACCTCCATCGTCACCTTCACGTCGGGACCGCTCGGCGTGGAGGCCGTGAGCGCGTCGCTCGCCGAGGCCGGATCCGCCGAGATCGGGGCGTCCGCGTCGGGCCACTCACCGTCGTCCACCTCGCTCGTCAGCGCCGATCGCGGCACGGGCGCGCGCGGGATCTGCGAAGCGCCGGGCGACGTCGCGGGGCTGCCGGGCTCCGAGGGGATCGCGCTCGTGCGGTCCTCCGAGCCCGCGTGTCCTCGCGCCTCCGAGCTCTCGCTGCGGAACCTGCGGCGCGCGGCCCAGAGGGGGGCTGCGGGACGCTGCGGCCGTTTCTTCGGTGTGACGTCGCTCATGGCACTGGATCAGCGGGGCTTCGCCCTCCGGGGAGCGGGCGCCACTCTGCGCTTTTCGAGCGCGGGTTGCACCCAGTTCTTCTCCAACCAGTCTAGCGCAACCGGGGCCTCTCGGAGCGTCCTATCCAACTCGAGCGCCGCCTCTTTCACCTCGGTCGTCGCGCCGTAGGCCCGCCCGTAGAGCGTCCAGTTGGACAGCTCGTAGTGATGGATCAGCTGCGAAAACCGGCGATCCTCCATCTCGTCGAGCACCCGCGCGGCGGTCTCCACGTCGGGGCACGAGGCCAGCGCCGTCCCGGCGTCGAACAGCAGCGCGCGGAGGTCCTCGAACGCCCGCTCGGGATCGTCCGCGATCGATTGGAGCATCGCCTCGAAGCCGTCCTCGTCCATGCCGGCGCCCGACGCGGCCTCGGCCATCGCCGGGACCTGCGTCTCCAGGAAGGCCGAGTCCGGCCGGTGCCCGAGCAGGCGCCCCACCAGGTACAGATCGAAGGCGCTCGCGATCGCCTCGGAGAGCAGCATCGTCGCGGCCGACTGCGGCCGGCCCGCGCCGGGGCACAGGTTCTGCGACGCGAGCATGTGCCACGCGATGTGACCGACCACGTCGGCGGCCAGGTGATCGTCGATGAGCACGTCGACGGGCTCGTGCGCGTGCCAGAACGTGAGGTTCAGGAACGCGGCGCGGTCCCAGTCCGCCCGCTTCACGTTGCGGTGGAGGACGACGAACCGATGATCGCTGTCCTCCACGATCGCGCGCAGATCTGCGTAGAGGCCGACATGGGTGAACGACTCCTCGTCATCGACGTGGAGGTCTTGGAGCTTGAGCTTGGGGAAAGTTGCCACGGGGCGGCCATTTTCTGACGAGACGCGCCCCCGCGGGCAAAAAAGGGAATAAACGCATCCTTGCAAGCGCCGCCGGCTTAGGCATGATGCCCGCCCCGAGCCGTCCGCCACCCGAGTAGCACCGGCGGCTCGCGCCCAGGAGGCAAGACGTCCATGAGCTCGCTGCGGTCCTTCGTTTCCCTTCCTTTTGCGCTGCTGGTCGCGACCACCGTCGCCGGTTGCGGCAACGACAAGCCGAAGCCCGATCCGTCGGCCACCTCCAACACCGCGACGGAGTCGGGCAACGCGAAGGGCAGGCTCAACCTGCGCGCGCCGCTCGCCCCGCAGGTGAAGGTGGATCCCCAGGCCACCAAGGATTACCGGGTCGATGTCTGTTACTTCGGCACGATGACGCTGCGCCAGGCGCGCGACGCGTACCTCGGGAGCCTCGGCGGCGCGGAGCCCAGCGAGAAGAAGCTGCCCAGCTTCGGCGGCGCTCCGGCGCCCACGGCGGCGACGGCCGGCTCCGGGACGCCTGCTGCGGGCGCGGCGACGGCTAAGCCCGCGACGCCTCCCGCGACGACGGCGAAGCCCGCGACGCCCCCTGCGACGACGGCGAAGCCCGCGACGCCTCCTGCGGGAACCGCGGCGGCGCTCGCGGCCTCCGGAAAGCCTGCGGCCGGCGCTCCGTCCGGTGCGCCCGCGGCGTCCGGCACGCCCAACGCGGCCCCCGGGGATCGCCGCCCGTTCGACGTGGCCCTCCGCGCGCCGCACGAGCGGAACGCCCGCGCTTGCAGCGTCGCGGCCGGCCTCAAGGACGTCGCGATGGGCGACGTCGACGCGGCGCTCGCGGCCTACGCGCCGTTCGCGATGGAGCTCGCGAAGAACATCGCGACCGCGACGACCTACTACCAGCGCGAGGAGTACAAGAAGGACTCGTTCGCGAAGGGCAAGGAGCTGCACAAGCAGCTCGTCGACGGCTTCAACAAGCTCGACGAGATGTCCGGCAAGCTCGGCGACGCGCTTGAGGCGTGGCGCAAGGCCCACCCGGCCGACCCGGCGAAGCAGGACGAGGGCGAGAAGGTCGCGATGGCCGCGTACAGCGACGCGCGCGACGCGATCACGGCCGCCGCGATGAAGAAGCCGAACGCGGCGGGCTTCAAGGACGCCGCCGGCAAGCTGGAGAAGTCGCTCGACGGGCTGAAGCAGTTCGCGTCCTCGCACCCCACGGATCCGTGGTCGAAGATGATGGTCCCCTCGCTCGAGTCGATGCTGAAGGCCGTGAAAGAGGCCGAGAGCAAGGTCACCGAGAAGGGCACCGACGGCGACACGCTCCTCATGCTGACGAACTCGTTCGTCTCCGTGATCGAGGCGAGGTACCGCGCCCTCTCGCGCTCCACGACGATGAAGGCGGCGCCCCCGGTCCCGGCCCCCGCCGGCACCAACGCTCCGACGGCCGCCCCGGCCGCCCCCGCCGAGCAGCCGAAGCAAGAGTAATCCCGCCTCACGCCCGGAGGGCTGATCGACCCGAGGAACCTTGGGTATAACCGATCGCATGTCGGCCCTCTTCTCCACTCCCGTTCGCGAATACATGAGCAAATCGCTGGTGAGCGTCCGCCCGGACGCTCCGCTGCAGCACGTGCTCGACACGCTCGGCGAGCGCGACGTCTCCTCGGTGGCGGTCACGGCGGAGGACGGCTCGCTCGTGGGCATCGTCTCCCTCACGGATCTCCTTCGGATCGCGGACATTCAGCGCGACAGCCCGCGCTCGGCTCCGGTGATCACGGCGCCCGCGCGCGTCGCGGCCGACATCCTCCGCGCGCCGGTCGTCACGGTGGACGAGGCCGAGTCCGTCGCGGAGGCGGCGTCGCGCATGGTGGCGAGCCGCATTCACCGCGTGATCGTCCTTCGCCGCGGCCGCCCCGTCGCCGTCTTCAGCACGCGCGACATGATGCGCGTCGTCCTGTTCCACCACATCGAGACGCCGCTCGCCGAGCTGATGCGCTCGCCGGTGGAGACCGTCGAGGTCGGCGCCCCCATCGACGAGGCGATCGACCGCCTCGCGCGCACGTCCGTCCGCGGCCTCGCGGTGGTGGACGCCGGCTACCCCGTGGGCGTCTTCACGCAGATCGAGGCGCTCACGTCGCGCGCGTTGCCAGCCGAGGTCCGCCGCATGCCGGTGGAAGAGGTGATGAGCTACAAATGCGTCATCCTCGACGCCCGCTCCCCGTTGTACCGAGTCGCGGGCCGGGCGGTGGCCTCCCGCGCGCGCCGCCTCCTCGCGGTCGAGAACGGCAAGCTCGTCGGCATCGTGACCGGCTTCGATCTGGCCACCTTCGCGTCGCGCGCCTAAAAGACCCTCCAGGAAGGCGTGAAGGTGCCCACCTCGGCATTCGTCACATCTCCCTCGTCGACCGCCGCTCCAGCGGCGCGTTCTTCTTCGGGGGAGTGATACGAGGGGGCAGAGCCCCCTTGTAAATCCCACGAAAATGCGACGAATGCTGAGGTGCCCACCCCCGGCCTTCGCTGCGCGAAGTCCGCCCCTCCGGCCACCACTGGGAGGACGGAGTCCGATCCGCGGAGGCGAAGCTCCGCTCGGCGGAGCGGAGTCCGTAGCGGAGCGGACGCAGTCCTCGACGTTGCACCAAATCGCTCGCGTCGCTCGCGAAGGGAGGGGAGCGTTGCATGGTCACGGGGGACGCTCCAAGAGGGCCTCTCTTGGTGGGATCCTCGCGTTTTCGCGGTATGCTCCGGCCGTGCGCTCGACTCGGCCCCTCCGCGCGACCCTCCGCCGCCTCCTGACTCCGCTGCTGACGCTGAGAGCGGCGGTGATCGTGACTCCGCTGCTCACGCTGAGAGCGGCGGTGATCGTGACTCCGCTGCTCCTCGGGGCCTGTGGGGCGCCCGCCGCCACGCCGGCGCCGCGTCGCGCCTCTCTGAGCACCGCGAACGGGCAATGGTCCGTGTCGCCGACGGAGGGCCAACTCCCGTATTGCCTCCTCGTGCAGGCGCGCGGATCGGAGCTCGCGGTGCCGCTGCCCATCGCCGAAGACGGCCAGTCCGTCGCGTGCCCGGCCGGCAAACCCATCGGCCGGAAGAGCTGGCCAGTCCCCGCGAACAACGCCGTTTACAAGGTGTTCGTCGTCTTCTCGGACCGCCCGCTCAAGGGCGACACCGTGGCCGAGCAGATCCGGAGTCGCCTCGACGAGGGCCCGCAAGCCGTCGTCACGAGCATGGATCTCCGCGCCCCCGGCCAGGTCGCGCTGGAGACGCTCGAAGTCTCCGGCGCCCCGGCCCGCTGAATCCACCCATCACTTCTTCGGCGTCACCTTGAACGGGTATTCGAGGATGAGGCGCTTGCAGCTCGACTCTTCTGCGAGCTTGACACTATCTCCGACCTCTCCGACCGTGCACGCCGCGATGTGGTAGTCGCCGGGCGTCGCGTCCGCGGGGAGCTTGATGTTGATCGGGTCGCGGCGGCCCGAAATGGTCGTCTTCACCCCGCCCGCGCGCTTTCCCGCGCCGTCGAACACGCAGATCTTGATGCCGTGCTTGATGGGGGTGCCGACGTGGTCCTTCGCGAAGAAGTCGTATCGGTTCTTCTCGTACCAGTCGATGTGCAGGCGGATCTCGTCGCCCGTCGCGTACTGCCGTGACGAGAAATCGTCGCCGTCCAGCGGGGCGCGCGAGATGTAACTGGCAGTCACGAGGACCGGCCACTCGTTCGGGCGATACGGCCTCCCGTCCTTGGGGCCGCCCTTCGGCGCCGGGCGCTGGATCGGCTGGATCCACCGCGTCTCCGAGCATGCGTCCTTGTTCTGGACCTCCGCCGCATAGAGGATCTGGTTCACGCGGCCGCGGTTCACGAGGGCGTAGTCGCCGGAGATTCGCTGGTAGTCCGGGCCGTTCCAGCCGCGGAAGTTGTCCTTCGGGTTGCCGTTCCAGTGCGTGAACAGGTTTCGCTCGAAGAGCGGGCGCTCGTCGATGTGCTCGTCCACGAGGTGCTGCAGCCATACCTCCACGCGCTCGCGCGGCACGAGGCCGTCCTGGTCCCCGCTCACCACGCAGTCCTCGTTGTAGAGAGGTTCCTTCTTGGGATCGAACCAGCACCGGCACTCGCGCGAGTGGTTCTTCCGGAAGTCGTTGTCGTCACACCGCACGTCCGCGAGCGGGACCGCCGGCATCCGCCCGTCGCGCCGCGCCAGCCACTCCTTGAGAATGCCAGTTCCCTTGGTGCGCTCTGCCGCCGTCACTCCGCGCGTGCGCCGATCGCCGACCGTGATCCAGCCGAGCGCGGCGTTGAGGTCCATGCGCTGCCGCCACGTCTTGCACTTGGCCTCGTAGGCGGCGGGGTTCAGCACGAATTCCGGCGCGAGCGGGTCGCACGGAGCCGGGTAGTGCGAAAGGAGGTACTTCTTGTACCACTGCGCGCCGAGGCTCCCGACATCGATGATCGCCGCGTCCGTCCCGCGGTTCATCACGTGCGTCTGGTACCACAGGGTGAACAGGTATCCGTCGCCCTGCACCATCACGATGCTGCCGGGCGGCGCGTTCTCCATCACCTCGCGGCCGTAGCTCTCGCCGATGGTCTGTCGCTCGTCGATCTCGCTCACGCGCGCGGCCAGCGCGGGCCCCGTCGGGAAGAAGGCCGACGCCAGCAGGAACACCGGGATCGCCCGCCCCGTGATCTTGAGTCGGTCCGGGACAGGCAGCTTGCGCTTCTGCCGGAGGCTCACCAGATACGCCCCCACGCCGAACACCGCCGCGGCCACCGCGAACGGGATCACCCATCCTCCGACGGCGTGCCGCTCGATGACGCCGGGGAGCCGCCTCGGCGTGATGCTGTAGGCCAGGATCGTGAGCGCCGTCACCCCGAAGACGGAGGCCACCACCCCGAGATCGAACACGGCCCTTCGCTCGGGCGCGCGCTCCGAAGAGAACCGAAGCACCGCGTCGAGCCCCGCGCCGAGGAAGACCGCGAGCGCCATCACGGCCGGGAGAAAGTACGTCTGGTAATCGCCGACCGAATAATAGACGCCGTGCCCGATGAACCCGAGCATCACCAGGAGCAGCAAGAGAGCGGGCCGCCACGCGCGCCGGAACCCCGCCACGATGCCCGGAAAGAGGAGCACCGTGCCGACCGTCAAGAACTGCCGATCGAACACGTCGGGGAGGCGGCCGATCCGGATGAGGTACGTCCCGATGTCCTTCCACACCATGAACTTGGAGTACTGCTTCCCCATCATGTGGAAATAGAGCCCGTCCCAGTCCTTCACGCCGCCCCAGGTGAGGCCCACCGAGTGGTTGTTGGCCCACCAGAGATACAGGTAGAATACGACCGGCAACGCCCCCACGACGAGCACCGAGGGGAACAGCCACGCGTGCCGGATCTTCGCCCTCGCGAGGAAGTCCTTCTTGAACAGGCGCCCGATCTTCGCCACGGGCCACACGAACGGCGCGTAGAGCAGGCTCGGCTCGCGGACTGCCACGTAGACGATCGCGGCCGGCAGCATGTACACCATCGTCACGTGGTGCGCGAGGCCGAGGCCGATCGCGAGGCCGCCCATCAGGAGCCAACCGGGCCGCCGCGTCACCTCGAAGCGCATCACCCCGTAGAGGGCCCACGACGCGAGCAGGAGGTGGAACGGATACACCTCCGGAATCCGGATCTGGTCCCACACGAGCGGGCTGGTCCCGAGCATCAGCCCCGCGAACAGGCCGGCGATGTCGGCGCCGATTCGGCTCCTCGTCTCGCCCTCTTTCGCCGGCTTTATCTGCATCGCGAACATGCGCGCGATGTGGGCCGTGAAGATCGCCGCGCCGCCGCCGCAGAGGCCGTTGAACAGGGACACCTTCACGCACGGCTGCACCGCGAGCGGCAGCAGCTTCACGAAGGCGTGCGCCACCAGCGTGAACAGCGGATACCCCGTCGGGTGAATGACGCCCAGCGTGACGATGCCGGTCACGATCTCCGGCCCGTCCGAGAACGTGGGCCCCGGCGCCAGCGTCCGCGCATAGAGCGCCACGAGCAGCACGCCGAGCAGCGGATATCCCCACTTCACGAGGCGCGAGAGGTCCTTGTTGAGCCACGCCACGTCCGGCGCCTTCTCCTCGGGCGGCGGGGCGACAGGCTTCGCGGGGGCCGCCTTTTCCGGGGTCGCGACGGACTCCGTGGTCGCGGCGGACTCCGGGGTTGCGGCGGGCTCCGTGGTTGCGGGGGCCGTCTCCGTGGGGGCTTTTACCTCCTCGGGCGGCGGCTCCCCCGCGTCCTTCGGAGGATCGGTGTTGTCGGTGGGTTCCATACGAAGAAGCGAAGGGGAAGGCTCACCGACGCGCCGCGACGAGCCCGAACATCATCGGGATCTGAGGCGTGCCGGGAGGAAGGTAGAAGTTGCCGTCGGGCGCGGTGATCTGGGCCGGGAAGGCCTTCCACCGCGTGAAAGGATATTCGGTGAAGCGCTCGATGACGAGGTCCGCGCCCGTGAGCGCGCCCGTGATCTCCGCGAGGCCCCATTGAAACGAGGCGTCCGGGTGCGGGTTCTTGAAATCGACCACGCCCTCTTCGTAGCCCATCGGCGTGAGGGACGTCCCGGCGCCGGCCACGTAGTCGTGCACGCCGGGATCCTGGACGAGCGCGCCGCCTCCGTACTCGTATTTCAGCGACAGGTCCTCTCCGAACATCATCATCGTCGGGTGCGCCTCCACGACGACGAAGCGCCCGTCCGGCCGGAGGATCTTCGCGATCCCGGCGCCCCATGGGACGAGATCGGACAGCCACATCAGCGCGCCGTACGAGCAGAACACGACATCGAAGCTCGATGGGTCCGCGGCCTCCAGCCAGTCGAACACGTCCGCTCGTTGGAACGTGCCCGGAACCCCGGAGTCCGCGGAGAGCTTCGTCGCGAAGGCGATCGCCTCGTCGCTGATGTCCACGCCCGTCACCTCGGCCCCGCGCGCCGCCAGGCTCAGCGTGTCTTGCCCGGAGTTGCACTGGAGGTGACACAGCTTCTTGCCGCGCAGATCCCCGAGGAGCGCGATTTCCTCCGGGTACAGCGTGGAGCCGCCGGACCGCAGAAAGCCGGCCTGATCGCGCTTGTGGCTGTTGTGCGCCACCGTCGCGGCGTTCCACGAGAGGCGGTTTTGCTCGTGCAGGTCTTTGCGGAGTCGGCTCATCGGGATCAGCGCCTCTCGGCCTTGCGGCGCGCCATCGCGAGCCGGAACATCGCCTCGTATTGACGGCACGCGTGGTTCCACCCTTGCGGCTTTCGCATCGCGCGGAGCTGCATCGCGCGGAACTGCGCCGGCTCGTGCCGATAGCTGTGCAGCGCCCACTCCACCGCCTGCGCCAAGGCGGATCCCGAGAGCTCCTCGAATTTGAAGCCGGTCTGGAAGTGATCCACCGTGTCGTCGAGCCCGCCCACCGCCCGCACGACTGGCAACGTCCCGTACCGCTGACTGTACATCTGGTTGAGGCCGCACGGCTCGTACCGAGAGGGCATCAAGAACAGGTCCGCGCCCGCCTCGATCCGGTGCGACAGAGGCTCGTTCATGCCGATGTGCGCGCGGAAGTGCGGAGTCGTGTGCGAGAGGCGGCGGAACAGATCCTCGGCCCAGCTCTCCCCGGAGCCGAGCACCACCACCTGCACGTCCTCGTGAAGGAGCCTGTCCAGCGCCGCGCAGAAGATGTCGATCCCCTTCTGGTGCGCGAGCCGGCTCACGAGCCCGATCATCGGCACGTCCGGCCGCTCCGCGAGCCCCATCTCCCGCTGGAGCGCCGCCTTGCACGCGGCCTTTCCGGAGAGATCCTTCACCGAATAATGGGCCGCGAGGTGCTTGTCCGTCGCGGGGTTCCACACGCTCTCGTCGATGCCGTTCAGGATGCCGACGACGTCGCCGCGCGCCCGCAAAAGGCCATCCATGCCCTCGCCGCCCTCGCGCGTCTGGATCTCCCCGGCGTACGTGGGCGACACCGTGCTCACGATCGTCGAGTTGACGAGGCCGCCCTGGAGCACGTTCAGCATGCCGTTGCGCTCCAGCCCGTAGTTGCGGAACACGTCCCAGGACATGCCGGTGACGGGGAACGAATCGGCCCCGAACCAGCCCTGATACGCCAGGTTGTGCACCGTCAGGATCGACGCGGCGGCGCCGACGGGCGTGTTGCGATACAGCGTATTCAAGTAGACCGGCACGAGGGAAGTGGGCCAGTCCTGGACATGCACGATGTCCGGCTTCCATCCCATGGAGTTCGACAGCTCCAGCGCGCCGCGCGACAGGAACGTGTACCGAGCGAGGTTGTCGCCGAAGTCGCCGTTCGCGTCGTTGTAGACGCCGTCCCGGTCGTAGAGCTGGTCGTGCTCCAGGAAATAGACGGTGGCCGTCGGCGGGGGAGGGGCGCCCGCGGGCCGCTCTTCGGCGGGGGAGCGCGGCAGTTTGGTCTGGAGCACGCCGCCGTACGCCATGCCGCCCCCCAGAGGCACGATCAGCGTGTGATCCAGCGGCTCCGCCGGGTGCTTCTTCGTCACGCGGTAACGGGGCATCACGACGCGCACGTCGTGACCGCGATCGGCCAGCGCCGCCGGCAAGGCGCCCGCGACGTCCGCGAGGCCCCCTGTCTTCGCGTAGGGGACGCACTCGGAGACGACGAACAAGATCTGGAGTCTGGGCATGGATCAATCGGTGTTACTGGGGCCGCGCCAACGCCCTCGTCACGGAGTCGGGCTGCACGTGGAGGAGGCGGCGGGGGTGCCCCACTCGAAGCCGGAGGCCGCGATGCGCGGGTAATACATCAAGAAGCCGAAGCACATCTCGTCCGAGGTGGTCTCTCCGAAGTGAACATCCTTGTTCGTGGGGTTTTGCCAGGCGCACCGCGTGCTGATCGTGTCGTTGCCTTGGATCAGCGCGGTCTTCGGATCGAGGATCTGCCACGCCTGGCTCTGGAAATTCCACGGATCGGCCTTGCCGAGGTCGATGTCGGCGCCGCCGTCCGCGGGGTGGTTCACGGTCGAGATGGCCGTGCCGAGCTGGTGCATGTGCGGCATCGCCGCGATCCCGTGCATCGTCGGCAGCACGGCCGGCACCTTCAGATCGCACGTCACGTCGCTCGTCCCCTGCGCGGGCACGTCGATCGTCCACGTCCCGAACGCCAGGATGTCCGCGTCGTTCGGCCGGAGCGCGTCGGTCGTGCAGATCTGGTAGCCGGTCGAGTCCTTCTGCCCGTCGAGGTGCATCAGGTTCGAGTAGTGGACCTGGAGGACGAAGTGCGTGTCGCCGTCGAGCGGATAGCCGGCCTCCGCGGGCAGCTCCAGCGCCTGACCGCCGGGCGCCCACACGCCGATGAGCTGGCCCATCGCCGCGTTGCCGCAGGGCTTCGGCGTCGAGCTGTACGAGCTCTTCGCGGTGAAGAGGAGGATGTGGTGCACGATCGTCGGGTTGTCGATCAGCGGAGCGAGCGCGATCGCGTGCCGCTTCTGCCCGAACGACACGTCGACGCCGTAGCACATGTACGCGTCCGCCGTGGCCTGCGGCATCTCGTACGGGGCGGCCGGCTGCAGCTTCAGATCCGGCGTGCACGAGAGCCCCGGCGCGCCCCCGGCTCCGCCCGTTCCGCCGGTCCCGCCGCCTCCGCAATCCGCGGATCCATCGGGCGCGCCTGCGCTGACCCACGCGTCGATCGTCGCCGCGTCCGCATCGGAGAGAGGGGCGTTCGGCTGCGGCGGCATCGGCGTCTTGGCGTCGTGGATGCGCGTCGAGATCTGCTCGTACACCATCTTCGACGCGTCGCTCTTCAGGGGCGCGTGCAGATCCGCGCTCGTGACCAGCGGCATCGGCGCGCCGTACACGGGGCTCGCGCCGTGGCACGACTGGCAGTGGCTCTTGAGGATCGCGTCGACGTCGCACGGGAGGCCGGACGCGCCGCCTGATCCGCCGGTGCCGCTCGTCGTCGACGTGGTCGTGGCGCCGCCCGATCCTCCGGTGCCCGTGTCATTTCCCCCGCTGCACGCGCTGATCGCGAGGGAGATCATGGTCGACAAGACGAGCAGGGGACGATCGCGCATCGAGGGACTCCGGGCCGGGGGGCGCCAGGATACCAGGCGAGGAGTGCGGGGGGCGGCCGCAAAAACCTTCCCCGCCTCCATCTTGCGCTGGTAAGGGGTCGCGCGATGTCCTCCACCGAGTCTTCGCGCGAGTCGTTCGCGTCCCTCTTCGAGTCACAGGGCCAGCAGGTTCAGCGCCGCAAGTACCACACCGGCGAGAACGTCGAGGTCACGATCGTCCTCATCGCGCGGGAGGCGGTGTTCGTCGATCTCGGCGGCAAGCAGGAGGGCATGCTGGAGCTCCCGGATCTCACCGACGCCGACGGCAACCTCCAGGTGAAGCTCGGCCAGCGGTTGATGGCGGTGGTGAGCGGCGTCGATCGCGAGACGGGCCAGGTCCGCCTGAAGCCGGTCGCGGTGAAGGCCGAGGCCGACGCGGCGCCCGTCGCGATCCAGAGCGCGAACAAGGCCTCGGGCCCGCTCATCGCGGAGGGCGCGCGCGTCAAAGGCACGATCACGGGCATCGAGCGGTACGGCATCTTCCTGCAGATCGCCGGCACGAAGGATCGCAGCGGCCGCGGCCTGATCCCCGCGCAGGAGACGGGCACGCCGCGCAACACCGACCTGAAGAAGCTCTTCGTCGTGGGCCAGGAGCTGGAGGTGAAGATCCTCCAGGTCGCGCAGGACGGAAAGATCCGCCTCTCGATCACGGCGCTGAAGAGCGACGACGAGCGCGCGGACCTGACCGCGTACCAGAAGGCCGAAGAGAAGAAGGCGGAGGCCTCGAACAAGCCGGTCCGCGGCTTCGGCACGCTCGGCGACCTGATGAAGAGCGTGAAGCCCGCCCCCGCGAAGCCTGCCGCCGCCGCGAAGCCCTCCGGCGCGAAGCCGAAGCGCTGATCCAGATCCCCTTCAGCGTCCGGTCGATCCGTAACCGCCCGCGCCGCGCGCCGTCGCGTCGAGCGCGTCCACGAGCTGCCACGCGGCGCGCGCGACGGGCGTGATCAAGAGCTGCGCGACGCGCTCCCCGCGGCGGACCACGAACGGCTCCTTCGCGTGGTTGATCAGCGCGACCTTCACCTCTCCCCGGTAATCCGAGTCGATCGTGCCCGGCGCGTTCAGCACCGTGACGCCGTGCTTGAGCGCGAGGCCGGAGCGCGGGCGCACCTGACCCTCGAAGCCGCGCGGGATCGCCATCGTGAGGCCCGTCGGGATCAAGCGCCATTCGCCGGGCGGGATGATCACGTCCTCGCCGATCGCCGCCGCGAGATCCATCCCGGCCGACCCTTCCGTCTGGTACGCGGGCAGCGGCAGATCGTTGCCGGCGAGCCGCGCGACCGCCACGCGCACCTCGCGATCGTCCGCGCCGTCGTTCTTCGAGAGCGTCACAGAATGCCTTCTTTTGTAGGGGATTGAGGGGGCGACTGTCAGTGACGGGGGAGCACGGTCTCGAGCTTGCGGCCGGCGCGGAGCGGCTCGAACGCGGCGTCGGACCAGGCGCGGGCGTGATCCGAGAAGCCCGCGCTCACCGCGCGCGCCAGCATGTCGAGCGCCCGATCGTGCGCGCCGTCCGCGGCGAACGCGCGCGCCGCCTCGTACGCGTCGTCGGCCACGTTGCTCCGCTGGAAGACCGCCTCGTAGAGACGGCCGGCCCACTCGAAGGCCCGCGCGCCGTACGCGATCTGCGCCATCTTGCGAGCGTCCTCGTCCGAGAGCGACTCCACGATGTCGAAGGCCACCGCCGACGCGCGCGCGATCTCGCCCTCGGCGATCAGGATCTGGATGAGCGGCCCCACGATCTCCTTGCGATCGTCCCCCGAGGCGCGCGCCTGCTCCAGGATGCGGCGCGCGTCGCGCGTGTCGCCGCGGCTGATCAGCACCGCCGAGATGAGCGCGAGATCCACCTGCCCGTGCTGCTGCGCCGCCTTGATCCAGCGCGCCGCCTCCTCCGGATCGCCGCGGAGCTGCGCGCACCACGCGAGCACCTCGTACGCCTCCACCTTCGCCTTCGGCAGCGGCGCGTCGTGCTCGCCGATGAGCCGCACCGCCTCGTTCGCGAGCGAGGCCGCCGTCGCGTAGTCGTCGTCCGCGAGCGATCGCCGCGCCGAGCGGATCTTGCCGAGGATCTCCCCCGGCACCGGCGGATCCCACGGGGGCGCCGCGCGCCGCATCGCCTCGCCCTCGTCCGGCACCTCCGCGCGCATCCTGAGGAAGCTCTGGTACGCCGACAGCCCCAGAATGAAGGCCGCGAAGTACATGTGCCGCACGAAGAAGTAGAGGACGCACAGCACCGCGACGCCGAGCGAGATGCTCGCGGTGAGGCGGATCCGCTTCGGCCCCAGCGCATGCTCGAGCACGTGACCGCCGTCGAGCGGGAGCACCGGGATCAAGTTGAAGATGCCCCACCACAGGTTCGACGTGCCGCTGATCCAGACCGCGGCCAGCGCGTACCGCGGCAGGCGGTGGAACGACTGCGGGAAGTACTCCATGTACCCGAACGCGAGCCCCGCGATGAGCAGGTTCGCCGCCGGTCCCGCGAGGCTGATGATGATCCGCTGAGGCCGCGTGAGGGGCCGCGGCGACTGCCACATCGTGCGGCCGCCCATCGAGTGGAGCGCGATCGAAGGCTCGATCCCGTGGCGCATCACCGCGAAGGCGTGCCCGTACTCGTGCATCAGGATCGACACGAGGATGATCGGCACGAACAAGAGCAGGAGCCGCGGATCCTCCGCCCCGAACGAGAGGTAGCCGATCAAGACGGCGTTGATCCAGAACCCCACCTGGATCTCCACGTCGACCCCGAACAGCCGGAAGCTCATTCGGCGGTTCTAAGGTGCCTTCGCCCGACGCGCAACGAAAGGTCGCCCCCGCCGCGGTAGCCTCCACGATTTTCGCGCGAGGCTCCGGCAAACGATGCGCAACTTCGGCTTTGGTTGAGGTAGATTCGCGCCCCCGTGCGATCGTCGTTGCTCCCTCTCGGTTGGTTGATCGGTGCTCTCGTGACGGCGGGCTGCGGCCCTGCCACGCCGGAGCCGATCAAGGCCCCACCTCCGGCCACCGCGACGGCGAGCGCGCCCGTCCCGAGCGCGGAGCCCTCCGCGACGGCGAGCGCGCCCGTCCCGAGCGCAGAGCCCACTGCCACGGCGGTCGCCACCGCGCCGCCGCCGCCACCTCCGCCGCCGATCCCGCCGAACACCGCGGTCCTCAACATCGGCGACTCGTTCCTCCTCGCGGGCTTCTCGCAAGCGCTCAAGCCGAAGATGACGGAGCTCGGCGCGCGGTACGAGGTGCGCAGCGAGCAGAGCTCCTTCACGGTCACGTGGGCCGGCAAGATGGAGACGCTCGTCGCGATGACGCAGCCGGATCTCGTGATCATCAACCTCGGCGCGAACGAGATGTCGAACACGGATCCGCCGACGCACGCGGGCGCCGTTCGCCGCATCGTGAAGGCGATCGGCGATCGCCCGTGCGTGTGGGTGTCGCCCCCTTCGTGGAAGAAGGACACCGGCATCCTCGACGTCATCCGCACGAACACGCCCCCGTGCCGCTTCTTCGACTCGGACGAGCACGTGAAGGATCCGATCCCGCGTCAGGGCGATCACATCCACCCGAACAAGGAGGGCGGCGCGGTCTGGGCCGACGCCTTCTGGAAGTGGCTCCAGGCCGAGCGCGCCCCGGCCGAGCCCGCGCCCGCCGACCCGAAGAAGAAGCCCAGCCCGTGGAAGCTCAAGCCCGCTCCCGCGAGCGAGCACGAACCGAAGAACAAGCCAAAGGACTGACTCGATGCGACGCCTCGCGATCCGCTCTGCATTTCTGGTGAGCCTCGTCGTCCCGCCCGCGATCGCGGGGTGCGGCGGCGTCGACTCGATCAACTTCAGCCAAGGTGGCGGCGGCGCGGCCGGCGGCACCACGACGACGACCTCGCAGGGCGGCTCCGGCGGCGTCGCGGGCGGCGGCGGATCGATCGGCGGCACCGCGGGCGGCGGCGGATCGATCGGCGGCACCGCGGGCAGCGGCGGATCGCAGACGGGCGGCGGCGGATCGATGGGCGGCACCGGCGGCGCGCCTCCGTCGTGCGGCAACGGCCAGAAGAACGGCATGGAGCAGTGCGACGGCGCGGATCTCGGCGCCTCGACGTGCGTCGACTTCGGCTACACGTCGCCGGCCGGCCTCGCGTGCACGCCCGAGTGCAAGCTCGATCCGAGCGGCTGCATGCCCACGTGCGACGGCGCGAAGCTGGAGCCGGGCGAGAAGTGCGACGGCGCGAACCTCGGCGGCGCGTCGTGCGTCGACTTCGGCTACGTCAACCCCGCGGGCGCGACGTGCAACGCCGCGTGCGACGGCGTCGACAGCAGCGGCTGCATGCCCGCGTGCAACGGCACGTTGGAGCCGGGCGAGGCGTGCGACGGCGCCAACCTCAACGGCCACACCTGCACCGAATTCGGCTTCGTGAACGCGATGGGCCTCGCGTGCACCGCGTGCGCGCTCGATCCCGCTGGCTGCAAGCCCACGTGCGGCAACGGCACCGTGGAGCCCGGCGAGGCGTGCGACGACGGCAACGTGGCGAACGGCGACGGCTGCTCGTCGATGTGCACCGTGGAGGCGCTCGCGTGCGCCGGCGCGATCCCGGTGAACCTCGCGCTCGGCACGCAGGACTTCACCGGCACCACGGTCGGCGGCGGCGCGCACAACGGCACCTGCGCCTCCGCCGCGGCGGACCGCGTGTACGCCGTGACGGCCGGCGCGAACGGCTTCATGACGGCGTGGCTCGTCCGCGCAGACACCGCGTATCCCAGCGTCCTCTACGCCCGCACGAGCTGCGACAACGCCGCGTCCGAGATCCTCTGCGCGGACAGCAAGGACCCACAAAACGCGGCCCCGGTGAACGGCGGAGAGGTCGTGAGCTTCCCCGTGACCTCGGGCCAGGTGGTCTACGTCGTCGTCGACGGCGCGACGGCGAACGACGCCGGCAACTACCACCTTCGACTGGACCTCTCCACCGGCGTCGACTGCAACGATCCGGTGCCGATCCGCCTGGAAAAAGGCACCCCGATGAAGCTCCTCGGCGGCACGACGGGCAAGGGCGCGAGCCAGAACGGCAACTGCGGCGGCACCCTCGCGGAGGACGTCGTCTACGATGTCCAGGTGGCCGTCGCGGGCCAGGTGAACGTGAGCATCGACGCCGCCGGCACGAACTACAACTCGGTCCTCTACCTCCGCAACCAGTGCGGAAACGGCTTCACGCAGATCGGCTGCGACAACGCGAACGGCAACGGCGGAGAGAACCTCAACTACAACGCTCAGGCCAGCACGAGCGTCTTCGCCTGGGTCGACGGCTCGATGGGCGCGAACGGCAACTTCGCGTTGGTGGTGAGCCCGCCCCCTTGATTTGCGGATGCCCACCCCCGGTCGCGCTGACGCGCGCCCGCCCCTCCCAAATCGCTCGCTTCGCTCGCGAAGGGAGGGGCCCAATCCCTCTCACGCCGACTTACTGTCCGAGCGGCTCGGCGATCGATCTCCGGACCGTCTCCATCAGCTCCTTGCGGCGCTCGACCCCGTACTCCTTCGGATCGATCGGCGGCTGAATCGTCACGACGACGCGCTTGCCGCTCCGCACGACGAGCCCGCGCGGCGGGAGCACATGCCGTGTTCCATCGATCGCGACAGGCACGATGCGCGCGCCGGCCTCCAGCGCCAGCCGGAAGCCGCCGCTCTTGAACGGGCGCAGTCGGCCGTCGTGGCTCCGCGTGCCCTCGGGCGCGATGTAGATGTGACGGCCCTTCTTGAGCTGCTCCACGGCGCTGTGCAGGCTCGCGACCGACTGCGCGCGATCCTTCCGATCCACGCGCACGATGCCCGCCGTCTCCATCGCGCGGCCGAACACCGGCACGCGGAACAGCTCCGCCTTCGCGACGAACGTGATCGGATCCGGCATCGCGCGGAGGATCACGGGGATGTCGTAGAAGCTCTGGTGGTTCGCCATCACGACGCACGCCTCGCCGCGCGGGAGGTTCTCTTCTCCGCGCACGACGAGGTCGATCTTCGCGACGGCGACGACGCGCTCGGACCACGCGCGGAGCCGCGCCGCGTACCGCTCGTTGTCCGGTGGCAGCACGAACGACTCCACCACCGTCACCGCGCTCGTGCGGCCGGTCTGGTAGACGCCGTACAGGCTCTCGAAGAGGCCCATGCCTACCTCTTCGGCTCTTCCGTCTGCGGGAACTGCTCGTGGCACTTGTTCACGCAGTCCTGCGCGTCCTTGCAGCGCGACATGCACGCGTCGAGGTTCGCGGGCGGGCCCTCCGGCGCGTCCTCGGGGCCGCTCTTGAACAGCGTCTTGCAGTGGTTCTCCGTGCACAGGCCGGACTCGCAGTCGCTGTCGTACGCGCACTCGACGCAGCGCAGGTTCGCGCACACGCCGAGCTTCGGATCCTTCTTCTTGCAGTCGTCGTTCGTCTGGCAGCTCTGCAGCCGATCCGACGGCAACCCGAGCGTCGCGCACCCGGTTCCGATCCCGAAGATCGCCGCCGTCACCACCGTCACCACCACCGAGATCGCCCGGTGCACGCGCATCGTCTTGGAGCCGTTCATCATCGTGCCTTTACGTCGAGGATCCATCCCCAGCTCGCCCATCTTCGAAACCACTCGCCGACCTCCGACTCCACCTTCGCGCTCTCCTCCGCGCTCATCGTCGCCGAGAGCTGATCGCACGCGCTCGCGAGCGAAGCGCCCCCCGTGAGCAGCACGAGTAGCCGGAACGCCTCCGCCGAGAGCCGCTCGAACACCACGACATCGTCGCGCCGGAAGAGCCCGTGGTACGCGGCCTCCCGCGGCGGCGGCGCCGCGCGCTCCGAAGGCCCGTCCGCGTCGCGCGCCGCGATCGCCTTCTTCGCGACGATCCGCAGCTCCGGCACGGGGTACGCCGACGCGAGCAGGCGCAGGTGCGGCGTCCACACGAGCGGCCGCGTGAGCCACACGTCCTCGGGGATCTTCGCGAGCCGCTCCCCGTCCGGCGCGGGCACGTCCGCCGCGTCGAACAGATCCACGATCGTGAGCTCGTACCGCGCCATGTCGACGCAGAGCTCGCGTAGCTCCTCCGGCACGCCGTCCCACGTCGCGACGAACCGCGCGAAGTCCGCGCCGAGCTCGCGCAGCGAAGGCGTCCGCGGAGGATGCGCCCGCAGGTACGCCCGCGCGAGCCGCTCGAACAGCTCGTCGCCGAGGAAGTGCACGAGCCCGACGTGATCCTCTTGCAGCGACTCCAGGTGCCGCAGGAAGAACTGCTCGCGGTACAGATCTGCTTGTTCCGAAGGCGAAAGTCGATCGTTGCCGGTCACGTGCACGGCGACGGACGCGGCGAGCTCCGGCTGATCGACGATCTTGTCGTCGAGCCGGAAGAGCGCCTGCAAGAAGGCCTGCGCGCCTTCGAGGACGGGGGCTTCGCTCACGGCGCGACCTCCTGCGTCGAGGCCCCGCGCGCGTCCGCCTGCGAGCCGCTCCGATCGATCGTCGCGAGCGCCTCCTCGCGGACCTTGCGCGCCTTCTCGGCCTCCGCCGCGAGCACGTCCCACGTCGGGATGTGCGCGTCCCACTCGATCAGCGTCGACACGGGGCCCGTGAGCTTGCACGCCTCGCGGTAGAGGTCCCACACCGGATCGATCACGTGATCGTCGTGCGTGTCGAGGATGAACTTGCCGCGGTTCGTGTGCCCGGCGAGGTGCACCTGCATCACGCGGCGGTGCGGCGCGCCGCGCACGTACTCCATCGGATCGAAGCCATGGTTGAACGACGACACGTAGATGTTGTTCACGTCGAGCAGGACGCCGCAGTCCGCCTCCTCCGCGACGGCGGAGAGGAACGCCCACTCGCTCATCGCGCTGTGCGTGTACGTCATGTACGACGACACGTTCTCGATCGCGAACGGCAGCTCCAGGAAGTCCTGCACCTCTCGCACGCGCGCCGCGACGTGGCGGATCGCCTCTTCCGTGTACGGCAGCGGGAGCAGGTCGTGCAGGTTCACGCCGTGCGCGCCGGTCCAGCACAAATGATCGCTGACCCACGGCGTCTTCGTGTGCCGCGTGAGCGCCTTGAGCTTCGTGAGGTACTCGCGATCGAGCGGCGACACCGATCCGATCGAGAGCGACACGCCGTGCTGCACGAGGCGGTACCGCGACAGCGCTCGGTCGAGGTTGCGGCGCGGGAGGCCGCCTTCGACCATGAAGTTTTCGCTGATGACCTCGAAGAAATCCATCGAGGGCCAGCGCTCGAACAGGTGCTCGTAGTGCGGCACGCGCAGCCCGACGCCGACCCCGAGGTCGGGCACACCCATGCGCGGAGGACGCGACGTCTGCTCCATGAGGTCTCTCCGAAATCGCATCATCGCGCCGGGACGGGAAGAGCTTCGTTTCACCCGCGGCGCGGTGCGGTCACAAAAAGAAGCGAGCCGCACGCCCGGGAGCGGACGCGCGGCTCGATCGCGACGCGGAGCTCGACGCTCAGCGACGCGCGGCGATCACTCGCACTGGCCGGTCTTGCAGCCGCCCTTGTGGGCGCAGCTGTTCTTGCCGGCGCAGCCGTTGTCGGCCGTCTTGCAGCCGCCCTTGCCCGCGCAGGGGTTCTTGCCGGCGCAACAGCTCTTCGCCTCGGCCGGCATCGCGCTCGGCTCGCCGCTCGGGGCGGGACCCGCGGAGGGGTTCTCGGCCGAGCCCTGGCTGCTGCCGCAACCAACGAAGCCCGCCACCAGACCACCGACCGCCGTGAACGCCAACGCCTTGCCCATCTGGATCGCCATCGAATACCTCCAACCAGTTTTCTTCGTTCGTGCGAGAGCTCGGGACGCGCCGTGCCGCGAACGGCAGCGCGCGCAGAACGCACCATGTGCACAGAGCGGGCGGTTCGTGCGTCTTCGGGAGGAACCTCGAAGCCCGCGCTTGCGCCCGGATGTCGCGCTCTGGTCCGTCTCTACGAGGGAAGCGCCCGCCGGTTTCGGCGAACGTCGCACAAGCCGCCCCGCGGCGACCTGCGCAACAAATGCGCTAGAGCGGATAACCCGTGCGCGCGACCGAAGGCAAGCGGGAAAACGAAGACAAAAAAGAAAAACCCCGGGCCGAGCAATACGGACCGGGGCTTTTCTCTCGGAGGACGCCCCACGTGGGGCGCCTCACGATTTCACTGAGCAGCGGGAGCCGCCGTCGGGGCCGCAGTGGCCTCGCCGGTCGGGGCAGCCGTCGGCTCCGCGGTCCCGGCCGACGCGGCGCTCGCGCCCTTCTGGTCGCCGCCGCAGCCGACGATGGACATCACAACAGCCGCAACGGCAGCCAGAACCACAAACTTCGCCTTGAGAGTCGTCATCGGGAATCCTCCGAAGAAATGCGCGCATCTAGCCGGCGGCTCTCCCAACCGGCTGCTCGGTCGACTAGACGCGTAAATGTTTTGGAACGGCTCAATCGAACAGCGTCCACGAGCGGGAGAGCTCGAACGACCCACGCCACGACCGCGGATCTCCTCTGCGCGGCGGCCCTGATTTTCGCGGGGAGCGCCGGCTGCACCGACCGCGCGCAGTCGAGCAGCGCGCAGGCGGATGCGGGAGAGGATCTCGCGGACGCGGGCCTCGTCCACGACGCCGCCGCTGACGGCGGCGAAACCGGTGACGCGGGTGAATCACCCGACGGAGGCCCGAGCCCCGAGCCGACGACCGCGCGACCGGTGCAACGATGCCCGGCCGACATGGTTCGTGTGGCTCGAAGGTTCTGTGTCGATCGCTTCGAGGCGGTGCTTCTGGACGCCGCCACGGGGCAGCATATCTCCGAGTTTTATCCGCCAAGCAAGAAGCTCGCGACGTTTGTCGAGAAAACCTGGGAAAAAGAGCGCTTCTCGTGGGGCGACCCGGACGACCAGGCGGTGCCGCTGCCGCTCCTGCCCGGCTGGGAGAAGGGTCGCGACTTCGAGCCGAGGGCCGCGTCGAAGAAGGGCGCGCTGCCGAACGGGTACACGACCGGCAAGCTCGCGGCGCTCGCGTGCAAGAACGCGGGCAAGCGCCTCTGCACGCTCGACGAGTGGCGCACCGCGTGCCGCGGCGAAGCGGATCGTCCGTTCCCGTACGGCGACAAGTACGAGCAGGGGAAGTGCAACGTGTTCCGCGAGGGCCACCCCGCGATGGAGCTGCACAACGACGCGAGCCAGGGCCACTCGGATCCGCGGCTCAACCAGGTGAAGGTGAACGGCAAGCCGCTGCTGCGCCGCACCGGCGAGACGACGTCGTGCGCGAGCGTGTGGGAGGACGACGCGATCTACGACATGGTCGGCAACCTCGACGAGTGGATCGACGATCCCGAGGGCACCTTCGTCGGCGGCTTCTTCTCGCGATCGAAGAAGGACGGCTGTCAGTCGATCATCACCGCGCACCCGTACGAGTACTTCGACTACTCCACCGGCACGCGGTGCTGCGCGGATCTGCCCGCGGAGTGAGCGGCTCGGGCCAAGCACGCTCGCGGGCGCATGACAAGCCCTCATCGATCCCGTGGAGTTTTGGGGCGAATTGGGCCAAAGACAGCCGTTCACGCGCGCCGAAGACAGGCGTTCACGAGCATCGTTTCGAGACAACGCAGCTTCGTGGACTCTGCTTTGGATCTGGGTTACTCGCGAACACCCTCGTGAGCCTCGCCATCAGCTCTACCCTCACGTCTCTGCCATTCACCCAGTTTCGCAAGAACCGCCACTTCTACCTCTGGTACGACGGTGTCTGGGCGGTCGTGCTCCTCGCGGCGCTGCTCGGGATGCGGGCGGCCGGGCACGAGGGGCTCGTGCGCGCGTGGGATCCGCGGCTGCTGCTCCTCTATCCGGTGGCGCTTTATCTGGTGATCCTCAACAACGCCTGGATTCACTGCGCCACGCACAACAGCTTTCCGCGGCCGATCAACCGCCTTGTCGGCGAGCTGTGCGGGCTCGTCGTGCTGACGCGATTCGCCTCGTGGGAGATCATCCACCAGCGACACCACAAGTACTCCGACGACGTGGAGAAGGACCCGCACGCGGTGGGGGCGAGCTACTGGCGCTTCCTCTGGCACATGATCGTCAACGTGGAGCTGCAGCTGCAACAGCAGTACTACGACACCTACGGAGACACGCCCGAGAACCGCCGCCACGAGAAGATCCGCGCGCTCGCGAGCTTCGGGACGGGGGCGATCCTGGTGGGCTGTTGGTACACGCTCCTCGGGCCGATCCTGTTCTTCTCGCTGTTTCTGCCGGCCACGGTCGTCGCGATCTTGCACCTCGCGCACTTCAACTGGTGCACGCACGACGCGTCCTCACCCGTCGGGGATTTCCGGCCGATCAACATGGATCATGGCTTCTACTGGGTCGGAAACCGCATCTGGCACGGCATCTATTTCCACGCGAATCACCACAAGAAGGCGAACGCGTTCAACCCGATGAAGATCGACGTGGGGCTCCCGATCACGGATCCTCGCGCGGAGTGGGAAGAGTTCCGGCGGACTGGCAAGGTCGTAAGCTAGTTCGTCTTCGTCGCGCGCGCGGGCAGGTTCGGGGATTCGCTGCCGTCCACGCGCGGTGGGTCCGTCTGGTCTTGATCCAGCCAGTGGGGGGCGCCGACGCCGTCCAGGGTCGTGCGGTACATGCGGCGATCCAGGAGGCCTTTCGGGCCCATGTCGACTTCGAGGTAGGCGCCGGTGCGGTGCTTGTCGTCGAAGTTCATGCCGGAGAAGACGAAGTTGCCGAGGCCGTAGAAGATGAGCTTTCCCTTGTACCACTCCTCGGGCTGGAGCACGTGCGTGTGCGTCCCCACGACGAGGTCCGCTCCGGCGTCGATCACGGCCTTTCCGCGGTCGCGCTGGAGCTTCAAGGGCTCTGTCTGATCGTCCGCGCCCCAGTGGAAGAAGGTGATCAGGAGATCCACCTTCGGGCGCGCCCGCAACACGTCTGCCACGAGGCCGTCCTGCTCGCGGAGGTAGAAGCCGAGATAACCGATCTTGATGCCGTTCACCGTCGTGATGAAGGGCTCTTCCGGGCCGTTCGACGAGACGTGGCCGCCGATGTACGGCATTCCGGCGGCGGTGAGGCGCGCGAGCGTGTCGTCGAAGGCCGCTGTCCCGAAATCGAGAGAGTGGTTGTTCGCGACGCTGACCACGTCGATGCCCGCGTCCTTGAGGAGCTTCGGCGTGAAGACCGGGGCCCTTAGCGGGTTGTGATCCGTGGCGACAATGCCCTTCGGAGAGACGACGCACTCCATGTTTCCAAGGAGCCAGTCCGCGGCGCGCAGGCGATCGACCACGTGCGAAAATGGGTATCCGGCGTCGACCGCGTCCGGCACCTTCTCGCCGTTCTCACGGCGCGTGAGGTAGTGACCGACGTGCAGCGCGATCGCGAGATCCCCCGTGAATCCCAGGCGCGCGCACGGCGCGTCACCGTTCGTTCATTTCTTGGGCGCGGCCGATCCCGTCGCTGCGGCGGTCGCCGTCGCGGAGGCGCTCGCAGACGCTGTCGGGGCCGCGCTCGCCGACGCGCTCGGGGCTGCGTCCGCCGTGGCCGTTCCGCTCGGTGCTGCGTCCGCCGTGGCCGCCGCCGTCGGGGCCGCGCTCGCGGACGCCGTCGGGGCCGGAGCCGCCGCGAGGCCCTGCAGGCAACCCGCGTTCGGAGGCGCCGGGAACGTGAGCTTGTGCGAGCTCGGATCGCCCTTCTTGATCTGGAGATCTTCCGTCTTGTAGGCGGTCGCGTTGCCGCACTCGTACTTCGCGGTGCCCTTCATGTCGCGGCCCGCGGCGTCGGTCGCGTTCGAGGCGCGCTCGTTCTCGCACTGCGACCACTCGACCTGGAGCGTGTCGTTGTCGTCGGGCAAGAGGACGCGCTTCACCTCGTCCTTCTCGGTGCGGCGGCCGAGCACGATCGTCTTGAAGAGCTGCGTCTTGCCGCTCTTGATCGTGACCTGCACCGGGAAACGAAGGCCGCCCGTCATCTTCGAGTGAGCCGCGCCGATGTCGTAGTCGGCGCACACGGGCTCGCCCTCGATGGGGGACACGATCGGTTGACCCGCGCAGGCGGCGATCGCGAGGGGCGCCGCGACGACGAGCGCGAGCGTGGCGAGAGCGGTGCGGTTCGGGTTCTTCACGCCGGGAGGGTTCGCCTCTCGGGCGCGTGCCGTCAAGATTTGTCGCGCGAGGCGGCCGCTTTCTTCGGCGATTTCGTCGCGCTCTTGGGCAGCTTCGTCTTCGCGAGGGCGAGCAGGTGCTCGAAGTGCGCGGGCGACACCGGCACCACGGAGAGGCGCGATCGCTTGAGCAGCGCGAGCTCCGACAAGCTCGGATCGCTCTTGATCACGTCGAGCGCGACGTGCGCCTTGAGGGGCGCCACCGGGACGATGTCGACGACGCTCCAGTCCTCTCCGGGGGCCGTCGGATCCGGGTAGGCCTCGCGATCGACGCGGACGACGCCGACGATCTCTTTGCCCTCGTTCGAGTGGTAGAAGAAGGCCAGATCGCCCTGCTTCATCGCGCGGAGGTTGTTGCGCGCCTCGAAGTTGCGCACGCCGTCCCAGGTGGTGCGGCCGTCCTTTTGGAGCTGCGCGAACGAGTACTTGAACGGCTCGCTCTTC
>JAXLYM010000049.1:0-33013 GCA_046351455.1 Polyangiaceae bacterium
GTCGCGCCGTACACGCTGCTGCTCGACGCGATCTCGAAATCGCTGTGCGCCACGGGCCTCCGCGTCGGCTGGGGCGTGATGCCGCCGGCCGTCCGCAAGCGCATGGCCGACATCCTCGGTCACGTCGGCGCCTGGGCCCCGAAGGCCGAGCAGGTGGCCGTCGCCGCGCTGCTCGACGCGCCCGAGAAGATCCGCGATTTCCAGGCGACCATGAAGACGCACGTCAAGGAGCGGCTCGACGCCCTCCACGACGGCATCCACGCGATGAAGCGCGACGGCCTCCCGGTCGAGGCGATCTCTCCGCAGGGCGCGATCTACCTGTCCGCGCAGTTCAACCTGATCGGCCGCAAGGCGCCGGGCGGCGAGGTCATCCGCACCAACGACGACATCCGCAAGCTCCTGCTCAACCACGCGGGCCTCGCGGTGGTGCCGTTCCAGGCCTTCGGCCTCAAGGGCGACACGGGCTGGTTCCGCCTCAGCGTGGGCGCCGTGTCGATGGCCGATATCCAACAAGGCCTCACCCGATTGAGGGAAGTCATCCTCGGGTGCGTCGCATCCCCCTCTGCCTGAGCGTCGAAGCGCTGCTGAACAGCGGCGTTCCTCACGCGAAGTGAGGACTCCATACCGCATCTTCGCGTGGCCCGAACCGTGCTATTCGCGCGGCGACAGCGAGGTGCATCATGGCCAGTGAGAAATCCAAGCATCGGTGGCGCTTCCACCGAGCGGGCGGCACGGAGCAGGTCCAGCTCGAGACAGGCGAGGATCTGCTCGCGCTCGGGGAGCTGGATCAGAAGCTGTGGGTGGCGCTCGCGTGCCCCGTCGACGGCCTCACGCTCGATCCGAAGACGCTGGCGCTCGTGGACGCCGACAAGGACGGACGCATCCGCGCCCCCGAGCTCCTCGCGGCCATCCAGTGGGCCGCGTCGGTGCTCAAGGATACGGGCAGTCTCGTCAAGGGGTCCGCGAAGCTCCCGCTCGCCGCGCTGAACGACACCGACGAGGGCAAGAAGCTCGCCGCGTCCGCGAAGCAGATCTTGCGCGACCTCGGAAAAAAAGGCGCGGACGCGATCACCGTCGACGACACGACCGACACCGCGCGCATCTTCGCCGATACGAAGTTCAACGGCGACGGCGTGCTGCCGCCGGCCTCCGCCGACGACGAGGACCTGCGAAAGGCCATCACCGAGATCCTCGGCCTCGTGGGCGGCGTGAAGGATCGATGCGGCGCGGACGGCATCGATCAGCCGGGCCTCGACAAGTTCTTCACCGAGGCCGACGCCTTCTCCGCGTGGTGGCGAACCGCCGAGACGGACGCCGCCCACGTGTTGCCTCTGGGCGACGCGACGACGGCCGCGGCGGAGGCGTTCCGCGCGGTGCAGCCGAAGATCGACGACTACTTCACGCGCGTCCGTTTGGCGGCCTTCGACGATCGCGCGTCCGCACCCCTGAACCGCGATCCTGCGGAGTACGCGGCGCTCGCGGGCAAGCTCCTCACCGAGAAGCTCGACGAGATCGCCAGTCTGCCGATCGCCCGCGTGGAGGCGAAGCGCCCTCTCCCCCTCACGGAAGGCCTCAATCCGGCCTGGTCCGCGGCGGCGGCGGCGTTCGCGACGACGGTGGTGACTCCCCTCCTCGGCGACCGGACGGAGCTCACGGAGGCCGAGTGGGCCACGCTCTCGTCGAAGATGGCCGCGCACGAGGCGTGGCGCGCGGCGAAGGCGGGCAGTCTGGTCGAGCCGCTCGGCCTGCCCCGCGTCCGCGAGATGCTGGAGAAAGGCTACAAAAACCGCATCGCCGACCTCATCGCGAAGGACCTCGCGGTGGCGCCGCAGGCCGACGCGATCGCCTCCGTGGACAAACTGGTCCGCTTCCACCGGGACCTCTTCAAGCTGGCGAACAACTTCGTCACGTTCCGCGACTTCTACGCTCGCAAGAAGGCCACGTTCCAGATTGGCACCCTCTACCTCGACGGCCGGAGCTGCGATCTCTGTGTGAAGGTGGCGGACGCGGGCGCGCACTCCGCGGTGGCGCTCGCGAGCGGCGCGTGCCTCGCGTACTGCGACCTCACGCGCAAGTCGACGGACCAGAAGATGACGATCGTCGCGGCCTTCACGAACGGCGACGCCGACAACCTCCTCGTCGGTCGAAACGGCCTCTTCTACGATCGCGAGGGCGCCGACTGGGACGCCACGATCGTGAAGCTGGTGGACAATCCGATCTCGGTGCGACAGGCCTTCTGGACACCGTACAAGCGAGTCGCCAAGCTCATCGACGAGCAGATCGAGAAATTCGCCACCTCGCGTGACAAGGAGATGCAGGACAAGGCCGCGGCGAACGTCACCGACACGAGCAAGGCCGTGGAGGCGCCGAAGGAGCCCGGCAAGGAGACGACCCCGTTCGACGTCGCGAAATTCGCCGGCATCTTCGCGGCGATCGGCCTCGCACTGGGCATGATCGGCTCGGCGTTGGCGGCGGTCGCGACAGGCTTCTTGAGCCTCGCATGGTGGCAGATGCCGCTCGCGCTCGCGGGCGTCCTCTTGCTCATCTCGGGCCCGTCGATGTTGATCGCCTACATGAAGCTGCGAAAGCGCAACCTGGCCCCGATCCTCGACGGCGCGGGCTGGGCGGTGAACGCGCGCGCCCGCATCAACATCCCCTTCGGCGCCTCGCTCACGCAGATGGCCCATCTCCCCGAGGGCTCCGAGCGCACGCTGAGTGACCCGTACGAGGAGAAGTCCTCTCCGTGGCCGAAGATCCTCGTGATCGTCGCGATCCTCGCGGCCGGCGTCTACTTCTGGCGCACAGGCCAGCTCAAGACCTGGCTCCACGACCTGCAGACTCCGCCCGCCGCCGCGACCTCCGCCCCCTCCGCCGCGCCCTCCGCCGCCCCGGCGAAATAAGCCACCTCACTCCACCACTGGGACGTCTCCTCAAAGCACGGGAGGGTGCCCTCCCCCGGTCCGTGCTCGCTTCGCTGCGCGCGGCCCGCCCCTCCCAAAGCGCCTGTCCCACAGGCGCAGGGAGGGGACCGCCCCGTCTTTTCGAGACCTACAAAAAAAACCAAGCGCGCCCTCCATCGGGAGACGGAGGACGCGCTTCATCGTGACGTGATGTCCCCCCGAATTACCTACTTCGCCGGCGCCGGAGCCGGAGCCGCCGCGGGCGCAGGAGTCGCCGCGGGGGGCGGCGGCGGAGGCTTGTTGTCGATGCCGAATCCGACCGTCAGAAACAGGGTGTTTCGGACCTGGAACGTGTCGGGCAGCAGCGCCGGGACGCGCACCGCCTTGAACTCGTAGCCGAGCGACGCCCAGTCCACGATCTTCATGTTCACGTTGGCGCCCAGATCGATGTTCGTGAGCTGCCCGACATCGTCCTTGCCGCCCGCGTCCGTGTACGCCTTCGGCAGCGCCCCGTGCGCGAACGGCGCCAGGACGCCGCCGTAGACGCGATAAGTGATCTTCGAGTCGTACACCGTGCCCCACAGCTCCAGGTTGGCCTCGAGGCCGGTCTGGAACACGTTGGACAGCTCCGTCACCTCGATGCACTGCACCGACGACTTCTGCGTAGCGTCCCCCGCCGCAGGGCAGTTATCGGCGGTGTCTGCCACGTCGGTCACGGCGAACTGGTGATCCGCGAAGATCTCCTGCGCGCCGAGGCCGAGCCGGATCTCCGCGCTGATCGGGATGCTCTTGTAAGGCTGCGCGAACGCGCCGATCGACTCCTTCAGCGACAGCGGCTGGAACCCGTCCGAGAGAGGCAGTCTCGTCGTCGCGCACGGAACACCGGAGCTCGGATCGCACGTCTGCGTGACCGACCCGTCCGCCTTGGTGATCTTGTAGTTCGTCGCCGCCGCGCGCACGTCCGTGCCGGCGAACATGGCCGTGTCCAGCCGGAACCGCGCGAACGGACCGACCCACGGCTGCACGTGATAGAGATAGATGCTCTCGAGCTGAAGAGCATCGGTGTTCTTGATGAACTCGGGGATCGCCGGCGTCTTCGTGACGCCCGCGTTCACGAGCACCCCGTTGCGCCACTCGTGCGCGTCGTGAATCAGATCCACGTGCGCGTCGATCTTGGCGCCGAGGCTGATCGTCGTGCCGTCGAGCTGGCCGACGACCTTCTGCGTGTCGGTGAGCGAGAAGGCCAGATCGCCGCGGAGAGAGGCATAGACGCCGTTCGGGATCGGGGCGTCCTGCTGCACCTTGATGTCCGTCTGATCTTTCTTGACGGCGTTGGTCGTGGCGTCCTGTGCAAGGGCGCTCTGCGCGATGAAGAGAGGCGCCGTGGCGAGCGCGGAGACCAGAATACGTCGATACGAGAGCATGAGGTTCCTCCTCGAAGGACCAAAGTCGATGACGAAGCCGACTCCCCCCGATGGATCCGGCTACTTCTTCTGCCTTTCGAGCACCTTGAACTGCACGCGGCGGTTCTTGGCGCGACCTTCCTCGGTGGTGTTGTCCGCGATCGGCTGCTCCTGGCCGTAGCCCACCGCGGTGAGGCGCGCCGCGTCGATGCCCTTGCCGACCACCGCCTTCATGACGGACTCCGCGCGAGCCTGGCTCAGCTTCTTGTTCGAGGGCGGGAAGCCCTTGTTGTCCGTGTGGCCCTGGATCTCCACCTTGGTGAGCTCCGGGTGATCCTTCAGCACCGTCGCGACCTCGGAGAGGATCTCATCGCTGTTGCCCGTCAGCTTGGCCGTCCCGCTCTGGAACTGCACCTGCTGGAGAATGACCAGCTCCATGCCGATGAAGCGGACGATCTTGGGGCATCCGTTCTTCTTCGGATCCGGGTCCTTCGCGCCCTTCAGCTCCGGGCAAGCGTCCTGATCGTCGCGGATCGAGTCGCCGTCGGAGTCGCCGGGGCAGCCGTTCTGCGTCGCGTCCGCGTTCACGAGACCCTTGATGTTCGGACAGGCGTCCTGCGCGTCGGGCACGCCGTCCCCATCGGAGTCGGCCGGCATCGGACAGCCGGGGTTCTTCGGATCCGGCTTGTCGCCTTGGGGCTTGTCCGGGCACTTGTCCTGCGCGTCGACGATGCCGTCTCCGTCGGTGTCGGCCGGGCAGCCGTTCTTCGCGGCGTCCGCGTTCTCCACGCCCGGGACATCGATGCACGCGTCCGCGCTGTCGGGGACTCCGTCCTTGTCCTTGTCGGGCGGCATCGGACAGCCAGGCTTCTTGGGATCGGGCTTGTCTCCTTGCGCCTGCTGCGGACATTGATCCTTGTCGTCCGCCACGCCGTCCTTGTCGAGATCCGGGGGCGGCGCCGCGACCGGATAGCGATCCGGCGTGTACGTGATCCCGCCGATGAAGCGAACATCGGGCGTCCCGTACCCCGGTGTCACGCCGGGGCCCGCGGCGATCCCGGCCTCCACGTCGGGCGTGATCTTGTATTTGGCGCCGAGGAGGATCTCTGCATGGGAGTTGCGCCGCTTCGACTCTTCGAGCGAGACGCCGACGGTCGCCTCCGGCCCGATCTGGAACCGCCGCTCGTCCCCGAGCCGGACGCCCAACCCGGCCCCGAATTCGAGCGTATTGCCGATGACGACGTCGTTGTAGACGACCTTCGGCCGCAGGTGCGCGCCCGCCGTGAACGACCACACGATACGATCCGAAGCGCCGCCGAGGAGGAGCTGCGGCATCCCGCGGACCTCTCCGTCGCCCGTGAAATCCGAGCGCGCGCCCGTCGGCGCCCACAGGAACCCTTGCACGCCGATCTGGAAGAGATCGCGCTGATCGCCGTAAATCCGAGCCCGCAGGCCGAGACGGAGATCGCCGAACGCGGGGTTGTGCGGGGACGCGAACGTGGTGCCGCGGAACGTGGGATCGTCGCCGGTGTTGATGACGGCCGAGGGGATATCCAGGTTGAACGCGAGGCGATCGAAGATCGCGAACGTCGCGTTGACGTGGAAATACATCTGCCCGGTCACGACGCCCGTCGGCTCGGTGATGCCCTTCACGCGCGAGACGAGGAGCGGATTCGACGCATAGTCGAGGAGGAGCCCGACATGGATTCCGGGGTCGCCGGACGCGTAGGGCGACGACACGCCGAACAGCCGATCCCCCGCCGGAGCCGCCACGAAGCGCTGGAGCGCGAATCCGGGGTTGGTGGCAGTCGTGCCGTTCTGAGCGCTGGCGGTCCCCGTCGCGGCGAGCGCCGCGGCCCCGAGGAGCGCGCCGGCAAGCCAGGAGGAAGGTTTACGAGATCGCATGGAGAGGTCACCTCTGTCAGTGGTGCGCCGATTGTCGAAGGTCGGAGAAGACCGGGCCAACGAATCGGAGCAGGGAGGATGCGCGGCCCGCAAAGCAACCCACGTGCCGGCGTCTCCTTTCGCGAGAATCCCACTCTCGAAGCGCCACCATTTCGCGAAAAGACAGACTCAGGGGCACCCTTGAGGCGCGCATGATGCCGGCCCGCCTCAGCCGCACACCCGCCTGAGGCGCAAACGCATCGGGCCGCCAATGGGTGTAGTCTCCGGCGCCGATGAAACGCCGCCTCTCCTCTGCCGGCCTGTTCTCCGCGGGCCTCTTCGCGCTCGGGGCCCTCAGCGCTCGGCCGGCGGGCGCGTTCCTGATCGTGGGGACGGACGCGGCGCAATCGCCCGGGGACGAGACGCGCGTGTTCATCGTGCGCGAAGAAGGCCGCAGCTTGCTCGCGATCGCGCCGACCGTGCGCGGCCCCGCGAAGCCGCTCGCGATCGTGATCCCGGTCCCGCCCGAGGCAGCGTCCTCCGTGCGAGCGGCGTCGATCACCACGCTGGAGCGCACCGACAAGCTGACCGCGCCGCGCCTCGACGAAGCGTGGGAGCTGGATCCGTGCGAGCTCCACCCCGATCAGCAACAGGCACCCTCCGGCGCCGCCGCCGCGACGTCCGCCGCCCCCGCAGCGCCCGCGATGCCTGCAAAAGAAGCCGATTTCGATCTCCAGCTCATCGCGCCGTCGGACGCGGCGCAGGCGCCGAAATGGCTCACCGACCACGGCTACAAGCTGCCGGACGGGGCCGAAGCGGCGCTCGCCGCGGTGACCGCGAAGGGCGATATGGCGCTCCTCGTGGCGCGGATCGACGGCGCGCGCCTCACGTTCGACAAGGAGCAGGCGCGCGTGCCGCCGCTCGGCTTCGTGATGCCGACCGCCTACAAATTGCCGCTCGCGCTCACCGCCGTCGGCGCGAAAGGACCGCACGACACCGTGATCGACGTGCTCGCCGCGGGGGGCCTGCGCGTCGAGGCCGCGAACATGCTGAACCTCGCCGCGCCGACGAACCTCGACGTCACCGAGGAGGCGAAAGGCAACGCGGATGGCCTGTTTCGCGCGGTGATCGATCACGCCGTCGAGAAGACGCCGGGCGCCGCGATCACCGAGTACGCCTGGCCCGCGGCGAGCTGCGATCGGTGCGAGCCGGGGACCGCGTTCGCCGCGGCGGATCTGCTCGCGCTCGGCGTGGACCGGCTGCCTTCGGCGGAGGACGGGTCGCAGCGCGAGGTGATGATCGACGTGCCCGAGTCGCTCGCGCGCGCGCCGGAAGGCCCTCCGGAGCTCCGGCGCGGGCTCCTCACGTGTTACGCGAACACCCTCCGGGACATGGCCGGCCTCGCGGGCGACGCGTCCGTGGAGGTGAAGACCGGAGACGGAGGCGCCGTCACGAGCACCCGAATCAAAGACGCCTCGGCCGAAGCGCTGGGCAAGTGCGTCGAAGAGGCGGCCCGCGCCGTGAAGCTCGACAAGCCCAACGCGACCGACGTCATCAAGGTGAAGTTCGCGCTCGTGTCGCGGAAGTACCTGGGCGAGATGACGCTCACGCGCCTCCGCGTGCGCAACTCCCCTGGGAAAGGCGGCGATCTGGAGCTGCGCCCGGCCGCGGCGATCGAAGGAGGCCGCGAGGAAGGCCCCGAAGGCAAGGCGGAGCAGAAGGTCTACTTCGCCGAGCACGCCAACAACTTCCGGGAGCGCGCGGTGATCCGCCACCCGTGGACGGGCCCTGTCGCGTGCGACAACCCGAAGCGCGGCGCGTGGGGCCCGAAGCCGAAGACCGCGGCGTCCACGAACGGAAAGCCTTCCTCCGCCCCGTCGGCGAGCGCGTCGTCCTCGGGGAAGCCGGCCGCGACGAGCGCCGCGGACAAGGCCCTCGCGCCGTTGCTCGAAGGCGGCGCCCTCCCCGATCTGGCGGCCTACGCGATCGCTTATCGCGCCGCCGAGCCCCCGAAGCCGCCCCCCACGACGCCTGCGCCGCCCGCGTCGAGCGCGCCGCCGCCCGCGCCGAGCGCCGCACCGACGGGCGGTGGCGGATGCGGATGCCACGTGATTCCTGCGTCCGAGGGCCCGAATCGATGGCTCGCTATCACTGCCATCGCAGCATGCCTGTCGCGGATTCGCCGGCGGCGCGGCCGCTAGACGCGAATCGCGCAGATTTTCGTGCACGATTTTGACGAGAGAGTGCTTCCCTCCCGAGACCTATCCGTCCTACGCCTTCGCTGATGTGCCCGATCCGTGCGCCGCGAATTGCGGTAGTGTCGTTCCGGGCTCATGCGGCCCGCCCGCCGATCTCGGATCGAGCAGGTGAGACCCGATCTACGAACCGCACCTGGCCGATGTCCTGAAGGGGTTTCTGATGAAACGCGACTGGACCAAACTTGTTCTCTTGGGCACGACCGCACTCCTGGCCCTGCAGCTCGACGCCTGCTGCAAGATCTTCGACCGCGGCAATGACGATCAGGGCGTGCAGGCGCAGGGGCCGGACCCGGTGACCGGCGATCTCCCGGCGCCGCGCAACGGCTTCCTCGCGGACCTCGGCTTCCGCCCGCGCACGAACGGCTACAACTTCGAGAACGGCGGCAACGCGAACTACCCACGCACCGCCGGCTTCGTCGGCCCCGCGGAGATGGTGAAGCTCTTCGGCGCGAAGGACGTGTGCATCGGCGGCAAGATGATGGGCAACACCTGTCGCATGACCCCGGCCGCGTCCGAGTTCGCGCGCAAGGTCAACAAGTCGATGAACGGCGGCCAGTGCGAGGGCATGGCCGTCTCCTCCCTCACCTTCTTCAAGAACATCGATCAGATCTCGACGGTGGTCCCCGGCGCGAGGAGCGCGCACGACGCGAGCCGCGAGCAGGTCCGCGGCACCCTCGGCTACTACTTCGCCTATCAGTTCTCGGACCCGGTCATCTCCGCGAAGATGGACGCGAAGCGCCGCTTCACCCCGGTGCAGACGATGGAGCGCGTCGTCGACCTCATCAACAAGGGCGATCCCGGCGTCCTCTTCATCCGCTCCCCCGACAACATGAGCGGCCACGCGGTCTCGCCGTACGCCGTCGAGGATCGCGGCAACGGCATCTACTGGATCCGGATCTACGACAACAACTGGCCCAACAAGGAGCGGTACGTCGAGATCGACAAGAACCTCAACACCTGGAAATACGAGCTCGCCGCGATCAACCCCGCCGTGGCGAAGATGCCGTGGGGCGGCGACGCGACGACCTACAACTTCGGCGTCGTGCCGATCTCCGTGCGCACCAAGCAGAAGATGGTGTGCCCCTTCTGCAAGTCGACGCGCACCCGCGGCGTGATGGGCGACTCCACCTCGATCGCGAACGTCACGATCACGGACGACGAGAACCACGTGATCGGCATGAAAGACGGCAAGTTCGTGAACGAGATCCCGAACGCGCGCCGCATCGATCTCGACGGTTGGATCGACGGCCAGCCCGTGAGCGAGACGATGTACGAGCTGCCCGAAGGCAAGGGCTACGACGTCGACGTGGAGGGCAAAGAGGGCGCGAAGGACGACGGCGACGTCGTGATCTGGGGCGCCGGCACGGCCGTCACGATCGAGAACGTGAAGCCCGCGGCGAAGCAGAAGGACCGCATCTCCGTCTCGCCCGACGGCACCGGCATCCGCTACAAGCCGGCCGCGAAGGGGAAGATCCCGCCGATGAAGGTCGCGATGGACGACGAGAAGAACGGCTTCGTCTTCCACCTCAGCAACGTCGACAACGACGACGATGACGACGATGTCGAGGTGAAGCTCGATCGCGGCGCCGGGAAGCTGCAGATCTTCGGCGCGTCGAACAAGGCCGGCAAGGGCTACGACCTCAAGATGGTGCGCCAGAAAGAGGACGACAAGGACGACGACGTGGTCGAGCAGAAGGCCGTGAAGTTCGCCAAGCCGAACGAGGCCCACACGCTCACGTTCGGCGGCTGGGCCGGCAAGGGCAAGCCGATCAAGATGGAGAAGGTCGTCGTGAAGGCGAAGCCGCACTTCGGCCCGATGCGCCCGCTCGGCGCGCCCGCGGACGCGAAGAAGGACGACCCGAAGAAGGACGATCCGAAGGCCGCCACGAAGGACGACAAGGACCCGAAGAAGCCGGTCATCACGCTCCCGACCAAGCCCAAGGACGACGGCAAGAAGCCCCCGCCGAAGATCACGATCAAGCCGAAGAAGTAAGCGAAACGCGAGCGCCGTGATGCCCTCACGGCGCCCTTCGAAAGAGGCCCTCTCACGATGGTGAGGGGGCCTCTTTTTTTCCGGGAGATCAGCCCGTCGCAGCTTCGAAGCGGCCGCGCAGCGTGGCGTCGGGGCTCTTCATGTGGCGCGACACCTTGAAGGCGATCTCGCTGTCTTGCTCCGCGGCCTGCATCACCGAGCGGCGCACCACGTCGGGCGCGGGGTCGTGCGCCGCCTGGCCCGTGGGGCCGCGCTCCACGTTCTCGTAGAAGACCGCGACGATCACGCCCGGATCCGGGACGTCGCCGACCGTCTGCTCCAGGCTGAGCGCCTCGCCCGAGAAATCCGTGAGGATGCAGCGGGCGCCCATCGCGCGCAGATCCACCTCGGTGTCGGGGCTCTGCACCTCGGTGCCGGCGCGGCGCTGCTCGTGCACGCTCACGGACTGCAGCACGAAAAGGAGCGACACGTCGCCGGGCAGCTTGTGGAGCACGAGCGCCGAGGCCGTGATCCGCCCCTTCCGCACGCTGCCGATGAGCACGAGGAGCGACCGCGCGACGTGCTGCGCGACGCTGATGATCGCCGTCGCGCCGGACCCGGGCATCCGATCGCCGACCACCTTTTCACGCGCGAATTTGAGCCATTTCCGAATGTCCGCGTCCCCCGGCGCGAGGCTCTCCGCGAGCGTGAGCGCGCGCACCGCCGCGTCGATCGGCCCGATCATCGCGAGCGCCTGGCCGTACACGAAGTGCGGGTTCGGGTCGTCGGGGAAGAGCCAGCGCACGCCGCCGAGGAGCTTCACCACGAGGTCGAACCGTTGCCGCGCGAGCGCGACCACCGCGAGGTGCATCTGCCCGTCCCAGGCGCACGGGTGCGTGTGCACGTAGCGCGACAGCATCTCGAAGCCGCGCTCGGAGTCTTGCTTGGCCGTGACGAGCGCGCTCTCCAGCTTGCGGGCGCTGCGGAACTCCGCGCAGAGCTCCCACAGGGCGGCCGTCGCGGCGTCGCGCACCTCCCGCGGCGGCGGGTCCCCGTCGGTGCGGGCGCACTCGCGCAGGACGGCCAGATAGTCCGTCGCGGCCTCCACGCGCCGGCCCGGGTCGCGCATCAGGATCTCGGCGCGCTGCATCCGCGCGGCGACGTGGCGCGCCTGCACGCGCACCACCTCGTTGAGCCGCCGGAGCGCGCTGTCGTCGTCCCCGAGCTCGCGCTTCTCGTAGACGGCGATCGCCACCTGCGCGGCCGCGTACGAGTCCCCGCGCACCCCTTCGAGCAGAGGCGCCGCGTGCGCGAACCCTTGCTCGCGGGCCACCTTCATCGCGGCGTCGAACGCCTCCTGCGAGCGCTGGCGGCGCACCTCGGGCGAGAGCCACGCGGGCACGAAGGTGCCGGCTTCATCGACGTGCTGATCGAATTTCGCGCGGAGGACGGGATCGCGCAGCGCGAAGCGACGGAGCGTCTGCGCGAACACCGCGACGGGCAGCGGCGCGTCGGAGCCGCGCGTCTCGTAGAGCAGGCACAGGATCACGCCCGGGTCCGGCACCTCGCTCACGCGCATGCCGGCGGGGAGGCCTTCGCCGGACCAGGCGGTCAGCGCGGTGCGCTGCTTCAGCTCGTCGGCGTGGGTCCGCATCGACGACAGGGGCTGGAAGAGGGTGCGCTCCTGCTCGGCGGCGGCCTCGTAGACGACCTTCAGCGATCGCTCGGTCGGCACCCCGCGGATCGGCACCGCGGCCGGATACATCTTGCCGGCACGGAGGAAGCCCATCAGGACGAGGAGGTCGCGCCGCATGCGGAACGGGGAGGATGCCCGCGCGCCGCGGAAAACGGAACCCCTTTACGCACCTCCCCGGCGGCGGAGGGGCCCGGCCCGCAAGAAAGCCCTGCGAGCCGGACCCCGCACGCATTTCGCTGGAATGCCGCAGCGGCGCTTCGATCGTCGTCCTAGGCGGCGATCGCCGGGGCGCTCCCCGACGCGCGCGCCTTCTTCCGAGGCGCCGGCGGAGGAGGCGCCGCGGCCCCTCCGTGCCCCTGACCGCCGCGCGGGGGCCGTCCGGTGTCGATCGCGTCGAACGGCTCCGGATCGCGGGGAGCGCGCGCGGGCGGCTCGGAGTCGCGCGAGGCCCTCGTCGCGAGCGTCCCGGACTCCTGCGCAGCCTCCATCGTGGGCGCCTCGAACGCGTCGTCCCGCGCGGTCTCGTTGTCGCCGGCGCGGCCGTCGTCGTCGACGCCGTCGTGACCGCTCGGCCCGCAGCGCCCGCCGAGCACCACGTTCTGCGCGAGCACCTCGGTGGCCCACCGCTTCTGCCCGTCCTTCTCGTAGCTGTACGAGCGGATGTGCCCCTCCACGAGGAGGAACGACCCCTTGTGCAGGATGCGCGACAGCCCCTCGGCGCGCGGCCCCCAGAGCGACACGCTGTGCCACTCCACGCGGTCCTCGCGCACGCCCTCGCGGTTCAGAAACGTGTGGTTCGTCGCCAGCCGCATGCGGAGGAACTGCTGCCCGCTCGCGAGCCTGCGCAGCTCCGGCGCCGCGCCGAGGTTTCCGAAGAGCACCACCCGATTGTATCCATCGTTCATGACTACCTACCTTCTCTCTGACTTCGACCTTGAATTGACCTGAAACGTGACCGTGACTTCGATTCGTGACCTGGACTCGTGACCTGGATTCGTGACGTCGCCTCGCGAATGCGACTCGTGACGTCGATTCGTGAATGCGACTCGTAACTTCGACTTAGAACTTCGATCCTCGACTGGCACCTTGCCTGTCCGCGGCGCGGGGTCAGGCGGCGAGCGCCTCCACCGCGGCGGAGGGCTTCGAACTGGCGCGGCGCTCGGCGGCCTTCTCCTCGACGGCCGCGCGGATCGCCTCGAAGAGCGCCGGCCTCGTGAGCAGCGCGTCGCGGGCGCGCTCGCGGCCGTGCCCGAGGTGCGAGCCGTCGTACGAGAGGTACGCGCCGGACTTCTCGATCACCCCGAGCGACAGCCCTTGATCGAGCAGCTCCCCGGCCTGATCGACGCCGCTCCCCCACCGCATGTCGAACTCGGCCTCACGAAAGGGCGGAGCGACCTTGTTCTTGATGACCTTCACTTTGGTTCGGACGCCGACCGCCTCTTCGCCGACCTTGATTTGCCCCACGCGCCGCACGTCGAGCCGCACGCTCGCGTAGAACTTCAGCGCGTTTCCGCCGGTGGTCGTCTCCGGGTTGCCGAAGGTGACGCCGATCTTCTGTCGGAGCTGGTTGATGAACACGATGGTCGTGCCCGTGCGGTGCGTGATCCCCGTCAATTTCCGCAGCGCCTGGCTCATGAGGCGCGCCTGCACCCCCATGTGCGGATCCCCCATGTCGCCTTCGATTTCGGCCTTGGGCACGAGCGCAGCCACGGAGTCGATCACCACGAGATCGACCGCGCCGGAGCGCACGAGGCTCTCGCAGATCTCCAGCGCCTGCTCGCCGCTGTCCGGCTGCGCGACGAGGAGCTTCGACGTATCCACGCCGATGGCGCGGGCGTACTTCACGTCGAGCGCGTGCTCGGCGTCGATGAAGGCGGCGACGCCGCCGTCCTTCTGGATCTCGCGGATCGCGTGCAGCGTCAGCGTGGTCTTCCCGCTCGACTCGGGCCCGTAGATCTCGATGATGCGCCCGCGCGGATACCCGCCGCCGAGCGCGATATCGAGCCCCAGAGACCCCGACGACATGACCGGAATGGCCGGCCGCTCCTCATCTTCTCCGAGCGCCATGATGGCCCCCTTCCCGAACTGCTTCTCGATGTTGACGACGGCCAGCTTGAGCGCCTTTGCCTTCTCGTTCGGCTCCATGATTTCCCTCGATCTCTCTTGTATTCGTGACATCCATCAGAGTCGCGCCTCCCCGAAGGCGCAGAGAAACTCCACAGGACCGCCGGGGGACGGCCCGCCTCGAGCATCGATGTCGAGCATCGCAATCGCGAGCGGATTTCGAGGCGACCCCGCTCACGGAAGTGGATGGTGCCAGTCCACCCACGACGTCTCACTCCCCACCAGCAGTTGCCCACCCCCGGTCGCGCTGCGCGCGCCCGCCCCTCCCAAAGCGCCTGCTTCGCAGCCGCAGGGAGGGGAACCCTCTACTACTCAGCGAGCGACTCCATCCCTGCCGGCCCCTTCCCTGTCGTCACACCGCCTGTCCAGTTTCTCTCTTTCTTCACGCGGCGGGCGGCGGGCTCCGGCGGTCCGCGGGCCTCGGCGATATCGGGCGGCGGTCGAGGAGGCGCATCTGGATCGCCTCCGCGACGTGGGCGCTCTTCACCGCGGAGGCGCCCTCGAGATCCGCGATCGTCCGCGCGACGCGGAGGACCTTGTCGTAGGCGCGCGCGGAGAGGCCGAGCCGTTCGACGGCGCGCGCCAGGAGCTCGCCGCCGGCCGCGTCGAGCGCCGCCACGCGACCGATGTCCTTGGGCCCGAGCGCCGCGTTCACCGAGGCGCTCACCTCCCCGCGATCCGCGCGCTCCGACTGGACCGCTCGCGCGGCGAGCACCCGCTCGCGGACGGCGGAGGACGCCTCTCCGGTGGCCTGTCGCGTGAGGTCCGAGATGGTCACTTGCCGCAGCGAGATCTGGAGATCGATCCGGTCGAGCAGCGGCCCCGACAGCCTCGCACGATAAGCGGCCACGCGCTCGTCGCTGCACCCGCACCGTCGCGAGGGCTCGCCGAAGAAGCCGCACGGACAGGGATTCGAGGCCGCGATGAACAGCGGCTTCGCGGGGAACACGGCGCGGGCGCGGGCGCGGCAGATCGTCACTGTCCCGTCCTCCAGCGGCTGCCGAAGCGCTTCGAGGGCGCCGCGGCGGAACTCCGCCACTTCATCGAGGAACAGGCACCCACCGTGCGCGAGGGACACCTCGCCGGGCCGGACCGGCTCCCCGCCGCCGACGAGCGCGGCCGGGCTCACCGTGTGATGCGGCGCGCGGAAGGGCCGAGTCGTCACGAGCCCGAAGCCCGGCACGAGCCCTGCGATCGAGTGAATCGCGGTCACTTCGAGCGCCTCTTCTGGAGAGAGCGGCGGCAGGATGGTGGGCAGTCGGCGCGCGGCCATCGTCTTGCCGCACCCCGGCGGCCCCATGAAGAGCAGGTTGTGTCCGCCGGCCGCGGCGATCTCGAGCGCGCGTCGAGCGGCGTGTTGCCCGCGCATTTCGGAGAGATCGACCTCGGCGCGGAGGGCGGAGAGCGAGGGTGCGCCGGGGGTCACGGCGGAGAGCGGCCGTTCGCCGCGGAAGTGAGCGATCACCTCGGTGACGTGCTCGGCCGCGAGGGCGTCGATGCCGCGGACGTGCGCGGCCTCCGCGGCGTTCGCGAGCGGCACGACGACGCGCGCGGCCCCTATTTTCGCGGCGGCGCGGAGCACGGGGAGGACGCCGCGCACGTGCTTGATGGAGCCGGAGAGCGACAGCTCGCCGAGGACCGCGGTGCCGGCGAGCGCGCCTTCGGGGATGCGTCCGAGCGCGCCGAGGATGCCAATCGCGATCGCGAGATCGAAGGATCCGCCGCTCTTCTTGATGTCGGCGGGCGCGAGGTTGACGGTGATGACGAGCTCATCGAGCTCGACGCCGACCTGAAGGAGCGCCGCGCGGACGCGAACCCGACTCTCGCGAACGGACGCCTCCGGAAGCCCGACGAGGTTGAACTGAGCGATCCCGCGTCCGGAGTCGACCTCGACGAGAATGGGTTGCGCGTCGAGCCCGACGAGCGAGAAGGTGAGCACCGTGGCCTGCATGCCGACCCGACATAGCGAGCGGCATGCCGAGCAAAATCAGGCTAAATCTGAGGAATTTTGGAGAGCCGAGGGGTGGCGGCCGCCGTCGGAGGCTGTCGGCCCGACAGTTCCTGGCACCCAAGCCTCGTGTGCGCGCGTGCCTGCTCGTGGTCCGTACTCCAGCAGTCGGCAGTCCAACCGAACGGAATCCAGGACAAAACTGAGGCTTGCAGTGAGCCTTGGCACCGGGTAGCATCCGAACGCGTATGTGTACCGGGGCACCATGTGAGGTAGCAAATGAAGCAGCCAAGCCATAAATGGGTGGTGATCGATGATCTGATGATCTCCTTGACCGTCCCTGGTCGAGCGCCGGACTCAGTGTGGGCCGATTGCGCAAAGGAGCTCACCTCCAAGCGCATCACTCGCTACCTCGCGATGGGAATTGGCGAGCTCGACGTTACCAGCGTTCAGCGCAAGATGGTCTCGGAAGCTTGCATCAGCCGCGGCATCGAGGTGGCGGTGCTGACCGATGAAGGCCTTGTTCGAGGCTTGGTAACGGCCGTTGGGTGGCTCGGCGTGAAGATCAAGGCGTTCCCGTTCTCGAAGTTGGACGAAGCGCTGGCGCACCTGAAACTGACCAAGTCGATGACCGAAGAAGCCACGCGAGCTGTTGTTCGGATGAAGATGTCCTATCAGCCACAGTGAGCGAGGCGGCGGACGAAGCTCTCGCCTTTCTAAGTCGGCGGACGGTACGAAGTACGGGGCGATGTATAGAGCACTTGGTGGGCCGCCGGCATAACCGTCGCCAACCGACTAAAGACATCTTCCGCGCCAAGCTTCTCGACATCTTTAGAGATCATTCGTTCATAGCCGCCCAGATCGCGCGCCACGAACGCCTGACTGTCAATCCCAGGAAACAACATGTCGAGGAGGAGAACGGCGTTGGCCATGCACCCCTCCTGACGCTCTTTTTCAACGCTAAACAGATCATTGTGTAGGCGACAAGAGAGGCTCAGATTCCGAACCAAACGTCTCACCGCTTCTTCGTCCAGTCGCGACGACATGTGGTAGTCGTACAGCAGAGATGCTGTCGCAACGATGTGGGGCACAGCGGTGCTGTTCACGCCATTTTCAACGTATTCTGCATAGCTCAACTCGGTTCTTCCGCGAGACAGCTCATGCTCTAGTCCCCATGCGGTCACTGCAGCGGCAGCCGTAGCTCTCCAAAGAGCGAGCTCCGGGGATGCGTCGTTCCGAAGATGCTCGCGGAATGACTCATCAAGTAGGACAAAGCCTTCTGCCTCGGCGGTCTTTCCCTGCTGTCCGAAAATGGCATTGACGACGTCAGTGGTATCAACAGGATATCGGTCTCGACCATCGAATGCCTCATCAAGCCAAAAGGTCCAAGTCAGATCTTTCGCAAACAGGAGCAGCTTATCGGGATCCACGACTCCGACGCCCTGAACGCGGCTGCCGTCTGGCAGCTCGACGCCTTCCACATACTTGCGAACGATCAACAACGCATTACGTGCGTGTTCTCTCTTGAAGCCCTTCAGTCCTTTTCCCCACGCACTCAGTCGTTCGAGCATTGCATCGTCTGGTTCGTGTCGCTCGCGCGCCATACTATTTTGCATGATCCTTGATCATCCGCCGCCAGACCGCCATCAGCCCGAACCCGATCAGCGCGTGAGTCTCCGTCGGATAGTGGGTGGTGAGCGGGCGCGGTGCGTACGTTTCAGGGACTCCGGGCCATGTGCCATCGGGGTTTTGTTGTCGGAACAAGTACTCTAGAGCGCGGCGAAGAAAGGGTTGATGCACGTCGTAGTGCTCAGCGAGAGCTGCGATCGCTACGCCCGTCGCGCTCGGCGTGCTGTCCTCTCCCGGCTCCGGCGGGAATCCTCCATCCGCGTTCTGCAGCGCGCATAGCGCACGGACCGCGCTGTACGCGATCGGATGGCCCGCCCTGAGCCCCTTGCTCACTTCAAGGGTGCTGTACGGCAAGCTCCGGTACCAACCAGCCGTCCAGCGACCGTTCTGCTGATACTGGTCCTCCAACCACTTCTGCGCGTTTCGGATCGAGCGCGAGTGGGTCCCACGGAAGGCGCCGATCGCTGCGGTGACGTGCGCGACACAATCCTCCACCGGATGGTCATCCGCCGCTTGCCACGTGTTCCACAACCCGTCCTCGCGCTGAAGCTTGAGCAGGCAGTCGATCCCGCGCTCCACCGCCTGCGCCGCCCCCTCGTCATCATGCTCGCGAAGCGAGAGCAGCGCGCACGAGGTCGTGTCGTTGTCGGACTCGATGTCGGTGCGGAACCCCCAGCCGCCGTCCGCGTTCTGCGTCCCGATCACGAAGGCGCGCGCCTTCTCGGCAGCTTTGCGCGCGAAAACTGGATGGTCGCCGTAGGCGCGGAGGATCTGTGTGGTGTCCCAGACGTCGCACAGGCAGAAGCGCCAGGTGCCGTCCGCGTGCTGCGACGACAGCAGGTGGCGGTAGCAACGGTGCCAGACGTCCGAATCTGGGAGGCCCACCGACAGCGCGAGGAACGCGATCGCCGTGGTCACCGGGTTGTGACAGAAGCTGCCGTCCGGCGCCTGCATGTCGACGAGCCGCTCGCACGCCGCGGCCGCCGCGTAACGATTCCCGTCGATCGCCTCCAGCACCGCGTAGACGCTGATCAGATCGACCTTGCTCCATCGCTTGGTGCGGATGAACGCGGACCGCTCGTAGAAGCGCTTCACCTGCTCCTTGAGCTGGGACGGCACGTAAGGCGACAGCACGCGGACGCCGGCGTGCAGAGCCAGCGTGTACAGGAGCAAAGTCTTGCGGCGGTACAGGTTGCTGTACAGCGTGGGACCTCGCAGATCGACGGTGCTCAACTGACCCGAGAGCAGGCCGCGCGGCGTCGCGTCGAGCAGCAGCGCGATGGGGTCGTGATCTTGCGGCGTCTGGTGAATGATCCATCCGAACGCGCGCTCCACAGCAGCCGAAGCCTGCTGCGACTCGACGTGCGAGAGCACGTACGCGACGAGCGCCGTGTCGAAGAGGCGCGGGTCCGGGTCTACGCTCCAGGCGCCCCGCACATCCTGCGTGTCGATCGAGAATCGGATCGCTCGGTTCAGGTGGAGCTCGAGATCGGCAACGTCGTACGTCGCGCCTTCGCTCACGGCGATCGGCGGCGGCGGGATCGTGTCCTTCGCGGGTTGGCGGCGGAACCACCAGCTCGTTCCGTTCGATCGCGGCGTCATGCTCGGCGGGGCCTCGTCTTCGGCCGCGCTGGCCGAAGAAGATGCTGCATCAGGGATCACCGGGGAATCGCTTTCCATGTTTCCTGGGAGTGGCCTCTCCGTGGGGGGACGGCTCCCTCGCCGCACAAAAACGGGATCGGCGGGGACGATCAGACGATCGAAGGCGCCCTGACTTCGGGGCCCGCAGCGCACGATCGCGGATCGTATCCGAGCCTCGGCGCCGAAAGGAACGGCCTCGTGAGCGGCAGCGGGTGTCATGCGGAAAAAGAGCCAGATCACAGGCCCGAAAGCTCGATTTCGAAGGCCCTTGCTCGTAGGCTCCGGTCTCGGCCCCATGCCCGCATGGCTCCTCCCCCCGCAGATCCTCCTCCTCGCCGCGCCCGTCGCGTTGAGCCTCGCGGCGCTCGCGCTCGGCGCAGGGGAGCGGCGGGCGGAGGCGCGGCGCGCTCGCGAGATGCTCGGGAAACCGAGGGCGCGCGTCGATGAGGCGGCCCCGGGGGAGCGCGTCGTCCTCGAAGGGCGGCTCCACGTGATCGAGAGCGCGTGCGGGCGCTTCGAGGACGGGCACGAGGCCGCCGCCGCCACCGTCGAGAGCGCCGGCGCACGCGCGATCGCGAACGAGCTCGCGGCCCTCGCACGGGACGCACCGCGCAACCTGCGGCTCACGCATTCGATGCGCGCAGGCGTGCTGGTGTTGCGCAGCGGGAACGATGACGTGCTCGTCGAAGGGCCCGTCGAAGTGACGGTCGGCTCCGACGAGACGGATCCGGGCGCGCCGTTCCACACGCTGAGCGCCGCGGTCCGTGAGCGGATCGCGGCGGCCACCTCCGGCGCGGCCCTGCCGGACTCGGGGGTGATCGCTCCGGTGCACGCGCGGCCCTTGTTTCGCAGCCTCCGCACGGGCGCGTTCGTGCGCGCGGCGGGCGTGCTGTCGAAGGCCTCGGACGGGACGCGCACCGGCTACCGGGACGGCGCGCGGTGGGTCCTCGGCGGCGCGGAGAACGCGCCCGTGCAGCTCGCCTTCGACGGGACGCCGCGGCATCGTGGCGGGGCGGCGTCGCTCGCGCGCGGGGTGCGGCGCTTCGTGTGGGGGCGCTTCGCCACCGCGCTGATGACGGTCGTCGCGGTGGCGTGCGGCATCGCGTTCCTCATCGGCAAGCCGCCGCGCCGCACCGCGCGACCGGACAAAGGCGGGCAGGCCGCGACGAAGCCGCTCAGCGCGCCGAAGCCGCGCCCCGGCGTGCTCACGGGGGCCGCCGAGTACGAAGCGCTCCTCTCCGCGGTGGCCACGCGCTGCGCCGAGCCGCGTCCGGCGGAGATCCCCGCGCGGTGGCGCTGCGTCGGGGAGGCCGGCGGCTTCACGATGTACCTGCCGCCGGAGATGATCTGCGACGGCGCGGATCGCGCGCGCTGTCCGGAGGGGTTCTCGGGCGGCGGCGTCAAGCTGCGGCGTCACTTCGAGGGGAGCGACGATCTCCTGGCGACGATCGAGCGCACGGGCACCTTCGTCCACGTCGACGGAGCGCCCGCGCACGCCCGCCGCACGCCGCACGAGATCACGCTGGCCTTCGAAGAAGAGGGCGCCGGCGTCCCGATGCAGGAGAGCGCCGCCGTGAACGAGCCGCGCCTGTGGTTCGAGGTGACGTGCGACACCGACGACGCCTGTCGCCGAGCGTGGATGTCGCTCCAGTCCGTGCGGCTGTGGTGAGTGACGGGCGCCCCCCTCGGCGCAACGTCGAGGACGGCGTCCGCTCCGCTACGGACTCCGCTCCGCCGGACGGAGCTCCGCCTTCGCGGACCGGACTCCGTCCTCCCAATGGGGGCCGGCGCGCGCAGCCGCGCAGCGGCGAGCACGACGATTGGGGGGCGCGGGCCGGAGGAGCGACAGCGACGGAGGCCGTGGGGGGCACCTTTGAATACGGTCTGTCTTGTCAGGGGATCGACTTGGTGCCGTCGGGGCTCACGAGCACGGGCACCGTCTGCGCGCCGGGGTGGGCCAATTCGAAGGTGCAGATCGCGCGGGAGAGCGGGATCACGGAGCCTTCCCAGAGGTTGAGCGGGGCCATGCCGGTCAGGACCCAGAGGCGCTTCGAGTCCTCGAACATCGTGACTCGCATCTTGAGAGGGCCGATGTCGCTCTCCTGGAGGGCTATCGCGTCGGCCCCCCAGCCGAACAGGAATTTGTGGACCGTCATCCGCTGGAGCGCGAGACCCTGCAGGATCACGTTCTTCTCCAGCCACTCGCACACGACTCCCTTCTTCGGGACCGGGCGAACTCCGACCGTGAACACCACCGGAGGCACGAAGTCCTTCGCCAGCGTGTACACGCCGAGCGCCAGGAAATCGTACTCGCTGTCTTTCAGCTCCGGCTTTCCGGGGGGCGGCGCCTGCTGATACCAACCGTCCGGGAGCAGAAAGCTGTGCTCGAATTCCGGGCGATCGTGGCGGTACGTGATGGTCATCATGTCCTCGAGCTCTTCTTTCGAAGGGACGAGGCCCATCACCGGCATGTCAGGATCGTCGAGTGCCATGCTGCCTGAGACTCCCTATCACGATTGGCCCCTTCCGTCAGGGGCCTTCCTCACACCGGGTCCGAGAACGTGAGCAGATAAGCCGCCTCGCCGCCGTCCACCGCGATGCGATGATCGTCGAGGAACGTGAGGCCGCCCGACATCTCGTCCGGGGCCGTCACCGGCACCGCGCGCGGGCGGTCCTTCGCGATGTCCGTGAGCAGGATCAGCCGCGGAGGGCCGCTCTTCGTGAACTCGTGACGCGCCTTCTCCACGCCGAAGAACGCGATCGTGCGGCCAGTCGGGGACCACGCGGGGCGGAGGCCAGGATCGATGAAGTCGCCCTCATGGAGGATGATGCCCTCCCCTTCCAGCCGCGGCACCGCGACGATGGCGCTCTTCTCCTGTTCGAGGTGCACGATGTAGAGCGCGATGGTGGGAGTCCGAGGCGCCCAGATCGGGTGCACGATCACGCTGGCGCCCGGGATTTGCGTGAGGACGCGGCGATCGATGCCAGCGTCCTTCCGCTCCAGAATCCACACCTCACTGACGTCCTCCGCCGAGCGACGGCACGTGGCCGCGATCAGGGCACCATCATGCGAGAGGGATATCTTCGGCGCGTTCTGAGGATCGAAGTCGTCCGGGAGGTCCGCGAGGCGCTGCTTCTCTCCGACGAGCGGCTTGCGGAAGAGGGCCTTTTCGACGGGGTCCGCGAAGATGAGGGCGTTTCCCTTCGGTGTCCAGGCGAAGCTCATGGCGGGCGCGCGGCCGAGCTCTCCGGCGGCCAGGCTCGACGCCCACGCCACCTCTCCGTAGCTCCCGGGCGGTCCCCCAGATCGAGAATACGCGATGTGCTGACCATCCGGAGACCACGCCACGTCGTCGATCGCGAAGTCCTCCAGCGCGACGAGGCGGCGCGCTCCGGCCGACGCGTCCCAGACATGGAGTCCGGCGTCCGGGCCCTCGGGCATGACGAAGGCCACCCGATCGCCGGTGGGGCCGATCCGGACGAGCGACACCGGGCCACCGCCGGGGCCCTGCGGGTGGATCCGGTCTTTCGAGACGAGCCTCACTTGGTCCCCTTCGGTGTCACGATCACCATCTGACTGTTATTGTAGCTCTTCCACGACGACTCGAAGGCCTTCTCTTCCCACACCTTGTTCTTGGCGCTCCCCCAGCCGTGCTGCGCGAGCACGTAGTCTTTCCCATCCTTCGAGAAATAGCCCTTGATCACCGCGTAGTGCCCGCGGTCCTTCCCGTCCTTCGGGTCACCCACGTTGTCGACCGAGAACGTGATGAGCACCGGCTTTCCTTCGTCGATCGCCTTCTTCACGTCGGCCATCGTCGCGCCCGGCACGTGCTTGGCGTCGTAGCCGAATTCGCGGGCGAGCTTGGCCTCGTCGCGCTCCCACATCCCGCCGGTGGTCGTCCAGCCCTTGTCCTGCGCGGTCTTCAGGATCACGTCCGGCGAAGGTGCCTGTTGCGCGGCGTCCTTTCCCTTCCAGTAATCCATCACCATGCCGAGCGCCGCGAGGCCGCACGTGCCGCCGACCTGCTCGCGGTGCGGGACGACGAGCTCTTTGCGCTCCGGAGCGGCCGGAGCCTCGCGCTTCTTGAAGCCGAAGAGGCCCTTGATCGCGTCGAGGACACGGCCCTCGGGTGGACCGGCCTTCGCGCCGCCCGTCTGCGCCTTTTCGGGCGACTGGCCAGTCACATCCATCGAGTTGATGTAGACGTGGCGACCGTGGATGTTGATGTCGCCGCCGGCCTTGAGGACGACATCGCCCTTGCCGAAGAGAGAGATGTTCCGGCCTTCGATCACCGCGTTCATGTCGCCGGTGGAGTGCGTGATCTTGCCGTCCACCATCTGGCGCGTGGTGGGTAGTTCGTCGACCTCGGCGTCCCCCTGCTTCTCGATCTGCAGGTCTTTCGGCTTCACCATCGTGACCGAGAATTGCTTCCCGACCGTGGTGGAGTCGTTGCTCCCGACGACGAGCGTGCGACTGCCGCCGACCGTCTGCGAGCGATTGGCCCCTGTGCGCTCCATCTCGTCGGCCTTCACGAGCTTCGAGAGGTCGCGCTGCGCCTGCACGTAAAGGAGCTCGCGGTCCTTCTTGTCCTCGAACATGATCTCGTTGAATCCGTCCGAATTCGGCGAGCTGTTCGACTTCCAGGTGCTCTTGGTGCGGTGCTCCGGCAGCTTGTACGGGGCCTTCGTGCGCTTGTTGTAGAGGCGGCCCACGATCATCGGGTGATCCGGATCGCCGTCGAGGAAGTCGACGATGACCTCGTGTCCGATGCGCGGCAGCGTGATCATGCCGTATGCAGAGCCGGACCAGCCGTGACTGACGCGCACCCAGCACGAGGACTTCTCGTTGTATTCGCCGTCGCGGTCCCAGTGGAACTGCACGCGCACGCGGCCGAACGGGTCCGTGTGGATCTCCTGGCCTTTGGGGCCGACGACGATGGCGCTCTGCACGCCCTTCATCACCGGCTTCTTCGCGCGCTGCGTGGGGCGATAAGGCACCTTCGCGAACGAGCCGACCAGGTTGAATTCCCACTCCAGATCGGTCGTGCCTTCGAGGTGTGACGAAGTGACGAGGATCTTGTTCGAAGGGGCCAGATCCGAGCGCGGGTGATGGTCGATGTTGAGGACGACACCCGGGCAGAGATCGTAGGCGTTGCTCTCGAAGCGGACCTCGCGGCGGTCGTTGCGCGTCGCGAGGAGCGTGACGTCCGCGAACGATTTCGTCTCCGTATCCGGGACGGCGCGCGGCTCGCCTTTTCGGTCCTTGATGAAGGCCGCCGGGCGATACCGATAGTCCTCGTACCGGCCCTCCGGGGCCGCGGCCTCGTCGCTCTTGCCTTCGAGTCGGCGGTCCGGCTTCGTGAAGTCGAAGTCGCGGACAGTCACCTTCCCGAGGCGCACGCGCTGGTGGACGCGGACGTGCGACACGTGCTCTCGGCGCGCGGTCTCGGTCGGCGTGTCGTTGAACGTGAGGGGGCAATTCGGCCGGAGATCGGCGGACTGCGGCTCATCGGACAGCACCAGCTCGGTCTTGTAGCCGTCCCCTTCCGGCACCGATCGGAAGAAGTACGAGATGCCCTCTTCCTCGAGGAGGCGGCTCACGAAGTCGAAGTCGGTCTCTCCGAACTGGACCCGATACTCGTGCTCTTCGTGCTTGCGTTGAAGCTGGCTCTTCGCCGTGATGCGGTATTCGGCGAGGATCTGGGTCACGATCTGCGGGATGGTGACGTGCTCGAAGATGCGGTTTCCGGTCCGCTTCTTGAGCATCCAGATGGTGGGGGAGATGACGAAGAAGTACGTGGAGAGGCCGGTCTCTTCCGCCTGGAGCTGCTCCGCGTGGCTGATGACGCCTGTCCAGGCGCGCGGCTCGGACATCGGCTCCTGGTGGACCAACAGGCCCCCTGGCTTGCCGAGGAGGCTCTCCAGATCGATGTGCGCGTTCGGCGAGCGGGCGTAGACTTGCACTTCGAACGGGGCGCCGATCGCCTCGGCCGCGGAGAATTTGCGGACGTCGAGGGACTTTTCACCGGAGTCGAACGAGAGGACGAAGGTGGGCATGGCGTCACTCGTCCTTCACGTTCTGGGCTTTCAGGGCCGTGAGCACGTGACCGTCGAGGCGCTTCAGGAAAGCGCGCTTGTCCGCGTTGGACATCTTCGGACTGGCATCCTCGTTCAGGGGGAAATAGACCTCCACGCTGAACTTCGGGTCTTCGAAGAGGACGCGGATCTTCACCTCTTCGGACGTCACTCCCTTGATGTAGCGGTCGTCCACGTCGCTCTCGCGGATGCCCCACTCCACACCTCCGACGCGGGCGGAGAGCGCGGCGAGCATCTGATCGAGCGTCAGCGGGCTATCGAAGGATTTCGAGACGACGTTCTCCATGACAGCCACGCTCACAAGAGGTAATCCGTCGGCGCCGCGGGCGGCTTGGACGGGTCGACGAGGCCGACGAAGTTGACGTCACGGCCCAGCTTCTGGGTCCATTTCTGCGAGAACGCCTGGAGCTTCGGCTGCAGCTTCATGACGTCCTTGGTCTTGAAGATGGTCGGTATCTTCGGATTGGGCTGCACGCCCGCCCGCGCCATCTGCGTGGTGAGCGCCTTGCTCTCGATGCCGATATCGACGTCCGCAGGCTCTTTGGGGTTCGCGTCGAAGTGGTGGCCGAGAGGCTTTCCGGGGTTCTCCGAGTAGAAGGTGGTGGAGGTGCCTTTGAGCCGCAGCACCGAGTCGGCGAGCCCGATGGCGTCCATCACCTCGCGCAGCTCCTTCTTGAATTCGTGGAAGACCTCGGGCGTCGGGAACGAAAGAGGACACTTGCCCTCCGTCATGGCCTGGAGCCGCGCCGCCGTGACTCCCACCTTCGCCGCGTCCGCCTGGAGCCGAGTCCGCCCGTCCGGGAGGATCTGCATGGCCAGCTCCTTGTTCTGGATGCGGCGCTCCTCCACCGGATCGGCCTTGGACTCCATCGCTGCGGGCGCGTTGCGATCGCCCGGACTGGCAATCACGTGACCACCGTAATCTGCCTTTGTGGGCGGACCGGGGATGTACGGCGGCGGCATCCCGCCGATGAGGACGGTGAAACAACCCATCGAAATAGGGTCGATCCCGGCGAATCCGGGCACGCCGGGCGGCTCCGGCGGGGGGGCGGGCGGCGGCAGTTTCTCGATCGTGAAGCCGAATTTGAACCCGAGACCGGCCAGCGCGGCGCCGATCTTGGCCCCGAATCCGAAGGTCCACTTGCCTTCTTTGTAGCCGGCCATCGCGGAGGCCTTCGCCTCGGCCGTGAGGAGCGCGCCGGACGCCTCTCCGTTGAACGAGATACCGTAGTTGATGAAAGGCAGCTTGAAGGGCCGAGTCTGACCCGACACCTTGCCTTCGACGACGGACGCGCCGATGCCGGCCTCTCCGCCGATGCTCGCCTGTTTGAGGACGCCGTTCTTGACGTCGAGCGTGGCGCCGCCCTGCGCGGAGGCCTTCGCGGTGAGGAGCTTTCCCTCCCCCTTGACCTGCGCGAAATCGCCCTTCTTGACGTCACCGAGCTGCCCCTGCGCGCGCGCGACGGAGCCCTCGACCTCGTATTTGACGTTCGCGTCGGCCTTGGCGTTCCGGAGGTTGTGGAGCTCCGTCTCGTAACTGGCAGTCGCCGTGCCGCCGCGCTTGCCCGCGAACCACTGGAAATGGTCGTCGGGCTTCATGCTGTCGGCCTTGCCGAACTCCTTGGAGAGCGACGCGGTGACCTTGGTGACAGGGTCCTTCGGGGGCTTGTCCTTCCACGCGTCCTTGCCCTCTTTGACCTTGTCGATGGCCTCCTCTTTCACGTTCTGTTTCCGCTCGATGTTCATCTTGAACTGCGGATTCGGAGACGAGGAAGAGGAGCCGCCGCCGGCCTTCGTCGACGGGATCATGCACGTGCACGCGTCCCCCAAGCGCGCCGCACCCATCTTGTTGATGAAGACCGTGGCCGAAGACTCGGTGATCGGGCCGGGGCCGTGGAGCGGGCAAATGTGCTTGTCGAGCAGGCGCGCGGCGGGCAGCCACCCGATGAAGACGTCGGGAGATCCCTCGGCGATGAAGCCGCCGTGGGTCGTGAGATCGGTCTCTCTCGCGGCAGGGGGCACGGGGTTCTCCGATCGTCAGCAGTTGATCTTCACGAAGGGTCCGCCGTGGATGATCACGTCGCCGCCGGCCTTCAAGTTGATGTCGCCGTCCGCCTTGAGCAGGATGTTCGGCCCGTCGATCTCGACCGTGGCCTTTCCGGTGGTGAGCGTGATCTTCCCGTCCACCATCTCCATCATCGTGGTCGTCGGCGCGACGTCCGGATCCGCGCCTTTGAGGACGTTCATCTCCTTGGGAGTGACCATCACGATCGAGTGCTTGGCGCCGACCAGCGTGGAGTCGTTCGCGCCGACCGTGGAGGACCGATTCGCGCCCACGATCACCGTGCGATTGGCGCCCGTCCGCTCCGACTCGTTGTGCTTGACGAGCTTGTTGAGGTCCTTCTGAGCCTGGATGTACACGAGCTCTCGACCGGCCTTGTCCTCGAACATGATCTCGTTGAATCCGTTCGAGTGAGGGGAGGAGTCGCTGCGCCAGGTGGAGCGCGTCTTCTCGTCCGGCAGCTTGTACGGGACGCGCATCTTCTGGTTGTGGGCGCGGCCGACGACGACTGGCTCGTCCGGGTTGCCTTCCCAGAACGCGACCAGCACCTCGTGACCGACGCGCGGCAGTGCGAACATGCCGTATGCAGCGCCCGCCCACCCCTGGCTGACGCGGAGCCACAGGCTGGATTTGTCGTCGTACTTGCCCTCTCGGTCCCAGTGGAACTGCACCCTCACGCGGCCGTGCTCGTCGGTGTGGATCTCCTCCCCTTTGGGGCCTACGACGATGGCGCTCTGGATGCCGTGGATCACCGGGCGCGGCGTGATCTGGGCCGGGCGGTGCGGGGCGTCCGCGAATACGGCATGTCCGGAGAGGCTCCACTCCGCGGTGGCGGTGCCGTCCAGACTGGCCTCGATCACGAGGAGCTTCACGCCTGGCGCGAGGTCCGGCCGGGGGTGGTCCAGCATCGTGAACACGGCGCCCGGCGCGAGGCCGAAGACGTTGGAGTGGTAGCTGACGGTGCGTTTGTCCCGGCGGCGGCTCTCGATGTGGATGTCCGCGCGGATCTTGCCCGGTTTGTCCTCGGTGAAGATGCCGTGCTCGTACACGTACTGTTCGTACATGTCCTCCGGCGCCTTCGATTTCTCGCTCTGGCCGAGGAGGAGATAATCCGGCTTCTCGAAGTCGTAGTCTCGGTGCGTGGCTCTCCCGGGGCGGACGCGGTGGGAGAGCTTGACGCTCGTGACGTAGGCGTTGCCGCCTGTCTCGTTGGGGTTGTCGGCGTAGGCGATCGGGGCGCGCGCCTCGGCGATTTGAGGCTTGTCGGTGAGGGTGAGCTCGCTCGTGATCTTGCCGCCACTGTCCTTCTGGCCGAAGAAATAGGAGATGCCCTCTTCTTCGAGGAGGCGGCTCACGAAGGCCAGATCCGTCTCTCCGTACTGGACGCGATACTCGTGCTCCGGGTGCGGCTCGCTCAGCTTGAGCTTCGGCGTGATGCCGTATTCGCCGAGGATCTTCTGCACGATCGCGGGGACCGTGGACTTGTGGAAGATGCGGTTGTTCGTGCGCTGTCCGAGCAGCCACATCACCGGGACGATGCGGAGGAAGTACGTGGAGAGGCCGACTCCCGCGCCCGTCGGCGCCTCCACGCGGATCTGCTCCATCTCGGCGACGATGCCAGTCCAGGCGCGGGCCGCGAGCGTCTGATCCACGAGCAGGAAGCCCGCGGCCTTGCCCACGATGGACTCCAGATCGATGTCCTCGTTCGGGGAGCGCGCGACGATCGACACGTCGAACTGGGACGACAGGGCCTCGTGCACGGTGAAGCGGCGCACGCTCAGCGAGTCTTCGCCGGAGTCGAAGGACAGCTCGAGGATGGGCATGGGGCGGCGAGTCTACATGAGTCGCACGCGGGGATCTGCCGCTTATCGCCTTCCGGGCAGAGGCGACACTCGGCCGATGGCGACGGCCTTCAGGCACGCGGGGTACGTCTCGTACTGGTCTTGAGGGAGGTGCGCCTCGGCCAGGATCCGCACGCGCATCTTGAGGACCATCGGCAGCTTCGTCGCGAGGCCTTCGGCGAGGTACGTGGGGATCGCCGCCTGCACGCCGAGCGGCGACAGGAGCGTGCGGAGGTGCGGCTCGCCGAAGACGGTGCGCTTCTGGAAGGCGCGCTGTTCGAGGAGCATCCGCTCCGTGTGCGTGTCGAGGTAGCTCGCGGGGAGCGTGCGGTTCCCCTGCGCGAACGCCTCCTTCACGCGGTTCACGAGGCCCTCCGCGACGCCCGTGGAGCCTTGGATCCAAGGGGTTTGGAGGATCTCGTTCACCGTGTCGAGCGTCTCCTTGAGCTTCTTGTCCGACTGCGAGAGCGGGCTCGTCGCCGCGACCATCGCCTTGAGCTGCGCGAGCTCGTCGAAGAGGAACGAGAGCTCTCCGGAGAGGAGCACGATCGGCGGGACGAACGTGCCGTCGTCGGAGACGGCATCGGCCATGGATTCGCCCACGCCCTCCGCGTCGATCGCGTCGCCGCGCGTGAGGACGGCGAAGATCTCGCGGCGCGCCTTGATGTCCTCGGGCTCCTCCGCGGCCATCGCCTCCTCGAACGGATCGTCGTCGAAAGAGGCTTGTTTCGGCTTCGGCGCGGCCTCCTGGAGGATCTCTTTGTAGCGGGCGTGCTCGCGGAGGCGCGGGGCGATCGACGGGTCGAACCACAGGAGGTCCACCATCTCGCGGGCGCCGAAGGAGCGCGCGGGGCGCGGCGCCGGCGTCACGGCGGGCGGCGGCTTCACGTCGGTCGCGGCCGCGGCGTTCGATGCGGCGAGCGCGCCTCCCACCGTCGCCGCGGCGACCACCGGGGCCGGCGGCGGAGGCGGAGGCGGCGGGGGTGGCAGCGGCGTCACCATCGGCGACACCGCGCGCGCGCCGGACGGATCGTACGGAGGCTTGTACGCGCCGGTATCGGAGCCTGCGCGCGGACCCCCGCCGGCCCACGGGCTGTCCGTGACGGGCGTCACCGGAGCAGGCGACGCGACCGGCGGCGGCGCGACCGGCGGCGGCGCAACGGGCGGCGGTGTGATGGGCGGCGGCGCGACGCTCGGGGCCGGCGCGGAGGGCGGCGCGGCGCTGGGCGGCGGCACCGCAGGGAACGGGAGCGCGCTCGCGAACGCCGACGAGGGCGCGGGCCGCGGCTGCTCCGAGGCGTCCTTCTCCGCGCGCAGAAAAGGGAGATCCGCCGACAGGTTCACGTCCGTCATCGTGTGCGGGGTGCGCCGGTGCGGCATCGTGTGCGCTTGCGGCATGTCCGCGGGCCTCGCGGCGCCGGCCTGCGCGAACGGCACCGCGGAGTCCGTCTTCACGCTCGCCGACGACGACATGCCCGCGAGCGCCGCGCGCGCCGTGTCGCGCACGCTCACCGCCTGTGTCTCCACGAGCTCGACGATCGCGGTGCCCTCCTGGCTCGGCGGGGGCTTCGGGACGGGCGGCGGGGCCGACGCGCCGGCCTCGATGCGCTGGATGTCGGGGTAGCTCATCCGCTTCTGGCCCTCCTCCATCGCGACGACGACGCGGCCCGGTTGAGCCTTGTTTTCAAGGGCGATCTGACCGCGCCACGTGAGCGTGCAGATCGATCGATCGGTGTCGATCCAGAGCGTGTCGCACTCCATGTGGAGCCGCTGCGGCGCGCGCCCCGGCATCTCGACGAACGCGGCCGGCCGCAGCCCGGGGAGGCTCGTCGCGAGGCGCGGGTGATCCGGGTGCAGGTTCTCCAGCGTGAAGCGCTCGCCGTCGCGCAGCTCGCTCGGGCGCTGATCCTCCGGCGCGGCGTTGAAATACGAGGGGTCCAGATCTTCCGGCAGCGGCGCTTGGTTCCACGGGGTCACGCGGAACCGGGCCTGGTGGCGGCCCAGCTTCTGCCAGCGCGACGGCCACGCGGGCGCGATCGGGCCGAAGCCGACGGGCACGAACAGATCCGCGAGCGCCGTCACCGCGGAGCCCGCCGCGAGGAGGTTCGGCAGCGTGATGTTGCCGTACGCGTCGGAGCGGACGTCCGCGCGCAGGCCGACGGGGTTCATCGTGTCGGGGCCGCCGCCCGCGCGCTCGTAGCGGATCGGCATCTTCACGAAGCGCGCGCCCTCGCGGATCTGCCCGTCCTGACCGAGCGTGCGATCGCACATCACCTCGATCGCCTTGTCGACGTCGCCGATCGTGAGCCGCGCGACGAGCGATCGGGCCGGCTGCCCGCGCGGCGCGAACGCGTGGCCCACGAGCAGCACGTCGGGCCGCGCCTTGAACGGCACCAGATCCGAGGGCGAGCTCAGGCTGCGCGCGGGGTCGTCGTTCCAGAAATTGTCGTCGTCGTTCGGGTACTCCTGCTCCTGCGCGAGCCGCACCTCGTGGGGCAGCAGGCGGAACGTGGCCTTCGCGACGACGGTCAGCGCGAAGCCGCCGCGCTGAGGCTGCCAGAGGACCGAGGCGACGCGCAGCGGGCAAACAGAGACGACGTCCATTCAAGCTCGACCGTAGCAAAATGCCGCGGCCCCGCGCACGCGCGATCACCGCGGCTCGCCGCGCTGCTCCACGAAGGTGCCCTGCTTGGTGGTGTATGCGACCCAGAGGCTGCCCTTGTCGTCGACCGCGAGGCTCACGTCCGAGAAGGTCCCGGCCTTGGCCACGACGCATTTTTCGGAGAAGGCGCCGCCGTCGCCGACGTGGCCGAGATCGAGCACCTGATCGGCGGAGGCGTCGCCGCTCTCGGGTCGAACGCGCGCGAGGCGGACGGGGCTCTTGCCGACGGTCGCGGCGATCGGCGAGGTCGTGATCGCGGACGGATAAAGCGCCCATTTCCCGGGCAAATCGTCCTTCGGCTCGCCGTCGACCACGACGGTGACGACGCCGTAGTCCTTGTCGTCGCGCGATCCCGTCACGAACAGGAGCGCGGGCCCGCCCACGGATCGCCCCAGCGCGCCGCGGATCCGGCCGTCCGAGCCGCCGCCGACGAACACCACCGCGTCGTTGCCGCGGACGAGGTGCCCCTCGCCCCGGAGCGTTCGCGCGTGCACCGGCGTGAGCGCCGTGCGGGCGTCGATGTACATCGCGAGCACGTCCTCCTCGCGGGCCACGAGCCCCACGAACGTGGCGCCGCTGCCCTCTTCGGAGAGCGGGATCGGCGTCTCGTCGTCGAACCCCACGAACGCGCGCGCGATGAGGCCCTCCGTCGTGCGCTGGTTCGCGAGGAAGGCGTAGAACGTGTGCTCGCCGAGCGCCGCGGCGCTGACGACCGTCCCCTTGCGGCCCTTCGCGATCACCTTGTCTTCCCCTGCGTTCGTGCGGCGCCGGTGGATCTGCCCTTCGCCGTCGACGCAGAACGTGAAGCCGCCCGCGAGCGCGCACGCGGGGAGGCGCGATCGCTCCTCCTCGGCGACGGCCGACGCGGTGGGCGCCGGATCCGCCGAAGGCGCCGCG
>JAXLYM010000050.1:0-32063 GCA_046351455.1 Polyangiaceae bacterium
TCGTTCCGACACCGGCACTCCTTCGAGGCGAGCGACGATCCCAACAGCCCGGGGCTCATCGTGGACTGGGACGGGGGCGTCATCGAGATCAGCAGCGACGGCGGCAAGAACTGGGAGGACATCTCGAAGTACGGAGACCCCGGTTACAATGGCACCATCGGGAACCAGGCGGACAACCCGCTCAGCGATCGCGACGGCTTCACCGCGACGAACCCGAGCTGGCCTGATTTCGACGCGGTGAAGATCAACCTCGGGGCTTCGTTCGCGGGCGAGACGGTGCAGGTGCGGTATCGCATCGGCTCCGATCAAGCTGCCAGTGAGCACGGGTGGGAGATCGACGATGTGGCCTTCGATGGCCTGTCGGACAAGCCGTTCCCGAGCGTGATCAACGACGCGCAGAAATGCACGGATCATGCGCCCGTCGCGAACGCCGGGCCGGATCAGACGGTCAAATCCGGGGTCACGGTGGCGCTCGACGGCAGCAAGAGCAGCGATCCGGACGGCGACATGCTGACGTTCGCGTGGTCTTTGGCGGACGGGCCGAGCGTGGCTCTCTCGGGCAGCGCCGCGAAGGCGACGTTCGTGGCGCCGGCGGTGACGAAGGACACGGTGCTGACGTTCGCGCTCCAGGTCAGCGCGAAGGGCCAGTCGTCGACGGATCTGGTGAAGGTGCTCGTGCAGCCGACGGACGGGCAGAAGGACAACCTGAACGCGTCCGGCGGCGGCTGCGGTTGCTCGGTGCCCGGAGATGACAAGGCGCCTTCGACTCCGATGGTGCCTGTCGGGGCCGCAGCGTCGCTCGGGGCGCTGCTCCTGGCTTATCGCCGCCGCAGGTCCGCGATGCGCCGCTGAGCGCGCTCGTTCGGTGAGAGGGGGGACGGGCCGCTTTTGGGGGAGAAAGCGGCCTTTTTAATGACAGGAGGTGCCCCTCCCTTCGGTCGCGAAGCGAGCGAATTGGGAGGGGCGGACACGCGAAGCGTGGCCGGGGGTGGGCACCAACTCTGGTGTTTATTTCACGGAGTCGCGAGGAGGGGGACCACCTGCGAGAACACGATGATGACGATGCCCATCAGGGAGGCGCCCGCCATCATTCCGCTCGCGCCGGCCAGCGTGTATTTCTCGGCGAATTCGGGGTTTCGCTTCTCGATGATCCACGCGATCACCGAGCCGATGAACATCGAGATGCAGTCGAATCCGCTCACCACGAAGCCGAGGCCCAGGCCGGCCGCCGACGGGACGTAAGCGCGGTATTTCTTCGGGAGGTACGTCTCCAGGATCGTGAGGATCGCGGCCACGATCGCGGCGATCAGCACGGACATCGGGGCGTACGGCGGGAGGCTCTCCTTGCGCACCTCGAACTTGAGGGGGCCTTTCAGCTCCGTCGCAGGCTCCGTGCGCGTGTCCACGAAGCCGCGGTCCACGACAACCTTGTTGCCGACGAGGCCTTTGACGGACCACCAGAGGTCGTGTCCGCCGACATCGGTCTTCAGATAATCGCCCTTCTTCGCGCCGGCCGGGACGCTCGCGAGCTCGATGGCGTGGAGCTTCTTGGGGCCGACGATCTTCGCGGGCGCGCGGCCCTGGACCTCCAGCATCATCGGGCCGACCCGCTTCGCGCCGCCGGGGCACGGATCGTCGGGCTTCGCGCCCTCGGGCATGTCGACGACCTTGCCCTCGGCGCTGACGCACGCGTTCGGATCGAGCGCGGCGGGCACCGGGACCGGGCTCTCGAAGACGACCGACTTGTCGACGACGGCCGCGACCACGTAGCTGCCCGCGTTGGGGCCGCCGGAGATCGTGCACGTGTCGCCCGCCTTCGTGCCGACGGGGACGAGGCCCACCTGCACCGCGGGCACCTTCGCGGGCGTGCCGTCCGTCGTGCCGCGCATCTCGGCGTGGACGCCGCCCGCGAGCAGCTCCGCGACCGCTTGCCACGTCTTCGCCGCGGGGGCCGGGAATTCGGGGCTGCCGAGCCGCTCCGGCGTCGCGAGGATGGCGTACGCGGGGATGCAGAAGAACGCGCCCGCCACGATGCCGAAGAACTGCGACAGGAACTGCGAGCGCGGCTTCGATCCGAGGACGTAACCGCCCTTCATGTCCGTGAGGAGATCCGCGCTGTGCATCGCGGCGCCCGCCGTGATCGACGCGGTCATCAGGTTCGTCTGGATGTTGCCGGCCGCGAGACCGCCGTACATGAACTGCGTGATCTTGCCGAGCGCGCCGATCGGCGTGATCGACGTCTCGCCCGTCGCGCGGCACGCCACGATCGAGAGCAGCACGCTCAGCACCGCCGCGAGGAAGCCCATCCAGATCGGGATGTCGAAGAACACCTTCGCGAGCACGACGACGAACGCGATCGTCGCCACGGTGCCACGCAGGAACCACTTCGCGGGGACCTCGACCTCGGCCATCGTCTTCGGCCGATCCGAGCTGCCCTCCGCCTTGTCGCCGGTCGCGGCGGTCGCGGTGCCGCGCGCGAGCTTGCCGAGGCCCGCGAGCGCCGCGACGGCCGTGCGCCATTTCAAGCCGAACGCGAGCAGGCCGTTCACGACGATGATCGTGACGCCGGGCCACACGATCCAGGTGCGCACCGTCGCGAACGTGGGGCCGCCCGCCGCGAGGCCGTGCGTGTGCAGCCACGTGCCGAGGACGCCCCACCCGATGAGCGCGCCCGCCACGAGGCCGATGCAGATGCGCACGCCCATCATCGCGCCGGCGCCGATCATCAAGATGTCGGTCTGCAGGCCGAGCGTGAGGCCGAGCCACTTCTCGTTCCACTTGAACTTTTCGCCCCATCGCTCCGGATCGAAGAGCTGCTCGGGCAGGAGCGGTTTGTCGAGCTTCCAGCCGCTCGCGAGGCCCGTGACGCCGCTGAGCAGCTTGATGAGGCCCGCCGCGCTCGCGCCGTAGAGCAGCGCGAGGGCCTTCTTGCGCGCCTCGCCCGGGGCCGCGTGCAGCGAGCGGATCGTCTCCGCGTACGCGAGGCCTTCGGGGAAGGGGAGGCGATCGACGTCGATCATCTGCCGGCGCATCGGCACCGCGAGCATCACGCCGAGGAACGAGACGGCGAGGATCCACAGCGCGAGCTTCCACCACACGATCTGGATGCCCGTCGCCATGAAGAGCGCGGGGATGCCGCTCGTGAGGCCGGCGCCGGTGAAATAGCCCGCGGCGGAGGCGGCGCTCGCCATCGTGTTGTTCTCGAGCGACGTGAAATCGCGCTTGAACGGCCCGACGGGCGCGACGCGGCGGAGCCCCGAGAAGATGCCGAACGCGAGCACCGCGGCGGTGACGGTGACCGCGAGGCCCCAGCCGGTCTTGAGGCCGACGTAGAGGTTCGACAGGCTCATCACGCCGCCGAGGAGCATCCCCGTGATCACCGCGCGCGGCGTGAGCTGCGGGACGTGGGGCTTGTACACGTGCTGCAGCCAGTACGTGTCGATCTCGTCCTGCGTCATCGGCGAGCCGTCGGGGTGCTTGTCGATCGGCTTCGCGTCGGCGTGCTCGTCCGGCTCGCCTCCGGTGACGTCTTCGTGGTCCGAAGCTTTTGCTGTTGCCATTCGCGTTGCTTCGGTTGTCGCACGAAACGCGAAGGGCTTGAAAGATCGGCGTGACGACCCCCGGTCGGTGCTCGCTCCGCCGTTTACTTTGCCGTGGCGCGGGCGCGGAAGCGCTGGCGGGCGTTCGGGCCGCTCTCCGGGCGGAGATCGTCGAGCGCGCGGGACAGGGCGCCGCACAGGAGCTGCGCGATGTTCGCGTCTTCCGTGAGCAGCGCGTCGATGGGGCCGTGATCCGTCGCCACCTCCACCGCGTGCTGACCCTTGCGATCCTGCACCGACACGCCGCGCACCTCCCCGAGGACGATGCCCGCGCCGAAGCGGCCTTCGGGGTGCAGCATCACCGCGCCGCGGCGGCTCACCCACGGGGCCACCATGATGCGGCCGACGCCGATCGCGACGAGCGGCTCCGACGTGGCGCCGTAGGCCATCGAGAAGCGCGCCACGCCGAGGAACGCGACCGCGCCGAGCGTGAAGAGCGCCGCGCCGCCGAGCCACGCGAGCGACACGGCCGCCGTCGCGCCGACCGCGCGCGCGCTGTTCGCGAAGCCGAACCAGAGGCCCGCCGCCACGCCCGCGAGCGCGAGGCCGACCACCATGCTGAAGCCCGCGCCCTCCCGCGGGCCGCGGCTCGCGAAGTCACGGAGCACGAGGCGCGCGCCCTCGCTGCGGAGCGAGAACCGCGCGAGCGACCGCGCCGCCACGTGGACCTGCGGCGCGCCTTCGTCCGCGGCGTCGCCCTCGCTCGCGGTCGCCGTCTCCGGCAGGCTCGCGGGCACGGAGAGCGCGCGGGCGAGGCGGCTCGCGACGGGGCGCACGCGGGCGCACGCGAGCTCCTCCGTGCGGGCCCACGCCTCCGCGACGAGCAGCTTCGCAGGCGATCCGTCGCCTTTTTTGTCGAGCGCGACGAGCGCGCGCGCGATCGATCCGGGCGCGCCGTCCGGCAGGGGCCCGCACTCCACGAGCACGCGGGAGGCGCGGCGCGTCTCGCATCCGTCCTTCGCGGCGCCCATCTCGGGGCACGCTTTGATCTCCGCGGATCCCTTCGTGACGCGGATCCACCACGGCGCGGCCGGCTCGGGCCCGGAGCCGTCGCTGCTCTGCGAGGCGGGCAGCTCGACGGCCGCGCGCATCACGAGGCTCGCCTGATCGGCCAGCGATCCGAGGGCAGCGGCGGCGCCGGCCGGGTCGGCCCACGCGTCCAGCGCGTCCGCCGAGGGGTCCGCTCCGAGGGCGTTGAGCTGCGTGACCGCGATGCTTTCGAAGGCGCCTTGCTGCTGCGACATGGCCGGTTTTTGCAACGATTCGGAGCGTACGTAAAGGATTCGCGATCGAAGAAACTTCGCGCGTCGCGGCGTGCGCACGCGGCCTCCGAGGTGCGGCGCTCCCTGCGCATCCGGGCCGGACCGAGGCGATGGAGACCGCGACGAATTTCTCCGGCGCATCGCGGTCGACCTCTTCACGTTGTAGAATGAGGCCCCTTTCTGGAGACCTCATGAACGGCACTTTCCTTCGCACCCATGGTCTCGTCGCGTTCGCGTTCTCGCTGGGCCTCGGCGCGATCGGATGCGGCGTGAACGACTTGAGCCAGGTGTTCGAGCAGAGCGGCAACGGCGGCGGCGTGAGCACCGCGAGCGGCGGCACCGCGGGCAGCGGCGGCTCGTCGACGGGCGGCTCCACGACGTCGATGGGCGGCTCGACGACCACCAGCACGACGTCGAGCACCAGCACGACGACCACCACCACGACCACGACGACCACCACCACGACGACCACGACGACCACCACCACGTCGAACCCGACGTTCTCGATCGCGTGCGGCGATCAGACGTGCGACGGCCCGGCGGATCTCTGTTGCTGGGACAAGTGGGGCATCGGCACGGGCAACCCCGAGTCGGGCCAGTGCTTGACGGTCCCGCTCAACGCGGGCGACTGCGACAACTCGGTCGCGCAGGGCGGCGTGCAGACGGTGATGCAGTGCACGGCGACGAGCCAGTGCCCCGACGGCCAGTTCTGCTGCGGCGACGTGGTGCAGTTCCAGACGCCGCAGGGCACGCTCACGTACTACCCGTCGGTCGAGTGCCGCGCGACGTGCGACTGGCCGTCGCGCCGCATGTGCGACATCGAGGGCGGCGATCCGATCTGCCAGCAGGGCACCACGTGCAAGCAGAGCCAGCTTCTCCCCGCGGGCGTGCTGGTGTGCGGCCAGTGAAGCGCGGAGCGACGGCCGCTCGCGGGCGTCGTGACGACCTCAGCGAACCGTGAGCGCGCCGTCGTAACCCTCACCCTCCTTCATCGCGACGAGAGCCTGGCGGTCTTCGACAAGCCGTCGGGCCTCCTCGTGCACCGCGGCTGGGGCGACGACCCGATCACCGCGACGGATCTCGCGCGCGAGATGCTGGGGGGAGAGGTGTCGCCCGCGCACCGCATCGATCGCGCGACGAGCGGCGTGCTCGTGTTCGCGCGCGGTCGTGAGGCGGCGCAGGCGCTCGCGCGCATGTTCGAGGAGGGCGCGGTCGACAAGACGTACCTCGCGCTGGTGCGCGGCGACCCGCCGGACGAGGGCGTGATCGATCACCCGATCCCGCGCCGCGAAGGCGGCCCGCGCGTGCCGGCGACGACGCATTTCCGAGTGCGCGCGCGCGGCCGCGACGTGGCGCCCGAGGACCTGCCGCCCGACATCCGCCGCGTCTCGTTGGTGGAGGCGCACCCGCGCACGGGCCGGCTGCATCAGGTGAGGCGCCACTTGAAGCACCTGAGCCACCCGCTGATCGGCGACGCGAACTACGGCAAGGGCGCGCTCAACCGCATGTTCGCGGACGCGATCGGATTGAGGAGGCTCGCCCTGCACGCGCTGACGCTCCGGTTGATGCACCCGCTGACGGGGGAGGCGATGCGCTTCACGGCAAGGGTGCCGGAGGATCTCGCGGGGCCGCTCGCGCGCCTCGGGATCATGGTGCACGACGGGAGCTGATCGCTGCGACCTTGCCGTTGGTGCGACCGCGTATCCGGACGTCGCTGCGTGGCGCAGATGCCGACGAATTTCTTGACAGCTTCAGGGTTCCGTGGCGCTGCTAGCGCGGGACGCGGCGGAGCAACGGCATGTACTTCACCAAGCTGGATTCCAGGGACGTCGACTTCGGCGTGTTCGTGAACCGAACGTCGGAGGCCGAGTGGCTGGAGACGAGCCTCGACGCCTACCTGCAGATCGAGGATGCCCGGATCGGCCGCGCGTTCCGCGTCACCGGCGCGAAGGGGAGCGGCAAGACGATCTTCGCCCGTCACGTGCTGAACAAGCTCCGGAAGCGAAAATACGCGGCGAAGACGCTCTTCTTGGAGATCGACTGCCGCAGGTGTCCGGACAGCCGCGCCGTCTTCAACGTGCTGGCGCTCAACGTCGTCGAGGAGCTGGCGAACCTCCGGAAGGCGGGCGCGCCGATCAAGGACGAGCTCCTCGACACCGCGCGCGTTCTCAGCACGCTCACGACCTTCACGTCCGTGGAGCTGAAGGTCGCGCACGAGCACGTCACGCAATACAAAGCTGCGGCCAGCCTCTCGGGCGAGATGGCCTTCTACTCCACGCTCAAGACCGGCTTCAACATCTCGGTGGAGCGGCAGAAGAAGGCGTACGAGGCGCTGACCGGCTCCGTCCAGTTCGACGAGTACCGCCTCTGCCAGCTCATCAAGGACTTCTTCGAAGATGTGCGTGGGCAAGGGTTGAACGTCGTCCTCTTCGTCGACAACCTCGACGAGCTTCACCACAGCTACCGGGACCCTGCGCAGCGCGAGCATGTGCGGCAGCAGGCGGGCTGGGTCTTGGAGCTGAAACAGGCGCCGATCGCGCTGCTCGCTTGCATGCGCACTTACTACTCGGAGATCGCGCGTGACATCGGCAACAAGCTCACGTTGCCGCCGCTCTCTGCGAACGTGCTCCTCGGCGTCTTGGAGCGCCGCATGAGGGAGGAGCCCGCGAAGGTGCAGGAAGAGTTTCAGAAGAGCGAGGTCCAGGGCCTCGCGCACAAGCTCACGGGGATCGCGCCGACGCCCCTCTCGTACATCGAGTGGTTCAAGAGCCTTTGTGAGCAGAGCGCGTACGACACCGAGCGCCGTAAGAAGGCCATCAAGCTCTACGTGCAGGCCGAGTACGCGAGCACGCCCTTCGACGTGTTGGAGCGTGTGGCGCGCGCCTTCCCCGACGCCGACCGGGAGCTGGATCGCGCCGAGCTGCTGAAGGCGTGCAACGGCTCCGACGCGGACTTCGCGGCGATCCAGGATCACCAGGCGGTCCTCCCCAACGACTTCTGGAACCCCACGCGCTTCACGCTGGACCCGTCGCTCCAGGTCCTTCGTCACGGCGCCTGGTAGCGCCCGATGTGGCTCCTACCGATCGATCTTCGCGACCTCCACTTGGAGATGTCGCAGGGCCCGCACTTGCTCCCGCCGCACTACGAGGATGCGGAGATCGACGGCCTGTGCGGGCTGATCCGCGCCGGCCTGCCGGGCGTCACGGCGGAGGTTCGGTTGGAGAGCGCCGCGCTGGACTCTCTCTTGAGGCGTGGCGGCACGCTGCCGGGCGCGCTCGTCGTGGTCCGTTATCGAGAGCCCGCGGCGCCTTTCGAAGAGCTGGCGGAGCGCGTGAAGGCGCTCGGCGCGCGGTGCGTGTTGCTCCAGCTCTCGGAGATCCAGGAGACGGGATACGGCTGGCTCGAACGCGAAGTGAAGGCGCCGCTCCGCCGCTTCTTGGATGCGGCGTTCAAGCGTCCCGAGCATGTGCTCGCGTCTTTCGAGGTGCACAACCTCCCGGTGCTGGAGGCGGCCGCGCTGACGACCGATCCGGTGGAGCTGCTGGAGCTGTTGGAGCGCTGCATTTCCCACCGCATGCAGTACGCGGACGTGGGGTGCGGCGAGGAGGATTACCGCCGCAGCCTGCTCGTCACCGCGGGACAGCGGCTCGCGACGCGGCTCAATGCCCTGGAGAAGGAGGCGCTGGGGGCGGCGATGGAGGTGATCTCCAGCGAGGTAGCTTCGGAGCTGCGCAGCTTGGGTCGCGATCCGCCGAGCGGGCCGGTTGCCCCCGAGAGACTCGCGGAGGGAGCGCTCGCGCTCGCGGAGCTTGGGCTCGCGACGTACGTGTCCGGCAGCCTTCGCTTGGGGCCGCTCGTGCGAGCGATCCGGGAGCGGGAGACGCTTGGAGCGCTGGAGGCGAATCTCCAGCAAGATGCGTGGACATTGGAGGCTCGCTCGCGGCTGGCCGTGGCGAACAGCGTCGTGGTGGAGACGGCACCGGATGTGTCGCCGTCCGAGCTGCCGCCTCCGCGGCGCTTGCTGCTTCCGATCGAAGAGATGGCGTCGCTGGTACAGAGGACGTTCGTGGACGACATCGCCGCGAACGATGCGCTGAGGTTGTTACGGGCGCTGACGGAGTACCCTCGTTACAAGCTTCGATTGACTCCGGAGTTGGAAGAGGCCCTTTCGACGGCGCTGCGGTGGTTGGACGCCTCCGCAGGCTCTTCCAACGTGCAGATCCGGAATGTGAGTCGTCTGTTTATTGGCGTGTTACGCCTTGTTGGAGCGCGTGGTGCCGCGCCGGGAGAGAGACGAGTCGAGGCTCTCGCACAGTTGCGCGATGTGCTGGAGTACCTCGATTTGCGGTGGGGAGACGACTTGCTCCTATCGGCGCGGCTTTGGGATGCGACCGAGCGTGTTCAATGGCAGCGCAAGCCCGATGATCTCGGCGTGGCGGCTCAGGTGGCTGCCGATTGCATCGAGACGTGGACGGACGAGGAGCGGCGGAGCGCCGCGCACCTGCTCTGCGGTCGGATCGCGAGCCAGCGCGAACAGATTGGCCGGGCCCGAGAGCACTACGAGGTCGCTCTCAAGCTCGCGCACGCGGCGGGTTCTCCGTGGAACGAAGCAGAAGCCGAAATCGGTTTGGCGCAGGTTGCACTTGATGAGTCCCGGTTCATCGAGACGGAAGCACGCGCCCGGACCGGACTTTTATTTTACAGCCGCTTCGGTGACAAGCTGGGAGCGGCGCAAGCCCGGACCCTCCTGGGCCGCGTGCTCGAAGAACGAGGTCGAGCCGAAGAAGCACGTTCGTTCTTCGAAGTTGCGAGAGTGACCTTCGAGGCTCTCGGCGACGTCAAGGGAAGAGCGGAGGTCCTGGCCCACTTGGCCCTCTCCTATCTCGGCGCGCGGCAGGCCGATCGAGCAGAGGCCTTGCTTCGAGAGGCGCAGAACATGGCTGAAGCAGCGGCCCTGCCTGTGGAGCTCGGCGATATCCTTTCCGCGTTGGCGATCGTCCGAGTTTCCTCCGGGGCGTTCGACGAAGGACAGGAGCTCTCCAAAAGAGTATCGGCGCTGTCGGCCGAAAGCGGCTTCCATACGAGACTCTTTGTCGCGCTGGAGGGTCTGCTAGCGTCCATTCCGGCCGATCCGGCGAGTCGATCCAAGCTGAGCGACCGGCTCCGTACTCGGTTCAGCATCTCTCCGCGGGGAGCGCCGCCGCAGCCCTCCAAGCCGAAGAAGCGCAACCAGGCTGGCAAGCGCCGCAAGAAGTAACTCCACCGATCCTCTCACTTCGGTGCTGCATGCAACGTGCTGGGAAGTCATCGCGGCAGAGTTGGGAGAGGGTGCCCCGCGCCCTCCCTCCGGTCGTCGCGCCCGCGCCCCCCAATCGTCGTGCTCGCCACTCCGTGGCTCCGCGCGCCGAGGGGGGCGCCGCACTTGGGTGAGCTTCACGCGGAAGAACGCGCGGCTTGGTGAAGACCGGGCGCTCCAGAACGGTTTTGGCGGTCCGCCAAAAGGCCCTTGGAGGCTCCAGAACGGTTTTGGCGGTCCGCCAAAAGGCCCTTGGAGGCTCCAGAACGGTTTTGGCGGTCCGCCAAAAGGCCCTTGGAGGCTCCAGAACGGTTTTGGCGGTCCGCCAAAAGCACCTTGGGCGCTCCGGAACGGGTTTGGCGATCCGCCAGAGCCTCCTCGGACGCTCCAGAACAGGTTTGGCGATCCGCCAGAGCCTCCTCGGACGCTCCAGAACAGGTTTGGCGATCCGCCAGAGCCTCCTCGGACGCTCCAGAACAGGTTTGGCGATCCGCCAGAGCCTCCTCGGACGCTCCAGAACAGGTTTGGCGATTCGCCAGAAGCCTTGCGGACGCTCCAGAACGGGTTTGGCGGTCCGCCAGAAGGCTCTGGGAGGCTCCAGAAGGGTTTTGGCTGTCCGCTCAGGGCTGGTCCGTCACCACCACATCGACCGGCGCGTCCCCCTCGATAGGCCACTTCAGCAGCACGCCGTCGTGCACCGGGACCTCCGGCGCGATCGGGAAGCTGCGGCCCGGCTTCGCGTCGTCGTCCGAGATCTCGCGCATCGTGAGGCCGCTCGCCGGCTTCATCGACGCGTTGAACACGCACGCGCTGAGCTGGCCGTCCGCCACGTGGAGATCGCACGCCACGAGCGGTCGCGCGGCCGCGCGCAGGCGGCGGATCCGCGGGGCCTCCGTGGGCTCGGGCGCGCCGATCATCTCGACGGCGCTCTCGGCGCGCGGATCGTGAAGGTACGCGAGCATCGTCGCGCCCTGGAGGCGCACCACGCGGTGGCGCGCGCGCAGGAGCTGGAAGAAGGCGTCCGCGGGGGCCGGCGCGAGCTTCCGCGACTCCAGCGTGCCCTCCTCGCTCTTGTCGACGCGCACCTCGGTGCCGGGGCCTTCGGTCGTCCACTTCACGGCCGCGCCCGGCGCGAGCGGAAGGCCCCAGTAGAGGCCGCGGTCCGTCACCGCGACGCGCTGGTTCTGCTCGTTGCGCCGAGCGTACGTGAGCACGATGCGCGTCTCGCGGATGCGCAGAGAGCTGTTGTTCACGACCGCCACGTCGTAGCCGAACATCGGATTGTCGTGCTCGTCGAGGCGCGGCACGGGCTCCGTGATCGTGCCGTCCGGGCCGGTGGTCGTCATCACGGACAGCACGGGCATCCCGTCGGCCCACAGCGAAGACGAGGCGCGCTCGCACACGCACCGCGGCTCGCGCGGAGGCGGCGGGGCGGGCGGCGGAGGCGGCGGCTTCGGGACGTCGGGCGCGCGCTCCACGGCGACGGTCTCTTCGAGCTCGGGCTGCGGCCGCGCGTCCGTGGTTCCGTACCGCTTCACGAACGCGAGCGCCGCCACGACGGAGGCCGCAGCCACCCCCGCGAGCGCGACGTTCCTGAGCCACGGCACCTTCGGGGCGCTCGGCGTGCGCGTGTCGAGCTGCGGCGTCGCGGCGATCGGCAGCCGCCGCGGCGGCTCGCGGACCGCATCTGCGGGCGGCGCGACGAACGCATCGGCGCGCGGCTCGTCGGCGGCGATCGCGATCTCCACGCTCGTGTCCGCGGCGGCGCGCGCGGCCTCCGGAAGCGTATCGAGCGTGATGCGCGCGGTCTCGTCGAGGGTGGCGCGCGCGTCCTCGTCGATGGTGATGCGCGCGGCCTCATCGATCGTCCTGGGGGCGGAGGTCGCGAACGGGTCGTGCTCCACGGCCGGCGCGTCGAGGAACGGGTTCGATCGCTCGGTGACCTCGTTCTGCAGAGCGGTCGGATCCATCAGCGCGCTCAGATCGAGCGTGTCCTGCGGTGCGCGCGCGCTCTCCGGGAGCGAGTCGAGATCCGTGATCGTGATGTCGCCGATCGAGCTGCGCTGGGCGCGTACGATCTCGCCGATCGTGGCCTGCTGCGCGCGTGCGCTCTCGGCGATCGTGTCCTGCTGCGTGCGAGCGATCTCGGCGATCGTGTCCTGTTGCGTGCGAGCGATCTCGGCGATCGTGTGCTGCTCCCCGCGAGCGCGCTCGGCGAAGGGCCCTCGCCGCGCTCGTGAGATCTCGGCGATCGAAGCCTGCGCGTTGCGAGCGATCTCGGCGATCGCGTCCAGGTGTGCGCGCGCGACCTCGGCGATCGCGTCCTCCGTCGGCACCTCTTGCACGTGAACGGTCGGCGGCGTGCGCGTGAGGTCCGCGAGCGTCGCGCCGGGCGACCGCGCGATCGGCGCGAGCGTGGTCTCACCCGCGGGGCCGAGCTCGGGAGCGCTCTCCTTCACGCGCGCCGGCAACCGCGGCGGCCTCTGCGGCTTCGTCGCGGGCAGCGGCCTCGGCGGCATCAACCCGAGCCGCTCGGAGACCGCGAGCTCGAAGCGCTCCCGGAGCCGATCCGACGACGGACCGCCCCACGCGAGCCACGCGGCCACCACGCGCATCGAGGCGCCGATCGCGATCGCCGTGAGCAGCGCCGTCGACGCGCGGCCGATCGCGCCGCCCACGAGATCCGCCGGAGGCAGCGCCGCCGCGAGCGCGCCGAACGGACCCGGCAGCGCCCACGCGAGCGTGCTCGCCATCCGATGCGCGCGGTGCACGGGCGCGAGCGTCTCCGCCGGATCCTCCGTGAACCGCGCCAGCGCGAACCGATGGAACGGCGTCGGCACCGACCGATCGAGCGTCAGCACGAGCGCCCGGCTCCGCTTCACGAGGCCTCGCACCGCGCTGTACGGGATGTGGACGGTGACGGCCTCCGCGAGCGAGCCCGGCACGAAATCCGGCCGGTACGCCCCCGCGCGCAGCAACGTGAGCGCGAGCGATGTCTCCTCGCACGCGAGCTGGACCACGCCCACCGCGTCCGCCGGCCCGTCCGCGACGGCGAGCGCCGCGACGGTGAGGCCTCTGACCTCGCTCTGGGCCGACGCTCCGCGCTTCACGACAGCCCGACTCTAGTCGGCGCCCCCCGACAGTTCCAATTCCAGGGGCGTTTCCTGCGATCCAGAGCGCTTCCAGAAAGCGTGAAACGGGGTCTTGGGTGCCCACCCCCGGCCTTCGCTTCGCGAAGTCCGCCCCTGCTATGAAAACGTCTGTCAGGGGAGACAGCGGCCAGTCAGCGCGGTGCTTGGATCCTCTCGTTTCCAAGGGATTCAGGACAAAGCTTCACCCGCCGTCCTCGGCGCTCATGCGCCTGCGGGCGGCGCCGCCCCCAAATCGCGTCGCTGTCGCGCCGCTCAGGGGGCGGTCACGACACGGTTGGAGCGGGGTCCTTCTTGGTGAGGCTCACCGAGTAACCGAGCGTCTCCAATTTCGTGACCAGCTGCTGTTTCAGGCGCGCTTGCTGGGAGCCAGATATCTCCGTGGGCTCCGGCCAGCGCACCTCGCCGTCGCGCAACGCGTAGTAGACCGTCACGGCCAGCTTGCGAGCCACAGCGATGATGGCCTTGTTGTAGTTGGCGCTGTTGTGCAGCACTCGCAAAAAGAAGGCGCGCAGAGGCGAGTCGCGCTTGCGAGCGAGCACGTGAGCCGCCTGCACCAGCGCCGTTCGAAGCCAGGGATTGCCCGGTCGCACAGGCGCCTTGCGACTCTTGCCTGCGCTCTGGTGATTGCCGGGAGCCAACCCTGCCCACGAGGCCAGATGAGCCGCGGAAGGAAGACCGACATGTCCGCTCCCGTCTCGGCCACGATCGTGGCGGCGATGACCTGCGCGATGCCGGGGATCGTCTGCAGCAGCACCATCTCGCGGCTGTAGCTCGCTTGCAGACGCCGGCTCAGCTCCGCCTCCACCTGCGCGACTCGAGCCTCTTCCTGCGTCAGGTCGTCCAGCAACTGCCGAAGGATCCATAGCGTGGTCTCGTTGACGGGATTGCTCAACGCCCGCACCAACTCCGCCTTCTTGGTGCGAAGCGACCCTGCGCTAGCTCCGCCATCTGCTCGGCGCTCTGACCTCCGTCCACCAGCGCCTGAAGCATCGCTCGACCGCTCTTGCCCAGCACATCGCTGAGCACCGTCGCCAGCTTGATGCCCTCGCTCTCGACCAGCTTGATGATCCGGTTCTTCGTCGCGTTCTTCACCCCCACCTTCTTGGCGCGGTAGCGCGACAGCTTGCGAAGCTCCTCCAGCTGCTCGGATGGGATGAAGCTCGGGGACACGACGCCGTTCATCAGTAGCTTCGCCAGCCACGCGCTGTCACTCACATCGGTCTTGCGACCGGGGATCTGCTTGACCGCCGACGGGTTCGCCACGCTCACCAACCGATGGGGCGAAAGCCGGCGCAGCGCGTGCACGAGCGGCTGAAAGTACACCCCCGTCGCCTCCATCATCACCGCCTCCACGCTGTGCTTATCGAGCCAGCGCGACAGCTCCTCGATGCCGTCCGCGTAGGTCGCGAACGTCCGGTTTTGGGTGCTCACTTGCTTGTCGGTCGCGATGCGAATCGTCGCCACCAACGTGTCGCGGTGCACGTCCACCCCACAACATCGCTCGAACATCCTCTCCATCGTCCTCGCTGCCTCGCTGCCGGACGACTCGAGAAAAAAAGGACCAACCTGCTATGCGTGCCGGGCACCGGAGGGTGCTTGCACATCTCGGGATTCGTCGAGCCGAGCCCAAACTCCCAAGCGAGGTCGTGCCTCAGTGGGGCGTCCGGGCCTTCGTTGCCGGCACCCACAACGTGCACATCTCACCCAACGTTTTCATCCATCGGGGTGAGGCGCAGCCTCGTGGGAACTCCCAAATCGCTCTCTCCGTTCGCGATGGGAGGGGGACGTTACGTCACGCTTGGAGCCGCTCTAGCGCCGTCGAGAGACGATTCGAGACGCGTGCCAGGTGCGCGCCGAGATCCACGCGCGCTCTCCCGCGGCCCCAAAAAATAGGGGATATTGCGTTACCGACGATCGAGGAAGGGATTCACGATCTCCGGCCCGTTCGCCTGCGGAGAGGTGGGCGCGGGCTTCGGAACGGCGGGCGCCGGAGGAGCGGTGAGGGCCGCGAGCGCCGCCGGGTCGATGTCCATGTACGCGATCGCCACCGCCGCCTCGTCCGCGGACGCCTGCGACACCTCCACGCCGAGGTTGAACGACGTCAGGAACATCGCGTTCACGCGGGCGCGATCGCTCGGAGCCGCGTTCTTCAGCCACTCCGGCGCCGTCATGCCGCTCCGCCACGGCTCCATGTCGCGGCGGAACACGCGCGACACGAACGCGCCCCCGCCGCCGCGCGCGAGAGGGATCGACACCGTCGTGAACGCGCCGCTCTTCAGCGCCGCGCCGCCGCCGAGCGCGTCCGCCGACGTTGCGTTGCTGCGCGGGAAAAGAAGGGTGATCTCGTCATCCTCGGCGCACGAGCCGACGCACGCGCGCAGCCCGTACAGGACGCCGCCGGGCAAGAGCGGCTTCGCCTGCACCTCGGTCCGGCTCACCGTGAGGAGCTTGCACGCCGCGCGATCCAGCACGTCCTCCACCATCGTGAACGTCACGCGCCCGCCGTCCACCTTGAGCAGCCGCACGTGCACCGGCACCAGCGCAGGCGGCGCCGCCGAGCACGTCAGGTACATCGACGTCGCGCTGCCGAAGCCTTCGCCGAGCCACCCGTCGGCCGCGCCGTACGTCGACTGCGCGCTCACGTTCGCGAACGTCGCGCCCGAGCCCTCGCGGAACGAGAACCCGAGCATGTACTGCCGCGCGTACCCCTCGGCCGGCTTCACCTGCAGCGCCGTGTCCTCGGTGAGCTTGCGCGCGTCCAGCTTCACCACGCTCTTCGCGTCGAGCAGCGGCTGCACGGTCACCTTCGGCAGCGCCGTCAGATCGATCGGATACGCCTTCACCGGCGGCCGCGCCCCGTCGATCTCCGCGGCGAGCCGTCGCGCGATCGGATCCTCCGTCGCGTCCTCCACCGGCATCACCACCTGCGTGAACGGGACCTCCGCCGCGCCCGTCTTCGCCGCGCTCGCCGCGTCGTTCGCCGTCGCCTTCGCGGGCGTGGCCGCGGGCGGGGCGCTGGCCGAGCACCCCGCGAGCGCCGCCGCGATCGAGATCGCGACCGCCGCGATCCCCTTGGATCGAAGCGCTTTCACAGCGTCTCCATGTACGCCCGCAGCGCGACCGCGTCCTTCGGCCCGAGGTGCATCACGTGCCCCATGCGGTTGTCGTTGGCCTTGAGCAGCTCCTCGAGCGTGCTGTACCGCCCGTCGTGGAAGTACGGCGCCGTGCCCGAAATGAAGCGGAGCGACGGCGTGTCGTAGTGATCGAGCGTGTCCGCGTTCGCGCTGGAGCCCACGTCGTGCAGCGTCTTGTCGACGCCGCGGCCGCCGAGGTGACACGTCGCGCACCCTTGCTGCTCGTCGTCGAAGAGGGCCTTTCCTCGCGCCAGGAGCTCCGCGTGCGCGCTCTCCGCGGACGCACCGTCGAGCGTGGGGCCGGGCACGCCCTGCACGTACGTGAGCAGCGCCTCCAGCTCCTTGCCCTTCACGCCGGTGCCGCCGAGCCTGCGGAACGTCTCCGCCGTGTAGTCGGGCAGGTTGTCGAATTTACCGGCCCAGCCGTACGGCGCGCTCCCGTTCTCGTGCCCCGCGAGCATGATCGTCTGCCGCGGCCCGTCCGGCGTGGCCCACGTGAGCGAGTCCTCGCGCCCGTCCGGATGACAGCTCGCGCACGCGACTCCGTCCGACGCGATCTCCGAGTCGTCGGTCCGGTGGAACATCTTCCGCCCGTCCGCGAGCTGCTTCACCGAAGCGGACGGCGAGTACCGCACCGGCACCGTCGCGACCACCGGCTTGTCGGCGTCGAGCTTGAGGATCGTCACCCCTGGATCGAACTGGGACCACACCACCGCGAGCCCATTTTTGTCGTCGATCGCGATCCCCGTCGGCCCCGAGGGCACCGCGAAGCGCCGCAGCTCCAGCCGCGACGGATCCAGCCCGCGCGCGTCCATCTCCACCACCGCGTCGATGCCCAGGCACGTCACGAACAGCGTGCCTTTGGATGCGCGCGCCGCCGAAGCGCGGGGCAGCACGCACTGCCGCGACGGTCGATCGCCGAGCGACAGCACCGACTTCGTGAGCGAGCGCTCCACCGCCGGATCGATCACGCTCACCATCGGCAGCATGCGCGCGACGCCCTGCACCTGGTCGCCGTAGTACGCGGTCGATCGCACGCCCGGATCGCCCGGATCCACCGTCACCATCGGCGCGACGACGCGCGGCTTCGGCGGCCTCTTCGGCGCGGGCGGCGGCTTCGGCAGCGGCACCGGCGCGACGTTCGGCGCGTCCTTCTTGTCGGTCGCCTCGTCGCGCGGCGGGTCCTTGTCGATCGGCGCGACCTTCGCGAGCGCGTACCCCTGCGTGCCGGTGCGCACGCGATCGAGCCCGAACCCCTTGCTCCCGTTCGCGGCCACGGCCTTCGACGAGAGCGAGATGTCGCGCACGTCGTGCTTGCCGTCGAGATCGATCACGCTCACGCGCCCGCCGACGAGGTGCGACACGAACGCGCGCTTCCCGTCGTCGTCCACGAGCACCGCGCGCGGCTCCCGCGGCAGATCCACGTTCATGGTCGCGCGCATGTCCGCGGCGTCGAGCCCGACCAGCTTGTGCGCCCACCCGCTCGTCACGAGCACCGTCGCGTCGTCCGGCGTGGCCGCGAGCCCGAACGGCTCCGTCGGCACGGCCACCACGCAGCGGCTCGTCAGCGCGTCCGAAGCGCTCTCGCCAGGCTCCAGCACCTGCACCGCGTTCTTGTTCCGCAGCGTCACGGCGACGCGCCCGTCCGCGAGCACCATCGCCTGCGCGGGCGCCCCTGCGAGCTGGGTCGTCGCCACCTCGCGCGCCGACATCACGTCGATCGTGTGGAGCGCCTGGCTGTCTTCGTCGGCCACGTAGGCGAGCGTCTTGTCGCCGAGCCGCGCGAGCGTGACGGCCCCGCCTTGCCGCGTCTCGTCGAGCCGAACGGCCCCGACGCCCGGCCGCGCCCGCGCGCACGAAGGGGCGAGGGGAGCGGTCGATCCCGCGGTGTTCGAAGCCTCTTTCGCCTCCGGAGGGGCGCCGCCGCACGCGGCCCCGAAGGCGCTCATCAGCCCGATCAGACCACCCAACGCGACCGTCCCCTTCGCGATCTTCCGCATGATCCTCGCCTCCAAAGAAACCGCGGGCCGACCGGCCCCGAAACCGCGTTTCGACGTCCGAGGCTAGCGGACGTTCCCTTTTTTCTGCTCCCCGCAGCACATTTTCTCGGGATCGCCCGGCATGCAGGGCCCTCTCGGGGCCGGGGCGGGGCAGGATTCCCTTCGCGTTCGCCCTTTGCTTTCGCCGCCGTGCGCATTATCCGTTCGCGCCATGCGACGTCACATCCTCCTGACATCCGCGCTGGCGGTCGCCGCTGCGGCGCTCGTCACCGGCTGCGACCGTGTCCCCGAGCCGACCGGCGGAGCGAGCCCGGCGATCACCAAAGCGCCCGAGGCCCCGGAGCCGTCCGACCTCGTCAAAGAGGACATCTCCGTCGGCACCGGCCCCGAGGCGAAGGACGGCGACAAGGTGTGGGTCCACTACACGGGCCGGCTCGCCAAGAACAACAAGCAGTTCGACTCCTCGGTCGGCAAGAAGCCCCTCGACGTGGAGCTCGGCAAAGGGGACGTCATCAAGGGCTGGGATCTCGGCCTCGTCGGCATGAAGGTCGGCGGCAAGCGCAAGCTCACGATCCCGAGCAAGCTCGGATACGGCGACGCCGGCCACCCCCCCGACATCCCCCCGAAGGCGACTCTGGTGTTCGACGTGGAGCTCCTCAGCATCGGCTCCCCGCCCGGCGAAAACAAGGACTCTCCGGCGGCCTCCGGGAGCGCCAAAGCAGGCCCCGCGACGTCCGGCAGCGCGAAGGCCGGCGCGCCGAAAGACAAGCCCAAAGACAAGAAGTGACGGCCGAGGTGCGCTGTCTCACTTCCTGAGACAACCCGTCACCATGGCTCGCGGTTGGGCTTCCATCGCGCCGATCTCCGCGCTTAGCATGCGCGCCGTGACCTCCGGAGCTGCGAAGAAGGCGCCCGCCCCCAAGACACGAACCGTCCGCGGCAAAGCGGCCCCGGCCCCTCTCTCGCGGGACGAGCTCGCGGCGGCCGCGAAGGAAGCGGCGCGCGCGATCCCGGGCGTGCGCCCGGCCGATCTCAAGAAGAAGCTGCCGAAGCCGCTGCAAAGCCAGCACGAAGAGGTCCTCGCGACGCTGCGGGAGCTCGCGGCCGCCGGAGAGCTCCACCGCTTCGTCACCGCCAAGGCCGAGCGGTTCTTCGCGGCGGATCCGATCGAGACGCTCGTCCGCGTGGTGCCGGAGGTGCTCGCGAAGACTGGGCCCCTCGCGCTGCCGGACTTGAAAAAGGCCGTGATCGCCGCCGCGCCGGGGCACGAAGATCCCCTGTCCGAGTGGCTCAAGATCGCCCCGAAGCGAGGGCTCCTGTTCGAGCACTCGGCCCCTCCGGCGAAAGGCAAGAAGGGAAAAGGCCCCAAGCGGTTCGGCGCGACTCCCGATCTCGAAGGCCTCCTCGCGAAGGCGCTAGCGGAGCTGGAAAAGGCGCTCGACGTCACCGACGGGGCGGGCGTCCCGCGCGCGCAGATCCTCGATTTCCTCGCGGCGAAGATGGGTGTCTCTCCGACCTCGGCCCGATTCGCACCCTCCGCGACGCGGCATTCCGGGGCGCCGCTCCAGCCTTCGGACCGCGATGTCGTGCGGGAGGCGCTCGCGAAGCTGGCATCGGAGGATCGGCCGGGGGCGCTGCTCCTCATCGAAGACCTCCGGCGCCGCACGTCCCTCGAAAAGGACCGCTTCGACGCGGCGGTGCTGGAAATGTCGCGCGGGGGGCTCGCGGTCCTCCATCACCACGATCATCCTGCAGGCCTGTCCGACGAAGAGCGGAACGCCCTCGTCCCCGACGGGCGCGGCGTTTATTACCACGGCATCGCGCCGAGGAGCCCCGCATGAACGAGCTCGGCAGTCTCCACAACCCCTTCCGCGACAACGTGGTCACGGATGCGTGGCAGTCGCCCGCGGACGTGGCCGACATCCACAAGGATGTGTTCCAGGCGTGCCTCGCGGGCATCGACGCGGCCTCTCGCGGAGAGCCGGACTCGCTGCTCGTCTACGGACCGGCGGGCTCCGGCAAGACGCACCTGCTCACCCGCGTGCAGCGGCACCTCGCGCAGACCGCGCGCATGGCGGCCGATCAAGTCCTCCGCTGCGTGTTCGTCTATGTGCGGCTCCAGACGGCGCCGCAGCTCCTCTGGCAGCATGTCCGCCGGCGCCTCGCGACCGACCTGATGCGGCGCGAAGAGGGGCTCACGCAGCTCCAGCGCCTCGTCGCGCACCAGATTGGCCATCACCAGAGCATCCGCCCGCGAGGAGCGGTGTTGCAGGTGCGCGTGCTCCGGACGGAGGACCGCGACGCCCTCGGCGCCCACGTCGCGCGCGTCGCGAGCGAGCTTTCGCTCCCGCGCGACCTCTCGATCGTGCTGGAGCACCTCGTCCGCGACGAATCCATCCGGGACGCCTCCGCGTGGCTCGCGGGCGACTCATTGCCGGAGCCCGCGCTCGAACGGCTCGGCCTCGGCACCGACACCGACGGAGACAGGGAAGGCGCCGCGCGCGACACCGTGCTCGGGCTCTGTCGCCTCGCGGCGGAGACGCTGCCGATCGTGTTCTGCTTCGACCAGGTGGAGGCGCTCCTCCGCACGGAGACGGACCGAGACGCCTTCTTCCGGTTCGGCCGGCTCGCGGGCGATCTGCACGACGCGGATCCCAACGTGTTCCTGCTCACGTGCCTCCAGAGCACGCAGGCGCGCGCCTTCAAAGGGGCCGTCCTGAACGCGGATTTCGACCGCCTCGCGAAGCGGAACGTCACCCTGGATCCGCTCGAAAAGAGCCAGATCGCGAGCCTCCTCTGCGCGCGGCTCGACGCCTCGGAGGCGCTCCGGGAGCGGCGGCGCGCCCGCCCGGCGGACCCGTTCTATCCGTTCGACCCCGCGTTCGTGGACGAGCTGGCCCGGGATACACCTTGTGTGCCGCGCCGCGTCCTCGCGGGGGCCGCGCGCTCCTTCGAGCAGCTCCAGCGCGGCGAGGAGCCCCGTCGCGTCGATACGACCGTGTTCCTGACTGGCCAGCTCGATCGCCGGTTCGCCGTGAACGTCGCGGAGATCGGAGCGGGCGAGTCGCGAAACACCATCGTCCGCGGCGCCGCGGTGCTCTCGGCTCTGGGCCGCGCCGACCCGATCGCGCGGGCGCCCGGCGAAGATCCGGCCGAGATCGATCTCCTCCTCGAAAACCCCCGATCCAAGGCGCGCGTGGCGCTCAGCGTCCGTGACGAGGCCGACGGCCGGAGCCTCCGTCCGCGCCTGTCCGCGCTGCTGAGCCACCTGCCGAAGCTCGGACAGGCTCGGCTCGTCCTCGTGCGCGATCCGCGGATCCCCCTGTCCAGCAAGGCCGTGAAGGCCCGCGAGCACCTCGCCGAGCTGCGCGCGAAGGGGGCCGTCATCGTGGAGCCGACCGTGGAGGCGCTGGCCGCGCTCGCGACGCTCTCTGCCATCCTCGCCGACGCCAAATCAGGCGATCTCGCGAACGACGGAGAGACCATCGGAGAGGGCGCCGTCCTCGCGTGGCTGCGGGCGCTCGCCGAAAAGGACCCTGCCCGCGTCGCGGCGATCGACGAGCTGACAGCGGCCTTGTTCGCGGGGCCGGAGTCGCCCGGATCCGAACAGCCCACCTCCACCGAGACGCGCGAAGACGAGGCCCTCCGACTCTCCCTCTTCGACCTCCTGAGCCGCCGCCGCGTGGTGCCGATCGACGACGCCGGGCGCGAAATCGCGGTCGATCCGGACAAGCTCGTGAGCCTCGCGCGCCGCATCCCGGACCGGTGCCTGGTCCTCGAAGGACCCCCGCTCTTGCTCCTCGACATGGCAGGTGTGGTGATGGAGACGGAGGCGGCGCGATGATCGAGCTCACCGTCAGCGACGTGCGCGCGGCGCTCGGGGACGCGGCGCGCCCCGGAGATCGCGGCTCCGGAGAGGCCGCTACGGCGCTCCTCGGCCGCCTGTTTCACGAGGTGTTCGCGGACCTCGTGAGCCCGCACCCGGATCGCAGCGGCCTCCGCGTCCTCCTGGAGGCCGGCCCCGACCGCGCGCGACGCGTGGAGTCGCTCACGGAGCACGCGTGGCGAAAGCTCCTCGCGCCGCGCCTCCTCCGCCGCGCCGCCGAATTGCAGACGACGAGCGGGCCCGTCCTCTCTTTGTGGACAGCCATGGAGCAACTCTGCGCCTGGCTCGTCGACGTCGCGGTGGAGCTCGACCGCCAATCGGGACTGGAAGGAGCGGACAAGCGCTCTCCGGGCGTGACGCCGTGGGAGCACCTCTCCGATCTCCTGCGCGCGGAGGTGCCTCTCGAATGCGAGCTCCGGGAGCCGACATGGGCCGAGTCGGTGCGCCTCGTGGGCGTCGCGGACTCCGTCCTTCGCGTGCCGGGGAAGGCCGCCCTCTGCGCGATCGAGATCAAGCTCGGCCGCGCGACTCCGCCCGTCGACCTCGGCCAGGCGGCGCTGTACAGGCTCCTCCTCGTGCGCTCCGGCGCCCAGCCCGAGGACGCCGCGCTCGCGCTGCTCCGCTTCCGGCCGGAGCTGGAGGAGCAGCTCTTCGAGGCGAACGCGATGAGAGAGGCCGAGTCGCGCCTCCTCGACCTCATCGCGAAGCTCGCGCGCGTCCCGCAGATCGACCCGTCGCCCGTCACGTTGAGCTCCCGCCCCACGGCCCCTCGCGCCGAGCCGCCGTCGCTCTTCGCCCCTCCGGTGTCGTATACAGACAATGATCCGCCCCCGTCGCCCCACGTCGAGATGGGCAAGAAGCTCAAGAGGGCGTGCGCCGAACAAGGGGTCGGCGTCGAGCTGCCGCGGAAGGAGCCCGTCGTCGGCCCGCGGTTCCTCCGCTTCGAAGTGCGCCTCTCCCCCGGCGCGAGGCTGGAAGCGCTCAAGCGCCGAATGCCCGAGGTGGCGCACCGATTGACCCTCCCGCAGGAGCCGATCGTCACCGCCGAGGCCGGATATCTGTACATCGACGTCGCGCGCCCCGACCCCGAGACCGTGCCTTTCGAGCGCATCGTCCCGCAGCTCTCGCCGATCGATCCCCTCGTCGGCTCGGCGCGCCTGCCCATCGGCGTGGACAGCGCGGGCCACTTGCACACGGCGGATCTCAGCTCGGGCGGCCGGTCGCACGTGCTCGTCGCCGGAACGAGCGGCAGCGGAAAGAGCGAGTGGCTCCGCATGGCGCTCGCGGGCCTGATCGCCGAGAACACGCCGGACACCCTGCGCGTCGTCACGATCGACCCCAAATTGAACGCCTTCGGCGAGCTGGAGCGGAGTCGGTACCTGTGGCGCCCCGACGCGTGGTGGGTGCCCGGCGCCGGCCGTGAGGCCGCCGAGGTGCTCGACGACCTCATCGACGAGATGGAGCGCCGCTACCAGCTCACGCGCGCCTCGCAGAGCGACAATCTGGCCGAGCACGTGAAGAAGACGGGCCGCCCGCTGCCGCGGATCGTGTGCCTCTGCGACGAGTACATGGCCCTCGTCTCCACGGACGCGAGCACCAGGAAGCGCGTCGAACAGGCCGTCACGCTGCTCGGCGCGAAGGCCCGCGCCGCCGGGATACACCTTGTCATCGCGACCCAGCAGCCGAGCCGCGCGGTGATCTCCGGCGCGATCCAGACCAACCTGCTCTGCCGCGTCGCGCTCACGCTCACGAGCCACGTCGAGTCGAACATGATCCTCGGCGTCTCGGGCGCGGAGCGGCTCACGGGCGCCGGCGACCTGCTCTACAAGGACTTCGAAGCGCCGCAGCGCCTGCAGGCGCCCCTCTTGACCTCCGCGGAGCGCCGCCGTCTCTTCACCGGATAACCCCCCCGAAGGTGCCAGTGGGCGCGTCTCCTGCGCCCGGCTCACCCCCCTCGTTCACGTCACTTCGCGGCCGGCGCGGCGCCCTTCAGCACGGCGTCGCGGAGCGCGGCCTCGGTGCTCGTCGGCGCGTTGCATGCAGCCTGTGCACCGGCGGCGTTTGCAGCGTCGGATGCGGCCCGCGCCACCGCCAGAAGGCACGGCGACGAGGCGTTCGCCGAGGCCTCCTCCCATTGCTTGCGGAGCTTGTGCACCTCGATGCGGACCGCCGGTTCGGGGCTGCAGTTCGACTGGAAGCCGGCCGCGAGAGGGAGCGGCGCGAGGCAGGTCGCGCCCGTGCACGCCGCCTCGCTCCGCACGATCGTCAGCGCGTCTTCGCAGGCCTTGGCCCCGTGGGCGGCGGACCACTTGCTCCAGATCGCCGACGTTCCGGCCGCCGTCTCGGCCTTGGCGGCGTCGCTCGCGTTCTTCTTCTCGATGGTCGACTCGTAGATACCGCAGATGAACTCCCGTCGTTCCATCGGCGGGGCCTGCACGGTGTAGATCGGCTGCACCACCTGTGGCGCCTGCGCGAGCAGCGTCGGCGAGGCGAGGGGCCCTGTCGCGGGCGTCTCCGCCCGGACCCGGAGCGGGCCGTCCACGTCCGCCTCGGCGCGCCCCGGAGAAGGCGCCTCCGAGAGGCCCAGTCGGCGGTCGATCACGACGTCACAGCCGAGCTCCGCGCCGCGGCGCTGCGCCCGGTCCACGATCGTCGCGAGGTCGCCCTGACTCTGCACTTCGATGATGCCGGCGGAGCGATAGGGCTGGGCTGGCTTCTTGTCGAGAAACACCTCGGGCAGCGTGTCCCGCGCGGCCAGAGGGACGTTGCTATCGGTCTGCACGAACGCGGTGCGCGAATACCCACAGCCTGTCGCGGAGAGGACGACGGCGGCCGCGATCATTGAACCTCGAACAGTCATGATGGCTCCAGTACTCCAGGGTAAAAGGCCAAACGAACGCGCACAAATAGGCGCCGGGCCCCACCTGTCAATCCCCTGGCCACGGAGCGTGAATGGAATACGGTTTCTTTCGCGGCGATCCAAGCGCCGAGTCCCCCCCGAGAGCCTCGCGCGCTCACCGCGAATACATTACAGGACGCGTGTCAGCGCCTTCAGGAACACCTCGTACACGTGGATCGGATACTCCCCCATGTGGAAGATCCGAAACAGCCTGTCGGACAGCTTCCCCTGCGCGGAGTAGATCTCGAACGAATAGCCGTCCACGACGTCGTTCGCGAGCCGCTCGGCCATCTTCGCGTACGTCGTCCCCTTCGGGATTTCGAGCGCCGTCCCGATGCTGAGGAGCGGCATGTCCTTCCACCTCGCGATGGTGAGGCCCAGTTTGTCGTAGCCGGCCCGCAGCACCGAACATCGCTCTTGGTACATCGCGTGACGCCCGGCCACGCCGCCGATGCTGGCCAGATAATCGAGCGCCGCGTTCACCTGGCAGATGCTCATCGGATCGATCGTGTACGGGTGCGCGCCGCCCTTCTGGGCCTTCCACATCTTGTGGAGCTCCAGGCTCGGCGCGCGCGGCGTGATCTTCTCCATCTCCGCGAGCAGGTCTTTGCGGACGATGGCGGTCGTCAGGTTGGGGTGGCTGTGAAGGCCCTTGTTGCAGCTCCCCATCACCGCGGAGATGCCCCACGCGGCGAAATCCATCGGCTCCACGAAGATGGCGCTCACGCCGTCGACGAGAAACTTCTTCCCGTGCCTCTTCGCGATCTCGCCGACCTCCGGCACCGGGTTCAGCGTGCACGTCGAGGTGCCGCCGTACACCATCGTGATCGCGTCCACTTCGCCCTTCGCGCAGAGCTCCTCGATCTTCGCGAGATCGGGCCGCTCCCCGTACGGCGACTCCAGATCGATCACCGGCTGTCCGATGGTCTTCGCGAACTCCAGGAGCCGATCTCCGTACGCGCCGTTCCGCACGACGAGCAGGCGCTCCTTCGGCAAAAGGCACGATCCCATCACCGCGGCCATCGCGGTCGATCCCGATCCCGTGATGAGGATCGCCTCGTAGTCGTGGGCTCCGAGCGCGGAGGTGATGCCCTCGCGCGCCTTCGCGAGCAGCGGCGCGAACGCCGGGCCGCGCGGCACGATGGGCGCCTTTCCGTACGTGCGGGACACCTCGTTGACCGCCTCCGGCAAGTGGAAGACGGCCGGCGTGAGCGAGACGATCGTGCGCTGTTGTGTGGTCATGATAGGCTCTCCCCCTGTCAATCGTGGCTGTCGACGAAACGTAGAAACCGACTCTTGATGCGCTTCTTGCCGTGGCCCGAGAACGTCACCGTCACGGCCGGATCCGGCCCCGGATCGACCGCTTCGATCACGCCGGCGCCGAAGATCTCGTGGATCACGCGGCCTCCGACCACCATGTTGCCGCGGCCGGCGGGCGCGTCCACGTCCCGCTCCACGTAGCGCTCTCCGGGCTCCCGCGAGGCCGACGCGCGGCCCATCGGATGCGAGGCGGAGAGCGGCTGTCGCGAAGGCCCTCCACGGCTGAACGAAGGCCGCTTCGGCAGCGGCTCCGGCCGGAACGAAGGCCGCCCGACGTACGCGGACGTGGGCTTTTGCGGCGGCGCCGACTCCTCTTCTCGTGGGGCGGACTCCACCTCTCGGGGCGCCGACTCCACCTCGCGCGGCGGGGCCGGCTCCGCCCTCGGCCGCAGGAACACCGGCTGATCTTCGCCGTACGACGCGCGGCGCTCCCCGCCGAAGCCGCCGAATCGCCGCTCGCCCGGCTCCGGGATGCGCTCGACGAAGCGCTCGCTCGTCACGGGCTCGTCGTCGCTCTTGCGCTCGTGCGGGTGCACCCACGGCTTCTTCGCGCCGGAGCCCATGAATCCGCCGGTCCCGGCGCCCACGCTGAAGTCCCGCCCGCCGCGCGGAGACATCGAGTCTCCTCCGGGGAACAGCCGCGCTCGCCCGGCCATCAGCGCTGCGGCCGGCGTCGTGATCGTCCGCAGCGACGATTTCGGCAGATCCGCGAGGAACCGGCTCGCGATCCCGTACCTGGTCTGTCCGAAGATGGCCCGTCGCGACGCGTGCGTGATGACGAGCTGCCGCCGCGCGCGCGTGACCGCCACGTACGCGAGGCGCCGCTCCTCCTCGAGATCGTCGTTGCGCTTCGGGTCCATCGCCTTGAAGGGGAAGAGATCCTCCTCCATCCCGGTGATGAACACCGTGTCGAATTCCAGCCCTTTCGCCGCGTGCACCGTCATCATCGCGACGCGCGGCGCGTCCTCCAGCGTGTCGGCGTCGGCGGTCAGACTGACCCTCTCCAGATAGCCGTCCAGCGTCGCGGGCTGGTCCCCGGCGCGCGCCTCTTCCTCGTAGTCCACGATGGACTGCACGAGCTCGTTCACGTTGAGGATGCGCGCGTCCGCCTCGGCGGAGTCCTCGGCCTCCAGCATCTTCTGGTAGCCAGTCCGGTCGAGCACGCTCTCGCACACCTCGCTCGGAGAGGCCGTCTTCGCCTCCGTCATGAGGCCCAGAAGGAGCTCCTTGAATCCGAGCATCGCCTTCTTCGCCGCCGTCCCGAGGGCGCCGGAGCTGCAAAGAGGCTCGATCGCGTCGAAGAGCGAGCTGCGCGCGGAGTCGGCGACCTGGATCAATTTATCGATCGTGGCCTGTCCGATCTTCCGAGAGGGCGTGTTCACGATCCGCATCAGATCCACGTCGCTCCGCGGATTGGACACCACGCGCAGATACGCGAGGATGTCCTTCACCTCCGCGCGCTCGAAGAACCGCATGCCGCCGATGATCTGGTACGGCAGTCGCTCCGCCCGCATCACCTCTTCGAGCACGCGGGACTGCGCGTGCACGCGGTAGAAGACGGCGATCTCTTTCGCCGAGAGGCCCTGTTCGATCAGCGTGCGGATGTGCTCCACCACCCACGCGGCCTCGTCGTGCTCGCTGTCCGCGATGACCTCCAGGACCTGCTCACCGTCCTTGTTGGCGGTCCAGATCTCCTTCGGCTCCCGCTGGGAAGACGGCTTGATCACGCCGAGGGCCGAGCGCACGATGTGGCCGCTCGATCGGTAGTTTTGCTCCAGCTTCACGACGGTCGCGTCCGGGTAGTCCCGCCGAAAATTGCGGATCACGCGCACGTCCGCGCCGCGCCACCGATAGATGCTCTGGTCGTCGTCGCCGACGGTGCACAGGTTCCGCGTCGCCGCGGTGAAGCCGCGCACCAGGCGATACTGCACCTGATTGACGTCCTGGAACTCGTCCACCAGCACGTGCTCGAACCGGGTCCGCAGCTCCTCGCCCGCGTACGACTCCTTGTCTTCCAGAATACGGAGCACGTGGAGCAGCAGATCGTCGAAGTCGACCGCGTTCGCCTGTTGGAGGTGCTGCTCGTACCGCGCGAAGCACTCGCCCACGGCGTCGTCGAAATAGGTCTTCTTCTCGAATTCCTGGGGGGTCCGGCCCTCTTGCTTCTCGTGGTGGATGCGCGACAGGACCTGACGGACAGGGTACCTCTTGTCGTCGAGGTCCAGCTCTTTCAGCACGCGGCCGACGACGGCCTTCTGGTCCGAGTCGTCGTAGATCACGAAATTGCGCTGCAGACCGGCGGCTTCGTGGTACCGGCGGAGCAGGCGCGAGCACACCGAGTGGAACGTGCCGACCCAGAGATCGCGAGTCAGGTCCTCTCCGACGAGGCCGGCCAGGCGGTGCTTCATCTCGCCAGCGGCCTTGTTGGTGAACGTCACGGCGAGGATGCGGTACGGCGGGACGCGGTGCACGGCGAGCAGGCTCGCGATGCGGTACACGATGACGCGCGTCTTGCCGCTGCCCGCGCCCGCGAACACGAGGAGCGGTCCCTCCGAGTGCCCGACGGCCTCCGCCTGAGGCGGGTTCAGCTCGCGCGGCGGCGCGAACGGCGTGTGGGACGAAGAGCTCACGGCGTCGGGTTAACACATGCCACGCCGCGAGGGCAGGCCCCTCAGCAACCTCGGTACAACGCGAACAAAAATCACTGGCGTACCGTGAGGTCTCCCGCGTAGCTTTCGGCGGCCGCCTGCGTGCGGCGAAAGCGAGAGAGGATGCGCATCGCGCTCACGTTCTCCGCGCGTGGCCCCAGCCCCGCCGACGATGACACCACGGACACCACCGCCACCGTCGAGATGTTCGCGAGCGCCTTCGCGAAGCTCGGACACGAGGTCGACCGGATCGACGTCACCGGCTCTCCAGCCCGCGTGATCGCGCGGCTCGAAGCGATGGCCCCCGATCTCATCGTGAACCTGGCAGAGGCCGCGCGGAGCCGCCCGCGAGACGCGCTGTTCCCCGCGATCTTCGAGGAGCTGGGCATTCCGTGCGTGGGAGACGACACGTGGACTCTGTGCCTCTTCGCCGAGAAGCTCGCGAAGGGCGCCAGCCTGGAGGACACGCTCCGATCGCTGATCAAGGCCTCTTGCAAGCGCTTCAACATCGCCGAGAAGCCGGATGCCCCGCGCCGCCCGAAGAAGGCGCTCCGCGTCGGCCTCGTCTTCAACATGAAGCGAGAGGCCGGCGACGACGAGGCAGAGTTCGACTCTCCGCGCACGATCCAGGCGATTCACCAGGCGATCGAGTCGTTCGGCCACACCGTCGTCCCGCTCGAGGCCGACGCGGATCTCCCGATGTCGCTCGCGGGCGCGCACCCGGACATCGTGTTCAACGTCGCCGAAGGCCGCCGCGGCCGCGGACGGGAGGCGCAGGTGCCCGCTCTGTGCGAGATGCTCGGCATCCCGTATACAGCCTCGGATCCGACGACGCTGGCCATCTGCCTCGACAAGAGCCTCGCGAAGCAGATCCTCCGCGCCGCGGAGATCGACACGGCCGCCTGGCAGCTTCTCACGACGGGCCGCGAGAAGCTCCGGCCGATGCGTTATCCGGTGATCGTCAAGCCGAACGCGGAGGGCACGTCCAAGGGCATCACCGGCGCCTCCGTGGTGCACGACGAGGCGGGAATTCGCGCCGCCGCGCGCGATCTCATCGATCGTTACGGCCAGCCCGCGCTCGTGGAGGAGTACATTCGAGGACGGGAGTTCACGGTGGGCGTCCTCGGCGACAGGCGACCTCGCGTGCTGCCGATCATGGAGGTCATCTTCGTCAACATGCCGGACCTGCCTGTCTACGGCTTCGAAGAGAAGCAGTCGGACACGCCGCGCGTCCGCTTCGAGTGCCCGGCGAAGCTCACGCCGACGGAGCAGCGCCGCATCGAGAAGACGGTGCGCGACACGTTCGCCGCGCTCGACTGCCGGGACGTCGCGCGCGTCGACATGCGCATGGCCGAGGACGGTCGCGTGTACGTGATCGAGGTCAATCCGCTGCCCGGCCTGGCCCCGAATTTCTCGGATCTCTGCAACATCGCTCTCCACGCGGGCATGGATCACAAGGCCTTGATCGGAGAGATCATGGCCGGCGCGATCAAGCGGTATCAGCAGGGAAAGACGGCCATGGCGCCCACGATCCCACCGGCGCCTCTTCTGCCCAAGGGGTGAGTCTGTGCCCAAATCGATCCTCCCTCCCGCCACTTCCCCCCGCGCGACGCCGAAGTCTCCTGCGGCTTCTGCGGCGGACGTTCGAGGGGGCTCGTCGTCGCGCCCCCGCCTCCGCGATCTCGGCATCGAGATTGGCCGTTACCCGACAGGCCCTTGCAACGCGATCACCGATGTTCCGGGCGTCCGCGTGGGCCACGTCACCAAGATCAGCGGGGAGGGCGATCTGGTGCCCGGCGTCGGCCCGATCCGCACCGGGGTGACTGCCGTATTGCCGGCCTCGGGCGACGTGTTCACCAAGCGCGTGTTCGCGGGGTGCTACGTGCTCAACGGGGCAGGGGAGGTGACCGGCCTCTCCCAGATCGACGAGTGGGGAGTGTGCGAGACTCCGATCCTCCTCTGCAACACGATGTCGGTCGGACGAGTCGCGGACGCGACGGTCGCGTGGATGTCCGCCCGCCACCCCACGATCGGCGGCGAGGACGACGTGGTGATCCCGGTCGTCGGCGAGTGTGACGACAGCTACTTGAACGACGCCGTCGGCCGTCACGTCACCGAACAGGACGTCTGGACAGCGCTGGAGACGGCGCGGACGGGCCCTGTGCAAGAGGGCAATGTCGGCGCCGGCACGGGCATGCAGTCCTTCGACTTCTCCGGAGGAATCGGCACGTCGAGCCGCATCGTGCGCATCGCGGGCATCGACTGCGTGCTCGGCGCGCTGGTCATGACGAACTTCGGAAACCTCGAAAACCTCCGCGTGGACGGCGCCCCCATCGGCGAGCTCCTGGCCTCTCACTACGAGGATCTCCCCCGCCGCGGCCCCGCCGGATCCATCATTGTGTTGCTGAGCACGGACGTGCCGTTGGTGCACCGCCAGCTCGTGCGATTGGCGAAGCGTGCCGCCCTGGCGATCGGCCGTTGCGGAGGCTACGTCGCGCACAACAGCGGAGAGTTCATCGTCACCTGGAGCACGGCGAACCGGGTCCCCCGCCGCCGCCCGCACGCCAGATACCGAGTCGAGCTGGTCCTCGACACGGCCCTGGATCCGCTGCACGAAGCGTCGATCGACGTCGTGGAAGAGGCCATCATGAACGCGATCTGCGCGGGCGTCCCGATGACGGGCCAGGGCGGCCACCACACCCCGGCCCTCCCGGTCGAGCAGGTGAAGAAGCTATTGAAATCCCACCACCCCTTGATGATGGGCGCGAGCACCAACGTCGTCCGCAAAGCCCGCCATTCATAGCGGATCGAAGAGCGTCGGAGTTGGTGCCCCGTCCTCGACGTTGCCCCCCACGGCGCTCCTCCCT
>JAXLYM010000051.1:0-31537 GCA_046351455.1 Polyangiaceae bacterium
GCACGTGCGTGGCTCCACCCGCGCACGTGCGTGGCTCCACCCGCGCACGTGCGTGGGTCCGCCTCCGCACAGCCTCATCCGCTTGCTTGAAACTCACCGGCGCGAGCGGGCGGCTTCCAAAATGGCGCGAGCTTTCGCCTGCGTCTCTTCCCACGGGATGAGCCGTACACGAGCCTCGCGCTCGCCCACAAGGCAGCGGTTACGCCTAACCTCGGACAGAGCAGCGTCGACCCCAGCCATCGTCTCTTCCAACGTCAGGCACTCCACGCGGCCCTCGTTCACGTCGGCGATGCGGCGAGTCAGCTCCGCGTCCCACGCTTCGTCCCAATCCGGGTCGGCCGGCTCTTCATCGTCATCGTCCATCGGTGAACCGGAACCCTCTGCGGGCGGGGGAGCCATGCGAAGAGGCTACTACCGAGCGACCCGCTCAATCACGACGTTCGCCGCAATTGACCGAGGATTTCGCGCCCTTCCCTCCACCCGCGCACGTGCGTGGCTCAGCTCGTGCGCGTTGCTTTCGGCGGGAGGCGTGAGCGCCAATATCCGGGGCGGCGCTTCTGGTGGGCGACCGCGTACACCGTGACCTCGGATGGGCCCGCGATGAAGAAGAGCGTGTACGGGAAACGCGGGAGAACGCACGCTTGGACATCCAGCGCGCGTCGCCAATAAGGGAAGGAACGGGGCGCCTCCCGAATCCGATCAAGCTCGGTCTGGACAGCTCGATAGAAGCGAATGCCCCGCCCCGGATAGTCGGCCTGGTACCAGTAGACCGCCGCGTACAGCTCGGCGTCTGCATCCGGGTGAAGACGAAACCGCATGCGCCGGAGCTATCGGCGGCTTCCTTCGGTGGAGGGCCGAAGACCGAGCAGCGCTTCGATCTTCGCCTGCGTCTCCTCCCACGGGATGAGCTGCACGCGGCCCTCGCGCACGTCCGCGATGCGGCGAGCTAGCTCCGCTTCCCACGCTTCGTCCCAATCCGGATCGGCCGGCGCATCGTCGTCCTCGTCGAGATCGACGGGCGAAGGCGGGCGGGCTGCGGAGGCGGGCGGAGACATGCGAAGAGGCTACTCGGCCAGCCGCTCGATCGCCACATCCACCCGCACTTGGTCGAGGATTTCGCGCCCTCCCCTCCACCCGCGCACGTGCGTGGCTCCACCCGCGCACGTGCGTGGGTCTGCCTTCGCACACATCCACCCGCGCACGTGCGTGGGTCTGCCTTCGCACACTCCACCCGCGCACGTGCGTGGCTCCACCCGCGCACGTGCGTGGGTCCGTTCAACGAGGTGTCGGGATTTTCTGGTTGGAGACTGGGATCGCTTGGATAGTCTGCAGGAATGACAAAAACGGGACGTGGAACGACAGTGAGCACGAAGAAGGCCGCTTCCAAGCCGGCACGCGACGCACAGCACGGCGGCGCGAACAAGGCGACAACGAAGGTCTCACACTCGAAGAGCGCGGAAGACACGAAGAGCGCGAAGGCGCATGCTGCGACGAAATCCGCCATCTCCAAGGTCGAGAAGCTCACGGCGGCCGCTCACAAGCTGTCCGCGGCCGACAAGGCAAAGGCCGAGTCTCTCCTCGCGGAGATCGCGCGGCGCAAAGATCGGATCGCCGAGGATTTCTATGAGCTGGGGCTCGCGCTGCGGGAGCTGTTCAAGAAAGAGCTGTTTCGCGCGCTCGGATACAAGTCGTTCGATGCGATGCTCACGAGCCGCGATGTGGTGAGTCCCACGACCGCTCGACGGCTCATTCAGCTCGTCTCCAGCATGTCGCGCGACGAAGCCATCGCCTACGGCCAGGAAAAGGCCCTCGCCCTCCTCGATTACGCGAAGGCGACTCCGGAGATCGATACTCCGAAGACGCTCATGGAGACTGGCAAGCTGCCAGATGGGAAACCCGTCCACAAAGCCTCTGTCCGCGATCTCAAAGCCGCCGCCAAGCACGTGCGCACGTCCACCGGGAAAGCGCGCGTCGACCCTGCTTCCAAAGAGGCCTCCTCCCATGCGAAAGCCCTCCAGACTTGGCTCCATTCCCACGGCGCGAGGGGCTCCAATGTCACCGCCGTCCGGTCCAAAGGCACCTACGTCCTCCGCGTGGAGATGAGCCTCGCCGCCTCCGGGAAGCTGCGGGAGAGCTGACATCGATGGCCTCCGTCCCCCTCGGCCTCAAGGTTGATGCCCGTCACGTAGATCGTCTCTCGCGGCGATTTCGTTGTGCTCGATGCGCCTTCGATGTGGATGTCGTCGTCTTCGGGGCGGGGACGGGGCGCGGGATCAGCCCGCTCTTCCTCGATAACGAGGAGGCGGCCGGCCGGGCCGAAATCCGGGCATCGAGGAATGCCGCGAAAGAAGCCTCCGAGAACCTGCAGCTCTTTCCTTGTCCCCGTTGTGGCCATCGCGACGCAACGGCCTTCGTGATCAAGAGCGCGGCTCGGCTCGTCGCGATCGGAGGTCTCTTCTGCGGGCTCGCCGTGCTCTCCGCGCACGCTCGGGACGCGAGCATCGCAGCGCTCTTTTGGCCAGCCTCCGTGCTCGGACCCCTCCTCTTCTATTACGCGAGGATTCGGCCGAAATGGCTGGGAGCCGGGAAGCACGTGCTCATGCTCGCCGACTATCGTTCACGGATCGCCGACGAGAACGATGATCGGGAGCTTGAGGACAATTCGCACGAAGACGAGGGCACGCCCAGCGAGCGGAATTCGGAGGTTCCATCCCCGCCGGAGCGAGATCGGGGTGCACGCCAGGCTCAGGCTTATCTTGCGATGAGCGCACCATCCATCGCCATCCACCCAACGACGGCGATTCTCATCCTCGTCATGCTTGCCGTGGTCGTGTTCGCGCTGGTCCGATAGGGCTCTTCGAGGCTAGCCAGTGCCCCGTATCAAGAGGTCACTGCGCCGCTGCGAGCTCCGGGGGCGCCGACTTCAGGTCTGACTCCGCCTCCGGATGGGGCTTGTTGGCGATACCGGCCTTCACCAGCTTCACCGCCGCCTCAATCGCTTCAATCATCCCGCGGGGGTCCGCTTGCCCGGTTCCGGCCACGTCATAGCCAGTTCCGTGGTCCACGCTCGTCCGCACGATCGGCAGTCCGAGCGTGATGTTCACGGCCTCTCCGAAGCCGAGCAGCTTGCTCGGGATGGTCGCCTGGTCGTGGTACATCGCGAGGACTCCGTCGTACGTGCCGCGCGCGGCCAATCGGATCGCCGTCTCCGCGCCGATCGGGCCCACCACCTCGGCCGCGAACTTCGAGGCTGCCAGTCGCTCTCTCGCGAGCACCACGCCAGGCGCGATCGTGTCGACCTCTTCGTGGCCCAACAAGCCCGCTTCGCCCGCGTGCGGGTTCAACGACGCCACCGCGATCACGGGCCCCTTCTTCTTCGTCTTGCGCAACGCTCCCACGAGGCGCGCCAGCCAGTACGTCGACGCCGCAACGCCCTCGCGCGTGATCGCCGACGGCACGTTCGCGATCGCGAGGTGCGTCGTCACGAGCGCCGTGATCAACGCGTCGCCCGCGAAGGCCATGATCACTTCGCTCGCGCCCAGTCGCGCGCCGAGGTGCTCCGTGTGGCCTCGGAAATCCTCCGCGCCGAGAACGCCGCTCGTCGCGATCGCCGCCTTCGAGACCGGGCCCGTCACGAGGGCGTCCGCCACGCCCGACGTCACCAGATCCGTCGCCTCGTTCACCCACGCTAGCTGCGCGGATCCCTCGGGCTGGCCAGGCTTTCCGTACTCGGGGAGCGTCGGGAGATGCGTGCTCGGCTCCCACCAGCCGATCTCCTTCTTCGTGAGCGCGCGCACACCGCCTTCGTCGTGCACCGCGACGATGCGCGATCGGGAGACGCCGCGGAGCTTCGCCGCTCGCTCGATCACCGCGCGGTCTCCGACGAGCACCGCGCGCGCTTCGTCACGCGTCGCGTCCGCTCCCAACACCGACACCTCCGGACCTACGCCGGACGGGCATCCCAAGCTGATCGCAACGATACGACGGGTCATCGGCGGGCTCCTTTCGATGCGATCGTCGACGACGCATGACCGTTCGACGGCGGCCGATTCGACGCGCGTTTCGACGCAGGCGCCGGCGGCATCCGATTCGACGCGGGCGCGGGCGGGCGGTTCGACGGGCGGCTCGACGCGGGCGCGGGGGGCGGGCGGTTCGACGGGCGCGTGGTCGGCGAAGGCATCGGCGCTCCCTTACCACCCTCGGGCGCGACCAGCTTGTATCCGGAGCCACGCAACGTGTGCAGCGGCAAGTCGTCACCGAACTTCGCGCGCAACCTCCGCACATGGATGTCGACGGTGCGCTCGCCGCCCTCGTAACGCGCGCCCCACACGCGCGCGAGCAGCTCCTCACGCGAGACGACCTTGCCGCGACGCTCCGCGAGGTACGCGAGCAACGCGAACTCCTTCGCCGTGAGCTGCACGTGACGGCCCGAGATCGCGACGTCGCGCGCCGCTCGGTCCACCACGATGTCGCCGACCTTGATGCGCTCCTCGTTCGAGAATTCGCTGCGCTTCCACTCCACCGTGCGGATGCGCGCGTACAGCTCCGCCGGCACGTACGGCACGAGGATGAAATCGTCGAACCCGCTCGACGGCTCCACGCGCGCGACCTGCGACGCCGTCACCGCGACGATCGCTCCGGTGCTCGCGAACCGGCTCTCACGCCGCATCGCCCGCAGCGCCGCCGCCGCGAGATCGGGCCGGTCCAGCGCCTCGATCACGAGCACGCGCGCGACGTCGTCCTCCACCTCGAACAGCGACGACGGGTCGTCCCACAGATCCGCGGTGCGCACCTCCGCGCCGAGGCCCCGGAGCGTGTTCGCCGCGCCCTCTTCGCGCAGCAGCTCCGGCCCGTGCCCGACGATCGCGATGAACGGCCTGCGGCCCACAGCGCCTCTTTAGTCGATCTGCGGCGCGCCCTGACAGCCCTTGAAGACTAGACAGCCGCCGACGCGCCGCCGCGGAGATGTGGGACGCTCCACCGGCCCTGGAAAATTGGCTTTTCTTGATCAGCCGATCTTCGTCCCGCCGACCGTGATCTTGTCGATCTTGATCGTGGGGCAGCCGACGCCGACCGGGACGCTCTGGCCGTCTTTGCCGCAGGTCCAGATGCCGTCGCTCACCTCGACGTCGTCTCCCAGCATCGTCACCTGACGCAGCACGTCCGGGCCGTTGCCGATCAAGTTCACGCCCTTCAGCGGCGCCGTCAGCTTGCCGTCCTCGATCAAGTAGCTCTCCGTCAACGAGAACACGAAGTCGCCGTTCGAGATGTCGACCTGGCCGCCGCCGAACTTCTTCGCGAACACGCCGCGCTTCACCGTCTGCATGATCTCTTCGGGGTTGTGCGGGCCCGCGAGCAAGATCGTGTTCGTCATGCGCGGCAGCGGCGCCGAGCCGAAGCTCTCGCGGCGACCGTTGCCCGTCGGCGTGAGCTTGAAGTGCTTCGCGGAGAGGCGATCGTGCATGTAACCGACGAGCGTGCCGTTCTCGATGAGCACGCTGCGCGCAGGCTGGTTGCCCTCGTCGTCCACGTTGATCGTGCCGCGCGACTGGAGCAGCGTCGCGTCGTCCACCACCGTGCACACGTCGCTCGCCACCTTGTTGCCGATCTGGCCGCTGTAGTTGCTCGTGCCCTTGCGGTTGAAGTCGGCCTCCAGGCCGTGGCCCACCGCCTCGTGCAACAAGATGCCGCTGTCCCCAGGCGCGAGCACCACGTTCATCTCACCCGCCGGCGCCTCGCGCGCATCCAGCATGAGCACCGCCTGGCGCGCCGCCTCCCGCGCGTGAACCTCGGGCGATCGGTCGTCGAAGTACGCCATCGTCATGCGGCCTCCTCCGCCCGACGATCCCTCCTGGCGCTTGCCGTCCCGCTCCGCGATCGCGCGCACGCCGAAGCGCAACAAGGGCTGCACGTCGAACGCCATCACGCCGTCGCTCGTCGCGATGAGCACCTCGCGGATCTCCTCCGCGAAGCTCGCCTCCGCCTTGATGATGTGCGGGTCGTACGCGAGGGCCGCGGCGCTCGCTCGCTCCAGGAGCGATCGCTTGTCCTTCCCACCGACGTCGATCGACACCCCGGTGAGCTCGTACCGGCGCGGCAACGGGCGGCTGGAGAGCGTGATCTTTTCCGTGCCGCCCGCGCCGGTCGCGATCTGTGCGGCCGTCTCGCACGCGCGGCGCATCGACTCCCACGTGAGGTCTTCCGTGTAGGCGTAGCCCGTCGCGTCGCCGCGCAACACGCGGACGCCCACGCCCATGCTGACGCCGCGCGACGCCGACTTGAGGATGCCCTCGTCGTACGAGAGGCCACCGCCCGCGCGGTATTCGAAGAAGAGATCCGCGTAGTCCCCGCCCTTCGAGAGGGCCACCGCGAGCAGGCGCTCGCACATCGCCGCGTCGATCCCTGCATCCCCACCGGGCCCGAAAGGCGCTCTGTATGCCTGGCTTCGTGTCATGACCGCGCAGCCTACCTCCGGTCTCGCGAATTCGCCCATCCTCGTTGGGGGGTCCCGTGTTCCACCTTTCGTGAGGCCACCATCGGAAACGGGACGATCGCGGGGTTTGCGTGTACCCTGCGCGCCCCGTGAAAAGCTCGCTCCTCGCCGTGGCCTCGAAGATCCGTCTGTTCGCCGACGATCTGCCGCCGCCAGCCGCCGCCTCCTCCGCCCTCCGCGCCGATCAGCTCCTGGTCTGGCTCCACGTCGCCGGCAACTTGATCTGGATCGGCGCCGTGATCGCGATGGGGTTCGTCCTCACGCAGAAGGACACCGACGCGAAGGTCCGCGGCGCGCTCGCCCGATCCATCCACCTGCGCCTCGCGATGCCGGCCTTCACGGTGTCGTTCCTGGCCGCGATCATCCGCACCGGGATGGATATCAAGGGCTATTTCGTCCTCCACCACTGGATGCACGGCAAGCTGCCGTTCGCGCTCGCCGTCATCGCGATTCACCACATCCTCGGCGCACGGGCCCGGAAGATGCAGGCGGGAAGTATGCAGGAGGCCGGCCCTTCAGGTATGCTGACGGGCATCTTCACGGCATGCGCAATCATCGCAGCTTTCTTCGCGGTCATGCGCTTCCCGAACTAGCTTGCGGGCAGTCCCAGCCCCCCTGTCTCGCGGCGCACCGTCGCGCGCAGGCTCATCTCGTGTAGGAGGCCCCCGTCGCTGTGGCGGTCGATCGTGAAAAGGTAAACCAGGCAGCCCAGAAGCTTGTCGAGAAGAAGCGATACGACAAGGCTGTCGAGGAGTACCAGAAGATCCTCGCCGAGGATCCGCGAGACGTCCGCACGCTCCTAAAGGTCGGCGACCTGCGTCTCAAGGCGGAGCAGTACCCGGACGCCATCACGACGTACGAGACGGTCGGGCAGTTTTACCTTCAACAGAAGGCGCTTCCGAAGGCGCTCGCGGTCTACAAACAGATCCGCGAGATCATCAAGAAGCACGTGCCGCACCTGGAAGATCGGTTCGGCCACGTCGTCCCGAAGCTCGCCGAGATCTACACGCAGCTCGGGTACATGGGCGACGCGCTCGCGACGTACGACGAGCTCGTCTCGCGGCTGACGTCCGCGGGCCGCGATCGCGACGTCATCGACGTCTTCCGCAAGGTCGCCGATCTCGATCCCTCGAACCCGATCCCGCTCCTGCGCCTCGCCGACGCGTACATGCGCGTGCGGGACATCGACGAAGCGATCGCGAAGCTCGGGCAGGCCGCGGAGATCCTCCGGCAGCTCGGCCGACGCGACGAGGCGCTGAAGGTCGTCGAGCGCCTGCTGCAGCACCGGCCGGAGCCTCCGTTCTGCCGCCTCGCCGCCGAGATTTATCTGGAGCGCGCCGGTCCGAACGACGGGATGGCCGCGCTCACGAAGCTGCAGGTCGCGTTCAAGGACAACCCGCGCGATCTGGAGACGCTCGGCCTTCTGGCGCGCGCGTTCGACTTGCTCGGTCAAGGACCGAAGGCCGTCGAGGTGCTGAAGGAGGCGGCCCGCATCGCGAAGGAGGGCGGCAAGCTCGACGCGTTCAGCTCGCTCGTCGACACGCTGCTGCAGCGCGCGCCGAAGGACGACGCCGTGCGCGCGCTCGCCGCGATGCGATCGCAGGGCAGCCGCACGTCGATCCCGCCGGTGCCGGCGTCCGTGGGTCCGGGCTCGGTGCCGCCGGAGTCGATCTCGGTCGCGTCGGTGTCGGTCGCGTCGCCGTCCGGTGCGCCGTCCGCGCCGCCCGACATCAAGCCGCGGCTCTCGGCGGAGGCGCAGGCGCGCATCCAGACGACGGATCCGCGCGCCTCGATCGACGTCGAGCTCGACGAGTACGAGCCGGAGCAGCCCGAGGTCGAGTCGCGCCCGTTCGCGCTCAAGAACACGCCGCTCAGCGCGCTCAGCGATCCGGCGATGCGCGCGCGGTACATCGTGCAGCAGGCCGAGGCGCTGCGCCGCGATCGCAACTTCGACGAGGCGATCGCCGTGCTCGAAGGCGGCATCGATCTCTTGCCGGACGCGCGCGAGCTGCGCGAGAAGCTCTACGATCTGCTGATCGAGGCGGAGGATCAGCCGCGCGCGATCCAGCACATGATCGCGTTCGCGCGGCGCCTCGCGGAGACGGGCGATCTCGACGCCGCGGCGAGCCAGCTCGACGAGGTGATGCTGCTCGAGCCGGGTCACCCCGAGGCGACGGCGCTGCTCGCCGAGCTCGGGTACGCGGTGCCGCAGGGGTACGAGCAGGCGACGATCACCGAGGCGAGCTACGAGGAGCCCGCAGAGCGGCTCCCGCAGTACGATCTGGACGATCACGCGGCGCTCCCGCAGGCCGTGGCGTCGGGCCAGGAGCTGGACCAGATCGACGATCCGTTCGCCGAGGACCAGCCGCTCCCGCAGTTCGATATCGAGGACGCGCCGTCGGTGTATCCGTCCGTGCGGCCGAGCTACGATCCGGGCGCGCTCGATCTCGGGGCCGCGCAGCCGATCTACGCGACGCCGGTGGTGCCTCCGTCGTACGGGACGGGCAGCTTCGCGGCGGCGCAGATGCCTTCAGGCGGGTACCCGTCGGTGCAGGTGCCGCCTCCACCGCCGCAGTACAGCTCGGGCGCGTACGCGTCGGTGGAGTACGCGCCGCCTTCGGTGGGTGGTCAGTTCGATGAAGCGGCGCTCGAAGAGGTCGACTTCTTCGCGTCGCAGGGCATGTTCGAGGACGCGCGCACGCTCCTGGACGAGCAGCTCGCGCGCCTGCCGAATCACCCGCTCCTGCTCGAACGGAAGCGCGAGCTGGAGGCGATGGCGGCGGCCCCGAACGAGAGCGGCGCCCGCGTGGCCCCGCGCAGCGTGGTGCCGCCGCAGCCGCAGGAGGACCGGGCGTTCGACATCGCGGCGGCGCTGGACAACCTCGACCAGCTCGACAGCCACACCGACTCGATGGATCAACAACAGATCTCCGTCGAGAGCGTGTTCGAGCAGTTCAAGGCGGGAGTCGCGGCGCAAGTGTCCGAGTCGGACGCGGCGACTCATTACGATCTCGGCGTGGCCTATAAAGAAATGGGCCTCTTCACCGACGCCATCGCGGAGTTCGAGGTGGCGGCGCGGGACCCGGGCCGCGAGTGTGTGTGCCAGTCGATGATCGGCATGCTCCACATGCAGCTCGGCAACCTGGACGCGGGCATCGACGCATTGATTCGGAGCCTGCACGCCGCGCAGAAGACGCGGGAGCAGGAGCTGGCGATCACGTACGAGATCGCCAATGCGTACGAGCTGGGCCAGAACCCGGAGCAGGCGCTCTATTACTTCCAGCGCCTGCAGCGCGCGGAGCCGAAGTATTACGACCCGCGGGGCGCCATCGCGGACCGCGTGCGAAAGCTGGAGGCCCCGAAGGCGCCCCCGGCGCGCGCGGTGGGACAGGATCTGGTGACGGACGACTTCGACGCGGCGTTCGACGAGCTACTGGGCGGCAAGCTGCCCTGATTGGGCGCTCTAGCGCCGCGTGGCGTTCCGAGAAGGCTTGGGGGGTCAGGCGCGCAGACTGGCGATGTCGATCACGAAGCGATACCGCACGTCGCTCCGGACGATTCGGTCGTAAGCCTCGTTGATCTTCTGGATCGGGATGAGCTCGATGTCCGAGACGATGTTGTGCTTGCCGCAGTGATCCAGCATCTCCTGCGTCTCGGGGATGCCGCCGATCAAGGAGCCCATCAGGCGCCTTCCACCCATGATGAGCGCGAACGAGGCGAGCGGCGTCGGCTCGGGCGGGGCGCCGACCACGATCATCGTGCCGCGCGCACGCAGGAGGCTGAGATACGCGTTGTAGTCGTGCGGCGCAGAGACCGTGTCGACGAGGAGGTCCAGCTTGCCGGACAGCTTCTCGAAGGCCGCTCCGCCCTTCGTCACCGCGAAATGATGCGCGCCCAGCGCGAGCGCCGCCGCCTCCTTCGACTCCGAGTGCGAGAGGACCGTCACCTCCGCGCCCATCGACCGCGCGAGCTTCACCGCCATGTGGCCGAGACCGCCCAATCCGACGACGCCGACGCGATCTCCCGGCTTGCAACCCGCCTGCCGGAGCGGAGAATACGTGGTGATGCCCGCGCACAGAAGAGGCGCCGCAGCGGCCGGATCCAGGTTCGCAGGGACGCGCAGCGTGAAGGCCTCGTCCACGACGATCGACGTCGAATAACCACCGTACGTCGGCGTCTTCTTGTCCTGCTCCATGCCGTTGTACGTGCCGGACCAGCCGTTCTCGCAATACTGCTCGAAGCCGTCCTTGCACTGCGCGCATCCGCGGCAGGAGTCCACGAGGCAACCGACGCCCGCGACGTCTCCGACCTTGAACTTGGTCACTCCGGCGCCCACGCGGACGACACGGCCGATGATCTCGTGGCCCGGCACCATCGGGAAGATGCCGCCTCCCCACTCGTCACGCGCCTGGTGCACGTCCGAGTGGCAGACTCCACAATAGAGGATCTCGATCTCCACGTCGTGCGCGCGGGGATCGCGGCGGTCGATGGTCATCGGGGCGAGAGGTTTGCCGGCGGCGGGCGCGCCCCAGGCTTGAATCTTGTTCATTTCGCTCTCCTTCGTACCGAGTCGAAAACCATAGGAGGCTCTCGGGCGAAGGAAATACCCCGAACAAGAACGGGGCGTTCAGGAAATCTTCACGCGCGGTCGCGCGCATCACTCCGCCCACCTCCAGGAGCATCCGCGGATCAGGCGTGACGCTCGCCTCGGGCGCGACGCTCTTCCGAGTCGGTCGCGAAGATCCGGAGCACCGAAAGCGAGATGGACATGAGCAGCGGACCGAGCAACAACCCCGCGAGGCCGAACACCTCCACTCCACCGAAGAGCGCGGCGAACGTGGCCAGAGAAGGAATCTGGCCTTGTCCGCCGACCAGCCTCGGGCGAATCACGTAATCCGAGACCACCCCCACCACGAGAGCGCCCCAGCACAGCTCGAGCACGCCGGCCACGACATGGCCGGTCGCGATCAAGAACACGCCCGCCGGCACCCACACGAGCAGCGTCCCCACCGCGGGGACCAGCGACGCCACCGCCGTCGCGGCCCCGAAGAACGCAGGCTCCGGCAAGCCCGTGACCCAGTAGCCGAGGGATGCGAATACCCCCTGTGCAAGGCCCGTGACCACCGTGCCGAGGAGCGTGGCGCGGCCGGATCGATGCAGCTCCGTGAGCAGAGCGTGCGTGTACCGCGGGCGGAGCGGGAGGAGCTCCTCGAGCTGTGACATGAGCGCCTTCCAGCGGACGAGGACGAACGAGAGCGTCATCATCGCGAAGAAGAGCGTGAGCATGACCTTGAACGTGGTGGACGCGAGCTGCCCCGCGAGCCCCGCCGCGCTCGCCGCGAGATCGGCCGCGGCGTCTCGTATTCTGGCCGCTACCTCTTCCGGTCGGAACTGGAAACGCCCCATGCGCGCGCTGGTTCGCTCGGCGAAGGTGCGGAGCGCGCCGCCCGGTTCGAGGGAGGCGATGAGACCCTGTGCGAGCACGATGCCGCGCGCGACGAGCAAGGACGAGATGCCGCCCAGCATCGCGAGGAGGCCAGTGGCAGAGACCGCCACGAACACCGCCGCTGTCGCCTTGGGACGGCCGGTGCGCATCACGGAGCGCTCGTAGAGGTCCTGGATTGAAAAGGCGAGGAGCGCCCCGAGCAAGATGCCTACACCGACGGGCCGTGTGATGTAAAAGATCGTCGCCACCGCGAGGAGCGCGCCCACGGTGAGCGCCTTCCGCTCGGCGCGCGCGGAGTCGATCACGGCGGCGCGGCGAATCAGCTCTTCCGGCGCGACGAAGGGCGCTTCAGTGCGTTCGGGCTGCTCATTGGACATGGGTGTTCTTATCCCCGGAGCCAGCGAAAGAGTGGCTCCTTGTCACGGCGCGGTTATCGTCACGCGGAGGCGTGCAATCTCCTCCGAGGCGCGCAATGGTGCTCTCCCCCCGACGGAGATCGTCTCCGCGCGTCTTTGCGATGTCCGCCCGTCCGTCACTTCGAGCCGACGATCAGATCGAACGTCGGATACACGTCGTTCGAACGCTCCGAGACGCGGTGGAGCCGACCGTCCGCGCCTGTCTCCAGGGTAGTCGCGCGCTGGTCCGAGTTGTAATAGATGCCCCCGAGCGAGAGCCGCACGTAGCTCCCGAGCCGCACCTCCAGCGAGAGCTCCGCCGCGAAATAGAAGGGGGAGCGCGGCGGGTACGGGCTCGCGCCGATCATGTACCCGTGCACCCCTCCGCGCGCTCGCAGCCAGTCCAACAAGGCATAATCGTAGGCTCCCCCGAGGTGGACACGATACCCGTTCAGCTCCGGCGCGAAGATCAGCTCCACCGGAGCCCAGGTGTCGAGCGAGCGTACCGAGGTGTCGCCGAGCGGGATGCCGATCGCCGTGTCGAGGCGCCCCGTGAAGACGCCGCGCTCCCCGGCCGAGGCCGCGACACCCAACGACGGGACGAGCGACCAACCCACCTGTCCGAGCCCGTTCGCGAACGACGGAAACAGGTACCCTCCAAGGAGCCGCATCGCCGGCGTGGGCAGCGCGAGCCCGTATTCTCCAGCGATCGTCGCCGGTCCGAGCCTCCCCAGCTCCACGCGGACACCCGCGTTCGGCGCCAGCAGGAAGAGCGGGATCACCGAGGTCGACACCTCCACTCCGTGACCGACCCCGATCTCCAGCGGCGCGAACAGGCCCGCTCGCCAGCTCCCCGGAGGCAGCACATAGGCGGTGTCGCGGGCCGGCATCGGCTGCGCGAGCGCCTCGGGGACGGACAGCGACAGGCCCGCTGCGAGGACGGCCCCCAAAACGAGGACGACTGCCTTTTTCACGGCGCGCTCCCTTCGATCACCCACGTCCCCACGACCGGCGCGTGATCGCTGAGCAAGAGCGGGTTCCGCGTGATGCCCTGTCGCCCCGGGAGCTGGAGGACATCGCTCTTGCCCTCCTCCCAGGAGGACGACCTCGGCACGAACAGGAAATCGAGCGTGCGATTCCAGAAGCCCGGGTTTCCCTGGTTGTCCTTCGAATTCGGCCCGACGATCGAGTGGGAGTAATAGGCCCTCTGCTCGGCCTCGGTGGTGCCGTATTCTTCGAGCGTGATCCACGGAGAGAAGGAGTCGTAGAACTTCTGCATCACCTCCGGCGTGTAGGGCGGCTGCTCGTAGTCGGTGCCCTTCGCCTTGGGGTTTTCGTCGGGGAAATCGCTTATCTTCGCGGCGTTCGGCGGCAGCTCGTTGAAGTCGCCCCCGACGAGGAAAGGCGACGTCTCGCCCTCCAGGACATCGAAGATCTGCTGGATCTGGCGCCCTTTCGTCCCGTCCTGATCGTACGCCTCCGTGTGGACCCCGTAGACGGCGACGGTGGTGCCCTGTCCGAGGTCGACCACCGCGTGGCCGATCATGCGATGCTGGTAGTAGAGATCGTGCAGGAAATCGAGGTCCGTCCGGTCCGGTTGCTTGATGCGCTCGGCCGAGACGATAGGGTATCTGGAGAAGACGGCGTTCCCCGCGTCGATGCGGCCGAAGCCCTCCGACGGCACATACCGGCTGTCCCAGGTCTGGAAGTACGCGCCGTAGTTGAAGCGCGCATTTTCCAGCATCCCCTCGACCATGTCGTAGTAGGCAGTCCGCCGCGAGTCGACGTCGACCTCTTCGGTGATCAGGAGATCCGGGTCCACCTCGCGGACGAGCGCGTAGAGGTTATCCATGTTGCCGGCGACGGTCGCGTAGTCCAGCTCCACGGTGTCGCCCCAGTAGTCGAAGAAGAAGTCCGCGCGCGCCGCCCCGAACTTGATGTTGTACGCCATGACTCGGAGCTTCGTCGGCGTCCCGGCCGGCGGCGGAACCAGCTCGGCCCGCGTGAAGATCGGCGCGTCCTGCCGGTCGAAATCGAATCCGTCGGCGAGCGGCTCGCACCCCGCGACGACCGAGGGCCCGAGGAGGAAGACCGCCGCAAAAAAGGCGAGATCGCAGGGCCCCCGGCGCATCGATGGAGACGTTCGCGCGCGCATGCCCGGGTGGCACGCAAGGCACCTGCCAGGCGGCCCGCGGCCGATTCGAGCCTGTTTCGAGGGTGTTCTCGGGGTGGTTCGCCCGCGTGATTGGCGCGATCGCGCAACGGCGGCGCGGCACGTCCGCGTCCGGTCGCCGCGCCGCGTGACAAGCGGACCGCGACGGGAGTAACCTCGCCGCCTCTTTCCCAAGGAGACACGGACGATGAACGCCACCACTCCGCATCTGGTCGGACAGGGCTCTCGCAAGGTGATCGTGCTCAATGGCTGGTTCGGCCACGCGAACGGCTGGGGAGCCTGGACTCCGCACCTCGACACCGCCGCCTTCTCGTACGCGTTCATGGATTATCGCGGCTACGGGTCGAAGAAGGGCAGCGGCGGCCCGTACACGATGGCGCAGATCGCGGCGGACGCGCTCGCCCTCGCGGACAGCCTCGGTTGGAAGCAGTTCTCGCTCGTCGGCCACTCGATGGGCGGCCAGGCGATTCAACACGTGCTCGCCGACGCTCCGGAGCGCGTGCAGGCGCTGGTCGGGATCACGCCGGTGCCCGCGGGCGGATATCCCTTCGACGACAACGGTTGGGCCTTCTTCTCCTCGGCCGCTGCGAGCGGCGGTGTTCGGCGCGCGATCATCGATCTGACGACCGGCAATCGGCTCACGGGCGTGTGGCTCGACGCGATGACGAAGAGCTCGCTCGAAAACTCGGACGAAGAGGCCTTCGCAGGCTATCTGACCGCCTGGGGAAAGACGTCCTTCGTGGAGCGAATCCAGGGCAAGAGCGTGCCCGTCCTCGTGATCGCCGGCCAGAACGATCCGGCGCTCGGAGAGGGCCTGATCCGCTCCACGTGGCTCGTGCATTATCCGCAGGCGCAGCTCGAAATCATGAGCAACGCCGGCCACTACCCGATGGAAGAGACGCCCATCGCGCTCGCGACGACCGTGGAGAAGTTCCTGAAGGCGTCCGTCCCGGGCTGAATCAAAGAACGATGCCCACCCCCGGTCGCGACTTCGTCGCGCCCGCCCCTCCCAAAGCGCCTGTTTCACAGGCGCAGGGAGGGGAGCATTTCAGCAACCTGCCTCTTCGTCCGCAGCAGTGATAGGCTCGCGGCGCCATGGAAATCCGTTTGCGCGCGCTCTCCACCCTGGATCCGACGTCGGCGCCGCTGCCGCACGGGACGGAGGTGACCACGCGTGTGGATCGCGTGCTTTCGGCGGAGAGGCGCGTTCCGCAAGGGGCCGTGGGGCGCGTCGTCGGCGTCCGCAATAACGAGGTCGACGTCCACATCATCGGCGTCGGCACGCTCCGCTACGAGCGCAACGAGCTTGTGCCGCGCAAGATCGGTCAGGTGCGGTACGCGCGGCGGCGACAGAGCGCGTGGGAAGCGCTGCGGCCTTGTGTCGTCCTCGAATCGACGGTCGGCTCGCGCGCGTGGGGGCTCGCGCACGAAGGCTCGGACCACGATGTTCGCGGGGTGTTCGCGCTGCCTTTTCAATGGACGCTCGGGCTCGGGGAGGCGCCGCGCGACCTCGTCAGCGAGGACGGGAGCACCACGTTCTGGGAGGTCGGAAAGGCCGTCCGGCAGGCCCTCCGCGCGGATCCGAACACGCTGGAGACCCTGTTCGTGGAGACGGCGCGCGCGACGGACCCTATCGGAGAGTGGCTGTTAGCGGAGCGGGACGCGTTCGTTTCGTCGCAGATTTACGGGTCGTTCGGTCGATATGCCCTGTCGCAGCTCAAGCGGCTGTCGCAGTCGGCGCGGCTCGCGGAGCACCGGGCGCTCGTCCTCGACTGGCTGCGACAAGAGCCGACTCCCTCGCTCGACGACGTGGCCGCGCGGCTCGCGAAAGAGAGCCCCCGCGCGGCTCCGACCGAGGCGGACCGCATTCTGCAGGCCAAGGACTACATCAAGCAGCTTTATCGATCGCTCTTCGATCAAGGCAAGCTCGCGGACCGAGACTTCGAGTCGCTCGTCGTCTTCGCGCGGACGGGCGCCGCGGATCTGGATCTGCCCCGGGAATTGCGGCCCAAGAACGCGTACAACCTGGTGCGGCTCCTCGGCGTGGCCATCGGGTGGCTGCGGACGGGCACCGTGGAGCTCACGACGAAGGGGGCGTTTCGCGATCTGCTCCTCGGCATCAAGAACGCGCAGATTCCGCTTTCCGAGACGCTGAAGGAGGCCGAGCGGCTCGCGGAAGATCTGGAGAGGGCGCGGGGCGAGACGAAGCTCCCGCCGCACCCGGACGTGGGGCGCGCAGATGCCTTGTTGCGGCGCGTCGGCGAGGAGGTCGCGCGGCGCTCGCTCGCGGGCGTTTCAGGGCCTTTCGGGGCGGACGCGCCGGCCGTTCCGGAGGTGGTCTGGGACGACGGCGCCTCGAACGACAAGGACCCTTCCACCTGACCCGGACCCGCCCACCGCGTCGCCCGACTGCGCCTTTTGCACCATCGTGCTAATCAGGGAGCCACTCATGATGTCTTTGGATGCATTGGAGATCCCGCCGCACGCGCGGGCCATCGTGGAGCGGGCGCTCGCCGAAGAGAGCGAGAAGCGGAGTCACTTGGTGGTGTCGCTCTCCGGGGCGCACGCGTACGGATTCCCCTCGCCGGACAGCGATTTCGATCTGAAGGCCGTCCACGTGGAGCCGGCGCACCGGCTGCTCGGCCTCTCGAATCCGGTGCTGCACGCGGACCGGATGGAGGTCATCGAAGGCGTGGAGATCGACTACACCTCCAACGAGCTGCGGCCGGTCTTGCTGGGCGTCCTCCACGGCAACGGCAACTACATCGAACGGATCCTCGGCAAGACTCCCCTCTTCGCGGCGGATGCGCTGGAGTCGCTGCGGCCGCTCGTGAAACAGGCGCTCTCGCGGCGCGTGGCCGGGCACTACATCGGGTTCGCGACCAGCCAGAGAGAGGCCTTCTTGCGCGATCCCACGGCGAAGAAGCTGCTTTATGTGCTGCGGACCGCGCTCACGGGGCTGCACGCGCTCACGACCGGAGAGATCGTCACGGATCTCGGGGACATCTGCGACACGTACGGCTTCGGGGACGCGCGCGATCTCATCGTGGCGAAGCGCCGCGGGGAGCGCGTGAAGCTGGAGCCGAAAGAGAGCGAGCGCTGGATGGCCGATGCGGAGCGCGCGATCGCCGCGGTTCGGGCCGCCGTCGCGACATCCGCGCTGCCGCCGGAGCCGACCGAAGAGGCGTCGCGCGCGCTGGAAGAGTGGCTCCTTCGGATCCGCGCCGGCCTCCTGTAGGATGCGTGCCGTGGACTCCGAAGTCGATGTCGCCCGCGAGGTCGAGGCAGCCGTTCAAAAAGCGCTTGAAAATGCGGGCGTTCAGGGGCGCGTGAAGATCGAGGGGCGCAATCTCACGCTGCACGGCGGGGGCGCCGCGGTGGAGATCGACGCGCTCTACCTCGTGGAGCAGTGGGCCCTCTTGCCGCCGGATCTGCGGGAACGAAAGGCCTCGGACGTCGCGACGCGGCTCATCGACGCGAACGCGGCGGCGGGCTCCGGCACGCTCGCGTCCGCGGGCCTCGGCGTCTCCGGGCGTCCGACGAGCGGCGCTCCGGCGGGCGGCGGTCCGTCGCTGCGACCGGGCGCGTCGCAGAGACCGCCGCAGCGCTCCAACGAGGCGCCGCCGAACGTGAGCGGCGCGCCGCGGCCGTACGTGCCTTCGGTGCGGCCCCTCGGAGCGCCGGCGCCGGGCGCGCGCAGGCCGCCGTTCGTGATCCCGCTCGGGGCGCTCGTGGTGCTCGGCGGGATCGTGGCGCTCGTGATGCTGTACCGATCGGGGCAATCGCCTTCGCCCACGAATTCAAGCGGATCTGCGACGACGGCGACCGCGACCGGGGCCGCGACGGAGAGCGCGGACGCCCGCAACAGCCGGCTCTGCGAAGCGGCGCGCGCGCGGGTTCTGTCGAGCGGCACGCTCGCGCAGATCGACGCGGAGGTGTGGCTCGCGGAGCTGTGGCTCGCGTCGTCGAAGACGTCGGACCTGGCGCACGCGAAGGGCCTCGACGACCTCGTGCAGCAGGGCAAGCTCACCGCGAGCGCGGACCCGGATCTCGCGGCCGTGCAGCTCGGATCGGTGGAGATCGCAGGCGACGAAGGGCGTCCGGACGCGGGGTACCACGCGATCCAGATCCGCTTCCGCGGCGGGTACGTGAGCCAGTTCTTCGACGCCGCGGGCCGCGAGAAGATGAACCGCGTGGCCGGAAAGCTCGCGGACGCGACGGGCGCGGAGCTGGGCGCGCTGTACGGTCGCTGCGCTCACCTTCGGTACCACGACATCGGCGCGTGGTTCCGCGGCGCCACGGTGACGCACGCCGCGACGTCGCTCGTGTACACGATGGGCTTCTTCTCCGAGCGGCGCCTCACGAACCACGATCCGAACGCGCCGCCGAAGACGGCGGATCTGGGGCCGCTCTTCACGGCGCTCGGCAAGATGGAGCGCGCCTCGCTGGAGTCGGCGGTCCGCGACGCGGGCGGCACGTTCGCGCCGGGCGCCTCCGCCGCGGATCCGACGACGATCACGTTCCCGATGGGCGGCCCCACGCGCGCCGCGCGCGCCACGGGCGACGTCGCGAAATCCGCCGGCATGGGGCCGGACGCGCCGCGCACGGGCACAGGGCCGTGAGGCAAATGCGGGCGTATCGGTCGCGGACGCGCCGCTTCGGAAGAGAGCGCGACGCGCCCCCCGCATAAAAAATCTGCTGGAAAAAGGCTGATCCCGGCGCGTCCCCGGTTTCCATGAAAACGCGGCCGTGGCACTCTCCGGCGCGTGCCATCGACTCGCATCTATCTCTCGCCCGGCATGTTCGGGTTCGCCGAGCTGGCGTCGCTCGATTACTTCGGCCACCTGAAGCGCGCGCTCGTCGAGCGGTTCGCGCAGAAGAATCGGGAGGCCGTCGTGTTCGTGTGCGAGGTGCACCCGACCGCTTCGATCCGGCGCCGCGGCGCGAAGCTCGCGTCCCTCGTGCGGGCCTCGTGCACCAACGACGGCGGGCCGATCCACATCATCGGGCACTCCACCGGCGGGCTCGACGCGCGCATCGTCGCGTCCCCGTCGAGCCACCTCGGCGACGATCCGGATCTGCTCGGGTGGCTGCCGCGGCTGCGATCGATCACGACGATCAACACGCCGCACTACGGGACGCCGCTCGCCGCGTTCTTCGCGACCGTGAGCGGGCAGCGCGTGCTGTACGCGCTCTCGGCGCTCACCGTCGCGGTGCTGAAGCTCGGCGCGATGCCGATGGCGACCGCCTCCGCGCTCTTCGCCGCGTTCGGGCGCGTGCAGTTCGGCGACATGGAGCTGCGCTTCCTGGAGAGCACGATCGACAAGCTGATCCGCGTGCTCGACGAGGCCGCGAGCCGCGAGCTGCGCGCGTGGCTGAAGATGCTGCGCGACGATCAAGGCGCGATCGTTCAGCTCATGCCCGAGGCGATGGATCTGTTCCAGGCGGGCGTGCGCGATCGCGAAGGCGTGCGCTACCAGAGCGTCGCGACGTACGCCCCCGCGCCGGGCGCGCGCGACTGGATCGGCGCGCTCAAGAGCCCGTGGGGCGCCGCGTCGACGGCGATCTTCACCGCGCTCTACACGCTCACCGCGCGGCTCGACGAGCGGTACCCGTGCGGTCCCTCGGACGGCTCTTCGGAGCGGCAAATCAAGGGGCTCCTCGGCGAGCTGCCGCCGGCCGGCGCGAGCGACGGAGTGGTGCCGCTCGTCTCGCAGGTGTGGGGCGATCTGATCTGGTGCGGGCGCGCCGATCACCTCGACATCGTCGGCCACTTCACCGGCCACGGCGGCCACAACGACTGGCTCGCGAGCGGCGCCGGCTTCACGCGCACGCGGTTCGACGTCGTGGTGGATCAGATCGTCGCCGGCATGATGGTCGCGGAGGATCGCGGCTTCACCTCGCAGGGATGGGAAGGGTGAAGCGCGACAAGCTCGCGGTGCTGCACGCGGAGATCGTCGCGTGCGCCGCGTGCCCGCGCCTCGTCGCGTGGCGTGAGCGAGTGGCCCGCGAGAGACGGAAGGCGTACCGCGAAGAGACGTACTGGGGCCGGCCGGTGCCGGGGTTCGGCGATCCGGCGGCGTCGCTCGTGATCGTGGGGCTCGCGCCGGGCGCGCACGGAGCCAATCGCACGGGGCGCGCCTTCACGGGGGATCGCTCCGGCGACTTCTTGTACGCGGCGCTGCACCGCGCGGGCGTCGCGTCGCAGCCGAACAGCGATCACCGCGACGACGGGCTCACGCTCCGCGGCGCCTTCATCACGCTGGCGGGCCGGTGCGCGCCGCCCGACAACCACCCGTCGCGCGAAGAGCTCGCGGCGTGCGCTCCGTTCCTCGCGCGCGAGATCGATCTGCTGCCGAACGCGCGCGCCGTCCTCGCGCTCGGGAAGATCGCGTACGACGCGATCGCGAGGCTCACCGGGGCCGACGTCCCGGTGTTCGCGCACGGGGCAGAGGCGGCGGTCACGCTGCCGGCCACGCGCCGAAGAGGCTCGAAATCAAGGGCGGCGACGCTGATCGCGAGCTATCACGTGAGCCAGCAGAACACGCAGACGGGCCGCCTCACGCCGGCGATGTTCGAGGATGTGGTGAGGCGCGCGGCGCTCGCGGCGGGGCTGTGCTAGAAGCGCCGATCCGAGCTATTCGCGGCTCGTTCAGGTGAGAGAGAGACCATGGCCGACATCGCAGATACGATCCGAGAGACAGTGGAGCAGAACAAGGTCGTCCTCTTCATGAAGGGGTCGAAGCTCTTCCCGCAGTGCGGCTTCTCCGCCCGCGCGGTGGAGGTGCTCAAGAAGTCGGGCGTCGCCTTCAAGGACGTGAACATCCTCTCCGATCCGGCGCTCCGTCAGGGCATCAAGGATTTCTCGAACTGGCCGACGATCCCGCAGGTGTACATCGGCGGAAAGTTCATCGGCGGCAGCGACATCCTGCTGGAGATGTTCGAGTCCGGTGAGCTGAAGAAGACCCTCGAGGCCGCCGGCGCGCTCGAAGCCTCGAAGTGATGCGTGGGGCGAAACTCCTTCGCGGAGCGTCGCCCGAATCCCTTCCCTGCCCGCCACTCCGCGGCCAGACCTCCGCATGAGGAGAGCCGGCCTCATAGGATCTCCCCGCACTTTCGTGTAAGAAGGCCGCGAGAAATCGGTTGTTCGAAACGAGCGAGCCGTCGGCACGAAAGCCGCACTCAGGCTTCCTCGTCATCCCCAAGGAGCTTTCCAATGCGCGCGTCCGTCCTTCTCCCCGCAGCCCTGCTCAGCCTCGTTCCCCTCGCGTGCGGCCCGTCCAACCCGCAGGCCCAGGACCCGAACCAGAACCAGTACGCGGCTCAGAACGGGCAGTACCAGAACGGGCAGTACCCGAACAACGGCCAGTACCCGCCCGGCCAGTACCAGAACAACGGCCAGACCGGTCAGTACAACCCGAACCAGTACCCGACCGCGACGGGCACCTCGACCGCGCCGGCTCCGACCGCGACCACGACCGCGACGGGCAGCTCGGCGACGCCGGTGGCCGCGGCCGCGATGGGCGGTGACGTGATCCTCGGCGGCCTCGCGACGCAGGAGGCCCCCGGCGCGCAGGCCGACGGCTCCGCGTTCGCCGGCCAGTTCGCCGAGGGGCAGACGCTGGAGCAGCCGATCAACCTGCAGCCCGGCAAGTGCTACACGATCATCGGCATGAGCGTCGGCGGCGTGCAGGAGCTCGACATCCTGATCCAGGGCCAGCTCGCTCCTCTGCCGCCCACGACCCTCGCGCAGGACAACACGACGGGCCCCAACGCGACGCTCGGCGGCAAGGCGGCCGGTTGCTGGAAGAACCCCTCGCCTCTCCCGATCCCGGCGAAGGTGGTCCTCCGCGTGACCAAGGGCAGCGGCATCGCGGGCGCCAAGGTCTACATGAAGTGAGCGCCACCGGGAGGCCGAAGTCCGGTCCGCGGAGGCGGAGCGGGCGCAGGCCTCGACGTTGTAAGCGCTCCAAATCGCGACGCTCCCCGCCCTCCCCCATGACATCGCTGTCTCGCTGATCATCCGGCGCACCGCCGGAGCAGCTTCCTCGCCTACAAAACAAGCCGATCGCGTGTCGCAGCTTCCTCGCCTCCGGGCGCGGCGCGCGCTATCCTTCTCGCATTAGCATGCGCTTCACTTTCGGATGGACCGGGGCGCTCCTCGGTTCGGCGCTCCTCGCCGGATGCGCTCAGGACCTGCCCGAGCCGGCGCCGTCGGGCGACTCCACCAAGCAGACGACGACCGTCACGATCGACGCGACGCTCGCCTTCGACGGCCCCGCGTCGATCGAGGTGTCCCCCGGGGAGAACCGCGCGATCTCCGTGGGCGCGCTCCCCGCGGCCTCGTACGAGATCGACTTCGCGCTGATCGATTCGCCCTCCGACGCGTCGCTCGACGCCGCCACCGTGACCACCGGCGCGGACGGGCGCGCCACCGTCCACCTGCACGCGCCCGACGCGCCCTCTTCGTTCACGCTGCGCGCGTGGATCCCGGACGGCCCCGCGACCGAGCTCGCGATCTCGGTGAACAAGGTCGGCGTCGGCAGCGTGCAGGTGATCCCGGACTACAGCGGGCCGCGCCCCGTCGACGAGTGGGTCGCGAGCGCGGTCGCCGGCGCGTCGTGCAGCGACCTCACCGGGCAGCTCCCAGGCGAGCCGAAGGGCGCGCTCGTCGCCACCGCGCCCGTGTCGCAGAACCCTTTGATCCAAAGCGTTCCGGTCGGTCCGAAGGTCGCCGTCGCGGTGCGCGCCGGACACTACGCGTGGGGCTGCACCGACGTCGCGGATCTCGCGGCCGGCGCTTCGAAGGACATCAAGGTGCACGTCGTCGACGTGCCGCCCGCGCTCGACAAGACGAGCCTCGATCTGACGCTCACGTACACGCCGGCGCCCGCGGCCTACAGCGGCATCCTCGCGAGCGCGAAGAAGACGTTCATGGACGCGCTCCTCCCGCCCTACGTTTCGAGCGGATCCACGCTCCTCGACACGATGGCGGCCCTCTCGGCGGACCCGGTCGCGTTCGCCGCCGCGCGCGAGGCGAACGGCTGGGACGCCCTCGCGGACGCTCACTTCGCGGGCCTCCCGCTCGACCTGCGCGCTCGCATGGAGAAGTGGATCGGCCTCGGCTTCGGCGTCGCTTCACCCGTCGTGAGCGGACAGCTCGCGGCGATCGAAGGCGTGCCGGGCAAGGCCGTGTTCGTCGCGCAGGAGATCGGAGGCCTCTCGGCGGACGCCGTCGGCGCGCCGCCCGTGCACCTCGTCTCGTGGACGTCGCAGCCGAACGACAAGGTCGTCCTGAGCGGCACGATCTACTGGCTGCCGAGCCGCTTCATCGGCGCCGCGTGCAGCATGGGCGCGACGCAGGACCTCGGGATCGACGCGCCGATGTCGGACGCGCTCTCGAAGGCCGCCGCGTGCTCGGATCTCGCGCCGCTGCTCGTCGGCCTCGACGGGTGCGGGCCCGCGTGCCTCTCGGATCTCTGCCACGACGCGCTCGCGTCCCTCTGGCAGGGCGCCGAGGACGCGTCGGCCGCGGAGGGATCGGTCGGCACCATCGACATCGACGCCACGGGGCAAATCAAGGTCGACGACGTCGCGCTGCCGATCGCGCTGCAGGGCGACTGGCTCGGCGACGTGTCCGACGGGATGTCCAGCGCGCAGGCCTCCGGCACGATCAGCGGCATCCTCTCGATGACGAACGATGTCCCGCAGGACCCCGCGGGCGATCCTCCGCCGCAGTGAAGACCGTCGCTGATACGATGCGTCGATGCGTTCGATGCTTTTCCGGCGCGATCTTCCGCGCCTCGCTTCCCTCCTTTCCCTGACGACGGCCATCGCGGCGTGCGGCCCTGGGGAGGCCTCCAGCAGCAACGGCGGCAGCTCCACCACGACGACCGGCGGCAGCGGCGGCTCCACCGAGCAGCTCGGCCCCGGCGAGCTCTGCGACAAACCCGCGTCCGACGTGATGAAGCTCCGCTTCGAGCCGAGCACGATCACGGTCCCCACGTGCGAAGGCTCCGCGTGCGTGAGCCGCGCCGCCGCCGTGATCCTCGATCCCGACGTGTGCGCGCCCACGAAGGTGACGTTCACCACGTCCGACGGAGACATCGTCGCCGCCCCCGAGGACGGCGCGTTCGATCTGCACAAGGCGATCGTGAAGCTTACGATCCCGGGCAAGACGAAGGAAGGCACCGCGACGATCACCGCGAAGGTGGACGCGGGCAACGGCACCATCATCAGCACCGATCTCACCGTCGAGGTGATGAAGCCGGAGCCGATCACGTGCGCCGGCACCGACAGCACGGACGCGCTCAAGGCGGGCGAGACGCTCGTCGGCATGGACGGCCTCCTCGGCGCGAGCATCGGCGTCCCCGCGGGCGCGAACAACCCGAACGAGAACAGCTTCATCTGGAGCATCGATCCGTTCGCTGTCTCGATCTCGTGCGGCGACGATCTCACGCCGGACGGCTACGTCTCGCTCGGCCCCGCGATCACGTTCGGCCCCGAGGACAAGGTGTTCCACCGCGAGCTTTCGTTCTCGGTCCCGATCAACCCGACGCTCCTCCCCGAGAAGGCGCGCTGGCGTCACCTGGAGATCGCGTACTCCGGCCCCGCCTTCAAGCAGCCGCGCACGATCCCCGTCGCGGATCCGCGCGTCGAGAAGGTCGGCGGGCAGTGGGCCGTGACGTTCAAGGTGCCGCGCTTCGGCACGTACCAGGCCGTCGTGAAGAAGGACGCCGGGACGAGCACGTTCCAGCGCAAGCTCACGCACCGCGCGGTGATCGGCGTGTCGATGGGCGGCGGCGGCACCGCGATGGTCGGGCTGCGTCACCACGACAAGTTCGACGTCATCGCGCCGCTCGGAGGCCCCGTCGACTGGACGTGGATGCTCCACCACATCGAGAACAACCACCTCTCCGGATTCCCTTCGATCCCCAAGGGAACGCAGCTCCAAGACATCCAGCTCACCGCGACGGCGTGCACGGACTCGAACGAGTGCAAGGCCGGCGAGACGTGCATGGGCGCGAACGTGAGCAAGGGCAAATGCGTCGCGCTGCCCACGCCGACGGATCCGTACGAGCACCCGTCCACGTTCAACACGTGGTGGTACGAGTACCCGAAGACGGGCAACGGCGGCTCGTTCTCGCGGCGCGACTACACGCAGATCTTCCGCGACCTCGCGCTCATGTTCGGCAACCCGAACGGCGAGAACTTCTCCCCCGGCGGCGAGAACCTCCCCGCGGGCGTGCGCCCCGACGACAAATCCGTGGTCGGCGATCACGCGGGCGATCAGTGCGCGGTCACGGTGGATCCGCTCGACGGCCCCGATCACGACATGCAGGCGGCGCTCGATCAGCAGTGCCCGACCGAGCGCTGCGCGCACACGCTCACGCTCACGGGTTACTTCGACGACGAGTACAACCCCGACGGCACGTTCCCCGTGATCACGGTGTGCGACGGCAACGAGCAGCAGAAGGATCTGACGCCGTGGGCGAACACGTGGCACCCCGACGGCAACGGCTACCCGCTCGAGCTCGCGCTGGCCGTCGACTACAACGGCAACGGCGTGCGCGACGAGATGGAGCCGATCATCCGCGCGGGCCACGAGACGTGGAAGGACCTCGGCGCGGACGGCAAGGCCAGCAAGGACGAAGCGGGCTACCAGGCGGGCGTGAACGACGATCCGGAGGGCGACGACTACAACGCGCAGTACAACCCCACGGGCACCGAGAACGACTTCCGCTTCACCGCGGGCGAGCCGTTCGACGACTTCGGCCTCGACGGCGTGCAGGGCACGGCGCAGCAGCCCGCGAGCGGCTGGCAGCAGCCCGGCGACGGCTACGACGTCGGTGAGGGCGACGGCAAGTTCAGCACGACGAGCGGCCTCGCGACGTTCTGGGAGCGCGACGGTCACTCGATCGTGCGCCAGTGGTCGAAGGACGTCCCCGGGGGCCCGCTCGACGACGCCGCGTTGAAGCGCCTCGACGTGTGGACCGACGGCGGCACGCGGGACCTCTTCAACTTCGCGATCGACGCGCAGCACCTCGCCGGCACGTTCAAGGCGCGCGGCCGCAACGTGCAGTACCTCACGCAGTTCACCGCGGCGCCCGGCCTGGATCCGAGCCAGCCGGACATCTTCGTCCCCCCGCGCATCGTGTACGAAGACATGCCGGGCGTGGTGTTCCAGCGCTACGGCCACACGGAGCCGACGAAGGCCGACTTCGACAGCGGCAGCGGCCAGCACGTCGGCACGGTGTTCGAGATCGCGTCGCGCTTGCAGGGCGCGCTCTACTTCATCGGCTCGCGCTGGCCGGAGCCCGAGCTGCGCCAGTTCGTGGAGGACTCCAACGTCGACCCGGATCCGGACGCCCCCGAGTGCGAGGTGAACGGCAACTGCACGATCGAGTTCACGTCGTCGTTCGGCCGCGCGGCGCCTGTCGGCATCACGTTGCCGCCCGGGTATGCGCACGCGAAGCAGAAGGACCGCCGCTACCCGGTCATCTACATGCTGCACGGCTACGGCCAGGGCCCGGAGGATCTGGAGGCGGCGATCATCTTCCTCCGCAACTGGATGAACAACCCGATCGACGGCGCGGAGAGCCGCCTCCCGAAGGCGATCTTGGTGTACGTGGACGGCCGTTGCCGCGTGACGAACGGAAAGGCGGAGTGCATCCGCGGCTCCTTCTTCACCGACAGCGTGCGTGACTCCGGCGCGCAGGACGAGAAGTGGTGGATGGAGCTGATGGACTACGTCGATCAGCACTACCGCACGATGCCCGAAGGCACGACCGAGTGGACTGAATAAGAACGAGAGTCCGCCTTCGCGCTCGCCCCCTGTTTCATGGGATCTACAAGGGGGCTCCGCCCCCTCGTATCACTCCCCCGCCACGACGAATCGTCATGCTCCCCTCCCTCGGCTCGCGACGCGAGACGATGGGGAGGGGCGGACGCGCGCAGCGCGGCCGGGGGTGGGCACTGCCTGCATCTCTTGCGCTTCGGCGCGCGCGGCGCGCCATCTCGCCACGCCACACTCCTCGAAAGATCGCGGATCCAGGCCTGAGAACCAGGGGCACGGTGAATGCTCCGGATCTCGGGCATGGACTCCAACAGCCCCGTTCCCTCGAACCAAGCACCCGTCGCCGCGGCCCCGCGCAAGCCGTTTTGCGTCGTGGCGGCCATCGACATGTCGGAGGCGAGCCCGCGCATCCTGCGCCGCGCCTTCTTGATCGCGAACGCATCGCCGGGGTCCGAGGTGCACGTCGCGCTCGTCGTGGATCCGCCCGCGGTCGGCCTCGCGCCCGAGGCGGTGATCACGGTGGAGACGACCTCGGACTCGCTGCCTCAGCTCACGGAGTTCGTCGACGCGCAGGCGAAGGACCTCGCCGCGCGCATCGGCGCGCTCCAGATCGGCCGCATCACCGCGCACCTGCTCACGGGCGCGCCCTCGCACGAGATCGTGTGGCTCGCCGCAAACCTCGAAGCGGACCTCGTCGTGATTGGCACTCACGGCCGCACGGGGTTGAAGCGCGCGTTGCTCGGCTCGGTGGCGGAGCGCGTGGTGCGCCTCGCGGGATGCCCGGTGTTCGTGGAGCGCCAGACGCACCACAACCCGAGCGCGCACGATCCGGAGATCCAGCCGCCGTGCCCGGCCTGCCTGGAGCGCCGCGCCGCGACCGGAGGCAAGGAGCTATGGTGTGCGCACCACGCCGAGCACCACCCGCACGGCCACGTGTATACAGGCGGCGGCATGCCGACCGGCGGACACGACTCGTGGTCTTTCGAATGACCCTCTCGACGAGACGTCGATAGGACGTCTCGGACGCAGTGACCTGGAGCCGGACGACTACGAATCAGCGGTGGTGTCGGCGGCGGGAGCGGTGGTCGGCTCGCTGCCGCCGCGCATCGAACAAGACCATGAATGGCAAGGCGCTCACGATCATGGCCGCCGCGGGCGGTGCGGTCGGGCGATCGAGGATCCTGGAATCTCGCGAACGATCATCGGATCGAATCCTCGACGCGCGCAGTGGCGGTCTTTGCTCCTCGGGGCTCGGGGTCGTGATGGGGCGCGGCGGCCGGATCCTCGGGGTGTGATAGGCTCGCGCGCATGACGCGACGGTCCTCCCACGGCATGCAGTGTCCGCCCGCCAACGGTGGGGACGGGGCGCGCTTTCCGGGGCGACACGGCTCTCCGTTGGCGCCGGACGAAAGGCTCGCCCCGCCCGAGACGCGCGTGGAGTACATCGGCGGCGTGGAGGTGTTCGCCGCGCCCGCGGATGAGCCGCACGCGCACCAGCACAGCCAGATCGATCGCGTCGTCGGCGCCCACGTCAAGAGCCCCTACGCCGTCGCCGTCGACATGCTCACGCGCGTGGACGACGCGTCCGATTTCGCGCCCGACGTCAGCGTCTACGAGCCGATCGTGGATCGCAAGACGAAGGAGAAGACCGGCCGGAAGCTCGAAGAGATCGCCTTCGAGGTCATCGACAAACAAGCCCAGTCCGTCCCGACGAAGAAGGCCATGGAGCTCGTGGCGCGCGGAGTTCGCCGCGTCTTCTGCGTCGTGGTGCGCGATCGTCAGCTCTCCGAGTGGTCGCGCAAGCTCGGCCGGTGGGAGCCGATCGCGCCCGGCTCGCTCATCGAAGATCGGTGCTTCGTGCGGCCGATCCGCGCGGACGCGCTCGTGAGCTCGCTGCTCGCGGACGACGAGATCGCGCGCGCGCTGCTCGTGAAGCGGCCGCCCGCGATCGAGATCGCCCTGCAAGAGAGCCACACCGAAGGACGCGAAGAAGGGCTCGCCGAGGGACGCGAAGAAGGGCTCGCCGAGGGACGCGAAGAAGGGCGCGCCGAAGGACGCGAAGAAGGGCGCGCCGAAGCGCTCGCCGAAGCGCTCCGGATGAAGCAGTCCAGCGTGCTGCGGATCCTGGAGAAGCGGGGGCTCACCGTGTCCGCGCGCCTGCGCGCCCGCATCGCGGCGACGACCGACGTCGCGTTGCTCGATCGCTGGTTCGACGAGGCGCTGACCGTCGAGCGAGCCAGCGACCTCAAGAGCTGATCCCCGTGATCAGTTGTCGTCGGAGACGCCGCCCTCGACGCCGCCGACGATGCCCCCGACGATGCCGTACGTCGCCGCGGGGCGCGTCTTGCGGGGGCCGCACTCGAAGATCCAGCGCTGGCCGCTCACGCGCTCCGTCGCGGCCAGCGAGACGAGGTGCGCGTTCACGTCCTTCGGCTTCGTCGGGGTCGGGGCCTTCTTCGGGCCGCCGCTCACCACCACCGCGCCGTCCACGCGGGCCGTGATCGCCTCCGCGCACACGGAGCCGGGGTCGATCCGGAGCCGCATCTCCACGCCGTCGAGCGGCGCGTACGCAGCGCCCAGATCGAAGCTCGGCGTCGACTCCAGGCCGAGCTCCGCGAGCCACCCGTCCTGACCCGCGGCGCACCGCTCCGGCATCACGCCGTTGAGGTCGCGGCGGCCGAGCTGGATCGGCTCGTCGAGCACGCCCGTCTCCACGTCGAGCGGCAGCACGAACCACGTCGCCGACGGCTCTCCGGGGCTGCGCGGCGCCGTCACCAGGAGGCCGATGCCCGTGCCCAGCGCTCGCCGCACCAGACGCGGCGGCTCCATCTGCGCGTAGCGCGAGCGCGTCGGGCGGTAGAACGCGCCGACCTGACGCACGACGCCGAGGTCCGCGCGCCACACCGCGATCGAGTCGTACGTGGGGCCCTGCGTGAGGAAGAACCAGCTCTCTCCGACGCGCACCGCCGTGCCCGCGGTCCCTCCGAGCAGGCGCGTGTAGTTGCCGAACCTGCCCGATCCGTCGCGCAGCGAGAGCACGGGCTGACCGTCCGTGATCGCGTACAGCGCGCACGGGCCGTTGCACGCCTGCGCGAGCGCGGTGCGGCCGTTCGCGTCGGGGTACACGGTCCAGTTGGCCATGCCGTACGACGCGGTCGGGAGGCCGGACGCCGCCGTCTGCTCGTTCATCCACGGCGACAGCGCGATGGTGCTCGATCGCACGCCGCCGGCCACGTCGAAGCGGTCATCGAAGCGCATCAGCCACTTGCCCGACTTCGTCCAGTCGGAGCCCTTCTTGCCCCACGCGTACGAACGAATCCCCGCCAGATCGCCGTACGATCCGGTGTCGATGCCGCTCTCGTCCTTGCCCAGCGTCGGCGCCGCGACGTTGCGGAACGGGGACCACGGCTTGCGGTAGTTGTAATAGCCGTACCCGTAGCCGCCGTACCCGTAGCCGTAACCGCCGTACCCGTAGCCGCCGTAGCCGTACGCAGGCTTCGGCGTTTTGTCCTTCGGATCCGGCTTCTCCGGGAGCTGCGGCGTGACGGAGCCGAGGAGGTCGCACGACATCGAGACGGTCGACGGCGTCTGCACCGGGACCGATGGAAGGCTCGGGATGCGCGCGGTCTCGAAGTCGTCCTCCACGTGCGGCTTGCCCCAGCCGACGCGCAGCCAGCTCGCGAGCGCGCACCCGACGGGGCCGCACGCGCGCGTGCGAGCGGGGGCCTCGACCTGGTAATCCGGCACCTCGAACGTCGTCCAGTCCATGCCGCCGTCGGTGGTCTCCGCGGCCTCGCCGTCGTCGCCCATCGAGACGCCGAAGCGGCCCGCGACGAGCGCGCCGTTCGGGTCCGTGCGCAGCTCGCCGAGCTTGACCGCGCCGTCGAGCGAGACGCGCACGCCGACGAGGGAGCCGCCCGCTTCCACCCAGCCGCCGATCACGCCGGGCTCGCGCTCTTCGAAGCCGTCGAGCCAGAGGCCGCGCTTCGCCGCGCGGACCGCGTCCCCGGGGCGCGCCGGGAATTTCAGCGCGACGCTCGACTCCACCGCGGCGCCGCGCAGCACGGTGAGCTGGCCCGCTTCGCGGCGCGGCGGCACGAGCACCACCACGCGGCCGTCCGCGAGGGCGATGACGCGCTCCACGCCGAGATCGCCGGTCACGCGGATCTGTCGCGTCGCGCCGTCGGCCGCGCGGATGCAGTACGTGCGGCCGCCCGCCTCGACGCCCTTCACC
>JAXLYM010000052.1:0-28735 GCA_046351455.1 Polyangiaceae bacterium
TACCTCGGCCGCCCCGCCCAGCTCTACTCGTTTGACCACCTGAGCCCCGCTCTGTGCACCATTGGTTTCGGCGCGTGTTCCATGCATGAGCCAGCAAGTCGCCAAGAACGGCTGAAATCGCCGCGACCCCCACCCGGAAGCGGCTCCCCGTCCGCGGCCACAACGAAGGATCAGAACGCGCTGGTCGTGAGCTGGATATCGGCCCGCGACCACGCCTCGCGGAATTGCTCCTTGATCTTCCCCCGCTTTCGTGGACACCTCGGAAGGCTTCGAGAGTGGGTGAAACGGGCGGAGGCGGACGCGGGTAAGGGGACCCCGGGAGCGCTGACGACGACCGAGCGCGAGGAGCTGGGGAAGCTGCGACGCGACGTGAAGCGGCTGGAGATGGAGCGCGAGATCTTGAAAAAAGCGGCGGTCTTCTTCGCGAAGGAGAACAAGTGAGGTTCGCCTTCATCGACGCGGGGAAGGGGCAGTATCCGGTGTCAGTGACGACAACCCCTTTGCGGAGGCCCTGTTTCGAACCTTGAAGTACCGACCTTGGATATCCCAGCAAGCCCTTCGCAGACATCGAGTCTGCCCGAGCCTGGGTGCAGGGATTCGTCCGCTCGCTTCGCTCGCGGAGGGAGGGGGGACGTTGCGTGTTTGGTGGAGCCGCTCTGGCCGATCGACGCCGCTTGAGTCCCTGCCTGGGCGAGCTCCGCAGTATCGGCTCGAGCGCTTGGAGGCCGGCGAAGAGAAGGAGCCGCCTGTCCCAAGGCGCCGTGGTCTTACGGGTTGAGCGGTGGCTGCGGCCCCGGGATGATGCCCGCGATGTCCGGATCTTCCGCGGGCGCGTGGCCGCCTTTCGCGTCCTTCTCCTTGCGGCGTTCGAGGCGACTCACCGCCTTCTCGCGCTGTTTGTCGATGCGGGAACGCTCTTTCTGTCGCTTCAACGCAGTCTGTCGTTGCATGGAGACTCCTTGGGAGAGGCGTTGAAAAAAAACGCGGCAGACCTCCCGGCCCGCCGCGCCATGCCGTTCAGGCGAAGAGCGCGATCAGTAACGACCGCGACCGCCGCGACCACCACCGCCGCCGCCGCCGGCGCCGCCGCCGAACGAGCGCTCCTGCGCCTCGTTGACCTTGAGCGAGCGCCCATCGAGCATCATGCCGTTGCACTGGGCGATGGCGGTGTTCGCGTCCTGAGCCGAGTCCATCGTGACGAACGCGAACCCGCGCGGCTGGCCGGTCTCGCGATCGGTCGGCATCGCCACCTCGCGGACGTTGCCGGCACTGGAGAACGCGGCCTCGAGCGACTCGCGGCTGGTGTTGTACGAGAGGTTGCCGACGTAGAGACGATTACCCATGACACATTGCTTTCGCGGCTCACAGTTGCGCTCGATGGCGCCGTTCGCCTACCATTCGATGAAGCCGTCGCGGATCGAACAGGGACGTGCCTCGCGGATAAGTCCACGCCGGCACACGGTGCGTCGTCCAGTCATCCGCGCGAGCAACGATCACCCCTTGTGATGGGGAGAGAGAAAGCGTCGTGTCGAGGGCCAGTGACGTCGTGAAGGCTCGAAGGTATCCCAGGGCGGCGCATTCCGCAAGAAGATTTAGCGATCTGTCTTTGTCGGCCGGGGGATAGCGGGCGCTGGACGCTTACCCTCGTCGACGAGGATGGGCCCGTCTTAGGGGGCGGCCGGGGCGCCCTGCCAGGGAGTATTCAGGCACAATGGAACAAGGGGATGCTCGTGGACACCATCGCTCGTGCCCTCAACGGCGCGGCGACGGCCAAAGAGGAGCTCAATCGCGCTTCGTTGGCCAGGAAGGCACGAACGCGCAAGTGAGCTCGGTCGCCGTAAGTCTCCTCGCCGCGCGCGTCGTCCCCACGCGGGTCATGGCCGTTCCAGGTTTTCTCGTGACTGTCGCCGTGACCCGTTGTAGCTAAACCGGGCTCCCAGGAGAAACCTATGTTCCTCGGCCTCCGCACCGTGATTTACCCCGCGCCGGACTTGACGAAAGCAAAGACCTGGTACGCGCAAGTGCTTGGCGTGGAGCCCTATTTCGATCAGCCGTTCTACGTCGGCTTCGCCGTGGGCGGCTTCGAGCTGGGCATCGTTCCGGAGGCAATTCCCAGCGTCGATGGGCCTCAAGCCTTGTGGGGCGTCGCGGACGCGAGCGAGGCTTTGCAGCGCCTCCTCTCTCTCGGGGCCACAGAGATCGATCCCGTCACCTCCGTCGGCGACGGCATTCGAGTCGCCGCCGTGCGGGATCCGTTCGGCAATCGCCTTGGAATCATCGAAAACCCGCAGTTCGACCCGCGCGCGGTCCGCTGACAGCGTCTCGTCCGAGAAGAGCTTTCGGTTCACCTTCGTGCCCGCCGGCACCACCTGGCCCGCCGGCGTGAAGCTCGACGGCGGCAGCGGCGGCTACTCGCTCGATCCGACCACGTGGGGCACCAGAATACGGGTCGGAGCGACTGGCCTGTTCCGCCGTAATCATGGATTTCGTCGCGTCCGGCCCGTCGTTCTCCGGGCTCGTCGTGAGAATGAGCACCCGCCTCCCGTAACCCGCAGCTTTCACGGTTCGTTCGGTGTTCGGCCGATGTATCATGGTGGTTTCTTCCATTCGCGGAGATCGGAATGCGCGCTCGAAGAAGCCAGATCACGGGTTTGCTCGGCTGGGTCACCGCGGTCCTGTTGGGGGCCGGCTGCGGCGGCGGAGAGGCCTCGGAAACGAACGGATCGCACACGGGCGGGTCCGGGGGCGGCTCCTCCACGGGCGGGCTCCCGACCACCAGCGGCGGGGACGCAGGCACGATGTCCGGGGGGTCGACCTCCTCGGGCGGAACCGGCGGCTCCACCGCCTCCGGCGGGACCGGCGGCGTGTGCTCGTGGGAGATGGGTTTGCCAGGGCCGCCCGGGCTCACGGGGTGGGGATGGATGAGCGAGATGCACGACATGAACGGGGACGGGATCCCCGATCTCCTGGCCTCCATCGGCAACCCCGACGGCACGCTGCACGTGCGGCTCGGCGACGGCTCCGGCGGGTTCGGCGCGCCGATCGCCACGGTCGCCGCGAACCAGGCGATCTCGGTCAAGGTCGCCGAAATGAACGGGGACGGGATCCCCGATGTGATCGCGTTCGGAACGTACGACCCCTTCTTCGAAGTGCTGACCGGCAACGGGGACGGGTCGTTCGTCGTGAACGCCCCCATCCCCACGCTCGCCAACCCCTCCGGGTACTTTCTCGTCGACGATCTGAGCGGGGACGGGCGCGCGGACGTCGCGATCGACGCGGGGATGCTGGGCCTCCAGGTGTGGCTCCAAACAGCGGCGGGGACGCTCGGGGCGCCGGCCTCGTACGCGCTGCCGACCCCCGACTACGTCGGGCTGCACGCCGCGGACATGAACGGGGACGGGGCGCGTGAGCTCGTGTGGGCCGCTCCGGGCAACGGCGGAGGGTGCGACTTCTGGACGCTGGCGAACACGGGGAATGGCACCTTCGGCGCTCCGAAGAAGCTCGGCGTCCCTTGCGCCGACGGGGGTCTCGCGCTGGCCGATCTGAACGGGGACGGGCGCACGGACGTGGTGACGGGCGGGGCCCCCGCGGAGAAGCTCGCGTTCCTCCAGAAGGCCAACGGCACGTTCGGGCCCGGGCTCGACGTGGGGCTGCACCCGACCGGGGCGTCCCTCTCGCTCGTCGACCTCAACGGGGACGGGCACGTGGATGCGCTCACCACCGAAGAGGTCCGCTTCGGGGCCGGCGACGGGACGTTTCCCACCCACCAGGACCTGTTCCTGACAGGGCGCGCTCTCGCGACTGCCGATCTCGACGTCGATGGACACACGGATCTCGTCGCCGTCTACCGAGGCCTCGTGACTCCGGTGCTCGCGCGCTCGGACGGCTCCCTCGCCCAACCGGTGAAGATCAATGACACGCTCGTGGGGTTGAAAGACATCGAGCTCGGCGACCTCGGCGGGGACGGGATCGTGGATCTGGCCCTCGCGGGCGACGACGGGCTGAGGATCGCGGAGGGCCAGGCAGACGGCTCCTTCAGCGACCCGGCTTCGTTGGATCTGGGCGCGGGCACGGACGTCGCGATGCTCGATGTGAACGGAGATCAGCGGCTCGATCTGGTGGTCGTCGCGGCGTCGTCCGCTTACCTGTCGACCTATTTGCAACAGGCCGGCGGCACGTTCTCACCGGCCGGGGACACCGCGCTCCCGTGGGTGGGCGCCCGGCTCGTGACCGCGGATCTGAACGGCGACGGGCTCGGCGATCTGGTGGTCAAACCCAAGGCCCCTGTCTGGCACTCTGGCCTTCACCTCCTCTTCGGGCAAGGAGACGGTCAGTTCTCGGCGGCCGAGATCCAGGCGAACGACGGCTACGGAGACGCGGTGGTCGGGGACGTCGACAACGATGGATCGCTCGACATCGTGGCCAGCACGGCAGGCCCGCCGATTCACGTGTTGCGGGGCCACGGGGACGGCACGTTCGAGCCGCCCACCGACGTCGGGAGCACGTACGGCTCGACGCTCCTCCTCACCGATCTGGACGCGGACGGAGCGCTGGATCTCGTCGAACGGCACTGGGGTGGACCGCTCCAGACGCTCCACAACCAGGGAGACGGCACGTTCGGAGAGGCCGTCCCCGTCTTCCAGCTCACGTGGGACTCCATCCTCAGCGACGACAGCGAGGATCTCTCGGCGTACGACGTGAACGGCGACGGGGTGCTGGATCTCGTGACCCACCAGTCCCCGTCGATCTTCGTCTGTCTGGGGCAAGGCGACGGCACCTTGGGGACCTGCGTTGGATACCCGTCCTGCGCGACGACGGCGAACATCGCCGCCTCGGATTGGAACGGCGATGGAAGGACCGATTTGTTTCTGGCCTGTCAATCGTCTCCGGGGATCGCTCGGCTGACGAGCACGACCTGCATGCCTTGACGGAAGGATCGATGTCCTTGCTTCCGGGAGGGGGGCGGGCGGGGCCATCGATCCTCAAAGAAGCGCCGTTCACGATCACCAGGCGGATGTCGTGGCCCCTCGGGGTGGTCCTGTACGTGCTGGGCGTCCCCCGGCAGCGCCCCCGCGGCCGTTTACTGGATCACACAATGAGACTTCGTCCCGATGGCCTCCGGCGGGAGCCCGTCGGTGGACGTCGTCGTGATGTGCGCTCCGCACGGATTGCCAGCTTTGTAAGGCAACCACCGGAATGCGTCGAGCAGGACGACCGAGTCGACGGCGCCGTCCGAACCGTCGAACACCGTCAGATCCAGCGTGATCGTCTCCCCGATCAACACCGGAGCGTTTGCCGCCAGCCAGCCTGTGGAGGCCGGCATCCCCGTGTCGGTGAGGCCGCTCACCCCGAGAGGGCAAAAGGAGCAGCCCGACGGCGTCGCGCACGCCTGAAAAGAAGCGTCGTCGATCGAGACAGGGTTCCCGAGACTGTCATATGCCACGTTTCGATCGAGGGGCATGGCCGGAGAGCCGGTCGTCTCCAGGGCCAGGAAGAAGTCGTTTCTTGCGGCGCACACGCTCATTGGGTACTCCGCGGTCAAGAATTGGTGCCGGAACGAAAACCCGTACGCGTTCGTCGGGGCTCGCACGACGAGCCGGAGCGTTACTCCATCCTTCGCGCCGGAGCTGGGCGGGCAGACTCCATTGCACGCGTGGCTCGTGGGCAGCTCGCCGTTGTGGGCCTGAAGATACGAGGGCGGCGGAGAGTCGGCCCAGCCGAGATCCGTCCCCGGCGCGGGCGGCGCGTAGTCCGCGTGCGACGGCGCGCGCATCTTGCCTGTCGAGAGGCCCGCCATCGACGGGCCCCGCTGCGGCGTCACCACGCCATAGGCCGCGAGCGTCGCCGTCTGGAGGTCTTGCAGAGCCGCCATTTGCTCCGCCGAGGGCGCCGTCCCGTCGGCGCGCAGCAGCTCGGCCGACAGGAGACCCCATGTCTGCTGCGCCTTGGGAACGCCGGCCACCGCCGTCTGGCAGAGATCCATCGCCCTCGCCAGATGAAGCGCGGTCACGCCCGACAAGATCTCACCGTCGCCGCACGTCGCGATCCCCACATCGGGAGTCGCCGGATTGCAGTCGTCGTCAATCCCGTTGCCGAGGCCCTCCACCGTCGCGCCCGTCTGGGGATCCACACCGTACGTATCCTCGAAGGCTCCCGGGTTCACCTTGGGGTTGAAATCGTCGCAGTCGCCCTCGCACGCCGTGAAGCCGTCTCCATCGAGGTCCGTCGCCACGTCCGTCTGACCATCGCAGTCGTCGTCCACCCCGTTGTTGCATTGCTCGGCGGCCGGGAGCACCTGCCCCGTGCATTCGCCCCATCCCGCGCCCGAGGCGCCGCACGTCCGCGTCCCCGCGTGACAAGGCCCCACGCCCTCGGTCCCGGGGGTCCCCAGGTAACATGGCTGAACCTCCCCGGGCGCGCAGAGGCATGTTCCGTCGACGACCTCGTTCTGCTCGCAGCCGTTCGACGGGTCCGCATCGCAATCCGCCCATCCAGCCTCGCACCCGGTAGGTGCGCACTGACCGTTTACGCAGGCAGGCGGGAGCGCGTGCGGGAAAGAGATGCAGACGTCGCCGCAGGCGCCGCAGTTGTTCTGGTCGGTCGCGAGATCGAAGCAGGACCCGCCACAGCAGGTGAAGCCGGCCGCGCAGGCCTGATCGGGGCTGCACCCCGGGACGCACTGCCCCTGTATACAGACGTTCCCGCTGGAGCACTCCGCGTCGAGCGTGCAGCCCGGTTCGGTGGCTCCCCCGGAGCCGCCCGTGAGCCCGCCGGTGCCGCCCGTGAGCTCGCTGGTGCCGCCGGTTCCGCCCTTGCCGCCCTCCGTCCCGCCGGAGCTCGTTGCCGTGGACGTGGAGGCCGTGGCGCCGCCCGAAGCGGTCGTGCTCGTGGAGCTGGTCGCGCCGGATTCGTTCTCTTGTACAATGCTGCCGTCGCACCCCGCGAGACAGGCCACCACGCCGAGGACCGCCCCTGCGTCGATGCCTCGTTTCCAGCGCCCGGGGCGACCGCTGCCCGCCGCGCGTCGGCTGACCAGTGCTTTGGTTTCCACGGAAATCGCCTCCCTCATTTCGAGCCTCCTCACGAACATCCCCCTATCTAACACCATTGCGGCGCCGAGCGTAAGTCGTTCCTTCCGCGCAGGCTGCCGGAGTTTTCACCTTTGCGCGGACGAGGTCGCCGATGACCTCGGGAGGTCAAGCGCGGCGAGATTCGTGATAGGAGTGCGCGCCATGAACCACCGCAAGCTCTCTTTTCTCGTGCCCCTCGTTTGCGTGGCGGCCGTGGGGTGTGGCAACTCCGGGCAGGCCTCCTCGTCCGCGTCCACCACGAGCGGCGCGCCCGCGGCCACCTCGGCTGGCGCACAGACCGCTTCCTCCGGCGCCTCCAGCGCCTCCGCGGCGGCCCCCAAGCCCGGGTCGGTACCGTCGACGCCCGAGCCGGATTTGAAGGAGTGGGGCGCGGCCTCCGAGATCACGGCGCCCGGCTCGGGCGCGCTGCGGTGCGAGACGAAGATGGTGCGCGAGTGGCTCCGCGTGATGTGCGTGCCCCGCATGGAGGAGGTCGGGGAGGGCGCGACGCGCAAGACCGTCGAGAAGAAGCCGCTCAAGATCGACGTCAAGAAGGGCCGGAGCGGGCCCAAGCCACAGGGCGAGAACCTCACCGGCACGAGCGGCATCGTGACGCTCATCACCCAGGTGTTGCCCGGCGCGGACATCGAGGCCGAGTTCCAGTGGGCGGAGGAGAACCACACGCTCACGGTCCTTTGGCCCGCGGACAAGCCGCAAGAGGAGATGATCCTCGGATTCGATTACAACCCCAATGTCCCGTGGGTCCCGCCGGACGGCTTTTACGTGGCGGAGGGCGACTTCCCGGTCAAGGGATCGAGCGCGCTCGGGTGCGAGACCAAGCTCACGAAGAAGTACGGCCGCAAGTCGTGGCTGCGCGTCACGTGCGCGGGCCCGAGCCAGGACGGCGGGCGGGCGATCAGCGTCGACGTGACGAAGGGCGGCGCCCCCGGAAAGACCAAGACCGAGACCGGCAGCGGCGTGGTGTTCTATGCCCCCCTCAGCGAAGGGATGGACATGGAGGCCGTATTCAAGTGGTCGAACGGGGAGCACAAGCTCACGATGCAATGGCCCAAGGGCGTGTCCGAGGCGGGTCGGATCGTCGCCTTCGATTACGATCCCAATGCGCCGCTGGTGCCGGATCCGTGGGAGTACGACAAGAACCCGGAGGTGAACCTCAGCGGCTCGACGGCGGCGCGCTGCGAGACGAAGATCAAGGACGGCTGGCTGCGCGTCGCGTGCAATGGAGCGAACGACGCGGGAGGCACGCCTGTCGGCGTCAAGGTGACGAAGGGGGACGCGACCACCACGTGGACGGACGTGAAGCCAGGCAAGAGCGCGTGGCTCTTCGTCAAGTATCAGCCGGGCGTGGACGTGGAGGCGGAGTTCGAGTGGAGCGACAAGAAGAAGGTGCTCGCGGTCAAGTGGCCGGAGAGCGCGAAGACGCAGCCGGATCCGGTGGGCGCCTTCAAGTGACCCGGGCGTGACGGCCCGTTCGACCCTGCGGGATCGCTGGCGCCACCGACGATCTCGGGATCTCGAACGATGCTCGCCAGGGCCGCGGATCGTCTCGACGGCGAACGCCGGGCCGCGCCCCGCGGCGAGGTCGTTCCCTTCGGGCATCGAGGGAAGGAGGCGCTCGGCGCACACCTCGACGAGCCTCGTCATCGTGACCGTCGGACCGACCGACGGCGAGCGCGACTCCGGAAGGGAGAATGCCTGTCAGGGCGCTCGCGAAGGTGGCTTCGACAGCGGATAGCATCGGGCGCATCCTGCAAGGGTGGAATGCACGACGTGGACTTCTTCGGAGAAAAAGGGGCTCTCCGGATGACGTGCACGAATGGCGCGATCGCGCGCCGGGTGCGCTCCCCGCGCGGGGGCCGCCGACGACTCCGGCCTCCGATAGCCTCGAAAAGCCCGCGTCCGCAAAGGGCGAACACCGAACAACCGCCCGCGTGGCGCGGCCGAGCACAGCGCGGCTTCGAAGTTGCAGCGAGGCACCTGCTCGCCCGGTGGGACTGTCGTGGCTCGTCCGGGTTCGGTGTCTCTCGAGACGGAGCTGCCCATGAAGCCGCAGTCCGCACCGCTGTCCGCCGTCGTGGCCAACCTCGCGTCCGACGCGGTCCGAATCCAACGCACGATGGACGCGGACGCGCGCATGGCCGAGGATGACTTCTCGCGCTTGGCGGCGCGCGTGCCCGAGGGAGCCCGACAATTCCTTCTACCCGTCGCGCCGGTCCGGCGCCTGGTCGTCGAGCACCGGGTGCGCGCATCGATCCGGATTGGCCAGAGTCTCACCGTGCAGGGCGAGCTGCGCGTCGCGCCTGTTCACCTGGGGTTCGGCGCGCTCTACCGCAAACGCGAACAGGCTGTCTCGACGATGGAGATCGAGGTGGTGGCCGCGCCGCCCCAGAGAGACGCGTCCCGGGGCGCACCGAAGTAGACGCCTCGCGACTGAGGAGTGGAATCGAGAGGAGATCGCCAATGGGAACTTCGAAGCTCATCAAGGACCTTTCTCACGTCCCCAACATCGTGGCCGGTCTCGGCCTCGGGATCGCGGAGGCGCAGAGCCACTTCGATCTGCAGTACGTTCGGGCGCTGGAGCGCATCGCGGTCCTCGCGCAGTCGATGTACAAGGCCGTCCCCGCGCCGCCGGCCGGAGGGCCACCGCCGGCCGGAGGGACGCCGCCGCTCACCGAAGACCAGATCGGTGATCGGATGCGCTTCGTCCGCGAGATGCTCATGGCGCTCGCGCCCCCTCACTACCAGTTCACGGAGACGACCCTCGACGTGAAGCTCGATCTCGCGCAGTCGCTCGACCTGAACGCCGAGGTCGGGGTCTCGGCGGGCGTGGGCGCCGTCGCGGTGAACGCCTCGCTCGCCGTGGCGTACGGCTACGATTACCGCGCCGCGGCGGAGTGCAGGACTGTGCTCCACGCGGTGCTGCCGGATCGCGCCGCGATGCTGGCCCTGCTCGCGCGCGCCGGCGAGCTGACGAAGGACGAGCTGAAGCTGCCGGCGCGCACCGAGATCGACAGGCAGGTGGAGAAATCTGCACAAGACGTATTCAACAGAATGTTCGGGACGACCCCGCAGGAGATCGGCACGCGGTGAGCGAGACGACCGGCGCCGAAACTCACGGCGCAACCACGGAGAGCCGCCATGCCCCAGGAAGATCCGAACACCAAAGCCGCGCGGAAGCTCAGCGCAACGGCCGATGAGTACCTGAAGCAATACAGCAACACCGACGACGCCGCGCGGACCGCTCTCCGCGAAGTGGAGATGGCGCTCAACGAAGCGCGGCGCGCGCGGCTCAAGGACGCCATCACCCCCATCGGGAGCTTCTTCTCCGACATCGGCAAGGGCGTCGTCGACGCGCAGAAGGCGCTCGACGCCCAATCCAAGCAGTACATCGCCGAGCTGTTGAAGGAGGCGAACGACAAAAGGAAGGACAAGAGCAACGACCCGGAGATCACCGAGGTGCCCGGCGCCTCGATGTTCCGCATCCCGCGGGTCTCCGCCGAGCTCAAGCTGTCCCTGGAGAAGACGCTCGACAGCGACTGGAACGTCGTCTTCTACTCGAAAGAGGAGCAGACCAAGGAGCTCCAGCAGCAGTCGCTCCAGTTCGAGATCGTCTCGGTGCCGATCCCGCCTGGGTATGCCCAGTTGGTGAATCTGCCCGTGGTCAAGAGCGCACCTGCGCCGGGCGGGGTGGTGCGCGTTCGCGGCCTCGATTCCGAGAGTGAAGACGCCGAGAGCGAGCCCCGCGCGCGCGCTTCGGCGTTCGTGGAAGGAGAGCCTCCCCGGGCGCGAGCGTCCCTCCCTTCCAGATCGCCCGACTCCAAGGGATCGGTGCCGTTCTCCGCGGGTGAAGAGCTTCGCGACCGGCTCCGAGAAGACATCACCATTCTCGCGGAACGCATGCCGACGGTTCAGCGCCGCCGCGTGGAGACACAGCTCCTTCCGAGCTGGGATCGGGCCCTCGTGCTCTCCGCCGACGCCGACACCGCGTTCGTGCTGCTCACGAAGGAGGGCAAGAGTCCGGAGCTCTTGATCTGGCAGGTCGTGCTCCAGCCTGCCTCTCTGAAGGAGCTCTATCGAATGCCCGCCACGGCCGCGGCGCGCCGCGACTTGCACCGCGTGCGATCCTTCGTGCAAGCGCTCGAACGGCTCGCTCGGGGGGACCGTACGCGAAAGGCGTGAGCCATGCCAGACGCGGCGCCCGAGTACCCGTTCCGTGAGCTCCCGGCGATCCTCGTCGGGATGGCCCAGATCGTCGCGCACGCGGCCCGCGGATGGCTCGGAGCGAGCTTTCGCGCCGCGCGGGGGAGCCTGCCGGAGTCGGTCGGCCTGCTCGCGCTCTCGGGGGCGCGCGTGGGCCTCCAGATGGCGATCGAGCGCAGCGGCGAGGAGATCCTGTTCTTCTTCTTCAAGCATGATCTGCCTGTATCCCGACCAGCGCGCCTCTCCGTGTCGCTCACGTTCGCGCCGGAGCCTGTCGTCGCGCCGGGGGCCGAGCGCGAGCCCGCGGCGCAGGGGACCGTCTCGACCGACTACCAGTTGGCGCTCCCCTGGTTCGCGATGCGCGCGGCGGCGCTCCCGAGCCCGGCGCCTCTTTTCCCCCCTGGCGCGACCCAGGAAGAGGTCTTGTTGCTCGGCCTCGGCTCGAGCCAGGAGGACGTCCTCGCCGTGGTGCCGGAGCCGCGAGAGCGTCGAAGAATCCGAGTCGTCAAACGAGGGAACGTCTCCGACTTCCAGCCTGCGGGCGACCTCTGGGACGCCGGACCGTTCCTCGCCTTCGTCGACGCTCTTCGGGCGTATTCGAGCGTCCCCTCGACTTGCACCTCGCCATACTCACTCCCAGGCTCCAAGGTCCGCCGCAACGACCTGCACGTGACGCTCGATATCCTGGCCGCCGCGACCGCCGGCGCCGCGGCCACCGTCGCGGCGGAGCGCGATCCCGAAGAGGACGACCCGTCGCCCGAGCACGACCATACGGAACAACCCTGTCCCTGCGACCACCCAGCCGACCGGTGCCCGTATCTCCTCCCTCTGCCGCCCGACCTCGCGAAGGCGCTCCCCGCGACCGTCGTCGACCAGCTCCACGCGGATCTGAGCCTACGACTCGCTGCGAGCGGCCAGCTCGCTCCCTCGGGCGTGAGAGGGATCCCGCTCGATCTCCACCTCGACGTGCGCCCGTCGGGTGCCCGCGCCGACGCGCGGATGGCGGTCGATCCGCCGCCGATCCTGCGGACTGGCCCGCTCCGCGAGGCGATCCTCACGAAGGCCGCCAAGAACGCCGACCTCGCGGAGGCCTTCTCGCCAGGGAAACACCAAGAGTGGGACCGCTACTTCGAAGGAGCCCGCTCCGCGGCGGTGGTGTTTCGATCCTCTCGCGACGAGGAAAAAGAGCAGATTGAGGTGATCGCGCTCGCGCACGTCGGGCGCGTCGTGCTCGCCTGGATGAGGGTCGAAATCAAGGAGGAGCCGGAGCTCTCCGTCGAGGTGAAGGACGTCGCGATCTTCCACCATTCTCGGCCCTCCGACGCTCGCAAGCTCGACAATGACGGCGCCGCGAGGTTCTTCACGCTCTTCCGCCAGCTTCGAGACTGGCTCTCTTTCCTGTGAGGTCGAACATGCACCTACTGCGACGAATCCCCTGGATCGCAGCCTTCTGCTGGTCGGTCCTCCCTTCGGCGGCGCTCCTCACTGCCTGTTGCGATAAGCCGCCATGCACCGATCCCCACACCCCCGGCTGCACGCCGGACGGCGGGGGAGGGGCCGGAGCCGCCTGTCCCACCATCGCCGATCTCGCGTCCGGCGCGGCGATCCCGGACGCGCCGGCCTGCTCGATCCCCGTCTGGATCTGCGCCCTGGACAAGGACTTCCTCGACGCCAAGGCGTCCGGGACGTTCATCGACGACAACACTTATCGCGACCGCTGGGCCGCGCACGTCGAGAAGGGCTGGCTCCCGCTGGCCAAGCGCATCCAGACGGAGGCGGGGACCAATCAAGGCCTGAGCAACGCCGCCTGGTCGCTCGAAAGCAAGGTGACCAAGCTCACCGGCAGCGCGGACGATCGAAGAAAGCTCGTGGAGGACGGCTATCTGCTGGATCGCGCCCGCGAGCTGTACGATGTCGCCGCGGCGATCCCGGGCCTCGCGCCCGCGTGCCAACGCCCTTGAGCAACGAATCCGAGGAAGGTGACCCATGATTCAAGGAATCGACGTCTCCAAGTATCAAGGTGTGATTGACTGGCACGCGGTCGCTCCGAAGATCGGCTTCGCGTTCGTCCGCTCGACCATGGATGAAGCGCTGGTCGACCCGAAGCTCGATCGCAACCGAAAGGCGCTCGCCGACGCGGGGATGATCCGCGGCTACTATCACTTCGCCCACCCCGAGAAGCCCGCCGCCGTCCAGGCGAAGCACGCATGCGACACGCTGGGTCCGCTCTCGGCCGGCGAGCTCGACCTCGTGCTGGACCTCGAGTGGACACACCGGGGCGAGACCCCCGCCTCCTGGTCCCCCGACGACACGAAGCTCATGCAGGCGTGGACGCGCGAGTTCGTCGCCGCCGTGCAGAGCGCCTGTCCTGGCCGGAACGTCGTGATCTACACCCGTTTCAACTTCTGGAGCCAGTACCTCGGCGGCATGGCGCCCCCCGCCGGCTGCCCGCTCTGGATTGCAGAATACAGGCAGACGTCGACGCCGCCGGCCGACCCCACCACGTGGGAGGCGTGGGCGCTCGCGAGGCCCCCCAAGTCCTCGGCGCCGTGGCCCGCGTGGGCCTTCTGGCAGTTCAGCTCCAAGGCCCTCCTCCCCGGGATCGGCGGCGGCGTGGACGCCAATCTCTTCCAGGGGACGATGGATGATCTGCGGCGGCTCGCCCACCTCGCGCCGGAGGCGCCCGTCCGTGGGCCCACCGCGGACGCGCTCTGCCGCCTGATGCTCTCGCAGGCCGGAGATCCGTACGTGTTCGGATACGAGGTGAGGCTCGACGACCCGAACCCGTCCGCGTTCGATTGCTCGGAAATCCTCGAGTGGGCCGCCGCGCAGCTCCACATCACGCCGAAGATGCCGGACGGCTCGTGGAGCCAGGCCACGCACATCCGCGATCACGGCCTGCTCCTCCCCGTCGACACCGCGATTGGCACGCGCGGCGCCGTGCTCTTCAAATTCTCGTCGAGCCCGTTCGAGGGCACACGACCCTCCACGGCCCATGTCGCGGTGAGCCTCGGCGACGGGCGCACCATCGAGGCGAGGCCCGGCGGCGTCGGCGTGTATCCGGCCATCGGGCGAGGCTTCACCCACGCGGGCCGAGTGCCGGGGCTCGACTACTCCGGGAACCCCCAAGGCGGCGCGATCGACCGGGGAGACAAGGGGCCCGAGGTCCGAGCGTGGCAATTGCATCTGCTGGCCTTCCGTCCCACGATCCTCCCCAAGTTCGGCGCGGACGGCGACTTCGGGGCCGAGACCGAGGAGGCGACGAAGACGTTCCAGAGCGCGATGGGCCTGCCCCCGACAGGCATCGTCGGCCCCGAGACGCGGGAGGCGATGCAGCGCGTCCTTTCGATGAGCCCGAGCGGCACGCCGAGGACGCCGCGAGGAACGCCGTCGGATGGAATGCATGATGTTCACATGGAGGCCCTGGAGCCTGGGCGCAAGGCCCCGCTCGTGCACACGTTCTCGCTGGGGGGCTTCGCGATCACCGTCCGCCTCTCGCCGGAGGGGCTCGAGAAGCTCGGCTCGCTCCCGCCCGGCGTACGCGCGCTGGAGGCAGGGGAGCCGCGTCCCTCCGACGCGGACGAGAGCGCGCTCCCCCTGCCGCCACGCCGGGCCGACGCCCCCGGCGGTAAGGCTCTGTTCGAGCGCGCCGGCAAGCTGAGCCTCGCCGCGCGAGAGGCCCTGTTCCACGACCAGATCCTCGCGGGCAACGTGCCCTCGTTCGCGCGCGCCTGGTGGCCTGTCCGCGTGACCGCGCCGGGCGGGGCGCTCGTCGGGGTGATCCTCGTCACCCCGGATTATCTCGCAGTCGGCTCGGATGAGGACTTCGTCCGCGTGCCGCTCACGCCGATCACCGCCCAGCGGATCGCCGACGATCTGGGGTGCCTGCTTCCGACGAAGAAGATCGCGATGGACGTGTTCGCCGCGGGGCGCGCGCAGGTGGCCATTCCGCGCAGCCACGATCGCGAGGCGCCGGCGACGTTCGTGCGCCACGACGCCGACATCGAGGCCGCGCGCAAGACCCGAGGAGATCCCCTGGGCTCGCTCCTGACTGGCCACAAGAAGGACATCGTCGTCACGAACAGGCTCTGTCACTGCGCGCACAAACTGGCCATCTTCGGATTCTACCAGGCGAACCGCAAGCCGTGGCAGGACCTGAACACCAAGAGCCGTCTCCCGCTGGCCCACTACGACCTCTACGTGGACTACAGCCATGGAGTCCGCCTCGTCCACGGCCTGATGCGCGTGGGGACCGCTCGGATGCGCGTCGCGGAGGTCCTGCGCGACCCCGCGCTCGCGTCCCTCGTGAGCGAGGAGGGCGTCATCTTCGCCCCGCGGTACGAGATCCATCCGATCGGCTGATCGTTCGCCGCCGGAATGACGCTCGGACCCCCGAATCACTTCTTCGTGAACAGGCGCGTGTCGCCGAGCGCGGCCTCCAGCGCCTCCGCGTGGGCGTCCGCTTCCTTCGCGAAGGAGATCGTCAGATAGACCTGCGGCAGGCGGACGGCGTCGCGGAGGCGCGTCTCTTCGGCCATCAACGTGATCGTCATGGCTTCGAGTCGCTTCTCGAGCTCGGCGGCCCGGGACGGGTGCTCTCGATGGGAGGCGCGGAGCGCGCGGAGGGCGGCTCGCAGGCGGTCGCCCGGGACACCGTCGAACAGAGGGCGCGGGCCCGTCAGCTTCGCGAGCGCGCGCTCGATCGATGAGCCGTTCTTGAACAGCGTCTCTTCGGCGGCACGCTCCGCTTCGGTGGTCGTGAGGAGCGGCGGTATCGCCCAGCGCTGGAGCTCGCGGAGGACGGCCTCGACGTCGGCCACCGGACCGAGGACAGGCGTGCTCTCGCCGTCGGTCGTCCACACGGTCAAGAGCCGCACGCCCTTCTTCGCGTACTCGGCAGTCGGCTCCGGCGCGTGCACCCACGCGATCGTCGCCTCCCCGCTGCGCAGCTTGACGAGGAAGGCGCGCGCCGTCCTCGGGCCGAGGATCAGCGTCGTGATCGCCGTCGGAAGGAGGAGCACCGACCCGAGCGCGCACACCACCCACGCCGCCCAATGCCGCACGACGAGCGCGCCGCCGACGAGGACGCCGACGATCGCGACGCCCGTGAGCCCCTGTCGGACGATCCGGCGCGTCGCCTTCCGGTGCAACGCCAAGAGCGCGTCGATGGGCTTGGGGTTGGAGGTGTAGGGGTGAATGCCCCGGTCCATACCATTGCAGGTCACCGGATGTCGGGACGAAAGAACGGCCGATTACCCTCCTCGAGCACCGGCGGCGGCGGCGATCGATTGTTCGATCCGCTGACCGTGGGATGTGGTAGGGAGCGCGCCATGACCGCTAGCACGCCTGTCGTCGACGTCGCCAACAAGACCGTTACCCACGAAGGTCGCACCTTCACCATGCGCCCCCTCAGCGAGGACTCGTACACCGTCCTCGTGGCCGGCGTCCCCCTCGGGCGCGTGGTCTACTCGTTCGGCGCGGCCAACCCCGTCGTCGAGAGCGCCGACATCACCGAGGACGCGCTCACCGCGATCGGCGAAGCCTGGTTCGCCGCGCTCGACAGCTGATATCACTCCTCCCGAGCGCGCGCCCGTCGAAGCCGCGCGCCGAGATCTGTTAGGATGGCGGCTTTCCGGAGGAACCGAATGAGCCGTATCGTCGCCGTCGCCATCCCTGTCCTGTTCGTCGCATCCGCCTGCTCCGCCCCCCCGGGCGAGACGTCGGGCACCACGGACTCCACCACGACGGACACCGTCTCCACGACGAGCGCCACCAGCTCCACGACGGACAGCGGCCCCAGCACGGGCAGCTCGCACGGCGAAGGCGGCCTCACCTGCTCGAAGACGGGCGTCGCGACCGAGAGCGGGAAGGACTACAAATACTGCGTCGCGAAGGCCGGCAGCGTGGAGATGAAGATCGTCGAGCCCGCGGCCGGCGGAACAGGGCCTCTCCACCTCGCGGTCTATCTGCACGGCGACGGGGCGGGCCCGTATTCAAGCGACTTCGATCTGCGCAAGCTCGCCCCCTGGACCACCGCGCACCACGTGCTCCTCGTCTCCGCGCTGGCGCCGAACGCGTGCGCCTGGTGGCTCTCGCCGAGCTACACCACCTGCGACGGAAGCACGCCAGTGCCGGACAGCGCCATCGACACGGGCGGTGAGAACGCCGACGCCCTGAAGGCGGCCATCGACGCGCTGCGCGGCGGCTTCGACATCGCGGACAATCCGGTCCTCTTCGGCGGCTCCTCGGGCGGCTCCATCTTCCTGACAGCGAGCTTCCTGCCGCTCTACGGCGACAAATATCCGGGCGCGTGGGCCCTCTCCTGCGGCGGCGACGCGCCCTTCGCCGGGAGCCTCGCGTGGGACGGGATGAACGCGGCGCTCGTCTCCGCGAACAGCCTCTTCTTCACGTACGGCGACAAGGACTTCGTGGTGCCCGACGTGCTCCAGAGCATCGAGTTCTACAAGGGGCTGAGCTTCTCCACCGACGTGAAGGTCGTCCCGGAGACCGTGGCGAGCGGCACGAACAGCCACTGCGGCAACGTGGGCGGGTCGTATTCTTACGATCAGATCGGCCGCGTGGCCGAGGTCTGGTCCGCCTTCCTCACCCCGTAACGAACGGGCCTTGCTTCGGCGCGGCGGCGAGGGTACCTCCCACCGCCAATGCACCCCTCCATCCTGCCTGTCACGGACGGCTTCTGGAACATCCGCGGATCGTTCAAGATCGCCGGTGTCCTCGACGTCGGAACGCACGCATCCCTGGTCCGGCGCGCGAACGGAAAGCTCGTATTCCTGGACTCGTACACCTTGAGCGAGCCGGTCAAGCGCGACCTCGACGCGCTCACCCGCGGCGGAGAGGACGTGGAGGCAATCCTCAACGTGCACCCGTTCCACACCGTGCACGCCCGCGCCATGCACGCGCTCTATCCGCGGGCGCGGCTCTACGGCACCTCCCGCCATCATGCCATGTTCGGCGACTTGCCCTGGGAGCCCACGAAGACCGAGGATCCGGAGACGCACGCCCTCTTCGCGGACGACCTCGACTTCAGCGTCCCCCGCGGCGTCGACTTCATTTCGGCGGACGGCAACGTGCATTTCTCGTCCGTGCTCGTCCGTCACCGCGCGACGAAGACCGTGCACAGCGACGACACTCTGATGTTCCTCCGAATGCCCTTCTTTCTGCGGCTCTTCGGGGTGAAGGACCGCGTGAGCTTCCACATGACGCTGGCGAAGGCGCTGGAGAGGCGCCCCGGCGCCGCGAAGGACTTCCGGGATTGGGCGACCGATCTCGCCGAGCGCTGGGGCGACACGGAGAACCTCTGCGCCGCCCACACTGCCACGCTCACCGCGGCCGAGAACAACGGGCCTTCCATCAAGGAGCGGATCCTCGATGCGCTGCGCAACGTCGAGAAGACGCTCGCCGCGCACGAGAAGAAGAACGGCTGAATACGGTCGGGTGTCCGTCGACCAGGGACATCCGCTCAACGAATCAATGGCAGAGAACGGGGCTCACGCCGTCCCCGGTCCCGCCCTCTCACACGATCACTGATCGCCGGAGTCCGAGTCGTCGTCGCGCGGGCCCTTCGAGCGGGGAGGGGCCGTGCCGCAGCCGGCGCCGATCGGGAATCCGCCGGCCGGAGCGCTCTTCAGGCGCGCCTCCGTGGCCGCGGTGTAGCGGCCGTTCGCGACGAGCGGCTCGTCCGGGTGGTTGCGGTTCCAGAGCTGCTGGAAGGCCATCACGTCCACGCCGGTGCGCGAAGACGCGTTGTTCGCGCGGTAATCGAAGTGCACCTTGTCGATCGAGCCGAGCCACGTGAAGCCCTGCGCCTCCAGCGGAGCGCGCCATTTGGCGAACTCGCCGATGTCGAGCGCGAGGCCCGTCTCGTGGTTGCTCTCTCCGGGCGGCGTCGCGAGCGTGATCCCGCAGCGCTTCGTGAGCGACCACTGCCGGAGCAGGTACTGCTGCGCCACCGTCCGCAGCGCGCTGTGCACCGTCATCGTCTGGTTTTTGTGGGCGCCGAGCACCTTCACCAGCCGGTCGCGCGCGGTCCTGTCCATGTACAGGAACACGTTGCTCTTGGTCACCAGGTTCGACTGCCTCGGCACCGCGACGAAGGCGTTCGGGTCGATGCAGCGCGATTGCACGATGATCTGGCGGCTCAGCCCGTCGACGCTGGACGTCGCGCAGCTCTTCTCGGCCGCCTGCGACACCGTCTTCACGCGGGCGTCCTTCGCCTTCTTGGCCTTCGGATCCGCGCTCGCGACCGGAGGCGGCGCGTCGGACGGCTCCTCGGACGGGGCGGCGGTGGGGGCCGGCGGATCTTCGTCGGCGTCCGCGTCACCGCCGGGCGCTGCCGTGGAGGCGCCGCTCGGCGACGGCGCGGCGGCCACCCCCGAGGCGCTCGCGGCCGCGGCCGGGTCCGCCGGGTGCTGCGTCATCGCGGAGGAGACGGCGCCGGAGATGAGGATGACGTTGATCACGACCACGCAGCAGAGCCCGGTGACCGCGAGCAACAGGCCCCAGCGGCGCAGCGAGGGCCCTTTCTTCGAAGGCTTCGAAGGGGCGGCGGCGCTCGGCGCCGGCTCCCGCAGCGAGACGGCCGTCGGGGACGCGGTGATGTCCAGGGGATCGCGGCCGCTCGGCGTGCGGCTGTCCTCGGGCGCGTCGTCCTTCATCGAGCCACGGGGCTACCGCGTCCGCGCGCGGGTGACAAGCATCTTGTGCAGCCGCCTCCCGAGGTGCGACGCTCCATCGCATGATCAAGGGGCCTTTCGGGACGACTGCCGCTCATCGAACATGCCTGTTCGCGCTCCTCGTCGCGTGCGGCGCGGCGAATTCGGCCTGCGGCGACGCCGTCTCCGGCAGCGGCGGGACGGGCGGCGCCACCACCACGACCTCCTCCGAGACCACCGGACAAGGGGGTACGGGCGGCGCCGAGCCGTTCCGCATCGCGCTCTCGCCGAGCCCGTTCAGCGGCGTGCTGTTCGCGAACGGGGCTTCGTTCACCGACGGAACCGATACAGCGAGCGACGTGCCCGGCTTGACCGCGCTCTACATGTTGCACGGCGCGAACGAGATGTACGCGCGCATCTCCACCGAGAAGAAGAAGACCGCCGCGTCCGACGATCACAGCCTGGAGACCGCCCTCGCGCGAGCGAAGCTGGCCAAGGATCTCGGGATGCCGTTCAATCCGGAGCTCGGCCTCTGGAAGCACTACGGGGACATCTCGTGCGAGCCCGGCCCGGATTTCGCGGAGTATCCGGACATCGTGCTCCCGGGGCTCTGGCACACGCTCACGGACGATCAGATGGCCGCGGCGCTCCAGACGTACGGCGCGGACGTGGCGGCGGACGTCGCGGCGACCGGCGCGACCATCGATTACTGGGACATCGGCAACGAGGTGGATCTCGGCGTCGCGGGCGTGGCGCCGCAGGGGCTCGACGGGGCGTGCGCGACTCCGCTGCTCCCGGTGGACAGCGTGGATCCGGAGATCGGCAATCAGACGGTGCTGGGCCTCCTCACGATGCCCGAAGACGACCGCATCGCGTGGCTCGGAGCGCACGTGTGGCCGCACGAGGCGAAGCTGCTCGCGGCGGTCCAGAAGGGCATCCGCGCGGTGCTCCCGGACGCCCGCTTCGCCACGCACATGTCGCAGTCGCTGAGCCCCAAGGTGGCAGTCGCCTTCTATCAAGCGATGGCGGACGGCGGCTTCTCGGTCGATCGGATCGGCTTCTCGTACTACCCCACGGGCTCCACCGGCCCGTCGCGCGCGCAGAAATTCAAGGACACGGTGGCCGCGGTGCACGAGAAATTCGGCCGTCCGGTGTTCATCGCGGAGGTGGCCTATCTGGGCGGCTCCATCTCGACGGGCCCCTACGCGAGCTGGACGACGCCCATCCCGAAGTACCCGATCGACGAAGATGGACAGGCCGCATTCCTGCACGACCTCACGAGCTGGGCCGCCGCCGAGGGCCTCGCGGGGATCCGGCCGTGGGCCCCGGAGGTGATCGTCGCCGGCTGGGAGGGCTTCGCGCTGTTCGCCCCGGACAAGGGCGTCCCGTATCCCGCGAAGAAGGCCCTCGCGGCGATCGCCGACGGCGCCAAATCCCCGGATTCGAGCGCGTTCGCCGACCAATAAGCCTCCTCCTCCAGAGGGCACAAGCCATTGCTCTGTGCCCACCCCCGGTCCGTGCTCGGCCTGCGGCCTGCGCGCGGCCCGCCCCTCCCAAAGCGCCTGATTCTCAGGCGCAGGGAGGGGGAGCTTCCGTCGCTCGAAGACCCTAATTGATCCAGAAGAGATAACGCAGCTTCCGATCGAATTCGTGCTCGCCCTTGTCGATCTCTCCCTTCATCCGGAGGAGCGTCTTCGGCAGCGGAGAGGCCTTCATCGACGCCTTGTAGTACCCTCCGAACGTCGCGGAGAGGAGGCCGTCGGTGTCTCCGTGACGGTCCATCTCGCGCAGCCTGTCGAGGCTCAGGACGATGTCCTTGGGGTGCGACAGCATCTCGCCGATATCGATGTAGCCGTGGACTCCGTTCTTGCCGGGGGTCTCCTCCGCCAGCTTGAATACGTCCGCCACGCCGAGCCCCTCCTCGCCCTGCACGAGCGCGCGCACGTCCCTCACGACCTCGGCCCACGTGGCGTAGAGCGCGGGATCCACGGGGAGCGGCATCGGGTGACTCTTCTGCTTCGGGTTCGGCACCCACTCCCGATCATCGTCGGTCTCGGCCAGGTAGAGGTCGCGTGACGCGTCGGAGAAGGCCAGTCCGTCCAGGATTCGCTGCCTGGCCTCGGCGATCCTCGCGGCGTCGGTGAGCTTGATCGTGATCGTGCCTCGCTCGTGATCGAGCGCGCGGACGACGTTCGGCGCCTGGCTGAAGTCGTACGCGAGCAGCACGTCGAGCGCCGCGCGCTGGAAGCTCACGAACGCGCGCGCCCACGCGACGTCCCCCTCGTCGAAGCGAAACGTGGGCGTCCTCCGCGGATCGTCCTCGGGCAGCTCCTGTCCGTCCTCGTCAATCTCGATCTGCGGCAGCCGCGCGTCGCGCCGATCGATGCGCCCGTTGCCGTCCCAATCGAGACGAAAGCACGCGACGCACAGCTCCATCGAGAGCGCATGATCCTTCGCCGCCACCGCCAGATCCGCCTCCACGAGCCCGAGCTCCGACTCGGCGTCTCGCATCGTCGACGTGAAGTACTTCGGGTTGAACCCCCCTTCGAGCCCGCCGATGATCAGCGTGCGCCCGTCGAGCGTGAGCTGGTGCATCGTCTTCACGTACTGCGTGATCGCCCGCACGAGCCGCAGCTTCGGGTGATCACCGCGGGCCGAGAGCCCCAGTCGCGCCTCCTTCTCCGCGTCCTCGAAATCGCCCGCTCGCAGGGCGGCCTCCGCGCGCGCCGCGACGTCCTCCGCGTCCACGCCGACCTGGACGATCGGGGAGGCGCCCGCGATCCCCGCCGAATCGGCGCCTGTTCGGCTCGTGACGCCGGACTCCACGCAGCTCGTGAGCATCGCGATCCCGAGAACCAACCCCCATTGAATACGCACCACGGCCTTCCTCCGGAACGAGTGAGGTGGACGAGGCTCCGCGCCGCCGCCGGAGTCGATCCGGCCGCCTTTCCGCGGAGCTCAGCACGCCCCGCTCACCGAGCAAGACCAGGGCCGCGCGGTGACGAACGGCGTCGAAATCGAAAATTCCGTGAATTCAGAATCGACAGCTTCGGCCTCCGACGGCGGTGCGAACAGGCACGTTTCGCGCTGCGCACTCCGATGCACGTCGGCCGCTCACGGGCCCGCGGCGAGACACGGGCCCGCGTCCACCGCCGGCAGCTCAGTAAGGGGCGCCGTTCTTGTGGCCGGGGGCCATTCCGCCCTTGCCGTCGGGGAGCCAGCAGAGATCGTCGTCGGGATAGAAGGCCTGATCGTCCTCCTCGCGACTGCCTACCTCGATGTAGACGGCCTCTGAGGTGCTGCGGTTCACGAGGTGGTGCGCGTCTCCGGTATTGGCGGGGAAGCCCACGCACATGCCGGCGCGGACCGTCTGCTCTCCCACGTTGGTGATCAGCACGAGCTCGCCTTCGAGGACGTACACGAGCTCTTCCTCGTGCGAATGAAAGTGCCGCAGCGCGCTCTGACCGCCGGGCTGGAGGCGCACCAGGTTCACGCCGAACTGCTTCAAACCGAAGGCCTCCCCGAGACGACGCTTCACGCGATCGCCCATGCGAGAACGGAACGGCTCCGGATACATCGAGCTGCGGACCTCCGGCAGCTCGGACACGACGACGGCTTGCTTGAACATGGCGCCGCTCCTATCACCGCGCGCCCGCGGCGCGTAGCCGGTACGCACGACTCCCGCTCTCCTCCCGGGCCGGATCAGGCGCTCCGCTGCGCGACGAAGCCTTCGAGCCTCTCGCGCACGTTCGGCCACTCCGCTCGCAGGATCGAGAAGATGGCGGTGTCGCGGATCTCTCCCGCGGCCCCGGTGAACGCGGGCATGTGCGCGCGCAGGACGCCGTCGAGCTTGCCGCCGATGCGCTCGATCGCCGCGCGGGAACGGGCGTTTCGCGCGTCGGTCTTGAGCGTCACGCGCAGCACGCGCCACGCCTCGAACGCGTGCGTCAGCATCAGCAGCTTCGCCTCGCTGTTCACCGCGGTGCGCTGCGCGGAGGGCGCGAGCCACGTCCAGCCGATCTCGATCGCGTCGATGGAAGCCGGGCGATCCGCCTCGAACCCGAACGGCCAGCTCCATCGCTCCGCGTTCGCGAACCGCGTGGATCCGACGACGCGCGGCTCTCCGTGGCGGAGATCGATCGTCGCGAACGGCAGCGCTTCGCCCTTCGCGTGACGGGCGGCGCCCTCCTCGACGTACGCGCGCATCTCGGCCTCTCCGGCCGGCACGTTCGTGAACCCGAAGGTGTCGCGCGCGCCGTTCGCCGCGGCGAGGAGGCCGGGCAGGTGCGCGAGCGAGAGGGGCTCCAGACGAACGAAACGACCCTGGAGAACGGCGGCGGGGAGCGCGGACATGGTCTTTGTCGATTAGCGCCATCGCGTCTCCGTGGCGAGCCCGCTGTGCTCCGTACGCAGCGCCCTCCGGCCGAAACCCTCGACGAACACCGACTCTCCGCCGCGCGCCGATTCAGAGCGGAGAGCGCACGTTACGGACGTGATCGACGCGCGATTCGAGGGATCCCGCCGCTCCTTCGCGGTGGTATGCACGGCGGCGATGGGCTGGTGCTTTCACCGGGGAGTCGGCGCGGCGGCGATCGCCTTCACGCTTTGCCTCGGCTGCGGGACGCACGGGGAGACGCCCAGCGGCGGCGCCGCGAGCACCGCTTCTGCGAGCACCGCGTCCGCGAGCACCACGCTTTCGGGAACCAGGGAGACAGCCGCCATGGAGAGCGCGAAGGACTTGATCACACGGCTCCGAAAAGGGGAGCCGTACCGCCGCGGCGCGGAGGGGTTCCTGTCGACCTCCGGCGCGCCGGAGCCGTGGGCCCTCACCGAGCTGGCGGACGCCATCCGGACCACGCCGGAGCCCGAGAGAGAGGCCCTCGTGCGGCTCCTCGCGGCGATCGGGCGCGCGGCGGATCCGCTTCGATCCGCGGGCGGGGAGCTGCTCCGCGATCCGCAGGTGATCGCGCTGCTCGTGTCGCCTTCGCTCGACGTGCCCGGCGGCGGGCGGGACTACGCGCTGGACACGCTCGACGCCGCGACGCCGGCCGCGCTCCTTCAGCCCCACGGCGCCGCGCTCGCGAAGGATCTCGAAGATCGCGGCGGCACCTCGGCGCTCCACGTGATCGCGAAGGCGAAACCCCCGGAGGCGAAGGCCGTCGTCGATCGACTGGCCTCCTCCCCCAGCGGGGCCGGCGACGAGGCCGTCCAGATCGCGAAGGCGGCGCTCGGCGACGCGGCCGCGGAGAAGCGCTTCGTCGACGCGTTCCTCGCGACGAAGGACCCCAAAGAGAAGGCGCGTCTCGCGGCGGTGCTCGGGCGCGTCGGCACGCGAGGGGCCTTGTCCGCGCTCGCGAGCGAGATGCGCACGCCCCTCGTCGACGAGATGCCGAACGTGATGCGGCGCTCGGTGAGACTGGATATCCTCGCCGCCCTCCAACGCAACTACCCGGAAGAGAAGATCCTCTGGGAGAACAGCATCGAAGGCGACGAGGGCTACGCCCGCGCGGAGGCCTTTTGCGAGGCCACCTTCGGCACCAAGTGGAAGGGCCCGCGCCCGCCGTACCTCAAGATCCAGGGCTTTCCGAGCCCGTGACCGAGGAGCCTGCACGTGAAACGAACAGTCTGTCTCGGCATGGGCAACGGTGGATTGTGGCTCGCGGCGATCGGGGAGCCGCCGCCCCCGAAGGCGTCCGCGCTCCCCGCGAAACAAGCCGTATTCTGGTTGCGCCGCTCCGTCCCGCCGATGGCGCACCCCACGATCCTGCACGCCGTCTCGGAGATCGCGGAGGCCGTCGGGTACGAGTTCCACGGCGCGATCCCCCTCGCGGAGCCGTGGGACGTGCTGGAGACACTGGAGGACGCGCTCAAGGCGGGGCGCCTCATCGCCTACCTCTCCAATGAGGTCGAGGGCGGCGGAAAAGGCCCCACGCCGCCGCCGCAACCCCAGCCGCAGCCGCCTCCGAAGGACGTGGTGGTGAACCCGCTCATCGAGCCCGCCAAGCTGGAGGTGCTCGTGGTGAAGCGCGCGAAGAACCCGGTCGGCGGCAACATCGAGCCCGTGACGAAGCCGAAGAGGCAGCCCGTCACGCTCAAGACGGACGTCCCGTTCGACGGAAAGGGCCTCTTCACGCGCTCCGCCGACAAGGTGAAGGTGTTCACCGCCGCGACCGGAGGGACCGAAATAACCTTCGACGGCAAGGACAACCTGTTCGACGGCGGCCCCCTCACGAGCGGCGTCACCGTGTATGTCGAGGGCAACAAGCCGAGCGACGCGATGGACGACGTCACGCTGAAGCTCGCGCTCTCCGGAGGATCGAAGAAGACCGGCGCGGACGACACGAGCACCGTCACCAGCGTGGAGCTCTTCTTCGACCTGTGCGAGAGCCGGATCGACGGCGCCGAGCCCGTCGCCCTGTCCGCCGAAAACAAGGTGTTTCGCGGTCGGTACCTGATGGTCCGCCACCCGAAGCGGCACATCGAGCGCGCGAAGCTCGTGCTCAAGAAGACCAAGCCCGCGTCGTATACAGGCAAGCTGGAGCTGAAGGTCTCCGGGGCGGTGTCGCTCTACGCGGCCGAGAAGCGACCGGCCGGCACGCCGCCCCCGGCCGAGGCCTCGATCCCGACGCCGATCGTCCTCGAAAACACGGCGATCCCGGCGGCCGGGCAGGTGTACTGGGTCGAGGGCACCGCGCCGAGCGCCACCCCGCGGGACGTCACATTCAAGCTCGGGATCAAGGACGGGGACCCCGAAGGCGATGTGGCGCGACTCAGCAAGATCGATCTGCGCTTCGCCAAGAGCGCGAACCAGAAATGGGGGTACGACGATCTCGACGATCCGGACGGGGAGACCCACCATATCTCGGTCAAGAAGAACGGCAACACCGTCGCTCGCATGCTGGTGAAGGGGCCCATCACCGGCGCGGGCATGGACACGGACGTTCTGTTCTACGAGATGGTCAACACGTCGGTCGCGGAGGTCATCCCGCCCGCGTTTCCGCCGACGGACAGCTACGATCTCTACGTCGGCGGCAAGGACAAGGACAAGGACGCGACGGATCTGCGACTCCGCATCAACGGGGCGAAGGGGCCCGTGTGCGCCACGCTCCGCGTGCACGTGTACAAGCTGAAAGAGGTGAAGGCGACGGTCTTCAAGATCCAGGACAAGGCCTCTGCCACGACCACGCTCCAGCGCCCGGACTTCGACGTGGAGGCCGCGCAGGACGCGATCAACGAGTGGTACAAGGCCGCCGTCGCGAAGATCGATCTCGTGGACGGCGCGCCGAGCGGGCAGAAGACGCTCGACGTCACGTACGATCTCAACTCCTCCGGCCGGCTGGAGCTCGATCCGACGGGCACATCGAACGAGGAGAAGGCCATCAAGGACGCCATCACCGGGACGTCGGGGCAGAAGGTCGTCATCGTGCGCGACGTGGCGTGGATCTATTATTTGAAGACGGCCGCCGCGGTGGACGACGAGCGCATCACGCTGAAGGACGCGCTCTCGGGATACATGCAGTTCATCCACGTCGGCGACGTGTTCGCGCTGGGCGCCGGCGCCACGGCCGAGAACGTCTCGGTCAAGAGCATCTCCGGCACCACCATCACGCTGAACGCGAAGCTGACGAAGGCGCACACCACGAACGAAGGCCTCATTTACCTGCTGAACGGCCTCAGCGGAAACCCCATCTACATCAACGAGAGCGCCATCACCGAGGTGCAGCAGCGCCAGGTCATCGGCCACGAGGACGGGCACTCGCTCCTGAACTGGCTCGATCTCCAGGACCGGACGAACCTGATGCACTACACGACGCAGCAGCGCACGGACACGTTGATCCGGTACAAGACGCTGAATCAATACCACGCCGGCGGCACCGAGGTGCAATGGGACGCCGTGTCGCGCACGTGAATCGCCCCCAGCCATGTCTGGATCTCACCCCGCGGAGAGCAGCGCTCCCACTTCGAGGACGGCCTGTTCGATCGCGGCTCGCGTGATTGTTGACAGCTCGTATCCGTGATCCAGCGCGGACGCCGGCACCTCGACGAGCCACGCCGCGGGGCGCGCGCCGTAGAGGGTCGCTGCGGCGGAGAGCACCGTCTCGGGCGCGACGTGGTGGCTCGCGATCCCGCGGTCCGCAGGATCGATCCGGCCCACCGTCACCGCTTCCACGCGCACGGAGGCATCGACGAAGATCACCCGCTCGCTCTCCGCCACGTCCGCGGCGAGGTCGATCGTGAGCTGGTGCACCGCGAGGCACGCGAGATCCGGATACCGCTCCTGCACCCGCTCGATCACGTGGTGACCGGCGCCGTCGTCCCCGCGCAGGGGGTTGCCGACGCCGATCACGAGGGGGCCTGTCAACGCGTCCTCTCGGACAGGACCGCTCCGTCCGGGCCGACGACGCGCACCTCCATCGGCATCTGCCCTACCGCGTGCGTCGAGCACGACAGGCACGGATCGAAGCAACGAATGCCCGCCTCCAGCCGGTTCAGGAGGCCTTCCGTGATCTCCACGCCGGAGAGGTGGTGCATCGCGAGCTGGCGCACGGCGCGGTTCATCGCGAGGTTGTTCTGCGCGGTCGCGATCACGAGATCCACGGACTTGAGCACGCCGTCGTGGTCCACCTTGTAGTGGTGGAACAGCACGCCTCGGGGCGCCTCGCTCGCGCCGATGCCCTCGTGCCGGTTGATCATCGCGCGGGCGCGCACATGATCGTCGAGGATGACCGGATCGTGCAGGAGCTCCTCGATCTTCTCCACGGCGAAGAGGAT
>JAXLYM010000053.1:0-24371 GCA_046351455.1 Polyangiaceae bacterium
CCGGGTGCGGCCGTCCTTTTGGAGCTGCGCGAACGAGTACTTGAACGGCTCGCTCTTCATCAACCAGAACTGTCCCGACATCTTCTTCGCTCGCGCTCCGGGGCGGGACCCTATCACAGTTGTTTCTGACGGGGCGTCGCGCGCGGCCCTCCCACGCGGGCGGCGCCGCCGGGTCCGCCTCATTTGGAGACGGCCCTCAAATTTTTTTTCGAGAGCACGGTCACACTCTTTCGGCTCGCCGCGATGTGGGGTCCGATGAGCCTCTCGATCACGATGCCGTCCGATCTCTCCCCGTCGAAGCGCTTCCTCGCGGAGCCGGCGATGCGCCGGTCGATCGAGGACTTCGTGCGCCGGCGCGTCCCCGCGTCCGACGTGGACGACATCGTGCAGACCGTGCTGGTGGAGGCGCTCGCGTCGTCGTCGCGCCCGCAGGACGAAGAGGAGCTGCGGCGCTGGCTGCTCGGCATCGCGCGGCACAAGGTCGTCGATCACCACCGCCGCCGCACGCGCGAGACGGCCGCGGAGATCCCGGATCTGCCTGTGGGGCCCGCGCCGGTGGAGGAGCGATCGCTCGCGCAGTGGGCCGAGAAGCAAGCGGGCGCGACGGGCGACGCGAAGAGCACGCTCGAGTGGATGGCGCGCGAAGGGGAGGGCGAGAAGCTCGAAGCGATCGCCGCCGAAGAGAAGGTGCCGGCCGCGCGCGTGCGGCAGCGCGTCTCGCGGATGCGACGGTGGATGAAGGAGCGATGGCTCGCCGAATTGGCCGCGGCCGCGGCGCTCGCCGTGATCGCGCTCGTGCTGTGGCGCATCTTCCGCAAGGAGGAGCCGATCGCGACGCCCGGTCCGGAGCCGAAGCACTCGTCGATCTCGCCGGAGGTGCCGCCGCTCGAGCGCGCGCAGAACCTCCGCCTGCAGGCGTTCAAGGACTGCGACCGCGGCATGTGGCGCGAGTGCCTCGATCGGTTCGACGAGGCGAAGCAGCTCGATCCGGCGGGCGACGCGGATCCGAAGATCGGCGCCGCGCGCGCGAAGGCGAACGACGCGCTCCAGAACGAGCCGCAGAAGACGAAGAGCACGAACGATCAGCCGACGCAGATCCAGCAGAAGAACGCGCCGTCTCCGGTGCAGACGGCGCCCGCGCCGAGGTCGTCCTCCGCGCCGACGGCGCCTGCGCCGCCGCCCAGCGCGAAGCCCGTCGCGCCGAAGAAGCCGGCCCCGAAGAAGGAAGACTTCACGAACGACTTCGCGCCGACGACGAAGGACGTGGCGCCGCCGACGACGAAGGACGCGCCGCGGAAGCTGAGAATGAAGAAGTGACGGCGCTCGCAGCCGTCACTCCGTCGGGAAGTACTCCACCTCGAAGCTGAACGTGGAGCGCGCGACGCGTCGGTACACGCCGCCCAGCTCCACGCCGCGGCCCGCGAGCTTCGCGAGCGTCCCCATCGCGTCCGCGCCGAAGTCGATCGTCTCGCCGAACGAGAGCGCCGCGCGGGCGAGCCGGGGCCGCGCGGTGAGCCGCGTCTCCGCGAGCGCGCGGAGGACTGGATCCGCCTTGAGCCAAGGCTCCAGATCGTCGGGGATCGAAGGCTTTGCGCGCGGCGGATCGAACTCCATGCACACCTGGCGCGTGGCCGTGCCGTCGCTCTGGAACGTGGCGTTGACGCCGATCTGCGCGGCGAGCTGCGGCAGCGGGATCGCGGCCTTTCCGCCCCACCGTTTGTGCTCCACGTCGGCGCTCACGAGCACGATGCGCTTGGCCCCGAGCGTCGCGGTGAGCCGCACGAACGCGCTCATCTTCTCCTGCGCGAGCCGCTCGTTCGCGAGGGCCGGCTTCAGGTACGCGTCGCGCGCGATCGGGCTCGCGAGGTAAGCGGCGCCGTCCTCGGGCTCCCCGAAATCGAAGCGGAACCGGCGCGCGGCCTCGGTCGGCGACAGGTGCGGCAGGAGGATCTCGCCCTTGGTGACGGCGCTCTTGAAGAGGGCCTTGATGTCGCGCGGGCCTTCGTTTTCCGGGTTTCGGAGCAGGCCCTTGTACGTGGACCCGAGCGCCTTCGAGAGGAACACGCCCGCGGCGGACACGCCGAGCGCCGGGAGCCCGCCCGCGAACAGCAGCCCCGCGAGCCCGAGGACGCTGCGCGGATCGAAGGCCGAGACGAGCTCGTGGTACTTGTCGTCCGACGCGACGAGCACGATGCGCCGCTCTTCCGGTGCGAGGCGATCGAAGTCCGCTTTCATGACGGCGCATCCTAGTGCAGGCGGCGCGTAGTGCACCGGGCGTCGATCGGGGGCTCTCTTCGGACGCGGGTGTGATAGCCAGTCTCCATGGCCAAGGTGCTTGTCTCCGGTCCGCTGCCCGGCCCTGATTTGCCGCGGCTCTTCGCCGCGCACGAGGTGGATGTGGGGGAGTCGCCGCAGGGGTTGGGGCGGGCCGGGTTTCTGGCGCGCATCGGGGATCACGAGGCGATCCTGCCGTTCGTGACGGACGCGATCGACCGCGAGGTGCTCGCGCGGGCGCCGCGGCTCCGGGGGGTGGCCAACTGCGGAGTCGGCGTGAACAACATCGATCTCGGGGCCTGTCGCGAGCGGGGCATCGTCGTCACGAACACGCCGGAGGTGCTCACGGACGCGACCGCCGACGCGACGATGGCGCTGATCCTGGATGCCTGTCGCGGCGTCACGTCGGGCGACAGGGCCGTTCGAGCGGCAGAGTGGCGCGGCTGGGCGCCCACGGAATTCATCGGGGTGCGGGTGACGGGCGCGACGCTCGGGATCGTCGGATTCGGCCGCATCGGGCGCGCGGTGGCGGCGAGGGCGCGGGGCTTCGGGATGCGCGTTCTTTACACGCAGAGGCACCGTGTTTCGCCGGAGGTGGAGGCGGAGCTTCAGGCGACGTACGTGGGCGTCGACGAGCTGTTCGAGGCGGCGGAGATCGTGAGTCTGTGCTGCCCGCTCACGCCGGAGACGCGGGGCCTCGTCTCGCGGGAGCGCCTCGCGCGGATGCGGAGAGGCAGCGTGCTCGTGAACACGTCGCGCGGCCCGGTGGTGGACGAGCCGGCGCTCGCGGAGGCGCTGCGGACGGGCCATCTGTTCGCGGCGGGGCTCGACGTGTACGCGGAGGAGCCGAAGATCCACGAGGCGCTGCTCGAGTGCGACAACGTGGTGCTGGCCCCGCACATCGGGAGCGCCGATCGCCCGACGCGCGAGGCGATGGCCCGTATTTGCGTGGAGGCGATCTTCGCGGTGCTGGAGGGGCGCGAGCCGGCCACCCGCGTGGTGTGAAGTCGGGCGAGGAGCGTGAAAGTCCGCCGCGGAGCGTGAGCCCGTCGAGGAGACGGACTGCCACGTTCAGTGGGTGGGGGGCGTGGACAGCGTGTGTTGCAGATGCCGCAAGGCCGCGGCGCGCCACGTATCCAGCGCTTCGTCGGTCCATTTCGTCGGGTCGGCCGGGTACTCCGCGGGGAACGGTGGGAGCGGCTGCTCCGGCGGTGGGGCCTTTTCCAGCGCGAGGCGGACGCGCGCGTCGATCAGGCCCTCTCGCATCGACAGCCACCTCGGCGTGGGGAGGACGCCGTACCGATCGTGCGCCACGAACATGCCGTACGAGGGCTCCCGGCCGTCCAGATCGTCGAAGGCGAACCCCTGCGTGTAGAGGCCAATCCATTCGAGCCGGCCCGCGACACCGAGCTTGATCTGGCTCACCAGATCCGCCCCCATCGCGAGGCGGGAGACTCCGCGGTTGTACAGAAAGACGTGCTTTCCCTCGGCCACCCAGCCGCGCAGGAGATCCGGTGTGTGTGCGCTCACGGCCGGCGCGAACGTGGCGTCGATCACCTTGCGGAAACGCGCCTCCGCTGCGCTCGAAAAGAAGCCGATCGTGCGGGCGCCCGCGGCCTGGAAGGGGCCGAGATAGGACGCCGCCTCGGACAGCTCCTCGTCCGTCGACGGCTCGTCGTAGGAATACAGGTAATGCGGCGGGAGCTCGTGCGCCTTCTCGAACTCGGCCCAGCTCTTCTGGAAGGCCGCCGCGTCGGGGCGCTCGTGCTTGATGGAGGGTAAGAAGCCCGTGTAGCCGACCACCGCGCGGGTCATGCCGTAGCGCTGCGCGATCTCCAGGTACTTGAGGGCTCGGTCCCCGGAGAAGGCGTATCCGTCTCCGCTCTTCGTGACCGTGTAATAAAGGCCGGGGCCGCCCGTCGGGGTGTTGAGGCCGGCCTCGGCTTCGGCGGCGATCAAGCCCTCTTGCCACGTCCACCACTGGTCCTCTTTCATCGCATCCGGGCCGTAGGGCAGCGCGTTCATGAAGAGGCCCACCGGGATCGGCAGCGGGGGCAGCGGCGTCGCGACGATTTCGATCCGGAGATCCGCCTCCGCGAGCGTCTCGGTGGGGGAGCGGAAGCGGAGCCGGTACTCGTTCACGCCGGGCGGGGCGTCCTTGGCCACGTCGAATTGGAGCAGGACCGACCGCGCGAGATCCGGGCCGACATGCATCTTTTCGATGGGGGTCGGGCGATAATAGGCTGTCTCGATCCACGCGGCGCCGCCCTCGTACGGGCGCTTCGGGCCGTACACACCCATCATCATCGTCGGGTGCTCCACCAGCGTGGCAGAGGCCTTGTCGTCGGCATGCACCATCACCTCCACGTCCTGGGGCGCGAACAGCTCGAATTGCAGGAGCACCGGATGACCGGCGACCCCCGTCACGGAGATTGAATCCGTGGGAGCCTTGTCCGGCAGATCACGAGGGTGCGCGATGTCTCCGAGAGGCCTCCTCGATACCAGGAGCTTGTTGGTGATCGGGGGGCCTCCCTCGGGGCGGCGGGCGCGCTCGGTCTTCGGAAACGCGCGCTCGAAGGCCTCTTTCTGACGCTGTTCCATCGCGTCGATGAAGCCGAGTCCAGCGGGGGTGTCCGGCGCCAGGAACATGCCGGCGACGCGCAGGGACGGGCCGCGGGGGTGCTTCGCCGCGACCGAGAAGGTGTTTCTGCCCGGCTTCGCTTCGAAGGAGAAGTGCGCGATCGCGCACGCCGGCCGCACGAGCTTGTCCCACGCGTCCTCCATCTTCGTGACCTCCACGTCTTCGAAGAAGAAGTGCGGTCCCGAGCGGTCGAATGGGTGGCGGTGCGCCTCGGCGCCGTTCACGGACAGGCTCGCTTCGAAATAGCCAGTCGCCTCGTCGTCGGCCTCCCAGAAGCCCGCGCGCTCGAAGGCGATCCAGCCGAGGTATTTGCCGCCTGGCAGGTTGACGGCAAACTGGGCATCTTCCCACGCGAGGCCGTCGCCCAAGAGGGGTGACGGGTAGGTCGCGGCGCTCTTGAGGAACGTGGGCTTTCCGGTGCCGGGCACGAAGCCGAACCCGGTGTCGTCGGTGTACATCGTGTCTTCGAAGACGCCTTTCGTCTTGGCCATCACGCGCGTGCCGCGGCGGCCGAAATCGAAGGCGAACGCGTTCGGAGGGGCCTCGAACGGGTCCATCACCAGCGTGAGCGCGTCGACGTAGATGGGCTTGTCGCCCCGGTTTTCGAAGCCGATCCGCGTGATGTGGCCGAGGTCGAGGGGCGTCTTCGTGGGGCCGCGGAAGGGGCGATTCTCTTCGCCGCGCCACAGATCTCCGGAGATGTCGATATCGATGGTGGAGTCGCCGGGCGGCGCGCCGAACGCGGATCGGTGCCTGTCGTACAGCGTCGCGTGATCGTCCTGCAGCTCGAAGCCGACCGTGACCAGCTTGTCCGAGGGGTTGTGCACGTGCACGCGGAGCGCATCGGCGCCGCGGAAATCGTGGCGATAGAGGCTGTCGGTGGACGCGAGCAGGCCGGGATCGATCCGCAACGACGAAGCGCCGTCCGCGGCCCACTCGGTGGTTCGAGCGACGTCTCCGGCCGTGTCTTTCGGCCATTTCGTGAGAGAGACGCGCCCTTCGAAATCCTGCACGAGAGGCGTCGTGGGCTCCGAGCAATGGCACCCGGCGATGCCGAGCGCGCTCGCGATGAGAAGAGATCCGCCGAAGCGTCTTGAATGACAGGAGGGGTCCCCTCCCTGCGCCTGAGAAGCAGGCGCTTTGGGAGGGGCGGCGCACGCAACGTCGAGGACTGCGTCCGCTCCGCTACGGACTCCGCTCCGCCAAGCGGAGCTCCGCCTCCGCGGACCGGACTCCGTCCTCCCAGTGGCTGCCTGCGCGGAGCGAAGCGAGCACGGACCGGGGGTGGGCACCACCCGGCGATCTCGTTCTGCCGTTAGTGGTGTCCGATGATCTTCTTGAGGGGGCGGTTGAACGCGAAGATCGCGAGGCCCGTCGCTGCGCCGAGCACGGTCAGCAAGAGGAAGAACTGCTGCGCGTTGAGCGTGCGGCCCTCGTACAGCGCGCCGATCACGCCGGAGAGGAAGTTGCCGAAGAAGCTCGAGAGGAACCACATGCCCATCATCATCGAGACGATGCGCGCGGGCGACACCTTCGTCACGAGCGAGAGGCCCACCGGCGACAAGTAGAGCTCACCCAGCGTGAGGATCAACGTGCACGCGACCGGCCAGAAGAGGCTGCCCTTGCCCGCGTCGCCGATGAGCTTGTTGCCCGCGATCATGAAGAGGAACGAGCCGCCCAGGAGGAAGCAGCCGAGCGCCATCTTCGTCACGCTCGTCGGCTCCGTGCCGCGCTTCTTCTGCCACATCCAGAACATGTCGAGCAGCGGCGCGAACACGAAGATGAAGAACGGGTTGAACGACTGGAACCACGTCGAGGGGATCTGCCAGCCGAAGATCGTGGGCCACACCGTCTTGTCGTCGGCCCAGCTCTGCATCGTGTTGCCCTGCTGCTCGTAGACCGCCCAGAAGACGACGTTGAGCGCGCAGAGCGCCACGAGCGCGCCGACGCGCTTCCACTCCTCCGGGGTGAGCGGGTGCTTCTCGTCCGCGTCCTTCGCCTGCGCCTTCGCCTTCGCGTCGCCGCCTTCGCCGTGCGCCGCCTTCGCCTTCATCATGTTGTCGGGCGCGAGGAAGCGCTGGCCCGCGAGGTAGATCACGAGGCCGCAACACATGCCCACGCCCGCGGCGCCGAAGCCGTAGTGCCACCCGTACACGGCCGCGAGCGTCCCGCACACGAAGTTGCAGATGAACGCGCCGAGGTTGATGCCCATGTAGAAGATGGTGAAGGCGCCGTCGCGGCGGTCGTCGTTCTTGCCGTAGAGGTTGCCGACCTGCGTCGAGATGTTCGGCTTGAACGCGCCGTTGCCGATGATGAGGAACAGCAGCGCGACGAAGAACCAGTTCTCGAAGGCCATGATGAAGTGGCCGATCGCCATCAAGATGCCGCCGACCACGACCGTCTTGCGCTGGCCGAAGATCTTGTCCGCGAGGATGCCGCCGAGCAGCGGCGTCAGGTACACGAGCGCCGTGTACGCGCCGTAGAGGTACGACGCCGCCGGGCCGACCGCGCACGTCTGCTGCGCGATGTCCTTGATCGCGTCCGCGCCGAGCTGCGGGTTGGCCGCGGTGAGGCCGGGGATCTTCTCCGTCACGCACGCCGCGACGTTGTCCGCCGCAGGCAAGAGCTTCGAGATCCAGCTCCAGCCGAGGACGAGATCCGCGCTGCCGACGCCCGTGTATTTCCCGCCCTGGAGCACCTGCCGCATCGTGATGAACAGGTAGTTCACCATGTAGAGCTTCAGCAGGCCGCGCATGCCGTAGTACGAGAAGCGCTCCCACATCTCCGTGAAGAAGAGGATGAAGAGGCCCGGCGGGTGCCGGAATCGCTTCTCGAACGCCGTCAGCGGGACGGGGCGCTCGGAGTCGGTTGCGCCGTCTTTTTCGGCCATCTCAGCCTCGGTAGCGGAAGCCATGCAGCACCTTTCGTCGGGCGGGCGTGGCTCCGTGCGCACGGCCGCCGCTCGGCGCGAGCACAGAACGGGAGGCTCAGGTTGTCAAGGATCGCGCGCGAAAAGTGCGGGATCGGCGCGCTCCGCGGAGAGGTCTTGCCACCCCTCCGGGGCGTGAGGAATGCTGCGGGGGACTCCCGGATGCCGCGCGCGGGTGCGCTGGAGGATCGCGATGCTCCGAAGGTTCGTGGTGGTGCTGGTGGCGTTGTCGCTCGGTCTCGTCGCAGGCTGCGGCAACGAGAAGAAAGGCGCGCTCGAAGGCCTGGAGAAGATCAAGGCCGCGTGCGCCGAGAACGACAAGGACCTGGCGAAGAAGATGGTCGAGGACCTCTCCAAGGAGAACAAGGTCTTCGTGAAGGCCTTCAAGGCCGCGGTCGAGGGCAACAGCAGCCCGAACTACTGCTCGCCGCTCCTGCACACCGAGGTGCAGATGCGCATCGAGCACGGGACGGACTGAAGCGGATCAGGCCTCGGCGGGCTTCGGATCTTCGGCGCCGCGGATCCAGAGGCCGGCCGCGCTCGCGAGCTTCTCGGCGAAGGTGTGGGCCTCCACGTCGTCGGTGAACTGGCGCAGCGGCACGTCCTCGCCGCCGGCCGTCACGAGCGAGACGAGCGTCGCGTTGCCGTAGTCGTCGCTCATCTTCGAGGTGCGGACGCCCGCGTACTCGCTGAGCGGCGCCTCCTCCACGCGGGGCTGGCGGCGCCACGGGCGGAACGTGAGCAGGCGGATCGACTTGTGCTCGGGGACGAGCCACAGCTCGCTGCGGCACACCGCGATGATCACGGAGGCGACGACGAGCGGGAGGATCGCGGCGCCGTAGCCGAGGAACGCGTTCCACGCGGCCGCGAAGCTGTGCGCGGAGGCGAGCGTGGTGAGGACGCCCATCACCAACATGCCGCCGCCGATGCCGCCGCCGATCACGAGGCCCGCGGTCCTGCCGGAGCGGAGGCGGAGCAGGAGAGGCTCCGCCGACGTGCTTTCGGGTTCCATTGCGCGCGAGCGTCTGTCACGGACGCGCGGCGAGCGCAAAGCCGATCAGCTTGTAGAGCATGCGGGCGCCCACGTTCGCGTCCCACTCGTCGCCGTCGGGGCCCGGCGCGACCTCGTTGAGATCGAAGCCGATGATCTTGCGGCCGCTGTTCGCGACCTCCGCGAGGAGCGCGACCGCCTCCCGGAACGAGAGGCCTCCGGGCACCGGCGTCCCCGTGTGCGGGCAGAGCGACGGATCGAGGCCGTCGATGTCGAACGAGACGTACACGTGCTCGGGCAGGGCCTCCGCGATGGCGCCCGCGGTGTGCGCGAACGTCTCCCCCGTGAAGGCGCGCTGCGCGAGGTCGCGATCGAAGAAGGCGGCGACGCGGCCGTGCGATCCGCGGATGAAGGCGTGCTCCTCCTCCGAGAGATCGCGCACGCCCACCTGCACGATGCGCTGCACCGCGGGGATCTGGGCGATCGCGTTGCGCATGATCGACGCGTGCGAGTACGTGAAGCCCTCGTAGCTGTCGCGGAGATCGGCGTGCGCGTCGATGTGGAGGACGCCGAAGTGCGGGTACCTCTCCGCGAGCGCGCGCAGCGCCCCGAACGGCGCCGAGTGATCGCCGCCGACGAGGCCCACGATCTTGCCGCGATCGAGCTGCGATTTGACGATGCGGCGCACGCGCTCGTTCAGGCGGTGCGAGGCCTCGTTCACGCGGAGGAGCGCCTCCTGGAGCTGCGGGATTACCGGTCACGTGGCCGCCGGCTTCGATCACCGGGGTCGCGGCCTCGCAGGCCTCCTGGTTCCACTTCACGATCTCCGGATCCTCGGGGAGCATCGCGATCCCGGCCTCGTACGGCTTGCCGGTGTCGAGGTCGTAGAGGTCGACCTGGCGGCTCGCCGCGAGGATCGCCGCCGGCGCCTTCGCGGTGCCGCGGCGGTACGAGGTCGTCGGCTCCCACGGGACGGGCACGATCACCACCGCCGCCTGCTCGGGCGTGTGCGGGAGGCCGAAGATGCCGTCGTGGATGGCCGCCCCCGCGGGGTCGAAGCCCGCGAGCGCGTCCTTCGATCGAGTCGTGGCGCTGCTCATGGCGCGCACCGTGGCCAACGGAGAGGACGACGTCAACGACCTCCGGCGGGCGGCGCAACATTGTCGGAAAATGCCTATTTTTGTCGCCGGATCGGTTGTCGCGAAACGCCCCAAGGCGACCCTGATCACGGGCGCCGGTCGCCGGCCCATGACGCGGTCCGCGGCGAGGATGTGCATTTTCGAGCTTGAAAAGCGTCTTCACAGGCCCATTCGCACTCCCGCGCCGCACCGCGTTGCGGTACGACGAATCGCCTTCCAGGCGACCTGCTAGCTACGAGGAACGCCGATGCTTCGATACCGCGCCGACATCAAGACGCTCGTCTTCGTCGCGATCTACTTCGCGCTCGTCATCGTCCAGTGGACCGTCGCGCCGAAGGAGCTGTGGATCGCGATCCCGCTCGTCGTGCTGACGTGCTTCTTCTCCTTCTTCGGAGCCGTCGCCACGCACAACACGATCCACTCGCCCGTGTTCCACCAGCGCTGGCTGAACCGAGCGTTCCAGGTGGTGCTGACGCTGACGTACGGCCACCCGGTGAGCGCCTACGTGCCCGGCCACAACCTGAGCCATCACAAGTACACGCAGTCCCGCAAGGACGTGATGCGCACGCAGAAGATCCGGTTCTCGTGGAACCTGCTCAACCTGATCTTCTTTCAGCCGACGGTCGTGAAGGACATCCTCAAGGCGGACATGCGCTTCTTCGCGGCGATGCGGCGGCGCAACAAGCCATGGTTCAACCAGATGCTCCTGGAGTCGGCGTTCTTCCTCGGGACGATGGGCGCGCTGCTCGTGCTCGATTGGAAGAAGTTCGTCCTCTACATCCTGATCCCGCACCAGTACGCGGCGTGGGGCATCGTGACGATGAACTTCCTGCAGCACGACGGGTGCGATCAGGAGTCGGAGTTCAACCACTCCCGCAACTTCGTCGGCAAATTCGTCAACTGGTGGGTTTACAACAACGGCTTCCACGGCATCCACCACAAGTACGCCGGCATGCACTGGAGCCTCACGCCCGCGGCGCACGCGAAGGAGATCGCGCCGTACATCCACCCGGAGCTCGATCAGAAGAACTTCCTCACGTACCTGTGGCGCACGTTCGTCTGGCCGGCCAAGCGCATGACGTACGACGGAAAGCCTTATTTCCCCGAGCCGGCGGGCGAAGACGAAGAGTGGATCCCCGGTCCGAAGGAGACGCCCGACGACGTGTCGCTCGGCGCCATTCCGGCGGGCTGAGCGCAGGTTAGACTGAGCGCGTGCGATCGCGCCCGATCCTGGCTCTGGCCTTCGCCGCGGGCGTCGTCGGGTGCGGCGCGGCCCCGCGCGCGGTCGCGCCGCCCGTCGTCGAAGGGCCGTCGCGGATCCTCTACGAGGCGCGCGCGCGGTCCGCGGATCCGTGGGTGATCGAGGTGCGCGCGACGTTCGAGGGCGGGGTCGGCCGCGGGGCGCTCGCGTTCCCTCCGGCGGTGAGCGGCGTCGTCGTGGAGGAGGGCGGCGCCACGCGATCGCCGGAGCCGTACGGGCGCGCCTGGAAGCTCGACTGCAAGGCCACGTGCACGGTCAACTACGCGGTCGATCTCTCCGCGGCCGCGGAGCTCACCGAGGACGCGCCGACCGTGGCGCTGCGCAGCGAGGGCGACATGCTCGCGCTCGGATCCACGTGGTTGATGGCGCCGGAGTCGGCCGCGCCGGAGACGCCCGCGACGATCCGCGTGGACGTGCGCGATCCTGCGGGCGGGGAGCCGATCCGCTTCGCTGCGCCGTTCGCGAGGGACGCGGGCGGCGACTACCACGTGGTCGCGCGGGACGTGCGCGCGCTCGGGTACACCGCGTGGGGGCGCTTCGCGGGGTTCGCGGTGAAGGCGACCGCCGGAGATGTCGACGTCGTCGTGCTGCGCGGCCCGCGCGAGGCCTCGGACGCGGCGCTCACGCGGTGGATCCAGACCACGGCGCTCGCGCTGGACAGCGTGTTCGGGCGGTTCCCGATCGAGCGGACGCTGATCGCGGTGGTGCCGCTCGAAGGCTCCGGGGACGTGGAGTTCGGGCGCACGGTGCCCGCGGGCGGCGCGTCGATCGTGCTGTACGTGGGGGAGCACGCGCGCGAGACGGCGCTCTATGCGGACTGGGTGCTCGCGCACGAGCTGGTGCACCTCGGCGTGCCGTCGATGCCGCGCGACGGGACGTGGATCGACGAGGGGCTCGCGACGTACTACGGGCCGGTGCTGCGCGCGCGGGCGGGGCTGCTCTCGGGCGACGCGACGTGGGCGGAGATGGCGCGCATCCTCCCGATGGGCGTCGCGACCGCGGAGGAGCCGGCGCTCGCCGCGGCCTCGGAGCATGACCGCGTGTACTTCGGAGGGAGCCTGTTCGCGCTCACCGCGGACGTGGAGATCCGCAGGCGAACGGGCGGATCGCGCTCGCTCGACGACGGCCTCCGGCGGGCGCTCGCGGAGGGCGCGCGCGCGACGGAGGTGTGGTCGTCGCAGAGGTTCGTGGACGCGCTCGATCGCGGCGTCGGCGCGCGCGTGGTGCGGCCGCTGTTCGAGCGCGTGCAGGTCGCGTCGAAGCCGTGCGGGCCCGCGCTCGCGGCGGGGCTCCTGCGCGATCTGTCGGCGTGCGCGCCGGACGACGTGGTGTCGCTGCTCGCGCTGCTCGACGCGCTCGGCGTGCGGCCCGGCACGGGATCGCAGGTGGAGCTGTCGGAGAGCGCGCCGCTCGCGGGCGTGCGCCGCGGCATCGTCGCGAAGGATCCTTTCGTGCTCGCGTCCATCGCGCGCCTCGCGCACTCTTCGTCCCCCGGATCCGGCAGCGCGCGCGCGAACGCCGGCGTGGAGGACCCGTGATCGATCTCTTCCTGATGTCGCCTCCGAGCCCGCGGTGGGCGCTGCGCGGCCGCGCGAATTTCCGCAGCCAATCGGCGCCGCAGGTGGACGCGTCGGCGGCCCGTCGCGAGTGGCTCGCGCTCGCCGAAGCGATCGAGGCGCGCGGCGGCACCGTGATCGCGCTGCCGCCGCCGTCCGAGGACCTCACGGGGATGCCGTACGCCGCGGAGTGCGGCCACGTGATCGCGCGCGACGGATCGCCTCTCTTTTTGCTGCCGAACATGGCCGCCGCGCACCGCCGCGGGGAGCGCGATCACTGGGCCTCGCTCGCCGAGCGCATGGGCATGGAGCCGGTCTCGATCGGCGACGCGCCGTGGGAGGCGCAGGGCGACGTGGCGACGTTCGACGGCGCGACGCTCCTGTTCTTCGGCGGCCGCACCGAGCGCGCCGGCATGGAGGGCGCCGCGCGCTTCTTCGAAGGCGAGATCGTCCGCGTCGAGATCCGCGAGCCTGCTTTTCACGGCAACATGGCGATCCTCCCGCTGCCCGCGATCGATCGGATGCTCGCGTGCCGGGCGGTGATCGCGTCCGCTTCGTGGGAGGCGCTGCGCGCTCGCTTCGGGGACGCGCGCATCGTCGAGGTCACGGAGGACGAGATCCGCGCGTACGCGACGAACGGCCTCGCGATCGGCCGCGATCTGCTGGCGCCGAGCGTGACGCCCGCGCGCGTGATCGATCTCGTGACGGGGCTGGGCGTGCGCGTGGCGCCGCTCGCGATGCGGGAGCTGTGCGAGAAGGCCGGCGGCGCGTCGCGGTGCCTCGTCTCGCGCGCGCAGATCGACGAGCGCGCCGTGCGCTTGCCGGCGGAGAATTTGCTGCCCGCGGTGCGGGCGATGATGGCCGAGGAGGATCGTTGATGCGCCTGTGGATCGGGACGAGCGGGTACAGCTATCCGGAGTGGAAAGGCTCGTTTTACCCATCGGATCTCTCCGCGAAGAAGATGTTCGGCTACTACGCCGGCCGCTTCCCGACGGTGGAGATCAACGCGACGTTTTACCGGATGCCCACGGACAAGCTGGTGCTCGGGTGGGTCGATCAGGCGCCGGAGGGCTTCCGGTACACGTTCAAGGCGCCGAAGGTGATCACGCACATCAAGCGGCTCGCGGACTGCGCGGACCCGCTCTCGTTCTTCCTCGGCCGCGCGGACAAGCTCGGCGGCAAGCGCGCGGCGCTGCTGTTCCAGTTGCCGCCGTTCATGAAGAAGGACGTGCCGCTCTTGAAGGCGTTCCTGGAGATGGTGCCGCGCGAGCACCGGGCGGCCTTCGAGTTCCGCAACGCGACGTGGCACGCGGACGACGTGTTCACGGCGCTCTCGGACGCGGGCGCCGCGCTCTGCATCGCCGACAGCGAGAAGCTGACGACGCCGCTCGTGGCGACGACGTCGTGGGGCTACTTCCGCCTGCGCGACGAGGGCTACGAGAGCGGCGACATCGCGCGGTGGCACGCGCAGATCACCGCGCAGAAGTGGGAAGAGGCCTACGTGTACTTCAAACACGAAGACGCCGGCAAAGGCGCCGCGTTCGGCCTTCAGTTGAAGAAGATCGCCGGCCTCGACTGAGTCCGGGATACGCTCCGCGCACGGTGGACCTCCACGAAATCGCACGTCAGGTGGTCACGACGGCGGGCGCGGACTTCGGGTTCGTGCTCAGCCAGGCGGGCCTTCTCGTCACCCGCGACGCTCCGCGCGACATGCCGGATCGCGGGCGGCAGCGCATCCTCTGGGCGTGCCCGCCCGGCAGCTCGCAGATCGCGCACGTCGAGATGCCGCGCGAGGATCTCGTGCCGTACGGGGGCGCGGCGCCGATCGACGTGTTCGCGATCCGCGTGGAAGACACGGCGATCCTCGTCGTGGTCGTGTCGAGCTGGAACGACAAGAGCAACGTGGTGCTCGCGCTCACGACCGGGGCCAGCGCGCTCGGGGACATGATCCGCAACGCGAAGGAGGCCCGCGCGCAGAAGGCCTCGATCAAGCCCGAGCCCGCGCGTCGCGAGCGCCCGGCGGTGCTCCCCGCGGAGCCGCCCGCGCGCCGCGAACGAACGAGCGCCGCCCCGAAAGATCCGGTGCGCCGCGAGCGAACGAGCGCGCTGCCCGCCGAGTCACGCCGCGAGCGGACGAGCGCGCTGCCTGCCGAGTCACGCCGCGAACGAACGAGCGCGCTCCCCGCGGAGTCGCGCCGCGAACGAACGAGCGCCGCGCCGAAAGAGCCGGCGCGCCGCGATCGCGCGAGCTCACCGAAGCTCCCGAAGGAGATGGCCGCGAAGAAAGCGAAGGCCGATCCCGAAGCGGCCGCGCGCCTCGAAGCCCTCGCGGCGCGCGTGCAGGCGGCGGCCCGTCGCCGGGAGGCCCGCGCGCGCGCTCAGATGGAGCCGGAGATCACCGTCGGCGAGGCCACGATCGGCCGCGAGACGCTCGTCGCGATCGAGGAGGCGCTCCCCCCGCCGCCCCCCGGACCGAGCCCCGAGAGTGTGCGCGTCGAGCTGGAGTCGATCGGCCCCGAGACGATGATCGAGATCCGCGCCTTCGAGGCCGCGGAGAAGGCGCGCGTGCCGACCGTGGAGCAGCCGATCGTCTTCCGCGAGCGCACCACGCTCCCGTACGTCGACGCCTCCGCGGTGAAGCGAAAGGTCGACGCCGAGGCGAAGGTCCGCGGCATCCTCCCCCCCGAGGTGAAGGTGACCGTGGAGGACATGGATCCGGAGTCCTTGAAGCGCGCGCTCGCGGCTGAAAAGAAGCGCTGAAGCGGATTGGCGCGTGACGGGACGGCCCCCTCCCTGCGCCTGAGGAGCAGGCGCTTTGGGAGGGGCAGCCGACCGAAGGGCGGCTGGGGGTGGGCACCGTCTTCCTGGATCAGGCGATCGCGTACGCCGCGCGGAACGGACCGCGCTTCCAGCGGCGGAAGAGGAGCGCGGAGGCGATCGTGGTCTCCAGGATGAAGCCGAGCCAGCCGCCGAGCGCGCCGAGGCTGCACCATCGGCCGAAGACGAGCGCGCTGCCGGGGATGCACAGCCACGCCACCGTCGTGCCGATCACCGCCACGTAGCGCACGTCCTTCGCGCCGCGCAGGGCGCCGCGGAGGATCATGTTGGCCGCGTCCAGCGTCTGGAACACCGCCGCCACGAGCAGCAGCCGGCCCGCGATCGCCACGACCGCCGCGTCGTTCGCGAAGGCCGCCGCGATGTCGCGACCGAACACCGCGAACAGAGCGCCACAGCACGTCATGAACGACACGCCGAGCAGCAGCGCCGCGTTCGCCGAGCGATCCGCGTCGCGGAGCTTCCTCGCGCCGAGCGCGCGCGCCACGAGGATGCTCGTCGCCTCCGCCACGGCCACGCCGGGCAGGAACGACGCGCGGATCGTGTTGAGCGCCACGTGGTGCGCCGCCAGCTCGGCCGCGCCGAGGCTCGCGAGCAGCGCCGTGAACGTCGTGAACGCGAGCATCTCGAAGCCGAAATGAAGGCCCGTCGGCACGCCGAGCTGGAGCACGTCCCGCAGCGCCTCGCGCAAGGACACCGAGCGACGCGCGCCCGCCGCGACATTCGCCTGCGAACGACGACGATCGCGGAGGATCACCGCGAGCATCACCGCCACCTCCAGCGCCTCGGCGATCGCCGTGCCGTAGCCCGCGCCCTTCACGCCGAGCGCAGGCAACCCGAGGTGCCCGTGGATCAGCGAATAAGCGAGGCCCGCGTTCACGACGTTGCCGAAGAGGCCCACGAGCATCGGCGTGCGCGTGTCCCCGAGGCCTTGTCGATACTGGTTCAGCGCCGCGAGCGTGAAGCCGAACACCGCGCCATACGTGCGCGCCGCCATGAAGTCGCGCGCGAACGGCAGCGTCTCCTCCGACACGCCGAGCACGTGGAGCGCCGGCACGATGTTGCGCCCGAGCACGAACATCACGAGACCGAGCGTGAGGCCGATCGTGACGCCCGCGCCCGCGAGCATGGGAGTCTCGGCCGTGCGGCCCTCTCCGACGAGGAAGGCAGTCCGCACCTTGACGCCGCGGAGCGTGCCATTCGCGAGCGCGAACCCCAGGTAAAACAAGACGGTGGCCATCCCCACGCCGGCGAGCGCGTTCGCGCCGAGCCCGCCCACGAGCTTCGTGTCGACGAGGCCCATGGCGCTCTCTCCGAGCATGGCCACGGTGATCGGCCAGGCCAGTTGAAACAGCTCTTTGAGCGGCGCGAGATAGCCTCTTGGGCCAGCCGACGCGCGCCGCAGAGCGTGGCTCGCCGAGCGCCGGAGGCGCCTTATCGCGAGCGACAGCCGATGTCCGGACGAGGCCGCGGGCGACCGCCAGCCGCGATGTGCGGTGTCTTGCCTCCGCCTCGCAGAAAACTGCGACAGCGGGGCGACGTAATTTCTTTGATGCCTTTTCATCGCCGCCACGAGGCCAGCGCCCACCGGAACGGACTCCGGTCATAGCGCTGCTGTCCTCGTTTCTCCTTTCTCGGGGCCGACCTGACTGACTGCCAGGTCTCTCCGGGGCCCCGAGGGGAGAAAGACGGACCTGGCTAGTCGCGAACCCCCGTGTCGACGCAAACGCTGGACATCCCACAAACACCGACGCACACACCGGCCCAGACCGGGCGGCGGCTGCTCTTGGTGTGCGGGAAGAACGCGATCTGCATCGTGGTCGACGATTACAGATCACGACTTCCAGGTCAACTCCTTTTTCAAAGGAGCGCGGTAATCACTCCCACCCCGAGCGGGAGAAGCAGCCTTTTTGTGAAAGGCTTGATGGACTTGATACCGCTTATCGCCCGCGCGGCTCTGCGGTTGTCGGCGCGGCGCTCGGCGCGGAGGCGGCGCCGCGGAAGAGCAGGAGGCCGATCGCCGTCGTCAGCGCGAACACGGCCACTCCGATCGCGATGAGCGCGTTGCGACGCCGCGACGATCGCCGCCGTCCGCGCCGCGACGCGGGCCACATGCTGCCGGAAGAGAGCCTGTCTCGGAGCCCCGGCGCGCGCGGCGAGAACACCTGCGCGAGCGCCGTCTCCATCTCCTCCGCCGAGCCGAATCGCCGAGAGATGTCGCGCTCCAGACACCGCGCGAGCCACGCGTCGAAGGCCTCCGGGACCTGCGCGAGCGACGACGCGGGGGGCGCCGGCGAGCTGCAGATTCGCACGAACGTGTCACCGACCGAGGGGCCGTCGAACGGGCGCGTCCCCGTGACGCACTCCCACGCGATGACGCCGACCTGCCAGAGATCCGAGCGTCGATCGAGCTTGGAGCCGCGCACTTGCTCCGGGCTCATGTACGAGGGCGTGCCGACGATCTTCCCGTCGTGCGTCTGCACCTGCGCTTCGGCCGGGAGATCGGTCCACTTCGCGATGCCGAAATCGAGGAGCTTCACCCGCTCTTCGCTGCCCTCGCGCGCGAGGAACACGTTCGCGGGCTTCAGATCGCGGTGGAGCAGGCCCGCGGCGTGCGCGTGCGCGAGGCCCCGCGCGATGCCCGTCACGAGGTGCGCCGTCTCCGCGGCGGAGAGGCGGCCGCGCCGCGACAGGCGCTCTTCCAGCGTCTCGCCCGTGAGCAGATCCATCACGAGGTACGCGTACGGCCCGTCGATCCCGTCGTCGAGCACCTGCACGACATGCGGGCTCCGGAGCTGGGCGACGGCGCGCGCCTCTTGATGGAAGCGGCTCAGTCGTTCGGCGATGTCGGGCCCCTGCGAGACGTCCGTCACCTTCACCGCGACCGGCGCGCCCAGCGAGAGGTGCTCTGCGCGCCACACCTCGCTCATCGCGCCGCGGCCGATCCGCTCGCTCAAGCGGTAACTGCCGCCGAGGATCGTGCCGGGTTGGAGAGAGGAGGCGCCGCGAGATTCGCCGCCGGGGTGCAGCATGGGCGACGGTACTTTAACCGAGCCTTCGGTGCGGTAGAGCGAAATCGTAGGCTGGAGGAGCGCGCCCCCGCGGCCGGCCCTCAGGCCTTGAGGAGGGCGCTGATGAGCTGCGGAGACAGGTTCGAGAGGTGGCCGTAATCCAGCCCCATCGAGTGGAGCAGCGTCGCGTGGATGTCTGTCGGACGCACGATGTTGCCGCCGTCGTCGGGCAGGCCGGTCTCGAAGTTCGTGAGGCGAGCGGTCATGTTGTTGTCGTCGGTGCCGCCGATCACGACGTTGCCTCTGATCTTCGGCCCCGCGACCATGCAGCTCGACGACTGGTGGTGATCGCGCCCGTTGCGCCCGTTCGGCAGCGGCGTGCGCGCGAATTCGCTGAAGGCCACGAGCGTGGTGTGCGACCAGGTGCTCTTTCCGGTCTTCTTGTATTCGGTGTTCTTCAGGTAGGTGATGAGGTTGCCGAGCCGCTCCAGCCCGTCGTACATCGTGGTGCCCTGGTTTTCGGCCCAGTCGCCGTGATCGTCGAGGTCCCGCGCGATCTCCACCGACACGGACTGCGAGATGCCGAGCGACAGCGCGAGCGCCGCCATCGCGGTCTTTCCGCGCGCGTCCTTCATCGCCGTGAGCGAATTGACTTTGAACAGGTTGAAGATGTCTTCGAGCTGGGGGGGAGGGGGCAGCGCGAACTTGAAGTACTCCCCGTATCCTTCCGGATCCGTCATGGTGCGGGCCTTGGCGCGGCTCGCCATGAAGAGGTCCACCATCCCGTCCGCGTTGTAGCCGCGGCGCTCGCAGTTGTCGATGTTCAGCTCGTATTCCATGAGCGCCGTGTCGCTCGAAGGCGACAGGAGCTTGCCGATCGGGCGGATCAGATTGAGCACGTCGTCCGCGCTGTTCACGTTGATGCCGGACGCGAAGGACGGGAACCCCTCATTGTACGTCTCGTGGCTGATGGCGAGGTTCGGAATCAGCTGCTGCGAGCCCTCCGCCGCGGCCACGACCGTGGACATCGCGCTCCCGTTGGCCGTGACGCCGCGCGGGAACTTGCCCGTGATGAAGTACCGCTTCCCGACGTCGTGCGTGAGCGTCCCCATCAAGATGCCGCGGATCAGCGCCAGATCCGGCGCGTGCTGCAAGAGCTCCTTCGGCACGGCGGGGCCGAACGTCAGATTGCCGGCCTGCTGAACGCCGCTCGGGTTCGTGAGCAAAACGTCGGTGACGCGCTTCTCCGCGAGGAGCTGGTACACCGGCGCGATCGACGTGCCGCCCGCCTTGCTCGCGGCGTCCAGCTGGAACTGAGGCGCGTCGTTCGGCCGCGGATCGAAGGCGAGCATCTGATCCCAGCCGCCCTGGAAGTAACAGAACAGGAGGAGCTGCGGATCCTCCTCGGACGCGAGCGTGCGAGTCGGGGTGAACACCGAGTTGAGGAGGAGGCCGCCCGTCGCGGCGGTGCCGATTTCGAGAAACCTTCGTCGGGAGAACTTCATGGCTCTTCGCTCCTCGGTCCTCAGTAGAGGTGGAATTCAGGGGCCGTGAGCAGCCCGACGCAGACGACGCGCCACCCTTCGACCGACGCGTCCGCGCTCACCGTGGCCGCGGTCGCGTCGGCGAACAGCTTCCGCAGCGGCACGAGGGGAGTCGGATCGTCGTCGGCGATCTTCACGCCGTGCATCCGCAGCTTCAGATACCGAAGGTTCTTGTCGACGCCGTCGGGGTTGGACTCCACGGTATCCGTCTTCTCGACATACCGCAGGATCACGCGCGTCTTGGCGTCGCTCTTCTTGAGATCCGCGTCGATCGCCTTGCCGCACACGTCGCGCGCGGCCGCGTCCATGAACTTCAGATAAAGGGGCGAGATCTCCAGATTGTCCGACGTGCGGTTCGCGTAATCGGCCTCTCCGAGGACGTCCGCGAGCTTCTCCAGGCCGGGATAGCTGTAGAGCATCCACACGATGTCGTTGCCGTCCGCGTCTTTCCCCATCGCGGCGGGCACTGTCCCGCGGAGCTGCGCCACGCTGAGGCGCTGCGTCTTCGCCGAGCGAATCGGGAGCTGCGACGAATCGAGCGGCGGATGATCGGCCGGGAGCGCGTCACCGCCGGGCGACACGGCCACGGAAGGGCCCTCTCCGGACTTGCCACCTGTGGAGTCGCACGACAGGAGAGCGAGCCCGAAGAGGCCTGTGCACACCACCGGCAAGGCGGCCCGGAGGCCGGAAGGCAGCGTCTTCATCAGTGGATCCTCCGGTACTGCGGCAGCGTCACGACCCGGAGCACGAGCTGCCGAAGGTCGTAGTTGGACTCCGCGAATTCCTTCGCCAGCTTGTCGAGCAATTCGAGCTCGTCGGTGTCGTCCCCGAGGACGGCCATGTCGCGTTTGTGGAAGTGCGAAAACACCCGCTTCACCGCGCACTGCGCGAAGGCGCCGCTCGCGATCGTCTCCTCCGCGAGCGCCCGCGGCCCCTTCTCGATGTTATCGACGTACTCGGGGTGGTTGTCCGAGAACTGATAAGGCAACAGGGCCCCGGCGTTGTGCGCGTCGGGCTGCGTGACGTAGAACCGCTTGCAGAACTGGGTCGGCGTGCCGTCGGCGCACGAGTCGTCGTGCTTCTTGAACAGGGACTCGTCCGTCATCACCGTGGTGCCGGCCTCCGCGAAGGTGGCGAAATGGCTCGCGAGCGGCTCCAGGATCTTGTGGCAATACTGGCAATTGCAGCGCTTCGTGATGTCCGGGTCCGACTCCGAGCAGCCCGCCTCCGGATTGAGCTTCTCCGGCGGGATGAAGTATTGACACATGAAGTTGACGCGGAACCTGTCTCCGCGGCTCCGGTTCGTCTGGAAGCGCAACAGATAGATGGGCAGCGTCAGCACGCCCGCGTGCAGCGGCCCGCGGTCCACCTCGGTCCACGTGTCGTCGAACCAGGCTTTGTCGGTGATCTGCTCCGTCGGATCCGGCGCGTTGTACGTGATGTTGAGCTCCGCGCTCGGGGCGAGGTGCCGTTTCCAGAAGGCTATTTTGCCGTCCTGCATGGCCTTCGTGGAGAGCAGGAGATCCGTGTACGGCTTTCCGCCGACCGTCACCGTGTCCACCAGCAAGTCGAGCTGCTCGCGGAGGGACGCCTTCACCGCGTTGTCGACCCGGAACTGCGTCGGATAACAGGACTGTAGCCCGGGCCCACAGCCGCACTCCTGGAGCTTGCGGCCGGCGATCGAAGCGCAGTCCACCGTGGTGTTGCCGCTCTTCGAGGCGACCGTCTCCTGCGCGTCATAGGCGCAGACCTTGATCGTGAAGCTGGGATCCTCCGACCAGAACGGGTGAACGTTGCGCCAACCCTCGTGTTTGTAGCCGTCCGCGTCCACCTGCACGAACGCGGGATCCGGCCGGAACTCCCCCGGATAGGCCGGGTCGAAGTGCGTCTGTTCGTAATCCAGACACCCGGCGTTCGCGTGGCCGCGCAGCGTCTTGGTGCGAACACCGGAGTAGATGCGCCAGGCGTACGTCTCTTTCGTGTCGGTGAGGAGCGTCTCCACGTCGTGGATCTTCGCCGGGGTGATGTTCGGCCAGAAGAGCTGTTCGTGGTATTGCCGCATGGTGCGACGGAACTCGTCCCCTTCCAGGTACGATTGAATCGTGTCGAGCGGCACGTCGTCGACGTCGTCCAGCGCCTCGTACTCCTCGATCGTCGGGATGCGGCTCCGCAGATCGAGCGAGAGGCGGCGCAGGAGCGCATATTTGTCGATGTCGTGCTGCGCCTCGCACGCGGCGGGATCTTCCGCGCGGGCGGCGCCGCAGAACAGCAGCATCGCGGGAATGACAGCGGCGAGAGTACGTCTTCGCATGGCGTCCTCGGAGTCAGTTCAGGGGAGCAGTCCCCCGGAAACCCATCGCGTTACGACCGAATAATCCGCCGAGGTGAGCACCTCGATATTGCTGGGCGGCATCACCGACCCGTCGCCCTGAAGGCGCTTCACCACGGTGGGCGCCTTTTCCTTCGCGACGTCGTAGCTCAGGAAATCCACCTTCGGCGCGCCCGAGGTGCCGCTCTCGTGGCAGCTCATGCAGTGTTCGCCGAAGAACGGCTTCACGTCCTTCTCGAACGACACGGGCGCTCCGGTGACGTGCCGGATGACCGCGCCGCCCTCCGCCGCCCAGATATCGCCCTGCGCGTCCACCGCGACGCCCGCCGGATCTCCCTCCAGATCCGCGATGTGAACGGGCTTGTCGGCCTCCAGCTGGAGCAGGCCTGTCTTCGTCGTGAAGGCCACGGTGCCGAACGCCGCCGCTACCGCGAGCACCGGAGTCGGCGCGCCGCCCGCGGGAGACAGCGTGTAGCGCGAATAAACACCCTTCTGCGGCTCCCGCACGAACAGGCCCGTGTCCGTCGCGACGTAGAGCGCGCCGTCTTCCGCCCGGGAGAAGCCGCGGACCGTGCCCATGCCCTCTTCGAGCTCCGCCGCGGTGCCCGCGCCGACGTCGACCTCGTACGTGGACTTCGCCGTGACGAACACGGCCTTTCGGTATCCCACGGCCAGGATCGAGACGATCGTCTCCGCCGCGCCCGCCTCGTCCTTCAGCGACAGACTGTCAATCTTGCCGCGGAGGACGTGGAGAGCGCCCTTCTTCGTGGCGATCCAGATCTCCTCGTCTTCCCCGAACGTCTGCGCGTCGAGCCAGGTGATCGGGTTGTCTTTCAGCTCGGCCATCCCGTTCATCGGCGAGAACAGGAGCACGCCCTGTCCGTCGTGGAACAGGCCGTTTTCTGTCACCGCGAAGAGGCCGCCCCCGCCGCGTGGAACGAGCTCTGCGATGGAGCCCGTCGACGTGGGCTCTCCGTCCCCCGGCACGACCGGGATCTCTTTGAGCGAAGTCGCCGACAGCGAGCCGACATAGAGCCCCAGCGTGGTGCCGATGGCCGCGGTGCCGTGGTAGAGCGACAGTCGCGTGGGGACCGCCTCCGACTCCAGCGGGAGAGTGGTCTTCTCCGGCGTGGTGCCAGACGGAGGCGCGCCGTCCACGGCGGTCACCGCGATCGGCCCGGAGCCTTTGCCGCCCGTCTCGGCCGGATGACAGCCCATGACGAGGGCCGCGACGAGGGGGAGGACAGGCCTTGTCCAGCGCAACGATTCCACCTGACCCACTTGGGCAACAAGAGCGAAGGAAAACGAAAGGCTCTTCACCGCCTGCAGAGGAGCCCTCCCCACCGTCTGCGGGGGCTTCTTCCGGTGGAGACGCAGGCGGCGAGCGGAAGCGGAAGGGCGAGTATCGCGGGATCGAAAGTCGAGTGTCAACGCATTCTGCCAGTGAAAATCAAAATGGCAGGGTAGGTGTGAGCGCATGTGGGACGCGCCCGGGCGTTGGTCAGTTCCAGGGATGGAGTCAGTTCCAGGTGATGGAGTCAGTTCCAGGTGATGGGGAACACCATGCTCTGCGCGCGCCACGTCTTGCCGACACCGGCCTTCGTGTACTGGTAGAGGCCCCAATAATACTGTTCGCCCGGCACCACGTTCGCCTCGGACGCGGACATCGCGTTGAACGTGCCGTCCCAGGGGACGCTCGTCGCCGTCCCGTAATCGGACAGCCACCATTGATTGCCCACGTTCGTGCCCGTCCCGCCGGTGAAGCCGTACACGGCCACACGCACCGCGTCCGCGCCGGGCAGCAGCGTCACCTCGAAGGTCGTCGGCAACGTGGCAGTCATGACCGGAGAGAGCTTGTCGT
>JAXLYM010000054.1:0-13200 GCA_046351455.1 Polyangiaceae bacterium
GCGGCCCCGATCTCGAAGGAGGTGCTCGAGTTCTTCGCGGGCCTCGGCCTCGTCGTGCACGAGGTGTACGGCCAGTCGGAGGGCACCGGGCCCACGTCGTTCAACCGCGTCGGCAAGACGAAGCTCGGCTCCGTCGGCCCCGCGATCCCCGGCTGCGAGGTGAAGATCGCGGAGGACGGCGAGATCCTCGTGAAGGGCGCGAACGTGTTCCTCGGCTACTACAAAGAGCCCGAGGCCACGGCCGAGACGCTGAAGGACGGGTGGCTCTGCTCGGGCGATCTCGGCGCGATCGATCCCGAGGGCTTCCTCTCGATCACCGGCCGCAAGAAGGAGATCATCATCACCTCCGGCGGCAAGAACATCACGCCCGCGAACATCGAGGGCGCGCTCAAGAACCACCCGCTCGTCTCGGAGGCGGTGGTCATCGGCGATCGTCGCAAGTTCCTCACGGCGCTGCTCACGCTCGATCCGGACGCGGCGAAGAAGCTCTGCGAGGAGCGCGGCGTGGTCGATCCGCCGCACAAGGCCCAGGCGGTGCGCGACGAGATCCAGAAGGCCGTCGATCAGGTCAACGCGACGCTCGCGCGCGTCGAGACGATCAAGAAGTTCTCGATCCTGCCGCGCGCCTTCACGGTGGAGACCGGCGAGCTGACGCCGAGCCTCAAGGTCAAGCGCCGCGTCGTCGCGAAGAACTTCGCGGACGAGATCGAGGCCATGTACGCCGAGTGATCGCCGCTCGCCGCGCCGTGCTAATCACCCGCGGCGCATGCTGACCCCCGCCGTCGCCGTCACCTGGGATTTCGGTCAAACGCTGGCCGATCTCGATCCCGCGTTCCTCTCGCAGAAGCTGTCCGAGCGCGGCGAGCCCGCGCCCGCCGACGCGCTCGACGCCGCGGTGCCCGGCGCGTGGGCGGCGTACAACGCGGCCGTGCGCGGAGGCTCCGGCGGCCACCCGTGGAAGACCTTCATGCGCGCGCTCCTCCGCGGTGCGCACGTGCGCGCGGACGCGATCGATCCGCTGACTGATTTCCTCTGGGACGATCAGCCGGCGCGCAACCTGTGGCGACGCCCGGTGCCGGGGATGATCGAGCTCGTGCGCGCGCTCGACGCCGCCGGCGTGCCGCAGGGCATCGTGTCCAACTCGGAGGGCCGCCTCGTGGAGCTGCTCACGCACCTCGGGTGGGCGTCGCTCTTCCGCGCGGTCGCGGACTCGGGCAAGCTCGGCGTCGAGAAGCCGGCGCGCGGCATCTTCGACTGGACGCTGGAGCGGCTCGGGGTGGACCCCGCGCTCACGGTGCACATCGGCGACGCGCACGCGGTCGACGTCGACGGCGCGGTGTCCATCGGGATGCGCGCCGTCTGGTTCCGCGGCCGCCGCGGCGAGGACCCGCGGCCCTCGGTCGCCACCTGCGCCGACGCCTCCGAAGTCCGCTCCGCGCTGTCGCAGTGGGGGTTGTCCGCGGCCATCTGAGCCCTACGGATCCCGACGATCCGGGTCCGTCCTGCAACTTTTTCGTCGGATGCGCCGCGTCGCTGCGCTAGTCTGCCGCGGCTCTACAAGCTCCCTGAGGTTTTGGTTCGATGCCCTACATCATCACCGAGAACTGCACCGGTTGCACCGCCTGCGCGAAGCGTTGCCCCACCGATGCGATCAGCGGCGATCGCAAGCTCCTGCACGTGATCGACCCCGAGCTCTGCATCGAGTGCGGCGCTTGCGGCGTCGTGTGCCCGGACGAGGCCATCTACGACCACCACGGCAACCTCTGCGAAATGCTGAAGCCCGCCGCCCGCCCCCGCGCGCACGTGGATCTTCAGTCGTGCGTCGGGTGCGAGTGGTGCGTCTGGGCCTGCCCCTTCGACGCGCTGACGATGGTGGACCTGAAGAGCAGCCACCACTTCGAGGTGTCCGAGGTCATCACGAAGAAGTGCGTCGGCTGCACGCTCTGCGAGCTCGACTGCCCCTACGACGCGATCCACATCTTCCGCGCCGACTCGATCGAGGCGATCCAGCAGAACGAGCGAAACGCCCGCTACGAAGAGGAGATCGGCGCGCGTCCGGTCACCAAGAAGGCGGACGACAGCGAAGAGAAGGCCGCCTGAAGAGCCCCGCCATGGGAGGTCCCGCAAAGCAGATCCCGGCCTTCGCGAAGGACTTCCCGCACGACCCTCAGCTCGACGCGCTCGTCGACCTCTTCGAACAAGGCAACTACGCGGCCGCCCGCACGAAGGCCGAAGCGCTCCAGAAGAGCGCCGAGGACGAGCCCGTGCGCGCGGCCGCCGCCGAGATCCTTCGGCGAATGAAGCCGGATCCGCTCGCGCTCTACCTCGTCGCGCTCTCCGCGGCGCTGCTCGCGATCCTGGCCGGCTGGTACTGGACGCACCCGAGCCCCGAAGCGCGGACGCACGAAGCCGCGCCGCCTTCCGTGGCTCCTGTGCGGTGACGGCGCTCGCTTCCTGCGCGCTTCGACTTCCGAGTGAAATGCTGGCGGGCCTTGGGCATCCTACGGGGGTGAGCCGATCTCGCTTCGCCTCGTGGTGTCCTCTGGTGCTCGGCGCCGCGCTGTTCGGCTGCTCGGCGAGCCCTCGCCCCGCGGGCGTCGACTCGTTCCTGGCCCCGCCGGACGGCGCCCGCGACGTGCAGTCCGATACGGACGTGGAGCGCTGGTTCCCTCTCGTCGACGGCAACATCTACAGCTACCGCACGCACGCGGAGGACGGCGACGCGGGGCTCCTCGTGCTGCGCGCGCACCGCATCGACGCCGCGCACGGCGAGATGCTCTACAAGAACGGCCGCCGAAAGCGCTTCACGTACACCGAGCGCGGCGTCCTCATCGACGGCACGGACACCTTCGTCATCGCGACGCCGATCGCGGAGGGCACGTCGTTCCGCGGCCAGAACGGCTGCCCCGCGCGCATCGACTCGGTGGGCGTCGTGATGGACGTGCCGGCCGGTCGCTTCCGGGACTGCGCGCGCGTCGTGGAGTCGTGCACGGGCGATCGTCGCGTGCGCTTCACGACGACGCTGTGCCCGGCCACCGGCATCATCGCGATGGAGGCGGAGTCGGGCATGTCCTTCGATCACGCGGAGCTTCAGAGCCTGGGCCCGCCGCTCGACATCACGGACGGAACCACCGTGATCCCCGGGGAGGACGGCTTCGTGCCGCCGTCTTCGTCGTCCGCGCCGCCGCCGGCCGCCACTGGGAGGCCGTAGTCCCTTTCGTTTTGATTGGCGAGGGAAGTAGACTCCCCGCGCCCCACGCGATCCGCGCCCGGGGGAAGCCTTTTCGAGGAGCGGCCATCGCCATGAACTACTGGGATTACATCCGCGTGGAGGATCTCCTGAAGCTGCAGGGCGGCGCCTCGGGAGACGAGTCGAAGCTGTCGAACCACGAGGTGCTCTTCATCACGGTGCACCAGGTCTACGAGCTGTGGTTCAAGCTCGCTCTGCGTGAGGCGATCTCCGCGCGCGACCTCTTCCGCAAGAAGCCGGTGCCCGACGTCGAGCTCGCCGCCGCGGTGCGCTCGTTCAAGCGCATCAGCACGCTCTTCGAACAGGCCGTGTCCCACTTCAAGGTGGTCGAGACGCTCACCACGCGCGATTATCTGGAGTTCCGCGATCAGCTCATCCCCGCGAGCGGCTTTCAGTCGGCGCAGGTGCGCGAGCTGGAGGTGCTGCTCGGGCTCGAAGAGGCGCGCCGCGTCCCGCTCGGGAAGGTGAAGAGCTTCAAGGAGGCGCTCAAAGGCGAGGGCGGCACGGAGTCGACCGCGCTCCGTCGCGTGGAGGCGCGCATCGCCGACACCCCGACGCTCAAGGACGCGCTCTACGAGTGGCTCGCTCGCACTCCCATCTACGGCGGCGCGCACAGCGAGGAGGGCACCGTGCACTTCCTCCAGAGCTTCCTCTCGTCGCACCGCGCCGACGCGAAGATCCGCCTGGAGCGCGCGATGCAAGTCGCCGGCACCGCGGTCGAGGCCGAAGAGGTGCGCGCCCGGTACGAGCGCGAGATGGCCAATGCGGAGGCCTTCCTCTTCGCCCAGGAGGACCCCACCGCCGACGAGGCGACGAAGCGCCGCCGGAGGGACGTGCGCGCGGCCGCCATCTTCCTGGAGAGCTACCGTGAATTGCCGCGCCTCGCGTGGGCGCGGGAGATCGTGGACAGCGTGCTGGAGATGGAACAGGCCATGATCATGTGGCGCCAGCGGCACGCCCGCATGGTGGAGCGCGTGATCGGCCGTCGCGTCGGCACGGGCGGCTCCACCGGCGTCGACTACCTCGACGAGACCGCCCTCAAATACCGCATCTTCATCGATCTCTGGGGCGTCCGAGCGTTGATGTTGCGCGCGCCGATCCTGCCCGCCGTCGAGCACGAGGACACGTACCGATTCAAGGTCGAGGATCGGTCATGACGCTGGTCGAGCGATTCCGGGGGACGTTCCTCCGGATCGACGCTCGCTCTCTCGGCCTGTTTCGCGTCGCGATGGCGGCGGCGCTCCTCGGCGACTGGGCCCAAAGGTGGTCCTCTCTGCGGGACTTCTACTCGAACGAGGGAGTCCTCCCGAACCACGCCCACCTCTTCTATCTGCTGAAAGACGAGCAGCCGCGGGTGTGGAGTCTCCTCCACGCCTTCTCGACGCCCGGAGAGGCCGGGGCCGGGCTGCTGCTCATCCTGATCGTCTATCTGCTATTCCTGATCGGCTACAAAACAAGGGTCTTTCATGTTCTCTCCCTCCTCGCGCTCATCAGCCTGACGGGGCGGAACACCCTGCTCGCCTCGCCGGCCAGCGACGTGGCGATCACCGTCCTCGCGGCGACTGCCTTCTTGCCGTGCGGGAGCCGCTTCTCGCTGGACTCGCTGCTTCGTTCGATGAAGGCGCGCGACGAGAAGGACGCCGACGCGCTGAACGATCGCGCGCCGCCCGGGGAAGAGGCCTTTCACGGGGAGCGCGCGCCCGGGTGGAGCCCCACGTCGCTCGCGGCCCTCGCGGTGCTCTTGCAACTGACGATCGTGCTCGTCGCGACGGCGCGACTCCAGAGCGGCGCTTCGTGGCGGGACGGGACGGCGCTCCATTATGCGCTGTGGATCGAGCGGTTCGTGAGCGATCTCGGCATGAAGGCGCGCCTCCTTCCGCCCGGCGTCCTCCGCGGCTGGACATGGCTCCTCCGCGTCGCGCCCGTCGCGGTGCCTGTCCTCTTGTTCGTGCCGGCGCCCCGGGTTTCTCGGCCGATCGCGTTCTGGTTGCTCGTCTTCTACGGCCTCACGTACGGCCTTCTGTTCTCGTTCGGGCTCTGGGGGTGGACGTTCGTGGCGGCGGCGTTCCTCGTGATCTCCACCGAGCAGTGGGATCTTTGGCAGTCACGCTACGCGCGCGGCCGCGCCCTCACGGTCATTTACGACGCGGACTGCGGGGTGTGCCTCCTCATCGCGCGCATCCTGAAGCGCCTCGATCCGCGGTCGCACCTCACGTTTCAGGGCAACGATCTCCTCACGGTGCCGCCGGGCCAGAAGCCCCCGTACCGCAGCGCGCCGGACGACGAGGAGCCGGCGCGGCTTCTTTACAGGCGATCCGCGCCGAACATGCCAGTCGAGACGGCCCCTCTCCCCGCCGACGTGACCGACGATCTCGTGCTCGGGACGGTGGTGGCGGTCGACGAAAAAGGCCACGTCTTGAAGGAAGGACGGGCCGTCGCCGCGATGTTGCGGGCGCTGCCGCTCGGCTTCTTCCTGTCGCTCCCGTTCCGGATCCCCGGGACCGCGGGGCTCTGGGACGCGCTCTACCGGACGGTGCCGCCGCGGCGATATGCCATCTCGGAGGCGCTCGGCCTCGGGGCGTGCGGCGTGCCGGTGAAGCCCGCCGCGGACTCGATCGCGGAGGACGCCTTGAAGCCGGGCGAAATAGCGCCCTCCGTGCGACTCCGCAGGTCCGTGACAGGCGCTCTCCGGGACGCTGGGGCCGTGTTGCTCCTCGCGGCGGCGCTGCTCCAGACCGGCCGGGAAAGCGGGTGGCCCCCGCTCGCCGATCTGCCACGCTGGAAGCTCTTCAGCGCGATCACGGGCTGGACGCGGATGCGCGGGCACTACGATGTCCTGGCCCCCGACGTGTCGAGGGGAGACGGGGTGTACGTCGTCGACGCGGTGACCCGCGGCGGCCGCCACATCGATCTGCTGACGGGCCGCGCGCCGGAGCGCACCGTCCCTCACCCCCGACTCGGCTCCTTGTGGAGCACCTACCTGGAGGCCCTGTTCTTCCAGCCGGAGCTCCGCGATCTCCACAAGCCGTTCAAGGAGTATCTGGCCCGCGGAGGCCGCGCGTCGCTGCCGGACGCGCCCGAGAACCAGATCGTGAGCTTCGATGTCGTGTGGCTCAAATACAAGCTCCCTGCGCCCGGCGACACCGCGGTCGAGATCCTCGGCGAAGACCTCTTGATGCCGTTCCAGCGCGGCCCGCGAGAAAACGCGGCTCCTTCTCCCACGCTCAAGAACATGAATGTCCGGTGACCTGAGAATGGGCTCGCCAAAAGAACAGGCCATGACCGAAGACGAGGAGTCCGGTCCGTACTGGCCCAGCGTCCTCGGCCCGTCGCGCGCGGTGCTCCCGTTCGTGGTCGGGGTCGGCCCGTTCCTCGCGGTGGTGGCGACGCTGGTCTTGATTCACACGGGTCGATCCGTCGGCGCGGCCAATCGATTCGGCCTCGGGACGCTGATCGGCAGTCTGCTCGCGGGCGTCGTCGTGAGCGCCGTCGGTGGTACGTTGTTCGCGCTCGCGCACCCGACATGGGGGTGGCCGAAGAAGCTCCTCGTCACGCTGCTGTGGCGCATTCCCCCGCTCCTCAGCGCCTCCATCTGGTACTGGGTCGGCTTCAAGCACGAGTGGTTCGGCACGTTTTCCCGCTCGATGCCGCGTCCGGACGGCGCGCCCGGCGCCTTCGTCACCACCTCGGATCTGTGCGCCGGCGCCCTCGCCTTGCCCCTCGGCATCGCCATCTATCACCGCCGCTGGATCTGGGATCGTTACTGCAAGATCGACCCGCGCACGCTCGGCCTGTTCCGTATCGTGCTGGGCAGTCTGTGCACGATCGACGTGATCCGCCGCTGGCAGGAGGCGCGCCTCTTCTACTCCTCCGAAGGCGTCCTCACCAACCACTTCCTCCTGTATCGCCCCTTCGAGCCGCACAACCTCTCTCTCTGGAACGCCTTCTCCACGCCGGCCGAGGTGCACGTGATCTTCGCGATCGCGGCCCTATGCCACGTGATGTTCCTCGTCGGCTATCGAACGCGCCTGTTCAACGCCTTGTCGTTCGTCCTCATCGTGAGCCTGGATCAGCGCCTCGTGATGATCGAGAACGGCGGCTACGTCATCCTGAACCTGCTCGTCGGTTATGCCTTGTTCATGCCGGTGGGCCTACGTTTCTCGGTGGACGCGCTCCTGCGCTCGTTCCGCGAGCACAAAGAAAAAGGCTGGAGCGACCTCGCGAATCGCTACCGCCCGGAGGACCAGAGTCGCCCGGCGGAGGGCGCCATTTACCTCCTCGCGCTCGCCAACATCGCGATTTGCTACTTCTTCAACGTCGTCAACAAGAGCGGAGACGACTGGAAGGCCGGAAAGACGGTCCACTACGTCCTGCAGATCGACCGCATGCTGACGCCCTTCGGCGCGTGGCTCCGCGATTTGCACCTGCCGTTCCCGTTCACCCGATTCGTCTCCTGGGCGACCCTCGTGATCGAGGCCCTGATCTGCGCGTGGATCCTGTGGCCGACGGGCCGTCGGTACACGCGTCCGCTCGCGATGGCGTGGATGCATGTCCTGCACGGCATGTTCGCGGGCGTCTTCCGACTCGGCCCCTTCTCGTACTCGATGATGACGTACTCGTACCTCCTGCCGACGCGCGAGAACTGGCGCGATCTGGAGAGGTGGTGTCGCCGCCGCGCCTCCGCGCGCACCGTGGTCCTCGACCGGACGAGCCCGCTCGCGTTCTTCCTCGGCCGCCTCCTCGCGCGCCTGGACAGGCTCGATCTCCTCACGCTGGAGCCATCGAGCCCCGAGCACGCGAATCCGCCGCTCCTCGTGGTGAAGGACGCGGAGGGCCGCCGTTACGAGCGCGCCAAGGCCGTCTTCGAGATCGCAAGATCGCTCCCCGGAGGCACGGTGTGGCGGTATCCCTTGTGGGCGCTGAGCCTCTTCTCCTGGGACCCGATCATGGGTTATCTGTCCGGTCACCGCGCCGAGATCGCCCGCTTTTTCTCTCTCGGCCTCACCTCCCGAGACAAGCCCGAACAGCCTTCGATCTCCCCGATCGGAGCGCGCCTCGCGAGCATCGGAGTCACCGCCCGCGAGACCCTGGTGGCCTATCTCGCCGTGTGCGCCTTCTTCGAGATGATGGTGGGCAATCCGTGCTTCCCGACGCAGCTCAAGCCGCCGCTGCCCATCTACATCAAGGCAGTGACAGGCTATACGCGGTGGCGCCAGGGATGGCGCATGTTCGCGCCGAACCCGCTCCGCGACGACGGCGTGCTGGCGATCGACGCCTTCACGCTGGACGGCCGCCACATCGATCCGCTCACGGGAAGAGAGCCGGATCTGTTCCTCTCGGACGCGAAGGGAATGGGTCTCCCGCAGGTGTACGGCGACTACGAGAACCGTATCCGCATGGAGGACTACAAGACCTATCGACAGGGCCTCCGCGACTACCTCCTTCGTTACCACGAGCACACGGGGAGGCCGGAGGACGAGCTCGTCAGCTTCGATGTCTACTGGCTCCATGACTGGTGCGCCGAGCCGGGGAGCTGGACACCGCATCACCACGAAAAGATCGCCTTGCTCACGTACCGAAAGCACGGCTTCACCCCGCCGCCCGGCTTCCCGGTCCTCCCGCTGGAGCCGAAGCTCGACCGCCCCGACTTCTCGGTCCCGAGCGACGGAGCCGACCCGAACGACCCGCCGCACACCCCGGAGCGAAGGTCCAGCGACGATCTGGGCCAGTGAAAGCCGTTCGGGATGCTCGCCCGGTGACGATCACTCGCCCCGGAACCGCCGCGTCGGGGGGCTCGTTTTACGCGTTGGATCGCGGCTTGTCCTTCACGTTTGACACGCGCTGGGCGCGGTACTAGAGCCGCCGGCCTCTCCTTCGGCAAGAAGGGGAGAGAAGGATGGTCCCCGAAAACTTCTATGACAGAAATGATGGAAATGGCGGGCGGAGATAGCTTCGCCGCGTTGTTCGAAAAGAGCGTCGAAAACGGCGACTTCGCGCGCGAAGGCGAAATCATCTCCGGCACGGTCGTCAGCGTTGGTCGCGACGCCGTGGTCGTCGACATCGGCGGTAAGAGCGAGGGCGTGATCCCTCTTCGCGAGTTCGCGGACGCGAGCGGTTCGGCCAGCGTGAAGCCTGGCGACCACGTGGACGTGTACATCGAGAGCCGCGAAAATGACGACGGCCTCGTCACCTTGTCGAAGGAAAAAGCCGACAAGATGAAGGTCTGGGATGAGATCTCGAACGCCTGCGAGGCGGACGAGCTCATCGAAGGTACGATCAGCCAGCGCGTCAAGGGCGGCCTCTCCGTCACCATCCGTGGCGGCGTCAAGGCGTTCCTCCCCGGCTCGCAGGTCGACCTCCGCCCGATCCGCAACCTCGATAAGCTGATCGGTCAGACCTACAAGTTCAAGGTCATCAAGTTCAACAAGAAGCGCGGCAACATCGTCCTCTCGCGACGCGTCCTCCTGGAGCGCGAGCGCGACGAGATGAAGCAGAAGACGCTCGAGGTCCTCACCGAGGGCATGGTCGTCAAGGGCACGATCAAGAACATCACCGAGTACGGTGCGTTCGTGGATCTCGGCGGCATCGACGGCCTCCTCCACATCACCGACATGTCCTGGGGCCGGGTCAACCACCCGTCCGAGGTGTTCCAGGTCGGCGACGAGGTCACCGTCAAGGTCCTCAAGTACAACCCCGAGACGGAGCGCGTCTCCCTCGGCCTGAAGCAGACCCAGGAAGATCCGTGGAACCACGCCGAGGAGGCTTATCCGGCCGGCAAGAAGGTCCGCGGCAAGGTCATGTCGATCACCGACTACGGCGCGTTCGTCGAGCTGGAGCCGGGCGTCGAGGGCCTCATCCACGTGAGCGAGATGAGCTGGACCAAGAAGGTCAAGCACCCGTCGAAGCTCCTCGAGGTCGGCCAGGAGATCGAGTGCCAGGTGCTCGAGGTCGACGCTCGCGCGAAGCGCATCAGCCTCGGTCTCAAGCAGCTCGAGCCCGATCCGTGGATGCTCTTCACGGACAAGTACCACCCCGGCGACAAGATCGCGGGCAAGGTGCGCAGCCTCACCGATTACGGCGTGTTCGTCGGGATCGAGGAGGGCGTCGACGGCATGGTCCACAAGAGCGATCTCTCGTGGTCGGTGCGCGTCAACAACCCGTCGGACCTCTACCACAAGGGCGACGACGTCGAGGCGATCATCCTCTCGATCAACCACGACGAGAAGAAGGTCTCTCTCGGCATCAAGCAGCTCTGGGACGATCCGTGGCCGAGCATGCTCACGGAGTTCCCGATGGGCCGAGTGTTCGACGACGCGAAGGTCCTCTCCGTGGTCGACTACGGCGTGTTCGTGAAGCTCCGCGAAGGCGTCGAGGGCATGATCAGCACGTCCGACGTGCTGGAGCCCGAAGGCGGCAAGATCAAGGCGGGCGACAAGGTGAAGTGCGAGGTGTCCAGCATCGACACGATCGATCGGCGCCTGTTCCTCACCATGAAGAACGTCGGGGCCGAGAAGCCCACTGCCTCGGACACTTCTGGCAAGAAGAAGAAGGGCGGAGGCGGCGCCAAGACTGGCGGCGCTGACGATGACGACCGTCCGGTGGCCGGCACGATCGGCGACCTCATCCGCGAGAAGCTCGGTGGGAAACTGGATCTGAAGTGAAGATTCAGCGCCCATCGGCTTCCGGTTGAGATCGGACCGATAAGCAACGTAGGCCCCTCGCTTCGAAAGGAGCGGGGGGTTTGCGTTTTGTGAATCAGGCATGTTCTGGTTTGCCTTTTGGGGCCGGTTCGCCGAATGTTCGGGGGATGTTGCGGCGACCTCTCGTCTCCTCCGCGCTCGCGGCCTGCCTCCTCTGCACGACGACTGCCGCCCACGCGACTCCGCCGGATCCGGATCCGTGGTGGGGGACGGACAAGGCCCTTCACATGGGGGTGTGCGCCGGGCTCACCGGGGGCGGATATGCCGTCTCCACCGCCATCACCGACGACGTCGCGGGGCGCGCCGCGCTGGCCGCCTCCGTGGGGATCGGCGCCGGCCTCGGGAAAGAGGTGCTCGACGCCATGGGCCTCGGGGACCCTTCGTGGAAAGACTTTTTGTGGGACGTCATCGGCACCGGGATCGCGGTCAGCGTGAGCGTCACCATCGATCTCGGCGTCCGCGCCGCCAAGGGCAAGTAAGGAATCACAGCGTATGTCGTTCGATATCGAGGCTCAGCGCCAGGCCACGTTGACTCTGATGCAGCTCCCTCATGGGGTGTTGCGCGCGCTCGTCGGAGCGCCGGTGTCCTCGCCGGAGGGGTTCCTCCTGGATCCGCAAGTCCAGGCCATCCTGCGCCTCTCCGACGCTCTCGGACACGGGAGCTGGGCGCGCTTGGGGCTCGAAAAGGCCCGCGCCGGGATGGAGTCGGAGGCGCAGATCCTCCAGGCGCGGCCGCAAGGGGCGCTGTCGATCCACGACGTGGTGATCCGCGTGGAGGGCGGCGCGATCCGGGCCCGCGTGTACCGTCCGGCGGAGGCGACTGGCCCTCTCCCCGTCATCGTGTTCTATCACGGCGGCGGCTTCGTCCTCGGGAGCTTGAAGTCGCATGATGGGGAGTGTCGGGAGCTCTCTTTGAGCGTGCACGCGGTGGTGGTGGCGGTGGACTATCGCCTCGCGCCCGAGCACAAGTTCCCGACTCCCGTGAACGACGCGATCGCCGCGTACGAGTGGGTGGCCGAGAACGCGGCCTCCATCGGCGGGGACCCGGCGAAGATGGCCGTCATGGGGGACAGCGCGGGCGGCAACCTGTCGGCGGTGGTCGCGCGCGAGCTGCGGCACCACCCACGAAAGCCGGTGTTCCAGCTCCTCGTGTACCCGTGCACGGACATGACGCGCTCGAAGCCGTCGCACCGTTATTTCCAGGAGGGCTTCTTCCTCACGAAGGAGTCGATTGACTGGTTCCTGGGTGCTTATCTGCGCTCGCCGGACCAGGAGACGGACCCGCGCGCGTCCCCGCTGTTGGCCGGGAATCACCAGGGCCTGTGTCCTGCGTACATCGTGACGGCGGGCTTCGATGCGCTGCGCGACGAGGGCCGCGCGTACGCGGAGGCGCTCGCGGAGGCGGGCGTCCGCGTGAAGCACCGCTGCGTCGAGGGCCAGATTCACGGCTTCTTCAGCATGACGGGCGGCCTCAAGTCGGCGCGCGTGGCCCTCGACGAGATGATCGCCGCGTTGCGCGCAGAGCTTCACGGAACATGATTGCAGGATGACAGACGAGCGTGCCCACCCCCGGTCCGTGCTCCCTTCGGTCCGCGCGGCCCGCCCCGCCCAAATCTCTCGCGGTGCTCGTTCAGGGCGGGGGAAGCGTCGCCTGACTCGGGACGGCGCTCTCCTCTGTTTGCTGTTCGCGCTCTCCGCTTGTGGAAAGGGCCAGTCCAGCGGGGATGTCCATGGGCGGCCACCGGTGCCTCCTCCATCGGTGTCGGGGACGGCGGAGGTGCCGGTCGCGACGGCCGCTCCCACGGCGACGGTGTCTGCGAGCGCGTCAGTCTCCGCGGCGCCGTTGCCAGCGCCGCGGCCGCCGGAGGAGAGGCCTTCGGCGCGTGCGCAGCGGCCCCCGTGGGTGAACAAGGAGCAATGGAAGCGGGTGTTCGATACCTACGCTCACCTGCTCGACATCGATGACGTGATCGACGATCTGCACCGGCGGTATCCCGACAAGACCGAGATCGTGCAGATCGGCACCTCCACCGAAGGGCGCGCGATCAAGGCCGTGCTCGTGGCCGATGATCCGAAGTCCGCGCACGACCGCCCCAGCATGCTGCTGAACGCCGCGCACCACGGGGACGAGCCGCTGTCCTCCGATATCGTGCTCGACGCGATGGAGACGCTCCTCAAGCCGGACTCCGACGCTCGGGTGAAGCGGTATCTGTCCGAATTCCAGATCTGGTGCGTGCCGATGGTGAACCC
>JAXLYM010000055.1:0-13026 GCA_046351455.1 Polyangiaceae bacterium
CCGCGGGCCATCGTCTGCGACGCGCGGCGCGGGCGGATCCCCTCGATCCCGAGCTCCAGCGCGACGTAGCGCAGCTCGGTCACGTACTTGTAGATCGCCTTCACCTTCGAGGCGTCGTCCTTGAGCCCCTTTGTCAGCTCGCGGACCTTCTTCCGAACCTCGTCATCGACGTCGAGCTGGTCCTTCGCGAGGCCCCAGTAGAACGCGCCGACCTCGTCCCACGTCTTGAACGTCGACACGTGCACGTGCGCGAGCACCTCCGACCACGGCGGCATCGCGCTCTCCGGCACGACCGGCGGCACGTCGGTCGCGGTGATGCGCAGGATCGACTGATCGCCGTTCTCCGTCGTCTCCTGCTTGATGCCCGGGAGCGGCGACACGAAGACGTTCATCTTCTTCGTCTTCGGCGAGAGGAGGATGTACTCGGCGGAGCCGATCGGCTCGTCGGACTGGAGGTACTCGACCTCGCCGAAGTAGTCGGCGATCTCGTTGCGGAGCGAGACGTCCTCCACGCGGTACCGCAGCTCGACGATGTCGCCGGGCGAGAGCCGCGGGAACCGCACGTAGAAGGTGCGCGTCGACGTGTACATCGAGATCGCGGGGTTCGCGACGCCGGCCTCCCCCGTGTCGACCGCCTCGTCGATCTTGCCGTCGGCGCGGTACACCTTCGCGGCGCGCAGCGTGACGACCTGCTTGTCGCCCTGGTAGCTGAAGGCGAACTCGCGCGCGTCCTGCGCCGCGTCCTCGGTCACCGGCATGTACACCACCTGGTGGAAGCGGCTCGCGAGGCCGTTCGGGAACACGGTGGTGACGTTGAGGTTCTTCAGCGTGCGCTTCGGGTAGCGCTTGTCCGCGGTGTTGCGGAGCGGGAGGAATTTTTCCGGCGCCCACGCGTACGCCTCGTCCGGGCGCGGCTTCGGCGGCTCGACGTGCTCCAGGTACTCGCGGACGTCCTTCGCCTGCGGCACGATCGCGAGGATCTGTCGCAGCAGCTTCAGCTGCTCGTCGCGCTTGTCGAGCTCGGCGTACAGATCGCTCATCGCGCGCATCGTGCCGACGTCCTCGGGGGCGATCGCGAGCGACGCGGACAGCTCCGAGAGCGCGCGGTCCTTCCGGCCGAGCGAACGGTAGATCTGCGCCGCGAACGCGTGACCGGCCGCGGCGTCCGTCTCGGCCTGGAGGAAGCGGTTCAGCCACCGCTCGGCGCCCGCCGGATCGCGCCGCGCGATCGCGAGCTCCACCTGATCCGAGAGGAACGACGTGTCGTCGAACCGCAGCCCCGAGTAGCGGGCCTCCGCCTCGACCGCCTCCGTGTCGCGGCCGAGCGCGCGCAGCTGACCCGAGTACACGCGGAGGAGCGCGACGCTCGAAGGGTTGCGCGCGACCGCCTTCTCCAGCGCCGCGAGCGCGGTGCGCGGCAGCCCGGCCTCGGCGTAGAGCTCCACGAAGCCGAGCGTCGCGCGGATGTTGTCCGGCTCCTTCGCGAGGATCTTCTCGTAGATCGGCACCGCGTCGCGCCAGTTCGTGCTCGTGCGCGCGAGCACCGCCTGCGCGAGGAGGATGTCCACGTCGCGATCGGCGCCGCCCGCGAGCTCGACGGCCTTGTCGACGCGCGCCCTGCGGCCGTTGCGATCCTCCGCGAGCTCCCCCGCGAGGAGCAGCCGCGCCACCGTCGGGTGCGCGTCGGCCGCGCGGCTCGCGAGGTCGCGCGCGAGGTGCTCGCGGTGATCGTCGCCGCCCGTCGTCGTGAGGTACCGCGCGAACGCCTCCAGCAGCGCGGCCTCCGCGTCGGTCGGGGGCTTCTTCTTCGCGTCCTCTTCGTCCTTCGCCTTCGGATCCTCGGGCTCCGCGAGCTTGCCGAGCGCGCGGCGGAACGCCTGCATCGGCCCCTCGACGCCGCCCTTCGGCGACGCCGCGCTCTTGTCCTTCGCGTCCTTCGCGTCCTTGCCGTCGGCCTTCTCGATCTTCACCGGGACGAGCGACGGATCCGCGACGGTCTCCACGCCCTGCTCCGGCGCGCCCTTCTCGTCGCCGATGCGCAGCGCGAGCTTCGGTGAGCTGTGATCGCCGCACACCTTCACGAGGATGCGGTTGTTGCCCGGCTTCAGCGTCACCTGCGCGGCGAACCGATCGATGTCGAGGTCGCGGTAGCCCGTGTCCTCGATCGCCTTCTCGCCGTTCCACACGACGCGGAACGCGCCCGACGCGCCGGCCCACAGCGTGATCGCGCGCGGCGTCTTGGTGCCGGCCTTCGCGCGGACGAAGGTCGTCGCGTACGCGCAGATCTCGTCGTTCGGTCGCATGAGCGCGCCGAAATCGACCCACCCGTAAGCCGCGGGCTCCGGCGGGACGCGCCACTTCACCGCGCGCTCCTTGCCCTTGAACGAGCGCGTGACGTTCACCGCCTGATCGAGATCGCTCTCCGGCTCGTACGCCTGCGCGAAGCCGCCGCGGTTGTCGTTGTCGAAGGGGCCGACCGTGACCCAGTTGCCCACGAACCCGAGGCTCCGGATCTTCGTCGCCGCGCCTGCGAGATCGCCGCGCCGCCGCCGCGCGTAGCCCGTGAGGAGCTGCGCATACACGCGCGCCGGCGCGGGCGTGTCCTTCGCTTCGATGAAGGCCGCGAGCGCCTCCTCCACCTGCGCGGGATCGGTCCGGTCCCACGTGCGCCACACGTCGCGCAGCGCCGCGTACACCTGCGGGCCCTTCGCGGCCTGCAGGCTCGCGACCGCCTTCGAGACGTCGGGGTGGATGGCGGAGGCCGCCGCGGAGGAGTCACGCGGCGCGGCGATCATCGCGAGCGCGGCGATCGAGAGGCCCGCCGCAGCGGTACGGAGCGCGGATTTCACGGCCGGCACCCTAGCAGAAGGCCGCGGGCGCTTCAGTCGTCGAGCGCGCCCGCGCAGATCCACCGCGCGATCGCCCCGACCTCCGCGTCCGACAGCGGCGGCGCGTCGAACGGCATCCGGCCTCCGTAGCAGAGGCCTTCGCCCTTCACCTTGTCGAGCAGGTAGCTGTGCGCTGCGTCGAACGGCTTCACGATCAGCCGCCCGTCGCAGCACTCCTCGGACGGCACGCTCACCACGTCGGCGTATCCGGGCGGGAGGTGACAGAGCTCGCCGGTGCACGCCGCGAGGATCGGCCCCACGTCCGACGCGAAGTGCGCCGCTCCGAAGACGCCGTCGCACCCGCTGTTCGCACCGCCGGATCCGCCCGATCCGCCGGACGTCGCGCCGCCGGTGCACGTCGCCTGCATCCCGCCGAGGCCGCTGATCGGATCGTCGCCGCCCGTCGCGCCGGAGCTCACGGTCGTCGCGCCGCCGGAGCCGCTCGCGGAGGAGCCGCACGCGCCCGCGAGCCCGATCGCGCACGAGCACGCGAGCGCGAGCGCGACGTCACTTGTCGCTGGCTTCCGTCTCACCGCGGGCGTGGCGCGGACGCGTCCGGTTGAAGCCCCGATACCCTTCGAGCGAGGACGCGCGGTCCGGCAAGTGATCGCGCACCAGATCGAGGAGCCCCGGCCCGTCGATCAGATCGATCGGCGCCGAGCAGGCGCGGATGCCCGCGTGCGCCTCCTCCGTGAAGCCCGCGAGCGCGATGTAGATGCCCTTCAAGCAGCCCATGTCACCGCGCACTCCATCCGCGAACGACAGCACCTCCGCCGCGTCCACCTGACCGGACAGCACGGGCGTCGCGTGCAGGAGAATGCGCCCGCCCGTGAGCGGACGAGGATCACGCGCCGTCACGTCCACCACGCCGCCGGTGCCGGCCGACGAGAAGACCGTCTCCAGCCCGAGCGACGCCAAGAGGTCGGTGATGACGTCCATGAATTCGTCCGACGTGATCTCCGGCCGGTCGTCCGATTTCTCCCCGGTGCGGAGCGGCGCGGTGCGCGGCACGTTCGGCGAGAAGCGCGCGATCAAGAAAATCAGCAGGAAACCGAGGAGGATCGGGACGAAAAAGACGCCGAAAATTCCCACAGCGAGGTCCTCACCAGAAAAAGAGACCGGTCCCCGCGCCCTCGGGCGCCCGCATCTTTCTAGTGTAGCGCCGCCCCGTCGTGCAGGGGGTTTGCGCGTCACGCGGCCGGTGCGCCTTGCTCCACCTACCCCGCATCGGATAGAAGGGTTTTGTGGCAAGTTCGCGTTGCGTCGTGGGTGTCATGTTCCCCGAGCCGCGGACGCCTGCGCACGCCCCCACCCGCCAAAATTCAGGTAAGCAGGCGCGACAACCGCGACGTTGAGACGGCTACCTAAGGCCGGGCGCTGCCGGAGGAACGATGGTCAATCCGCAGATGGTCATGTACGAGGAGGAGTTCAATCAGATCCAGAGCGTGGTGGATCGCCTCGTCAAGGACGCCAACGCGAAGGTCGTCTTCATCGTCGACAAGAACGGTCAGCTCATCGCCGCGAGCGGCGACGTCGACAACCTCGACACCACGTCTCTGGCCTCGCTCACCGCCGGCAACATCGCGGCGACGGGCGGCATGGCGAAGCTGCTCAAGGAGAACGAGTTCGCCACCCAGTTCCACGAGGGCGAGAAGGCGAACATTCACATCCAGCTCGTCGGCAACCGCGTCATCCTCGTCGTGATCTTCGACTCGAAGTCGAGCCTCGGCCTCGTGCGCCTCCGCGTGCGCAAGGCCAGCGAGGAGCTGAACCACATCTTCGAGGCGCTGCTGAAGAAGGTGCAGGAGCCCGGAGCCGACTCGCCGTTCGCCGAGATCACCGACGAAGACATCGACAACCTCTTCAACGACTAGGAGCGCGCACCATGAGCTTCATCAATTACATGGCGCGCGAGATCAACTGCAAGATCGTCTATTACGGCCCGGGTCTCTGCGGCAAGACGACGAACCTGCAGTACATCTACGAGCGCACCAACCCCGAGGCCAAGGGCAAGATGATCTCCCTGGCCACCGAGACGGACCGCACGCTGTTCTTCGATTTCCTCCCGCTGGCGCTGGGTGAGATCCGCGGCTTCAAGACGCGCTTCCACCTCTACACGGTGCCCGGACAGGTCTTCTACGACGCGAGCCGCAAGCTGATCTTGAAGGGCGTCGACGGCGTGGTGTTCGTGGCCGACTCGCAGATCGCGCGCCTCGAAGCGAACCAGGAGTCGCTCGAGAACCTGCGCACGAACCTCGCGGAGCAGGGCTACTCGCTCGATAAGATCCCGTTCGTCGTGCAGTACAACAAGCGCGACATGCCGGAGATCGCGAGCGTGGAGGAGCTGCGCTCGCTGCTCAACCCGACGAACACACCAGACTTCGAGGGCATCGCGCGCACGGGCGTCGGCGTGTTCGACACGCTGAAGGCCGTCGCGAAGCTGGTCCTCACCGAGCTGAAGAAGGGCGGCCCCTGAAAGGCCGCAGCGTCGCTCGCTCCCCTCCGTTTCCCCTCTAAAACAAGCTGATCGCGCGAGCATCCGCGCTTCGTGTGCCGTGCGCACACGGAGGACGGGGGCTCACGTTCTCGAACGTGGGGGTTCGTCGCGACGGGGGGCAGCCACGAAATAGGGGTTGGGTTTGTTCTTTATTTCGCCTGGCGCGATCCGTCTCGCCGAGGCCTCACGTGCGAGACAGAGCGCGCACATATCCCGGTCGCGTCGCAGATCGTGCTGGACGGCGCGCGTTTCGGGGGGCGGCAGAGATGGTGCCGGCGATCGGAGAGGATCCGATCACGAGCGAGGCGGGAGAGACGTGGGCGTGCGATCGTTCGGCGGGCCTCCGCGCGGGAGGTCGGCCGAAGGGGTGCGCACGCGGACGCTCACTTCGCGCGGACGTAGATCCGGTCGCGACGCGCCTTGTTCTTCGCCTTCAACTTCGCGCGGAAGCGCTTCGTCTTGGTGCGGTTCTGCTTGCGGGGGTGCTTCGACAGCATGAGGAACATAGGGCCGCGCACCATAGTGAGACCCGGGCAGAAGCTCAAGCGGATCTAGTCGTTTTCTGTCGCGGCCGGCCGTGGCGGCGCCTGCTCCGGGGGGCGGGACGTCTTCGAGGTGCCTTTTGTCGTCGCTTCGCGGTGGTAGGCTCTGCGTGCGGCGGTCGATCGCCGTCGCGCTCCGCTCTCGATGAAGGTCCCCTCGGCACGCTCTGTCACCGTCGTCGCGCTCGCGCCCGTGTGCGCGGTCTCGGTCCTCGCGTGCGGCGCCAGCATCAACGCGGTGTACGAAGGCGACGTGCGCTTCGAGCACTGCATGGCGCTCGACTCGCACTCGGGAGAAAAATCGACGATCCAGCTCTCGTGCTGGGACGAGTGGGTGAAGTACTACACGTTCGGGCAGACGCGTGATCGCGTGGAGTACGCGCGGCGGCGACAGCGCGAGCTCTCGGGGGAGAGCGACTTCCAGGAGACGTCGGCGCCGAGCGTCGTCGCGCAGCGCGCCGTGCCCGAGCCGACGAACGTGCTCGCGCCGCCGCCGATGATGTTCGGGGACGCGGGCGCGCCCGCCGACGCCGCGCCGCCCGACGCGAGCGCGAAGCCCGAGGACGCCGAGCCTCCGGCCGCCGCGTGCGCCGCGCAGTGCCGCGACGCGTGGACGCCGTGCAAGCAGGCGTGCACCACCGCCGCCTGCGAGAAGACGTGCGAGAAGACCTACAAACGCTGCATGAAGAAGTGCTTTTGATCGCGACATGACGCGGCGATCGGCGCGCGGAGGAGATCGGCGCGCGCAGCTCGATGAGGCGCTTCGGTGCGCAGCTCGATGAGGCGCTTCGGTGCGCGGCTCGACGAGGCGCTTCGGTGCGCGGCTCGACGAGGCGATCAGCGGGCGGCGATCACTTGAAGCGGGCGCGACCTTCGCGCTCCCACCACTCGCGGTAGCGCTCCTGCGCGCGCTCTCGCTCGCGGCGCGGCAGATCGTCGTAGTAGCCGAAGTACTCCTTCGTGAGGTTCTTCAGCTCGTCGCCGGCGGCGCGGCGGATCGACTGCGTGTCGTGCATGAGCGCGTCGATGAGCCACTCGATGCGATGGCGCGCGTCGTTGCGCGACCACCACTCGTTCCATCGCGCGGCGTCGCGCGCGAAGTCCTGACGCGTGAGCACCAGGAGCGAGCGGCGCGCCGTCTCCGCCACCTCGTCGGGCACGGCGCCGAGCAGGCCGATGAGCACCGGCACGAAGAACGACGCGCGGAGCTGCCCCATCGCGTCGATCGCGGCGATGCGCTCGCGCATCGGCGTCTGCGCGTCGCGCGCCACATAGCCGAGCGCCGCTTCGAGCGGACGACCCGGGAGCGACGCGCCGAGCACGGACGCCGCCGAACGAAGCGCCACGCGACGCACCGCCGGATCCGGATCGACCAGGAACGGCAGCAGACCGTCGGCGGCTTCGGGGCTCGCGATCTCGCCGAGGAGGTGCGCGGCCCAGAAGCGCACGTCGACGTTGTCGTGCCGCGCGAGCACCGCGACCGTCGCCGCGCCGCGGGCACCGGCGCGCGCGAGCGCCTCGAGCAGCGGTCCGCACTGCGACGCCGCCGGGAGCCGATCCGCCGAGCGGTGGCGATCTTGATCCAGCGGGCCCGGGAACAGCGCGATGAGCGGCGCGAGGTTCCGCTCCGCACGACGCGCGAGCTCCACGCGCGCGTCCGCTTGATCGGCGCCGCGGGCCGCGCGGAGGAGGAGCGCTTCGAGCGTGACGCCGGTCCACGGAGACGCGGCGCTCTCGTTCACGGGCGGCGACGCCGCGGACTCGCTGATCGACGGCGCGTCGCTCGCGTCCACCTGCGCGCTCTCGGAGTCGGCGTCGAGGAACGGCGTCGGATCCGGCGTCTCCGCGGTGAGGTGCGAGGCCTCCGCTCCGGCCGCGGGGAAGCCTTCGGTGAGCGTCTCTTCCGGAGGCGCCTCGCGATCGCGCGCGACCTTCCGTGCGGCCTTCGCGTCGTCGGCGCTCTGACGGCGCTCCCTTCGAACCGACACCTCTTCGGCGGCGCGCGCGAGCGCGCTCGTGATGCCTTCGGTGGAGTCCGCGAAGACGTCGACGACGATCGGCGCGCTCGGGCGGCCGTCCGTGGAGCTCGGACGGTCGCCCATCGTGCTCGGTCGATCGCCCATCGTGCTGAGGCGATCGCCGGTCGTGCTCGGTCGATCCTCGATCGTGCCGACGCGATCGGCCATCGTGCGCGGACGATCGGCCGCGGCGCGGAGCGGCTCGGCCGCGGCGCTGTCGTCCGCGGCGGCAGCGTGATCTTCGGTGTGTGTCGCGCTCCCGTCGATGTCCGGTCGCAGCGCGATCGGAGGCACCGCGGTCTCCGCGTTGCTGTCGACGTCGGCCGGCTCGCTGCCGGACAGCTCGATCGGGACGCTCGGCTCCGCGGGGGCGGGCTCCACCGTCTCCAGCGCTTCGTCGGGGACGACGTGCGTCTCGTTCTCGGGCGCGTTCGCGGGCTCGATCGCGTCCGTCCTGCGCGGCGCGGGGGACTCTGCGGACAACGTGAGCGCGACGGTGAGCGCGTCGCTCCCGGAGTCGGACGTCTGCTCCGGCGCGAGCGGCGCAGGCTCTTCCGACGCAGCGTCCTCCACGAGCGGCGCGGGCGTCTCGCCGACGATCACGTCCGGCGGAGGCGTGCGCGCGGCGAGCGCGAACGACTCATCGGCTCCACGCCCCTGCGCCGACGGCGTGAGCAGGAACGGCTCTTCGGATCGGGACGCCGCGATCCCGACCGGCGGGCTCTCTTCCAACGGAGCCGCAGCCGCAGGCTCCGGCGCGTGCGGCGGTTCGACGTCTTGCTCCGGCGCGCGCGGCGGTTCGACGTCTTGCTCCGGCGCGCGCGGCGATTCGATGTCTTGCTCCGGCGCGCGCGGCGGTTCCGACGTCGGCTTCGGAGCCGCTTCCTTCGCGGGGGGCGGCGGCGCTTCGCTCTTCGTGCGCGCGGCCGCTCCGTCCTTCTCCGCGGCCGGCTTCGGCGCGGGCGGCGCGAACATCCTCGCGAGCGCCGCGAGCCCCGCGCGCGCAACGGCACGCTGCGGTACGGGGGACGTGGTCGCCTTCGTCGGCGCCGCGACGGGAGGCTTCGTGGCCGCGGGCTTCGCAGCTTCGGGCGCAGCCCCGGCGATCGCCGCAGGCCCTTCCGCGCGCGGCGCCACCGCGCCGATCGCCGCGGGCGTGAGCCGAGCCGTCGCGGACTGCCCCATCTTCTTGCGCAGGATGAGCCGCTCGATCGCGGCGCCCGCGAGCCCCGCGAACGCGATCACCTCGCCGATCGACACGAGCTCCACGGGCGCAGGCGCGTCGTCACCGAACAGGAGCGCCACCGCGCGACCGCGCACGACGATCGGGATCACCACCGCGTCGGCGCGCTTGGAAGGCGCGGTCGGCGAAGGCGCGCCGCCCGCCGAAGCCGGCGCGCGCCCGAGGTCCACCGCCAGCTCGGCGTCGAGCCCGTCCGCCGTGAAATCCGCGAGCACCGGCGCGCGACGCTCACGTGCGCTCGCGAGCGCGCTCGGCAGATCGAGCGGCAGCCCCACCGCGGTGACGCGCGCGCGATCGGACCCGCGCCCCGAGGCGTCACGCCCCTCCGCGATGTCGCCGTGCACGACGAAGAGCGCCGCGTACTCGAAGTACTGCTGCGCGAAATCGAAGAACACCTCCAGCACGCCGTCGGTCGTGGCGGCGCTCGCCATCTCGTCCTCGGCGATGTCCGCGGGGAACGGACCCTTGCGGCGCGCGCGCGGACCCTTCGGCGGAGCGGGCGCGGTGCGCGCGTCGGCCTCGTTGGCGAACGGGCGCGCGAACGCCGCGAGCGCCTGCGGAACGCCTTCGATCTTCGGCAAAGGCGGAGCGGACAGCGCCTCCGGAGGCACCCCCTGCGTGCTCGGCGCGCGCACCGTCACCGGCAACGAGGACGGCGACTTCGAGATCGTCGCCTGCACGTCGCGCAACGTCGGCTCCGCGGGCACCGTGATCCGCGCGTCCGCAGGGGCGATCACCGGCGCGACGATCGGCTCCGCGGCCAAAGGCGGCAGCGGCGACAGCTCGATCGTCGCGGGCAGCCCGGCCGCCGCGTTCTCGGGAGCGGGCCCCCACGAGTCGTCCTCCGCGACCGCCACGGGCACCTGCAGCCCGCGCAGCGTGGGCCGATCCGGCATGATCGCGGGCTCGGCTCCCTGCGCGGCGGCGCCCTCGCCAGGCAGCGGCCGGGGCGGCGGCTCCAGGAGGCGCGTCGGCAGCACCGGCGTCTTCACCGGCGCCGCCGCGGTCTTCGGGAGCGCCGCGATCTGCGCGGCGCCCGCGGGAGGCGGCTCCGTCTCGTGCGCCTTGCGACCTTCGAGCTTCGCGAGCAGCCGCTTGTACCGCCGCTCCATCGTCTGCCCGTAGTGATCCGCGAGCGCCTGCACGATGCGCACGTGCAGCGCGTACACGGGCCGCAGGTTGAGGTTCAGCAAGAAGCCGAGGTCGTCCTCGATGTTCTGCGACAAGGGCTCGCTCGTCGCGACGACGAGATCCTGACCGCGCTTCTCGATCGGGAAGATGCCGTAGCGCTGCGCGACGTCGCCGGGGATGAGCCGCAGCACGCCCGGATCCAGGAGCACGATCTTCCCCGGCGGCAGCGCGAACATGCCGAGGCTCTCGGCGGCGAGGCGCGTCACGTCGTCCTCGCGCGCCGCGCCCACCTCGAGCACGTTCGTCGCGAGATCGTCGCCGTACACGACCTGCCGCGCGATCGCGTCCTCGACGGCCTGCATCGACGCGACGCTGCGATGGACGAGGAGCGAGGAGAGGGTCGGCATTCAGGTGCTCCCGAGGTGCGGCGCCGCGATCGAGCGCAGCCAGCGCTCCACGATCTTGCGGCCCTGGACGAGCTTCGCGACGCTGGTCCACTCGTTCCGCTGGTGGGCCTGCGCGTTCTCCCCCGGACCGTAGTTCACGGCCGGCACGCCGATCGTCGCGAACCGAGCGACGTCGGTCCAAGCCTGCTTCGGCTCCACCGCGACGACGCCCGCGTCCCGCAGCTTCGCCACGAGCGGGTGCGACGCGTGCGGCGGCGCCGACGGTGACAGATCGCGCCAGTCGACGTGCGCGCGCCCGGCCACGAGCGACTCGATGTCGCGCTGCGCTTGTTCGATCGAGGTGTCCGGTGAGAACCGGTGGTTCACGTTCAACGTGAGCTCGTCGGGCACGACGTTCCGGCCGCGGCCTCCTTGGGCCATGGTAACGGTTGTCACGGTCCGGTACACGAGCCCGTCGAGGGTCACCTCACGAGGCTTCAGCGCCGCGAGATCGCACAGGAACGGCCCGGCCTTGTGGATCGCGTTCTCGCCCTGCCACGGTCGCGCGCTGTGCGCCGTCCGCCCCTTGAACGTGACGGTCGCGTGGATCGACCCGGAGGCGCCCAGGCTCAGCTTGTTGTCGCTCGGTTCCATGCAGACCGCGAGATCGACGCCGCGCAGCTCCTCGTCCGCCGAGAGCACGTCACCGAGCTCGTTCTCCAGGAACGGACCTTCTTCGCGCGCGTAAAACACCAGCGTCAGATCGACGCCGTCCGCGGCCGCGCGCCCCTCTTCGGCGAGATCGAGCATCAGAGCGAGGCCGGATTTCATGTCGGACGCCCCCGGTCCGTACAGCCTGTCACCCTCGATGCGAACGGGCCCGTCGTGCGACGTGCGCACCACGTCCGTGTGTCCGCACAGCGCGATCTTCGGCCGCGCGACGCCGTCCGTCGATCGCGTGATCGGCACCACGATCGAGTCTCCGTAGCGACGGATGGCCCCCGCGAGCCGCGCGCGCGACAGCCTCTCCACGAGCGCGTCGCAGATCGGCCCCTCTTCCCCGGTCGGCGAGTGGATGCGGCACAGCCACAGCAACGTCTCCACCACGCGCGCGTCGTCTCGCTCCATCGACGCGAGCGCGGCGTTCTCGAGATCGCGATCGATCGTCGACTCCAAGCGGCCTCCTCAGACGGGCACGGCGAAGTCGCGGAGCGCCGCGTTGAGCGACACCTTCCGATCGGTCGCCTCGCTGCGACGGCCGATGATGAGCGCGCACGTGACGCCGAATTCGCCCGCGGGGAACTTCTTCTGCCGCACGCCGGGGATCACGACGCTGCGCGCGGGGACGCGCCCGCGGTGCTCGACGACCTCGGACCCGGTCACGTCGAGGATCGCGGTCGAGGCGGTGAGCACCACGCCCGTCCCGATGACGGCCTCGCGCTCGACGACGACGCCCTCGACGACCACGACTCGGGATCCGATGAAGGCGCCGTCCTCGATGATGACGGGACGCGCGCCCGGCGGCTCCAGCACGCCGCCGATGCCGACGCCTCCGGAGAGGTGCACGTCTTTTCCGATCTGCGCGCAGCTCCCGACGGTGGCCCACGTGTCGACCATCGTGCCGGCGCCGACGTACGCGCCGATGTTCACGTAGCCCGGCATCACGATGCAGCCCGGCTCCAGGAACGCGCCGTACCGCACGGTGCCGGGCGGCACCACGCGCACGCCGGCCGCGTCCAGCCCGTGCTTGATCGGGATCTTGTCGTGGAACTCGAACGGCCCCACCTCGATCACGTTCATCCTCTGCAGCGCGAAGAAGAGGAGGATCGCCTCCTTCAACCACGCGTGCGTCACCCACTCGGTCGCGCCGTCCGCCGCTGTCTCCGGCGTCGCGACGCGGAGCTTCCCGGCGTCGAGCGCCGCGATCGTGTCGCGGACCGCCTGCTCGTATTCAGGCTGATTGAGCAGCGTCCGGTCGCGGAAGGCGGCCTCGACGCGCCGCCGGTCGTCGTCGTGCGCCATGGCCCGCGCTTTATCACGCCCGCCGCGCCCCGACGCTCTTTTTGACGAAGTTTCGGCCAGCAGCGTGGCGCGCAACACGTCGAAGGCGCGCGCCGCCCCGAGGCGGCTCTACGCGAAGGCGAGGGTCACGCCCCGTCGCGTCGCGTCCATCGAGACGTCGGCCCCCGAGAGCTTCGCCGCCGCGCGTGCGATCTCGAACGCGCCGTCCGGGAGCGGCAGCCGCCTCACCGTGAGCGTCACGACCGTGGGGGCCTGCGTGCGTGCGCGCCGTCCGAAGCTCGTCGAGATCGGCGCGGCGC
>JAXLYM010000056.1:0-12202 GCA_046351455.1 Polyangiaceae bacterium
GGGGGCCGAGCACTTCGCGCATCAACCGTTCGGACAAGTGCCGTGGCTGACGGACGGCGACATCTCCATCTTCGAGAGCGGCGCCATCCTGCTTCACCTCGGCGAACGAAGTCCCAAGCTGATGCCCACCGATCCGCGCGGACGAAGTGAGGTCATCGAGTGGGTGTTCGCGGCGCTCAACTCCGTCGAGATGGCGAGTCAACCGTGGGTCCTCTCCAAGTTCTTCGGCGAGCCGGGGGATTCGCCGGAGTGGAAGCGCATCGACTCCTTCCTCCAGCTACGACTCCAGCGCATGGAGACCGTCCTTCTGAAGCGCGAATGGCTCGCAGGCTCCTTCTCGATTGCCGATCTCCTGATGGCGGACGTGCTGCGCCCCGTCCATCGGTTCGACGGGCTCGCAGCGTATCCGGCGTGCCGGGACTACATGAGCCGCGCCACCGCACGCCCCGCGTTCGTGAAGGCCTACGCCGACCAGATCGCGCATTTTGCCGCCGCAGACTGAGACACTCCGGACGAGACGCCGCCGTCCCCCCTCTGTGCGGGGGAGATCCCTCGTGTGCGACCGACTGCACACGAAATGAATACGGACTCACGACAGCAAACGGCGCGCTGCCCGCACGGTTGGCGCCCGAGCGCGGACCCGGCGGGGCTGCCACCGAATACAGCCATTCCCGCCGACCTCCAACCCTCGATCTGCCGGCGTTCTCGCCTGTGCTCGGCCTGGATTCAACGAGGCACGAGATTCGCATTCTCCCTCGCCCATGCGAGACTACGATGCGTTCATTCGCGGCGAGCTCCATCGCGCGGCCGCGCCGGCGAACTACACGATCGACTGCTTCGTCAGCAGCGAGGTCGCCTACAATGATGTTCTGAGGCGCTGCATGCCGGCGAGCACCGCGCCGCACGGAGCGTGGCTGGGGGTGGGGCCGGATCAGAACTTCACGTACATCGGCGCGCTTCGGCCGCAACTGGCCGTGATCCTGGACGCGCGCCTCGACAACCTCCTGGAGCATCTCCTCTTCAAGCTGCTCTTCGCCGAGGCCACGGGGCCCCTCGATTATCTCTGCCTGCTCCTCGGGCGGCGCCGGCCCTCCGGCGACCTCGCCGACCCCGCGGCGGCCCCGGGGAAAGCGGTGCTCGCTCGGCTGGCCGAACAACCGCTCGACGAGGAGCACGCCAAGGCGAGCCGCGCGCGCGTCGAGGCCGTGTTCGCGGCGCGCTGGGGGGCCGGCGCGGAGATCCTCGCGCGCGTGGAGCGCATCCAGATGGAGTTCGTGCGGCGCCAGCTCCGCGTCACCAGCGTCTCCGAGAGCTGCCTCGCGAACCTCGACAAGATCCCCGATTTCGGAGAGGTCATCGGCTCGACGACCGCGGAGGGGTTCAATCTCCATTACCTCACTTGCACCGATCACTTCGCCTACGTGAAGGACCTCCACGCGCGCGACCGGATCGTCCCGATGGTCGGCAACATCACCGATCCCGCCGCGATCGTCCGCGCCCGCGCGCTCGTCGAGAAGGCCTCTCTGCGCCTCTCCGCGGTCTATCTGTCGAACCTGGAGGAATTCCTCCTCCAGCGCTACGTGATCGCGAATGACCGCATCGTGGAGCGGCCCAATCCGCACGGCGATCTCACGGGCTCCGCGGGCGCCGCGTACGAGCGGCTCGTCGAGCAGTTGGAGGCGCTGCCCTGCGAGGACGACGCCGTCCTCATTCGCTTCTTCTTCCCCGGCGAGCACCGGGGCCGCAGCCTGGGCGTGTTCCCCTGGCTCGAAGGACACGTCACGTTCCTGCGCGACTTCGTCCGCCGGTATCGCGCCGAACGGCCGGAGTCGGTCATGGCGACCTATGTTTGAGATCGTCCGCCGCTGCCTCTCGGAGGCGGGGATCACACATCTCGTATTCGGAAGCGCCGCCGGCGCCGTCTACGGGTGGTCGCGGGCCCCGGCCGACATCGACGTCCTCGTGCAAAGCGACTCCCTGGCTCCGATTCGCGCGCGTCTCCCCGACGCCACGCCCATCGCATCGAATGGCCTCCTCCTCGGCGAGGTCGAGATCTGGCTCGCGCCGATCGTCCTCCGCTTCGAAGAGCGGGCGTGCACGCTGCCGTTCGACGACGAGACCCTGGAGCACAGCGTTCGTCATGCGGTGTTCGGGAGGGTGCTCGGGCCCGAAGATCAGCTCTTGATCAAGGCCGCGCTCCAGCGCTCCGGGCACGGCAAGGTCGACGTCGAAGACGCTCGGGCGCTCGTCCGGTACTGGGGCGCGCGCCTCGATCATGCCTATCTCGCGCGGCGCGCGGCGCGGTGCGGGCTCACGGACCGACTCCTCCCCTTCGTGCCGGAGCTACCCCGATGAATCCCTGGCTGCCAGAGCTCACTCCCATCCTCGACACGCTCGCGATCGACGCGGAGACGCCCGTGTGCGGGGCGCCGGAGAGGCCTCCTCTCGCCGCCGCGATGAGCGCCCTCGATCTCGATCGCCCGCGCTCGCAGGCGGAGGCCCTCGCCCTGTGCGCGCGCATCCTTACCGACGGCGTGCGCACGGCCCACCCGCGGTGTTTCGGGTGGCTGAACCCGACGACGTTGCCTGAGGCGGCGATCGCAGATCTCCTCGTATCCCAGGTCAACCCGCAGCTCGCGGTGCGCGCGACGAGCCCGGCGGCGGTGGCGGCGGAGGAGCGGGTGCTCGGCGATCTGGCCGGCTTCTTCGGGCTCCCGAAGGAGGCGACTGGCCTGTTCACGAGCGGCGGCAGCGAGGCGAACGCCACCGCCGTGATCGCCGCGCTCACCGATCGCATCGAGGGATTCGCCGGCCGCGGGCTCGCGGGGCGGGGCGCGGCGCCGGTGTTCTACGTCTCCGCGGAGGCGCACCGCAGTTTGGAGAAGATCGCTCAGGCCGTGGGGCTCGGGCGCGCGGCGATGCGGGTCGTCCCTTCGGACTGCCACTTTCGCATGGACACGGGCGCGCTCGCGGAGGCGATCGAGCGCGATCGGCGTGACGGACTCGCACCCTTCCTCGTCGTCGCGACGGCGGGCACCACCAACGTGGGAGCCATCGATCCGTTGCCGGAGATCGCCGATCTGTGCGCGCGCCACGGGCTGTGGATGCACGTCGACGCGGCGTGGGGCGGCGCGGCGGCGCTCTCACCGCGGCTGCGGCCGCTCCTTCGAGGCATCGAGCGCGCGGACTCCATCACGTTCGATCCGCACAAGGGGTTAGCCATGCCCCTCGGGACAGGGGCCGTCTTCTTCCGGAGCGCCAGAGCCCTGCGCCCGGCCTTCTGCCCCGATGCGCCGTACGTCGCGCCGCCCGAGGCCCCGCAAGACCCTTATTGCGCCTCCATTCCATGGTCGCGCCGCTTCATCGGCCTTCGGCTGCTCCTGCCGCTCCTCGTCACGGGGTGGGGCGCGATGGCGAGGCGCTTCGAACATCAATGTGCGATCGGGGACGTGCTCCGAGAGAAGCTCGCCGTCGATGGATGGGAGATCCTCTCGGCCAGTCCGCTCGCGACCGTTTGCTTCGCCGACGCCGGCAATACCGGCGCCGCGCACCACGAGGCCCTCGCGAACGCCGTCGCCGCCCGCGGCCGCGCGTGGGTCGCGTCCACGCATGTCCGGGACCGAGCCGCGCTCCGTGCCTGTGTGACGAGCTTCGAGACCACTCCTGCCGACGTCGACGTGCTCCTGGAAGAGCTGTCTCTCGCGCGCGAGGAGGTGGCGTCCCGTGCTTGAACGGCGCTCCTTGAAGACTCCACCGCTCGGCGCGATCTCCGGCCCCGCGTTCTGGGCGGCCTCCAAGCTGCGCGTGGCGCAGTGGGACTCCCATGCGCGCGATCCGGAGAAGGTGCAGCTCGCGACGCTGCTGTCCCTGTGCGATTCCGCGAAGAACACCGAGATCGGGCGGGCGCTCCGCCTCGGCGACGTCCGCGGTTATCGCGACTTCCAGGATCGGGTGCCGCTCCGCTCCTACGCTGAATACGAACCGTATTTTCTCCGCATGCGCGCGGGGGAGCGCGACGTGCTCTGGCCGGGGCTGGTGCCTTATTTCTGCCAGTCCTCGGGAACCTCCAACACGCCGGCCAACGTCAAGCACCTGCCTGTCTCGGAGCAGCAGATCGTCTGGCAACAAGCCTCCGGGGTCGACCTCGCCGCGCGCTACGTGGTGATGTCGGGCGACAAGGCGTTCACGAGCGGATACACACTGGCATGTTGGCCGCCCGGCGTCCTCAAGACCGAGGGGCCCGTGCAGATGGTGAGCAATCCAGGGCTCATGTCCCACCGGATGCCGCGCATCTCGCGCCTCATCAACCTGCCGGAGCCCGAGATTCGCGACATCGAGGACTGCGAGACGAAGCTCACGCGCATGGCGGAGGCCTACTTGGATCACGACGTCCGCGCGATGAGCGGCACCACGTGCTGGTTCTCGCTGGTGTTCGATCGGCTGCTCGCGGCGGCCCGCGCGCGCGGTCGGCGCGTCACGACGGTCTCGGAGATATGGCCTCATCTGAAGGTGCTGTTCGGCGGCGGCGTGCCGTCGAGCCCGTACCGCCCGGCGATCACGGAGCGCTTCGGAAAGCCGCTCGTCTTCATCGACAACTACAACGCGACGGAGGGCGGCATCCTCGCGGCGACAGACCAGGACGGCGACGAGTCGCTCCTGATCCTGCCGCATCGAGGGGTGTTCTTCGAGCTCGTGCGGCGCGAGGAGCACGGGGATCCGGGCGCGCGCCGCGTGCCTCTCTGGGAGGCCGAGTTGGGCGTGGACTACTCCGTCGCGCTCACCACCTCTTCCGGGCTCTTCGGCTACCTCATCGGCGATCTGGTGCGCTTCACGAGCCTCTTTCCGCATCGCATCGTGTTCGCGGGGCGCGTGAGCGGGATGCTCTCTCTGACACAGGAGCTGACGACCTCGCTGGAGCTGGAGCGAGCCGTCGAGTCCGCCGTGGCCGAGGTGCCTTGTGCGATCGTCGATTTCGCCGCCGCGACCGAGGTGCGCCCCGAGGACGGCCCTTTGGGACGGTATCTGTTCTTCATCGAATTCGAGCGAGCGCCCGAGGATATGGCCGCGTTCACGCGCGCGGTCGATCGGGGGCTGTGCCGGCAAAACCACGTGTACGAGATTCATCGCGAAAACCAGGTCGCCATCCTGCCGCCGGAGGTGATCCCGCTCGTCGCGGGCGGCGCGCGACGGTTCATGGCGGCGCTCGGTCAAGAGAGCTTTCAACGGAAGTTCCCCCGCGTCCTCGACCCCGCAAAGAGGGAAGCGATCCGCGCCTTCGAGCGCCGGACCCAGGAGGCATGAAAATGCGCCTCGTCTTCGTGTCGATCCCCACGTATGTCCGCCCGGTGCCGGCGAGCGACGCGCCGGGGCGGAGAGCGCGCCGCAACGGCGAGACATTGATTCTGCAAGGCGCCGGGCTGTACGTGAACAGCGTCGCCAGACGCTCTCTCTGCCGCGGTCTGTGGGCATTGGCGACGGCCTGCCGCGACGCGGGCCACGAGGTCACCTGGATCGACGCCGGAGATGGTCTGTTGGAGTCGCCGGAGACAATGGCCAGGATCGCGCTCGCCACGAAGAACGCCGATCAGCTCTGGATGTATGCGATGACACCCACCGAGCACGTCTGTCTCCAGATCGCTCGGGAGGCGAAGCGCCGGAACCCCAAGATCGCCGTCCTCCTCGGCGGGCCCCACGCGAGCGCCCGTTACCGCGAGATCCTCACGGAGCACCCGGAGATCGATCTGGCCTCCACAGGCTTCGAGTCGAGCGGCGCGCTGGCCGCCCGTTGCGAGCGTCTGTCCGAGATGCCCGCGGCCGCCACGCGCGACGAAGGCGGCTCCATCCGAATCGCTCCGAGCGAGAGCACAGGCACGTACGTGGAGAGGGTCGCGCCGGAGATCCTGGAAAGGCCGATTCGTGAATACCACCTCAACGTGTCGTCGTCGGTCGGGTGCGCCTTCTCGTGCGCCTTCTGCGTGGACGGCCGCCTCCGCCTGCGATCGCGCGCCCTGGATGGATTGAGAGAGGAGCTACTGAGCTACGATCGGACGCTGCCGCCGGGCACGCTCGTGCACTTCTTCGACACCGTGTTCGGGCTCCCGCGGGCGTACTTCGACGAGCTGTCCGATTTCCTGGCCACGGAGACGCATCGCATCGTGTTCAGTTGCGACGTGAAGGCCAATGTCGTGACGGACGAGCTCGCGGCGCGATTCGCGCGCGCCCGGGTCCGACTCGTGTCCATGGGCGTCGAGACGAGCCAGGAGACGGTGCTCCGCCTCACGCGGAAGAGCCAGGGTTTCATGGATTGCATCGCCGCGGCGCGCACGCTCCGGCGCCACCTGCCGAATGCGATCCTCAAGGCGTACTGGATCCTGGGGCTGCCCGGGACCACGGCGGAGCGCGCGCAACAAGACCTCGCCGCGGCGGAGGCGCTCCTCCGAGAGGGGGTGTTCGACATCGTGTCTCCGAAGTTCTTCGTGCCTTATCCGGGGACGCCTTACTGGGATGCTCCGGCGCGACACGGACTCACGATCACGAGCCGCGATCTGCACGACTACGATCGCTTCCACACGCCGCCGGTGTGCCACCCCGACGGCCTCGGCGCCGCGGATCTCGCGCGCCTGCTCGTCACGTACGAAGAGGCGCTCTCCGCGCATTACGCGCGGCGACTGGGGGTGACGGTGGCCTCTCTCCGCGAGGACCTCGGGGACGGTCCCCGGTACAATGGCCATCTGTACGACGTGGGGCCGGCGCTCTCGGGGGCGGGGCGCGCGAGGCCTTCGGGGCCTGTCACGGTGCGTCCGCCTTCGTGCGCCGCGCTCGCCGAGCGTCCAGCCACGTGAGCGCGGCCGGCAGGAGCAGCACCGCCGCGAGGAGGCACGTCACCTCCCCGAGCACCGCCGCGACTCCCATGCTCCGAACCGCGTAGTTCTTGGAGCGGGCCAGGGCGAGATAGCCGAGCAGCGTCGTCATCGAACAGAGCACCACCGCGCCCCCCGTCGAGCGAACCGCGGCGAGCGCGCTGCCCGGACCGCCCTCGCGATACCGCTCCATGATGTTCACCGCATAATCGACGCTGATGCCGAACGTGAGCGGCAGCGCGATGAAGTTGAGGAAGTTGAGCTTCACCTGGCCGAGGCTCAGGAGGCCGAGCAGCAAGCACTCGCCCGCGAGCAGAGAGGCGATCACGATCGCCGACGATTTGCCGCCGCGGAACGCGATCACGACCACGAGCAGCGTGGCCAGGAACGACGCCAAGAGGGCCTTCGGAACATCGGAGAGCACGGCTGCCCACATGTCCGCGTAGATCACGCTCCTGCCGGAGCCGAACACGACACTGCCATCGTCCAGGTCCGTGCGCCGGAACGAATCCGCCCACAAGAAAAGGTACTTCGCGTCGTTCGTGAGGTCGTAGCGCGTCGGGGTGATGTAGACGATCCGGCCGCGCGTGCCGTCTCGCTCGGTGAACAGGCGCGCGACGCCGTCCGGCAGATCCGCGAGGCCGAACGGCGCGATGTCGTCGGGGGGCAGCAGATCCTTGATCTTGTCCCAGTCCGAGTCACCGAGAAGGTGCTTTCGGCGGGCCCGGAGCACGCGCTCTTTCAGCTCCCGGAGCACGGGGATCTTGTCGGCTTGACTCTTCGGGACGAAGTCTTGCAGCGCGATCACGTCGCTGAAGGGCCGGTGTTCCGGGGGCGCCGCGTCGCGCCGCGCGAGGAGCTTCTGTTTGAGCGGGGCCACCTGCTCCGGCCGAGCGACGAGGATGGCCATTCCATTGAGGCCCACGTATCCGGTGATGTCCCGCGCCAGATCGACGAGCCGCAGCTCTTCCCGGACCCTTGGTGTGTGCTCGCTCTGCACCTTCGTGAGGTCGTACTCCATGGGATCGGTCAATCGATAGCGATACGTATACAGGACCCCCGCCGCGCAGAGGAGGAGCCCTGTCATCGTCACCAGCCCGGGAGCGCGCCCGGCGAGCGCGGCGAACGGCTTCCCGAAGGCGATCCCGTCCTCTGTCACCTTGCCGAGGCGCCCGAGGACGCCGCCTCGCTTCGCGTCGAGAGGGGAGATGCGCTCGATCACGGCCAGTATCGAGGGCAGCGCGGTGAACGTCGCCGTCCAGCAGAGGAGCATTCCCACGCCGCCGATCGCCCCGAAATCGCGGAACCCGCGGAACTCCGTCACGGCCAGCGAGCCGTACGCCGCGGTCCCGGCGAAGGCCGCGGTGAGCGTCGGGGCCCAGGTGGTGCGCTGCGCGATCCGGAGCGCCTCGTCGAGCGTCGCGCCGCCCCGTCGCGCCTCCAGATAACGAGCCATGTAGATGATGGCGAAGTTGATGCCGTCGCCGGCGACGATGCTGAACAGAAACCCCGTCGCCATGTTCAAATGGCCGATGACGAGCTGGGTGAGGCCGAAGGTCCACGCGACGCCGATGGAGATCGTCAGCGTCATCGCGATGAGGGCCCGGAACCGCAGGAAATATAGGAGAACCACGCCCGCGAGCAAGAGGACGCCCGTCAATCCGACCTCGGTGAGGTCGTCGATCATCAAGGTGTATTCTGACAGGCCGATCACCAGATCGCCCGTCAACCCGTAGCGGATCGACGGGTGGAAGCTCTGCGGGCGGACGCGCTCCACGGCCTCGCGCACGCGCCGCAGGGTGTCGTTGGCCTTCTCGATCTCACTGCCCATCACGCCGGATCGGATGGCGACGACGAGGACCTTGCCGTCCTGCGACTGGTAGTAGCCGTCGGGGAAGCGCGCGGCCTCCTTCGGGTCGAGCCCGAGCTGCCGCTGGATGGAGTCCACGGAGAGCTCCGGCGGAGGGTCGTCGTCGAGGAGAGTGCCTGTGGCCTTCTGCACCTCGTATTCGAAGCGAGCGTCGATGTCGTCGCGCAGCTTCACGAGCGCTGTTCGGTCCGCGAAGAGGCCGGCGCGAGGGCGCATGAAGGCGACGGCGTCGTGCACCCCGTCCTCCACGGCGCCCACCCACGGAGGCCCCACGCCCCGGAGCTCCACCACGAGCGCGTCCGCGGCCCGACGCAGCGCCCGCGTGTCGTCCCCCTCCAGCACCACGAAGATCGTCGAGATACCGGCTGTGCGCTCCGCCACCCGGTGGAGCTCCTGCACGCTCTTCCGCGACTCGGGGAGCAGCGCTTCGAGGCCGGTCTGCACGGTGAGCCGCGTCGCGAGGAGAGCGCTTGCAGCGGTGATCAGGAGGATCACGAGCAGCACGACGGACGGGCGGCGAACCTGCGTGTCGAGGAGGCTCTCTGCCGCCCGGGCGAGCCAGCGCGTGAGAGGCTTTCCGGAAGCTCGCGGAGAGGGTGGGGGCGCTTCCACGAGGCGATTGTCTCACACCCAGTGGGGCCCCTGTGCGCGATCTCGGGGCGCGGCAGAGATTTCGTCCGAGAACGCGGGTCGGGCGTCGCGGGTAGCAGGGATCGTCTACCAAGAGCGGAGACGGGTCGTCCCTTGAATACCTGCTAGAAGCTGACCCCTTCGCGGGGGCCTCGGCGGCGACGTGCGGTATCTCGGAGCGTGCGAATCACCTTCGTTCGAACGCCCGCGGATACGCCCTCGCCGAGGATCGCGGGCAAGGGACGGAAAGGCGGGCGCGTATGACGCGGAGAACGTGGGGACTGGCCTTCTTGGCGGCGGCGGCGATGGTGGGTTGTGGGCTCGGCGGTCCGTCGAATCCGGCGGCGGGCGAAGGCGGAGGGGCCGGCTCACCGGCGGCGCCGCAAGGATGGAGAGACGTTATCCACGGGCCCGCGCCGAGCGTCGATTCGGACCCGGGGAGCTGCGCGGGCGACCCCGCGTCGTGCACGATGTCCTTCCTTTCGGCCGGATCGGCGCACACTGTGGCGCGGAAGAGCGACGGCACGGTGTGGAGCTGGGGCAATGACGTGCTCGGCCAGCTCGGTGACGGCGGCCCGTTCACCGGCTTCAGCGCGACGCCGGTCCAGGCGATCGGCCTCGGCGGCGTCACCGCGGTCGCGACGAACGTCTATCACACGGTCGCTTTGAAGAGCGACGGCACGGTCTGGGACTGGGGCTACAACCTCACCGGCCAGATCGGAGACGGCACCACGACGGACAGGGACGCTCCGTTCCACGTCCCCGGCCTGACGGGCATGATCGGTGTTTCTGCGGGCTGGTATCACACCGTCGCCTTGAAGAGCGATGGCACGGTGTGGGACTGGGGCGGCAACGGCGAAGGCCAGCTCGGAGACGGCACCACGGACGACCGCCCGGACCCGGTGCAGGTGGGCGGCGTGACGGGGATCGTCGCGATTGCGGCCGGCTGGTATCACACGTTGGCGCTGAAGGGCGACGGCACGGTCTGGGGTTGGGGCTACAACAACACTCGCCAGCTCGGAGACGGCACCACGACCGAGCGGACGACTCCGGTGCAGGTGATCGGCCTCTCCGGCGTCATCGCCATCGCGGCGGCGCCCTTTCACAACGCGGCGCTGAAGAGCGATGGTACGGTGTGGTGTTGGGGCTACAACGCGACAGGCGAGCTCGGCGACGGCACCACCGAGGAGCGCACCGCGCCTGTGCAGGTGGTGGGGCTCGACGACGTGATTGCGGTGTCCGCGAACGATCATCACACGATGGCGCTGAAGAGCGATGGTACGGTGTGGGGCTGGGGCGAGAACTACTATCATCAGCTCGGCAATGACACCGTCGGAGACTACAGCCCCACGCCCGTGCGAGCGCTGGGGATCGGTGGGATCGTGGCCGTCGCGGCGGGGGATCAGCACTCGATGGTGTTGAAGAGCGATGGCACGGTGTGGGGTTGGGGCGCGAACGACAACGGGCAGCTCGGCGACGGTGAGACCGCCGACGCCAGCGCCACGCCGGTGCAGGTGATCGGGCTGAACCTCGCGGAGGACGCCTGTCACTCGATGCCTGTGTGCGGCGCCCTGACTGGCATGTGCGCGGCGGTGGAGAAGAGCTGTCCCGCCTCCGAATGCCACCTTGCGGGGACGTGCGATCCGAGCACGGGCCAGTGCAATCACCCCGCGGCCCCGAACGGCGCACCCTGCAGCGACGGCAACGCCTGCACGAGCGGCGACAAGTGCTACGGCGGCGCCTGCCAACCCGGCCACGCCGTGCGCAACGGCGCTCACTGCGACGACGACGACGCGTGCACCCAGCACGACATCTGTATTCACGGCATCTGCGAGGGCAAGCAGCCGAAGCACTGCTGTTCCGGCCTCACGTGCGACCCCGCGACCGGCGTCTGCGAGTGAGAGGCGCGGGCCCGGGTCACGCGAAGAGGCGACAGAATCGTACCGCACGACCGGGTTGACGCGGATCCGCCGTTCGCGCAAGAGCGGTCTCGTGCACCCGATCCGTCCCATCCCCGGCGCCGCCCGGAAGGCGTATTCGTCCTCTCCCGGCCTCGCGCTCCTGCTGCTCGCGGTCCTCTTCAGGACGACCGCGTGCGTCCCTCGGTATCGCCGCTGTCCGGAGCCGGAGACGGCGCACGAGGTGCCGCGGGAGAAGCAGGCGCTCTCGACGACGGGTCTCTACCGGGATATCCGAACAGGGCAGCTCGCGGACGGGGTCACGGCGTACGAGCCGGCCTACGAGCTGTGGAGTGACGGCGCCGCGAAGAAGCGGTGGATCTGGCTGCCTCCGGGCGCCACGATCGACGCCGCCGACATGGATGCGTGGCAGTTTCCCGCGGGGACGAAGATCTGGAAAGAGTTCGTCCGCGATGGAGTGCGCGCGGAGACTCGGCTCCTCGAAAAGACGGGGCCCGGGCCGGAGGACTGGTTCGCGATGGCGTATCTCTGGAGTGCGGACGGCGCCGACGCGGTCGCGGCGCCGCAGGGGGCGATGGATGTCCTCGGCACCACGCACGATGTCCCGCCCGCGCGCGACTGCGCAGGTTGTCACCGCGGCACCCCCGGAGGCGTGCTCGGCTTCGGGGCGATTCAATTGAACCACAAGGCCGCAGAAGGGGAGTGGTCGCTGGACAGGCTCGTTCAGGAGGGGCGACTGCACGGCGGGACAGCCACCGTCCGCCCCGTCCCCGGCGACGAGCGCACGCAGAAGGTGCTCGGTTATCTGCATGCCAATTGCGCGCACTGCCACAATGAGCATCGCCCTCCGGAGCTGCCGGGCGGCCGCTGCTACAACCCGCGGAGCCACCTCGATCTGTCCCTCCGCGTCGCCGACCTCGGCT
>JAXLYM010000057.1:0-10872 GCA_046351455.1 Polyangiaceae bacterium
TTGTAATACGAGAGGCCCATCGGCCGGCCGTCCTCCCCGACCGCGTCGATCGCGAGGATCTCCCCGCCGAAGCGGGCATATCCATCCGAGAGGCCCTTGTCTTCGATGGTGACGGCGATGCGATCGTTCGCGAGGACGAGGTCGCCGACGTGCGTCTTCTGCCGGCCGTGCGCGGGTTGCACGATGTCGTCTTCGGTGACGATCCGCCCCGCGCGCGCCTGACCGGCCGCCTTCGCGCCGTACGGATCCGGGTGGCCGACCCCGTCCCCGAGCTCGAACGGGTCCGCGGGGATCGGGCACGCCGCGGCCGTGGTCGTGGTGGTGGTGCCGCCGCCCGAGCCGCCGCCCGAGCTCGCCGAGCCGTCCGAGCAACCCGGCGCGCTGATCGCCAGGAGACCCGAGAAAACAAGGCCGATCGCGACGGGCGCGACGAAGCGCGCCCGGAGGTAATGAGTGTGGGGAGAGGAAGAAAAGCGACGCCGCATTGAGCGAGCGTACACGATTTCGTCACGCGGGCGCCGCGATCGCGTGACCGGAAGAGGCGGGCTCGTGCCGGCTACTTGGTGACGGTCTTCATCGCGTCCGACAGGCCGTACACCTGATCGGCCCCGGCCGGCACCTGGATGCTCGATCCCTGGAAGTCGTCGCCGACAGGCTGGTACGGGCCCTTCAGGCACTGCGCGAGGAACGTCTCCGCCACGGCGTAGAACGAGGTGCGGTTTTGCGGGCGGTTGAAGCCGTGTCCCTCGTCCGGATAAAGGACGTAGGTGACAGGGATCTTCTTGTCCTGCATCGCTTTCACGATCTGGTCCGCCTCCACCTGCTTGACGCGCGGATCGTTGGCGCCCTGGCCAATGAGGAGCGGCTTGCTGATCTTATCGGCCCGCGAGAGCGGCGAGCGCGACAGCAGGAACTTCTGGCCGTCTTCGCTCTTCGGGTCGCCGACGCGCTGCTTGAGCTGCGGCACGAAGGAGGCCCAGTAAGGCGGGAAGTTGTTGAGCAGCGTCACGAGGTTCGACGGCCCGACGATGTCCACGCCGCACGCGAAGGTGTCCGGCGTGAACGTCAGTCCGACGAGCGTGGCATAGCCACCGTAGCTGCCGCCCATGATCGCGACGCTGGATTTGTCGGCGATCTTCTTGTCGACGGCCCAGTTGACCGCGTCAATCAGGTCGTCGTGCATCTTGCCGGCCCACTCCTTGTTGGCCGCGTTGATGAAGCCCTTCCCGAAGCCGGTGGAGCCGCGGTAATTGACGCTGAGCACCGCATACCCGCGGTTCGCGAGCCACTGGTGCGTGGGGTTGAGCCCGTACTGGTCGCGCGCCCACGGCCCGCCGTGCACGTAAAGCACCATCGGAAGGGCCTTGTCCGGCACGCCGTCGCCGTCCGGATCCGAGGCGACAGGCACCGTCAAGTAGCTCACGAGATCGAGCCCGTCGCGCGACTTGATCACGCGCGGCTGGAGCTTCGCGAGCTTCAGCTTCTCCATCGCCGCGTTGTTCGTGAAGAGGAACGTCGCCTTCTTGGAGCCGTGATCGTAGAGGTAATAGCGCACCGGCCCGTCCGACACGGTGTACGCGACGATCCATTTCTTGTCGTCGTTCGTGCGCGAGAGCACGCCGAAGTCGCCGTCGGCCACCTTCGCGAGCGCGTCGAGATCGCCTTGGATCTTCGGGTCGATGGCCTTCCACGTGAGGCGATCGAAGTTGACGCCGATCGCCTGCACCTTCTTCGTCTTCGGGTCCACGAGGACCTCGCGGACATCGGCCTTCGGGTCCTCCGCCACGATCTTCGGCGCGCCGGTCTTGAGGTCCGCCGTCGCGAGAGCGGACTTGTCGCGACCGCGGCTGTCCATCACATAGAGCGTCTTGCCCTCGGCGTCGAAGCCGAGCGCCGCCGTCGTGAGCGCGTCTTCGTAGGGGATCTTCGTGAAGAGCTTCGCGGGCGGCGCGGCCTTGTCGTCCTTCGCCTTGTCCTTGTCTTTGCCCTTCGCGGGGGCCTTCGCGCCCTTCTCGACGAAGTAGATCTCGGAGTCGCCCGTAGGGGTCGGCTTCACGGCGAAGCGAGGCACGAAGTCGTAATCGATGAGGAAGCCCTCGTACCCGTCGTTCTGCTGGACGAGCTCGCTCTTGCCGGTCTTCACGTTCACGCGATAGACGTCGTGATACTCCTTCACGCGGTTGTTGATGCCGACGAGCACCTCGTCCGCGTGCTTGGGGCTGAGCTGCTCGATCTCCGCCTGCGCGCCCTCGAACGGCGTCAGATCCTTCGCCTCCCCGGGCTTGTCCACCGCGACGGCGAAGATGTGGAAGTTCTCGTCTCCGCCCTTGTCCTGCGCATAGAGCACGTACTGGCCGTTCTCGGCCCAGTTGTAGCGGCGGATGCCGCGCGTCTTCTCGGCCGTGACGGCCTTTGCGTCAGCCGGCTTGTCGACCGGGGCGATCCACACGTTCATCACGCCGGCGCTCGGCGCGAGGAAGGAGATGTACTTTCCGTCCGGGCTGAGCTGCACGTTCTGCCGATCCGGATTGCCGAACAGCACCTTTCGCTGGATGAGCGTCGCGTCGGCGCGGGGTGGCGTCACGGCGGCGGCCGTCGCGGTGGCGGTCGCGTCGGCCGTGGCGGTGGGCGCGGCGGTGGCCGTGGGCGTCGCGGTCGGCGTCGTCGGCTCCCCGGTGTTCGTTCCTGAGCAAGCGGGCGCCGCGATCATGAGCAGCGCGAGCACACTTCGGTGAAGGCTTGTCGTTCGCATGGTCTCTCCTCGCGGACGCTCATAGCCAATCGAGCGGCCGGACGAAAGCGCCATGTCCACCGAGCTTCAGCCGGGGCCGAAGAGGCGTTGTCCGTAAAGGTGCTCCGCGACGGCGCGCGTGCCGGGCGTCACCACGCGCGGCCGATTGTCCGGGTTGGGCGCGCCCACGCGGGAGGGCGCCAGATAGGCCATCGATCCGGCGACGTCCAGATCCAGAATCGCGAGGAGGAGCGGCGCCGCTTCGTCCGCCGAGGCCGGGACCGGAGAGGCCGAGAGCGCCTCTTGGAGCCAGAAGGCCTTGCGCACCTCGCGCATGTCCCGGATCGCCTCCGCGAACGGCCGCGCTGCGAGGCCCTTTCGCCGCAGCGACGTCGGATCCGGCGGAGGGGCCGGGCACAGCTCGATGCGGAAGTGCTCGGCCACGTAGGCGGGCGGCGCGGGGGCGGGCGAGCGCGCCGCCTCGGCGGAGGGCCCGGAGGCCCCTGTCCGAGCGCCCGACGACACGGTCGCTTGCCGAACCGGAGCGAGGGTGTCGTCGTGCCGCAGCACGATGTAGGCGCGGCGCGCGGAGGGCGAGACGCTCTCCGGAGGCGGGGCCAGCTCTTTCCAGATCGGGTGATGAAACAGCGTATCGACGTCGAGGCATTGCTCGCGATCGACGCACAGCTCCCGTCCCAGCGCGTCGACGGCCATCCCGGGCCGAACGAGCACGCGTGTTCGATGACCGTTCTTTTCTACCTCGGCCGCCGCGGCGGTGAGGCCCCACACCGTGCCAGTCCCACGAAACAAGGAGTCCGAGACGCGTCGCCGGCTCGCGCGGAGGTGCTTCTCGGCCCCTACTGCCCAAGGGCCCAATTCCCTCTCCATCATCCACCCCTTCGTCAGCCAAGTGAAGCGCTCCATCTTGGGAGCGCAAGCTCGAAGTGCGCAAGACGATCGCGGGGCGCCCCGGGAGGTCCCTTTGCGTCGCGAGGGACGTGGCCAATGGGCGAGGCGGGCGCGTAAAGAACGCGGCCCGCGTCCTTTGAAAGGCGCTTAGCATACACCTCATGCCAGCTCCGACTCCCCTCTCCGTGTCCTTGTTGCGCGCCCGTGTGGACCTTCAGGATCTCCCGTTCACGACGACGAATGATCTGGAGCCGATGGAGCGCGCCGTCGGTCAAGAGCGCGCGCTGGAGGCGGCACGTTTCGGCCTCGCGATGGCGAGCGAGGGATACAACCTCGTGGTGATCGGCGCCCCGGGTGTCGGCCGACGCACACTCCTGCGCTCGTTCCTGGAGGACCGCGCCGCGACCGAGCCAGTCCCCGGCGACGTCTGCTACGTCAACGACTTCGAGAAGCCGCACGAGCCGCGCCCGATCGTGACGGCGCCGGGCCGCGGGAGGCAGCTCCGCAAGGACCTCGCGCACCTCGCGACGGAGCTCAAGACGGTGCTCCCGCAGGCGTTCGAAGGGGACGAGTTCCGCCACAAGCGCCAGTCGATCGAGGCGGAGGAGAAGCAGGCGCACGAGAAGAGCCTCAACGACATCAAGGATCGCGCCGAGGCGAGGGGCCTCGTGATCGTGGCGACGCAGATGGGCCTCGCGATCGTGCCTGGCAAAAATGACAGCGTGCTGCCGCCGGACGAGTTCAACGAGCTGCCGGAGCAGGAGCGCGATCGCCTCGAAAAAGCGATGGCGGAGCTTCGGGAGGAGCTGGGCCGCATCGTCGACGAGGTGCCGCGCCGCGAGAAGCGGGCCCGCGCGCGCCTCCGCGAGCTCGTGCGCGATTCCTGCGCGGCGGCGATCCATCCCCACGTGGAGGAGCTGCGCGCGACGTGGGAGGACGAGCCGCAGGTCGGCGCCTTCTTGCGCGCGCTGGAGGCGGACGTCGTCGAGAACGTGGACGACTTCATGCGATCGCGCGAGGAGAAGGACCAGCTCCCGCCGGAGCTTGGAAAGCCGGCCGATCCGTTCAAGCGCTACGAGGTGAACCTGGTCGTCGACAACGCGGAGACGAAGGGCGCGCCGGTGATCGTCGAGGATCACCCCACGTACCAGAACCTCATCGGCCGCGTGGAGCACCAGCAGCAGCTCGGCGCGCTCGTCACGAATTTCCGCATGGTGAAGGGCGGATCGCTCCACCGCGCGAACGGCGGTTACCTCGTGCTCGACGCCCGCAAGCTGTTGAGCGAGCCGTTCGCGTGGGAGGCCTTGAAGCGCTCGCTGCGATCGCGCGAGATCCGCATCGAGTCGCCGGCGGAGATGCGGTTGATGCTGAGCACGGTGACGTTGGAGCCGGGCCCGGTGCCGCTCCGCGTGAAGGTGGTGCTCCTGTGTGAGCCGGAGCTGTTCCACTTGCTGGACAGGCTGGATCCGGACGTGCGCGCGCTCTTCAAGGTGGTCGTCGACTTCGAGGCCGACATCCCCCGTACGCCGGAGACGTGCCACAAGTACGCCCGTTTGATTGGCACCATCGCGAAGCGAGAGGGCCTGTCGCCGCTCGAAAAAGGCGCGGTGGCGCGTTTGTTGGAGGAGGCGTCACGCGCGGCAGGGGACAGCGGGAAGCTGTCGGCGCGGGTGCTGAAGGGTTCGATCTGGTGCGTGAGGCGGCCTTCTTCGCGGCGGAGCGAAAGGCCGCGGCGGTGGCGGCGGAGGACGTCGACACGGCGATCGCGGCGCAGCGTCGAAGGACGGGTCGTATTCGAGAGCAGGTGCTGGAGGGGATTGAACAGGGCACCATCTTGATCGACACGACGGGCGCGCGCGTGGGCCAGGTGAACGGGCTCGCGGTGCTGGATCTGGGGCGAACGAGCTTCGGGAGGCCGTCGCGGATCACGGCGAAGGTGCGCCTCGGGAAAGGCGAAGTCGTCGACATCGAGCGAGAGGTGGATCTGGGCGGACCCATCCATACGAAGGGCGTGCTGATCCTGTCGGCGTTCCTGGGCGCGCGGTTCGCATTGGATCATCCCCTGTCGTTGTCGGCGACGCTCGCGTTCGAGCAGTCGTACGGGATGGTGGACGGGGACTCGGCATCTTGTGCGGAGGCGTGCGCCCTGTTGTCGGCGCTGTCGGATGTGCCGCTGAAGCAGTGTTATGCGATCACCGGCTCGGTGAACCAGCACGGAGAGGTGCAGGCGATCGGAGGCGTGAACGAGAAGATCGAAGGCTTCTTCGACGTGTGCTCGGCGCGCGGGCTGACAGGCGACCAGGGCGTGATCATCCCCGCCTCGAACGTGCGTCACCTGATGTTGCGAGACGACGTCGTGGCGGCGGTGGCGGACGGCCGATTCCGGGTGTTCGCGGTGCACTCCATTGATGAGGCGCTGGAGATCCTGACGGGCGTCCCGGCGGGCGCGCGGGACGACAAGGGTGCTTTCCCGGCCGACAGCGTCAACGCCAAGGTGGAGTCGCGGCTGGTCGCGCTGGCCGAGCGGAGGCTGGAGCTGGGCGCGCAGGACCGGAAGAAGGACGACGCGAAGCCGGCCGTGTGAAGAAGGCTCGTCGTGCGCGCGACGGGCGCTCCCCGTCGCGCGACAGGTGCCCCCGTCGCGCGACAGGCGCTCAGGAACGGCGGTCGCGGCGGCGCTTCGCCGCGAGGCCCGCGAGGGCTCCGAAGGCGAGCATCGGCCACGTGGGCGTCTTCTCGGGCGCGGACGGGACCGCGCAGTTGAAGCCGCCGCCGCCCGTCGCCAACACGGCCTCTCCGGCCTTCGGCTTCGCGACGACCTTGAGGTGGACTGGCACCTTCGTCGTGGACGGGGTCGCGTCGTCGGAGGTCACCGTGATCGAGCCGTCGTACTCGCCGATCGGCTTGTCCTTCGCGGTCACCGTCACCGCGATGTCCACCTTCGCGCTGCCGCCCGCCTTGCCCTGGCCCGACGCCGCGATCCACGGAGTGTCGCTCTGCGCCGCCGCCGAGAGCTCGCTTCCATAGAGCTCCTTGTCCACGAGCGACAGCGTCTGCGGCACCGGATCCGTCCCCTCCACCGCCAAGAACTCCATCTGCTCGGGCGTCACTCCCAAGGACGGCACGAAGGTCGTCTCCCACGCCGAACGGCCGAACGTCGCGGCATAGAGAGAGCGCGTCGACGCGCGGTACGCGAGCGAGAACACCGGCGAGAAGGGCAGTCCGGCGCCGACTTGGCCCCACGTGGCGCCGCCGTCGTTCGTGGCCATCACGCCGAGATCCGTGCCCGCATAGATCACGCCGCTCAAGCTCGGGTGGCCGATGAGGTTGTTCACCGGCAAGTCGATGCCGCTGTCCATCACCGTCCACGTCGCGCCGCCGTCCGTCGTGCGGAACACGTGGCCCGGCCGGTCCGGCGTCGTCGCGTCGAAGCCCGAGAAGCCCACCGAGAACACCTTCGGATCCACGGGATCCACCGCGAATCCGCTCACCCAGCGGGGCGGGAATACATCCTGTCCGATGCGGGTCCACGTCGCGCCGTCGTCGGTCGTGATCGACACCACGCCGGCCGCGCTGCCCGTCAACATCGTGGTCGGCGCGTTCCCCGGCAGGCCGATGGCCGTCAGGTAATCATCCTCGGCGCCGCCGAATACGCATTGCGTAGCGCCCGCGCCGGCCGTCAAATCCGGGCTGATGGGCTTCCAGGTGCCCTTCTTTCCAGCCTCCAGCGAGCGCCACAGGCGATACGTGCCGATGAAGAAGGAGCCGGGGACCGTGGGGTGGCCGGCGGACGGCGGGACGAAGCCGACGCGGTCTCCGCAGCCCGCGAGGCCCATGCAATACGGCTTCTGCGTGTCGAACGTGTAGTCGATCTTCTTGTCCCACTGGTCCGTCGTGACGAAGGCGGCGCCGTACTGCACGTTGAGCATCACGCGCTTGGAGTCGGACACGTCCACGGCGCAGCCGGTGCCGTCGCCGGTGGAGAGGCCGTACCACTTGAGGCCGTCCTCCGAGCGCATCATCGCCCCGTTGTCCTGCGAGCCGCCGTAGAGGCGCACCGGGTCATTGGGATCCGCGCAGATCGCATAGAACTGGATGGTGCCGACTCCCTCGTTGAGCCGCTCCCACGTGGCGCCGCCGTCCGGCGTCCGCGCGAGGCCGCCGTCCGACCCGACATACAGCGTCTCCGAATTGCCGGGATCGAAGGCCATCGCGTGCGTGTCGGGGTGCACGTAGCCGAGGTACCAGTTCGCGAAGTCCTCTCCACAGTCGCCGTTCGGCTGCGAAATAGCGGAGACGCCCGGCACGGCGCCCATCGCGTCGGTGATCTTCCACACGCTGCACAAGGCCCCTCCGAGGTACACCGTCGTCGGATCGTCGGGCTTGACGACCACGGTGTTGTCGAAGAAACACTGGCCCTCACAATAGCTGGGGACGCCCGGCACCTCCTTCCACGAGAGGCCCTTGTCCGTGGAGTACCACAAGGACCCTTCGCCGTTGTGGCCGACTCCGGCGTACACGATGTTCGGGTCCGAGGGCGCGATCGTGACCTGGATTCGCTCCGTCATCGTGGGGAGATCCGAGGCGTCCGTCCACGTCTGTCCGCCGTCGTCCGAGCGGTGCAGCCCCGCGAACACCTCGTCCACGAAGAGCACGGGCGGATCGACCGAGGCGTCCAGCTCCACGTCGTCGATGCTGCCTTCGAGGAGCGGCTCCCACGTGAGGCCTTGATCGACGGAGCGATAGAGGCCCTGGCCTTCGCGGCTCAGATCCGTGTCCGTGCAGATATCCCCGTACCCCTCCGAGCCGAACAGCGTCGTGAGGTAGATGTCTCCCTTGTTCGGGTCGATCACGATGCGCGAGATGGAGAGGCCGGAGAACACCGTGCCCGCGGGCAGACTCCATGTCTTGCCGCCGTCCTTGGTGAAATAGAGGCCTCGGCCGGAGGGGCCCGAGTACGGCTCTCCGCTCCCGGAGCCGACCCACAGCTTCTCTGGATCCTGGGGATCCATCGCGATCGCGCCGATCGCGAGGGACGGCAGGCCGTCGCCCATCGGGGTCCACGTCGCGCCGCCGTCCGTGGACTTCCACACGCCGCCCACGGCCGTGCCGACATAGATGGTCTTCGTGTCTGTCGGGTTCACGGCGATCGCCGTCACGCGGCCCGCGGTGGGGCTCCACCCGGCGCCGGCCGTGACGTTGTCGAGCGAGGTGTCGAGCGGGGCCGGGCCCACCTCTTTCCACGTGGCCGGCGGAGGCGCCTTCTCGTCCGCGGCGCTCGCGACTGGCTGGCTCCCGGCTGGGCGGCTCCGGAAGGCGTCCCACAGCGCTCGCTCCTTCTTCATGGCCTCCCGCGCGACCGCCGGCGCGGGGCCGCTGTGCTGCCGCAGCCACTGTTCCGCGGCCTCTCGCCTGCGCGGGCTCGTCGCGCGGCCGGGCTTCTCTCCCGGGGCGGGCGCGGCCCCGGCGGAGCCGACAAGCGTGGTGAGGAGCAGCAGAGTCGAGAAGGAGATGAACGAAGCGCGACGGGTCAAGGGGCCTCCCAACCGGCGTTGGCCGCGAAGGAACGCGCACATTACTGCCCATGACGCGCACGCGGGAAGCCCGTTCCGACGGAAAGATTCGGTGCGCACGGGAAAACGCAGCGCCCTCCGTCGCGCCGCGCACGCTCGGAGCCGAGCTGCCGGGGGCCGGAGACGATGCGCCGCGTCGGCGAGGGCCCCGACGGAGGTCGACGACGCAGGGGCGAAGCAGAGGAATCGGGGCGCGCGAACGGCTCAAGAAAATCCGGGTTCGTCCGTTGATGGTTCAAAAGTACCGGCCTCGCAAAAGGCACCTTTCGAAGGGAGGACCGCTGCTCGAAAAATCCGACAGGCACGTAGAAAACTCCCCCACTCAACAACGATGTAAGACAGGCGCTCACCACCAAAAGAGGCAACAATTTCGCCTCACCGTGGCGTTTTTCCCTTTCGTGCGTTCCATCGAGTTGCTAAGAGCGGGTCTGTCGCTCGAAGTCGACATGCGTTGTCGCCGAGCAGACGCCCCAGCTCCGTCGTCCGTGATTCCGCCGTCTCAGGAGGCCTCCCAATGACGTTCGCCAACCGCTCCATCCGTCGCAACGCTCTCCGTATCTCGCTCTCGGCGATTGCCCTCCTCGGCGCCTCCGTCGCCGTCGCCGGCTGCGCGGTCGACTCGACCTCGGACTCCGAGAACGGCGCTCCGGCGGCGAACGAGGCCGCGAACAACGGCGCCGTCGCGATGAACCCGGGCGTGCAGCCGACTCCGCTGACGGCCGCTCACATCCAGTTCGACCGCTGCGGCACGCACGAGCTCACGGCGGAGGAGAAGTCCGCGGTCGACACGCACGTGAAGGACCACCTCGCGAGCCTGAAGGCCGCGGGCGCCTCGAACGTCACGGGCGGCACCATCCCAGTCTACTTCCACGTCATCAACCAGGGCAGCGGCATCGCGAACGGCGATGTGCCGGATTCGCAGATCGCGGACCAGATCGCCGTGCTGAACGCGGCGTACGCGCCGTGGGGCTGGCAGTTCCAGCTCGTCGCGACGGACCGCACGACGAACGCGACCTGGTTCAACGGCTGCTACACGAGCAGCACCGAGACGCAGATCAAGAACGCCCTCCGCCAGGGCACGGCGGACGATCTCAACCTCTACACCTGCAACCCGAGCGGCGGCATCCTCGGCTGGGCCACGTTCCCGAGCTCGTACAACAGCTCGCCCAAGATGGACGGCGTCATGATGCTGTACTCTTCGGTGCCCGGCGGCACGGCGGCGCCGTACAACCTCGGCGACACGGCCACGCACGAGATCGGCCACTGGATGGGCCTCTATCACACGTTCCAGGGCGGCTGCACCAACACGGGCGACTCCGTCTCGGACACGCCGGCGGAGAAGTCGGCCGCGTTCGGCTGCCCGGCGGGCCGCGACACCTGCACCGGCACCAAGTACGCGGGCGCGGACCCGATCTACAACTTCATGGATTACACGGACGACTCCTGCATGAACACGTTCACGGCCGGCCAGGACACCCGGATGGACTCGATGTTCACGACGTACCGCCTCAACAAGTGAAGTCCGAGAGCGCCGGCTCCTCGCCGGCGTGACTGGCACGCTTCACTCCCCTCCTCCGCGACTGTCACTCCCCCACACTGTCAATCTGCCGGCGGGATCTCGATCACGAATCGGGTCCCGTTCGGGGCGCGCTCCTCCAG
>JAXLYM010000058.1:0-10493 GCA_046351455.1 Polyangiaceae bacterium
GAGGTGCATCCCGTCCCACACATCGTTTTGAGGCGGATCCACGAGCGTCGGCACCCCGACGAACCCGCTCACCGGCACGGACACCGCGGTGCTCGTGGCGACGACGCGGTTCACGACGGAGAGCGGGGTCGCGGCCGCTTGCCCGGTCGCCGCGCGCGCCGTCGCGTAATACACCGAGCCGTACAGCTCCGCGTCGAGCGACGGAACTCCCACGAACGGCAGCGGCCCGTCGAACGGGAGCAGCGGAGTCTTGAGCCCGACCGGCAAGAGCGCGAACCCGTCATTCCCGAGCTGGATCGCCACCGTGGCCCGCAGTCGATCCGGCCCCTTCGGCCCCGGCGCCGGCCCGCTCACGTCGAGCGTCAGCGTCTGATCGAGCGTCTTCGTCATCGAGATATAGACGTTGCTCGTGATCTCGTTCGGCACGACCGGCACGCCGCGGACCACGCCCATCGCGTACGCCGTGAACTTGTTCGGGTACACGGACCGATCCTCGATCCCGGCGAGCGCGTAGAGCGCGCGGTTCCCGGCCCCGATCGGCGCGCTGAACTGATACCCGATCTCCCCGTCCGCGGTCGGCTCGATGCGGCCCGACTCCGCGGGCAGATAGAAGGGGTACGTCGGGTCCGTCGAGGCGTAGAACACATAGGCCGCCTGCTTCTCGTTCGGCCCGATCGGCGCGGGGATGTTCGTCCACGGCGCCTTCTTGAACTCCACGCCTCCCTCCCACACGAGCTCTCCCTGGACGACGCCCGCGTAGGTGCCTTTTCCACCGACGGGCGGCGGATCGCCCATGGAGGCGCACTCGGGGGTGAGCACCGGGTCCAGATAGACAGTCACGGTGTCCACCGGCACATCGACGAACGACGTCGGGCTGTGGCAGTGTCCGGTGATGGTGACGGTGCGCGGGCCGGTCAGACTGGCATCCTCGAACTGGACCACGCCGGACTGGTCCGCCTGCTTCACGAGGCCGGTTTGCAGGTCCGTCCCGACGATCACCGTCGCCCCCGGGATGGCCTCTCCGGTGTAGTTGTCGAACACGAGCACCTTGAGCTTGCCGTCCAGCGGCGACCCGTCGAGCCCGCCTTTGAAGCCGTTGTCGCTGTCTTGATAGGTGTACCCGTCGAGCACGAAGATCGTCTCGTCCCCGGTCTTCACCTGGAGCGTCTTCGATCCCGGCGACCCCGCGGGCACCGTGCACGAGAGCGTCGTCTCGCTCTGAACGACGATATCCTTGCAGTCCTGCGCGTCGATCTTCACGACCGTGGTCGCGTCGAAATGCGTATTTTGTCCGTTGATCTCGATCTTGGTGCCGCCGCTCGTGGGGCCCTCGTCGGGCACGGCGAGGACAGCGTCGTACACGTAGCCGCCTGGGAGCGCGCGCTTCGTCGAGTCGTCGTTGCCGTTCTGCGTGGTGACGTCGACGGGGCCCGCCGTCCCTGGGGGGGCCGTGACTTGCACCCTCGTGTCGTCGACGATCACGGTGCCTTTCGGATCCACCTCGGTGTCGCCGAACCACACGCGCACGTCGGCGCCGAAGCCTTTTCCGCGCACGAGCACGCGCCCGCCGCCGAGGAAAGGCCCGTGCGAAGGCTCGCAGCCGATCGTCTGGTGCGGGTCGTTGTTGCCGACGTCGAAGGTCGTCGTGGTGCCGCCGCCGTCGCCCGGATCCAGATCGCCGGGCCCGGCGTCGTCCTCGTCGGTTTGCCGATGAATCCCGGTCGGAGCGGTCGCGATGCACGCGACAGGAAAGATCCCCGCGACGAGGACCGCGCCCGACAACCCCAGCATCAAGCCACGGCGAAGCTTCACGCGCGAATCATACGCGGCCCCGCGCCGGGCGGCACCCCGAACAAACAGGGCCCCTCGAAGTCTCAGCCGGACGTCGGCGAAGCGGCCGCGACTTGAACGGGCGGAGTCGCCGGAGCGGCGGGCGCGTCCCCCTCTTCGGGCGGCGGAGGCAGCGAGTCCGGGTCGGTTCCGGGGCCGATCTGGTAGATCTCGAACGTCGCGGGGTACACGTCCGTCGTCACCTCGGTCTTCGTGGTGCCGTTCCAGAGCTTCATCACGCGCGTCTTCTTGATCGTGTGGCCCGTGATGCCCTTTTGCTTGAGGACGACCTTGCCCTCCGGGAACCACGAAATCTCCTCGATCTTGCGCTTGTACTTCGTGTTCGAGACCGTCTCCGTCGTGAGGTCGACCTCCGCCGCCTTCACCTTGCCGCGCAGCTCGAAGCGGAGCGTGCCTTTGTCGATCACGGCGTGCACGACGACAGGGAAATCGTAGGGGTTGCGGAGCTTGAGGTCGGTCGTCGGGTACACGACCGTCGCGTCCAGGCCCATGCGGATGTAGCCGCTCGGGCGCGAGTGCGGGCTGCGCTCCACGATGTCGAGGCCGCCGAAATAAGCCGCCGCGTGCAGGGTGCCCGCGACCTGGCACGTGCCGCCGCCGATGCCCTCGCGCATCTCGCCCTTGTAGATCTCGGGCGCGGGGAAGAACCCGTTGTCCACGGAGCGCGGCCCCACGTGCTCGTTGAAGCTGACGATCTCCCCGGGCATCAGCACCACGCCGTCGATCTGCGAGGCCGCGCGCGCCACGTTGCCCCCGCGGTTCGCCTGGCCGCCGAGGTAGCCGAACTTCGTCTCGAAGCGCGAGACCTCCTTCGAGACGTCGATCGCGAGGACCACGGATTTCGTCGCGCGCGGCGCGATCGAGAACGACGGCAGCTCCACCTTCAGATCGCCCGAGGGCTGCTTCGCGAGCGCCGAATCCAGCGCGCTCAGGGCGGCGTACACGTCGGCGTATTTGCCGGGCGCGTCCTCGGTCGCGGTGTGGTCTTCGAGCTTCAGCCGCGCGTCGACCGGGTTCGTGTCGTTCTCTTCCTTGAAGCGGGTGAGCTTGTTCGCGAGCGCGTCGGCGCCGATCGTGACGGGGACGCGCAGATCCACCGAGCCGTCGCGGGCCGCGAGCGCGTCGACGAGGCGCGTGACGAGATCGCCGTCGTGCCCGACCTCCGCGGCGCGGCGCGCGAGCGTCGCCTCGTCCACCTCTGCGCCGAGATCCGCGAGCGTCGCGGTGAGCGCCTCGGCCCCGTTCCAGGTGAAGGTGACCTTGCGGGCGAGCGCGCGGGCGGCGCGATCCTTCGCCACGGCCTCTCCGGACTGGTCCGCGAGCACCGGCTCCCCGCCGACGCGGAGGCCCTGCGCGAGCGCGCCTTCCGACGGGAGGAGCGCGCGCGACGCGAGGAGACCGCCGGTCGCGAACGTCCCGAGGACGGCGGCGGCGCACAGGATTCGTCGAGCAGAAGGAGCTTGGAAGCGGGGCATCGGTCGGCGAACGCTCTCGGCCGCATCGTACATCCAACCCTCGATCCGACGAACCAAATGGAGGGACCCCGTGCGCAATCCGGCACATCCGCGGCGTCGTCGTCACGCGGACCGCACGCCGAGGGCGCCCCGGGAGAGGCACCTTGCCTGCGCGCTGGGAGCGAGCCCGGCCCGCGCCGTGGAGCGCTCTCGCTCCGGCCCACGCGGCGCGCGTTTCGCCTTTCTTTGACCTGCGATCGTGCTCTCTCCGCACCCGGGCGCTTCGCCGAAAAAGTGAACGCGAGGGGCGCGGGGCCGAAGATTTCGTGATCGGCGGGCACACTTCGAGCAACAGATCAAGCAGAACAACATGAAGCCCCTCCACCGCTCGATCGCAGGTCTCGTCCTCGTCCTCGCCGCCGCAGCCTCCACCGGGTGCGACGCTCAGAAGCCAGCGGCGCAGTCGCCCGTCGTCGCGTCTCATGAAGCGATCTCCCGCAGCGACGCGATTCAGAACGCGCAGCGGGACGCAGCATTTCGATACGCCGAGGTGTCCGTCGTCCGCGTCGACGCGCGCCGCCTCGGGGCGTACTGGGTCGTCGAGCTGGCCGCGGCCAACGGCTCCGGCCTCCGGTACACGATCTCCGCGCACGACGGCTCGATCCGCGAGCGGAACACCTTCCAGTGACGCCGGGAGGGGCCGGGTCCGCGCCTCTCGAAAAAGTGTAACGTGACACTTGACACTTTACGGGGGCACACCTTACCGTCGGTGGGGTGAACGCCTCCGATCGTGCGCCGGTCCGCCTTCGTTCCCCGCTTTCTGTCCGCCTGGAGGCTCTCCGGCGGGACGCGGCGATCGTCCTCGGGGATCTCCTGGGCCGGCCCCCGGCGCCGTTCTCGCGGCGCGTCCCGCTCCAGCGGCACAAGGACGCTCCGCTCCCGCCTTCGGATCTGCTGCAGCACCGGACTCTGGTGATCGACCGCGTCGTCCGTGAGACGGAGGACGCGATCTCGCTCCACCTGAGAGATCCGCGGGGCGCGGCGATCGCCTTCGCTCCGGGGCAGTTCCTGACGTTCGTGGTCAAGCTGCCGACCGGGCAGTCGGCGCGGCGCGCGTACTCGCTGTCGGCGCCTCCGGGCTCGGGGGAGGATGCCAGTCGGGCGCGCGTCACGGTGAAGCGGATCGCGGACGGCAAGGTGTCGGGGCACCTGCACGCCCACGCGCGAGAGGGGGATTCGGTCACGGTGCTCGGGCCCTCCGGGAGCTTCGGGATTTCGGCTTCGGACGCGCGCGGGAAGCACCTGCTCCTCGTGGCGGGCGGCTCCGGGATCACGCCGCTTCGGTGCGTCGCGGAGGCGGCGCTCGCGGACGAGACGGTGACTGCCACGTTGCTGTTCGGGAACCGTGGAGAGGGCGATATCGTGTTTCGCGAGGAGCTGTCGGCGCTCGTGGGGCGCTTCGGCGGGCGGCTCGTGGTGCGGCACGTGCTGGAGACGCCTCCTGCCGGGTGGACAGGCGGCGAGGGGAGGCTCGATGTCGGCGCTGCGACCCGGGAAATCGAGGCGATCCTCGCGTCCGACGGGGCGCGCGGGCGGGTGACGGAGGCGCTCGTGTGCGGGCCGACTCCCATGATGGAGGCGGTGCGAGAGGCGCTGTCCAGGGTCGGCGTCGCGCCGTCGCATGTCCGAGAGGAGCAGTTCTCCTCGCCCGATCAGCGCAAGAAGGCGGTGGTCACGCGCGCTCAGCCGGTCACGTTCCTCGTGAAGGGGCAGCCGCACGACACCGTCGCGACGCCGGGGCAGACGCTGCTGGAGGCCGGGCTCGCCGCGGGCGTGAAGATGCCCTTTTCGTGCGGGATGGGCGGCTGCGGCGCGTGCAAGTGCAAGCTCGTGTCCGGGGACGTCGCGGCGGAGGAGCCGAACTGCCTCTCTGCGGCGGAGTCCGGAAAAGGGTACATCCTCACGTGCGTGTCGCGCGCGGCCGGCCCCGTCGCGCTGGAGGTGCCGTGATGCACGCGCCGATGCACCACGAGGCCGCGCCCGACTCCGGGGCTCCGGAGCGGGACGACCATGTCTACAAGATGAAAGATCTGTGCGACAAGGCCGGCGTATCAAGGCAGCTCGTGCACTTCTACATTCAACAAGGCCTCTTGCCGGAGGGGAAGAAGACCGGCAAGAACATGGCCTATTACTCGGAGAAGCACCTCGAGCGCTTGCTGCTCGTTCGGAAGCTGCAGCACGAGCATTTCCTGCCGCTGAAGGCGATCCGCGCGGTGCTGGAGCAGCGGGAAGAGGCCTTCTCGCCCGCGCAGCAGCGGCACATGCGCGACGTGCGAGCGGCCCTGTCGGAGGCGGCGTTCCCGTCCGGCCCGCGCAAGACGGTGGACGCGCTCGCGCTCGCCGAGAAGCTCGGCCTCCCGGCGGGCGATCTCGACGAGCTGGCGGAGGCGGGGCTCCTCGCGGTGGCGGAGGAACAGGACCTCTCGTCGGGCGGGCGGCGGCGCGTGATCGCCGGTGACGACGCGTGGCTCCTCGAGCATTTCGCCGAGCTGCGGGCCGCGGGGCTGACGGCGGAGCGCGGGTTTCACGCGCGCGATCTGGCCATCTACGACGAGGCGATGCACAAGCTCGTCGCGCGGGAGGCTCGGCTCCTCTCGTCGCGGTTCGACGGTCTGCCGCCGAAAGAGGCCGCCGCCGTCCTGGAGCGGGCGCTCCCCGTGGTGGCCAGTCTTCTCGCCCGCATGCACTCGGCGCGGGCGCAGAACCTGTTCGCCTCGCTCTGAGCCTCGACCGACTCTTTCGTTTCGACTGACACCTTCGTTTCGACTGACACCTTCGTTTCGACTGACACTCTCGTTCGACTGACCACCTTTTACGGAGCTTCTCGATGGGCGCCTTCTCCTCGCTGGTCCGCTTCCTCCCGAAGAAAATGGCCAACACCGTCGACGCCTATCTCGAGGCGCTCGATCTCGTCACCGCGGTGAAGGATCCGCGCGTCCTGTCCGCGATGGGGCCCTCCGGGCTGCGCGGGCTCCTGCTCCGGCGCGGGAAACAGGGCGTTCCGACGCTCATGCCCGCGTCGCATACGGCCTATTTCGACTGGAGCTATCCGAGCGATCAGCCGGAGATGGCGGACCTCTACCGCCGCGCGAAGACCGGACAGTGGCAGAGCGAACAGCTCCCATGGGACACCGACGTCGACCCGCTCAACCCGGAGGTGCCCATCTTGCCGGAGAAGTTCGTCGACTTCTCCACGCTGGAGGCGCAGGGCATCCACCTCGACCCCAAGGAGAAGAGGGAGTTCCTCTACTCGCTGGCCACCTGGATGTTGAGCCAGTTCCTGCACGGCGAGCAAGGGGCCTTGTTCGCGGCCGCGCAGGTCACGGAGGCGGTGCAGTTCTTCGACGGGAAGCTCTACGGCGCGACGCAGGTCATGGATGAGGGGCGGCACGTCGAGGTGTTCAATCGGTACCTCGACACGAAGCTGAACAAGCTCTATCAGGTCAACGACAACCTGTTCGTGATCATCGACTCTCTCATGAGCGATAGCCGCTGGGACATGAAGTTCCTCGGCATGCAGATCATGGTGGAGGGGCTCGCGCTCGGCGCCTTCTCGACGATGTACCAGCAGACGGAGGAGCCGCTCCTCAAAGAGCTCTTGAAGATGGTCATTCAGGACGAGGCGCGGCACGTGCACTACGGGGTCTGCGCGCTCCGCGAGCACATCACGAAGGCGCTGCCCGAGCGCGAACGGGAGGAGAGGGAAGACTGGGCGTTCGAGGTCGGCCTCCTCATGCGAAACCGGCTGATGGCGTACGAGGTGTACGACGAGTGGTTCGCGGGGAGCCCCAAGATGTCACGCGCGCAATGGAGGGAGTTCGCGTCGAACACGCCGGGGATGGCGCACTTCCGTCAGGTGATGTTCAGCCGCCTCGTGCCGAACCTGCGCGAGATCGGCCTCATGACGCCCCGGATCCTGCCGCGCTACGAGGAGGCGGGGCTGATGAAGTACTTCGGCGGTCGCGCGGCCGACAAGATCACGGCCGCAGAGATGCTGTCCGAAGCCGCTTAGAGCTGGTTCACGTCGCGACGAGCCCAGGCAGACAGACGCTTTTTGTGATTTTACAAGGGGGCTCCGCCCCCTCGTATCACTCCCCCGCTCGCGCCGTGCGTGATCGGTGCGAATCGAACCCGCTTGCTCTACGGATTGGCGCGCTCGACCGTCACCGGGACCACGAAATCGCTCGTGCCGGAGAGGGCGTCCACCCGCAGCTCGTCGGTGAGGTCGTTCAGGCTCGCGCCGGGGTGCGCCGTCGCCACGCGGAGCTGCACGCCCGGCCTGTCATGGCCCCAGCCGTGCGGGAGGCTGACCACGCCGGGCATCATCTCGTCCGAGATCTCCAGATCGACTTCGAGCGTGCCAGTTCGCGAGCGGACACGGACGCGGTCTCCGGGCGACAGGGAGCGCGATCGGGCGTCGGCCGGGCTCATCCGCAGCGTGCATCGGCGCGGGCCCTTCACCAGGCGAAGGCTGTTGTGCATCCACGAGTTGTTGGACCGGAGCTGGCGGCGGCCGATCAGGGACAGCTCCGGACCGGCACCCTCGGATAGCCCTGTACGACTGGCCTCCTCCGACTGGCCTGTACGACTGGCCTCCTCCGACAGCCCCGTACGATTGGCACCTTCCGCGAGCGCGGCTTCGAGGCGGGGGACGTCTTCGAGGAAGAGGCGGGGGGCCAGGTGGACGCGCTTGTCCCTCGTCTTCAAGGCTCCGGGGAGCGACGGGGCGAGCGCGCCGAGGTCCACGCCGTGCGGGTTCACGAGGAGGTGCTTCAGCGACAGGCCCTCTCGGCCGGGGAGGAAGCTCGCGCCGTAGGTGCCAGTTCGTAACGCGATGTCGACGATGCGCCGCGGGCCGAGCGTCCGGATCGCGGCGGCCTCCGCGCGCGCTTGCAGGCCTGCGATACCGCCCTTCGCGGCTCGGATGCGGGCGGTGAGATCGGTCAGGATCTCCCAGTCGTGGCGCGCGCCCTCGGGCTTCGGGAACACGGCCGGGGAGAAGCGCGCGGTGTTTCGGATCGCGAGCGCATGGAAGATGACGTCGTAGTGATCGCGCTCCAGCGCCGTCGTCGGCGGCAGGATCACGTGCGCGTGGCGCGTCGTCTCGTTCACGTAGATGTCCACCGAAACCATGAAATCCAGGCCCGCGAGCGCTCGATCGAGGCGCGCGCCGTTCGGCGTGGAGAGCACCGGGTTGCCGGCCATCGTCACCATCGCGCGGATCTGGCCCTCTCCGGGCGTGTCGATCTCCTCGGCGAGCGCGGCGGAGGGCAGCTCTCCGGCGAACTCCGGCAGGCCGCGGACTCGGCTCTTCCACTTGCCGAAATGGCCGCGTCCCGCGAGGTTTCGGCCCACGACGTCGATCGCGGGGCGCGTGAACATCGCGCCTCCTTCGCTGTCGAGCCGGCTCGTGAGCGCGTGGAGCACGTTGACGAGCCACGCGCCGAGGCCGCCGAAATCCTGGGTGCAGAGGCCGACTCGGCCGTAGCAGACGGCGCGCTCCGCCTTCGCGAAATCGCGCGCGAGCGTGCGGATCGTGTCTGCGGGGACGCCGCACGCGGGGGCCACGCGCTCCGGCGAGAACGGCTCCACGGCGGAGCGCACGTCCGAGGTGCCGACGAGGTGCGGCGTCAGCGATCCCGTGCGAATCAAGCCTTCCTCGAACAGCGTGCGCACCATCGCGGCGAGCACGAGGGCGTCGCGGCCCGGCCGCACGAAGTGGTGCGCGTCGGCGATCTCCGCGGTCTCGGTGCGGCGCGGATCCAGGACCACCACGCGCCCGCCGCGCGCGCGGATCGCGTCGATGCGCTTCGCCACGTCCGGCGCCGTCATCAAGCTGCCGTTCGAGACGACGGGGTTCGCGCCGAAGATCAGGAGGTGATCGGTGCGATCGATGTCGGGGATCGGGAGCAGGAGCTGGTGCCCGAACATCGCGTACGCCGCGAGCATCTGCGGGAGCTGGTCCACGCTCGTCGCGGAGAATCGGTTCCTCGTGCGCAGCGCTCGCACGAGCGGCGCGCCGAACAGGATCGCGCCGAGGCTGTGCACGCTCGGGTTGCCTTGGTAGACGCCGACCGCGTCCTTGCCGTGCTGCGCCTGCACCTCGCGGAGGCGCCGCGCGACGAGGTCGAGCGCCTCGTCCCACTCCATTTCGATCCAGCGCTCGCCGTCACGCCGCATCGGTTTTTTGAGGCGATCCGGATCTTCGTGGAGGTCCTGGAGGGCGGCGGCCTTCGGGCAGATGTGGCCGCGGCTGAAGGGATCCTCCGCGTCGCCGCGGATCCTGGTGACGCGATCGCCGTCGGTGTCGACGACGATCCCGCAGATGGCCTCACAGAGCGTGCATGTCGCGAAGTGCTGGCTCACGGGGCGAAGCGTACCGGAGGACCTCGCCGAACGTGCATGTCGCGAAGCGCCGCCTCACGGCGTGAAGCGCACCGAGTAGCTGACCGTCGTGGTGCCGCCTTTGGGTTTCTTGAAGTCCATCGCTTCGAAGGCGGCGACCATGCACTCCTTGAAGCCGTTGCCCTTGACGGTGGTGCGCGGGTGGCTGACCTTCGCCTTGCCCCCGGCCTTGTCGATGAGGAGATCGAGGCCGAAATCGCCGCCTTTCTTCGGATCCTCGACGAGGGACCAGCACTTCTTGAGCGAGTCGAAGTAGGGCTCCACGCTCTGCTTGATCGGCGCCTTCGTCGGCGCGTCGTTGGGTCCGCCGCCGATGTGCATTCCGATGTTGGCGACCTTCACGTTGGGAATCGGCCCTTCCGGCGCGGCGGACGGCGCGGCAGACGGCGCGGCGGACGCAGCGGCGGTGGCGGTCGCGCTCGCGGTGGGCGCGGGCTCGGCGGTGGCCGTCGCGGTCGCGGTGGCCGTCGCGGTGGCGGTGACGGTCGCAGCGGGCGGCGCGAGGGTGGCTGCGTTCGTCGGCGCGGACGCGGTGAGGCCCGTTGTTCCGGAGGGCGACGCGGCCGGCGTCGAGCACGCGGAGAGGCCGCAGGAGAAGGCGATCGTGGCGAGGATGCGTTTCAAGGCGCGCGCACCATAGCGGGAGTCGCCCCCCCGTTCCACCCTGTTTGAGAGCACCTCTGATTTCACAGAAGGACACCCAGCCCTCGAAGTGCCCACCCC
>JAXLYM010000059.1:0-10160 GCA_046351455.1 Polyangiaceae bacterium
GCGACTCCAACCAGGCGGCGTAGCTGTCCATTCGAATGCCCGTGGGGAAGAAGCTCCCCTCCACGTCCACGTAGGTCGCGACCCCGAAGCCCGAGATCACGGCCAGATCCACTCCGGCCCGGAGACCGGCGCTCGCGTGGAACCATCCGGCCGAGTCGCGGCGCAGGCCCGATATCTTGCCCCACAGGCCCCCGAACGTGAGGAGGCCGCACGCGAACAGCACGCCTCGATCGACGCACGGGACGAAGGAGCCGTCCCAGCGCACGACCTCCAGACGGTAGCCGCGGAACTGGCCTGTCGCCGGGAGCTGACTCCGGCCCTCGATCGAGAACGACACGCCCGGCCACCGGAGACCGAGGCCCAGAGAGAGGCGCGCCGGCAAGGACGGGGCGGCGTCGAACACCGGGCCTGCGGCGGCCCACAGGCGGAACGAAGGCATCGAGTCGGCGTCGGCTTCCGAGATGGCTTGTCGGGGGAGCAGAGGCGGCCCGCGGAAGAAGGACGCAGGCGGCAAGAAGACCCCCACAACAGTCTCTTTGGGCCGGCTCTCGCCGGTGTCCGCGGCCACGGATGGTGGGCCGAGGGACGCGCGGGCGACCCGGAGAGAGAGGGCCAGACTGGCGATCAAGGTGCGACAGTCGTCCTCCCCGGCGCTCTTCTCCACCTCCCAGAGTCGATGTCCGCGCTCGTCGATCAGCTCCACGCGGCCCTCCACCTCACGGGCGCCGGAGGCCTTTCCGCGGAGCGTGACGCGCAGCTCCCGAGGGGCTCGCGGATCGATCGCGCCGGCGCCGAGGACCGCCGACATCGCAAGCGTCGCGGCGGTCTCGTCGGGGCACGTCTCCGCTCCTCGGCCGCGGCCGTAGAAGAGGCGGACCGGCGCGAACGCCGGGGCGGCCGGAGGCGAAGCGACGCTCGAAGAGGACGGGGCGCTGGGGGAGAGAGAATCTCCGGCGAGCGCGATCTCCGACGCGGAGAGGAACAGAAGCGTCGTCGCCGAACGGACGGCGCCTCTCCATGGCCACGAGCCCGCGCGGACCTTGATCCGATGGGCAGTGTCTATCTGTATCCTGGGGGCGGCATGCGATTTCTCCAGGGCGTGAGGGGCGGCCCACGAGCCGAACAGCCGCTTCGATCGCGGATCGCGCCTCTGAGCCGTTGCCATGCGGTGAAGAATGGTCCGGATTCGGCGGGCTCATTTCGAAATCGGTGGTGAGGCGACGCGATCCTCCGACGGCGGCGGTCACGTCCTCGCGTCGCGGGGGGGCGCTCGCGCGGAACGGCTGCAATCCCCGCAGAGGAGCGCTGTCGAGCGGAGTCGAGAGCCCCCTTCGGTGGAGGTCTGTCGGACGACAAGGCCGTTGTTCGGCCGGCGAGAGATCGCCACAGGGCCCAAGGCGAGACTTTTCGCGAGGGTGGCATTCGAGTCCGGATTCGGCTCCTCGGCCGGCGAGGACACGTCCGCCGCGGCGCGCCGCACCCCTGGATAGAAGGTCCGCGGGGCAGTCGGCGGAGAGCCCCTCTCCTTCGCCGAGGGAGGCGGGCGTCGGCGACGGGGGAGGCGGCGGGCCTTTCGCCCTTGCGGACGGTGCACGAGGGCGACTAGGGTCCGGGGCGCCTCATCTCGACAAAACCCTCTTTCGCTGGAGACTTTTCCATGGCCAATCCGCAGGTTTATTTCGACATCGCGATCGACGGGCAGCCGAGCGGCCGCATCACGATGGAGCTGTTCGCGGACGTGGTCCCGAAGACCGCCGAGAACTTCCGCGCCCTCTGCACGGGGGAGAAGGGGTTCGGCTACGCGGGGTCGTCGTTCCACCGCGTGATCCCGCAGTTCATGCTGCAGGGCGGTGACTTCACCAACCACAACGGCACCGGCGGCAAGTCGATCTACGGCGGCAAGTTCCCCGACGAGAACTTCCAGCTCAAGCACACGGGCCCCGGCATCCTCTCGATGGCGAACTCGGGCGCGAACACGAACGGCTCGCAGTTCTTCATCACGACGGTCGTGACGAGCTGGCTCGACGGCAAGCACGTCGTGTTCGGCAAGGTGACCGACGGGATGGATCTGGTGAAGAAGATCGAGTCGCTCGGCTCGTCCGGCGGCCGCACCAGCGCCAAGATCACGATCCAGGCCAGCGGCCAGCTCGCCTGACGACTGCCGTTCTGACTCGGCATCTTCGCCGGGACGGAGCAGGGGTATCGGGGGGGATGCTCGAAAAAAAAGCCACCTTCGAGGGTCGCTCTCGCGACTTCGGGGTGGCTTTCTTTCGTGGGGCGTGACGCGGGGGCGCTACGCGGCCGACGTGGGCAATTTACAGGGAGAGGGAGGCGTGGTGCGCCGTGCGGCGCTGCTCACGGGCCGAATCCTCCAGCGCGCGGGCCACCAGGCGGACGAGGGCGCGGTGGTAACCGTCTCGGCTGTGACGCTTGTGCAGCGGGAGGGGAACTCGAAGAGCGCGGGCCAACCGCTCCAGATTCTCGACCTTGGCCCAGCGAAGACAGGATGCGTCTAGCTCCATGTGGGGCCGGCGCTTTAATCGGGCCGACGCATCATGTCAAGTTTCTGTACCGGACAGGTGCGCAGGCGACGATGCTGCGCGATCAGTCGGAATACATCGCCACGGTCCCCTCCTCGCACGTGACGACGAACTTCTTCGATCCGGCGGGTTGGAGCGAGATCGGGCGGCCGCACACGCGCTCGGACGCGAGGGCCATGTTGCCGTCGGAGCTGATGACGCCGGCGCGGCCGTTCGCGCGGACGAAGGCGATCCGGCCGTCCGCGTCGACCACGACGGGGGGGCTCGGGCGCATGTCGATGGAGGGGAACGCGCTGCCTCCGAAGCCGCCGAACCCCGGTCCGCCGAAGCCGGGCGGGGGGCCGGCGGCCGCGCTCGCGCTCGCGGCGGGCGTGAGGCCGAGCGACGGATCCACCGAGACGCGCACCTTCTCGTTGCCCGTGGAGTCGACGCTGAGGATGAGGCCCGCGTACGCGCCGGTCACCGCGACGCCGCCGGGTCCGACCGCGGGCGGCGCGTCGAATCCGCCGAGGAGGAGGCCGGCGCTCGCGCGCGTGTGCGTCGTGCCGGTCGGCAGGTCGAGCGCGACGATGCGACGCCCGTCCACGACCGCGAGGAGCGTGCGATCGTCCACGCGCGCGGCCCCTTTGCGCACGCTGCCGCCGAAGCTCCCGAGCTTGCGCGGCGCCCCCGGTGGCTTGAACGAATACACCGCGCCGGACGACGTGGTGACGAGCGTACCTTCGGGGCCGGGCAGCAGCGCGCCGACCGCCGAATCATCGAGCTGGGCGCGCGCGCGGACCGAGCCGTCCGCCGCCACCTCCAAGAGCGTGCGACCCGAGGCCACCGCCAGGCCCCCGTCGTCGAGCGCGAGCGGGCTCACGCCGCCGTCGCGGGCGCCAGCGGACGTGCTCACGCCGAGCGCCGTCGTGTACTTGATGGAGCCGCTCGCGGAGATGCCGACGAGCTCCCCCAGGGACGTGACGATCGCGATGGTGCCGCCGCTCAGCAACACCGGGGGCGCCGCGACCGTCGCGGAGGAGCCGGTCGCCGTCGGGAGCTGCGCGCGCCACTGCTCTTTGCCCTCGCTGGACCACCGCAGGATGAGCGACGTGTTCAGCGCGAACGTGAGGGTGCCGGAGCCGTCGACGAGGGGCGCGAAGCTGGTGCCGCTCGGGAGCGTGCGCTTCCACGTCTCTTTCGGGCTCGACGGGAGCTTCGTCTTGGAGCGGCCGGTGCGCTGCGGATCGACGCGATCCGAAGGCGCGGCGCCCTTCGGCGTGCCGACGACCACGGTGTGCGGGATGCTCGGATCCAGCGCGTCGGCGAGGGCGAACGAGACGATCGGCAGCGCCGCCGCCGAGATGGTCAGGATCAGCGCGTGACGCTTCCAGCGGGCCATGGGATTTCCGGCGTATCACAGGTCACCGGCCCGCAGAACCGCGCAGCCGGCCGCCGGCACCTCAATTTGTTCGGCCGCGACCCTTGACCGGACCGCGGGCGGCAATTATTGAGTGAGTACTCACTAAAAACGTGGTACGTGGAGCATGTCATGGCCCGCCACAGCACCATTCGAGACGAGACGATCCTGGACGCGGCGAGAGAGGTCTTCTTGTCGCGCGGCGTCCAGGCCACGACGGCGGAGGTGGCGGAGCGAGCGGGCGTGTCCGAAGGGACGCTGTTCAATCGCTTCAAGTCCAAGGACGAGCTGTTTCGCGCGGCGATGCTGTCCCACGGCGTGAAGGTCGCGTGGGTCTCCGCGCTGGAGGAGCGCGCCGGCAAGGGCCGAGTCAAGGACAACATGTTCGAGGTCGGGCTTCAAATCGTGGAGTTCTTCCGCGTGCTGATGCCCTTCATGATGATGTCGTGGTCCAATAAGTCGTCGGGAGATCTGCCCGCGGTGATGCAGGCGAAGGACCCTCCCCCGGCGGCCGCGATGCGGTCGGTCACGGCCTATTTCGCGGCGGAGATCGAGGCCGGTCGGCTGCGGAGGTCGAACCCGGAGATCCTGGCGCGCGCCTTCGTGGGCGGGCTCCAGAGCTATGTGTTCTTCGAGATGCTGCTCAAAGGACGGGATCCGGCGCCGCTCACGGCGGAGGAGTTCGTCCGCGGCCACGTGAGCCTGCTCTGGTCGGGCGTCGCGCCGCCGGACTGACGGCGTCGGGGCGGAGTCGAGAGTGACAGTCTCCCGCGGGGCCGCGGCGCTCCGCGAGAGGGGATGTGCGCCCGTAGATCGGGACAGGAGATAGCTCGTCATGGCAAACAACGTATCTTCGTCGTCGAAGGAGCGCGCGGGACGGCGGATTTCTCGGGGTGGGCGCTCGCTCGGGATTCTCGGGGCGTTCGGCTTCGGTGCGGCGCTCTTCTTCGGGACGGGGACGGCGAGCGCGCTGCAGCCGCTCCAGGATTTTCTGACGTCGGCGCGGTCGAAGGGGCTGGAGAGCAAAGAGGCGGCGGCGAACGTCGCGCAGCGCGAGGCGGAGGCGGATCAGGCCTGGGGCAAGGTTCTCCCGGCGCTCACGGCGCGCGCGGCGTACACGCACAATCAATACGAGGCCTCGATTTGCATGCAGGCCAGTTGCACGGACGCGCAGAAGATCGTCATCACGCCGCAGGACCAGGTGGAGGCGTCGGTGTCGCTGGAGGTGCCGCTCGTGGACGTGGCCGGGTGGAGCCGAGTCGCCGCGGCCAACGCGACGGCGAAGGCGGCTTCGGCGCGGGCGCAGGCGACGGCGCAGGACGTCGACAAGGCCCTCGCGCAGCGGTATTTCCAGGCGATCGCGGCGCACGCGCTGGTGGAGGCCGCCAATCGGGCGGTGGGCGCAGCGCAGGCGGCGGAGAAGGTGGCGGCCGCCCGGCAGTCGGCGGGGACGACGAGCACGCTCGAAGTGGACCGCTCGGCCGCGGAGGTGGCGCGGGCGCAGCAGAGCGTGGCCGATGCGGAGTTGTTGCGATCGGTGTCGCGGCGCGCGCTGGAGAGCACGGCGGGGCTCAAGCCAACCGACGGGGCGCCGGCGTTCGCGGACGATCTGAAGGACGAGGCGGCGCTCGATACGTGGGAGTCGAAGGCGGCGGAGACTCCGGGGGTGCTGGCGGCGCGGCTCGACAAGGAGGCCGCGGACAAGACGAAGGCGGCGGCCTGGGCGACGCTGCTGCCCACGATTTCGGCGACGGCGACGGAGCGGACGACGAACGCGACCGGGTTCTCGGGCAAGAGCGAGAGCTACGCGGTCGGGCTCACGGCCTCGTGGCGGCTGGACCTGGTTGGAATACGAGGAGTCGCTGCGCAGACGGCGGCGGCGGACGTGAGCCGGGTGCGCGCGGAGAAGGCCGAGCGCGACGCGAAGGACAAGGTGTTCGAGGCGTACCAGCAGGTGGTCGCGCAGATCGCGAAGAGCAAGGCGGCGCGGGCGCAGGTGAAGGCCGCGGCGCGGGCGGCGGAGGTGGCGCAGGATCGGTATTCGACCGGCGCGGGGACGCAGCTCGACGCCATTCAGGCGGATCGCGACGCGTTCCAGGCCGAGGTGGCGCGGATTCAGGCGGACGCGGACCTGGCGTTCGCGCGCGTGTCGTTGCGGCTCGCGGCGGGGAAATCGCTCGCGGACGTGAAATCGGCGGCGGGCGGCTCGGACGGGACGAAACAAGGCACCTCCTCGGAGAGCAAACAAGGCACCTCCACGGACGCCAAACAAGGCACCTCCACGGAGGCAAAACAAGCCACTTCGACGGACGCCAAACAAGGCACCTCCACGGAGACGAAGGGAGAGGCGCGGTGATGGAAGCGGCGTTCGTCTCGGAGCGGGACGCGGACAGCGAGCCTCCGGACGCTCGGGAGGCCGCGCGTGCGGTGGAGTCGGCTCGGCCGCTCGCGGGGCGCGCTCCCCTGCTCGTGCGGTGGCAGGCGATGGCGACGGCGGCCGTGCGGATGATGTTTCACGGCAAGCTCAAGATGATCGGCACGCTGTTCGGCGTGGTGTTCGCGGTCATCCTGTCCAATCAACAGGCGGGCACGTTCCTGGGGCTGCTCGGGAAGAATACGATGCTCGTGGACAATGTCGGGGCCGACGTGTGGATTCTGCCGCCCAACGCCGTGCAGATCACCGCGGGCCCCACGCTGTCGGATTCGGCGCTGATGCAGGCGCGGACGACGCCGGGAGTCGCGTGGGCCGAGCCGCTCCTTTACGGCGGCGGCTCGCTCGCGCGCGGCGACGGCGGCACCGAGGCGATCACCATCGTCGGCGTCAAGCTGCCTGAAATGCGCGGCGGTCCGTGGAACGTGGTGGCCGGCTCCAAAGACGCTCTCTCGCAGCCGGATACGATGCTGTTCGAGGACAGCCAGCGTGACAAGTTCGGCGGCATGAACCTCGGCTCCGTGCGCGAGGTGAACGGCCGGAAGGTGCGCGCGGGCGGCTTCACGTGGGGCCTCGTCCCGTTCGGGCCGGCGCTCGCGTTCGCCGATTACGATCTCGCGCGGCTGTTGCTCCACACGGAGGCGAACCGGCTCAATTTCGTGATCATCGGCGTGGAGCCGGGGCGCGACGTGAAGGCTGTCGCGGCCGACATCGCGGCCCGCGTGCCCGAAGCGAAGGTGATGACCTCGAAGGATCTCCGCAGCTCGACGATCGATTACATCCTGTGGCGGACGGCGATCGGCGTCACGTTCGGCACGGCCACGCTGTTCGGGCTCATCGTCGGGTTCGTGATCGTGGCGCTGACGATGTTCTCCGCGATCCTCGACAATATCCGGGAATTCGGCACGCTCAAGGCGATCGGCGCCACCAACGGGGACCTCGCGTTTCTGCTGGTCGTGCAGAGCGTGCTCTACGCGGTGATGGGGTCTCTGGTGGGGCTCTCGGTCGTGTCGATGATGGCCAATGGAATGCGGTCCGCGCAGCTCGCGATGCTCCTGCCTGCGTGGCTGTTCGGGGGGACGTTCGTGATGATGCTGGGGCTCTGTCTGGTGGCCTCTTCTCTGTCTCTCGTGCGGCTCCGCAAGCTGGAGCCGGCCATGGTGTTCCGATGATGGAAATGGCAGTCTCCGCGAAGGGGGTGAACAAGACCTTCGGCAAGGGCGCGCTCGCGTTCCAGGCTTTGAAAGGCGTCGATCTGGAGGTGCAGAAGGGCGAGCTGGTGATGCTCGCGGGGCCGTCGGGCAGCGGCAAGACCACCCTCTTGTCCATCCTCGGATGTGTGCTGTCCGCGTCGGGGGGAGAGGTCAGCATCTTCGGAGAGGACGTGTCGCGCCGGGACGAGGACGAGCTGCCGCGCCTCAGGCTCTCGTACATCGGGTTCGTGTTCCAGGGACACAACCTGATCGCCTCGATGACGGCGCAGGAGAACATCGGGTTTCAGCTCCAGCTCCGCGGCTGGGACAGGCGCTCTTCGATGAGAGAGGCGGAGCGGCTGCTCGATCGGGTCGGCCTCGCGGACAAGCTGGATCGGAAGCCGGAGGACCTCTCGGGCGGACAGCGCCAGCGCGTCGCGATCGCCCGCGCGATCGCCGGGGGGCCGCCCCTCATCCTCGCGGACGAGCCGACGGCCAGCCTCGACGCGAAGAGCGGTCTCTCGGCCACCGAGATGTTGCGGGAGCTCTGCAAGGAGCGGGGGCACACGGTCGTCGTCGTGACGCACGACAGTCGCATCTTCCACCTCGCCGACAGGCTCGTTCACCTCGAGGACGGCCGGATTGTGAGCATGTCATGAAGCGCTCGAAATTCCCTTATTCGCTCGTCGGAATGGGCCTCGGAGCGGTGCTGTGCGCGACGCTCGTCACGCGCACGTTGATGGGCGGCCCGCCCACGGTCCCGCGGCCCGCGGACTCGGCCCATGCGCTGCGCGAAGAGAAGGCGCCGGCGGGCGTCGTCGATATGCGATCATCCATCCCGGAGGGCGCGCTGGTTGGTGGAAACGGGCTCGTGGAGCCGGCTCAGCCGGAGACGCGGGTGGCCGGCTCGGCGCCGGGGCGCATCGCGAAGGTGGCTGTCAAGGAGGGTGACCGCGTCGAGGAAGGTGCCATTCTGGTCGAGCTGGACAGCGCCGTCGAGAAGGCCGCTCTGGCGGCGGCGGAGGCCGAAGTGGCCGTGGCGAAGGCCGATCTGACGCGGGCGCTTCACGGACAGCGGGCCGAGGACATCGAGGCTTCGGCGGCGGAGGCGAGCGCCGCGAAGACGCGAGCGGACCTGTCGGCGAGCCAACTGGCACGCACCGAGGAGCTCGCGAAGAAGGGGGCCGTCAGCGCCGACGAGCTGGACCGCGCGAAGAGCGCCGCGGCGGCGGATTCGGCCTCGTTCAAGGCGGCGGACGCGCGAAGGCGCCTGTTCGCGGCGGGCTCGCGGGCGGAGGACATCTCCTCGGCGAAGGCCAGAGTCAGCGCCGCGACCGCGCGGGCGGAGCAGGCGAAGGCCACCGTGGAGCGCCTCGTGGTGCGCGCGCCGATCGCGGGAGAAGTGCTGCGCGTCAAGTACCGTGCGGGTGAGTATTACACGCCCGGCGGAGAGGCCTTGTTGCTGATGGGCGACACGAGCAAGCTCCGTGTGAGGATGGATGTCGACGAGCGCGACATCGCGAAGGTGCGTGAGGGCGCGCAGGCCTGGGTGACCGCGGACGCCTTCCCCGGCCGCAAATTCAGCGGCAAGGTGGCAGAGATCGGCCGCCGCATGGGCCGCAAGAACGTGCGCACGGACGAGCCGACAGAGCGCCTCGACACGAAGATCCTGGAGGTGGTGATCGACCTCGAAGCCGCGCCGGATCTGGTGCCCGGACTGCGGGTGATCTCGTACGTGACGGACGCGCCCGCCGGCGGATGACGCCCGGATAGCTACAAAAAAGGGATTGCGCGCGCGAGATGACCATGTAGGATTTCATTATGGACATTTCCGTGAGCCAGTTTCGCGCCGCCTGCCTGGAGCTGATTCGCCAGGTCGAGGCTGGTGGGGAGCCGATTGACATCAAGCGTCGCGGAAAAGTGGTGGCTCGACTCGCCCCCCCTGTCTCACCGCGGGACCAACGAACGAAACCGTGGGAGAGATTGCGCGGCTCCGGAGAGCTCCTTGCGGCGCCTGGTGAGTCTGTGTTGGAGGAGCACGACTTCGAGGCATCCCGGTGAGCGTACTGCTGGACACGCACATCTGGCTCTGGTGGCTCCTGGGCTCGCCGCAGCTTTCGGAGAAAGAGCGAACAGCGCTCGCTCACCTCGCCGGACGTGGAGCGCTCCGCCTCGCGGCGGTGAGCCTTTGGGAAGCGCAGATGTTGAGCGCCAAGGGACGCCTACGATTGACACGACCTTTCGAAGGCTGGATACGAGAGGCATCCGCCTCCACCGTCATCCAAATCCTTCCTCTGGACGTGGAGGTCGTCATCGCGTTGGACGGACTGCCCTCTTCCTTTCATGGTGACCCCGCAGATCGGCTCATCGTGGCAACGGCGCGAGCCCACAAAATCCCTCTCGCGACGCACGACGCAGCCATCCGCAAGAGCCGGACAGCCACTCTCTGGAAGGTCCCTTGATGAGGCGCCCCCCTCGGCGCGCGGAGCCACGGAGTGGCGAGCACGACGATTGGGGGGCGCGGGCGCGACGACCGTAGGGAGGAGCGCCGTGGGGGGCAACGTCGAGGACGGGGCACCAACTCCGACGCTCTTCGA
>JAXLYM010000060.1:0-9963 GCA_046351455.1 Polyangiaceae bacterium
GGGAGACGCGCGGCGTGCCGGATCTCGTGCTGCTGAAGGACGCGCAGGAGGCGGGCTACCGCTTCGTCGGCGCGGACACGCCCCACGGCGTCGCGAAGGTCGGCCGCTCGCTCGATCCGCGGCAGGCGCACGGTGAGTTCGTGGGCATCGGCCTGTTCTCGCAGAAGGGCGCGCGCGCGCTGACGGACGCGTACGGCCAGCTCCGCGAGACCAAGGGCGACGGCAAGTTCCACGAGGCCGACTCGCTCCGCAACGCGTCGTTCACGGACCTGCTCCAGGAGATGATCGATCGCGGCCAGGACGTGCAGGCGGTGGACGTCTACAAGGGCTGGCTCGAGATCGACACGTTCGAGGACTACCGGCGCGCGTGGGCGCTCCTTCAGGAGTAATCGCGAATGTCGCACGGCAAAGGTGGACCGTCGCACGCCCCCGAGTTCGTCGCGGGCTTGAAGGCGGCGGGCTTCGACTTCTTCGCGGGCGTCCCCTGCTCGCTCTTGAAGGGCCTCGTGTCCTTGCTCGACAAGGACACGGACGCTCACTACGTGTCGGCGACCCGCGAGGACAGCGCGATCGGCATGGCCGTGGGCGCTTACCTCGGCGGCAAGACGCCGATGGTGCTCATGCAGAACTCGGGGCTCGGCGTCTCGGTCAATGCGCTCGCCTCGCTCACGACCATGTACGCGATCCCGACGCTGCTCGTGATCTCGTGGCGCGGCGAGGGCGGAAACGACGCGCCGGAGCACATCCTGATGGGAGAGATCATGCTGCCCATCCTCGATCTGCTGAAGATCGAACACCGCGTGGTCACCACGAAGGAGCCCATCGCGAGCCAGATCGCGTGGGCCAAAGAGACGATGACCGCGAAGAAGTACCCCGTCGCCCTCATCGTGCCCGGAGGCGTCCTCGAATGAACAAGATGGAAGCCATCGGCGCGCTGATGGAGCGCGTCGGCGAAGACACGCTGGTCGTCTGCTGCAACGGGATGATCGGCCGCGAGCTCTTCACCGCGAAGAACCGGCCATCGAACTTCTACATGATCGGATCGATGGGCCTCGGCCTGTCGATCGGCCTCGGCCTCGCGCTCGCGCAGCCGAAGAAGAAGGTCGTCGTGCTCGACGGGGACGGCAACGTCCTCATGGGCATGAACGTGCTGGCGAGCGTCGCCAGCGAGCGCCCCGCGAACCTGTGGCACGTCGTGCTCGACAACCAGACGCACGCCTCCACGGGCGGACAGCGCACGATCTCCGGCCAGGTGAAGCTGGAGGAGATCGCGCGCGCCGCCGGGTATCGTTCCGTCGCGCGCGCGGAGGACACGTCGTCGTTCGCGGCCGCGCTCGATCGCGCGTTCGCGGAGGCCGGCCCGTCCATGGTGCTCGGCACTGTCGAGGGCGGCACGCTCAAGGGCATCGCCCGCGTGGAGCCGTCCCCGCCGGAGCTCGCGGCCATGTTCGCGCGGGAGGCTAGGCGATGAGGGCCGTCCTGCTCGCGGCCGGACGCGGCAAGCGGCTCGGCAGCACGTCGCCGAAGGTGCTCACCGAGGTCGGCCACAAGACCCTCCTCGAACGGCACCTCGTGAGCATGGTCGAGGCCGGCATCACCGCGCTCACGATCGTGGTCGGCTTCGAGCACGAGCAGCTCCGCGCGGCGCTCGCGAAGATCCCGACGAAGCTGCCGATCGATCTGATCGAGAACCCCGATTTCGTGCGCGGCAGCATCCTCTCGCTGCAGGTCGCGACGAAGGCGGGGCGCCTCGACGACGGCGGCATCTGGATGGACGCGGACGTCCTCTATCCGCCGGAGCTATTGCGGCGGCTCGTGACGTCGCGCCACGAGAACAGCCTGCTCATCGACGCCTCGTCCGAAGAGAGCGGCGAGGAGATGATGGTGGGCTTCCGCCACGATCGCGCGAACAAGATCGCTCGCCGCGTCGGCCCCAACTGGGACGTCGCCGGGGAGACCGTCGGGTTCGCGAAGGCCGGCCCGGCCGCGATGAAGGTGCTGAAGCGCATCCTCGACGACGAGATCGCGGCGGGTCGCCTCGATCAAGAGTACGAGGCCGCGATGGACAAGGCGTTCGCCGAGGTCGCGTTCGGCTTCGAGCGCGTCGACGATCTGCCGTGGACCGAGATCGATTTCCAGGCGGACATCGAGAAGGCCCTCGGCCTGCTGCCCCGCATCGAGGCGCGCGCCCGCGCCGAAAAGCCGATCTTCTCCGAAGTCTGATCCCGTCAAAACTTCGTCACGCAGCGCAGCCAGAGGGCTGGCTGCGTGACGCGGTGCGCATCCGCGCGGACGCGCCGTGAAGCTCGGTACTCGCGTCCGCAGCGGCCCACACACGCGGCGCAAGCGGGGGAGTGATACGAGGGGGCGGGCGCCATTGGGAGGACGGAGTCCGCTCCACGGAGGCGGAGCGGAGCTTCGCTCCGCGGAGTCCGTAGTGGAGTGGACGCAGTCCTCGACGTTGCGCGCCCCCCTCGTTCCACTCCCCGCTGACACACAGAGCTGCCTCAGTCTGTCGCGGCGTCATCCGGCGCGGAGGCGTCGTCTCCAGCGTCGCCGCCGCCATCCATCGCGCCTGCGTCGCTCGTCGATCCGCCCGCGTCGGTGATGATTCCGCCGCCGCGGCTCTCTTCTCGGAAGCAGGTGCCCGCTCGGCACGAGAAGCCCTCTCCGCACTCCGCGTCCTCGTCGCAGCCGGGCTCGCCAGGGCCTCGAGGACGCACCCGACAAGGGCCGAGATCGCGATGGGCGCGGCGATCAGTAGCCTTCTGCGAGGTCCAACGTCGCACGCGTCGATCCTTTCGCGAACGTCGGCCGCGCCGCAAGCCGGAGAGCGACTACGATGCTCGCGTGCTCTCTTTTCGGAGGCCAAGCGCGCTCCTCACGCTCACGATCGCCGCGCTGATCGGCTGCGGCGGCAGCGCGGTGGGCTCCGTCGGCGCGGTGATCGGCGTCGACAACGAGACCGGGGCCGTCCACGTGCGCGAGATCCGCGAGGGCATGGCCGCGGAGAAAGCAGGCCTGTTGCCGGAGGACGAGGTGCTGCATGATCGACGGCGTGTACGCGCGCGATCTCGGCGCCGCGCGCCTCCGCGAGCGCCTCCGCGGCGAGGTCGGCTCCAGCGTCGATCTCACGATCGTGCGCGGCGATCGCGTGCTCCGCGTGAAGCTCGTCCGCGAGCCGCTCGGCGAATCAAAGAGCCCGCCGCCCCGAAGGAAGAGCGCATCGCGCCTTGAAACCCCGTGGCGTCACGAAGGCGAAACGCTCCCCTCCCTTCGCGAGCGAAGAGAGCGGATGGGGAGGGCCGGGCGATGCGCAGCACGACCGGGGGTGGGCACCAAGCTCTGGATTTTGTAGGCGATCGTGATCAGTTACGGGTGAGGCGGCCGACGTCTTCGTAGTATTTGTCGGCGTAGAAAGAGACGACGTCGACGGCGTCTCGCACCTCGCTCGGATCGAGATCCGCGAGGCGATACTCCACGGACAGCACCACGTCGTCGTCCTCGTCGATGGAGAACTTCGCGAGGTTCATCTGGCGGTTGTAGCGGAGGAGCTGGCGCAGGAGATCCTCGGCGTCGTCAGGGTCTTCGGGGGCGCGCGCGTAGGGGAGGACGGCGAACGTCACGAAGGTCTCGTCGACGTGCACGAGCATCGGAAAGATGCGGGCCTTGCCGCGGAAACGACACTGGAGCGTGGTGCCGGAGAGGGCCTCGACAGGCCAGCCGTCGGCGGTGAGGCACGCGCCGATTTCATCGAGCGTCATCGTCCGGCGAGCTTAGCACCATCGCGTCACGCGCCGCTCGGCCCCCTCGAAGCGACCTGCGCGGCGCGTCAATCGCAGCGGATCCAAGGGTGACGTTGAATACCTGCATCCGCCGGGCGTCCACGCTCCTGGCGGCGCGCTCGTGCGTCGCGATCGAGAGCACGAGAGCTCCGGTCGGTTGGTTGCTTGCTGGGTCTATCCGCGCCCTCACTTCTTGGGGTAATAGGCGATACTTGCGGGCCCACGAACCGAACCGGGACTTCGGGTCGCATCGTCCAAACGGAGGCAATCGATGAAGTTGCAGAAGGTAATGGCGTTCCTCGGAGCCCTGGCGTTCGTGGCCGGGTTCGGGGTCGCGCGTGAGGCGCGCGCCGCCGATGAGACTGTGAAGATCGGAACGCTGGCGCCCAAGTCCAGCCCGTGGGGCAAGGTCTTCGAGACGTGGGTCAAGGCCGTGAGCGAGAAGAGCGGGGGCAAGATGGAGCTCCAGTTCTTCTACAACGGCTCGCAGGGCGACGAAGACGGGATGGTCGGCAAGATCAAGAGCGGCCAGCTCGACGGCGCCGCGGTCACCGGCGTCGGCCTCGGCAAGGTGTACAAGCCCATCCTCGCGCTGCAGATGCCGCTCTTCACGAGCTGGTCGAAGCTCGACAAGGCGCGCGACGCGATGAAGAGCGAGTTCGAGAAGGGCGCGAAGGACGCGGGCTTCTACATCGCGGGCTGGGGCGACGTCGGCCTCGTCCGCACGATCTCGAAGGGCTTCGCCGTCAAGGTGCCCGACGATCTCAAGGGCAAGAAGCCGTACTACATCCGCGCGGACTCCATCATGCCCGCCATCTACTCCGCGATCGGCGGCGTCTCGGGCGTCCCGCTCAACGTGCCCGAGGTGCTCCCCAACCTCAACACCGGCGCGATCAACGTGATCAACGCGCCGTGCCTCGCGGCCGAGCAGCTCCAGTGGTCCGGCAAGCTCGACAACCTCAACGACTCGCCCTCCGCCACGGCCGTCGGCGCGCTCGTCTTCTCGCAGAAGCGCATCGACGCGCTCCCGGCCGATCTCAAGACGATCCTCACGGACACTGGCAAGGTCGCGGCGAGCGCGCTCACGACCAAGATCCGCAGCGAGGACGACGCCGCGTTCAGCCGCCTCAAGGGCAAGATGACCGTGACGACCCCCTCCTCCGACGACAAGGCGAAGTGGGAAGCGGTCTTCAAGCAGGCGCGCCAGAAGCTCGCGCAGGGCACCTTCTCGTCCGACCTCGTGACCAAGCTCGAGGGCTACGCGAAGTGATCGAACAGGTTCGCGGATAACTCCCGCGACGTCGAGACAATGCGACAGGGCCGTAGCGATAGTTACGGCCCTTCGCTTTTTTTGCGCGCCATCTCAAAGCGGGCGTGGCGGGCGTTGACGCCTCTTGATCCTTTGGCGTAGAACCCTCGTTCCTTCGCAGAATAAAAGGAGCCGACGCCGCATGGGCCGCTACCAATTCACCTCTGAATCCGTCACCGAAGGCCATCCCGACAAGGTTTGCGACCAGATCTCGGACGCGATCCTCGACGCGATCCTCGAGAAAGACCCCAAGGCGCGCGTGGCGTGCGAGACCCTCGTGAAGACGGGCATGGCGGTCGTCGCGGGCGAGATCACGACGACCGCGTACGTCGAGATGCCCGAGATCGTCCGCGGGACGATCAAGGACATCGGCTACACCGACGCTGCGATGGGGTTTGACTACCTCACGTGCGCCGTCCTCACGGCGATCGAGAAGCAGTCGCCGGACATCTCGCAGGGCGTCACTGAGGGCGAAGGCCTTCACAAGGAGCAGGGCGCCGGCGATCAGGGCCTCATGTTCGGCTATGCGACCGACGAGACGCCAGAGCTCATGCCCGCGCCGATCAGCTACGCGCACCGCATGGCGCGCGAGCTCGCGAAGGTCCGCAAGGCGAAGAAGGTCGACTGGCTCCGCCCCGACGGCAAGACCCAGGTCACCATCGAGTACGAAAACGAGGTGCCCGTCCGCGCGAACGCGCTCGTTCTCTCGACGCAGCACGCCGACGACGTCAAGCACAAGACGATCGTCGAGGCCATGACCGAGCTCGTCATCAAGAAGACGATCCCGGCCAAGCTGATCGACAAGGCCACCAAGATCTTCGTCAACCCGACCGGTCGCTTCGTCGTCGGCGGTCCCTACGGCGACGCTGGCCTCACGGGCCGCAAGATCATCGTCGACACGTACGGCGGCATGGGCCGTCACGGCGGCGGCGCCTTCTCCGGCAAGGACCCGTCGAAGGTCGATCGCTCGGCCTGCTACTACGCCCGCTTCGTCGCGAAGAACGTCGTCGCCGCCAAGCTCGCCAAGCGCTGCGAGGTCCAGATCGCGTACGCGATCGGCGTCGCGCAGCCCGTCGGCGTGCACGTGAACACCTTCGGCACGGGCGCGGTCGAGAACGAGGTCCTCGAGAAGTACATCATGGAGAACTTCGACATGCGCCCGAAGGCGCTCATCGAAGAGCTCGACCTCTTGAAGCCGATCTACCGCAAGACGGCCGCGTACGGTCACTTCGGCCGCGACGAGTTCGCCTGGGAGAAGACGACGCGCGCCGCCAAGATGGCGGACGATCTCGGCAAGCCCAGCGCCGTCGCCGCCACCCCGAAGAAGGCCGCTTCCAAGAAGAAGGCCTGATTTCCCCTCGTTTCCCCGGCGAAAACAGCCCCCGCTCGGGGCCGCTCCCAGCTCTGACGCGCCGATGACCGTGAGGTGTTCGGCGCGTGACAGGGCGGATTTCGTCCGGTACGCTCGCAGGTAGTCTCTTTCCTTTGCGAGCTCCCATGACCTCACGACGTCTTCTGATCGGCGCGTCCCTCGCGCTGAGCGTGGTCCTTATCGGCGCTGGCGGCTGCGGCGCCACACGCACTAACCCAGGCACCTCCGGCAGCGGTGGAAGCGGCGCCGGCGCCATCGGCGGCGGCGGCAACGACATCAACCTCGGCGGGAGCGGCGGCGGCACCGGCGGCCCCCTCCAGCAAGAGCCGAAGTGCGAAGGCGTCGACCCCAACATCGACAACGACGGAGACGGCTTCAGCGGCGCTCAGGGCGATTGCAACGACTGCACCCCGCAGATGAACCCCGGAGCGCAGGATTACCCGGGCAACAACATCGACGAAGACTGCAACGGCGCGAAAGACGACAACCCAACCAACTGCGATGGTGGCCTCAACCTGTCGAGCCCAGATCCGATGGATGGGGCGCGCGCGATGGGCCTCTGCAAGGTCGCTCAAGGGGCGAGCTGGGGTGTTGTCTCGGCCCAGTACATCACCGCCGATGGACAGCCGCTCGAGAGCTTCGATTTCGACAAGATCGGATGGGGTATTCTCCCCGGCTTCGGCCCCGCGGTGAAGCCGCAGGAGGGCGCCAAGGTGCTTGTCCTCTCCTCGGGCACGGCGCGTCAGCCCAACGATCCTGGCTATGACGGCCCCGCCGGGCACGACAAACTCTATACGACCGGCTCGCCTCCAGGTTACCCCAAAGAGTCCCCCGCTTGCCCCAACGTCACCACCGGCGAGCCGCACGACTCCGCAGGTCTCCGGCTGGTCATCAAGACTCCCACCAACGCGAAGAACCTGTCGTTCAACTTCGACTTCTACACCTACGAGTTCCCGAACTACATCTGCAGCGAGTTCAACGACTTCTTCGTGGCGATGCTCACGCCGAAGCCTGCCAATCAGGCCGACGGCAACATCTCCTATGACAGCATGGGAAACACCATCAGCGTGAACGCCGGCTTCTTGCAGGTGTGTCACTCACAGGTCGCCTCGAACGGCGTCAATTTCCCCTGCCCGCTCGGGCCGGCGCAGCTCGCTGGCACCGGCTTTGACGTCGACTTCTTCGGCGACATGACCGACAACAGCGCGGCGACAGGGTGGCTCAAGACGTCGAGCCCGCTCGAGAAGCCGGGCGATCAGATCACCCTCGATTTCGCCATCTGGGACTCGGGCGACGGCGTCCTCGACTCCACGGTCCTCCTCGATAAGTTCGAGTTCGGGCTGGAACAGACAGACACCGAGACTGCCCCCATCCCCGACCCCAAGTGACCATCTCCCTTCATCCGCGTTTCTTTGCCGACGGAGACTTCTCATGACGAGACCCCGACTTCGTGTGCTTGGTTATCCTCAGGTCGTGCTCGCCGCCGTGGCGTTGCTCTCTGCCGGCTCCGGCGTGACAATCGGGTGCAGCCCCAAGGCCAGCGGCAGCGTGGTCGGCGGCGGCGGCAGCTCGGTCACCGGCGGCTCGGGCGGCACGTCCTCCACCACAACTCCCACCTCGACCGGCGGTGATATCCTCATCGGCGGGACGGGCGGCGGCGGCGGCGCCAAGCCCGCGTGCGACTCGGGCCTCGGCAACGTGGACGACGACGGCGACGGCTTCTCCGAAGAGCAGGGCGACTGCAATGACTGCGACCCGAATGCGAACCCCGACGCGGCCGAGGTCATCGCCGAGAAGGACCCGAACGACCCGAACGCGGTGTTGCCGGATCCGGCCGACGAGGACTGCGACGGCGACATCGATGAGATCGATATCGACCTGAAGCCCTGTGACGGCTCCCTCGCGCTCGACAGCAATGATCCGATGGACGCCGTGAAGGCCATTGGATACTGCCACGTGACCAAGGACGGTAAGGTCAAGTTCCTCAACAAGGCCACCTGGGTCCTCGCCGACGGCCTGCCTCCGGGCCCCGCCGTCGATATGACCAAATACAACCTTGGTCACGGCCTGCTCGACCACTTCGGCAAGAACGACGCGCCTCGTGAAGGCAAGCGAATGCTGGCCCTCTCGTCCGGCACGGCCCGCAACAACGACGAGCCTGGGTGGGTGTCGCGCAACTACGACAAGGGCTATTCGTCGAATCCGCCCCTCACATTCAGCGGCGAGAGCCCGGCCTGCCCTGGAGTCATCGTCCCCAAATCCAGCGTGCAAGACGCGGCCGCGATCGAGCTGGATCTGACGGCGCCCTCCAACGCGCTCAGCCTCGAGTTCAAGTTCAACTTCCGAACCTACGAGTTCCCGCAGTTCATCTGCACTCAATACAACGACTTCTTCTGGGCCAATTTCGTCCAGGGCAACACCAACAAGAACATCTCGTTCGACTCGATGAACAACGCCATCAGCGTCAACGCGGCGTTCCTCACGCAATGCGACTGCCCGCCTGCGGGCCCTGGCACGTGCACCGCGCCGCCCTACCCGGCCATCGGTCAGCCGCAGAAGATGTTCGACTGCAAGGGCGTCGACCTCCTCGAAGGCACCGACTTCGACGGCAGCAGCAACCCCCCTGGACCCATGTACGCGGGCTGGACCAACGCGGGCTCCGGCTGGCTCATCACCACGACTCCGGTGCAGCCCAAGCAGAACGTGAAGATCCGCTTCGTCGTGTTCGACTCCGGTGTTCAGAACGGCGTGAAGGACCACAACGTCGACTCCACGGTCCTCATCGACGCCTTCAAGTGGCACGCCATCCCCGCCGTCAACGAGACGCAGCCTGAATGAGCCGGGCTCGCTCACGAGCCCCTGAGCGTCGCTCAGTTTCACGGAACGGCGCGGCGCTCTGAGCCCTTTCCGCCCCACTCCCCTCCCCTCAACACCCCCTCTCCGCCGCGCGCCCCGTCGAGACGCGACGCGGCGAAGATGGGGTGTTTCCCTTCCGCGGTATTTTTCAACGATCATCGGCCCTTTTTCGGAGCATGCCAATCTTGGCGGTTCCGCGGACAGGTGAGCTCGGGTACACTCGCGCGCGTCGGTCCATGCGGTGATCAAGCCCGCGTATTCGCATTGAGGAGACACTCAGATGAAGCGTTCGCTCGTGTTTTTCGGATTCCTGGGTCTTGCCATGGCGGCCGGCTGCTCACCGAAGGGTAGCGGCAACATCACCTATGGCGGCGGCGGCGCCGGCGGCGACACTCAGACGAGCATCGGCGGCTCCGGGACGGCGGGCGCCAACACGGGCGGCGACCTCTTCGGCAACGGCGGGACGACCGACACCGGCACGGGCACCGGCGCAGATTGCGTGTCCGCCGCCGACGAGGACAAGGACAAGGACGGCTACAGCGTGGCGCAGGGCGATTGCAATGACTGCGACCCCAACGTGAACCCAGGTGCGATCGAGGTCCCCACCGAGATGGGCAAAGACGCCGCCGACGAGGATTGCG
>JAXLYM010000061.1:0-5457 GCA_046351455.1 Polyangiaceae bacterium
GCCCACGCCCGCGGCGGTGAGCGACTCGGCCGAGACGAAGACGATCACCGGCGGATCGAGCTGGTCAATCTTCCCGTCGCAGTTGCCGTCGTAGACGCGGCCCACCGTGGGGGTCGACCACACGTCGATCGCGCTCGGCTTGAAGACGGCGTTCGTGCCCCAGTCCCAGCGCACGGTGGCGTCGAGCTGCCCGGCCGGAGGGTGGTATTCGCACGCTGGAATACACCCCGCGGGCTGCCCATTCTCGTCGCACTTCGGCGGCAAATCGAGGCATTTCCCTTCGAGAGGAACCGGGGCGATGCACGTCCCGCCGGAGCCTCCCGCGCCGCCTGACCCGCCGCCTCCGCCGGCCCCGTTGTCGCCGAGCGCGGTCTCACAATATTGGCCAGGCGAGCAGTCGTTCGCGGTGTGGCACGGCTTGCCCGGAACGACGCATTTGTCGAACAGGCACACTTGCCCGGAGTCGCAGCACGCGCCCGCGCACCCCAGCTCGGCGGAGGCGCAACATACGCCGTTCACGCAGACTCCACCGTTGCAGTCGTTGTTGGAGACGCAGCCGGGCGAGCCGCCGCCGACGAGGCTCCCGCCGCCGCCCGTGGCCCCGGTGCTCGTTGTGGTGGTGTTGCCGCCGGTGCCGGTGGTGGTGCTGCCGCCGGCGGACGTGGAGGTGTCGCCTCCGCCGCACGCGGCCGCGACCACGGCCGGAACAACGCACATGCCAAGGACGAAAGAGAGGGACCGAGCGTGACGCATCGACGTTCTCCTCGAAAAAGGGAACGTCGATGCTACGCGCGCGGGGGAGGGGAGACTACCGAGGAGAGAAGAGAGGGGAGGCGAACGGATTACGGGGTCGTGATGACCACGTCGCCGACGTAGCCTTCGCCGCCCTTGCGCCACCAGTGCATGACCTGGAGCTGGCCGCCGTTGTCGATCACCTTCGAGAACGCGCCGGCGAAGCCGTCCTGCGGGACGACCTTCACGGCCCACGAGTGACCGTTCGCGCTCGCGGTGCCGACGGCGTAGTGCAGCGTGCCGGCGGTCGCGTCCTGGTACGTGACCTGGATGTCGCCGCCCGCGGACACGTGGATGTTCGCGTCGTCGCCGACGATGTGGCGCCCGTCCTCGAAGAGCGTGCCCTCGATGCCGGAGCCGTCGTCGATCGTCTCGGGGAGGCCGGGGACGCCGTCCTTCACCTCGATGTACTGCACCGACTCGTCGTAGCCGTTCGAGTACGCGACGTGCCAGATGCCCGAGTCGTCGATCGCGAGCGTCGCGCCGATGCCCACGTCGCCCGTGTCCGTGCCGTTCGTCTCGCCGTCGAGGATCGCGGTGACCCACTGGCCGCTCGACTTCGACGCCGCGACGAGGTTCCCCGCGACGCGATCGTAGAAGACGATGCCGAGCGTGCCGCCCTTCTCCTTGCCGACGGCGATGTAGTCGCCGGTCGCGTTCGGGTACGTCTCCGTCTCGTTCGCGGTGTGCTTGTCCGCGCACGTCGGACCGCCGCTGTCGATGCAGGCCTGCGTCGACGAGCAGCCCGGGTTGCACGCGTCCTTGCTGAGCTCGGTCGTGCACATCCCGGTGTCCTTGATGCACGACGTGCCCGACGCGCAGAACCGCGCCGCGCAGGGCGTCGCCTTGTTGATGACCGCGTCCTCGAACGTCCACGCCGCGCCGTCCGAAGACGTCGCGACGCGCACGCCGGAGGTGACCGCGCCGGCGTCGCCCGGCTGGATCGCGAGGAACGCGATGTTCCAGGCGCCGTTCAGCCAGAGCAGCTTCGCGTAGCGGCCGATGTCGCTCGTCTGCACCTGCTGCACGGTGTTGACCTTCCAGCCCGCGCCGTCTTGCAGAGCGAACTTGAGGGCGCGGTTCGTGCGGTCGTAGTACGCGACGCCGAGCGTGCCCTTGTCGTTCGCGGCGATCGAGGTCCAGAGCCCCACGTCGTCGCCCGGATCGGTGACGCCGCCGCGGAAGCCGTCCGGATCGAACTGCTTCGGATCGACCTCTTGCTCCGGGACGCCGTCCACGAACGTCCAGTCGACGCTCTGGCCGTTCCATTTGCCGACGCCGAGATCGCCGTACTGGTACGCGTCGCCCTTCTCGCTGATGGCCTTTTCCATGTAGCCGGCGACCCAGATGGCCCCGTCCACGACGGCGGCGGACGAGTACTCGCCCGCGAGCCCCGGCTTCAGCGTGTCGCACGTGTCGCACGCGTTGGCGGTCGTGGTCGTGGTCGTGGTCCCGGAGCCCGACGTCGTCTCCGAGTTGCCGCAGTTGCAGCCCGCGATCGAGCCGAACGCGAGCACCGAGGCGATCGCGCCGACGCCGCCGAGCGTGCGCGTCGAGACGCCCTTCTTCGCGCGCTTCGTCTCTTTGACGCTCACGGGCGAGGTGGCCTCCGCGGCCTCCTCGTCGCGCGAACGCCGCTTTCCGAAGCGGATCGCGACGCCGACGGCGAGCAGCCCGAGGAGCCCGAGCGCGCTGCGATCGTTCGACGAGTCGCCCGCGACGGTGCAGCCGCAGCCGCTGCCGCCGGTGATCGGCTTGCCGCGGATCGCCTCGGCGGCGGTCCCGACGAGGCCTTCTTCGTCCTTCGCTTCCACGTCGATCGTGGAGGCCTTGGACACGTCGAGCGCGCCGATCGTGTCGGCGTGCGCCCACTCGGACCACGCGCCGCTGTCGAGGCGGTAGCGCACGAGGATCGCCTCGGCGGAGGAGACGATGTCCTTCACGACGATCTCGGCCTTGCCCTTGCCGTCGTCCTTCACGGTGATGGCGGGCGCCTTCACGTCGACGACGAAATCGACGACGGCCGGCTCCGGATCGGTCGAGCGCGGCTCGCCGGCGATGCGCGAGCGGATCTCGATCTTGTGCTTCCCTTCGAGGCGGAACATCGGATCGCTCACGACGAGCTCGCGCTTCCTGGTCCACGAGTGCCAGAAGCCGTTGTCGACGCGGTACTGGTACTCGACGGCGCGCGAGCCGTCGTCGAGCTGCGACGAGAACGCGACGAGCGCGGAGGGCCGGTTTTGATCGGTCATCGTGCTGAAGTGGAGCCCGGCCGGATCGACGCGGCGCTCGACGAGCTTGGCGCTCGTGTGGCTCTGCGGCGGGGGCGGCGCGGCGGCGAGCCCGAGGGTCGCGAAGATGCCGAGGTAGTTGTCGCTGCCCTTCGACAGCTTGCGCAGACCCGGCGAGCCTTGCCCGTCGACCGTCTCGGGGATGTTCAGCGTGAGCCCGAGGCTCGCGAGCTGATCGTTCAGGTTGATGCTGGGCAGCGCGCCGCCGAGCGCCGAGCCGATCTGCCCTTGCACGAGATCGGTGAGGGTCTTCGCGATCGTGGCCGGATCCTCGGAGAGGAGCGTGGCGTTGGTGGCGGTGGGGTTATTGAGGTTGATCTTGTCGATGACGGGCGTGAGCGATCCATCGGCGCCGACGGTGAGGTTCAGCGGCACGTCGACGTCGACCGTGTAGGTCATGAAGCGGATGTACCGATCGAGCGACCACACGTAGAAGTCGATGGAGAGCTGCTTGAGCCCGATGCGGATGAGCGGATCGGTCTCGAGGTTGGTGCCGTTGCCGAACGCGGCGGTGGGCGGAGCGCCGGGCCGGATGACGAGCGCGAGCCCAGCGGCCTCGTTTTGGAGCGCGAGGTTCTTGAGCGAGGAGGCGCCGAGGAGCCCGAACAGATCCGAGTTGAACGCGATCCCGCCGAAGTTGAGCGACTCCCCGCCGACGCCGATGCAGAGCAGCCCGGAGTCGTACATGCCGGAGAGCGCATAGTTGAAGAACCGCTCGTTGAGCGCGAACCCGACGTGCGGCCCATCCATGCCCGCGGGCCATCCGGTGACGGAGTTGACGGTGATCTCATCGGGGATCGGGATGCCTTGCGGCGGATCCATGTTGGCGAGCTTCACGCAGTTGGACTGCGGCTTCGGAAGAGCGCCGCCGTACATGCCGAGGGTGGCGCCGCTGTTGATCGGGTTGAGGTTGCCGTCGACCGGACTGCCCTGCTCGCCGCCGGCCGCGAAGAGGAAGTTGAGGCCGCCCTTCGTGCCGGGGGAGATCGAAGAGAGGAGGCTGCCGAGATCCATGTGGCCGTCGGTGCCCAGCATGATGGAGACGCAGGAGCCATCGGCGTATTTGCAGGTGCCGTTGTCGTCCGTGGACCCATCCGGGCAGGCCGGGCTGACCATCGGGTTCGACTTCTGGCAGAGCTGTTGTTCCAGCTGATCCTTGAGCGTGCCAGTGAGAGGCCCGATGAGCTGACCGGCGAACAGACCCTTCGCAGCGTCGAGGATGCTGCCCAAGAAGCCGCCGCAGATGCCGAGCGAATCCTGAATCTTGTTCTGGTCAATCGTGACATCCACGATCTTCACCTTGCTATAGCCCTTGCGCGAGTGCGCAGGGTCGGCGTCGATCTCGATGGACACGTCCACATCGAGTTGGATGTTGGCGAACGGAGCGCCAGCGCCGGGGCAGCTAGCTCCTTCGTTCAGAGTGACGTCGATATCCGTATCGATCGCACAGAAGTTGAACGCGCACAGGCCCTTCACGTGCGCGGGGAGATGCTGGAGCCGGACCGGGAGAGGGCCAGAAATGATGATGTCGTGGGGGTTCTTGGTCGAGATAGCCAATTTGGCATTGGCAACATCGATCTCGGCCACGCACTTCGGCGGGTTTCCGTTGGGGTCCGGACCGCCGGGGCAAATCGTGTAGTCAATCCCAACCGCGCTGCCCGACGAACTGGGCACGTTGAAGGTCAGAACACCGCCGTTGCCCTGACCGCCGAGCAGGGACTTGGCGAGGGTCCCGAGGTTGTTTTGCAAGAAGCCGAGGCCCGACTGCGTGAGCCGAACCGAGCCGGCGTTCTCGACGCGAGCCTCCGCGGGGAACCCTTGCGGCAGGGGCGTCACACCGCACCCGGCGCACCCTCCGCAGCCGCCTCCGGAACATCCGGCGACGATCAAGACGATCAAGACCGCAAAAATGTGTTTGAGCAAGCGTCGAGGCATGTCGACCTCCAAAGGGACAGACAAACGTGCACCTGGCAGCCAGCCGGCTCCGGCACGCTTCGCGACCACTCCGGATCGTACGCGAGGGACCTGGCCGCCCGCAACGGCGCCGATGTCCGAATCCTGTCGCATCAACGACCGAGCGCATCCAGCTCGGAAACGAAAAATACAGCCTCCTTGAAGGAAGCGTTCCGGCGCGAATGTCAAGCGGGATTTCGCTCTGCGGGTGCCCCCCCACGTCGCTCGTCGCTAGCGCTCCTCACGACCGCGCCCCCCCGGCATGCTCGCGCGCTGTTGCGCGCTGCGCGTGCGGGGGGCGCGCGTGCTCTTGGCCCGCTGTGTAGCCTGGGGTCAGGGCGCAAGCTGGGCGACGGCAAGTGCCGGCGTGTCGCTGTGGAGATTGCCGGCCCCGAAGTTGATGTCCCCAGCGGTAGAGACT
>JAXLYM010000062.1:0-4124 GCA_046351455.1 Polyangiaceae bacterium
CGAAGTTCATCTTGTCCGCGTTGAGGTAGCGGCCCTTCGCGATGACGTCGTTGATCCAGTACGAGACGATGCTCGCGAGGACCATGACGATGCGCATCACGAAGATCCAGACGAGGAGCTGGACCTGCACTGTCGGGTTCTTGACCGCGAGGAGGATGAACGAGATGAGCGCGACGCCGGTCACGCCGTAGGTCTCGAAGCCGTCCGCGGAGGGGCCGACCGAGTCGCCCGCGTTGTCGCCCGTGCAGTCCGCGATGACGCCGGGGTTGCGCGCGTCGTCTTCCTTGATGTTGAAGACGATCTTCATGAGGTCGGAGCCGATGTCGGCGATCTTCGTGAAGATGCCGCCCGCGATGCGGAGCGCGGACGCGCCGAGCGACTCGCCGATCGCGAAGCCGATGAAGCAGGGGCCCGCGTAGTCGCGCGGCACGAAGAGGAGGATGATGAGCATGACGAGCAGCTCGGTGCTGATCAGCACGGCGCCGATGCTCATGCCGGCCTTGAGCGGGATCGCGTAGGTCGGGAACGGCTTACCCCGGAGGGCGGCGAACGCGGTGCGCGAGTTCGCGAACGTGTTGATGCGCATCCCGAACCAGGCGACCGCCGTGGAGCCCGCGATGCCGACGAGGCTGCAGAAGAGGATCAGGACGACCTTCCCGATCTCCATGTGCTGGAAGTACCCGAAGTACACGGCCATGATGACGCCGATCAGGACTTCGAGGATCAGGATGAAGCGGAGCTGGGTCTGCAGGTACGTCTTGCAGGTCTCGTAGATCAGCTCGCTGATCTCGAGCATCGACTTGTGGACGGGGAGGTTGCGGAGCTGCGTGTAGATGCTGAGCCCGAACACGAACCCCAGCGCGCACACGCCCATGCCGGCGAGCAGCAGGGTGTGGCCGTCCACGCCCATGAAGCGGACGGAGTGGAGGTCGGGCAGCTTGAGCTCGGCCTCGCTGGCCTGCGCCGCTGGAGCGACGAGCAAGGCGAACAGCAGGGCGACAAGACCGGTGAAGAGCGGGAGCTTGGCGCTCGCTCTCCCTCGATCGCCAGGGGATCTCGTGACGAACATGACGGTGTGCCTTCCTTCAAACTCGGCACACGCCCGCGGGTCTCTTGCGGGCGGCGCCGAAGGTTCCGAGGGGTTGGCCGCCTTCACTCCTGGGCGCGCACCCGTTGTCGCGCCCGAGGAAATGCCGACGCTTCAGCACAGCCTCGCCCTCCCAATGAGTCATTGGAAAGGGGCCGCGCTTTATCACGTGATCCTGCGTCGGCAAAGATCGAGTTGACAGTGGACGACGCACCGAGTTAAGCGGACATGGGCGAAAACGCGGCTCGGTGGACGCGACGGCTCCGGCCGCGCGCTCCGATGAGCGTCACGGCCACGGGGAGACGGAGTTCGACGCCACGCGAGCGCGGCGTCAGGCAGCGACGGCGCGGCGCAATCGAAGGGCGTTTCCGATCACGCTCACCGAAGAGAGGCTCATCGCGGCGCTCGCGATCATCGGCGACAGAAGCACGCCGAGCACCGGGAACAGCACGCCCGCGGCGATCGGGACCGAGAGGCCGTTGTAGAGGAACGCGAGCCACAGGTTCTGGCGGATGTTCGCCATCGTGGCGCGGCCGAGATCGATCGCGCGCAGGATCGCCGCCAGATCGCCTCGAACGAGCGTGACGCCGGCGCTCTCGATCGCGACGTCGGTGCCCGTCCCCATCGCGATCCCCACGTCCGCCTGCGCGAGCGCGGGCGCGTCGTTCACGCCGTCGCCGGCCATCGCAACGACACGGCCCTTCGCCTGCAGCGCGCGCACGGCCTCGCGTTTGTCGTCCGGCGACATCTCCGCGACGAAGTCCTCGATCCCGAGCTCGTTCGCGACGGCGCGCGCGGCCTTCTCGCTGTCCCCGGTTCGCATCGCGACGTGCACGCCGCGGCGGTGGAGCGCGTCGATCATCTCCTTGGCGCGCGCCTTCACTTTGTCGGTGACGCCGAGGACGCCCGCGGGCCGCCCGTCCACCGTCACGAACAGCAGGCTGCGTCCCTTCTCCGCGAGCGGCGCGGCGAGCGCTTCGATCGCGGCGCGATCCGCGGCCCCGGAGGGCACCGTCGCGCGGCTCCCGACGGCGACGCGCTTCCCGCCGATCTCCGCGACGACGCCGCGCCCGGCCTCGGCGGTGAACTTCGTCGGCGACGACAGCTCGATCTCGCGGGCCTTCGCACCCTCGACGACGGCGCGCCCGAGCGGGTGCTCGCTGCCGCGCTCCACGGAGGCCGCGAGCCGGAGCAGCTCTCCCTCGGCGATCCAAGGCAACGCGACGACATCGGCGAGCGCGGGCTTCCCTTCGGTGAGCGTGCCGGTCTTGTCGATCACGAGCGTGTCCACGTCCGCGAGCCGCTCCAGCGCGTCCGCGTTCTTCACGAGCACGCCGACCTCCGCGCCGCGCCCGACGCCGACCATGATCGACATCGGCGTGGCGAGCCCGAGCGCGCACGGGCACGCGATGATGAGCACGCTCACCGCGCTCACGAGGGCGTGCGCGAGCCGAGGCTCCGGCCCCGCCGCCATCCACGCGGCGAACGTGATCAGCGACAGCACCAGGATCCCGGGCGCGAACCACGCCGACACGCGATCCGCGAGCGCCTGCACCTTCGCGCGGCTCCGCTGCGCCTCCCCGACGAGCTTCACGATCTGCGCGAGCACGGTCTCGCTCCCCACGTGCTCGGCGCGCATCGTGAAGCCGCCCTGCCCGTTCACCGTGCCGCCGATCAGCGTCGATCCGGCGCTCTTCTCGACCGGCAGCGACTCCCCGGTGATCATGGATTCGTCGACCGCGCTGTCGCCCTCGATGACCTTGCCGTCCACCGGGACGCGCTCGCCGGGCCGCACGCGGAGGGTGTCGCCGGCCTGCACGCGCGCGAGCAAGATCTCCTCTTCGCGCCCGTCCTTCGTCACGCGCCGCGCCGTCTTCGGCGACAGATCGAGCAGCGCCCGGATCGCGCCGGACGTCTTCGCGCGCGCCCGCAGTTCCAGCACCTGCCCCAGCGCCACGAGCGTCGTGATCACCGCGGCGGACTCGAAGTAGAGCGGCGGCGTCCCGCCGTGTCGCATCGCGTGCGGCAGCAGATCCGGCGCGACGGTCGCGACGACGCTGAACCCGAAGGCCGCGAGCGTACCCGCGCCGATGAGCGTGAACATGTTCGCGCGGCGGTTCCCGATCGACTGCCACGCGCGCTCCAGGAACGGGAAGCCGGCCCACAGCACGACGGGCGCCGCGAGCGCGAGCTGCACCCAAGGATACGCGCGCCCGAGGGCCGACGAGAACGGCGCGCCCGGCAGCATGTCCCCCATCGAGATCACGAGCACGATCAGCGAAGCGGGCAAGCTCCCCCAGAAGCGCCGCGACATCGACACGTACTCGGGGCTCGGTCCCTCGTCGGCGGCGACGGTCATCGGCTCCAGCGCCATGCCGCAGTCGGGGCACGTGCCGGGCTCGTTTTGCTGCACCTCCGGGTGCATCGGGCACGTGTAGAGGGTCTTCGTGGCGACGGTGGTCGGCTCCAGCGCCATGCCGCAGTCGGGGCAAGCGCTGGGACCGTGCGTGACGACCTCCGGGTGCATCGGGCACGTGAACGTGGCGTCCGCGGGCGCGCTCTCGGCGGCCTTCTTCGCGCGCTCGGCGGGCGACTCGCGCAGATACTTCTCCGGGTCCGCCTGAAACTTCTCGAAACACCGGACGGCGCAGAAGAAGTAGCTCTGGTCCTTGTAATCGCACCCGGCCTTCGCGCGCGCCGGATCGACCTTCATGCCGCAAACGGGGTCGCTCGCGAGCTCGACGCCGCTCGATTCCATCGCGTGCGCGGCCCCCTTCGCCTCGTGCGAGCACGCGCACCCGGCGTGCTCGTGATGCGCGTGCCCTCCATGCATCCCCTGCATGGTGTGCGCACCGTTCGCGGAGGAGGCGAGGTACTTCGCCGGCTCCTTCACGAACATCTCTTTGCACCCGTCGCAGCAGAAAAAATACGTCTGCCCCGCGTGCTCCGCCTTCTCCTCTGCGGTGGCGGGATCCACCTCCATCCCGCACACCGGATCGATCGCTTTGCTCGGCGCCGCAGCCGTGGAGGCCGCCTT
>JAXLYM010000063.1:0-2479 GCA_046351455.1 Polyangiaceae bacterium
GACGCCCGAGAACAGCACCGACTGGCGGTGCGCGAGATCGAGCAGCAGGTGCTTGGACTCGAGCGACGGATCGGACGGGTCGATCTCCGGCCGGCGCGCGAGGCGCGACAGCTCGGCGGCGAGGAGCCGCAGTGTTTTCGCGAGCGCGTCGGCGTGGAAGCGCGCCTCGTGCGCGACGCGCTCGCGGAACAGGTCGCGCGTCTGCGCGACGTCGCTGCGGTAGGAGATCAACGGCCCCGCGATTGCGACCAGACTCGCGATCACGAACACCACCGCCGCGACGCGGACGAGCTGGCGGTCCGCGATGCGGTGCCGCTCCCGGGGCGCTTCGCCGAGCGGTGGCGACGTCATGCCTCCCGAGCGTCCGCCTCCCCGGGGCCGGCGTCAAATCCGCCGCCGCGCCGCGGCGTCCGACTGGCTCCGTCGCCGCGTGCGGAACTGGAGCCTTGTCGGCGATCGACGATCCCGCGGTGCGCGCCGAGCTGGAGGCGGCGGCGCTGCGCGAGGAGGAGAACGCGCGGGTTCTCGAGCGGCTGCTCGGACGCTGACGCGTTCGGGGGAGGTCGTGCCCCCGTTGCCCATCGTGTGCCGGCTGCAAAAAAGTTGCTTGCGGTCGGCCGTGCGGCTCCGGCAGCCTGCCCATGCCGCGTTCCCCCGATCGTCCGCATCCCCCTTCCTCGAGAGCGGCACCGGTTCCGGGCCCGTCCCTTCGGGGCCCGCATGTGTCGAGGAGTTCGATGAATCTCGCAATGATCGCCGTCGTCGTGGCAGCCGCGCTTGCGACGTCGTCCGCCGGCCGCGCTGCCACGATCCCGCTCACGAGCTGTGGCGCGACGATCCCCGCCGGGCAGGAAGGCGTTCTGCAGAACGACGTGGTCTGCACGTTCCGGTGCTCCGGAGACCCCTCGATCGAGTGCACCTACTCCGACGAGGAGGACGCGTGCGAGGGGCACGGCAGGTGCGAGCCCGACGCCTTCCTGCTCGAGGACGACGCGACGCTGAACCTGAACGGCCACACGATCGAGATGGCCTACCAGGCGCCGGGCGCTTACTGCCTCGGTGCCCCGTCTGACCCGGGGCGCGGTCGCTGCACCGTGACGGGACCGGGAACGTTCGCCGGCAGCAAGGGAGATGCGATCGGCAGCCTTGGCGCGGACCTGTTCGTCCGCGACGTGACCATCGGTCGCTGCGACTATGCCATCGCGACCCGCGGGCGGCTCACGGCGAAGGGGCTCGTCACGCTGAACGACCGGGAGAACACGGTGGCCGCGCTGCGCGGCGTCCGTCTGCGCGACTCGGTGATCGCGGGTGACTACGGCGTCGTCACCGACGGTGACGCATCCGTGGTCGGCGTCCGGGTGACGGCGCCGGGCGGAATCATCGCGGGCGGCAACGTGCGGGGCCGGAAGCTGTACTTGTCACGTTTCGCGGACGTCCGCGCGCGTCACGTGGCGTTGCGCGAGGTCAACGCCGTTCCCGAGGAGCCGTTCCAGTCGCCGTCGATCGTCGCGGAGCGCAGTCTGCGGCTCGCCGATTCCTCGGTGGTGAACATCGCGTCGGGACGCAGGCCGCTGCTGCTCCGCTCGACGTGCGCGAGAAGCACGATCATCGGCACCGCAGTCAGCTGGGGGGTCTGCGCCGACGACTGAGCCCGGCGCCGCCCCGCTCAGGCCGCGGGCGGCGGCAGGATCGTCAGGGCGTGGCGCGCCGCCATCGCGGTCACCTCCGCCGGACCCGGGACGTCGGCGCGGCGCGCGTCGACCTCGGCGAAGAAGCGTTCCGCCTCGATCCCCGGCGCAGCGACCACCAGCGCGCGTGCGGGCGCGTCGCTCGCGTTCGTGAAGGCGTGCAGCCCGCCTGCGGGGAGGAACACGAACTCGCCACCGCGCGCGACGCGCGTTCCGGTCGCGTCGGTGAAGCGGATCTCGCCGTCGAGCACGTAGAAGCTCTCGGAGTCGACCGCGTGCACGTGCGGCGGCGCGCCGCAGCCCGACGGGATCTCGATCTCGAACGACACGTACGCGCCGCCGGTATCGCGCGACGACGCCTTGTAGACGTGCCGCATGCCGAGCACGTCGTGCACCGGACCCTCGTTCACCCCGCGAAACAGCGCATCCGTCTTCTCCATGGCGTGGCCTCCTTCGCGTGCGAGAGATACTCCCGTCGCCCGCCGGCGGGAAGGCCGATCGGCTGGATTCATCGTTCGGAATCATGGACGATCCGGGCATGGCGCACTGGAACGAGCTGGCGGTGTTCGCGCATGTGGTGCGCGCAGGCGGGTTCTCCGCCGCGGCAGAGGAGATTGGGATCGCGAAGGCGACGGTGAGCGAGCACGTGCGGCGCCTCGAGCAGAAGCTCGGCGTGCGGCTCCTGCAGCGCAACACGCGCAGCCTGTCGCTCACCGAGGCTGGAGCGGCCTGCTTCCGTCACTCCGAGCGCCTGATCGACGAGGGCGAGGCCGCGACGCGCGCCGCGGTCG
>JAXLYM010000064.1:0-2073 GCA_046351455.1 Polyangiaceae bacterium
CGCCGCCCGTCGTCGTGTTGCCGCCGGTTCCGCCGGAGGGCGTGGTCGTGGTGGTGGTGCCGCCGGTGCTCGTGTTGCCGCCGGTGCTACCGCCGGTGCCGCCGGAAGAGCCGGATCCGCCTCCACCACAAGCGACCAACGTCGCGCCGAGAGCAGCGAGCACAAAACCCGTCGAGAGGAGCGAGCGCGTCATGAAAGGACCTCCAAGAACCGGTTCCGCGACTGCACGCGACGACGGAGCGACGGCGACAAACCGGCCCGACCAACCCGGCGTGAGCTCACGAGGACAGATAAAGACCGAAGGACAAAAAGGGACAGAACGAGCCGAATATCTCAGATCAGACGCACAAGCTCAACCCGACCTTTTCATTCTCGTGCGCCGCCCGTGACGGGGAGCGCCCGCACCGAAGCTTCGTGCTGAACGGCGTCAGTCGAGAGCGAGCCATCGCATCTTCCGCGTCGCGCGATCTCTCAAAATTTTTTGGGGGGCGCGCCAAACCTCACCTTCACATCTGTCGCGTCCCCGGCCCGCGTCTCAGGTAACCCCGCTGCCCAGAGCCTCCGCGTGCCCATCGAATCCCGCGTTCTTCCGCAGAAAATCACCAGCGGCGTGCGATCGTGCCCGAGCGTTCGTCCTCGCGATCTAGGAAAAAAAGATCGCGTCCGTGCGATCGACGCTTGCGTGTTCGATTCGTTGTTGCTAGAAGCCGCGCTCCCTTGGTTCTGGAGCGACTCGTCGCGCCAGGGCCACGCCCCCCGGGATGAAACTCGGGGAGCGCGCCCGGTCGAGCTCGTTCGACCGGACGGGACCGTAACGGCGCTCCGCTCATCGTTCGCTCGACCGGCCACCGCGGGCCACCCCCCGGTGCAAGGCGGTCGAGGTCCTCGCTGGAAACAGCGTCGGGCGAATCAGTCGAAGCGCACGACGGCGGGCACGGACGCAGGGTCCAGCCCCGACTAACCGGATTCAGAGGCGCCGGCTGACTGCCAAGCGCTCCTCAAAGGCGCCCAGCGCCGAGGAATGAGGTTTCGGATGCTCGCACAAGCCAGCGCGCGGTTCGCAAAAATCGCCCCGCGGAAAGCGCGCATGATCGCCAATCTGGTTCGAGGCCGCGACGCGGCGGAAGCCATCCAGCTCCTCACCTTCACGCTGAAGGGCGGCGCGCCAGTGCTGTGCAAGGTGATCGAGAGCGCGGTCGCCAACGCCAAGGAGTCCGGGGCCGACGTCGACAGCCTCTTCATCAGCAAGGCGACGGTCGACAAGGGACCGAACAAGTTCTTCCGCCGGTGGCGTCCCCGCGCGATGGGACGCGCCACGCGGGTCACCAAGGGCGTCTCGCACATCGTGATCGAGCTCGACGAGCGCAAGGCCAAGTAGAGGAACGGCTCTCATGGGACAAAAGACCCACCCGTATGGTTTCCGCCTCGGCGTCATCAAGACGTGGAGCAGCAAGTGGTACGAGAACGGCAACTCGTACACGAAGTGGCTGCACGAGGACATTCGCATCAAGCGAGCCATCAAGCAGTACCTCTACAACGCGAACATCGCCGGCGTTGAGATCGAGCGCGCCGCGAACCGCGCCAAGGTGATCGTCTTCACGGCGCGCCCCGGCATGGTGATCGGCAAGGGCGGCAAGGGCATCGAGACGCTGAAGAGCGGCAACCTCGACTCCGCGGGCAAGGGCGAGACCCTGTTCCCCGGCGTCGCGTCGTTCACCGGCAACGAGGTGTTCATCGACGTCCAGGAGGTCCGCAAGGCCGAGACGAACGCCCAGCTCGTCGCCGAGAACATCGCGACCCAGCTGGAGCGCCGCATCGCCTTCCGCCGCGCGATGAAGAAGGCCGTGTCGACGGCGATGAAGTTCGGCGCGAAGGGCATCCGCGTTCGCTGCGCTGGCCGCCTCGGCGGCAGCGAGATGAGCCGCGTCGAGACCTACCGCGAGGGCCGCGTGCCGCTCCACACGCTGCGCGCAGATATCGAGTTCGGCCTGGCTGAGGCGCGCACGAAGGTGGGCATCATCGGCGTCAAGGTCTGGATGTTCAAGGGCGAGGTCCTCCAGCGCAAGGCGCGCC
>JAXLYM010000065.1:0-2006 GCA_046351455.1 Polyangiaceae bacterium
TCGAACGTGTCGATCTCGAGCCAGCCCTTGTAGACGTCCACCGCTTGCACGTCCTGACCGCGGTCGATCATCTCCTGGAGCAGATCGGTGAACGACGCGTTCCGGAGCGAGTCGGCCTCGTGGAACTTGCCCTCCGTCTTGGTCTCGCGGAGCTGCCCGTACGCGTCCGTGAGAGCGCGCGCGCCCTTCTGCGAGAACATCCCGATGCCGACGAATTCTCCGTGCGCCTGGCGCGGATCGAGCGAGCGGCCCACGCGCGCGACGCCGTGCGGCGTGTCGGCGCCCACGAAGCGGTAGCCCGCCTCCTGCGCGTCCTTGAGGAGCACCAGGTCCGGCACGCCCCGCGTCTCCCACGGGGCCTTCTGATCGCCGTTCGCCTTGATCTGCGCGTAGCTCTCGCCCCACGCGCGGTCGACGAGGATCGAGATGTCGGCGGGGCTCTTCAGCAGCTTCTCCAGGTGGCCGCGCTCGAAGAGGATGTCGCCGTAGAGGAAGAGGAACGGCCCGCTCAGCTCCTTGTTGGCGCGGAAGAGCGAGTGCACCTCGCTCGACGTCGCGAAGTCGTCGTTGTCGTAGTAGCGGACGTTCGAGATCTTGAGCGCTTCCTTCTTGTAGCCGCGCACCACCGCGATGTCCTTCACGCCGCACGCGTTGAGCACCTCGATCTGGCGCTCCAAGATCGATTTGCCCTTGATGTCGAGCAGCGGCTTCGGGAGGTTCTCCGTGAGCGGCAACAGGCCTTGGCTCTGGCCGGCGGCGAGGATCACGGCCGTGACGCCCGGGCTGCCGGATGGCAGGAACGCCTTCTCTTCGCGCTTCATCTTGTCGACGCCGACGAGATCGTAGACGCGCTCGAGCGGCACGACCTTGTCGTCGACGCTGCCGGTGTAGCCCTCTTTCCGCAGCGTCGTCAGCGTCTCCGTCATCGCCTTGATCGACGAGCGGACGGCGTGGTTCGCCATGATGATGAGCTTGAAGCCGGCCTCGTGGAGCGTCTCCACCTTCGTGCTCCGGTAGATCGTGGGGACGCAGACGAGCGGCACGTTCGGGCGATCCCAGAGCTTCGCGAACGTGAGGACCTCGTCGGGGTCCTTCGACTTCGAGTGGATCAGCACCATGTCCGCGCCGGCGTCGGCGTAGGCGCGGCCGCGGATGAGCGCCTCTTCCATGCCCCAGCCGGCGATGAGCGCCTCGGTGCGGGCGATCACGACGAAGTCACGATCGCGCTGCGTCGCCTTCGCGGCGCGCACCTTCGCGGCGTGCTCCTCCACGTCGGACAGCTCGCGCTTCACGCCCGCGTAGAAGCTGCAGCGCTTCGGGAAGATGTTGTCCTCGATGCAGATCGCGGCGATCCCGGCGGCCTCGTACTCCTCGACGCAGCGGATCACGTTGATCGCGTTGCCGTAGCCGTTGTCGCAGTCGGCCACGATCGGCAGGCTGCTCGCCGCGTTCATCATCTTCGCGACGGCGAGGTTCTCCGCCATCGTGAGGATGTTGGCGTCGGGGACGGCGTAGCTCGCGGAGATCTCGAACCCGGAGGCCCAGAGCCCGTCGAAGCCTGCCTCCTCACCGATCCTCGCGGACAGGCCGTTGTGAGCGCCCACGATGACGATCGGTCCTGGCCGAGCCATCATTTCCCGGAATTTTCTTGCTTTGGTCACGGTGCTGCTTCCTCGTGCAAAGGAGGGCCTGTAACACGGCCCGCGTCGCGGCGGCCATTGCGAGCGTCGTGCCGCTGCCGATCTTTGCGTGTTTCGATCGTCGACAGTCGAACAGCGCGAAGCGCCCTACGCGCGCCGAACCGCGGTGGTCACCGAGCGTTCGGGGCCGATCCAGCGAAGTCGGAGCTTTCCGTCGATGTCGCGGACGATCGCCTGGCAAGCGAGGCGCACCTCGGTCCGCGCGCCGATCCGTTGGAGCATCTCCGCCTCCTCTGCGGCGGGCGGCTCCAGCGCGTCGGCGCCCTCGAGCACCTCCACGCGGCACGTGGTGCAGCGGGCCGCGCG
>JAXLYM010000066.1:0-70555 GCA_046351455.1 Polyangiaceae bacterium
ACGCGTGGGTCACGAACGCGTACCTCGTGGCGTCCTCCGTGTCCGTGCCGCTCTACGGCAAGCTCGCGGACATCTACGGCCGCAAGCCGGTCCTGCTCCTGGGCATCGCGCTCTTCCTGCTCGGCTCCGGCCTCAGCGGCGCCGCCACGACGATGCCGGCGCTGATCGCGTTCCGCCTGCTGCAAGGGCTCGGCGCCGGGTCGATGCAGCCGATCGCGATGACCGTCGTCGGCGACATCTTCGATCTGCAGACGCGCTCCAAGATCCAGGGGCTGTTCGGCGCGGCGTGGGGCTTCTTCGGGCTGCTCGGGCCGCTGCTCGGCGGCTTCATCGTCGCGCACGTGTCGTGGCGGTGGGTCTTCTACATGAACCTCCCGTTCGGCGTCGCGTCGGCGGCGCTGATCATGACGTCCTTGCACGAGCGCATCGAGAAGCGCGAGCGCTCGATCGACTGGACGGGCGCGTCGCTCCTCGCGGGCGGCTTCGGCGCGCTGCTCGTGGCCGCGAACCGCCCCGGGCCGACGGTGCTGGTGCCGGCGCTCGCGACGTCGATCGCGCTCCTGATCGCGTTCGTGATCGTGGAGCGCCGCGCGAAGGAGCCGGTGCTCTCGTTCGAGCTGTTCACGCGCCCGGTGCTCGCGGTGTCGAGCCCGGTCGGGGCGATCATCGGCGGCTCGATGCTCGGCATCCTGACGTACGTCCCGCTCTATGCGCAGGCGATGCTCCGCTCGACGCCGACGGAGGCCGGCAGCGCGATCGGCACCATGATGATCGGCTGGCCCATCGCGAGCGCGGTCGGCGGGCGCCTCCTGCCGAAGCTCGGGTTCCGTCCGCTCATCCGCGTCGGCCTCGGCATGACGGCGCTGACGGGGCTCGCGCTCGGCGTGTTCGGCACGCACGAGAGCTTGTGGGCGCTGCGGCTCACCACGCTCGGCTTCGGCGCGGGGATGGGCTTCGCGAACACGGCGCTGGTGATCGCGGTGCAGACGAGCGTCCCGTGGCACGAGCGCGGCGTCGCGACGGCGAGCACGATGTTCTTCCGCACGATCGGCGGCGCGCTCGCGGTCGGCGTCATGGGCGGCGTCATCAACGCGGCGCTCGCGGCCGATCCCTCGATCCCGGACGCGGCGAAGAGCCAGATCCTCACGCGGGAAGGCATGAAGCAGATCGATCCCGCGGTGCTCTCGCGGCTCGGCGGAGCGCTCGGCGGAGCGCTCACCACGTGCTTCTGGATCATCGCGGGCATGAGCGTCACGGCCTTCCTCGTGAGCCTCTTCTTCCCGAAGAAGATCGCGGAGCCGCCCCAAGCGACCGCGGACGTCGGCGTCCCCGGCCGCGCCGCCGCGCAGCGTGACGCCGCCCCCGAAATCGGCGCACACTGAAGCACCTCCGCCCGCCGAGCGTTCCGGCGGCCCCCTGCCATGGCGCTTTCGATCGGTGACATCCTCGACGACCGGTACGTCCTCCTCCAGCGGCTCGGCGAAGGCGGGCAAGGCGAGGTGTGGAAGGCCCTCGATCGCATCCCGCCGAACCGCGAGGTCGCCCTCAAGCTGATCGATCTGGAGCGCGCGACGCCCGCCGGATTGGAGCGGCTGCGACGCGAGGCCTCCGTGCTCCATCAGCTCTCGCACCCGTCGCTCGTGCCGTGTCGACGCGCGTTCGAGGAGCTGTCGCGGAAGCTGTTCGGGCTCGTGCTCGATTTCGTGAAGGGGTCCAGCGTCGACGACGCGCTGCGCGACGAGCGCTTCACGGCGGAGAACCGGCGCTGGGCGCTGACGCACCTCGCGAGCGTGCTCGGGTACCTGCACGGCCGCGAGCTCGTGCACCGCGATCTGAAGCCCGAGAACGTGCTGCTCGACGCCGGCTTCTGGGACGCGCCCGACAAGCCCGAGCACGTGCGGCTCATCGATCTCGGGATCGCCGCGGTGGAGGGGAATCCCAAGCCGATGACGGACGTGGGGATGGTGATCGGCACCGCTCCATTTCTGGCGCCCGAGGTGATCGATCCCGCGACGTTTCGTGCGCCGATCGGAGGCCCCGCGCGCGACGTGTTCGCCTTCGGCGTGATGGGGTGGATGCTGCTCGCCGGGAAGCACCCGAGCGGCGTCGCGGAGGGCGATCTGCGCGCGTACGGGATGGCGTACCGCGCGGCCCTCGCCGGCGCTGCTCCGTGGCCGCAGGGCGACGTTCCGGCCGGTTGGGGCGCGCTGCTCAAGAGCTGCTTCGCGCTCCACGCGAACGAACGACCGGCCAGCGGGCGTGACGTCGCGACCGCGATCCAGCGCCTCCGCGAGAGCACCGCGCGCACGTCGTTGCAGGAGCCGCTCGCCGAGGCCACCTTCGCGACGCGCGCAGCGGAGGAGATCGCGGCGAGCGAACCGAAGGGCACGTCGCTGCAAACGCCTGCGATCGAAGCCGTCGCTGCGATCGGGCCGAAGGGCACGTCGCTGCAAACGCCTGCGATCGAAGCCGTCGCTGCGACCGGACCGAAGGGCACATCCCTTCAGTCCCCCGCGATCGAAGCCGTCACGGCTTCGGGACCCAAAGGCACTTCCCTTCAAGCCCCCGTCCCCGAGGCCGTCGCGGGCGCCGCGGCGATCCCTCCTCCGCCGGCGAAGGACGCGGACAAGAAGCCGAGCGTCGTCACGTATGCGCTCGGCGGGGCGGTGCTGGTGTTGCTGGGCGCGCTCGTGGGGCCGCGGATCTTCGGTGGGAGCGCGGCTGCTTCCGGCGTCTCCACCACGACGACGACGCCTCCTCCCGTCGCGCTCACCGAGGACTCGAACGCGTCCACCACGGCCGACACGTCGCGCGCATCCAGCGAATCGACCAGCGCTGCGATCCCCGAGACATCGTCCTCGTCGAGCACCTCGAGCGCGTCCACTTCGAGCTCCTCGACCTCCCTCACGACCGCCTCCACCTCCTCCGCGAAGAGCGGCCCCAAGACGCCCGCGGACACGGCGTTCGGCGCCGCGTGCTGCGCGGACACGACGTGCAACGTGAGCGACAAGACGCTCGCGCAGCTGCACCGATGGGACAGCTGGGGCTCCGGCGGGATGTGCAAGTGTCCGGTGATGACGGGGGCGCAGCTGCCGGGATGCTGCGACGGACGGCCTCCCGCGAAGGCGATGTGGTCGCTGCGCCTCTCGAACATCATCGAGACCGATCCCGAGACGAAGGACGCCAAGAACATCCTCACGCGCTACCCGCACTCGTCCGCCTGCGTGAAGCGGAGCGTCGATCCCGACACCGCCTACAAGTGCACGCCGCTCTCGGAGACAGCGCGCATCGCGCCCGCCGGCGTCATCCTCGGCGTGCAGGCCACCACCGAGGAGCTGGAGCGCACCGGCATCGACATCGTCGTGTACCGGACGAACGAGCACAGCTTTCCGCTCGTCAAGCGCGAGGCCGCGATCTCGAAGGACCCGATCGGCCTCGGCACGCTCTGCCTCGGCATCGTGTACCGCGGGCTCACCTCGCCCGAGGACGCCCCCGTGAAAGACGTGTCTGCGGCGTTCTTCCTCGATCCGGTGCGCTGAGCGGGGCCGCGCGTCGCGGCGGCTCACGAAAAACGCGCGGCCTCGGTCGATCGGCGCGGCGCGTCGCTAGGCGGACCCGGCGGTTTCTGGTCTACTGAGCGGCACAAATGAGCGACGGCCAGCAGCAACAGCAGCGGTACCGCGTCATCGAACGCCTCGCCTCGGGCGGCATGGCCGAGGTCTTCATCGCCGAGAGCGCCGGCATCGAGGGCTTCAAGAAGCGCGTCGCGATCAAGCGCGTCCTCCCGCACCTCTCCGAGAAGAAGGCGTTCATCGCGATGTTCCTCGACGAGGCGCGCCTCTCCGCGCACCTCTCGCACTCCTGCGTCGCGCAGGTCTTCGACATCGGCGTCGGCGACAACGCCTACTTCATCGTCATGGAGTACGTCGACGGCGCCGACTTGAAGGGCGTCATCGAGTACCTCCGCAAGGTCGGCAAGCCGTTCCCGGTGGAGCCCGCGACCTTCATCGCGTCCAAGCTCTGCGAAGGCCTCTCGTACGCGCACGAGCTCACGAACACCGAGGGCGAGCCGCTCCACGTCGTGCACCGCGACATGTCCCCGCCGAACGTGCTCATCACGAAGTACGGCGAGGTGAAGATCGTGGACTTCGGCCTCGCGAAGGCGACGAGTCAGCTGCAGAAGAGCGAGAGCGGCATCATCAAGGGCAAATTCAGCTACCTCTCGCCCGAGGCCGCGCTCGGCCAGGAGGTCGACGCGCGAACCGACGTCTTCGCGGTCGGCATCATCCTGTGGGAGATGCTCGCGGGCCGCCGCCTCTTCACCGGCGAGAGCGACTTCGCCACCGTGAAGCTCGTGCAGAAGGCGGAGATCCCGTCGATCAGCGCCATCAACAAGGACGTGCCGATCGAGCTCGAGCGCATCATCAACCGCTCCCTCGCGCGCGATCCGAAGCAGCGCTACCAGACCGCGCGCGATCTCGGCCGCGATCTGATCTCGTTCCTCTACTCGAAGGGCAAGGCGGTCAGCCCGTACGACATCGCGGAGCTGGTCCGCGGGACGATGTCGGCCCGCAAGAAGACGGCGCCCACGGATCGCGCGCTCGCGATCGACAAGCTCATCGAGGAGGCGCTGCTCGAGTTCACCTCGCTGCAGAAGGGCGACCAGCCGGCCACCACGACCGCGAAGCCGAGCGGCGGCGGCGGCGCGACGTCGTCGACCGGGTTCGAGGACATCTCGAAGTGGACGGACGAGATCATGACGACGGCGAACGCGGGCCAGAGCGTCGTCGCGCAGGCGCCGCAGGTCGAAGAGGGCAACCTCGCCGCGCTCGAAGACGACGAGCCCGTGCCGACGGGCGGCCTCGGCGATCAGCTCGAGCCGTCGCCGACCCCGTCCCAGGCGGAGACCGTGAAGGCGCCCGACGTGGCGGCGCGGCCGATCACCGAGGCGCCGAAGACGACGCCGAGCGCCGCGCTCACCAAGCCGGACGCGACGGACGAGCTCGACAAACCGAAGCCGAGCGGCGGCGGCGCGACGAAGGCCGTGCTCGTGCTGCTCGCGCTCGCGATCCTCGCGGTCGGCGCTTACTTCGGCGGCCTCTTCGGGAAGTAGGCCGCGGCGAGGTTCTGATCGCCGCGGTAGAGGGGGAGCGTCAACGTGACCTCCATCGAGTAGACCTGATCGTCGTCGCCGACCTCTTCGAGATCGTCGACGCTCAGCTCCTCCGACGACGGCAGGCTCGGGCGCGCGGGGCCGAGCGGCAGCATCTCGGCCTGCGGCGGCGGCGGCGCGAGCATCGCGGGCCACGCCGGCAGCGGTCCGGTGGGCAGCGGCGCGGTGTCGGTCGCCGGATCGCGCGGCGGACGGCCCGCGCGCGGCGGAGGCGCCGGAAAGCCCCGCGGCGGCTCCGCGGCGACCGCACGAGGGAGCGCGGTGCGCGCGTCCGGGCGGTACCCCTGCGCGGCCTCGTGCGATCGATCGCGCGACCGATCCACCGGGCGAGCGTGCGCTTCCGCGAAGGCGTGCGCGGCGCTCGGGAACGCGGGCTCCGGCGGCTGCGGACGCTGCTCTTCGCGGCGGCGGGCGGGCTCGCGCGGAGGCGGCTGCGGGAACGAACGCGGCGGCGCGGGCGGCGGCGCAGGTGCAGGCGGCGGCTCGGTGCGCGGGGCGGCGTAGGCCGGCGGCGACGGAGGCGGCGGGCGATGCGCGTACACGGGCTCCGGCGCGGGGTGCGCGTACACGGGCTCCGGCGCGGGATGCGCGTACACGGGCTCCGGCGCGGGATGCGCGTACACGGGCTCCGGCGCGGGGTGCGCGTAGGCGGACGGCTGTTGCAGGATCACGCGTGCGGACGGCGGCTCCGGCTCGGGCGCGGGCGGCGGCGCCTCGAACACGGCGGCCACGGCGTAGCGATCCGGCAGCACCACCGGCTCGGGCTCGGGCTCTTCGGCGTAGGCGGGGGCCGCGTGCGCTCCGTAGGCGGCGGCGGAGTGCTGCGCCGCGTAGGCCGCGAAGGCGCCCGAATCGGCTTGAGGTGCGCCGCCGTCTTCGGATTCGCCCTCGGCGCCGCGGATCTCGACGTGCTCGATCGGCTTCGTGCGGATGAGGGCGAAGCGGCCGTCCTCTTGGCGAATGAAGAGCGCCTGCGCGCCGATGCGCAGCTCGCCGACGAGGCCGCCTTTGCTGCGGAGATCGAGCGCCGCGACGAACTGCGCGCCCACGCACCGATCATCGGACCGCGCCCCGCTGCGGGACAGCACCCAGCGGCAGAAGCCGTCCTCGTCGAGAAGGTAGGTGCACGCGCGCGTGTGCACGGCGTAGACGATCTCGGACATCGGCCGTGGATTGGTATCACCGTTCGGGCGCCGCTGGGAGGACGGAGTCCGGTCCGCGGATTGGCCGCCGCTGGGAGGCCGGAGTCCGCTCAGCGGAGGCGGAGCGGAGCCTTGCTCCGCGGAGTCCGTAGCTGAGTGGACGTAGGCCTCGACGCTGCAGGCGGAGCTCCGCCATGCGGAGCGGAGTCCGTAGCGGAGCGGATGCAATCCTCGACGTTGGAACGAAGAGAGCGATTTGGGAGGGGCGGACGCGCGAGAGCGCGGCCGGGGGTGGGCACCTCACCAACACTCGCATCTCCGGGATTTACAAGGGGGCTCCGCCCCCTCGTATCACTCCCCCGACGAACGAAGACGCGCCGCTGGAGACGGGGTTCGACGAGAGAAGATGCGACGAAGGGTGGGCGCGGTCAGAAGATCGATTTGATCCGGTCGACGACGCTTCCGCCGCCGAAGATGGCGCGCATGCCCTTCTTGAAGAGGTTGTAGCTCTTCTCCGTGTACGGGAACCAGAACGGGTCGCCGGGCATCGCCATGCGCTCGCTGTTCACGTGGCGCACGTCGCACATCTCGCGGAGCGACTCCTCGCTCATCACGCGGCCGAAGCCGCTCTGCTTGATGCCGCCGAACGGAGCCTCGGGCATGCCGCCGTTGATCACGACGTCGTTCACGAGGACGCTGCCCGCCTCCACGCGCTCCGCCACGCGCGTGCCGTGCGCGCGATCGCCCGAGAAGACGTAGGCGTTCAGGCCGAGGTGCGACTCGTTCGCGAGCGCGATCGCCTCCTCGTCCGAGCTCACCGCCATGAACGGGATGATCGGGCCGAAGATCTCGCCGGTCATCACGCTCATCGAGTGGTCGCAGTTGGAGAGCACCGTGGGCTCGAAGAAGTGGCCGGGGCCGGGGCGACGCTTGCCTCCGATCTCCAGGCGCGCGCCCTTCGAGAGCGCGTCCGCGATGTGCTTGTCCGCGATGTCCATCTGCTGCGGGAAGATGATCGCGCCGACGTCGACCCACTCCTTCGACGGGTCGCCGACCTTGAGCTCCCGCGTGAGCTCGACGACGCGGTTCAGCAGGCGATCGTGGATCTCCCGGTGCGCGTACACGCGCTCCACCGCGATGCAGACCTGGCCGCAGTTCGTGAAGCCGCCGTACACGAGGCCCTTCGCGGTGCGCTCCACGTCGATGTCGGAGCACGCGATGAACGGCGCCTTCCCGCCGAGCTCCATCACGCACGGGATGAGGCGCTCGCCGCACGCCGCCGCCACGCGCTTGCCCGTCGAGACGCCGCCCGTGAACACGCAGAACTGGATGCCCGCGTCGATGAGCGCAGCGCCGGTCGCGCCGTAGCCCGTCACCACCTGGAACAGATCCGGCGGCAGCCCCGCGTCGTCCCAGATCTGCTTGGCCTTCATCGCGATGAGGGGCGTCACCTCGCTCGGCTTCAGCACCGCCGCGTTGCCCGCGATGAGCGCCATCACGATGTCGCGCAGCGGGAGCTGGAACGGGAAGTTCCACGGCGAGATCACGCCGATCACGCCGCGCGGCATGTAGTGGAGCACCGCCTTGCGATGGAGCATCAGGTGCAGCGGGACCTCCCGCGGAGAGAGGACGCGGGGCGCGTGCTTGCAGAAGAAGGCGGCGATGTCCGCGACGACGAGCACCTCGTGCGCGAGCGCCTCGTGCTTCGGCTTGCCGCACTCCAGCGCGAGCAGATCCACGATCTCGTCCGAGCGCTCGACGATGGCGTCCTTGTAACGGAGCACCTGCTCGCACCGCTCCTCGACGGGGAGCGCCGCCCAGGCTCGCTGCGCGGCGCGGGCCTTCGCGACGGCGACGCGCACCTGATCCGCGCTCATCACCGGGACCTCGCCGATCAGCTCGCCCGTCGCGGGCGCGTAGCTCTTGATCGTGTTCTGCGGCTGCCCGTTCGTGCCGGTGCCGTGGCCGTTCGTGCCGTTCGTGTGCGCTCGCTCCGCTGTCTCGCCCATGGTGACGTCCTCCGCGAAGAGCCCCGATGACACGTCCTCGTCCCGCGCGCACGCCTTTCGAGAGATGCGGCGTTTGCGCGCGCCTGCGTGCCCGGCGCTCCGCGCCCAAGTTTGCCACGAAGCGGTGACAGAAATGCGACGGCTTTTGCCCCCGGCAGAAGTATTAGGGGACCCATGATCTCCGCCGAAGAGCTCGATCGGATCGCCCGCGTCGCCCACTCGGACCCTCACTCGGTGCTCGGCCCGCACCTGGAGGACGGCGGCGTCACGGTGCGCGTCTTCCGGCCCGACGCGAGCGAGGTGCGCATCCTCGCGGAGGGCCTCCCCGCGAAGACGGCGGCGCGCGTGCACGAGGGCGGCGTGTTCGAGGCTCGCTTCCCCGAGGCGAGCGCGATCTTCCGCTACGAGGTGCAGATCCGCCACGCCATCGGCGTCTTCACGTACCGCGACCCGTACTCGTTCGGGCCGATGCTCGGCGACCTCGACTACCACCTCTTCGCCGAAGGGAAGCACGAGCAGATCTACCGCCACCTCGGCGCGCACCCGCGCGTGGTCGACGGCGTGCACGGGACGGTGTTCGCGGTGTGGGCGCCGCACGCCGCGCGCGTCAGCGTGAGCGGCGACTTCAACCACTGGGACGGCCGCCTCCACGCGATGCGCAAGGACGGCAACGGGATGTGGGACATCTTCTTGCCGGACGTGGGGCACGGCGCGCTCTACAAGTTCGAGATCCGCGCGCAGAGCGGCCTCGTGTTCCTGAAGACGGACCCCTTCGCGAGCGCCATGGAGCTGCGGCCCAACACCGCGTCGAAGGTGTACGAGCGCAGGTTCCAGTTCTCCGACGACGCGTGGATCGAAGGCCGCGCGAAGGCCGATCCGGACAGCCGGCGCATGTCGATCTACGAGGTGCACCTCGGCTCGTGGCGGCGCAAGCAGCGGCCCGGCAAGGAGCACGACAAGGATCCGGCCGCGGGCTTCCCGACGTACCGCGAGCTCGCGACGGAGCTGCTCGACTACGTCGCGGACATGGGCTTCTCGCACGTGGAGCTCCTGCCCGTGATGGAGCACCCGTACGACGGATCGTGGGGCTACCAGGTCGCGGGCTACTACGCTCCGACGGCGCGCTACGGGGAGCCGGACGATCTCCGCTTCTTCGTCGACGAGGCGCACAAACGCGGCATCTCCGTGCTGCTCGACTGGGTGCCCGCGCACTTCCCGAAGGACACGTGGGCGCTCGGCCGCTTCGACGGGACGGCGCTGTTCGAGCACCTGGATCCGCGCCAGGGCGAGCACGCGCACTGGAACACGTTCATCTTCAACTACGGCCGGCCCGAGGTGCGGAACTTCCTCGTCGCGAACGCGCTCTACTGGCTCGACGAGTTCCACATCGACGGCCTGCGCGTCGACGCGGTCGCCTCGATGCTGTACCTCGACTACGGCAAGGGCCCGGGTCAGTGGGTGCCGAACCGCTTCGGCGGACGCGAGAACCTCGACGCGATCGCCTTCCTGCGCGAGCTCACGGATCGCGTGCACGCGAAGTTCCCCGGCGCGATCGTGTGCGCGGAGGAGTCGACCGCGTGGCCCGGCGTGACGCGCCCCACTTACCTCGGCGGCCTCGGCTTCGACTACAAATGGAACATGGGGTGGATGCACGACACGCTGAAGTACTTCTCGATGGACTCCATCTTCCGGAGCTTCCACCACCACCTCGTCACGTTCGGCTTGATGTACGCCTTCAGCGAGCGCTTCCTGTTGCCGCTGTCGCACGACGAGGTCGTGCACCTGAAGAAATCGCTCTTCTCGAAGATGCCCGGCGACTACTGGCGCATGCGCGCGAACCTGCGCGCGCTCTACGCGTACATGTGGGCGCACCCGGGGAAGAAGCTGCTCTTCATGGGCGGCGAGATCGGCCAGCCGACCGAATGGAACGAAGCGGCGGAGCTGCCGTGGCGCGTGCTCGACACCGAGGAGCACCGCGGCATCCAGCGCCTCGTCCGCGATCTCAACCGCGCGCACGTGACGCACCCGGCGCTCTTCGAGGTGGACCACGACTGGGACGGCTTCCAGTGGATCGACGCGAACGACAACGTGCAGAGCGTCGCCGCGTTCGTCCGCTACGCGAAGGGCGCGCGACCGAAGCCGATGCCCGTGATCGAGGCCCCGAAGGTGGAGCCGACCGTCGAGGAGAAGACGGCCGACCCCGACGCGACGAAGCCCGCCGCCGAGGCCGCCGCGATCGAAGAAGCCGCCCCCGTGGAGACGCGCCTCTCGCCGCTCGGAGCGCACGTGGTGTGCGTCAGCAACTTCACCCCGGTGCCTCGGTACGACTACCGGCTCGGCGTGCCCGCGAAGGGTCGGTACCGCGAGGTCCTCAACTCGGATGCGGCGGTCTACGGCGGCAGCGGCATGGGCAACCTCGGCGTCGTCGCGGTGCACGACGTGCCCGCGCACGGGTTCGAGCAGTCGATCTCGATCACGTTGCCGCCCCTCGGCGCCCTGTACCTCGTGCCCGAGACGGAGTGAAAACGAAGCCCCCGAAAGCACTTCGCTTGACGATTGGTCGCGACCTCGATAACCGATAATCACTTTCAACAAGCGCCCCGTCGTGCCGTGCGGCGGCGGGGATGTCGGTCGCGGTTCTTCAAAGGCTTTCGAAGTGATCTCCACGCAGCGCAGGGGCTTCGGCCCCACGGTTCGGCTCCTCGGTGCTCTCGCGTCCTTCGCGCTCCCGCTGTGCGTCTCGGCCAGCGCGCTCGCGAACCCGCGGCCCCTCCCGTTCACGTACCAGTGGGAGACGCTCGGCAAGGGAGAGGCCGAGCTGGAGCAGTTCGTCGACATCGCGCCGCTCTACGTGTGGGACGCGGATCACCACAGCGTGCTGGAGCCCGCGTACCAGCTCACGACGGAGTTCGAGTACGGCATCACGGATCGCCTGGAGCTCGGCCTCTACCTCGCGATGAAGAACGAGCCGGACAGCGCCGGCGCGGGCGCCCCCCTGATCTTCGACGGCGTGAAGCAGCGGCTCCGTTACCGCATCGGCCGCGAGGGCGAGCTGCCGCTGGAGATCGCGCTCTACTTCGAGGTCGCGGAGCTGCACGACGAGATCGAGCTGGAGGAGAAGATCATCCTGCAGAAGCGCTTCGGCCCGCTGAAGGCGATCGCGAACCTGTGGGTCGAGCAGGGCTTCGAGCGCGGCGGCGAGGTGGCCTTCACGATCAACCCGACCGCGGGCCTCGTGTACGAGGTGAACCAGAACATCACGCTCGGCCTCGAGTACTGGATGCACGCCGAGTACACGCTCGTGCCGCCCGAAGGCGAGGAGGCCGAGGAAGAGGACTGGAACCACAAACCCCACCATTTCGTGGGCCCAGCGGTGTCGTTCCGGTGGGACCGCCTGTGGTGGACGACCGGCGTCTACGGCCGCCTCGACGATTTCGATCGCGTCATTCGCCCCGGCGATCAGTTCGGCCGCGCGTGGGTTCGCACGGCCATCGGGCTCGGATTTTGAGGAGCACGACGATGATTGCAGCGTTCCGCACTCCCCTCTTCGCAGCGGCCGCCTTCGTGGCGATGCTCACCGCCGGCTGCGTGGAAGGTCCCTCCCCCGTCGTCCGCACGGCCACCCTCTCGCACCCGCACGCGGCCGAGATCTGGTCGGACAAATGCGGCTCGTGCCACATCCCGGTGGAGCCGGGATCGCGCCCGCGGGACGTGATCGAGGCCGCGATGCAGCGGCACCAGAAGCGCGCGAAGCTGTCGCAGGAGGAGTGGCGTGAGCTCGTGGAGTTCCTCGCCGTCACGAACAGCCGCACGGCGAGCGCCGCGCAGCAGCCGTAGCGACGGCACGTCGACTTTCGCCGCGCGCTTTCCCCGGAGAGCGCGTTCGGGCTAGCCTCACCGCGGGACAATGGCGCTGTCGGAGAAGGTGCAGTATTTCGCGCGGACCGACGTCGGTCGGCTGCGCGATCACAACGAGGACAACTACCTCGTCGACAAGAAGCTCAGCCTCTCCGTCGTGGCCGATGGGATGGGCGGGCACGCCGCCGGAGAGGTCGCGAGCGCGCTCGCCGTCCGCATCATCCACGAAGAGATCAAGGCCCACCGCGACGTCATCGACGCGTTCGGGGTGGACGGCGCCGACGAACGAGCCGGATCCAAGGAGATCCTGAACGTCCTGGAGCAGGCCGTGAACCGCGCCTGCCAGAAGATCCACGAGGAGGCGAAGGCCGATCCCGCGAAGCGCGGCATGGGCACGACGCTCTCGGCGCTGCTGATCGCGGGCTCGCAGGGCTTCATCGCGCACGTCGGCGACAGCCGCATCTACCTCCTGCGCGGCGGCAAGATCCAGCAGGTCACCGAGGATCACACCGTCTACAACGAGCTCGTCAAGCGCGGGAAACTGACGCGCGATCAGATCGAGAAGGTCGCGCAGAAGAACGCGATCACGCGCGCGGTCGGCGTCTACGAGCGGGTGGAGGTGGACACGCTCACGATCGAGGTGCTGCCCGGCGACCAGTTCCTCCTCGCGTCGGACGGCCTGCACGGATACATCGCGCACACCGCCGAGCTGGAGCCGTACCTCGAAGAGGCCGATGGGGAGACGGCCGCCGAGGAGCTGATCGCGCTCGCGAACCGCAAGGGCGGCAAGGACAACATCACCGCGGTGCTCGTGCGCCTCGGGGAGGGCGGCGACGAGGACAGCGTCCGCGCCAAGCGCCTCGCGTTGAAGCGCGACGTGCTCGTCAAGATGCCCTTGTTTTCGAGGCTCAACGAGCGCGAGCTGCTCCGCATCATGCAGGTGGCGGAGGTGCGCGCGTTCGCCCCGGCGGACGTCATCGTGCGCGAGGGCGATCGCGGCGACGAGCTGTTCATCGTGCTCACGGGCCTCGTGCAGGTGACGCGCGGGGAGACGGTGCTCCTCGAGGTCGGGGCCGGCGAGCATTTCGGGGAGATGGCGCTCATCCGCGCGATGCCGCGCTCGGCGACGGTGACGGCGGTGGAGTCGAGCGAGCTCATCACGCTGCACCGCGCCGATTTCTTCGAGATCCTGCGCAAAGAGCACGAGCTGGCGGTCAAGCTCTTATGGCAGTTCCTGGGCGTGCTCGCGGATCGGCTGGATCAGACCTCCCGCGATCTCTCGAACGCGAAGACGGAGCTCCTGGCCGAGGACATCAGCGAAGAGATCTTCCCGGATCCCGAGGAGGAAGCCGCCGCGCGCGCGTCGCAGCAGCCGCCCGCGGATCCGCCTGTCTCGGGTTGACACTGAACCCACCTGCCCGATAGCGTCCTCGCAGGAAACATGCGTACGCCTGGAATCCGCCTTTCGCGCTTGATGCTCGGGCTTTTCGGCGTGACGGCCTCGCTCCTTTCGCGGCCGGCGCTGGCCGACGAGCCGCGCAGCGCGACGGAGCCCCGCGTCATGATGGAGTCGGGGGAGGTCACGAACGTGATCGACTCCTTCGACGACGGCGACAACTTCGATCTCAACGTCTCCCTCGGCTTCTCGTACGCGTCGAAGAGCGCCAAGATCCTCCGCGAGACGAACATCGCCGAGCCCGGCCTCACGACCGGCGGGTACACGTCGCGGCTCCTCAACGTCGCGCAGTACACCTCGCAGACCGCGACGCTCATCCCGCGCGTGGACATCGGCGTGTACCACGACATCGCGATCTACGCGCGCATGCCGATCATCCTGTCGTACTCGCAGAACCTCGCGGGCCTGAACGGCAGCGAGAACAAGCAGGCGACGGTGCTCGCAGGCGCGCCGGGGGAGCAGCTCTTCTCGCTGCCCTTCAAATCCCCGGATCGCAGCGGCGTGGAGTACCTCGCGCTCGGCCTCGACTTCGACATCTTCAACCAGGCGCGTGACCCGTCGAAGCCCACGTGGCTCCTCGGCGCGGAGGTCCGGCTCCCCGTCGGCGATCCGATGCACGCGTGCAACCCCTCGGCGCCGAGCGGCCAGGTGCAGTGCGCGTACCCGTCCGACGTGAACCGCGACGGCAAATCACAGCCCGACAAGCTCGAAGGCAACGACGTCTCGAACAACCTCCAGGCGGGCGTCACGCGCGGCACGATCGGCCTCGACGTGCACACGCTCCTGTCGAAGCGCATCAAGTACATCGAGCCGTACGGCGGCTTCGCGGCGCTCGTGGAGTTCTACAGCTCGAAGGATTTCCAGCTCACGAACCTCGACGGCTCGCTCGTGAACCACCCGCCGATCCGCGGGAAGATGATCGCCGGCACGATGATCATCCCGTGGGAGAACCGCGAGAAATTCGGCCGTTTCACCCTCGATTTCCGCTTCACCGGCGAGTACGTGTCGGAGGGTCGCGACTACTCGGAGCTGTTCGACGCGCTCGGCTCGTCGTCCGCGGGGTCGATGCGCACGCCCCAGTGGGCCGCGTACAAGGCGAACCCGAACTTCGTCGCGGCGTGCGGCAGCGCGGGTCAGCCGGCGTGCCAGGCGCAGAGCGTCGTCGATACGAATTCGCAGAAGACCTACAACACCGGCCTCACGGACGTGTACGCGCACGGCGTGTACCGCGGCTCGGTCTCGGCGACGTGGCAGGCGAGCGAGTACGTGAAGTTCTCGATCGGCGGCGGATACCAGTTCGATCAGGGCCACGTGATCACGGGCGATCAGCCGTGCAACCCGGCCTTCTCGGACAGCGTGGCGAAGGCCGGCCCGTGCCACAGCGGCAACGACACGACGCAGAACATCACGGCGACGGGCATCCCCAACCCCAATTACCGCCCGGTGATGAACGTGACCGGCCGCCGCTTCTACGTGGACGCGAGCAACACGTGGGACGTCGCGATCGCCGGAACGGTGATGTTCTAGACGCCCGCATGCGTGATCGTTTCGCGGCGGGGTTGATCGCAGCGGTCCTCACGACCGCCGCTGGATCGGTCGCGCATGCGGATCCTCCGCGCGCGCCGTCCGCCGTCACGAAGCCGACGCGCGTCACGGTGCTGCCGGCGGTGCTCGAGGATGGGGGGCGGCGACGGCCCTCCGCGGCCGAGAGCGAGGCTTCGGAGCTGCTCGCTCGCGTCGATGAGATGCTGCTCGATACGGCGCGCGATCTCGCGCTCTCGACGGACGGGCCGCGCTCGGTGCTGCCGGATCCGACGAACGTCACGGACCAGGAGATGATCGCGCTCGCGCGGGCCACGGACGGCGTCGTCGTCGCGGCGACCGCGCGCGTCGTGGGCGGCGACATCGAGCTCACCGTGAAGCTCGCGAGCCCCGCGCGCCGCACCCTCGGCACGCGCACCGAGCGCTTTCCGAAGGACGATCTCGCCGTGCGCGCGGTCGTGCTGCTGCGCGACGCCGTCACCGACGCGGGCGTGGTGGCGGCGCGCACGCTCCCCGCCCCCACCGCGAGCGCTCCCCGCGGTGAGCTGGCCACCGAAGCGCGCAGCGACGGCCGCGCGGTGCTCGCCGCGAACGCCACGATCTTCGGCGGCATGCTCGGCTTCTCCGTCGAGCGCGCGAGCGGCTCGGACGATCCGCGGCTGCTCTATCCGCTGCTCGCCGTCGGCGCGGGCGTGGGCCTCGGCGCGTCGCTGCTCGTCGCGGACGAGTGGGACGTCGGCTCGGGCGACGCGTGGTTCCTCTCCTCCGGCGGCGTGTGGCCCACGGCCGCGGCGCACCTGCTCTACGAAGGCCGCTTCGGCCCGGCGTCGGGGCACCCCGCGCACGAGAGCGATCGCTGGGCCTTCGGGCTCGTGGGCGGCACGGCGGGCCTCACGCTCGCGACGCTGAGCCTCTCGCTCGGCGACATGGAGCGCGGCGGCGCGATCCTCGCGCACTCCGGCGGCGCGTTCGGCCTCGGGTTCGGGGCGCTCGGCGAGTACTTCCTGCGCGGCTCCACGAAGGACATCCCGTTCGCGGGCATGGGGTACGGCGCGGCGCTCGGATGGCTCGCGGCGGCGGGCGCGGCGAGCACGCGGGTGCACCTGTCGCCGCTGCGCGTGCTGTCGATCGATCTCGGCGCGGCGCTCGGCGGCCTCGCGGGCGCGGCGATCGCGAGCCCGCTCGTCATCGACGCGCCGAACAAGGACGCGGTGCGCGGCTGGATTGGCGCCATCTCCGGCGGCGCCCTCCTCGGCGCGGGCGCGGCCATCTGGTTCACCCGCGATTCGAAGCGTTTCGCGTCCTCCTCGCCGTCACGGGCGGAGCTCCTCCCGTCCGCGAAGGTGGCGCGCGGCCTCACGATCCAGCCGGATCTCCCGGAGATCGGCCTGCTCGGAGAGACGCCGCTCGCGCCGAACGCGCCGCCGGCGATCGGCGCCCGGTTCCGCGGCCGCTTCTGAACGGCGCGGGTTTCGCGGCGCCTCGCGCGGGTAATACGTGGTAACGGGGAGCCCGTCATGAAGATCGAAGTGAACGAGGCGATGGCCGGGACGCGGCTCGACAAGCTGATCGTGGGGCAGGTCCCGGGGCTCGGCCGCGCGGCCGCGAAGCGCCTCTTCGACGAGGGGCGCGTGCGCGTGCTCTCCGCCGGACACACCCGCGCGCACAAGGGCGCGAAGGGCGACGTCGCGGCCAAGGGCGATGTCGTCGAGGTCGAGGTCGACACCGATCAGGCCGCCGGCGCCGTCGCGGATGCCGAAGCGCCGCTCGAGGTCGTGCTGGAGCGCGACGATCTCCTGGTGCTCGACAAGCCCGCTGGACAGCCCACGGCGCCGCTCGATCCGGGGGAGCGCGGCACGCTCGCGAACGCCCTCCTCGCGCGGTATCCGGAGCTCGCGGGCATCGGCTTCTCGCCGCGGGAGCCGGGCCTCGTGCACCGACTCGACACCGAGACGAGCGGGCTCGTGCTCGCCGCGCGCACCAAAGAGGCCTTCGACACGCTGTCGCGCGCGCTCAAGGACGGGCGGCTGGACAAGCGGTATCACCTGCTCTGCAAGGGCGGCGACCTCGCGGAGACTGGCACCATCGAGATCCCGCTCGCGCCGCACCCCAAGGATCGGCGCCGTGTATATCCCTGTATTCACGAACGCGACATCGCGCGTTACTCCCCGCGTCCGGCCGTGACCGAGTACACGCGCAAGCGCGCCGTCGGCGATCTCTGGCTCGTGGAGGCGCGCGCCCCGAAGGCCTCGCGTCACCAGATCCGCGCGCACTTCGCGGCGATCGGCCACCCGCTCGCGGGCGACGCGCTGTACGGCGGCCCCGAGGTCCCCGGCCTCGCGCGGCACGCGCTGCACGCGGCCTCGATCGCGTGGAGCGGCGACAAGGTGGTGCCGGCGTTCCACGCGATCTCCCCGCTGCCCGAGGACATGCGCAAGCTGGTCGAGGGCTGATCCGGGACGTTCGAGAGAAGGTGCCCACCTCACCACTCGTCACGTCTTCCTCGTCGAATCCCGTTCCCGCGGTGCGTTCCTCTGCGGGGGAGTGATACGAGGGGGCGGAGCCCCCTTGTAAAAGTCCCGCTGGGTACCGACGCGCTTCGTGCTGTCAGAATTCGCGGCGGTTTTGCCAGGTGCTAGCGTCTCTCGCGACGCCTCGGACACGTTTGGACCAGGCTCGGACCAGTCCGGACGGCTGCTCATGACGTCAGGCAACAGGCCAGTTTGAGCCCTTGTTGTGGCTGCGGTGACTCCGCTGCTCGCAGCAGAAGAAGAGGGCCGCCGCAAGGTCGGGACGGGCGCACTCAACACCGCTTCCTCGCGGTCGTCGACGATCCCAGTTGACATCGGCTTCGAAGTAGGCGCCCGGCCTCTTTCCTCTTGCCGATCGTTCGTGGCGTTGCTCGCCGTGGACGCTGCCGCGGTTGCACTCGTCTCGTTGGCCTTGGTGGCGTTGCCTCGCGTCGCGTTCCTCGTCTTCTTGTTGGGCGCGTCTTTCACCTGCGCGGCCTCGCTCGGCGGCGTGCGCTTCGTCTCGACGGTCGCCTTCGTGGGCGCGGCGGCTCGCGAGGCACCTGCGGTACGGCTCGGCTTGGCGCTCCGCGGTGCCCGCTCCGCCGCAACTTGCGCCGCGCGCTCTTCGGAGGAGCGCTTCGCGGCGAGGTACTCCGCGATCTCGGGGATGGCCTCGTCCATCGGGCGGAGCGTTCCCAGGTTCAGCTCTGCGAAGGTGCGCGCGGCTCGCCGGTAGTGGTTCACCATCGAGCTGGAGCGGTGTCCCGTGCGGTCCATGATCCACGTCTCGGTGCGGCCGTTCGCAAGGCCGATGGTGACGAACGTGGCGCGAAGGTCGTGCGCGCGGAATTGCTGGCGTGTGTCGCTTTTCTCGAACAAGGCCGCACGCGCAACACCTGCCTCTTTGAGGTGTTTTCGAAGGCGCGCCGCGAGATCCTTCCGCGACTGAAATAGATGAGTGGGGCGCCGCGGAGATCGCATGCTGTCAAGCGGGTGGTAGAAGTAGCGGTCGTCGCCTGTCGCCTTGAGCTTCTCCCAGACCTCAAGTGCGCGCGCGACATCGGGCGACAAGGCCCATGCGCGCGGGTCGTTCGTCTTGTTGGTGTCGAGTGCGACGGCTCCGCGCTCCAAGTCGACGTCGGTTGTTTCCGTCCGAAAGGCTTCGTCCGTCCGCATGCCCTCGCGAGCCAGGAAGGCATACAACACCCGATCACACAACGGGATGGAGCGGCACGCGAGGAGCTTCGCGTCTTCGTCCGGGTACAGGTGCGCCATCGCCTTGCGCGGCGGGATCGCGGGAACGAATCCCTTGGGAAGGGGGTTGTGCGGCAGAAGGCGGAGAGGGAAAACGGAGAGGCCCACAATCCGGTGAATCAGGAGAGCGACAATGCGGCGCGTTCCTGTGGAGTAGCTGTCGGGCAAGTGGCGCATGGCCTCCTGCGCGTGCTCCAGCTTGAAGCCACTCATCGGGATATGGCCGATGACCTTGAAGACGTGCGCGCGCAGTTGAATCAGGAGATCCGCCGCGTTTTGGCGCGGCTTCACGTTGTCTTTGAACTGGCGCGAAAGCTCGCCGGTAAGCCACTTGGTGGCGACATCCTCGAACGTTGTCTCGCCAGTCGGGAGTTTGCTCGACTCTCCCTTACAGATGTGCTCGACCGAATACTTGATCTGGGTGAGGATCTTCCCCTCTGCCTTTGCTGCCTTCTCGATGAGTGGCAGTCCGATCTCGATGCGTCCCGCGGCGATCAACCGATCGGCAAGCTCACTCACGAACGCGCGGCGCGTCTCGGCTTGTGCCGCTGTCTTGCACGTGGGGAGCGCGAATGTCTTCCGGCCGAGTGTCTCTCCGAGGGAGAGGCGGAGATCGGCTTTTCCGCCGCGCCAGCGCACCGTTCCGCGCTTGGAAGGGTTGTCGGCAGTGTCCTTCGTGTTCGTGGCATTCGCGGTGCTCGTGAAGCTCACGGCCTTCGTGAGGATGGTGTCTGTCGTCGCGTCCATGATGTTTGCGGTCCTCCCAGGTTGACCAGCTTTGCGAGAATCCCAACAACGCAGAGCAGAAGCGGTATTCCAAGACTCAATGCCAGCGAACGAGAATCGGCCTTAGCAGAGCAGAGTTGAAAAGGGAACAGAAAGGCACGAACGCGGCGCGAGAAAACCTCACGATCGGCCGAGCCGACGAAGGGGCGCGCGCGTCGAAAGTGGGAGTGCGCGTAGGCGCTCAGCGCGGCTTCTTGGCGCCTTGGCTGGATGACCCCGAGAGGTGTTGGCCACACGTGGCCAGAAGCTCGCGCACGGCATTCTCGTCGTAGTCCGTGTCCGCGACATCCGGTGACGGAGGCGGCTCCGCGGCTTTCCCGTGCTCGGCGATGTATGCCTCTACCACCGTGCGCTTCACGAGCCAGCGCCGGCCCAGCTTGCGCGCCGGGAGGGCTCCGCGGCGCGCCAAAGAGCAGTGGAGTCGGCGCCCGAGGGGCGAACATCCTTGATCCATCCAATCGTCCTCGGGCTCGTTCTGAGCGACTCTCGCGAGGGCGGGCGCCAGGAACGGCGCAAGGAGGTGTGCGAGCATCGACAGCACCCTACCAAAAGGCACGTGGATGTTGAGGTGAGGAGGCGTGATCGAGGCCTCGCGAGGCGCTTGGGGACGCGTCGCGAGGGTCGTGTCTTGTGCGGAGGTGGCTGGAGTCGTGGACGCTGGGCAAGGACGACGACGAGCGCGCGGGGACATGCTGTGAGACTGGATCGCACCTCACGAGCAGAAAAGGCCCCGAGCCGAGAGAGGGATTGCGCTAGCCCCGAAGAGGGCCGAAGTGCCGCAATCCCTATTTCAAGCGCACCCCTTGACATCGAGTCTCCGCCGAACGTCCCCTCAAATTCGCGGTTGGAACTCTAGCGTTTCAGTGGCGCGCGATGCTCGACGCGTTGCCCTGTGCTGCCGATGCGGCTCTCGCTCGGAGGACAGGCTCAAAACCAAGCTCGCTGTTGGACGACAAGGGGCGCGGCATGTTGCGTCGAGTGAACGCGCGGATCAGCGCGCGGCCGACGACCGGCCCGAGCGTGGACAAGACTTCCGCGTTCGCCTCGTTCGATGCACGCGGGGCCAAGATCGCCTCTCGCGCGAGGCTGGTCGACTCCTCGGGGACGGACGAAGCCGAAGCACACGGCTCCAGAGCGGCCTTGTTTTTGGCCGTCTCTGCGACGTCCTTCGCCGGCTCTGGCTCGATCTCGGGTTCCGTCTCCGGCTCGGATGCCGGGTCTTCGTCGGAATAGCGACTCTTGCCGGTGAAGCGCTGGGCCATGCGCAGCAACGCATCGCCGGCCTTCTGCGTCGTCTCGCGCACCACCGTCGCTCCGCGGCTCAGCTTCGACGCGAAGAAGGCCACAACCTCCTTCAGCAAGGGCCTCACAAGCTGACGCACATTCCCGAGGACGCGGCGGATCATCGCCCAGACCTGGCCGACACGCGCGAGAGCGCCTCCGCCGTACTCGGCGAGCAGGGAAAACACGGTGTCACGGAGGCTGGTTGTCGCGGTCATGCGAGGAAGCTTGATCGCGGGTCCGGAATCGGAAAGGGGGCCTCGTGCGATTTGGCATGCAAGTCGAAAAAACCGAGGGATGCGGGCGCATGCCACCATGCGCGCGCACTTGCACGTCACTCGCGCAATAGCCATGCCTGTTGAGAGCCATGCCGATCCTGTGCATCGACGGAGAGATTCCCGACCCGGAGATCGCTTCTTGGAACGTGACCCTCCCTCCGACCGCAGTCGCCCTCACGTGCGAGGAGGTGCGAGGGGTGTTCGTGGAGCGTCCGCTCGCGCGGGGTATCGCCCTACAGTGCCTTACACCGGTGCAGATAGAGCGCCTCTTCCCAGGGCGCTCTCAACGGAAGGGGGCGCACCACCTTCTTCGGTTCGCGAGGCGCATCCAGGGCGAGGAGGCGCGCGCGAAGCTCGCCCAACGCGTCTTGGCATCAGCTCCGGGCCGCTGCGGCGCACGACACCGACGATGCGCAGATCGGCGCGGCGGTGCTCTGGATCATGGGGATTCGGCGATGAACTAGCAGGGTAAGCGAGCCAGGAGCCGCGCGCTGACGCGGGTAGCAGAGTCGATGTCTCGCAGCAGCGCTTCGGCCTGGCCTCCTCGCCGCTCGGGACTCGGGGCGGGACGCGTGACGACCTCGGGGCTTGAAGCGCGACGGTCACCTTCGCCCCTTCGTCCGCACCTGCCGTCGGCGGTGGCGCGCGGCAGGCCGCAAAGAAGGAAGGGGCCCCGCGCACAGCCGCGCATAGGCCCGGCTGAGCATGGCGCGCACAGCGAAGGCCTCCTCCTTGGGCTCCACGAGCACGGCCGCACGCTGCGCTGCCACGACCAGCTGCTCCCCTTGCTTCGGGTGACTCCCTTCGCCGCCGCGTGGTCCCCATCCCGCCGCCCATCGGCGGCGGCCAGGTCCCCTATCCCGCCGCTGGGTGCTCCCTCTTAGGCCGCCGCTAAGGAACCGGCGGCGAGGCGTCCACAGCTCGTCACTGAGTCCGTCTTTTGATACGTGTCACCCCCCATGGGACACGCCTCCCAGCCGATGCTACGCCCGCTGGCGCACCTCACTCAGGACGGGCGCCAGCATGCGTTGCTCGACCACCTCCGGGCCGTGGCTGAAGGCGCCGCGCGGTTCGCTGAGCCGTTCGGGGGGCGCGATCTCGCCTACCTCGCGGGGCTCTGGCACGACCTCGGCAAATACGCCCCGGCGTTCCAGAAGATGATCCGCGAGGCGAACGGATTCGAAGCGCACATCGAGGGCGACACCGGTGGACCACGCGATCACTCCTCCGCAGGAGCGATCCACGCCAGTGGCGCGCTGGGACAGGCCGGCGGTCCGGTCGCGTTCGCGATCGCGGGTCACCACGCGGGGCTTGCGAACCAGTCGGATCTCGGTGCTCGCCTTCGGCAAAAGGCCGGAGGAGATGACCGCTGCCTGGAGCGAGCCAAGGAAGGCGGTGCTCCAGCCGATCTCCTCACGGCGACCGCCCCAGCTCTCCCCTCGCATCTTCTGGGCGCCACTGAGGATCACAAGCGCTTGCGAGAGATGTGGACGCGGATGCTGTTCTCCGCCCTGTGCGACGCGGATTTTCTCGACACGGAGGCGTTCTTCCGCTCGGACGTCGCGGCTCTCCGTGCGTCGGGACCGCCCGTCGCGAAACTGCTTCCCCCTCTCATCGCATCCCTGGACGCGCTCGAAACGGCGGCCCCCACGACCGAGGTCAACGCGGTGCGGGCGGCGGTGCGCCGAGCCTGTGCGGCCGCGGCGACGGCCCGTCCCGGCGTCTTCAGCCTCACCGTCCCCACCGGGGGCGGCAAGACGCTGGCATCCCTCGCGTTCGGGCTCGCGCATGCAGCGCACCACGGCCTCGATCGCGTCGTTGTTGCGATCCCCTTCACGTCCATCATCGAGCAGACCGCCGCGGCCTTTCGGAAGGCTCTCCCCGTCGAGGGCGCCGTGCTGGAGCACCACAGCGCGCTCGATCCGCGTCGCGAGACGCCGCAGAACCGCATCGCCTCCGACAACTGGGACGCGCCGATCGTCGTCACCACGATCGTGCAGCTCCTGGAGAGCCTTTTCGCCAATCGGCCGGGGCGTTGCCGCAAGCTGCACCGCCTCGCGCGCAGCGTGATCGTCCTCGACGAAGCACAGAGCCTGCCCCCGGGGATGCTCGCGCCGATCCTCGACGGGCTGCGGACGCTCGTGCGCGACTTCGGCGCGTCGCTCGTAATCTGCACCGCGACGCAGCCGGCGTTCGGCAAGGCGCCGTGGCTGGCGTCGGGCTTCGAAGCGGTGCACGAGATCGTCCCGCCGGAGGTGCGCGCGTTCGAGCGCCTTCGTCGGGTGCGCACGCGGTGGCCGAGCGCGCCCGAGCCGACGAGCTACGACAATCTCGCGCGGGAGGTCGCCGCGGAGCGAGACGTGCTCGTGATCGTGCACCGTCGCGACGACGCGCGCGCCCTCACGGAAAAGCTCGACGCGCTTCTGGGCGACGAGACAACGCTGCACCTCTCCGCTCTGATGTGCGCGGAGCATCGATCGCAGGTGCTCGCCGAGATCAAGCGACGCAAACAGCGCGGCGAGCCGGTGCGCCTCGTGGCGACGCAGCTCGTGGAGGCCGGCGTGGATCTCGACTTCGCCGTGGTCTATCGGGCTCTCGCGGGCCTGGACGCGCTCGCGCAGGCGGCGGGAAGGTGCAACCGCGAGGGGCGCATGGACGGCCTCGGCGAGCTGCGCGTGTTCGTGGCCCCGACCGAGCCTCCGCGCGGCGTGCCGCAAGCCGGGTTGCGGGTAACGCTCGGGATGTTGCGCGGCGAGCCCGGGCGCCAGCTCGACCTCTTCGTTCCCGAACCGTTCAAGGCCTATTTCCAGCAGCTCTATTCGTCGCGCGACCTCGACGAGAAGCGCATCCAGGAGGCGCGCGCGGCGCTCCGGTTCAAGGACGTCGCCGAGCTGTTCAAGGTCATCGAGGACGACTGGTCGGCGCCGATCGTGGTGCCGTTCGGGAGAGAGGCCGCAGCGCGGATCGAGGCGGTCGAGAAGTGGGGACCGTCGCGGGAACGGCTCCGCGACGTGCAACGCTTCACTGTGAATGTGAAGCGCGCGGATCGTGAACGCTGGATCGATGCCGGCTATGCGCGCTGGGTGCGAGAGACGATCGTGGTGCTCGATGCGGCCTTCGACGGCGCCTACCGGGATCGGTTCGGCCTCGTGCCCGACCTCGTGGGGCATGGCCGCTTCGTCGTGTAGCGAACGGGAGAGCGAGAGGAAGCGATGGAGAGCAAGCAGGTCCGTGTCCGAGCGCGAGGTCCGGTGGCGTGCTTCACCCGGCCGGAGATGAAGGCGGAGCGCGTGAGCTACGAGGTGATGACCCCCTCGGCGGCGCGCGGCATTCTGGAGGCCACGCTCTGGAAGCCCGCGATCCGGTGGCGAGTCCACGCCATCCAAGTGCTCGCGCCGATCCGCTGGATGAGCTTCCGGCGCAACGAGGTCAGCGACCGCGCGTCGCCGAAGATCGCCGAGTTCTTCGCCGATGAACGCCGAGCCCAGCGCAACACGGTGGCGCTCCGAGACGTCGACTACGTGATCTCCGCGTCGTTCGAGATGACCGAGAGCGCCGGTCCCGACGATGGCGTCACCAAGTTCGAGGAGATGTTCGAGCGGCGTCTGCACAAGGGTCAGACGTTCCACCAGCCCTACCTCGGCTGCCGCGAGTTCGCCGCCGAAGTCTCGCCCGCGCCGGAGGTCACGAAGACGGCGGAGACCGCGGATCGACCGCTCGGCTTGATGTTCTACGACTTCGCCTACTCGCCGGAAGGCCAGCCGGCGCGGCCGCTGTTCTTCGAAGCGCGCCTCCTCGACGGCGTCCTGCACGTCCCGCCGCTCGCGGACGTGCTGCGCGCCAACACCCGCTCGGCCGAAGGGGACCGCCGATGATGCTCGCCGCCCTCTACGAGCTGGCGCAGCGCGAGCACCTCGTGGACGACCCGGACTACGAGAAGAAGAAGGTCGACTTCCTTCTCCGCATCGACGGCGGCGGAGGCTTCGTCGCGCTCGTGCCCACGCGTACGGAAGAGGGGCGGGCGCACGAGATCCAGGTGCCGCGCTTTCCCAAGCGATCGGGGACCGGCACCACACCGGGCTTCCTCTTCGACAACGCGAAGTACGTCCTCGGGCTCGGCGGGGAGGATGCGGAGCGCAACGAGCGCTGCGTGGAGGCTTTCCGGGGCCTCGTCGTTGACGTTGCCGAGCGTACGGGCGATGCAGGCGCTGTCGCGGTCGCGCGCTTCTTCGAGCGCCGCAGGGAGCAGCTCGCAGCGATCCGGGAGCAGCACCCGGATGGTGCGTGGACCGGCAGCGAGTGGATCGCCTTCGTGCTCGACGGGGACGACGAGCGCCGCGTGCACGATCGTCCGGCGGTGCGAGAGCACTGGGCCTCGCTGCGGCAGGGCGCGGGGGATGCCGGAAACGATGTGCCGGTCCGGTGCCTCGTGACCGGGGACATGGGCCCGCCTGCGCGCACCCACGGCAACATCAAGCACGTGCCGGAGGCGCAGACCTCGGGTGCAGCGCTGGTCTCGTTCAACGCCGAGTCGTTCCTCTCGCAGGGGCTGAAGCAAGGCGAGAACGCGCCCATCTCGCGCGCGGCGGCTGAGGGCTACGTCACCGCGCTCAACTGGCTGCTCGAAGGGATGCCGTTGCGTCGCTTCCGCCAGGGCATCGCGGTCGGGGACGACGCGGTGATCGTGTTCTGGACACGCGAAGCGTGCTCGTTCGCCGAGACGTTCGCGAACCTGCTCGATCCGCCCATCGAGGTGGAAGCGGTGGAGCGTCTCGTCGAGTCCCCGCTGAAGGGCCTCGCTCCCGAGCCGATCGACGACACCGCGTTCTATGCCGTCACGTTGAGCGGCAACGCTGCGCGCGTCGTCGTGCGGGATTGGATGGCCATCTCGGTGGGCGAGGCCAAGCGCCACATCCGCACCTACTTCGACGCGCTGTCGATCGACGGAGACGAAGGGGAGCCGCTCGGCATCCGCCGGTTGCTCGACGCCATCAAGGCGCCGAGCGGGCGCGGCCTCTCGCCGGACCTCGGAGCGCGCCTCCTGCGCGCGGCGATCCAGGGGGGCCCCATCCCGCGGGAAATCCTCGCGGCGGCGCTGCGGAGGTTGCGCCTCCCGCCCCACAAGCTCGACGAGCGCCGCCAGCTTCGCGCGCGCTGCGCACTGATCAAAGCCACGTTGAAGCGCCTCCCCGGAGGGGACGGGCGCAAGGAGGTGACCGTGTCTCTCGACGAACGCAACACCGATGTCCCCTATCTCCTGGGCCGCCTCTTCGCGGCGCTCGAACGCTTGCAGGGGGAGGCGCAGGGCGACCTCAATGCGACGATCCGGGACAAGTTCTTCGGGGCCGCGTCGTCGACGCCCGCGCTCGTCTTCCCGCGCCTGCTGCGCTTGAGCATGCACCACGCAGCGAAAGCGAGGGGTGACGGTGGACGTGATCCCTGGAGCGAGGTCGTCAAGGCGAGGATCATCGAGCAGCTCGGCGCCGCCAGGCTGCCGCAGACGCTCGCGCTCGACGATCAAGGACTGTTCGCGATCGGCTACTACCACCAGCGCCAGGCCTTCTTTGCGCCGCGCGCTGCCGCGAACGCCGGCTCCGCTTCAGGTGCCGCAGCCGCGTCAAGCGCGAGCCCCGCTGGCGATTTGTCCACCCCCCCGGCCCACTGAGAGGACTGTCATGACCGAGATCACCCATCGCTACGACTTCGTGCTGCTCTTCGATGTGAAGGACGGAAACCCCAACGGCGATCCCGACGCCGGCAACCTGCCGCGCGTCGACGCCGAGACGGGCCACGGCTTGGTCACGGACGTGTGCCTCAAGCGCAAGATCCGCAACTACGTCACGATTGCCCAGGCCGGTGTCGAGGGCTTCGACATCTACGTGAAGGAGAAGGCCGTCCTCACCGCGCAGCAGGGCCGCGCGTACCAGGCGCTCGGCGTGGACGGCTCCGCCAAGACCGCCCCGGCGGACGACGGCGACGAGGCCGAGAAGGCGGTGGAGAAGCCCGCCAAGCGCGGCAAGAAGGATGCTGGCGCGGGCAAGAAGTCCTCGGACGGCGAGGTCGTGGAGCGCGCGCGCGACTGGATGTGCAAGACGTTCTTCGACATCCGCGCGTTCGGTGCCGTGATGTCGCTGAAGGAGAACAACGCAGGCCAGGTGCGCGGGCCCGTGCAGCTCACCTTCGCGCGGTCGATAGATCCCATCGTGACGGCGGAGCATGCGATCACGCGCATGGCGGTCGCGACGCAGGCCGAGGCGGACAAGCAGGGGGGGGACAACCGCACGATGGGGCGCAAGAACACCGTGCCGTACGGCCTCTATCGCGCGCACGGGTTCGTCTCGCCGGCGTTCGCGCGCCAGACGGGGTTCAGCGCCGAGGACCTCACGGTGCTGTGGAAGGCCATCCACGAAATGTTCGAGAACGATCGCAGCGCGGCGCGAGGGTTGATGTCGATGCGGGAGGTGATCGTCTTCGAGCATGCGTCAGCGCTGGGCAATGCCCCGGCGCACGCGTTGTTCGATCGCGTCAAGGTCGAGCGGCGCGACCGGACGGTGCCAGCGCGCGACTTCTCGGCCTACGAGGTGACGGTGGGCGATCTGCCGGCCGGCGTGGTGCGAGCTGTGACATGAGCGCCGGTCTCGCCGAAGCGGACGACGTCCTGGCGCTATCGGGCTTGCAACACCTCATGTTCTGCGAGCGACAGGCGGCGCTCATCCATGTGGACCGCGTCTGGCGGGACAACGGCGTGACTGCCGAAGGCAACATCCTGCACGAGCGCACCGACTTGCCCGGGACCGAGAACCGCCGGGGCGTTCGGGTGCACCGTGCAGTCCAGCTCCGATGCGAGAGCCTGGGCATCGCGGGCCGTGCGGACGTGGTCGAGTACCATGCGGACCCCTCGGTCCCCGGGGGGTTTCGGCCGTTCCCCGTCGAGTACAAGCGTGGCCGCGCCAAACACCGGCTCGCGGACGAAGTGCAGCTCTGCGCGCAGGGGCTCTGCCTCGAAGAGATGCACGGCGTGGCCGTCCCGCGCGGAGCACTCTATTACGGCGAGAGTCACCGGCGCGTCGCGGTCGAGTTCGACGAGGACCTTCGCGCTCGAACGGTCTCGGCTGCCGAGCGGCTGCGCGTGTTGATCGAAACCGGCACCGTGCCTCGGGCGGAGCCCGGTCCCAAGTGTCGGAGCTGCTCGCTCGAACCGCTCTGCCTCCCGAACGCGACGAGCGGGCGGGCGAAGGCGAGTGTCTATCTCTCCGGCTTGACCATGCCTCGGGGGGAAGAATGAACGTTCACCTCAACACGCTCTACGTGACGACCGACGGCTCGTACCTCGGCAAAGACCACGACACGGTGGTCGTCCGCGTGGAGAAGGAGAGGAGAGCGCAAATCCCGCTGCTGCACCTCGGGGCTGTGTGCTGCTTCGGGCGAGTCGCGATCTCGCCGGAGTTGATGGGCGCGATGACGCAGGCGGGCATTCACATCGCCTTCTTCTCGTCGACGGGTCGCTTCCTGGCGCGGGTGGAGGGGGTGCCCGGCGGCAACGTGCTCCTTCGCCGACAACAGCACCGTGTCGCGGACGACGCCGCGCGCAGCCTTGCCATTGCGCGCGCCGTGGTGATCGGCAAGGTCGCCAACACGCGACAATTCCTGATGCACGCCCGCCGAGACGCGCCGACGGACGAGCGCCGCGCTACGATAGGCGCAGTATGCGATCGGCTGGCGATTCATCTACGCAGCTTGCCCGGCGCGAAGACCGTCGAGGGCGTCCGTGGCTTCGAAGGGATCGCGGCCAAGGACTATTTCTCGGTGTTTGGCGAGCTGGTGAAGCGGAGCGAGGCTGAGTTCACGTTTTCGGGGCGCAGCCGCCGCCCACCGAAGGACCGGATCAACGCGCTGCTTTCGTTCGGCTACGCCCTGCTGATGCAGGACTGCGCGAGCGCGGCGGCAGGCGTGGGGCTCGACCCTGCGATCGGTTTCCTTCACGAGGACCGGCCTGGCCGGCTTTGCCTTGCGCTGGACTTGATGGAGGAGCTGCGCGTCCCCGTCGTGGATCGGCTCATGCTCTCGCTCGTGAATCGTGGCCAGCTTGGGGCCGACGATTTCGTGGAGGAGTCGGCCGGCGGCGTTCGCTTGACCGATGATGCCCGCAAGACGGTGCTGACGGCGTACCAGGCCGCGAAGACCGTGGAGGTGCAGCACGAGTTCCTGGATCAGACGGTGACATGGAGCCGCGTTCCCCACCTGCAAGCCCTGCTTCTTTCGCGGCTGCTGCGGGGTGATCTCGACGCCTATCCGCCGTTTTCGGTTCGTTAAGGAGGCGAGATGCTGGTCTTGATTTGTTACGATGTCGCGACTGACACGACAGGCGCGCGTCGCCTCCGACGGATCGCCGAGGCTTGCAAGGATTTTGGTGTCCGCGTGCAGTACTCGGTCTTTGAATGCAAGGTGGACGACCGCGCCTGGGTGGTGCTTCGCAACCGCCTCTTGGACGAGATGGAGGCGTCGACGGACAGCTTGCGCTTCTACTTCATCCGTGAAAACGACGCGGCGCGAACCGAGCACCACGGCGTTCGGCGTCCGCTCGACCCCACCGGGGCGCTCATCCTGTGACAAGCGCGAACCTCGGCGGGCGCGAAATGGCCGGGAGGTTCGCGCCGCCCCGTTCCACGTCTCATTCCACGAGGTTGTGGCATGGACTCTCCGGGAGGTCGCGTGCGAGCCCGTCGGTCCAACGAGCGTTCGCGATTTGGCAACAATTCCCCCTTCCTTTTCAGTAGCTTTCGGTCCCCGCCGTCGCCCCTCTCGAACGAGGGGGGCGTGGATTGAAACTTCTTGATGACCGACTCGCTCACCGGGAGCGGAGTGTCGCCCCTCTCGAACGAGGGGGGCGTGGATTGAAACCAGCCGGTCGTGCGCGCGCTCGGGGACGCTGTTTTGTCGCCCCTCTCGAACGAGGGGGGCGTGGATTGAAACTAGTAGCCGATCCGGTACGGCTTCCACGAGAACTCCCCGTCGCCCCTCTCGAACGAGGGGGGCGTGGATTGAAACACGATCGCGACGTCCATCGGGTCGACCTTCACCAAGTCGCCCCTCTCGAACGAGGGGGGGGTGGATTGAAACTTGCAGTACGCGCACGGGTAGCCGCGCCCCGCTCGGGTCGCCCCTCTCGAACGAGGGGGGCGTGGATTGAAACCGCCTGCAAGGCGCGGGGCTGCGCGCATACATCATGTCGCCCCTCTCGAACGAGGGGGGCGTGGATTGAAACCTCAACGACGCGCGCGAGCTCAGGATCGATCACGCGGTCGCCCCTCTCGAACGAGGGGGGCGTGGATTGAAACCAAGCGCCTCGCGCAGGGCAGTCGGGATGTCGAGCGGTCGCCCCTCTCGAACGAGGGGGGCGTGGATTGAAACCTCGGGCAGCGCTACGGGCAACCGCTCGCGGCGTGGTCGCCCCTCTCGAACGAGGGGGGCGTGGATTGAAACCTCGGCGCGAGCCTGTCTCATGGCCCCGCGCCGCCGGTCGCCCCTCTCGAACGAGGGGGGCGTGGATTGAAACTTCGTATGCCGGTCGTGTGCGCGACGGGCGTCGCATAGGTCGCCCCCTCTCGAACGAGGGCGTGGATTGAAACCAGAGCGCTGCGGCGGGCTCCAAGTGGCAGGCGACGGTCGCCCCTCTCGAACGAGGGGGCGTGGATTGAAACCGTGGCCCTCCCGCGGGCTCGTGATCGTCCAAGGTCGCCCCTCTCGAACGGGGGGGCGTGGATTAAACAACAAGGTCGACGCCCGGTGCGAGCGCTTCGGTCCGCCCCTCTCGACGAGGGGGGCGTGGATTGAAACCGGTGAGGTTTTTCGTCTTCAGCGCGCCGTCGCCGGTCGCCCCTCTCGAACGAGGGGGGCGTGGATTGAAACCCCGACGACAAGCAGCGCCCCACCTGAAACCCTTCGTCGCCCCTCTCGAACGGGGGGGCGTGGATTGAAACGTGCTGTCGTTGTCGAGATAGAAGAGGTCGTGGACGTCGCCCCTCTCGAACGAGGGGGCGTGGATTGAAACCCGCTGCACTTTCACCAGGACGGCACGCACCCCGGATCGTCGCCCCTCTCGAACGAGGGGGCGTGGATTGAAACCTGCGGGAACGCCGGTCTACGTCTCGCGCATCCTGTCGCCCCTCTCGAACGAGGGGGGCGTGGATTGAAACACTTCGGCGTCCTCGCGGTGAGGATCTGCTCGCACGTCGCCCCTCTCGAACGAGGGGGGCGTGGATTGAAACCTCTCGCTCGACGTGACGGCCGACCTCGTGCGGGTCGCCCCTCTCGAACGAGGGGGGCGTGGATTGAAACGGGAACACCGCCGCGGCCTCCTCGATCACCTGCTCGGTCGCCCCTCTCGAACGAGGGGGCGTGGATTGAAACCCATGTTCCGACGCACGCCAAACCCTGCCGCCGGTGTCGCCCCTCTCGAACGAGGGGGGCGTGGATTGAAACCGAGCTGTGGCGCGCGCACGCGGCACAACCCCCGAAGTCGCCCCTCTCGAACGAGGGGGGCGTGGATTGAAACCTCCGCGGTATCAGCGGCTTCCTCCGCGCGCTCGCGTCGCCCCTCTCGAACGAGGGGGGCGTGGATTGAAACGACACGCGTACCATGAGGTCGACGGCGACATCATGTCGCCCCTCTCGAACGAAGGGGCGTGGATTGAAACCTTGAGGGTGCGCCGCTCGCCGGGTGCCGGTCGGCTGTCGCCCCTCTCGAACGAGGGGCGTGGATTGAAACCTATGGCGATTCCGCATTTCGAGCCCGTGTGCGGTCGCCCCTCTCGAACGAGGGGGGCGTGGATTGAAACGAAGAGACATTCACGACGCGCGTGGACGACCTCGAGTCGCCCCTCTCGAACGAGGGGGCGTGGATTGAAACTCCCCCTTGTCACCGGCTGCGCCTCGCTCGGTGTCGCCCCTCTCGAACGAGGGGGGCGTGGATTGAAACGCAGGCATCGATCAGGCCCTCCGCGGAGTGAGACCCGTCGCCCCTCTCGAACGAGGGGGGCGTGGATTGAGGCGGTGACCGTTGCCGGCTCACCACCCGCATGCCTCGACGTCGCCCCTCTCGAACGGGGGGGCGTGGATTGAAACCCGCGGGGTACGATTTCAGCACCGCGGCTCTGCCCGTCGCCCCTCTCGAACGAGGGGGGCGTGGATTGAAACCGTTCGCGATGCGCGTGAGCTGCCCTCGGTGCTCGGTCGCCCCTCTCGAACGAGGGGGGCGTGGATTGAAACCGTGTGTTCGGCTGCGTGCCGAGGACGGGCAAGAGGTCGCCCCTCTCGAACGAGGGGGGCGTGGATTGAAACACGTTCAACGACGCCAACTGACGCATACCGGCAAAGGTCGCCCCTCTCGAACGAGGGGGGCGTGGATTGAAACTTCGGATCGGGCGCCGTGCTCCTCGCGTGCCCCGAAGTCGCCCCTCTCGAACGAGGGGGGCGTGGATTGAAACTCGTGGAAGGAGGGCGGCTTCGAACGGGAGATGCTGTCGCCCCTCTCGAACGAGGGGGCGTGGATTGAAACATGTGGCGGCAGCCTGGCGAGGACTCCGCCGACGTGTCGCCCCTCTCGAACGAGGGGGCGTGGATTGAAACTACCACAAGGCCCACAAGATCAACCCGTACAAGGCTGTCGCCCCTCTCGAACGAGGGGGGCGTGGATTGAAACCCGATGGGGCGAGGGGCCGCGTCCGCGGAGAGGCGGTCGCCCCTCTCGAACGAGGGGGGCGTGGATTGAAACGTGTCCGCCGCCGGGACTGTACCGAAGGCAACCGCGTCGCCCCTCTCGAACGAGGGGGGCGTGGATTGAAACCCCACCTCGACGCTCCCCCCGCGTGGCTCCGAGCGTCGCCCCTCTCGAACGAGGGGGGCGTGGATTGAAACTCGTCGCGCTGCTCGACGATCTGCTTCGGAAGTAGCCGTCGCCCCTCTCGAACGAGGGGGCGTGGATTGAAACAGGATCTCCGGCACGAGCGGGCGCAGCATCCGGCATGTCGCCCCTCTCGAACGAGGGGGCGTGGATTGAAACGGGTCCGTCGGCGCGAGGCGCACGCCGGAGAGGACGTCGCCCCTCTCGAACGAGGGGGGCGTGGATTGAAACCGGTTCTGTCCGCGGTCGTCATCCCGCCGAGCGAAGTCGCCCCTCTCGAACGAGGGGGGCGTGGATTGAAACAACGGCTTCAAGGATGCGCTGCGCGCGCTCTCCCGCGTCGCCCCTCTCGAACGAGGGGGGCGTGGATTGAAACTCGCTGAATATCACCGGCGCGACGAGCGTGCGCGAGTCGCCCCTCTCGAACGAGGGGGGCGTGGATTGAAACCCTCTCTCGTCGGGTGCACCGCGGCGCAGCTCGCAGTCGCCCCTCTCGAACGAGGGGGGCGTGGATTGAAACATCCTGTAGTGCGGTTTGCTGCGCCCGCTGACGGGGGTCGCCCCCCTCGAACGAGGGGGGCGTGGATTGAAACATCGTGGGGCACGAGGACGGCCGCAAACGTGCAGGTGGGTCGCCCCTCTCGAACGAGGGGAGCGTGGATTGAAACCGTTCCTTGGCAGGCTGGCGCGGAGATGAAGCGGCGGAGGAGGGGGTCAGGGATCGAGAAACACGCTGTCGCTTCGAATTCCAGGTGCGCCGAGTCCGTCGATCGTGTTCGGGTCACCCCCATGCCCTCCTTGCCCGGCGTCACCATTGCTTCCAACAATTCCGTCCAGCGAAGGAAGGCTGAATCCAAGCTTCGCGATCCACACGGAGTGACCGCCATGGCCCCCGGCACCGTGGCCGCCGTTCCCGCCGTAGCCTCCTCCTCCACCAACGCAACCAGCGTTGATCACGTCCGCGCCCGCCAGACCAGCGCCACCGACACCCGGAAGACCGCCTTGTCCCCCCATTTGCGCCACCCCGCCGTTGCCACCGTCCCCCCCATTCCCAATCGAGAAGGTGATGTGGGCCAGTCGGATGCCGGCGCTCAACGTCGCAACGCCGATGCTGGAGCCGCCGGCTTGCCCGCCGCGCCCGCCGCGCCCGCCGCATCCTCCCGAGCCGCCGGAGCCACCTCCGGGCCCGCCGTGCAGAATACCGCCACATGAGGCCTTGCCGCGGGAAGCTCCTCCTCCGCCCCCGCCCTGTCCGGGGAGACCATGACCCCCGTCTTCCCCGTCCGCTCCAAGGTACCCGCTGAGCGTCAACCGACCGTAGCTGGCGGACGATTGCCCTTGTTTCCCACTTGCGCCTTGCGCGCCCGCGAGGCCCCCCGTACAGGGTAGCGACGCCTCGCCGTAACCCCCCAGTCCAAAGCCTTGCGGATTCGGATTCGGTGCCACGAAACCCGCAGCGCCGTCGTTGGCGAACTGCTCTCCACCATTGCCGCCTTGGCCGCCCGTCGATGAACCACCGTCCTCGCAAAGGAGAAAAACCGCCGCACCCCCAGGGCCGAAGTCAGCGGCGCACGCATCCCCGCCATCGACACCGCCGATCCCGGTCTTGGCGGGCTCGCCGTTGTGCGTGCCGTCTTCGCCATCTTTGCCACGCATCCCGTTGCCTGCGGTGATGACCCCGCGCTGGATGTCAGCAGCGGATCCAGGTACGGCGAAGACCGCGATCGACGATGCGCCGGGGAGGATTGCATCCCGAGCAGTGACCGCGATGTCGCGGACGAGCGATTCGCCATCCCCTTCGGTAAGTCGGAGCGCAACTCCAGCGGTGCTAGGTGCGATCCTCGCCTTGCTGTCGCCGCCGAGATAGGTCCAGCCGGACGCGCACTCAAATCCACCAAACAAGGAGGTCCCTGCCGAAAGACTGACACTCTCGTCGTAGGCCTCGCTGCATGCATATACTCGACGGAGGCCCGTATTTGCGAGAGTCACGGCCGCGCTGAGTGTCTTCAGCGGTGCATCCTGGGTGCCTGGATTGGCGTCGTTCCCCAGAGTTGTCGAGACCCATACCCCGCAGTCTGCTGCTACGGGGCCGAGCGCGGGATCGGGACAACGGTCGACAGGTTCGCTTGTGCCTCCGCCACCACCGGAACCCGTTGCGGTAAAGGAGCAGGTAAGATCGGAGTAACAGGAGTAGTCGCAGCCGATGATCCCCGCGACGCTGAGACCAGCGACGGCAGCCACGCTTCGCCACCCTAGCTTTGCTCCCATGAGACGCTCGCTCCTTCGCATGCTGACCGCTCTCCTCGGTTACGGATTGCAGAATATCGCGTTACCAAACACGGTGTCTCCGGTTGTGGCCGCGTTGCCAGGAGATTGGCCTATGCCGCCCTTGCCCGGTACTCCCTGAAACACGTTTGTCGAGTCGTCATTATCCAGGAAGACGCCATCAAACAGCGCCCAACCGACGGAAGGGCCGCCCATTCCGCCGCCCCCCCAGCCACCCGGGCCGCCCGGCCCCCCTTGGCCACCAGGACATCCGGCGGAGATCGTGCCTTGTCCGGCGCCTCCCTGACCGGGGAGGCCGGATTTTCCGCCATATTGAGGCTCTCCTCCGTTCCCACCTTTCCCACCGTTGCCGAGCTTGATGACCAGGTTCCTCAAGGTGACAGTCTTCTTGGTAAGGGACGCGATTCCGATGCTACCGCCACCTGCCTGTCCGCCTTTGCCGGGCTTGCCCCCGCATCCGCCGGACCCCCCCGAACCCCCAGCAGCGCCCCCAGGATTCGCCGCGCCGCACACAGCCGCTTTGCCGTAGGTCGCTCCGCCGCCTCCTCCCCCTTGGCCAGATGTTCCGGCTTGGCCGTCATCGCCACTCACTCCGATGTATCCGTCCACGGTGAGCCGAGCTTTTTGTCTTCCGCCCAAGCCGGCTACTCCTGCAATTCCCGCAGCACCGGGTTGACCAGGTGTGCATACAGGCGCGGATTGCTCCCCAGCACCACCCACGCCCGCGGGCGGATTTGCGGGAGGGAGGCCATCTTCGCCGTCCGAAGCGAGCTGCGGACCTGCGTCGCCACCGGCACCGCCCTTCGACACCGCGGTATCACAGGCGGTCTCCGGGGCTGCTCCGCCCTTGCTGATAGGCGCGCTGCACGCGTCAGCTCCGTTGTTCCCGTGGACGCCGGAAGGGGCGAGCGTCGCGCCCCCCGATGCACCGTCCACGCCGTCTTTCCCGTCACTCGCACGCAGATGATCGCGCTTGGCGATGAAGCGGAGGTTCCCTCGGATGAAAAGCGCGATCGACGAACCGCCCGGATCCGCCGCGGGACCTGACTCGATCGAAAAGTCGGTGAGCCATGTCTCGGCTGCGTCTCCGTCTTCCCAGTAGACACCTACCGGATCCGTCGCGACGATCGACGAAAGAAGCTTGTTGCCTATGTACTTCCACCCATGAGAGCAGTCGAATCCGCCATGGAGTGATACGTTCCCCGGGACGGTCAGCGTTCCGGGCCACGTCTCTCCGCCGCACGCGTAAACTCGGCCCTTGTCCGCCGCCGCAAGCTGGACTGCCTTGGTCAACGTCGCAACCGGGGAGTCTTGTGTTCCGCTGTTCTTGTCGTCACCGAGACTGGCACTCACCCACACCCCACAATCCGGATGGATCGCTCCATCGGCCGGATCCATCGGACAAGTCAGCGTGGTTGTTCCTCCCGCGGCGCCCCCAGAGCCGCTGGGAGTCTGCCCACAACCGACGGCGCCCACGAGCGCCAGCCCGATCCACAACCGCGCGCCAAGCTGAGTCATACGCGCCACGCTACCACGCTCCCTGGATCACAAGCCCGCCCGCGTCCTTGGTCACGGCAGGTGCCACCAGCGGAGCGCCCCGGAACACTTGCGCGAGCACCACTCCCACCCCGGTCCCGACCGCGAGCGCGCCGAAGCCGATCGCGGCGCCCCCTGCGATGTCACGCTCCACGCGGCGATCGTGCAACGTCGTGCAGAAGGGCGTGGAGCCAGCGTCACCCGCGCACATGTTCGGCGCGCGGCCCCGCGCCATGCTCGCACGGTCGGCTTCGAAGCCGAGCATCAAGCCCGTGCTCCCGAGGGCTAGCGCTGCGCTGCTGTACGCTAGGATCGCGCCCGCTCCGCGCTTGTCGAGCGATGGGACGAGCGGCTTCCACCATGGGGCGCGCGTCGGGGGCGCGCTCGCCGTCGTCGTTGCGGTCGAGGTGGTCGTCGTTGCGGACGGCGGCGTCTTCGGTTTCAGCGTGAGGTCGACCGCCGGAACGTCGCCCGCTCCCCAGGTGCGCGCAGGTTCGATCGCATCCTCGTAGCCAGCAGCCTTCGCGATGACGACGTGCGTTCCCGGAGGCACGGGGAGGGAGCGTCCGTCCGCGATCCCGATCGGCTTGCCGTCCAACCATACCGCGGCACGGCTCGGGTTGGTCGTCACGTAGAGCAGGGCCACGTGGTCATGCATGCGGCCAAGGGCCCGCACGTAGCTTGCGAACGGCTCGCGAGCGGCCATCGCGGGAGTGACGCTCTCAACCGCGACGCGCAGGTGAGTGTAGGCGTCTGTGAAGCGTCCTGCGTTCTCTTCGCATAGCCCGAGAGCGCCCGCGGTGCTCGGGTCGTCCTTGATCGCGAGTGCCCCGGTGAGCGCGTCGATGCACGCGGGCCACTTCTTCGCGTTCGCGGCCTCGGTCCCCGCGCGGAGGAGCTTCGACAGACGGGCTTGTGCGTCCGAGGGTGGATCGGCTGCGCTCGCGAACCGGGATGCCAGTACCAGGCTCAGCGCCGCCCAACTCCACCCACGAGACTGCATGTCCGACCGATACGCGATTCGAAGCGCGGCATCAAGGCACCGCAGGGCCTTGCGCGCGGTGCAACGCGCTCGCTCCGGAGTGCTGGGGAAGCTCGAATCGAGTCAAGAAAGCCTGTGTTTCGAGGCAAACGGAGAAAAAGTCGTTCCCGGTGACGATTTCGGGATATGGCGAGCGTGCTCACGGAATCTTACCTTGGGCGCTCTCCGCCTCGCGTGCGACGTCAGGTCCGAATTCCGCGGATCGAGGCAGGAACAAGAGATGCGCCGGAGAGCTACAGCGCGCTAGAAGCTGCCCTGAACGCCTACTCCAGCACCATGGGCCGAGAGGATCGGGGCGACACGAGGCCGCGAGTCCTGCCCCGACGGACCGCCGAGCAGCGCGGTGAGGACCGCCGCCCCTGCGAGGGCTCCGAAGCCCATCGCGAGGCCTGTCGCCGCGTCGCGCTGGTCACGCCGCTCGCGCACCTCCACGCAGAAGGCGCTTGCGGCGTTGAATCCGGTGCACGCGTTCCCGGCGTGGCCTCGGGTCATGCTCGCGCGATCAACCTCCAACCCGATCGTGAGGGCTCCGAAGCCAAGAGCAGCGGCCCCGCTGGCGATGCCGACAACCAAGGCCACGCGACGCGTGTCGAACGGCTGCGCGGGCGTCGAAGCGGTCCCCGCGGCGGAAGAGGGCGACAAGCCTGAAACAGGCTTCGATGCCGCGTCGATCACGGAATCGGGGGCAACGGTCGGGAGCTTCGCCAGCGTAAAGTCGATATTTCGCGGCTCGGTCAAGGTGCCTTTGCTCAGCGTGAGAGACTCGGTTCGAGTGAGAGTCTGATAGCCAGTCTCACGGGCGACGAAGGTGTGTTCTCCCGGTCGGAGCGCGATCGTGCGACCGTCCACGCGCCCCAAGGGCCTACCGTCGACGAGCAAGAACGCTGTGTAAGGAGACATCGTGAACACGATCGGGACTGTTCGCGCCTTCACGCGATCAAAGCTGGCCTGGAATCCGAGCCAACGCGCCATGCGGCGCGTCTCCGGCGGAACCTGCGTCAGTGCGTAGCTCAGGTCCGCATAGGCCTCTGTCAGTTGCCCCGCGCCTTCTTCGCAGAGCCCGAGATCACCGCGCGTCTTCGCCGACCCGTCCAGCGTGACAGCCTCTTTGAGGGCGTCCACGCACGACTGCCACTGACGAGCCTTCGTCGCTTGCTCCGCGGTGCCGAGCAAGGTCGCAAGTCGGTCCGCCGCGGGAGGCTCCGCCGCCGCTCCCCGGGTCGTGCTCAGCATCGTCGCGCACACCGCTCCCAGTAACCAAGCGCGCTCGCCCGTCCCTTGCCTCGTGGAATTCATCGTGGCTCGCCCTTGGTTGTAGCCAACGAGCACGGGAGCCGTCAATCGCGCATGGCAGCGTTCCGCCGACCCGCCGACTTGCCGAATAGAATACGCCTTGGTCTCAGAAAATTGAGACATCGTGTGCGCCGCGTTGTGGTTCGGACGCTCGTTTTACGCTTTCCCATTTGAGGGACGAAGAGCGTTCCGCCACCCCAGACCGAGAGGCCTGGACACCCGCAGGAGCCAACAGAAGATGGTCAAGGTTCTGCCGCAAATTCGGAGAATTCACAACCCGCTACTTCCAGGAACCCCGCTCTTGCTGATGCCGGAGCGGGTTCTCGTTCGCTGGCCTCTCCGCGTACCGTCGCCCACCATTGGCGACATCTTCGAAGGGGTCACCGTGGCTGTCCCCGGTGCCCTGTGGCCAGTCGTCTGGACGCTTCTCTTTGGTGCCTGTCCGCTTGCGCGCTGTGACGCGGCTAGGCAGTTGGCCGAAGAGCCCATGAATCGGCGTCGCATCCTCCTGCGCATCTACAGCCGTCCCTACGTCCAGCAACTCCTTGCGACGGCCAACCGGATCGAGCCGGAGCTTCGAGAGAAGGTCGACGCCGTGGGCGGAGTCGTGCCGATCCGCAGACTGACGCGCGCGGCCTACGCTCCGAACCTCGTGGAGCGGATTCAACTCTCACGATGAGCCGAGAGGAGCGGCGTCCGATGTAGGCCAAAGCCATGTCGCGCGCGCTGCGTTCGCTTCACCGCGTTGTCAAGGCGCCGCTGAAAGATTTGGATTGCGGTCCAAACCCCCTCTTGCGCACCTGGCGCAACCCAATTCCGCGCTCTCCGGCTCGCGATTCGTGGCTCCGTCCGCGGACGAGCATTACAGATCGTAGGGTCCCCACAGAGGAGATTGGCACTCATGAGATCGACTATTGCAGCCTCCGGCGACGTCTCGGCGCGTGATCAAATCTCTGTGTTTGTAGCCTCGCCGGCGGGCGAAGGACGCATCCGGACCGCCGCGCGTGCGGGGCTGCGCCGCATCAAGGACGCGGCTCGATGGCTGTTCGACGCTGCCAGTGGAGTCGGCTCGAAACTGCTCGCTTTCGCGCGGAAGGTCAAAGGAGGCGTCTCGCGACGCAGCTCGCGGGCGGGCGCGCCGCAGCTGCGGCTTCCACGCGTGCCGAAGGATCGCGAGCACGAGACGACCGCGCCGAACACACAGCCGATCAGCGTCGAGCCGCCTCCCGCGCCGATCGCGGTGACGGTGACCACCGTCGACGCGAAGCCCCCTCCGCCGCACGTGGAGCACCACGAGCACGAGGCGTCCCCCGCTGCTCGCGAGAACGCGCACCGTGAGCAGGAGCCGGCTCACGAGCACGCCGCGAAGGTGGACGCGCCGAAGGTGGACGCGACGACCGAGCCGGAGCGCGCGACAACGAAGCGCGTTCGCGTCATCGGCCGCGAAGAGGGTTGGCCGTTCACCCTGCAGATCACGGAAGATGTCGTTGTGGAGCCCTCGCACGTGAAGTTCGAGCTTGGTGCGGACGACGCGGAAACGTGGCCCTTCCGCTTTCCGGCGTTCAGCACGAGCCTTGCCGGCGCGGATGCGTGGCCGTTCCGTTTCAACGCGAACGTCGCCGGGGCAGTCGACGAGGACGTGTACTGACCACGATGCGAGCCGAGCGGGCGTCGAGTCCTGCGGCTCGTGATCACGACTGCCAGCGCGGCGCTTGCGGTCGCACCACACAAGAGGAACGCGCGCGCATCCAAGTCGTCGATGCGTCCCGCGCTGTTCTGAACATGCCCTCGTGATCTCGTGATGCCCGCTCGGCCGCGGAGCTTCGTCGAGCGTTGCCAAGCTTTCCCCGCGCTATCGCCCTTCTTCAAGCTCCAAGGGCTCAATTCCCAAGCTCAGACTCTTAACTCCCTGGTCCCTCCAGGTGACGCCGCAGCGCTGCAACAGCGCGACACGTTCCCACCCCGCGGCGCGACGTAGAGGGGCCTTCCCGGTCTCGGGCCGGCGTCTCCCTCGCCCCCTTCCACAAAGCACAGTCGAGCCCTTCCACGGCTCCTTGTGGCCCGCTGTCCATCCGCGAGCCACACAGGGCAGCTTCGGCGCGTCACTGCGCGTGGACGGCCTTCCAGCGCGGCTCTTCGGACTCACTCGAACGCGAGGAGGAAGCCGAGCGAGGCGAGGCTCACGAGGATCGGCGCAACGTCGTCCGGTTTGGGCCCGGTGAACACGGCCGCGGGTAGTGTCTTAATTGGGACAGGCTCCTTCCACGCTAGGACGGGCGACGGGTTGCCTCGATCGTGATCCGGTAGTTTTGCCCCTGCCAGATGCCGTCGATTTCGATCGTCCACTGGTCAGGTGGCCTGGTCTCCAACGCGGCGATGGCTGTGTCCCGGGCGTTCCTGTGCCTGTGCGGCGGGTAGGTGAAGACAGCCTCGAAGTCACCGTCCGCGCCTTCGTCAACGGTTAGCTCCGTCTCAGTGCCGTGGATGTCTCGGTACCGGAAGAGGAAGCGCCGCTTGGGTGCTTCGCCGTTCAACGTTCCGAGGTGGTGGTCGATCCGCTGGCCGCTTTCGTGGTGATAGCTCTCGAGCTTGGTGATCATGGTGCCGTCACTCTATGTCCGCGGTCCACGTGTGCTCCGGATCCGGTACGAAACTCAGCCCCCCGCCCCAGTGTCCCGGTGGGATGTCGTTTCCCCGACTCAGCATCGCGATTCGCGTGGGCACGTCGGCCCAAACCGTCACGAGCCAGCCGCCCGGCACGGCCGCCCGATAGGTCTCCATCTCCCCGTTGTCGATGTCGCTGTTCTCATCGACGCCGACGCGCTCCCACTTCAGCCGCTTGAACATGGGACGCGAGGCTACGCCGCCGGCTCGTCCGCGGCTAGATCGCCGAAAACGCCGACTGTCCTACTGAGGACAAGGTCGCTCAAACTAGGCACTACCCGGCCGCGACCTCGCGAGCAGTCCAGTGGCCGGAGCTTCCTGCCAGCGCATCACGAAACGCGATGATCTGCTCGCTGGGGTTTCTTGAAGTCCGGGCGCAATTCGCTTGACGTGATCCTTGTCTTGTGTATCGCGCTCGCGTACCTCGAACACGTACCGATCGCGTGCGGGATCATCGCTCACAGGCACGGGCCGCTCTACGCCGAGCACTTCACAAAGCTCGGTGAGAACTGAGCCGTCGTCTGCCGTTCCGAACTGCTGGAGCCTTCCCTGCGTGCGATGAAGGTTGCGACGTCCGCTCCCATGGGCGGCGATGCTACTCGAATCGTCGCCCAAGACGCGCTCCCCGCGCGCGCCACCCCAAGCGTCAGAAGGTCACCACGGGCTTGCTCAACCCCCGTGCGTGGTCACCTTTGAAGGAGACGCGCGATGGTCTCGTGGATCAACATCACTCCTTCCATGTCACCGGCTCTGGCCAGTAGGGCGAGATCGGCAGACAGCCGCGCGATCACCTCCGCCCGCGGGTCGCTGGTCCAACGCTGGTCCAACCTCGCCGGCTCGCCCTCCCCGATAGGCGCCCCCTCATCGCACGAATCTCCTTCTTTGAAAGGCGATTCAGCTCGTTCCGCACTGTCGACGCCGGACGGGATCTGAGACTTCTTGTAAAAACGTCGAGGCCTGCACCCACTCAGCTGCGGACTCCGCGGAGCCAAGCTCCGCTCCGCCTCCGCTGAGCGGGCTCCGGCCTCCCAGTGGCGCCCCTTGTAAATCCCACAAAATGCGATGAGTCCTCAGGTGCCCACCCCCGGTCCGTGCTCGGCCTGCGGCCTGCGCGCGGCCCGCCCCGCCCAAAGCGCCTGTTTCTCAGGCGCAGGGCGGGGAGGCCCACTGTCATCTTTCAAAACACCGCGTCACACCGCGAGCGGCTTGGCCCGGCCGACCGCCGGGTCCGCGTCCGCGAGGCGCGCGAACGCCGCCGGATCCGCCTTGTACAGGTCGCACGCCGTGTCGCCGGCGCCCTTGCCGATGAGCTGACGCAGGCCGCGGCGCGATCCGTAGTAGTTGGAGGCGTCGTGGTCCTCCTCCGTGATGCACGCGCGGATCACCGAACGCGAGATGTCCGGCATGTTCAGCTCCTTCAGCGCCATCGCCCAGAGGCCGTCGAGCGCGTTCTGATCCGCCGGGAATTCGAGCAGCCCCGCCAGCGTGAGCAGCAGCGCGCCCCGCTGACCGAGCGGCGTCGCGAGCAGCCCCTCCTTCGGCAGATACCCGAGATCGAAGGCCCGGTTCATCGCGTCCGCCGCGACGAGCAGGCGCTTCAGCTCCTTGGCGGCGTGCGCGAGGTGGCTGTGGAACATCACCTCGGCGGAGAGGCCCGCGAGCGTGTCCGTCTTCGAATACCGGCACACCGCCGGCAAGCGCCCGAGATCCTCCGCGCGGCCCGCCGTCGCGACGTCCGCCGGCGGCTCCCGCTGCGAGAAGAAGCCGCCGGACTGGAATACGTAGAGTCCTTCGGAGTCGCCGGGGAGGCTGGACCAGAGATCCGAATACTGGGTCACGCGGTTCAAGCTGCCGGCCGCCCAGCCGAGGCCCGTCGCCGCGTCGCCGCTGATCTGCGAGCCCGCGACCCCCGGATCCTTCGGCGTGATCGACGAATAGACGTCCTCCGCGATCGCCTTGAGCTGGAAGTCGAGGAAGCCGTCGTAATAATCGGCCTTGCCGTCCTGATTGACGTCCTCGTACCGCTTGAGCACGAGCGGGTGCGACGGCCCCACGAACTGCACGAAGCCCTGCACGTAGCTCTGCGAGTGGTACCACTGGGCGGCCTGAATACGCTTCTCGATCTGCGCGTGGCTCTCCTTCGCGATCATGCCGTTCAGGATCGCGACGAAGCAGTCGAGGCCTTCGGAGGCGGTCACCTTGTTGCCGCTCGGGTTGCGGAAATAGGTGCTGTCCCACGAGCTGTAGAGGTCCGCTTCCGGGAACATGCGCTGGAGCGCGAAGCGCGTCGTGAGGCCCGCGCACTGGCTGTTCATCATCAGCTTGTAGCCGACCTGCTTCACGTCGGCCGCGACCGCCCGCATGTCGAAGGACCCGAGCTGCGCGTGGCGGTTGATGAGCACGCCCGTAAAATACGCCGACCCCATCTCGGTGTTCTCGTTCCCCGGCGTGGCGCTGCGGGCGAACACGAAGATCCCGTCGCCGGAGGGGTTCTTGAACGGCGCCTGGAATACGCGGTATCCGCCGCCCCAGCCCGGGGCCTTCGGCGCGTCCGCCGGAGCCTCCACTTCCTTGAAGCTGTACTGGCTCACCAGGATGTCGCACTCGCCGTCGTGGAACTCGCCCGCGGAGCACATCGCGAAGCGCCACGGCCCCTTGATCGCGTCGTACGGCGGCGCCTCGCGCACGAGCGATCGCACGAGCGCGCGAGCCCGATCCGCGTCGGCCGCCGAGAGCGCCGGGGCGCGCATCTGGAGCAGCTGCACCGCGTGCGCCCGCAGCATCGGCCGGGCGTGCTCGCCGGACTCCGCTTCGATCAGGCCGAACAGGCGCTTCGCGGCGGCGTCCGCGGGGGCGCGGAACGACGGATCGTTCGTCGCGGTCGCGATCGTGTGCGAGAGGATCGTCGCGCAGGCGCTGCGGATCTGGGCCGCGCGGATCTCGTTCTCCTTCGCGACGGCGCCCGCCGCTGCGGCGAACGCGAGGGCCTCGTCCACCTGCGCGAGCAGCGCGCCCGCTTGATCCGCGGTGAGGCGCTCGGCGCGCGCCGGCTCGTCGGGGCGGAAGGCGCTCGGCGCGAAGAGGCGCTCGAACGTCGTCGTGCGGCGCGACGAGATCCACCGCGCGGCGGCGACGAGCGCCGCTTCGTCCACGCCGGAGCCGCCGGCGAGCGTCGACGAGAAGCGGCCGGACGGGAGCAGCCACAGCGGCGCCGAGCCCGTGACGCCCACGGTCAGATCGATCGCGGCCGCGGACGGCACCACCGCGGGCGCCGCGGGCGCGTCGAGCCCGATCGCCTTCGCGAGGCGGCGTCGCACCGGCGTGCGCCCCGGGAACGCCGCGAGCACCGCGCGCCCCACCTGCTTCGCGAGCGCCTTCTTCGACGCGTCCGAGAGATCGCCCGTGACGGCGACGAAGTAGTCGCGATCGCCGGTCAGCAAGAGGCGCGGGCCGCTCCCTGGGGAGGGCGCGTACGCGGCGGCCGCGGGGCCGGCCTGGGTTCCGAGCGCGACGAGATCAGCGGACAGCTCGATGACGGTGCCTTCGCTGCGAAAGCGGACGACCAGATCGCTGGGCATGTGCTCCTCCGATGTGCGTGACGGACAACCGAGATCGATACCCGTTTCGCCGCCGCGCCACATCGATTTCCGTCGCGACACAGACCAGAAACGTCCGCACCAGAAAGCGGCGGAGCTCGCGGAGCCGCCCGCGTGGGGTGGGGACCCCGCGGGCTTTGCCCGTGGGGCGGGGCGGCGCGTGCCGCCCCGAGATGGGAAAACGAGCGGAGGCTGGCAACGCCAGCGTCCGCTGGACAATCCGAGGGGCCCCGGCTACGAGGCGCCGCAGAAGGTGCCCTCTCTGTTCACGTCCCGTACTCCCGTCGCGATCCTCGGCGCCGGCCTCACCGGCATGTCGGCCGCGCTCCACCTGCGCCGCGAAGGCGTCGATTGCAGGCTGATCGAGCGGCTCTCCGAGGTCGGCGGACACGCGATCACGATCGAGGACCAGGGGTATCGCTTCGACCGGACTGGCCACCTCCTGCACCTGCGCGACCCGGCCATCCGCGAGCTCGCGACGTCCGTCATCGAGGGCGGCACGCTGGAGATCGAGCGCCGGAGCCGCGTGTTTTCGCGCGGCGTCTACACGCGCTACCCGTACCAGGCGAACACCTTCGGCCTCCCGCCCGAGGTCGCGCACGCGTGCGTCACCGGCTTCGTGAAGGCGCATTTCGCGGCCGACAAGAAGGCGCCGAAGAACTTCGAAGAATTCTGCCGCGCCCACTTCGGCGACGCGATCAGCGACGAGTTCATGATCCCATACAACACGAAGCTCTGGGGCGTGCCGCCGCGCGAGATCTCGGCCGCGTGGTGCTCGCGGTTCGTGCCGCTCCCCAAGCTCGAAGACGTGATCGCGGGCGCCGTCGGGCTCAACGATCGGGAGCTCGGGTACAACGCGCGGTTCACGTACCCGCGGCTCGGCATCGGGCAGCTCGCGCTCGGGCTCCGGAAGGCGGCCGGCGCGGTGGAGCTCTTGCGGACGGCGCGCTCCATCGACGCGAAGGCGCGCACGATCACCTTCGACGACGAGACGATCCGGTACGACGCGCTCGTCTCGACGACGCCGCTGCCCGCGCTGGTGGGCCTGATCTCGGACGCGCCGGAGGCGGTGCGCGCGGCGGCGAAGAGGCTCCGCTGCACGCACCTGCACTACCTGGACGTCGCGCTCAACGGCCCGGTCACGCTGCCGTATCACTGGGTGTACGTACCGGAGGAGCGGTATCCGTTCTACCGCGTCGGCAGCTACTCCAACTTCTCGCCCGCGATGGCGCCGCCCAACAAGGGGTCTCTGTACGTCGAGCTGTCGAGTCGCGACACTCCCGATCTCCGCGCGCTCTTGCCGAGGATCGCGGCCGATCTGCGCGAGATGAAGCTCATCGACAGCGAGCACGCGATCCGCTTCGCGCGGGCCCGCACCATCGAGCACGCGTACGTGGTGTTCGACGACGACTACTACCCTGCCCTCGACGTCATCGTGCCTTATCTGCGCTCGGTGAACATCGTGTCTGCGGGGCGCTACGGGGGCTGGAACTACTCCTCGATGGAGGACGCGCTCCTCTTCGGGAGGGACGCCGCGCACACGGCCCGCGCGATGATCGGCACTCCGGCAGAGCTTTCGTCATGACCCAACCCACGCCTGCGATCTCGGTCGTCATCCCCATCTACAACGAGGAGGCCATCCTCAAGGCCGCCGTGCTGGAGCTGCTCGAAAAGCTGCGCACGTTCCCCGAAAAATTCGAGATCCTGCTCGCGGAGAACGGCTCCTCCGACCGCACGCTCGACATCGCGGTGGAGCTCACGCACAAGCACCCGGAGGTGCGGTTCATCGCGATCGGCGAGCCGAACTACGGCAAGGCGCTGCGCGCGGGCGTGCTCTCGGCGCTCGGCGAGATCGTGGTGTGCGACGAGATCGATCTCTGCGACACCGATTTTCATAGGCGCGCGATCGATCTCCTGCAGACCGGCGCGTTCGACATGGTGATCGGCTCCAAGCTGCTGGCCGGCGCGCAGGACGAGCGCCCGTTCGTGCGTCACGCCGCGAGCCTCGTGTACAACGGCTTGCTCCGCGCGGCCGTCGGCTTCGAGGGCACGGACACGCACGGATTGAAGGCGTTCAAGCGCGACGCGCTCTTGCCGATCGTGCGGGCGTGCCTCGTGGATCGCGACGTGTTCGCGAGCGAGCTCGTGGTGCGCGCGTACCGCGAGGGCATCCGCGTGCGCGAGATCCCGGTCCGGGTGCTGGAGAAGCGGACGCCGTCGATCAACCTCACGCGGCGCGTGCCCAACGTGATCAAGAACGTGGCGCGCCTCACGTGGGCGGTGCGCGTGCGCGGCTGAGCGGGTATCCTCGCGGCCGTGACGTACAATCCCTACGCACCGCCGGACGACAACTTCTTCAACAACGCGGGCGGCCCGCAGCCTGTGCAGGGCGCGCCGCAGGGGTGGGAGATCGAAGAGGTCATCCGCCTCGCGTGGGATCGGTACAAGGCGGACTGGATCACGATCCAGTTCGGCTCGCTGCTCGCGGCGGCGCCCGCGCAGCTCCTCGGCCTCTTCTCGAACGGCATCGTGCAGCGCCTGCATTACCAGCCGTTCTCGAAGGAGTTCTGGGGCATCTCGATCGGCATCGGCCTGCTCGGCAACTTCATCACGGCCTATTTCCAGGCCGGCTTGCTGCGCATGATGCTGCGGGCGGCGCGCGGACAGGAGGCGTCGTTCGGCCAGCTCTTCTCGGGCGGCCCGTCGTACTTCGCGATGCTCGGCGTGCTGTGGCTGCAGTTCATCGGCATCTTCGCGGGCACGCTGCTCTTCCTGGTGCCGGGCATCTTGCTCGGTCTCGGCTTCCTGCTCGCGCAGTACTACGTGGTCGACGCGGGGATGGGCCCGATCCAGGCGCTCGGCGCGAGCTGGGACGCGATGCGCGGCCACAAGGGCCAGACGTTCCTCTTCTTCCTCGTGTGGTTCGTGATCACGCTCATCTCGGTGTGCACGTGCGTCGGCCCGTTCATCGCGAGCGCGGTGCTGCACGTCGCGCTGGCGATCGTCTTCACGCGCGTCTCCGGCCGAACGGCCTCCTCGACGGACGTCGTCTCCCCCTACGGCCAGGGCGGCCCGACGGGCGGTTACGGCGCCGGCCCGATGCCTCCCCCCGGCGGCGGCTGGGGCGCCGCCTGACGGCCGCGACCCCCTTCACAGACTGTCACCCTCCCGCCGTTCACAGACTGCGACTCTTCGTCGGAGCGGCTTCAAAAAAAGCCCAAACCGTTGCCCACCCCCGGTCGCGCTGACGCGCGCCCGCCCCTCCCAAATCGCTCTCTCCGTTCGCGAAGGGAGGGGACGTCATCGCTGTGACATCCCAAACATCTCGAACCGGCTCACCGCTTGCTGAGGTTCTTCATTCGAGCCGCAAGAAGGTGATACTGTGACGGCCTCATCGATGAGCACAACGGCCCCCGAGACCGACGACGGCCTCCCGAAAGAAGGAGAGATCCTCGCCGGCAAGTACCGTGTGGAGCGCGTGCTCGGGCAAGGCGGCATGGGCGTCGTCGTCGCCGCTCAGCACCAGGCGCTCCGCCAGACGGTCGCGGTGAAGCTCCTCCTCCGCGAGGCGATGGAGCGACACGACTCGGTCGAACGCTTCCTCCGCGAAGCGCGCGCCGCCGTGTCGATCCAGAGCGAGCACATCGCGCGCGTGCTCGACGTGGGCACGCTCGACGGCGGTCGGCCCTTCATGGTGATGGAGTACCTCGTCGGGCAAGACCTCGGCGAGGTGCTGAAGTCCCGCGGCGCGCTCCCGATCCCCGAGGCCGTCGACTACGTGTTGCAGGCCTGCGAGGCCATCGCGGAGGCGCACATGCTCGGCATCGTGCACCGCGATCTGAAGCCCGCGAACATGTTCGTCACGCGGCGAGCCGACGGCAGCGCGCTCGTGAAGGTGCTCGATTTCGGCCTCTCCAAGGTGACCAAGGCCGACTCGCTGGAGCCGAGCCTCACCACCGCGAACACCGTGATGGGCTCGCCGTATTACATGTCGCCGGAGCAGGTGCGCAGCCTCAAGACGATCGACGCGCGCGCCGACATCTGGGCCCTCGGCGTCATCCTGTACCAGCTCATCTCGAACCGCCGCCCCTTCGAGGAAGAGTCGCTCGGCGCGCTCTTCGTGATGATCGGGGCCGAGCCTCCGGCGCCGCTCGATCAAGCGCTCCCGGGCGTGCCGCCGGACCTGCAGCACATCGTCGAGAAGTGCCTGGAGAAGCAGCCCGCGAACCGCTTCCAGAGCGTGGCGGAGCTGGCGCGCGCGCTCGCGCCGTTCGCGACGGACGGCGCGCGCATCTCGATCGAGCGCATCCTCCGCACGCTCTCGGACAACGCGCCGCTCACGCGACGCCCGCCGCTGGAGTCGTCGAGCAGCGTGTCGCTGGATCGCCCGTCGGCGCCCTCCGGCAACCTCGTCGCCGCGACGTCGAGCCCGCGCACCTCCACGCCGCCGGCCGCGATCGACGAGAGCTCGAAGCCGCCGAGCCAGGAGTCGATGCCGGGCATGTCGAAGAGCCTCGCGGGCCCCGCGATCGAGGCCGCATCGACGACGGGACGCCACGCGAAGAGCGGCGGCTCGAAGGTCGCGCTGTACGTGCTCGCGACGGTGCTCGCGCTCATCGCGGGCGCGGCGACGGTGCTCTTGCTGATGCGCGGGGACGCGGGCGGCGCCGCGGCGAGCGGCCTCGACGCGACGGCGCGCCCCACGGCCGACGTCTCGCGCAGCGCGACGACCGCGGTCCCGAACGTGGTGCCCGCGACCGCGACGGCCGCCGAGACGACGACGGCAGCGCCCACCGCGGCGCCCACGACGACCGCGACCGCCGGCGCCGCCGCCGCGCCATCGAGCTCCGGCTCCGCGGGCGCGAAGAAGTGGACGCCCACCAAGAAGAAGACCGATCCGCTCGATCGAAGGTGAATCCAAGGTGATCCGCAACCGTGACGTCCGGTCGTTCGCTGGCCGCGCCTGGATGATCGGCGCGGCTCTTTCTCTGGCCCTCCTCCCCACGACGGGCTCCGCGCAGCCCGCGAAGGCGCCCGCACCGAAGGGCACCGCCGCGACGTCGCCGAGCACGGCGCCGGCGAGCACGGCCGCGCCGCAGACGACGGCCGCGCCCACGACGACCGCCGCGCCCACGACCACGGCGGCCCCGACGGACGCCGCGGCGCCGGACGACGCGGGCAAGCTGTTCTCGATGGGGCGCGACGCTTACAAGGCCGACAATTTCGCCTCCGCGCTGGACCTCTTCCGGAAGAGCTACGCGCTGGAGGCGACGCCCGGCACGCTGCTCAACATCGCGCTCGCGGAGGAGAAGCTCGGAAAGACCGCGTCGGCGCTCGCCGATTTCGAGCGCGTGGTGAGCCTCCTCAAGCCCGACGACGACCGCATGCCGATCGCGAAAGACGGCGCCGCGCGCGTCTCGCTCCGGGCCCCGCGCCTCAAGATCGAGCGGGCCGCCGGCGCTCCGCCGACGCTCGCGATCCACGTGGACGGCGCGCCGCTCGCCGCGAACCTCGTGGGCGCCGCGCAGCCCCTGGATCCGGGCAAGCACACGGTGACGACCTCGGTGTTCGGCTTCGAGGACCGCGCGTACGACGTGACGTTGACGGAGGGCCAGGCGCTCACCGTCGCGGTGGAGCCGGGCAAGCGCACGCTCGTGGCCGGCCCGCAGAATACGGCCAGTCCCGTCGCGCCCGCGGCCGGCTGGAGCGGCGGTCAGGTGGCCGGCTTCACGCTCGCGGGCGTGGGCGTGGGCGCGCTCGGCATCGGGGCGGTGACTGGCATCCTCGCGACGCTGAAGAAGAGCGACGTCGACAAGGTCTGTCCGGATCCGGCGAAGTGCAATGCGGCCGGGATGAAGGGCGTCGGCGAGGCGTACGCGCTCTCGGACATCGCGACCGGCGCGCTCGTCTTCGGCGGCTTCGCGGTGGCGGCGGGCGTCGGGGTTTATCTCGTGTCCCCCAGCAGGAAGAGCGTCACGGTCACGGCCGCGCCCACGACGGGCGGCGCGGCGATCAGCGCGACGGGCCGATTCTGACAGCCATGTTCGAGTCGCCGAGCGGCGGCCTTCAGCGGGGCGGAGGCGGCGGCGCGCACAACGCCGAGAGCCTCATCTGCGCCGGCGGCGTCAGCAGGTTCGAGACCGGGCCCAGGGCCTGGCAGCGATTGATGCTCAGGCGATGCGCGCGCCCGTCCGGGTCCACGACCCAGAAGATGAAGCTCGGGTTGTCGCCCCAATACCGCACCAGCTCCGGCAGCTCCCCGAGGCGAATCTGCCCCTCGGGCGAGACGGGCACTCGCACCGCCCCTTCGAGCGAGAGAGGCGTCTTGTCCTCCTGCTCACCGGACAGGATCTGAGTCGCCGAGAGCTCCATCGGCCCGCTCGGATCTTTGAGGAACACCTGGGAGGCGTCGCACGCGACGGGCGCGGCGCGGACCGGCTTCTCCGAGAGCGTGAGCACGGGCGAGCTCACCTCTTTCTCGATGAGCTTCGGCTTCTTCGCGGTGGCCGCGCGGATCGAAGAATACACCGAGTCGACCGCGAACGGCGTCGCGAACAGCATGTTTTGCAGACAGCTCGTCTTCTGCTCCGGCGTGGATTTCGCGTCGTTCTCGCAGGCGAGCGCGATGATCCCCGCGACGGCGCCCGCGGTGACGCCCGAGAGCACGGCCGTGGCGATGTACGGCGACGACGTGTACCCGCCGATGTACCGATACGTCTTGTGCACGGAAGAGGCCCGCTCGATCATCCGATCGCGGTCCTCGCACGTGAGCTGGAGCACGCCCGCCGTGCCCGCGGATCCCTCGAATTCCAGGGCGCGGTGCGTCTGGCCGGTCGGTTTGTGCTCGGTGACGGACTCCTCGGTCGTGCGGTGGCTCGCCAGGTAGGCGATGTCGAAGATGCCGCCGCACCCCGAGAGCGCGGGCGTGAAGAGGGCCAGTGAGAGGGCCAGTGTACGGAGGGGGTGCTTCACGGCTTCACCTTCACGCTTCCGCCCACGTGGACGTCCACCTGGAGGACCCAGCGCCCGCCGATCGAGACGCCGGAGGGCCCCGGCGGATCCGGCACCCACACGTAGCCTTCGCCGGGCGGCGACTCCCAGTGACCGGCGATCCAGACATAGTCGTTCTTGTCGGTGCTCCAGCGCCAGAAGCCGCCGAGCCACACCGCGCCGTGGCCGGGAGAAGGAGGCGGCGTCTCGGCCTTCGGGGCGGGCGGCGGCCGACCGCTGATCTCCCAGTATCCCGGCGACCACACCCACTTTCCGTTCGCGTGAATCCACATCCCGGAGACCCATCGCGCGCCGGACGTCGGCTGGGGCGACGGCGTCTCCGCGCGCGGGCGCGGGGGGCCCCAATGGCCGGGCCTCCATTCGAAATGACCGCTCACCTCCACCCAGAAGCCGGCGACCCACGACTGCTCCGGCACCTCGGGTGAGCCCGGATCCTCTTGTTTCGGCGGGGGAGCGTTCCAGTGTCCGGGGTGCCACTCCCATTTGCCGGGCGTGCTCGTCCACGTCCAGTAGCCGGAGGCCCAGGTGCAGCCGGGGTTGGGCGCGGGCCCGGTGTTCTCCTGCTGCAAGGGTGGAGTCTGCGCGGGCGGTCCCCAGTGACCGTAGCTCCACTCCCACTTTTCGCTGCCGGGCGACCAGGTCCAGTATCCGGGCACCCAGACCGCGCCGGGATCCTGGGCGGGAGGAGGGTTTTCCTTGCGCGGCTCCGGCATGGGCGGGATCTTGACGGACACCTTGACTCCGCCGGACACGCGGCCTCCGCCGGAGACTCCGCCGCTCGCGTCGGCGGAGGCCTCGTCCTCCAGGATCTCGAACACCTTGACGGAGAGGGAGCCGCCCGCCATTTCCTGCGGCGGATCGCCCCAAAACGTGATCTTGCCGCTCTCGTCGAGGGCGTTCAGATAGACCACCTCGTACTCGCGGGAGGCGGCGCAGCGCACGGGCCGCTCGGCGAGGAAGGTGAGCTGTCCGGCCCAGCTCTCGGTCAGGACGGCCTCGAAATGGCCGGGCGGCAGCATGGGCCCGTAGATGCCAGTGCGCGGCCCGGGCGGCGCGGGGCCGGCGGGGGGCGCGGGCGAGGCAGGGGGCTTGTCGGCGGCGGCTCCGGCGGCGGCGCGGTGAGCGAGCAGCGATTGCCAGTCTTCGTCATCGAGCCCGAGAGTGCCAGTCTCCCCGTCCGGGAACGACACGGTGAGCCGCGGATCGCAGGCGGCGCGGAGGACGGCGTGGATCTCGAAGTCGTGATTCTTGTGCTCCACGCGCCGGGGCAGATCCAGCGCGACGGGCGCGGAGAAACGCCCGTCGGGCAGGGGCACCGTCTTGTCGAAGATCAGCGTCTTCTGGACGCAGCCGGTGGTGACGGAGAGGCAGAGGAGCGGCGCGAGCCGTCGCAAAGAAAGCATGTCGTACGAGCTGACTTCGCCCGTGGTGGCAGCGTTGTCAAGGGACGCGGCAAAGAGCCATCGCCGGCAGCACGACTGTCACCGTCGCGCGATGAGCCCCGCGAGCGCGGCGCTGCCCAGGGCGAAGAAGATCACGCTCCGACCACGAAAGCCCTCCCCCCAGAGCTCGATGAAAAAGGCCCTGACGAGGATATACCCGTCGACCGCGAAGCCGAAGAGGGGGACCACACCATGAAGGAAGAAGCTGCTCGGCGACCGGAAGGCGCGCCGGCCAAAGAGCATCAGCGCCGAGAGATTGACCAGGAGGTACGTGCAGAGCGCGAAGAACGTCACCGTGGTGCACCACCACACATAAGCGTTGAACGAACCGGCGCAGGCCGCCACGCCCACCGCCGCCACGAAGCCCACGGCGAAGACCAGGACGAGGGTCGCCGTGGGCGATCGCGTGCGCTCGCTCAACGTCGCGAACCGCTCCGGCGCGCTCCCCTCGCGCGCCATCGAGAACAGCACGCGGCTCGTCCCCACCGAGGTCGCGATCGCCAGCCCGAGCGAGGCCGAGATCGCGACGATCGGCACCAGGATGGCCCCCTTGCCCCAGTAAGCGCGCGCGATCTCCGTGATCGGCATTCCGCCCGACTCGGAGACCTCTCGCAGGCGCTCCGGGCTGACGGCGTATCCCAGTAGCCAGACTCCGCCGATCATCAGCGCCCCGAAGCAGAGGAGCGCGAGGAACGTCGCCTGCGGGATGAGGCGCGACGGCGTCCTGGTCTCTTCGCTCAGCGTGCTGATCACGTCGTATCCACAGAACGAGAGCACGCCGAACAAGAGCGCTCCGAACATCCCGTGCATGCCAGTGGGCGAGGCCGCTACGGTGAAGCCCTCGGCCCCGAAGCGGACGCCGTCGCGGTGACCCACGAAGGCGATCGTCGCGCAGAGAGCGATCACCACCCCTGTCTCGATCAGCAAGAAGCGGAGCGCCCCGTGCGCGGAGCTCTGAATACCCCGAAAGACCAGCCGCGCCGGCCACGCGCAGCAGATCACGGCGCCGGTCACGAAGGTGAAGAAGCCGACGGAGACTCCCAGGCTCGTCAGCAGATCATTGAAGAAGAGCCCCAGGGTCACCGGCTGGATGATGAAGTTGTTGAGGTAATAAAGAAAGACGATCCACCCTGCCCAGCGCCCGATCCAGGCCCCCGTGGAGCCGAGCGGCAGACATGCGCGTGAGATCCAGCTCGCGGCGCTGCCCGAGCTCGGGAATTGGTGCGACAGCAGCGCATAGCTCGCGGCCGTGGGCAGCGTCGCGAGGAGCGCCCAGACGAACGCGAGCGTCGACGATTTGCCCGCCGCGAGGTAGGCGGGGCCGAAACATGCGTAGAGCGTCATTGCGGGGGACAGCATGACGACGCCCAATGTCACCGCGCCCAGGAGCCCCATGGCATTGGCTCGGAGCCCATGGGTTTGCATCCCCGGGGTGAGATCTGCGAGTTTTTCTTTCATTCTGAAGGTATGCAATTGCGCCGGAGACGACACATCGGGCTGCATGGCTCCCGTGGCATCGAGGGTGACACCCGGGCGCGAGAGACGATGACGTCAGTGCGCGTGCGCCGGAGGATGCGGGAGGATCGGCCCGACGATGTGCGTGCCTCGCAGCGCGTTGAGGCCGAAGAGCAGGCCGATCACCGTGAACAGGTACTGCGCCCAGACGGCATGATCGTGCCGCGCCACGGCGAGCCCCACCACGAACAGGAAGAACAGAAACGGCAGGACGATGACCCCGCGGATGGCGAATCGCAGGTTCGTCCCGACGGCCAGCGCGACGGCGATGAACGCGAGGCCGAGACCGAGGATCAGCGAGGCCGACATGAACGCCACGCCTGTGGCGGTCTGGTAGAGGGAGCCGATTCCTCCGCCCATCAGAGCGATGAGGATCCCGGCCGAGAGGAGCTTCCCGTGGATCGTCGTCGATAGGTCGTTCATGGGGATGGATCTCCACGGTGCCATGGAGCATCCGCCGTGCCGCCACGAACCGGCACCGGCAATGGGCGCAGGCCTCGATGTTATTTACAAGGGGGCTCCGCCCCCTCGTATCACTCCCCCGCGGACCATCACCAAGCGGTCACCAGCACCTGTTCGGTGACGGACACCGTGGAGCCTTCCCGATCGAGCGTCCACGAGAGCTGGGCAGTCGTGCGATCGCCAGACGCGCTCGCCGCGGGGAGCGTCACCACGACGCTCTTCGTCGTGGGCACGTCCAGATTCAGTGTTCCGTTCACCGTCAAGGTCACGTTGGACACCGTCGTCCCCGAAGCAGCCATATCGGACAGGTACGCCGGGTTCATCGACACATAGGCTCGGGACGCGGCGAGGTTCAGCACGCACACGCTGCAGCCCGGATCGATCGGCTGAGGGTTCACCCACTCGGTGGCCGCGACGCCGGGAAAGAGGCTCCAGGGCGACTCGGAGACCTGCTTCGGCGGGAGGACGAGCTTCCCTTGAAACGCCGTGTCGATGGCCGTTCCGAGCGTCGGATCGAGCCAGCTCACCGCCGACGCGCCCGCGGACGAAGCGGACGTGCCGCTGCTCCCGACGACGGGCAGGCCTTTCACCGGCGGCTTCGAGATCGCGACGGGGGTGCAGTCGATGGGCGTCGCCGGGCAACGCGGGCTCACGCCGAGCGCGCACGCCGCCGCGACGGCCTCGCAGATCGAGACGCGCTTCACCTCCGACGCGGGGTCCGTGCACAGCGCAGGATCGATCGGCTCCGGCAGGGGCTGGGCCGTCGCGTCGAGGATCGCGAGCACTTCGGGCGCCGTCAGCTCGGGCGCATAGGCCCACACGTCCGCCGCCGCGGCGCCCGCCACGATCGCCGCGACCGACGTGCCCGTGAGCGCTCGCGGCGCCGGATACGACGGATCCCCCGCGTCCGCCTGGAAGCCCAGCGCCGTGAGCCGCGGGACCCCGTGAGGCCGAGTCACCTGGATGGGACGCCCCGCGTAATCGACCGCGCCGACCGCGGTCACGAGCGACGCGGCCGGCACGCCGGAGAGCGCGTCCGGGAAGATGGCGTATTCCGACCCCGGCACCAGCTCGTCCTGCGCCGCGACGCCCTCCAGCGCGAGGCACTCCGCCTCCGTGGGCGCGAGCTCGTCCTGCCACGCCGCGGGGTAGACGAGGCCCTCCGACGGGGTCGGCCCGCCCACCTGATTGCCGGCCGCGGCGGTGACGATCACCCCCGCACAGGCCGCATGCACGAGCGCCTGGTGCACCAGCTCGGAGGCGAGATCGCCCGTGCCCGTGAGGTTCGGATCCCACCCGAGCGCGAGCGGGAGCACGAGCCGCGGCCGATCGGAGACGTCCTGTTTCCAGCTCTCGACGGCCTCGAAGAGCTGCTGCGCGAGCTCCAGCCGCGAGCCGAACGAGCCGCCGTTCTCGAGGTCGGTGGTGGCCTCGTCGACGTGCGGGAGAGCCAGGTACGTGCGGATATCGGTGAGGCACGGACCGCCCGCGTCGCAGGTCAGGTCGCGCGCCGTCCAGCCCATCACGTGGCCGTGCAGGAGCGAACCGCGCGGGATGGCGCCGGTGGCGTCCTCGGGGGACGAGTCGGCGATCGCGACTTCGATGGTGGCCGGCGCGTCCTCCCCCTCGGGCAGCGCGCCGAGCCCCCGCCCCTCTGCCTGGAACCGCTCGCGCCGGTAGCTCTGGAGCTTGTCCTCGGCCTCGGGCATTCCCTGGGGCGAGATCACCACGCAGTCCTCGGTCAGGTTCGTGACGTTCGCGCCGACCGCCGTCTGGAGATCGAGGATCGTCTGTGGCGCGATGGGCGTCCCGCCGTTCCAGGTGTATGCGCAGTACGGAGAGAGCAACGGGGGGATCGGCGGTGAGCTCGCGTTGCCGGGCATTTTGACCGCGAAGGCGCGCTCGGCGATCCAGTCGGTGGCCGCTGGACACGGGCAGTCTACGGCCGGGTCCTGACAGGCCCCCGTGAAGCCGTCCGTGCCCACCCAGCGCGGGCCCAGGCCGTTGCACGTGCCGAGCGCCTGCGCGGCGATGCCCGTGCGGTCCTCGGCCTCCGCGGAGCCTCCGCCGGCGCTCACGCAGCCAGAGGCCGCCGGAAGGAGCAGCGCGAGCGCCGTCCACAGGCGGGCGGAAGCGATGAGGCCGCGGGGATGGGGCCTCTGGGATCGGGTCTGGACCATGGCTCGACTCCTCGAAAAAAAGCAGGTGTGCGGATCAGCGCCTCGCGCGCTCACTCCACCCTTTCGCATCGGCGAGGCGAGATCCGACGCGGGTGGGATCGATTCGTGAAAATCGCGGCAGTCCGCGGCGCTTCTGCGCGGACGGCAGCTCGAAAGGCTCTTTGGAGCGCCCGGATCATCGGACCAGCGCGCGGAAGCTCATCGCGCCCGAGGCCGCGTCGCCCGGCGCGGACAGGGCACGTTGCGCGTCGCCGAGCGCGGCCGCCAGCCCGAGGCGCGCGGCCGATCCGCCGCAGAGGATCTCCATCGTGCGCTGCGCGAGCTCGTCTCGCACCGGGCGGGAAGAGGCCACCACCACGCTCGCGCCGGCCAGCAAGAAGGCCTGTCCGATCCCCAGGCCCGCGGCGCCTCCGGCCTCGGCGGTGCGCGCGGTGTCGCAGCCGGAGAGCACCACGTCCCCGGGGGCCCGCGCGAGGGCGAGCACGTCCCCCACCGTCAGCCAGCCGCCGGCCGCGAGCGGGAGGCCGCTCTCCCAACCGTCGCGCCCGGCAAACAAGGCGTGTCCGGCGTAGTGAAAGAGCGCCAGCCCCGGCGCGCCGAGGCCCGCCACCACCGCCGCGTGTGTGGCCTTTTCCCCCTCGATGCGCTCCACGCGAAAGCCCTGGTGCGCGAGCGCCTCGGCGACCCGCGCGGCCTCGCTCCGGGAGGCGGGGAGATCGTCGAGAGGATCGTCCACGATCAGCGCGAGAGGGCCCGCCGGTGACTCGGCATCTGGAGGCGCGGAAGGCGGCAAATCCAGGCCGTACGCCACGGGGAACGAGGCGGCGAGCGGGCGCCCGTTCCAGGGGAGCGCGTGGAAGTCGACCTGATCCAGCGCCCCGTAGGCCGCGATCCGCAGCCGTGCTGCGCCGGCCAGCACGTCGCGAAAGGGCTCGATCAAGGACGCGGCGAGGACCGCAGGGGACGCGGCCGGATCGATCGCCCCGAGGCGCCGGGCAGAGGCCGAGTCCGCGCCGATCGCGAATCCGGCCCATCCGTCGCGGACAGGGTGGTACACGAGCACGACCTCGCCCTCCGAAGGCGCGGAGAGCGGGGCGGACCGACTCCCCTCCGAAGGCGCGGAGAGCGGGGCGGTCCGACTCCCCTCCGAAGGCGCGGAGAGCAGGGCGGACCGACTCCCCTCCGAAGGCGCGGAGAGCAGGGCGGACCGACTCCCCTCCGAAGGCGCGGAGAGCGGGGCGGACCGACTCCCCTCCTCGCGCGGGAACGGCGCCGGCCCCAGCTCCGAGAGGGCCTGTTCGAGCGCGGCGCCCAAGGTGGCCTGTTCGGCGGTGCGCTCGGCCAGCGCGCGGGCCTGACGATCGACGGGCAGCCATTGATCGCTGGCCGCACGCTCGTCCAGCGCCGCGCGGGCCTTTCGGTACGCGGCGAGCGAGCGCTCCCAGGTGGCGCGCCGCTCCGGGGAGAGCTCCCCCGGACGATCCATCCATGCCAGAGCGCGAAGGGCTCGGGCGCGGCTCTGCCGGGCTGCCAGCGCCGCCTCGCGAGCGGGCCGGGTGCGCAGCAGGAAGTCGATGCGCAACTTCGCCGCACGATCATAGCGCCCCAGGAACGTCTCCCGCCCCTCGCCGAGCGGCACGAGCCGGGTCCAGTCGGAGAGCAGCGCCTCGGCCTCTTCGTAGGCCTTTCGCGCGGCGTCGTCGCGGTGGAGGCCCTCCAGCGCCTGCGCGCGGCCGAGCGCCGCCTCCAGCCGGAGCTCCGGGAAGAGCGCGCGCTCCCCGATCACCGCGAGGGCCTCGTGGAGCCGGAGCGCTTCGTCGAATCGCCGCTGGAAGAGGGCGATCCGCCCGTCGATCATGGTCCAGTAGGCCTGAATCCGCGGCCCCGCGCGCGGATCCTCTGCGCGGGCGCGATCGAGGGCTCGGCGCGCTTCGTCGGGACGCCCGAGCTCGATCTCCGCGAGGGCCAGGTTCGTGAGGGCGTTGGCCAGCCGTGGAGGGTCGGGACACTCTCTCTGGTAGAGGCCAATCGCCTCCTCCAGAAACGAGCGGGGATCCATGCCAGTCGTGCCGCTCCCCGCGACCATGCCAGTCGTGCCGCTCCCCGCGACCATGCCAGTCGTGCCGCTCCCCGCGACCATGCCAGTCGTGCCGCTCCCCGCGACCATGCCAGTCGTGCTCCCCGCGACCATGCCAGTCGCGCCGGTCCCCGCGACCATGCCAGTCGTGCCGCTCCCCGCGACCATGCCAGTCGTGCCGCTCCCCGCGACCATGCCAGTCGCGCCGGTCCCCGCGACGCGCGCCGATGTCCAGCCGGCGTTGCTCGCGAGGCGCGCCCGCTGGCAGGCCGGGGCGGTCGGCGGAAGGAGCGCGCGGGCCTGTTGAATACGCTCCTCGGCCTCGGCGGAGCGCCCGAGGATCGCGAGCGTGTCCGACCAGAGCGACAGCGCGTCGACCTGCTGATCGACGAGGCCTAACCGCTCGCTCGCCTCCGCGGACGCCCGGAAGCGGTGCAGCGCCGCCCGCAGATCGCCGCTCTCGTAGGCGCCGAGGCCCGCAAAATACGGCGCGCGCGCGGCCCCGTCCGGGTAGCTCGGGAGGAGCTCGGCCATCGCCGGGAACAGCTCTCGGACCTCCTCGAAGCGCCGCGCGTCGTAGACGAGGGCATAGGCGAGCGCGAGCCGATCATCGACCTCGTCGGACAGCCGACCGCGCGCCCGATCGAGCTCGATGGCCTCGCGAAAGCGCGTGAATACGGCCTCTCCGCGCCCGAGATCGCGCTCCACGCGGGCGAGATCCCGGGTGGCCTGCTGGCGAATCAGGGGATCGGGATCGGCGAGGAGCGCGCGGAGCCGCCCCTCGGCGTCGGCGGCCTTGCCCGAGGCCCGCAGCGCTCTGGCCTCCGAGAGCGCCGGGACGTTCAACCGAGGCGCGATCGCCAGGTGAAAACAAGCCTCGGACGCGTCCCGCTCCGCGCAGAGGGAGACCCTACGAACCGCGTCGGACACCTCCACGGAGAGCAGCGTGCCCCCCTGCACGACAGGCCCGGTCGCCGGCCTCGACGTGTCGTCCAGCGCGACCCGCAAAGAGGCCTCCGGCGCCGTCACCCGGAGCCGCAGCGTGCGCGTCCCGGCGATCTCGCACACGGGGCCGGCGAGGACGGCGCTGCACCCCGAGAACGCGACGTCGAGCGGCGGAGGCGACGGTGTGGGGGCGGGCCGGCGCGCGCACCCGGGGACGACGAGCGCTGTCGCGACGAGGACCGCCCTCAGCGCGCCGTTCCGTTTCACGGCACGATGCTTTGGCGCCTCCGTCCGGCTCACCGCATCTCGTCGAGGGCGAGCGGGATCGCCACCACCTGCGCCGACTCGACGGGAGCGCGCGCGATGAGGAGCCGGGCGATCTCCGCATCGGACGGCAGCGCCCCGGGCCGACCGATGACGAAGACGAGCTCTGCCGCCCCTGCGATCGGCTCCGGCAACATGCGCCGCTCGATGCCGGCGACGCGGAACGAGCCATTGGGCCGGGGCTCGACAGGCGCGCTCCAGGGACGTGCGCCGCTCGCATCGACGAGGAACGCGCGCACGGTCAGCTCGCCCCCGGCCGTGGTCGCCGGCCGAAGGGTGATGTCGACGCGCCCCCCCGCCGAGAGCCGCGCCGGCGCGGGCCGGAGAGGCTCGGAGGAAGGCCCGGGGAACGCCCGTTGATCGCTGCGGCCGCCCTCGACGACGGCCGTGTAGGCGGGGAGCGCCGCCACGCCGGAGCCCTGGAGTCGGAGGAAAAGCATGGTGCCCGCCGCGAGAGACAGCACCGCCGTCGCCGCATAAAGCAGCGTCCGCCCCCGCTTCGGGAGAGGGATCACCTGCGCCGGCCGCGAAGCAACTGGCACGCTCGGCGCGACGGACACGCTCGGGGCGACTGGCACACTCGGCACGACGGACGCGCTCGGCGCAACTGGCGCGCTCGGAGCAACTGGCACGCTCGCGGCAACTGGCACGCTCGCCACGACGGACGCGCTCGAAACGACTGGCACGTTCGCTACGACGGACGCGCTCGGGGCGACTGGCACGTTCGACACCGCGGGTACGTTCGGTGGCGCGAGCGCTAGGGGGGTGGCGGCCTCTTGCTCCCGGTCCAGCGCCGCAAAAATCCCGTTGGTCAGCGCGTCCTTTTCCTCTTCGTCGAAGGGCCGCAGCATCTCGTAAGCGTCGGGGGGCGCGTTTCCCTCCGCGGCGATCCGGCGCAGATCCTCCGCGGCGTCGGGCGAGAGCTCCCCTGCGGAGAGCGCGTCCCAGCGGGGATCGGCCATGCGGTCCTCTTCGCGGGCGCGCCGCACGAGGGCCTCGATCAGCGCGTCGGGCCGAGAGTCGGGGTGTTTCACGATGACAGGGACCTCCCTTCTGCCTTACGCGGCGCCTCGCCTGGATCGGACGCGACCTCCTCGGCGATTTCGCGGAGCATCCGGCGCAGGCGCACCTGCCAGGCGTAGACCGCGTCTCGGGTCATGCCCATCGCGGCGGCCACGTCTTCGGGGGGCATCTCCTCGACGAAGATCAGTTGAAAGAGCGAAAGGCCCCGCTCCCCCAGCCGGGAGCGGACCACGGACAGGACGGCGGCCAACGTCTCGCGAGAAGCCGTGATGTGCTCCGGTCCTGCCGCGTCGTCGCCGGGTGAGAGGTCGTCGAGATCGGTGACGTCCTCTTTCATGAACGGGTTCTGGCTGCGGCCGCGGAGGGTGGAGATCGCCTCCCGCTCGGCGACGAGGCTCACGAAGCTGTGCAGCGAGCGGCCGCGGGCCGGATCCCACTGCGCGAGGACGCGCGCGCCGTCCTGGAAGAGAGCCACCATCACCTGCTGCACGAAATCGCGCACCTCCTGGCGAGGATCTCGCCGAGAGGCGGCGCTATACCGCAGCAGGACGCGCGCGACCCGCGCCTGCACGACCGGCGTCAGCTCATCGACGAGGCGGCGGATGGCGCGGCGATCGCCTGCGACCGCTTCCTGGACCAGCTCGTAGGACACCTCGGCCAACGCGTACCTCGAAAAAGATCCGCGACCGTACCGAGAGGCGCGCAACCTGTCAAAGGCTCCCGAAAAGGCCGAAGCCGAGCAGCCTTCCTGGTCAGTCGCCTTTCGGTGGAGAAAGAAGAGAGGGCGACGAGGTCTGCCGGCGCCCCTTTCCCGGTCAGCGTTGAGCGTCCTCTCAAACGGCTCTTCGCGATGAGCGACAAGCTCGTCTTTTTCGAGGCCCCATGCGGAGTCGCCCTTCGCGGCTCCTCGTCAATCCGTTTCAATGGATTCGCGCCGCAAAACTTGATCCCTGGCAGTTGCCCGGCGATGGTCGCGTCATGGCCAAGCCGCCGCGGCCCGAGGCGCTGACTCAGCCCCACGACGCGCTCGTGAAGTGGACCTTCACGCAGCGCGAGCATGCCACTGGTCTGCTCAAGGCGGCGCTGCCACCCCCGCTGGTCGCGGCGGTCGATTGGGGCACGCTCCGCGCCGAAAAAGGCAGCTTCGTCGACCAGGCGCTGCGCAGCAGTCACAGCGATCTGGTCCTCGTGGCCAGCTTGGGCGAGGAGCCGATCTACTTCTACACCCTCATCGAGCATCAGCGCGCCGTCGAGCCGCTGATGGTCTTTCGCATGGGCCTCTACATGATGCGGCTCTGGGAGCGGGTCGTCCGGGAGGACCCTACGATCAAGGCGCTCCCGCCCATCGTGCCCTTGCTCGTCCACCACAGTGACAGCGGCTGGACGGCGGCCACTGCCTTTCAAGACATCGTCGCAGGACGAGGCCCGGCGCGCGACGCGATCGAGCAGCACGTGCCCCACTTCGAGCTGCGGTTGGTCGACCTCAGCGGGGGACGGGCGAGCCATCTGGCGGAGCAAGCGCTGACGGCGCTCGGGCGGCTGGTGATGTGGTGTCTCTCGGTGGCGGACGACGACGAGCGCATGGAGCGGGAGATCGGACACTTCGCAAAGGCGCTCGACGAGGTGCTCCTGGCGCCGAACGGGCTTGCTGCGTTGGAGGTTCTTTTGCGTTATCTTGCGGCCACGCATGTGGGCTTGCGAGCAGAGAAAGTCGGACAGCTCTTGTTGAACGCAGCAGGCCCGCGGGCCAAGGAGGCCATCGTGACGTTCCTCGACGAGATCGAGCGCAGGGGCGAACGCAGAGGCGAACGAGAGGGCGAGCGAAAGGGACGCGCGCAGACGCTGCTCGAGCAACTGGCGGCGCGGTTCGGGGCGCTGCCGGCTGACGTGAGCGCCCGCGTTCAGGCCGCGGATGAGGCGACGCTCGCCGCGTGGACGATGCGCGTGCTCACGGCCGCGACGCTCGAAGACGTGCTGGAAGAGAAGCCCGGACGCACCCCGCCGGCGCGCCCCGTCCCGGGCAAACGCGCTCCTCGGAAGGGGTGAGCTCGGATCGTCGTCTGGTCACTCTGCGCGGGGCTGGGCGGCGGCCGCGGCGCGGACGATGTGGCAGAGGATGCCGAGGATGGAGCCAATCTGCTGCAGGTAGTATTCGCGGTTGTCGATGCGAGCGAGAGAGCCCTCTAGCCGCAGAAAGCGCCAGTTGCTGCCCGTGGTGACGACGCCGTGGACGGCCGGGAGGGGCTTTCCGCTCTCGATCCTCCAACATCTTCCCCAGGGCAATCCTTGCAGCCCCGGAGACGGCCACTCTTGCCGGTACGCCGGATGCACTCCCCTCCTCCGATTCCGCCGCACCAAGCCCTGCCGCCGCCGTGAGGCCTGATCGCGGCGCCGCGGGAGAGTGCCAGTTTGGGCCATCCGACAATGCGTGTTCTCCCGAAAGCCGCCGGGATTCTCGCACCGCCTCTGGCACCCGCGGTGCAGAAACGTCCACCGTATGAAGAGCTCCTCTCCAGCAGACTCGGCGGCGCGGACTCCGCGGGCGCTCGCGATCCTCTCCCTGGCCTTCGCGGCTCTCTGGGCCGCGGGATGCAGCGGAAATGTCGCGAGCGGCGGTGACGGCGGCTCCACCGCTTCCGGCGGCGGCGGCTCCACCGCTCCCGGCGGCTCCGGCGGCTCCACCGTCACCGAGACGCACGGCTGCCCCGAATACATCACCTCCGATATGCCCTGTTACGACCCGGGCCTCGCGTGCGGCAACAGCACCCCTGATTATTGCGGCAGCGGGAGCATGTACTGGGAGTGCTACAGCTGGTCGGACGTCTGGCAGTACGCTCACTGGGACACCGCCCCGTGCACCTGCCCGGACACGCTCCCGACCGAGGGCTCCCCCTGCAGCACCTTGGTGGACTCCTCCGGCTGCAACTACGACGTGATGGCCGACTGCGGCCCCGCCAAGGTGCTCGCCGTCTGCGATCCGTGGATCGCCGGCGAAAAGAACACCTGGAAGCTCAACGCCCCGACGTGCCAGTAACCAAACAGGCAGCATCCATATGAAAAGCACCCCTCTGGCAGGCTCCACGGCGCGGGCTCCGCGAGCGCTCGCAGCCCTCTCTCTCCTCGGCGCGGCCCTCTTCGCCGCCGGCTGCAACGGAAAGATCGCGAGCGGCGACGGCGGCACGGGCGGCGGCGCGTCCGGCGGATCCGGCGGCTCCACCGCCACCGAGACGCACGGCTGCCCCGACCTCATCTCCTCCCCAATGCCCTGTTACGACCCGGGCCTCAAATGCGGCTACCCCGACATCCTGACGTGCGGCTCCTCCGGCTCTTACTGGGTGTGCACCGACTGGTCGGAGTACTGGCAATACGGCCACATCGACACCCTCCCCTGCACGTGCCCGGAGACGCTCCCGGCCGACGGAGACCCCTGCAATCTCACCGTCGTGCCCTCGCAATGCACCTACACCCTGCCGGATTGCAGCGACGTCGAGATCGTCGCCCAATGCAGCCCGTCCCCCAACGCGGAGCACACCTGGAGCGTCCCCACCGCCGTCTGCCCCTGACGCCGCGTCCAACAGGCCCCCTCAGTTGCGCGTGAGCTTCTCCATCGGCATCCACATCTCGCGCCCGTCCTGCGCGCGAATGTACACCTGATCGAACTGCACCTGACCGACCTGCACGTGGCCGGTGCTGCCGTCCGGCCAGTGCGCCCGCACCACGTCTCCGGGCTTCGGCACCCAGACGAGGCCCGTCACCTCGTAACGGTTCATCGTGAAGCTCCCGTGCTCCGTCTTGACCGCGATCGAGTCGCCCTCCATCTGCGTGATGAAGCCGAGCACGGCCTCTTTCCCGTTCATGAACATGACGCGCGTCCCGACCGCCAGCTTGTACGGGAACGCCGCGCGGTAGAGCGAAAAAAGGAGCCACGGCACGCCGATCACCGCGAAGATCGGGCCCGCCGCCTCCGCCTTCGGATAACGCCACTCCGGGTCCGGGTCGATGTAGCACGTGTAGATCAAGCCGAACGAGATCACGAGCAAGACCAGGGGCCACGCGAGCGGTTTCAATCGAGCTGCCATGACAGGTTCCCTTCGAAATCGAGCGGACGGCGGCCTCCGTGCGGCGGCCCCTCAATCCAGCATGTCGGCGCAGCACAAGACACCGCCGTTCGTGGCGGTCTCCTTCCACACGTTGTGCGCCTCTCCACAGCTATCGCTCCCGCACAGCCACGGATAACCGAGCGCCGTGCACACGTCGTTGGAGAAGGAGTTGAGCACGCCGCAGTCGCTCGGCGGCTCGCCGATCGTGCCACACCCGAACACGTCATTCGATGTCTTCTCGGTCTGCGCGCAGCCGCCCGCGCACGAGCACGTGGCGCACGCCGAGCTCGTGTCGCTGCCCGTCGCGCACGTCCCGCACCCGGTGCCGCTCTGACGCGTGATGAAGAACACCGGATCTTGCGCCGGCGCCACTCCGTCGCAGCCAGTCGGAGAGTCCTGCGCGACCTCCGCCGCGCCGCCGCACACGTGCCACCCTGGCGCGCAAAGGTCCCACGCATTGCAGCCGATGCCGTTCGGGTTCGAGCTGCCGTTCCCCGCTTTCCAGCCGCACGCCGGGGCCGTCAGCTCACCGAGCACCCCCGGTATCTGGAATCCGCCGCTGCAACCGGCGATGTACGGGTACTTCTCGAAATCCGTGAAGCCCTCTCGCGCCCCGTCCGAACAGCCCGAGACGCTCACCATCGTGGTGCTGGTCGTGCTCGTCGTCAGCGTGGTGGACGTCGTCGTCTCGGTGCTGGTCACCGCGCTCGTGGAGCCGCCCTGCCCGCTCGTCTCGGCCCCTTCCAGCGTGCTGCGCGCCCCGCACCCGGCGACACACAAGCACGCCGCAAACAGCCACGCACGCGACGGACCCACGCCCGACGGACGCGCGCCCGACTGGCACGCAGCGGAGAGGACCCGTCCCCGGTCCGCCGAAGCGAAGCGCATCATGGCCCCCACCCCTACGACAGGCGCCCTCCGCGTTCCACGGGAAAACGCACGTCAATGAGGTGGGGTGTTCTGTTTTTTGTTTTGGGGTGGCGCGGCAGGTCGAGCCCGCGCCGGCCGTCAAAGGGCGGGGCCGCGCAGAGCGTCGCTATTCTTCCGCGGCGGGCGCGCCCTTCGGAACAGGCACGTCCGCCGTCGTCGGCCGCGGCTTCTCCGCCGGCGCGCCGAGCGCCACGCGACGCATCGTCTCCTCGAATTTCGCGGCGGCCTCGGGCTCGGGCTTGAGAACGCTCACGATGATCGCCACCAGGAACGAGAGCGGCAACGTCACGATCGCCGGGTTCTTCAGGGGGAAGATGGGGGCCTGCGCGTGCAGCAGATCCACCATCACCGTCGGCGACAGCACGATGAGCAGGATGGCCGTCCCGACTCCGGTCCACAGGCTCGCGACCGCGCCCTTCGTCGTGAGGTTCTTCCACGTGATCGAGAGCAGAAGCGCCGGGAAATTCGCGCTGGCCGCGATCGCGAACGCGAGGCCGACCATGAACGCCACGTTCTGGCCCTTGAACGCGAGGCCGAGCAGCATCGCGAACAGGCCGAGCGCCACCGTCGCATACTTCGCCACGCGGAGCTGCTCCGCCTCGTCGGCCTTGCCGTTCTTGATGACGTTGACCCAGAGATCGTGCGAGAGCGCCGCCGCCCCGGAGAGCGTGAGCCCGGCCACGACCGCGAGGATCGTCGCGAACGCCACCGCGCTGATGAAGCCGAAGAACCCGCGCCCGCCGACCGCGTCCGCGAGCAGGAGCGCCGCCATGTTGCCGCCCTTGTCCGCCGCCGTGATCGCGTCGCGCCCGACGTGCACCGACGCCCCGAACCCGAGCACGAACGTCACGAGATAAAAGAGGCCGATGAACCCGGTCGCGTAGAACACCGAGGTGCGCGCCGCGCGGGCGTTGGGCACCGTGTAAAACCGCATCAGGATGTGGGGCAGCCCGGCCGTCCCGAACATGAGCGCGAGGCCCAGAGACACGGCCTCCACCGGATTGGACACCAGCTTTCCAGGCGCGAGCGCCGCGTTCCCGTATTTCTGCGCCGCCGCCTCGAAGAGGGCCATCGGGTTCAGCCCGAACGGGATGAGCGCCAGCGTCGCGAGGATGATGGCGCCGCCGAGGAGCAGGACCGCCTTCACGATCTGCACCCATGTGGTCGCGATCATGCCACCGAACAGCACGTATCCCAGCATCACGACGCCGACGATGAGCACCGCCCCGACGTAGGGGATGCCGAACATCAGCATGATGAGGTTGCCGGCGCCGACCATCTGCGCGATGAGGTAAAACGCGATGACCGCGAGGCCCGAGGACGCCGCCGCGACGCGGATCGGCCGCTGCTGGAGGCGATAAGCCAGCACGTCCGCGAACGTGTATTTGCCGAGGTTGCGGAGCGGCTCCGCGATGAGGAACGTCACGATCGGCCAGCCGACGAGCCACCCGACCGAATAAATGAGGCCGTCGAACCCCGATGTCGCGACGAGCCCCGCGATGCCGAGGAAGCTCGCCGCCGACATGAAGTCGCCCGCGAGCGCGAGGCCGTTCTGAAAGCCGGTGACGCCGCCGCCGGCCGTGAAAAAATGCGACGCGCTCCGCGTCTTCTTCGCCGCCCAATAGGTGATGCCCATCGTCACGCCGATGAACAGGAAGAAGAACGCGATGGCCGTCGAGCTCACCTGTCCGAGCGCCGTCCCGTCGAGGAACAGGCGCGCCGAAGTCCCCGCCGCGGCGCTCACGACGCCTCCTCCGAAGCGCGGCGCGCGTCCGCCGCCACGGAGTCATAGCGCTTGTTGGCCCAATACACGTACACGCCGGTCACGATCCACGCGACCACGATCACCGCCGCGCCGAGCGCGATCCCGAGGCTCAACCCGCGCCCGATCAACGTGCCGAGCAGCGGCTTGTCGAACGCGACGAGCAGGATGAAGCCGAAATAGGCCGCCATCATGATGCCCGTGAGCACCATGGCGATGGTCTGGCGACGCTGGGTGACGGCCGCGAGGGCCTCGTGGGGGGACGCGCTCATGCGGAGATCTCCTTCTCGGGGCGGACGACGGCGAACCGGGATCGCGAATGGACGATGGGTATCAATACATGAACTGGATCTGGAGCGTGACCTCGCTCTTGCGGTCCTTCTCGACGGGCTTGCCCGTGGGCTGCGTGTCGAAGACGGGACGGCTGCGGTAATCGAGCGTCACCTTCGCGTGCTGCCCGGCGATGAGCCAGTTGACGCCGGCGGTCGGCACGATCACCGGCGCGTCGAACGCGTCGAAGCTGGAGAGGCGCACCGACGCGTACGGCTGGAGCTGCCCGGCGCGGCCGAACATATCCGGCAGCAGATAACCGACCTGCCCGTAGTACGTCATTCCGGTGCCGATCGTCGGGACGGCGATGCCCGCGCCGTTGATGGCGTGGTGCCCCGTCTTCGACACGGCGAGCGACGGGTTCATGATCCCGATGTTGCGCGTGTAGCTCGGGCCCATGTTCATGTATTCCACGTTCGCGTAGAGCGAGAACGCCGCGCCCTTGCCGAGCGGGACGTCCGCGAACGTGTCGGCGCTGATAAGGAGCGTGTCGGCGAGCTTCCGGCCGTCGTCGAGGTACGCCATCGAGTCGGGGTGGTAATAGAAGCCCGCGCCGAAGTTCCAGACGCGCTTCTTCCCGAGATAGGTGCCCGCGTAATAAGGCAGGTTGTTCGACTCGCGATCGAAGATGTCGTACTTGAAATAACCGGCCACCGCCCAGGTGTCGTTGCGGCTATAAAAATCGGCTTTTTTGACCGCCAGCGTGCCCTCCGTCTGGAAGGGGCGATCCACGGCGACACGGTACTCCAGATCGCCCAGATGGCCTTTGAAATAGACGCCGAGCATGCGGCCGAGCTGATCGGTCTTCTCCAGCGTGGCCCAGTTATACATGGGCGCGTCCAG
>JAXLYM010000067.1:0-25628 GCA_046351455.1 Polyangiaceae bacterium
CTCGCCTTGTCATAGGTGTCGGTGAAGTAGACATGCTCGCCCCGGACCACGAGCAGGAGCGGGTTGCCGGCGTCCGCCAGCTTCTCGGGGAAGTCGCCCCCGAACGGGTTCGACATCACCGTGTCGTTGCCCGAATCTGTCCAGTATACAGCCAGCCCGTCCACCGCGATGTCCCACGGATCGTCCTGCCCGCCCGCGAGGATCTCGGGCTCTCCTCCGGCGTGCGGCATCGCCCGGATCTTCCCGTCGGCGCTCGTCCAGTAGACGCGCGCGGCGTCAAGCGCGAGCCGGCTCGCGAAGTATTGATCGGACGCCAGCACCTGTGGCGCGCAGATGCCGTCGACGCAAGCCGATCCCTGGCAGTCGCGGCCGCACGATCCGCAATGGTGGCCGTCGTCGAGGAGCGCCGCCTCGCAGCCGTCGCCGGGATCTCCATTGCAATCCGCGAACACCGCATTGCAAGCGTGCGGGCTCCCCGGGTCCGTGCCGCCTGCCCCGGCGCCCCCGCCCGCTGTCGCGCCGCCTCCTCCGCCGAGGGGCTCGACGCGCACGGTGTTGCCGCAGCCGGCGAGCAGGGCTGTCCACGCGAGGGCGCCCGCGATCGAGACAAGGCGGCAGACAGGCGCCGCGCTCACTTTGCCACCTTCATCACGAGCCCGCTCTGCGTCGCTGTGGTCCAGTAGACGCTCGCCTTCGTGAGCGCGATGTCCGCGGGCGTCGCCTCCCCGATCGCCAGCACCTGCACGTCGCCGCCAGAGACTGGCACTCTCGCGATCCGACCGTCGTACTCCCCGAAATAGACGTGCTCGGCGTCCGCCCCGATCCCGAAACCGCCCTCGTCCGTGAGCGCCGCCGTCGCCCCGCCCGCGATCGGCACGGCGAACACCCCCGCGTCGCTCGCGGTCCCGAAGAACACCCGATCTCCGGACAGGGCCAGATCCGAGGGCGACGAGATGTCCTTGGAGAGCGTCTCCGCGGCCCCTCCCGCGATCGGCGCGCGGAGCACTTGCTGCGCGAAGAGGGTTGTCCAGTAGACGTGGGTCGCGTCGAGCGCGAGCCCCCACGCGCCCTGGGACGTGGCGACCACCTTCGGGCCGCCGCCCTCGAGCGGCATCACCGTGACATCGCCTGTCTGGTTGTCTGTCCACGCGAGCGTTGTGTCGCTCACGGCGAGGCTCCACGGCAGCGCCGCTCCCCCCGCGACCACCTCTGCTCCGTCCCCCTCCAGCGGAGCGCGCGCGATGGTCCCGTCGCCGAGGTTGGCCCAGTAGACGTGCGTCGAATTCACCGCGATGTCCCCGGGGCTCGGCTGCTCGACAGCCACCATCGCGGGCTGCTCTCCTTCGTGCGCGCGGTAAACGATCCCGTTGTCGCTCGTCCAGTAGACGGCCGTCTCCGTGGCGGCGAGCCGGACCGCGTAGCTCTGTCCCGTCGCAACGATCACCGGCTGACAGTGCCCCGACTGGCACTCTCCGCCCTGGCACCCGTGGCCGCACGTCCCGCAGCTCGCCGCGTCGCTCGCGAGATCCACCTCGCAGCCGTCCGCCTCGACTCCATTGCAGTCGGCCTGTCCGGGATCGCAGCCGAGCGTCGGATCGATCGCGCTCGTCGTCGGCCCCGAGGAGCCGCCCCCCGCCCCTCCGGCGCCCTCCGGGGGCACAACCGCGACGCCTCCGCAGCCGAGGGCGACGGCCCCGGCCAGCGCCGGCGCCCCGAGCGAACGAAGAGAGCGCATGCGCCCGAGCATATCGGATCGATCCGCTCCGGTGGGCGGAAAGAGCGCCCCTCGTTCGAAACCGCCCCACGCCCCTCGCGTAGAGGCCTCCGGAGCGGGAGCGTCCCGCGTCAGGTGATCCCGATGACGACTCGATTCCTCGCGTGGGTGGTGGGTGCTTCGACGGTCCTCTGCGGCTGCGCGGCGCGGCCTTCGCCTTCGGGCGCGGGGGAGGCTTCGGCCCCTCCTGTCATCGCGAGGCCCGCGGAGACGGGCGCGGCGCGAGACAAGAAGCAGTTCGCCAAGCCCGACGTCGAGGAGCTGCGAAAGAGGCTGTCGCCCATGCAGTTCGAGGTGACGCAAGAGGAAGGCACGGAGCCGCCGTTTCGCAATGAGTACTGGGACAACCACGAACAGGGCCTCTACGTGGACATCGTGAGCGGCGAGCCGCTGTTCTCGTCGGCGGACAAGTTCGAGTCGGGGACGGGCTGGCCCAGCTTCACGCGGCCGCTCGAGCGCGAGCACGTGGTGGAGAAGACGGACAGGACGCTCGGCATGGAGCGGACGGAGGTGCGATCGAGGGACGGGCAGTCGCACCTCGGGCACGTGTTCGACGACGGCCCCGCGCCCACCGGCCTGCGGTATTGCATCAACTCGGCGTCGCTGCGGTTCATCCCTGTGTCAAAGCTGGCCGAAGAAGGATACGGCCAGTACTTGCCCATGTTCCAGCCGGAGGCAAAAGGCAAGCGCTGAGCACGCCCCGGGGGCGGACAGAGAATGTCCGTGCAGTTTCAAACGAGCGCTTGACCGGGAAGGCGCGGGGGCGTAGCTTGGTTCGCCTGACAGACGCTCGTCGTGCGGGAGGATGGGTTTCCCTCCACGGCGTCCTCGTCAGAAAGTGTCCATGGCGCCCGCGCGCGCAGCGAGGGCGAGAACGCCAGTGATCCCCTCCGAGCGGGCGGGGCTCACGCGGGGGAAGAGCCGCGTCGTCGCGGGCAGCGTCGGGACTCCGTCCCCAAGCTGCGGCCGCGAGCGCGGAGGGCGTCACGAAGGAGCCGCTCGAGGGCGCGCGTCGGAGTCGGGAGGTCGGCTGTCATCCATGGCAGTCCGCGCCGAGGACGACCTCTTCTTCGTGGTCCGTCACGGACCACTGGCCCTCATCCGCGCCGCGAGGTGAGGTGTCGCCGCGCCTCGCGGCCGTCGTCCTGCGCGGGCAGGGCGGACGTCATGGGCAGTCGCGTGAACCAGAACAGCCGAGGTGTGACCATGTCCATGCCCACGAACAATGGGTATACGAGCACGATTGTTTCGAGATGGGAGCCGGAGTCGCCCTTCGCCGATGAATACGGCGACTCCCTGGCCCGAGGACCCGCGCGGGAGGCCGAGGGCCCGCCCGCGATGACGTTCGCGACGGAGAGCCCGTTCCTCTCCGAGACAGAGATGGGGGGGCAGCTCGCCGCCGTCGATCCCGCCTCCGAGGCCGTGGCCGAGCTCCTCGGAGAGCTCCACGACCCGGAGATGGACGAAGCGGTATACGAGCTGATCCATGAGGCGAGCGCGCTCGCTTCAAGCCGGCTCACGGGCGAGCTCGGCGACAACAGGGTGCTGGAGGCGCGCGTCGAGCGCATGCTCCAGGACCATTTCGCGCCCCTGCAAAGGCACGTCGAGGAGACCATCGAGCGCATGGCCGAGGCCGTCGCCCCGCTCGACCCGATGTCCATGACCGAGGCAGAGCTGGAGTCCGTCCTCGACCGCGTGGAGGCGCCCGCCGCGCGCCTGTCGCCGAGCTTCGAGCTCTTCGCCAAGAAGATGAAGAAGAAGGCGAAGAGCGCCGCGAAGAGCGGGGTCAAGGCCGCCAAGAAGGGCAAGGCCAAGGCGGGGCCCTTCGGCATCCTGAAAAAGATCGGCGAGCTCGTCAAGCCCCTGCTCCAGAAGGTGCTCGCGTTCGCGCTCGACAAGCTGCCGGCGAAATACAGGCCCCTCGCGATCAAGGTGGCCGAGAGGCTGGGCCTCAAGAAGCCGGGCAGCGGCAAGTCGAAGGGCGGCGCAAAGGGCAAGTCAAAGGGCGGCGCGAGGCCAGAGAGGCCCCTCCCGAGCCGATCGGAGCCGACGGGCGACGACGCGGGCGCGCCACTGGATACGGCGAGTGATGCCGGCGGCGACGTGCCCGGGGACATGTCCGGGGACATGGGCAGTGACATGTCCGGTGACATGGGAGGCGAGCCCATGGACTCCGGGGCCGAGCCGGAGCCGACCGAGGACGTGGGCCCCGCCACCTCGGACGCCGACGCGAGCGAGAGCGCGATGGCCGCGGCCGCGGAGGGAGGTGCCCTGTCGGACGTGCCCGACGAGAGCGCGCCGGACGTCGGACAGGCCCAGTCGGACCTGGACGTGCAGATCGCCGAGCTCGTGCTGTCGGAGAGCGAGGAAGAGCAGGAGGCGACCGTGCGCGCGGCGGTGGTGCCCTCTCGCCGCCGCGATCCGCTTGGCGATCTGGACCGCGCCCGCGGTCACTTCATCCGGCGGGTCCGCGACCTGCGGAGAGGCGAGAGCGCCGCTCCTGTGGTGGAGAACTTCATCCCTGCGATCCTCGCGGCGGTGAGCCTCGGGATCAAGGTCATCGGCAGAGACCGAGTCGTGAAGTTCCTCGGAGGTCTGATCGGCAAGCTCATTCAGCCTCTCGCGGGCAAGGACCTCGCGCCGGGGCTCGGACAGGCCATCGCCGACATCGGCCTCAAGGTGCTCTTCCACGCCGAGGTGACCGTCGAAGACACGCGCGAGGCCGCAGGCCGCGCCATCGCCACGACAGTCGAAGAGACGGTGAGGCGCGTGGCGGCGCTCCCGGAGCACGTCCTCGAGAATCCCACTCTCCTGGAGGCGCACACGCTGGAGGCCTTCGAAGCGGCCGCCGCCGCCAGCTTCCCGCCCGCCCTCGTGCGGCCGGAGCTGCGCGAGGCGGCCGGCGTCAACGCAACGTGGGTGTCGCCGCCGGGAAAGCGGGCCTATTACCGCAAGTACAGCAAGGTGTTCGACGTGGAGGTGACGCCGCAGATCGCCTCCGCGGTCAAGACATTCGAGGGAAAACCACTGGCCGCATTCCTTCGCGATCGGCTCCGTGTCGCGGGCCCCTCGCCCGTGAGGGCGAAGGTCCATCTCTATCAGCTCCTGCCCGGCGGCCGGCTCAGCCACGTCGCGCAGCAGGACGACGCGCCGGGGCTCGGCAAGGGCGACGCGTGGCGGCTCCTTCACCCGCTCACCCCGCAGGCCGCGACGGCGTTGATCTCGCAGCCTCGGCTGGGGACGGCGTTCCCGTCCGCCCCGGATCCGCTGCGCCCCTCGGTGGGACAGCGCTTCTATTACCTGGAGATCGACGGCGCCCCGGCGAAGCCCGTCGGACAGGCCACCAAGCTGCGCGTCACGGCAGATTTCCCCAAGGACGAGATCGTCGTGCAGGCGTACATCGGTGAGGGCGCCGCTCAGGAGCTCGCGACGGCGCTCCGCAAGGGTGGCAGTCCGGGCGCGGCCATCGCCAGGCTGCGGGCGCTGCTCCGGGGCGAGATGGGCGTCCTCGCGGGCGAGGGCTCCGAGCGCCTCTTCCGCTTCGTCATCGAGAAGAAGCAAGGCGGCCCCGAGCCCGACACCCTCGCGAGCGCGGCCCTCCGCGCCCTTCAAAAGACGCTGCGAAAGCAGCTCGGCGTCAAGGTCATGGACTGGTTCTGGGCGCGCCTCGCCGAGGTCCTCCAGAAGCAGACTGCCCAGTTCGTGGCGGCGACGGAGGGGCCGGAGGACGGCGTCACGATCCTCGTCACGCTGCACAACCCGCCGGGCCTCCAGGCGCTCCGCAAGGCGCTCCGCGGCGGCGCGCCCAGCTCCCTCGACGCGTGGCCGCCCCCGCAGCTCCCGTCGGCCACCGTGCGGTTCGTCGCGGGACAGCCGGAATGAGCCGCGGGGTCCAGGCCGTCCGCCACCAGCTCGCGCGGCAGATCGCGCACTGGAGCATGGCAGTCTCCGGGCTCTCCGAGCTGGACAGGCTCGCGGCGGACTCCGGGTGGCGCTCGCTGGAGCGCTATCTCGGGGTGGCGCTCGAGTCGGTGCTCCGCGAGACGGTGGAGCGCCTCCGGCGGAGGATCTCGGCCCTGTCGTCGGCGCTCGCCGCGGCAGAGTCGATGTCCGAGCTCGACAGGGTGCGAACAGATCTGCTCGCATTCCGGACGAGCTTCATGGCCGCGGAGACGGTGCTCGACTTCTACGGCGACGCGGTGAGCACGCGGGGAAACGAGCGCGTGGGCACGTACATGCGGGCCTGCGACAGGCTCGCTCAATCGAGCATGTCAAAGGTCCTCCTCCCCCTCGGGAAGAGGCCCCCTCCCGTGCTCACGTACGTGGACAAGGGCCTCGGGGCGTCCATCCTCAAGGCCGGGCTGCGCCTCTGGGACGGGCGCGCGACGAGCCCTGTGGCCGCGATCAAGGTCGTGCGCCACAACCTGGAGCGGCCCACGGCCCTCATCCACGAGACTGGCCACCAGGTGGCGCACGAGGTCGGGTGGAACGAGGAGCTCGGCCGCGTCCTCGGGCGCGGCCTGCTGCGGCACGGCGCGGAGCTCTCCCAGAGGTGGGCGAGCTGGGCGTCCGAGATCGCCGCCGACGCCTTCGCCTTCGGGCACACGGGCTTCGCCGCCGTCGCGGCGCTGCACGACGTGCTCGCGGGGGATCCGGAGTGGGTCGTGCGGCACGTGCCGGGCGATCCGCACCCGGTGAGCTACCTGCGAGTCCTCCTGGGACACGCGATGTGCGCACGCTTCTACGGAAAGGGACCCTGGGACGACCTCGCGCTCGCGTGGACGATCCAGAACCCCGTCGGAGAGGCGGACGCGGAGACGGCGGAGCTGATCAAGCGCTCGATCCCCCTCCTCGGGGACATCGTGGGCCTGATCTTCTCCACCAAGCTCTCGGCCTTCGGCGGACAGCCCCTCACGGCGCTGCTCGACCCGGGGCGCGTGAGCCCGGCCGCCCTCCTCACGCTGCTGCGCGAGGCCGGGGAGGCGCTGTATACATCGGATCACTGGATCCGGAGAGAGCACCTCCGGCTCCTCGCGCTCGGCGGATACCTCATGGCCGAGAGGCCGGAGCGCGCGGCGGACGTCCTCGGCAAGCAGGACGCCTGGATGCGCAGGCTCGGGCAGCTCGTCGCGCTCGCGGGGTGAGCCCACGCCCGGAGCGCCGGGCCCAGCCGATCAAGGAAGATCGGCCACGAACACCCCGAGAGGGCAGGTCGCGCGCAGCGAGGCCGCCGTCCCGGGGGAGGACAAACAACGGACTGTCACGTTCATTTTCGGGAGACATCGATATGTTCATTCAACTGGCGAACTACATGGCGGGTGTCGGCTTGAAGGCGGAGGACGTATTCAGCCTCCATCCGTTCCAGATCATGGGCTTCCTCGACGCGCTCTGGGAGGCGAACCGCAACCTCCCGCCCGGCAAGCAGCCGTTCGCCCCGGACGCGGGCATCGGCGGGCCGCAGCAGCCCCCTCCGCCCCCCGGGCTGCGCGACGCCCTCCTCCGGTCGCTCGTCGGGCCCTACAAGGATCCTTCGGGTCAGGTGCTCGATCTCGGAGGGGACGTGTTCGCGAACCACGCGGCCAACCACCTCACGGCCCTCGCAGGGAAGCAAGGCAGGCTGTGGGATCACCTGATCTACGCCTACTGCATCGAGAACACGCGAGTCTACGAGGTGTGCCAGCGGGTCCTCGTGGAGCTCATCCACGGCGAGCGGCTGGGCTCGCTCTCGCCCTCGGGGCACAGGTGGGTCCGCGCGTCGGAGGAGCTCTTCTTCCGCGACAGCGTGCCGTCGCTCATCGCCTCGCTCGTGAGCTCCATCCGCCCCGACATCCGCGCCACGCGCCGCAACGCGTATTACCGGATGTTCGGGATGGATCTCAACCACGGGACGACGGATAACAGGCCGTATCCCTACGAGAAGAGCGACTCCTCCAACGCGGGCTTCGTGACGACCTTCGAGTCGCTGCTCCGCGAGATCTGGCGCGGGTACATCAACGCCTCCAACACCTCCGGTCCGAACACCACGGACAAGTCGGTGCTCGCCGAGCTGTGCCGCCGGCTGCGCGAGATGATGAGCGAGCGCCGCCGGAACGGCAACCTCAGCCGCGAAGAGTTCGTGTCCGTCGCGGCGATGAGCTGGTTCCACCTGACCCTGAGCTCGAACACGCCTGTGCTCGTGGACCTCAAGGCGGACGCCGCCACGCCCGAGGAGCGCCTCCGCCGCCTCGGCGAGCGCGTGGGCGTCGGCACGCACTCGCGATCTCGGTCCTTCTTCACGCTCGCGGAGCCGCTCTCGCGCCTCCTCTCGCTCATCGAGGCCTCCAAGTACGACGCCGCCGCGGACGTGGAGGGCCTCTATGACCCGAACTTCCCGGGGAACATCACGAGCGACACGCTGGCGATCCTCCACCACTGGTCGGTCGCGACGGGCCGCGATCTCAAGGCGACGGTGGTCGTCGCGAAGTCGCGCTGAGGGCGCCCTTTTCCGAGGAGCAAGTCAATGTACGAGAACGAGCAACACCAAGGGTTCAATGACGGAGAGGGCCCCTTCGTGACAGGGGCCTTGTCGGGAGAGGCCGAGTGGGAGGCCGGCGCGCCCGCCTACGAGGCGGACATGGAGGCAGAATACCCTGAGATCCGCAGCGAGGGGCTCACGGACGAGCTCTACGAGGGTCCGCGGCATCACCACCACCACCGGCGTCGTCCGCGCCCCGCGGCGGCGATGGATGGCGGGTACGAAGACGGTCAGTCGCGGGAGAGCCCCTTCCTCGACGAGGAGGAGATGGTGGCCGACCTCGCAGGGCAGCCCTCGCCCCGGAGGCGTGAGCCGGCGTGCACGTGCGGGGCCCGACAGCGCTTCCAGGCGCCCCCGCGGAGGCGGCCCGCGCCGCCGGAGGAGCACGAGGGCGGCGACCGTCCGACGCTCTCGTCGGGAGACCGTGGACAGGTTGTGCTCGACCTCCAGTCGAGCCTGAGCCGACTCGGCTTCAGCCCGGGGCCGCTGGACGGGATCTTCGGCAGCAAGACGGACGCCGCCGTTCGGGCGTTCCAGACGCGGCGGGGCATCGAGGTGGACGGCGTCGTGGGGCCGATCACGTGGGGAGAGATCGACAAGGCCCTCGGCGGCGCGCCGCCCTCGCCGACTCCGACTCCGACTCCGACTCCCAGCAACGGAGGGCCGACGGGCTCCGCGGCGGCCATCGTCGCGGAGGCGCGGAAGCACTTGGGATACAGGGAGACCGGGAACGACATCAACATGTTCTCGACGTTCTTCGGCCGCGGGCCCGAGAGGTGGTGCGGTGATTTCGTGAGCTATGTGCACACGAAGGCGGGCATTCCATTCAACAACCCGTCGACTGTGAGCATCCTCGCGTACGTCAAGAAGATCAACCGCTTCTCCAGGTGGAGCCCCGCGCCCGGAGACATCATGATCATCGACGGGGATCGCACCGACGCCAAGGAGGCGTCGCACGTCGGGATCGTGGAGACCGTGAACGGTGACAGCTTCATCACCATCGATGGCAACTGGTCGAAGAAGGTGTCCCGTGTCCAGCACAACGTCCATGACACGGACATCGTCGGGTTCGGGCGACTCTGGACCGTCGCGGGCAACAGCGGGACAGGGACGGGAACGGGAACCGGGACGGGCACGGGCGCGGGAACCGGCACTGGCACCCCGCCATGCGCGCACGCCAGGCCGACGACGACGGTGAACCCCTATCTCTCGGAGTTCATCGCGGCGGCGGCGAAGGCGGGGGTCCCCTCGTCATGGCCGCAGAACCAGGCCCTCATCCAGCTCGTCGGCCACGAGTCGGGCTGGAAGCCCGGAGTCAAGAACCCGAGCAGCTCTGCCTTTGGGCTGTTCCAGTTCATCCGGAGCACGTGGGCGAGCGTCCTGCCCGAGGTGCCTTATGGCACCACGGACGTGACGTGGCAGGCCGTGGGGGGCTTTCGCTACATCAAGAGGCGCTATCGTAGCCCGGAGCGCGCCTGGGCCTTCTGGCAGGCGACGGTTTGCAAGAAACCGGCCCTCGCGCCGGAAGACCTCCAGGCCGAAGCTCGCCGCTGGATCTCGAAGGGGTGGGGCGGCTACTGACCTGCTCCTTCCCTGCCTGAATACGGCCGGCGGCTCCCCGCTGGCCTCCTCCCTTCTGCCCATCTGAAGGGCACGGACAAAAAGCTCCCGCCCGTCGCTCCCCGAGCCGCATCGGTGCTATGGTCGCGCCCCGTGACCATCGCCGTCGTCGCCGAAAAGCCTGCCGTCGCGCGCGACATCGCGTCCGTCCTGGGCGCGAATCGGCGAGGGGAGGGGTGCTTCGAGGGCGCGGGCTACGTGGTGACGTGGGCCATCGGGCACCTCGTCGCGCTCGCGCAGCCCGGCGAGATGGACCCTTCGTGGAAGCGGTGGAGCCTCTCCACGCTGCCGATGCTCCCGCGGGTGTGGCCGCTCGTCGTCGGCGCCGAGACAAGGGACCAGTTCGAGGCGGTCAAGCGGATCCTGAAGGACAGGAGCGTCACCGAGGTCGTCTGTGCGACGGACGCCGGGCGCGAGGGAGAGCTCATCTTCCGCTACATCTACGAGGCCGCGGAGTGCAAGAAGCCCTTTCGCAGACTCTGGATCTCCTCCCTCACGCCGGACGCCATCCGGGACGGCTTTCGGAGGCTCCGCGCCGGCGCCGAATACGATGGTCTCGCGGACGCGGCGCGCGGGAGGAGCCGGGCCGACTGGCTCGTGGGCATGAACCTCTCGCGGGCGTACAGCCTGGTCCTCGATCAGGAGATCTCTGTCGGGCGCGTGCAGACCCCCACGCTGGCCATGCTCGTGGATCGAGAGCTCGCGATCCGCGACTTCGTGCCGGAGGATTATCTCGAGGTCGTCGCGACATTCGACGCCGGGAGCCCGTCGCCGTCGCCGTCGCCGTCGTTGCCATTGCGTTCGTCGCCGTCGCCGTCGCCGTTCGATCAGGGCCCTCGCCTCTTCGAAGGGACATGGTTTCGCCCGGAGAAACAAGGCGATCCCGCGGCGCATTCGCCCGCGAGCCGGGGGGCGAAGCCGGGTGATCCCGGGGAGCCGGAGGAGGCCCAGAAGCGAAAGCGGCTGCCTCCGGATGGGGAAGAGGCCCGCGCGATCGTCGAAAGGGCCCTCTCCGGAAGAGCCACCATCGAGTCTGTCGAGGCGAAGACCCGGCGCATGCCCTCCCCGTTGCTCTACGATCTGACGGAGCTCCAGAGGCACGCAAACAGATTGTATTCTATGAGCGCCCAGCGGACGCTGGAGGTGGCGCAGTCGCTCTACGAGCGGCACAAGCTGCTCAGCTATCCGCGCACCGACAGCCGGCACCTCTCCACCGACGTGGCGGCGACCTTGGGGGACGTGGTGAGCGCGATCGAGGGGCGGTATCCGGGGCTCGTCGCGCCAGGGTCGGGGAAGAAGCCGCTCGGGCGCAGGTTCGTGGACGACGGGCGGGTCTCGGATCACCACGCCATCCTCCCTACCGCGACGCCCGCGCGGGAAGGGGCCCTTTCCTACGAGGAGCAGCGGATCTACGACCTCGTGTGCCGGCGGCTGCTCCAGGCGTGGCACGAAGATCACGTGTCCTCGGTGACGACGGTGATCACGGCGATCACCTCCGGGGAGAGGCCCCCGATCGTGGATCGATACGAGAGCAAGGGGACGGCCGTCGAGCGGATGGGGTGGAAGGTGCTCGACGTCGGAGGCGGGAAGAAGCCGAAAAAACAGGGCCGGGACGAGCGACAGGCCACCTCGCGAGAGGGCGCCTCCGGGCCGGGGAAGGGGCGAGGAGGGGAGTCGGGCGAGCGGGAGAGCGAGGGTGAAGGGGACGAGTCGGACGCGACGCTGCCCGGGGGGCTCGTCCGTGGACAGGATGTGATCGTCAAGGATGCGCTCGCGGTGCCGAAGCGCACGCGGCCGCCGCCGAGGTTCAATGAGGCGACGCTGCTCACGGCGATGGAGACGGCGGGAAAGACGGTCGAGGAGAAGGAGCTCTCCGACGCGATGAAGGATCTCGGGCTCGGGACGCCTGCGACGAGGGCGCAGATCATCGAGACGCTGTTGCGGCGGGAGTACATGGTTCGAGAGGGGAAGTCGCTCATCGCCACGGACAAGGGGGTCGGGCTCGTGGGGGTAGTTCACCCGGAGGTAAAGAGCCCGGCGATGACGGGGGAGTGGGAGGCGAAGCTCAAGCGGATGCAGCGAGGGCAGGGGAGCCTCGCGTCGTTCATGGCGGGCATCGAAGGGTATGTGCGGGAGGTCGTGGAGCGGGTGACGCGCGGGAAGTGGCCAGATCGGTCTTCTTCGCCCGTTCCCGTTCCCGCGGGCCGATCTGCGGGTGTGAGGGATTCGGCGACGGCGACGGGGGTGACAGCCGCGACGGGGGCGGCTGCAAGGGCGGCAGCGAGGGATTCGGCGACGGCGACGGCGACAGCTATGACGGGGGCGGCTGCAAGGGCGGTTGCGAGGGATTGGGCGACGGCGACGACAGATGCGACGACGGCCGCGAGGGCCACGGCAAGGGATTCGGGAGCGGGAACGGGAGAGAATACAAGCCGTGTGCCCACGGCGCCTTCGGAGCTACTTGGGCTGTTGCGGACGGCTTTTGGCTTCCATGCCTTCCGGCCCTATCAGGAGGCTGTGTGTCGGACAGCCACGCAGGGGCGCGATCTTCTGCTCGTGATGCCGACAGGCGCCGGCAAATCGCTCTGCTATCAGCTCCCGGGCGTCGCGCGGGCGGGCACCACCCTCGTCGTCAGTCCGCTCATCGCGCTCATGGAGGATCAGACTGCCAAGCTCAAGGCGCAGGGCTTTCGAGCCGAGCGCATCCACTCCGGCCGGGAGCGGCGAGACTCGCGCGCGGCGTGCGTGGACTACCTGGCTGGAAGGCTGGACTTTCTCTTCATCGCGCCCGAGAGGCTGCGCGTGCCGGGGTTTCCGGAGATGCTCGCGAAGCGGACCCCCGCGCTCGTGGCGGTGGACGAGGCGCACTGTATCTCGGAGTGGGGGCACGATTTTCGACCGGACTACAGGCTCCTCGGGCAGAGGCTCCCGGCCCTCCGGCCCGCCCCGATCGTGGCGCTCACGGCGACGGCGACTCCGGAGGTGCAGGACGACATCGTGGCGCAGCTCGGGCTCCGGGGCGCGGCGCGGTTCATTCATGGGTTCCGGCGCTCGAACATCGCCATTGAAGTGATCGAGCTGAACCCCGGAGAGCGACCGGACGCGATCCGCGAGCTGCTCTCGGACAGCGGGCGACGGCCGGCGATCGTGTACGCGGCCACGAGAAAGAGCGCGGAGCAGCTCGCGCGGACGCTCGGCAGGCGCATGGCGGCGGCCTACCACGCGGGGATGGACGCGGACGAGCGCGACCGTGTTCAGTCAGCATTCTTGTCTGGCGAGCTGGACGTCATCGTCGCGACGACGGCGTTCGGGATGGGGATCGACAAGGCGGACGTGCGGACGATCGTTCACGCGGCGCTGCCCGGGAGCGTCGAGGGGTATTATCAGGAGATCGGGCGCGCCGGCAGGGACGGCAAGCCCTCGGCCGCGGTGCTGATGCACAGCTTCGTGGACAGGAAGATCCACGAGTCGTTTCACGAGCGGGACTATCCGGACGTCGAGGTGCTGGAGACGATCTTTCGCAAGCTGGGCAGGGGGGAGATCGATCGCGAGTCCTTGCGGCGAAGGGTGGAGCTCGACGAGGAGGAGTTTGACAAGGCGCTCGAGAAGCTGGTCATTCACCGAGGGGCGGACTCGACAATGGATGGATCCGTGACCCGGGGGCATGACGGGTGGCAGATCCCTTATCTGAAGCAGCGGCAGCACAAGCTGGATCAGCTCCAGAAGATTTCACGGTTCGCGGCGTCGCACGGGTGCCGGATGGTGCAGCTCGTGAGGCACTTCGGCGATCAGGAGGACTCGGGGGAGCCGTGCGGGCTCTGCGATGTCTGCGCGCCGAGGGGCTCGATCGCGGGGCTTTCGCGGGCCCCGAGCGGGACGGAGCGGGACGCCATCCGGCGCATCCTCGAGGCGCTCGCCTCGGGGGAGCAGGCGACTGGCAGACTTCATCGCGAGACGTTCGCGGACGAGTCCCTCGATCGCCGGTCGTTCGAGCAGCTCTTGTGGGCGCTCGTGCGGGCGGGGCTCGTGGCGGTGAGGGACGCGACGTTCGAGAAGAACGGTCAGGTGATCGCCTATCAGCGGGCCTCGCTCACGAGCGAGGCAGTGGATCCGGAGGCGGTGGAGGTCGTCCTCCAGGCGACTCCCACGTTGAAGTCGAAGGGCAAGCGGACGAAGGGCGGAGCGAGCGCGCGCGGCGTCGGGGCTGCGTCCCCCGGCAGCGGCCGCGCGCGCGGTGCCTCTTCGCGCTCGAAGGCGGGCGCGGACTCCGCGGCTCCCGCGAGGCGAAGGAGCGGGGCAGTCGCAAAGAAGCCGGCAGGCTCGAAGTCGCGGGCGGGGGCCAAAAAGAAGGCCGGCGGGGCGAGCTCCGACTCGGGTGCTTCGGGGCTGACGAGGACAAAGCTCTTCTTCATCAATCGAGCGCGGCGCAAGAAGAAGGGTTAGCAGCCTGTTGACTTATCTGCTGCGCGCCCGCCTCACGCGCCCTCGCTGCGCTTCCGGTGCTCAAATACGGCAGTATGTTCCGCTCCGGTTCTCGCTCGGGCGCGTGATCCGGGCGCTCGCGACGATAATTCAACAGGCTGCTGGCACCAATGCTGTTCACTTAAGCGCCACGCGTCGATCTGAACCGTCGGATTCACCACAGAGGCACAAAGGACACAGAGGTTCCCCTGACCCCTCCCATCGCGAACGGAGAGAGCGATTTGGGAGGGGCGGGCGCGGCACGCGCCCGGGGGTGGGCAACCGCCGCCGGAGAGTGGTAGGGTGGGGCCGATGCGTCGGTTTCATTCGTACGGGCCCGTGGATCTGAGTGCTCATTTCTCCGTGGAACGTCGCGCGATGGTCGAGGAATGCGTCGAGCAGCTCGTGGGGGATCCAGCCAAGGGCGGCCATTTCTTCACGATCTGGGGCTACCGGCAGGCGGGCAAGACGTGGCTCCAGCGCCGCGCGATCGCGGAGATCCGGGCCCGCCATGGGGACCGCTTCGTCGTCGGCTCGATGAGCATGGAGGCGCTCCTCAAAGGCAAGGACGGCGAAGAGGTGTTCTTCCAGTCGGTGCCGAGGATGTTCGGGGACGCGTTCCCGCTCGACGCGCCCGTCGTCGCCCCCGTCATTTCGAGCTGGGACGGGTGGCGCGCGCTCTTCCACAAACAAGGGGGGCTCTTCGACCGTCCGCTCATCCTCCTCATCGACGAGTTCGACTCTCTGCCCCCCGCCGTGATTGACAGCGTCGTGGGCGAGTTTCGCAGGATCTACCTGAACCGAGAGCAACACTGGCTGCACGGGCTGGCGCTCATCGGCGTGCGCGCCGTCCTCGGGCTCGACAGCGAGAGGGGCTCTCCCTTCAATGTCCAGCGCTCGCTCCACGTCCAGAACCTCACCCGAGGAGAGGTCGGGGAGATGTTCGACCAGTACCAGGCGGAGAGCGGTCAGGTGGTGGAGACCTCCGTTGTAGATACGTTGTATACGGCGACGCGGGGGCGACCCGGGCTCGTGGGATGGTTCGGCGAGCTGCTCACCGAGAAGTACAACCGGGGCCAAAAGCAGCCGATCACGCTCCGGGACTGGGAGAATGTCTATGGCGCCGCGTGCCAGATCGAGCCGAACAACACTGTCCTGAACCTCATCAAGAAGGCCCGCGGGCCGTACCGCGATCAGGTCATGGGCCTGTTCGGAAACGCGGACGTCCCCTTTGCGTTCGACCAGGACTGGTGCAACTTCCTCTATCTCCACGGCATCATCGACTACGAGGACACGACGACGATCGGCGGGGCCCCGCTCCGGGTGTGCCGCTTCTCCTGCCCCTTCGTGCAGCTCCGCCTCCACAACGCCTTCTCCGCGGATCTGTCGCCCCGCTTCCCGGCGAGGCCGCTGGAGTTTCTGGACACGCTCGCGGACGTCTTCACCGAACAAGGGATCGCCCTGCCCGCCCTCCTCATGCGCTACAAAGCCTATCTGGGCCGGCTCAAGGCCAAGGGGCAAGACCCCTTCACCGGGGAGCGACCCCGAAGCGATCTGGGCCTGCGCGAGGCCGTGGGGCACTTCCATCTCTATGCCTGGCTGCGCGAGGCCGTCGGATGGCGGTGCGCTGTCAGCCCCGAGTTCCCGACAGGCAATGGCAAGGTCGATCTCTTCCTCAAGTGGGAAGAACACAGGGGCGTGATCGAGGTCAAGAGCTTCCGCGACGCCGCCGAGCTGCCGGCCTCGGCGCGGCAGGCCGCCCGGTATGCCCGCAGTCAGGGGCTCTCTTCGGCGACGATCGCCCTGTTCGGCTCGAGCGACGACGAGGCCGTCCTCTCGGCGCTCTCGAGGGAAGAGACGGTGGACGGCGTTCGGGTGGTGACCGTCGCCATCGGCTGGACGTGAGTTAAAAAAACGACGCGAGGCACGCAACTCTGCCGCGGACGTGCCGACAGGGGGTCATGGGCGACGCCGACATCACTCTCCGCCACATCACCCGCCGTCACGCCGAGGCCCTCGTGCGCCCCTATGTCGCAGGCGAGCCCGCCGTCATCGTCGGGTGGGCCGACACCCAGGTCACGGCCACCGAGCGCCGGCTCGACAAGACCCTGTTGCTCCGCCTCGCCGGCGAGCTGCTCGCGCTCGAGATCGAGTTCGAGTATCGGTACGAAAAGGACCTGCCCGATCGCGTGCACGACTACCAGGCCCTCAGTCGAATCGCGTTTCAGGGCGAACGCTCGGACCGGAAGCCGCCTCCCATGGACACGGTCGTCATCCTCCTGACCGGCCCGCGCAAGCGCTTGGCAGACGAGCGCTCGGTCCGCACTGGATGGCCCTCCCGGCCGTTCAGCGGCACGCGCTTCCGCATCGACGCCGTGTACCAGCGCACCATGGCCGAGCTGCAAGCCAGAGGTAGCCCCTTCTGGCTCGTCTTCACGCCGCTCGCCCCCGACGCGACCCTCGCGGCGATGCGCGATGTCGTCGCCGCCATCCGCGTCGCCACCCCGAACGGAGACGAGCGGTGGGAGCTGTTCGCGGCGCTGCTGGTGATTGCGGACATCGACCCGTGGGGGCATAATCTCCGCATGAGAATCGAGGCGATGATCCGAGACGAGCCGACCGACATGATCCAGGTCAGCAAGACGCTGCGAGACGCCTACGAGCTCGGGCAGCGCGAGGGCCGCGAGGAAGGCATCGAGAAGGGCCGCGAGGAGGGCATCGAGAAGGGCCGCGAGGAGGGAATCAAGAAGATGCTGCGCGGTCTCTTTGCCAGGCGGCTCCACCGCGCTCTCACCCCGCCTGAGCAGCGAGCGCTCGCCGCTCGGGCCGCGGTCGATCCGGATCAGATCCAGGAGAAGGCCCTCGCTCTCGAAGGCGAGGCTCTCTCCGCGTGGCTGCTCGCGTCTGCGGCAGATCTCAAGGTACGAGCCCGCCGCCAGAAAAAAGAGGCGAAGGACCTCGGCAGCCGTCCACTCGCGAACGCCTCGCGCAGGGGCCAAGCGAGGGCGTGAGCCGCGGTCCCTGATCCGGCGGGCTACCCCAAACAGATCGTATTCAGAGTGCCGGGGGCGCGGGCTTGGGGGCACGCTCCAGGCGGAGATCGTCGTCGCTGATCGTGCCGTCCTTGCCAGTGCTCGCGAGGACGTAACCGCCCGTCGCACCCGTGAAGTAGAGGAGGGAGCCCGCGCCGCAAGGATCGTCCATCGGGGGGAGGCTCGCCGGGACCGAAGGGGCCTTTTCGACGGTGAGGGCCGTCAGGATCATCTTCGTCCAGGCGCGCGGAATACAGAGATTGTGGCCCTTCTGCATCAGGCCATAAGGGGGGAAGTCGAAGCCCGTGAGGACGCGGGATTTGGCGCGCGGCTCCGCGTTGGCCATGCGCGTGACGAAGAGGAGCGGGTCGCGATCGTCCCGGGCGAAGTCCTGCACGCGCGCGAGGAAGCGATCCTGTTTCCAGAGGGCGTCGGCGAGGATCGCGAGCGGGGGGAGCACCGCGGCGACGAAGCGGCCAGGGTTGTCGGCGCTCGGCCGCGCGTTCGCGGGGGCCTTGCCCGTGGCGAGGGCCTCCGTCGCGATCTGGTGAAGGATGAGTCGCTGCCGGAGGATGCCGTCCTCCATCGACGGCATGCGCGGGGCGAGCGCGAGGAGGAGGCGTTCGACGCGATCGCGCTGCGCCTCGGAGAGGCGGCCTTCGGCGATGAGAGCGGCGAGGGTCTCCAGCGCGGGGGCGCTCACCGCGACGCCGTGCACGCTGGCCATCAAGGTGCCTTGTTCGAGATCGGTCCCCGCCTTGATGGCGGCGAGGAGGCGATCGAGCGAGGCGTCGAGATCGCCCTCTTCGGCGCGGACGCGCGCGTCCACGATGACGAGGCGCCCGGCGATGAAGAAGGGATAGAGTCGACCGTACGTCACCCACGCCTCGTCGGGCTTGGGGGTGTACTTGCCGCACCGGCTTGCCTTCAAGAAGGCGTCGATCGCGCCCTTCTCCCCGGCGACGATCGCGCGCGCGTCGTCGGGGACCTTCTCCTTGAGGGAGCGGCGGAGCGCGAGGCCGATGGCGCGACCGGAGGCTCCGAGGTCCACGCCGACGGCGAGGTAGGCGGGCGCGCACGGGTCCTTGACGGTGGGATCGGTCGGGTTGTCGAGCGACTCCAGGCGCGCGCGCTCGGCGTCCCACGCGGGGGCGCTCGCCTTCGCGAAGGCGCGGACGCGCGACTTGCTCCAGATGTCGACGCCGATGCCGACGCCGACGAGCGTCGCGATCACCGCGACGAGCGCGATCTTGAGCCGTCGGCTCCTGTACCAGGCGGGCTTCGTCATCGGCGGGAGCGCGCACCCTAACACGACTCTCCCGGGTCTCGCAGCACGCGTCGCTCGCATCGTGCGGGGCCATGTCGGACCGACCCCAACGGGTGTAGCCTCGGGGCATGAAGCCTCACCTGCTTGCCCTCTCGGTCGTGTCGGCCCCCGTGCTCACCCTCGCGCTCCTCGCCGCCGAGCCGGACGCTCACGCGTGCGGGGGGTGCGCCGTCCCCCCGGACACGAACACGCAGGTCACCGGACACCGCATGATCCTCGCCGCGTCAAAGACGCAGACGACGCTCTACGATCAGATCGAGTACTCCGGAGCGCCGGAGTCGTTCGCCTGGTTCTTGCCGATCAAGGGGCAAGTGGACATCGGCCTCTCCGCGGACGCGCTCTTCGCGCTCCTGAACGACAGCTCGCAGGTGACGGTGTTTCCACCGCCGCTCAAGTGCGTCTCATCGAGCAGGAACGGGCTCGCCTCCGCAGAGGACTCGGCGTCCGGGGGCGGGAGCGTCTATGTGCCCCCGGACGAGGAGGTGAACGTCATCGCCAAGGAGACAGTGGGTCCGTACGAGACAGTGCAGCTCGACGCGACGACGCCGGCCGCGCTCACGGGGTGGCTCACGGATCATGGGTATTTCATCCCCGATGACGTGAAGCCCGTGATCGAGGCCTATCAGAAAGAAGGCTTCGATTTCCTCGCGATGAAGCTGGTCCCCGGACAAGGGGTCAAATCGATGCGGCCTGTGCGCGTGACGACGCCGGGGGGCGCGCTCGCGCTGCCGCTCCGGATGGTGGCCGCGGGCACGGGCGCGGTGACTCCGGTGTTGCTCCACGTCGTCGCGGAGGGGCGCTACGAGGTGGCGAACCGGACAAACTGGCAGATCCCGGCAGGGCTGCTCGTGTGGGACTGGGATCAAGGGACGAGCAACTACAGGGAGCTGCGAGAGGGCTTGTTCGGGGCCGCGGGGAGCGACGCGTGGCTCGTGGAGAGCGCGGCTCCTTTTTACAAGGACTCTTTCTCGCTCGCGGTGCAGTATCAGATCGAGGGAAATCCCGGGCAGAGCGGGTGGGGAGATCCGGACAACGGGGTGACGGAGCTCGACGACGCGAAGGCGGATCTGGACACCCTCTTCGCCGGGATGGATCCGCAGAGCGCGTGGGTGACGCGCATGTACGCGAAGCTGTCGCGCGGGGCGCTGGCGGAGGATCTGGTCCTCCAGGCGGCGAGCGCTCAGGAGCCGGTGGGGCGGTTTCTGCAGGCGCCGGTGGGCAAGGGGACGCCCCCCGCGTGCCCGGCTGTCCCGCTTGACTGGAGCTGCGCCTTCGGGGCGCCCGAGCGGGACGGCACAGCCTTGTTCCTGGGGGTGACGGGCCTCGTCGCGGGGCTCGCGTTCGCGCGACGACGGCGTGGCGCAAGGCGCGGGTGAGCCTGATCATCGGTTCTTCGGCAGCTCCCAGCGCTCGAAGGTGGGCGTCGCGTCGGCGATCGCAGGGGGGATGTCGATCGCATAGAGGTAGCCGTCAGGGGCGATCGCGAGGCGCGCAGGGCCCTTGGCGGTCCAGGCGAGGGCGCCTGTGCCCTTTCCGTCGTAGCGCCACACCTGGGTGTCCTTGCGAGCGACATAGACCGAGCCGTCGAAGAAGTCGCGCGTGAGGCCGGTGACGGGGCTGTCCGAGGTGGCCCAGAGAGTCGATGTCCCGTCGAGCAAGCGGAGGAGTCGGATCTCCCCGCCTTCGAGGGCCACGAGCATGTTCACCGCGTCGAAGGGGGCCGAGGCGTAGACGCGGGAGGCGAACGTGGTGACGAGGGTCTTCACGTCGGTCGCGAGATCGAGGCGGAAGTAGTCGCCGTTGACATCCACGTTGCCGACGTAGAGGACGCGATCCGTGCCGTAGGTGAGCCCGGCGGGGCCCGTGTCGATCACCGTCGCTCCAAAGGGGCCTGTCCCGTCGGTGAACGTCTGGGAGGGGATGACGAGCGGGAGCGTGGAGGTGGCGGGCTCGAAGTGGGATACGCCCTGTGGTGTGGAGGCGAGCTGGCAGCCGCAGGCGGAGCAGCAGATGTACGTGAGGGCGACGTCGAGGTCGTCGGGCGGGGGCGGGCTCGGGCCGTCGAGGTGGCCTGATTTTGGGATGACGATGTCCTGGAGGACGCTCACCTCGCCCATGTTGAGGTTGGTGACTCCAGGGTAGGTGGAGACGGTGCCGTCGGGGGCGATGGAACGGAGGTAGTCCGGTCCCGAGATGAGCGTGACGCCCCAGGCGGTGCACGTGGGGTCGAACTCGATGTCGACGAGGCCGTGGCGGAAGGCCTCGTCGTGGAGCGTGCCCACCTCGCCGGGGGCGCCGAGCGGAGCGGGGGAACAGCCGATGTCGCGCGCACAGGCACACTGGGTCCCGAAGCAGCCGGCGGCGTCGCAGACGACGTCCTGGCAGGGGACGAGGGGATAACACTTGCCCGCTCCATCGCACGCCGAGCCCGGGCCGCACACGCGATCTCCGCACGGCTCGGGATCTGACGTGGTGAGGCAGGGGGAATCGAGGGGGACGCAGTTTCCGGCGTTCGCATTGGACACGTCGCAGGCGGTGCCGGCGCCGCAAGGGGTGGCGCCCGCTCGTGCGCAGTCCTTCGTGCACGCGCCGTCGGCGCAGATCTCGCCCGCGCCCGCGCACATGACACCCTCGCACGAGGTGGAGCCGCCGGTGCCTCCGGTCCCGCCCGTGGCGCCGCCCGTCGAGGAGGAGGTGGAGCCTCCGGCGCCTCCGGAGCTGCCTTTGCCGTCTCCGCAGCCTGCGGAGAGGGCGGCGAGAGAGACGAGAGAAGCCGAGAAGAGAAGGGCGATCGAACGACTCTGCATGTCGTCACGGTACCAGGGTTCGGGGAGGGCCGATCACCGATCGGCGGCCAAGAGGCCATTTCGAAGCCGATCGCCCAAGGCGGTGAGCGCGCTCGCGCGGGCGTCCTCGTCGAGGCCGCGGGCGGCAGGCACGATCACGAGCCGCGGAGAGAGCGGGGCCACGGCGGCGGCGACGCGCTCTTGCATCTCGATGTAGAGGCGCGCGTACGTCGCGATGACGTGGGCCTCGCGGGGCCAGGGGGGATCGATCGGGGCTTGATTTTCCGAAGGATCGGAGCGTGTCAGTCGCGCGAGCTCGGCCGCGAGGGACGCGGGGAGCGCGCGGTTGAGCACGGCGCTCGTCGGGGCGAGGCCGGCGGCGCGGAGCGCTCTGGCGATCTTGTGAGCGGCGTCGGCGGCGTCGTCGCGGACGGCCGTCACGAGGAGGATCTCTGTCGCGGGGTCCTGGAGCCAGCCCTGCGCTTTTTCGAGGCGCGAGAGCATGCGCTCGAGCATCCCCTCGACGAGTGACACGAAGTCTCCGAGCTCGAGGATGAGCCTTGTCCCGCCGAGGCGAGAGAGGCCCCCGACGGCTCGCCGCGCGCCGCCGCGGAGGACGTCCGACAGGGCGCCTCCGGAGCGTGAGGGAGCCACGGCGCGCAGCCAGCGGATGAGGCGGCCTTCGAGGAACACGGTGAGGGCCCTTGGCCGGCGGAGGAAGTCGATCGCGTTGAGGCCCGGGGCGGTGTCGACGACGAGGTCGGTCATCGCAGGATCGCGCTCGGCCCACTCGGCGACGCGGATCGCGGCGAGCACGTCGGCCGCGGCTGCGAGGCGATCCGCGAGCGCCAGAAAGAAGGTGTTTCGCGAGAGCTCTGCGAGGGCCGCGGGATCGCTCGCGGACTCCTCGGCCCAGCGACGGAGGCAGTCCTCGGGCCGGAGGAGGGCCGCGTTCAACGCGCCTCGCGGGGGGGCGGCGGGCTCCTCCCAGCCTGTGACGGGCAGCGGCTCGTCGCGCAAGATCACCCCCAGGGCGCCCTGCAACCGGCGCGCGGGATCGATCCCGAGCAGCCCCACGCGCGATCCCGAGCGTGCGAGAGACAATGCGTATCCTGCGGCGAGCGTCGTCTTCCCGACGCCGCCTGCGCCGAGCAGGACGTGGAGCCTGGCGGTCATCGGGCGTCCCTCATCTGGCGCGAATGCCCGCTGTTTTCAGCGCTCGGGAGCCACGTCGTGATCTGCTCGGCGAGGGCGCGAACGACGTCCCGCGGGGATGTCTTGCCCGATGTGGCGAGCTGCTCGTCGAGGAGGAAGGTGCCGTGTCGTGTCTGCCCGACGAGCGCGCGAGAGAGCTCCTCGGCGCGGCGGGCGCGGCCCCGGAGATCGCCTGTCAACACCGCCAGGGCGTCGCGCGCGGCGGGGGAGAGCCGCTCGGAGAGGCGCTCGATCCACGCGGGGTGAGCGTCGGATTGGAGGGACGGGACACACCGATTGATCACCGCGGCGAGCGGCGGGCGCCCGAGGTCGCGCGTCACGCGGGGGACGAGCTCCAATGTCTCGGAGGCGGCCAGCTCGTCGGGGAGCGCGACGACGATCGCGCCGAGCCAGGCGGGGTCCGCGAGCATGCCAGTGACGCGGCCGATCTCCGTCGCGAGGAGCCCTGTCGCGCCGAGCGACGCCATCGTCCCTGGCAGATCCAGGAGCGACGCGCCGTGCCCCGTCGCGGGGGCGTCGACGACCACGCGGTCGAACACGAGCCCTGCTTCCTTTTCGGCGAGCGTGGTGAGCCACCACAGGTGCCCCACGAACATCAGCTCCGCCAGCCCCGGCGCCGCGTCGATGAACGCGCGCACGTGCGGCCCGTCCACGATGTGCCGGTAAAACAAGCCCAGCTTGAGGTGATCGACGAAATACGTTCGCAGCACGGCGTCGAGCCGGAAATTCATGGCCGAGAGGCGCGGCGCGATCGGGACGGGATCCACGTCCGCCTCGGGCGACCCGAACCACGGCGCGATGGACTCGGCGATCGTCCACTCGACGATGAGCACGCGCTCTCCGCGGTCCGCGAGCGCCGATCCGAGCGCCGCGGAAAGGGTGCTGCGACCGACGCCGCCCTTGCCGAGCACGAGACAGATCCGGGGTAGTGCGTCGATCACGCGCGCCTCTTCGCAAGAGACAAGCCGCGCCGGACGACCTGTCCGTCACGCCGGACAAGGCGCGCTCTCAGGGTCACCACCGGCGTTCTATGCGAGGGCCGCCGCCGAAGGGGAGAGAGCGCCGACGCCGCGTGCGCAAGAGGGAGCGTTCGAGCGCTGAATTTGCAGCCGAGACACATGGAAATCCACGGATCTTCGTGTGGCACGTTTGTGGCTCGCTCGCCCCTTTGGTGCGCCAGACATTTCTCTGGCGCGAGCTGGGAGTGAGACACCGTGGAAGGCACGTCGGATCCGTTGGTCGTGCGCACGGCTGCACATGTGCTTCACGTCACGTCGACGCTGCGAGGGCCCGAGTCACGCACGCTGAAGCTGTCCGGCGTCTTCTTCACCGAGCTCTCGCGGACGTTCCCCGCGATGCGGCTCACGACGCTCGATCTCTTCGCGACGCCTCCGCCCCTCGACACGCCGACGCTCTCCGCGCTGACGAAGTCGATCTCGCGAGCGCCGATGTCCGACGAGGAGAAGGCGCTGCTCTCGCGCTGGGACTCGTGGATTGACAAGCTGATTATCGCGGATCTGCTCGTATTCACGACACCCCTCTGGAACTACCACGGCCCGCCGCACCTCAAGGCGTTCATCGACATCGTCACGCAGCCCGGGAAGAGCTTCCGCTACACGCACGCCGGGCCGACGGGCGTGCTCGACGGGAAGAGAGCTGTCCTGATCCAGACGCGCGGCGCGTGGGGCCCCGATCACCTCGGGGAGTGGCTCAAGGACGCGCTGTGGCTCCTCGGCGGCGTGGGGCTCGACGTGATCAAGGCGGACAAGCAGGACCTCGGGGGCCCCGAGGAGCGCGAGATCGAGATGGCGCGGGCCATCGAGACGGCGCGGGCGACGGCCCGGAAGATCGCGAAGGCGCTCGCGGAGGAGCACGCATGACTCCGCGGGACGAAGGGGGAGGGCCCGATCTGCCCTGGGGCGGTCCCCGGTTCTGGCAGGGGGTCTATCGTGTCGCCGACCCGAAAATCACCCTGGCCTCGGTCGCGTCCATGGCCCTCGGGCTCGCGCTCGCCGCCCACGACGGGCCGATTCAATGGGGAGCGCTCGCGGCCACGGTGCTCGGGATCTTCTGCATCGAGGCCGCGAAGAACGCGTCGGGCGAGCTCTATGACTTTGACTCGGGCACCGATGTACGCGTGACAGAGGAGGACAGGAGCCCCTTCTCCGGCGGCAAGCGGGTGCTCGTGGACCGCCTGTGGACACGGCCCCAGACGATGGCCGTCGCGGGTGTATTCTACCTGCTCGGCGCTGCGTTCGGCGTCGCCCTCGCGGTCAAGGAGCCGGCGGTGTGGGGCATCGGGCTCGTCGGCGCGGCGCTCGCGTTCTTCTATCACGCGCCTCCTTTCAAGCTGTCGTATCGGGGGCTCGGCGAGCTTGCCGTGTTCCTGACGTATGGCCCCTTGATCTGCGCGGGCGCATACGTCGTGCAACGGGGAGAGATCCCGCTCCGCGCGGTCCACCTGGGCGTGCCCGTCGGGGTGATGATCGCGGCGTTCCTTTTCATCAACGAGTTTCCTGACGCGCGCGCGGACGAGGCCTCCGGCAAGCGCACGATCGTCGTTCGGATCGGGCGCGTCCTCGCGGCGAGGGCGTTCGTGACCTTTCCGATCGTCGCCTTCGGTTACCTCGCGCTCGCGCCCTTCGCCTTTGGTTTGCCGCGCGGCGTGTGGATCGGGATCATCGGCTTGCCGCACGCGATCCTCGCGTCGAAGAGGCTCCGAGCGAGCCCGGATGTCACGAAGGAGATCGTGCCCGCGCAGGCGTGGACGCTGCTCTCGTTCGTGCTCCTCTCGCTTGGAGCCAGCGTGGGATTGCTCGTCTTTCGCTGACCCAGATCCGACTCATTGAATCTCCGTGCGATGGTCGCTAATTCGCCGCTGCGATCTGACGCGCGCGCT
>JAXLYM010000068.1:0-3400 GCA_046351455.1 Polyangiaceae bacterium
CGCCGTCGGCGACGTAGCGGGCGGGCCCGTACGCGTGCAGCCCGACCTCTCGCGGGGCGGGCGGCGGCGCGTATTTCGCGGCGGCGATCCCGTCCGTCTTGCAGCCGGCGGCGACGAGGCCTCCGGCGATCAGCAAGGCGGCGGGCGCATGGAGCCTGGATCGAAGGAGGGGCATGGCAGACGGCGCGCGCATGATCGCCGGGCCGAGCATGCCCGACAACCACAAGGGCACGTTCAAGCAGCTTTTCCCTTTTTTTCGAGCCGTTCGAGCACCGCGCGGGGCAGCATGGTGGCCTTGTACACGTAGACCTCGCCCGCGTCGTCGTCCTCCAGCACCTCGGCGCTGACGCGGAGCTCCTTGCTGATGGCGAGCAGCAGCCGGGCCGGGATCGCGCCGCGCCGGATCTGCTCGACGCGCGTCCACACGGCGGCGCGGCTCCAGAAGCCGAACGATTCCAGCATCACCTCCTCGCCGGTGACGCGGTTCACGAACGCCAGATCCGGGATCACCGCGGGCTCGCCGGGGACGGCGAAGATGCGATCGTTCGGCGCGACGCTCCATTTCGATCCGAGCTTGTCGAACGCCGCCACGAACGCGTCGAGCGAAGGCGACGAGGACGGCACCTCCGACGCGTACGGCACCAGCCGATCCGCGGGCGACACGCGAAACACGAGCGGCTCCTTGCGCGCGCCCCACGCGACGTCCGCGATCAAGGACCACCGCTCGCACGCGAGCACCGCATGGAGCAGCGTCGCGAGCCGGAGCCCGTACTTCTGCGACGGCCCGAAGAGACTGAAGGGCCCGTCGATCACGACGCAGTACGTCGCGGGAAGAGCGGGCGTCACCGGCGTTTCGTGTGCCCCCTCGGCGAGCGGAGCCGCGCCCCCCAAACCTCTCCTGGACCCTTTCTTTTCAGCCTTTTTCGTTGTCTTCTTGGGCCGCGCGTCGCCCCCGCCCTCGGCTGCATCCTTCGGGCGGCGGGCAGCCCTCCGTCCAACGGTCGCCTCCTCGATCGAACCACCCACCGGCCCCGGCGCCGCGCTCTTCAGCGAGCCCTTCGGCGCGCGTCCCTTCGCAGCCGGCACCTCCGCGAGCGGCTCCGGCACGAGCGTGACCGTGTGCAGCAAACCGAGGAACCGCATCGCTCGGAAGAGGCGGCGGTAGCGATCGGGGCTCTCTCCGGTGAGCGTCACCGTGACGCGCGTGGCCCGCAGAAGGACGCTCTGCGCGAGCGCGAGGTTGTACCGCTCGACGAGCGCCTCCGCCCCGAGATCCCAGGCCTCGCGGAGGATCTCGGCGCTGCGCAGATCCGCGAACAGGCTCGCCTCGATCACCTCCGGCGCGCACCCGAATTTCGAAGCCGCGGACGCGATCACCGCCGCGCGATCGAGCCCCGCGCGCACGTCGAGATCGCGCCACGCCCGAGCGGAGGCGAGGAACACCTCGCGGCGCACCTCCTCCGGATCGATCGCCGCCTGCCCCTCGAACACGCACCGATCGTCGAGCACCTTGCGCAGCCCGAGCGCCGTCAACCGATCGCGCGCCGACACGTCGATCGCGCCCGCCGCGACGTCGAGCTCCTCGCGCGAGCGCCCGATCATGCGGCGGTACACGTCGACGTAGCCCCGCGCGATCGGGAGCACGCGGGCCGCGGCCTCGCCCGTCACGTACTGCGCGTGCAGCGCGCCCTCGCGACGGCGCGCGCGGACGAGATCACTGGTAAGCAACGTGCTCCCTCCGGCGATCGCTCGTGTACTCCTCGGCGGTGCCGGCCGCGACGAGCTCGTACATCGTCGCGAGCTTGTCGCCCGTCTTGCGGAGGATGCGGCCGAGCCGCTGCACGTGCTCGCGGACGCTCGCGTTGCCGCTGAGGACGATCGCGACGTTCGCCTCCGGCACGTTGACGCCCTCGTTGAGCACCTTCGACGTGACGATCGCGGTGAGCGTGCCCTCGTTGAACGCGGACAGGAGGAACGATCGCTCCTTCACCTTCGTCTGGTGCGTGATCGCGGGCACCAGGAATTGCCGGGCGATCTGGTACACCGTCGCGTTGTCCTCCGTGAACACGATCGTGCGATCGTGACGGTGCGCGTGCAGCAATTTGCCGAGGACCGCGAGCTTCCCGGGCGCCGCGAGCGCGAGCTTCTTCTGCTCCCGGTACGCGAGGAACGCCCGCCGCCCCGCGTCGCTCTGCGAGGACAGGAGGAGGAACCGCTGCCACCCGTCGCGCTCGCTCATGCGGATCGAGTTGGCGCGGAGGAAGCTGCGGTACACGTCGCGCGCCGCGTCGTACTGCGCGCGCTCCTCGGCCGAGAGAGGCACCGCGAGCCGCTGCACGTCGTACGCCGCGAGGTACTCGCCCGCGAGCTCGGTGATGTCGCGCCGGAAGACGATGGGCCCGATCGTGTCCTCGTACCCCCGCTCGTCGGTGCGCTCCGGCGTCGCCGAGAGCCCTAAACGAAAGGGCGCGAGGCACATCTTGGCGCCCAGCGAGTACGAAGCGCTCGGCAGGTGGTGGCACTCGTCGAACACCACGAGCCCGAACTTCGATCCGAGCCGTTCCATGTGCAAATAGGCCGAATCGTACGTGGTGACGGTGATGTCCTCGACCTCGTGGTAGCCGCCGCCGACGATGCCGATCGGCTCCCCGAACGAGGCGGAGAGCCCGTCGTACCACTGGTTCACGAGGTCGAGCGTGGGCACCACGACGAGGGTGGACCGCTTGCGCGACGCGATGGCGAGCGTCGCGAGGAACGTCTTGCCGGTGCCGGTCGGCAGCACCACGACCCCGCGAAACCGCGCGCGCTCCCACGCCGCGAGGGCCTCCCGCTGGTACACGAACGGCTCGTGCTTCACCGCGGGCGTGCGCGCGAGCTCCGTGTAGGCGCGCGCCTCGTCCTCGTACGGGACCTTCTGCGCGCGCAGCTTCAGGATGAGCTCGGCGTAGTCGATCGCGGGGAGCCTGTGCACGCGTTCGCGCTCGTCCCATCGGCACGCGGCGGGCAGATCGACGCCGCCTTCGCGCGGGAGGCCTTCGACCCGGAGCGTGCCGGCCGCGAAGGCGATGCGCACGGACTTCGGCGTGGCGACGGTCGCGGACATCGGGAGCGCTTCTTACCAGCGATCGCGGTGCTTGCGGAGGTGCCCCCAGCAAGCGTCACCACGGTACACACCGCCGGCGCTGCGACGCTCACGTTGCGTGGGACCTGGAGGACCGCGAGATCTACGTGGCCTTCGCCACGGCGCGTCGCTTGTCTCTGCTTCTGGAATGGTGAGCTGCCGCCGGTTTCATTTCGGAAAGTGCATGGGGCGCCATTTTTTTCTCCGCCGGCCCCAGCCGCTTCGAGCCGGACGGCTCCGTGGAGCCCTCGCCACCGCGGAAAAAACGAGGTGCCCCCC
>JAXLYM010000069.1:0-1623 GCA_046351455.1 Polyangiaceae bacterium
GCAGGCGTGCCGCCTCGATCTCGGCGCGGGACTCCGCGATCATGTGCTGCACGCTCTGCCGCGTGCCTAACACGACGCCGGGAGAAAGCTCGCGAGATGCCGCCTGCCGGCAGGTGAGGTCGAGCGCACGCTCGCAGATCCCCATCCAACGCATGCAGTGGTGAATGCGCCCAGGGCCCAGGCGCTCCTGCGCCAGCGCAAAGCCGGCGCCTTCCGCGCCGATGCGATTGCTCACCGGGACGCGGCAGCGCTCGAATCGCACTTCACCGTGCGTCGCGTAGCCTTCCCCCTCGTCGCCCATCACCTTGATGTTGCGGACGAGCGAATAGCCCGGAGTACCGGCCGGCACAATGATCTGCGACGCTCGCTGATGCGGCGGCGCCTCGGGGTCCGTCACCGCCATCACGATCGCGAACGCCGCACCGTCGGCCGCGGACGTGAACCACTTGTGTCCCGTGATCACGTACTCGTCGCCCTCGCGCACCGCCCGCGCCTCCAGCCACACCGGATTGGAGCCCGCGCGTTCCGGTTCCGTCATGGCGAAGCACGACCGGATGTCGCCGCGCGCCAAAGGCTCGAACCATTGCGCCTGCTGGGCCGCGCTGCCGTGCCGATGCAGCAACTCCATGTTGCCGATGTCGGGCGCCTGGCAGTTGAGCGCGTAGTGTCCGATGGGGGTACGCCCCAGTTCCTCCGAGATCCCCGCGAACTCGAGGAACGGGAGGTCGCGCCCGCCGAGGGATGCGGGAAGGTGCGGCGCCCAGATGCCGCGCGCTTTGGCCTCCGCGCGCGCCCCCTCCAGCGCCGGGAGCACCGCCGACCACGGTTCGTTGAGGTATCGGTGCTCGAGCGGGAGGAGGACCGTGTCGACGAAGGCGCGCACCTGCGCCCTCAACGGAAGTTCGTTAGGCATCGGGGCCTCGCCCATGAACGGGCGCGTCAGATCGTGTAGCCACCATCGGCCATGTAGGTACCTCCAGTGCAGAACGACGCCGCTTCGGAGGCGAGGAAGAGCGCGAGCCCAGCGATGTCCTCGGGCTCGCCCATTCTAGGAATCGGCTGATTGCGCATCACATGCGTCAGCACCTGCTCGTTGCCCCACAGCGCGTGGCTGAAGTCGGTCTTGATGAGCCCCGGACAGATCGCGTTGACGCGCACCCTGTCCTTCCCCCACTCGCGCGCCAAGACCTGCGTCAGGCTGAGGAGCGCCGCCTTGCTCACACTGTAGATGCCGAGGTTGGGCTCGGGCGACACTCCACCGATCGAGGAGATGTTGATGATCGACCCGCCCCCGCGCTGTTGCATCGAGGGATAGACGCGCTTGGCCAGCTCGAACGGCGCGCGGAGGTTCACGTCCATGATCTTGGCGAATGCCTCCGGGGTCGTGTTCACCGACGGGCCATAGACCGGGTTGGTCGCCGCGTTGTTCACGAGCACGTCCACGCCGCCGAACTCAGTGAGGACGCGATCGGCCAAGGCGCTGAGTTCGTCGAGACGCCCAACATTCGCGGGGATCCCGTCGGCTCGATAGCCGGCCGCGCGGAGCGCCTCCACCGTCGCCGTCACCGCCGGTTCCTTGCGCGAACTGACGATGACGTGCGCGCCGGCCTGCGCGAGCGCGGT